>NZ_JMQI01000067.1 GCF_000695625.1 Amycolatopsis rifamycinica
GGCCCGCCTCGCCGACGGCTGGCTCCCCTACCCGCCCGAGCCGGTGACGTTCGCGGACGAACTGCGGGAACTCGGCCGCACAGCGGTCCGGCCGGTCACGCCGGCCCTGTACGCCACGCTGTGCGTGGACACGGATCCGGAAACCGCCCGCCGCCGCCTGCGCACGAGCATCGAGCGCTACTACGGCGCACCGCTGGAAGCCGTCGCGTCGATCCAGGCCGTGTTCGCGGGCACGGCTCGCCAAGCCGCCGAGTGGCTGGCCGGTTACGTCGCGGCCGGCGCGCGTCACCTGGTGATCCGCCTGGCCACCGAAGACCACGACACGGGCCTGGCGGAGTTCGCCGCCGGCGTCCTGCCCCTGCTGCGCGAGGAGGAACCCCGATGACCACGTTCGTTCTCGTCCACGGCGCCTGGCACGGCCCGTGGGCCTGGGACCGGATCGTCCCGCTGCTGCACGCCGCCGGGGCGCGCACGCTGACCCCGGAGCTCAGCGTGTCCGGCGGCCTCCACGACCACGCCGAGACCGTCATCACCGCGCTCGACGCCGTCCGCGACGACGACGTCGTCCTGGTCGGCCACAGCTACGCGGGCCTGGTCGTCCGCGAGGCGGCCGACGCGCGGGCGGACGCCGTCGGCCACGTCGTCCTCGTGGACGGCTGGGCGGGCCCCGACGGCAGCAGCCTGTTCGGCCTCGCGCCCGAGACCACCGTGCGGGCCCTCCTCGCCGCCGCCGGCGACGGCCCGTCGATTCCCGCGCCGCCTCCGGCGGCCTACGGCGTCACCGATCCCGGCGATGTGGCCTGGCTGGCGCCTCGGCTGGTCCCGCAGTCCCGGCGCTCGTTCACCGAGACCACCCGCCTGAGCGGGGCTGTCGACCGGATTCCGGGCACGGCCCTCTGGTGCCGGCCGAAGACCTACGCGTTCGAAGAGCTCGGCCAGTCCGTCGGCTACCGGACGCGCGCGCTGGACGCGCCGCACGACGTGATGGTCACCCATCCCGCGTCGCTCGCCCGGCTTCTGCTTCAAGATGCGGAAGCCCGGAGTCTAGAGTGAAGAAGTGGACCAGCGGACGTACAACCAGTACTGCGCGACCGCGCGCACCCTCGACCTCGTCGGCGAACGCTGGACGTTGCTGCTCGTCCGCGAGCTGCTGACCGGCCCCAAGCGCTTCGGCGACCTGCAGGCCAGCCTCCGCGGCCTCGGCACCGGACTGCTGGCCGCCCGCCTCAAGCACCTGGAACGCGACGGGCTGGCGCACAAGGTGACGCTCCCACCGCCCGCCCGCACCCCGGCCTACGCCCTCACCGAAGCCGGCGAAGAGCTCGGCCCGGCCGTCCTCGCGCTGGCGCGGTGGGGCCTGAAGTGGGCGATGGGCGAACGCCGCGAGACCGAGACGTTCCACCCGGGCTGGGCCGTGCTCGGCCTGCGGGCCTGCTTCGACGCCGAGGCCGCCGGCGACCTGCGCGCGGTGTACGAGTTCCGCATCGGCGACGAGGTGTTCCACGCCCGCGTCGACCACGGGACGATCGAGGCGCTCCACGGACCGGCCCAGCACCCCGACGCCACCATCACGATCGGCGAGGCGGCGTTCCTGGAGGTGACCGGCCAGACCCTGACGCTGGCCAAGGCGATCAAGACCGGCGCCGCCACGGCCACCGGTGACAGCGAGGCGTTGCGCAGGCTCAACGGCCTGTTCCGCCTGCCGTCGCCCCGCGACCGCACGGCCTGAACGGTCAGGCCCGGTAGGCCGCCGTCGCGAGCCGGGCGAAGGAGCGCACCAGCGGCGTGACGGTCTTCCACGCGACCACCGCCGGACTCGGCGCCATGTCCGCGAGCGGCACCACGACCAGCTCCCCTGGCGGCCGGTGCCCGAGCGGCATCAGCCCGACCGTGCCGTTCCACAGCACGGCCTGCAGGCACTCCTGGACCGCGCGGACCACCGGCCCTTCGCGCGGCTCGCCGCCGTGCCAGTACGCCTGCCAGACCGGGTCGGTGCCGTCGGGGAACCGGAACCAGCGCCGTCCGGCCAGGTCGGCGAGCGCGAGCCGGCCACGGCCGGCCAGCGGGTCGTCGGCGCGCAGCACCGCGCCCACCGGGTCGGCGCGCAGCTCGCGCACCGTCAGGCCGGTCTCGTCGAACGGCCCGCGGGTCAGCGCGACGTCGACCAGCCCGGCGCGCAGCCCGCAGGTCGGGTCGGTCAGGTCCGTGTCGCGGACGCGGACCTCGACGTCCGGGTGCTGCCGCCGGTAGGTGTCGGCGAGCCGGGTCGCGCCCGGATCGGCGCTGTCGCCGAGGATGCCGACGGTGAGGGTCGGCGCGCCCGCGGCCGTGGCCACCCGCGCGCGGGCCCGGTCGGCCTGCCCGAGCAGCGCCCGCGCCTCGGCCAGCAGCGCTTCCCCCGCCGGCGTGAGCGTGACCCCGGCGGCCGACCGCAGCAGCAGGACGGCACCGACGTCGGTTTCCAGCTGCTTGATCGCCCGGCTCAGCGGCGGCTGGCTCATGTGCAGCCGCGCGGCGGCCCGGCCGAAGTGGCGTTCTTCGGCGACCGCGACGAAGTACCGCAGCGTGCGCAGCTCCATGACCGGCGACGATATTCGCCCGGTATCGGCACCACCGAACCGGTCTTGGACGGCCGTACCCGCGCGCGGGTGGAATCGGGGCCATGACCGAACTGACCGATCCCGCCGTGCGCGTCTCCGGCGCCCGGGAGATCGCCCCCGACCTGCTGGTGATCCCGAACGACCACGTCGACCTGGTGCCCAACATCGGCGTCGTCGGCGGCACCGAGGCCGTCCTCGTCGTCGACACGGGCATCGGCACCGCCAACGCGGCGCAGGTGCTCGCCTTCGCGCGCGAAGTGGCGAAGGGCCGGCGCCTGTACCTGACCACGACGCACTTCCACCCCGAGCACGCGTTCGGCGCGCAGGTGTTCGCCGGCGAGGCCACCTACCTGGCCAACCGCGGCCAGGCCGAAGACCTGGCCACCAAGGGCCCGGGCTACCTGGAGATGTTCCGGGGCCTCGGCGAGGTGATCGCCCGCCGCCTCGAGGGCGTGCGCGTCCCCGCACCCGACCTCGTCTACGACGACGGGTACGACCTCGACCTCGGCGGCCGGACCGTCCGGCTGCGCCCCACCGGACGCGGCCACACCCAGGGCGACCAGGTCGTCGAGGTACCGGACGCCGGCGTCCTGTTCACCGGCGACCTGGCCGAGACCGGGCAGTTCGCGATCTTCCCGTGGTTCCCGCCGCACGACGTGGACGTCTCGGGCGTGGGGTGGCTGGCCGTCCTGGACCGGCTGGCCGCCGCCGGGCACCGGGTGGTGGTTCCCGGGCACGGAGAGGTCGGTGACGGGGCGGTGCTCACCGACGTCCGTGCCTACCTGCGGGAACTGCGCGACGAGACCTGGCAGCGGCGGGACTCGGCGATGGGCGTGGACGAAATCACCGCCGAGGTCCGCTCGCTGCTCGTCGAGCGCCACCCGGACTGGGCCGGGCGGGAGTGGATCGAGCCGGGCGTCGCGTGTCTGTGCACCGAACACGACGCCTGACCCGGTTCACCCCGAGCCGAGGACCGCCATTGCCGCGTTGTGACCGGGGATGCCGCTGACACCACCTCCTCTCGCAGCACCCGCACCGCACAACAGGATGCGTTCATGAGCGGTCTCGACGCCCCAGCGGCCGGCCTGGGCCGGATCTTCCGCGTACGGCCACGACAGGTCCCGGTGGAAGATGTGCCCCGCCGGAAGGCCCAGCTCGGCTTCCAGGTCCAGCGGGGTTTTGGCTTCCACACAGGGCCTGCCGTCCGGCGCGGTCAGCAGGCAGTCCTCGATCGGCTCGGCCAGCACGCTGTTCAGCGAAGCCAGCGTCGCGCGCAACGCCGCTTCGCGGGCCTCTTCGTTGCGCCCCTCGAAGAGGCGGGCCGGCATGTGCAGGCCGAACAGGGTGAGCGTGTGCGTGCCGGCCGAGCGTTCGGCCGGGCCGAGGATCGACGGATCCGTCAACGAGTGGCAATAGATTTCGCACGGCGGCAGCGTGGGGATCCGGCCCGCCGCCGCCTCGCGGTACGCCGCTTCCAGCTGGGTGAACGTTTCGTTGACGTGGAAGGTGCCTCCGAACGCGTCGGCCGGATCGACGTCCGGGTCACGCAGCCTCGGCAGCCGCGTCAGCACCATGTTCACCTTCAGCTGTGCGCCTTCCGGACGTTCCGCCGGTTCTTCGCCCAGCAGCCGCGCGAGCGTCGCCGGCGCGACGTTCGCCAGCACGTGCCCGCCCCGGACGACGAGTTCGGCGTCGTCACGCCGATAGCGCACCTCGCCGTCCGGGTCGATCGCGAGCACCTCCGCACCGGTCTCCAGGCGCGCGCCCGCCGCGGCTGCCACTGCCGCGAGCGAACGGGTGACCGCGCCCATGCCGCCGACCGGGACGTCCCAGTCGCCGGTGCCGTTGCCGATCACGTGGTAGAGCAGGCACCGGTTCTGCCGCAGGTCCTCGCCGTCCGCCGGGGCGAACGTGCCGATCAGCGCGTCGGTGAGCACCACGCCGCGCACCGTGTCGTGGCCGAACCACGACGTGAGCGCTTCGCCGATCGGCCGTTCGAACAGCAAGGACCACGCCTCGGCGTCGCCGACGCGTTCGCGGAAGTCCACTTCGGACAGCAGTGGTTCGGTGAGCGTCCCGAACGCGCGCCCGGCGACACGTCCGGTCAGCTCGTAGAACCGCTGCCAGGCCGAGAAGTCCGATGTGGACCCGGTGACCGCCCGGAACGACGACGCCGTCCGGACGGCGTCGTCGTTGTCGACGAGCAGCCCGTGGCCGCCCGACGGGGTGTAGGACGACATCCGGCGCCGTCGCAGCTCCACGTCGAGGCCGAGGTCGGCCACGATCTTCTTCGGCAGCAGGCTGACCAGGTACGAGTAGCGCGAAAGCCGGACGTCCACGCCCTCGAACGCGCGGAACGAGACGGCGGCGCCACCGGTCTCTTCCCGCCGTTCGAGGACGAGCACCGACCGGCCCGCCCGCGCCAGGTACGCGGCCGCCACCAGGCCGTTGTGCCCGCCGCCGACGATCACCACGTCGTAACTGTTCATCCGCCGCCTCTCTGGGTTCGGCCTGCCCTTTCATCGTGACCACGACGCGGGGTCGAATTCAAGGAAACGTCACGAACGGACCGTTCGTGACGCCGCCGCGAAATCCGGTTGCGCGGCGGCGGACCGTTCCGGCATCCTGGGCGCGAGCCGGCAGGGAGCCGGTGCGTGAGAACGGGAGGTGCCTGTCGTGATGACTGTCCGGGCCCTTTCGCGCCCTCACCCACCCGCCCCCCGAGGCTGACCACGCGCCCGGTGGGGCATCCCTGACCAAGGAGAAACCCACCAGTGCGCCAGCACGACTTCGAAGACTTCGACCTGTTCGACGACCAGCCTTCGCGCCGCCCGGCACGGGCGCGGCGCCGCGGCCGGTTCGACGAGCCCGAACCCACCCGCAGCGGACGGCTGACCCAGGCCGAACGTGTCCGCCTGGCGAAACTGCGCGACGACGCCTACACGGAAAACGAGCTGCCCGAGGGCGCCGACCGCTGGTCGACGTGGGACGACGCCGAGCACGGCCCGCTGCCCCGGCCGGACTGGGTCGTCACCGAGCTCGCCGCGGTCGACACCGACCTCGGCGTGCTGAAGACCGGCAAGGAGGCCGACGTCCACCTCCTGCGGCGCGCCCTGCCCGGCACACCGGGCGCGTTGCTCGCGGCGAAGCGCTACCGCAGCGACGAGCACAAGCTGTTCCACCGCGACGCGGGCTACCTCGAAGGGCGGCGGATGCGCCGGTCCCGCGAGATGCGGGCGATGGCGCACCGCAGCGCGTTCGGCCGCAACCTCATCGCCGAACAGTGGGCGGTCGCGGAGTTCGCCGCGCTGAGTCGCCTGTGGACACTCGGCGCGCCGGTGCCCTACCCGGTGCAGCGGGAGGGCATGGAACTGCTGCTCGAGTTCCTCGGCGAGGAGGACGGCACCGCCGCACCCCGGCTGGCCCAGGTCCGCCCGGACCCGGACGAGCTGACGGACCTGTGGTTCCAGGCCACCGCCGCGCTCGAGCTGCTCGCCTCCGAGGGGCTCGCGCACGGCGACCTCTCGGCGTACAACTTGCTGGTGCACCGGGGCAGGCTGATGGTGATCGACCTGCCCCAGGTCGTCGACGTCGTGGCCAACCCCGGCGGCGCCGAGTTCCTCGCGCGGGACGTGCGCAACCTGGCCGGCTGGTTCCACGGCCGCGGCCTCGGCGAGCACGTCACGCGGACCGAAGAGCTGCTGGCCGAGCTCGTCTCCGCGGCCGGTCTGGCCTGATCCCGGGGCGGCGTCGCGGCTGTGGTGTGGACCACGACTGCGACGCCGCCCACAACCGGTGACCTCGATGAGTAGTACCGGCTCCGGTTCGGGTACAGTAAGCACAGACCGCAACCGGCGGCGTGGATGAGTTGGTGTCCGTCGCCTCCAGAGCCACCGAATGGCTCGCGGTGATCCGTAACCCAAGCGGCGCGCAGTGTCGGCAAGCGATGACACGGTGTGCCGGGTCCGTCCCTGTGAACGCCCATCGCACACCATCTTGCCCTGCCTGCGCGCGGGCTGCCCGGGCCTCCCTTGCGACGAACCACGTCCGAGAGGCATTTGTGACCGTCACGTTCAATTCCGGCCCTTCCTCGACGTCCGCGCACGCGGGCCGTCCCGACCGCAAGCCGCGCACCCGCCCGGCCGGCGGCGACATGCTGCGCGAAGACGCGGTCGAGCTCGTGGCCACCAAGACCTTCGCCGAGCTGGGCCTGCCGGAGCCGCTGCTCCGTGCCCTGGCCGACGCGGGCATCAACAGCCCGTTCCCGATCCAGTCCGCCACCATCCCGGACGCGCTGGCCGGCCGCGACGTGCTGGGCCGTGCCCAGACCGGTTCCGGCAAGACGCTCGCCTTCGGCCTGGCCATGCTGGCCCGGCTCGACGGCGGCAAGGCCCGCCCGAAGCGCCCCCGCGCGCTGATCCTCGTCCCGACCCGCGAGCTGGCCATGCAGGTCGCCGACTCGCTGACCCCGCTGGCCAGGGCACTCGGCCTGTGGTGCCGCACGGCCGTCGGCGGCATGGCCTTCGCCCGCCAGGCGGACGCGCTGTCCCGCGGCGTCGACCTGCTGATCGCCACGCCGGGCCGGCTGTCGGACCACGTCCGGCAGGGCACCGCGCACCTGGGCGACTGCAACTTCATCGCCCTCGACGAGGCCGACCAGATGGCGGACATGGGCTTCATGCCGCAGGTCCGCGAGATCATGGACCTCACCCCGCCGGGGGGTCAGCGGCTGCTGTTCTCCGCGACCCTCGACGGTGACGTCAACCGCCTGGTCAGGCAGTACCTGACCGACCCGGTGACGCACTCGGTCGCGCCGTCGACCGCCAGCGTGACGACCATGGACCACCACGTGCTCCAGGTCTCGCACCAGGACAAGCAGGACGTCATCACGCAGATCGGCGCCCGCGAGGGCCGCACGATCATGTTCGTGCGCACCAAGCACCACGTCGACCGCCTCGCCGAGCGGCTGCGCGAGCAGGGCGTCAACGCGGCGGCGCTGCACGGCGGCAAGACGCAGGGGCAGCGCAACCGCGTCCTCGCCGACTTCAAGGAAGGCCACACCCCGGTGCTGGTCGCCACGGACGTCGCCGCGCGCGGCATCCACGTCGACGACATCTCGCTGGTGCTGCACGTCGACCCGGCGGCCGACCACAAGGACTACCTGCACCGCGCGGGCCGCACGGCGCGCGCCGGGGCGTCCGGGGTCGTCGTCACGGTGGCCACGCACGACCAGCGCCGGATGGTCCGCCGGCTGACCGACCGCGCCGGCGTGCGCGCGGAGTCGACGACGGTCCGCCCGGGCGACGCCGAGCTGTCCCGCATCACCGGCGCCCGCGAGCCCAGCGGCGAGCCGGTGGTCGAGCGGCGGCGTGAGAGCCCGCGTCGTGGCGGCGGTGGCTTCCGCGGTGACCGCGGCAGCTTCGGCGGCTCGAGCCGCGGCGGCGAGCGCGGCGGCTACAGCCGTGGCGGCGAGCGCGGCCACGGCGACCGTGAACACGGTGGCGACCGCGGCGGTTACCGCGGTGGCGACCGCGAAGGTCGTCCCGGCGGCTTCGGCGGCCGTGGCCGTCAGCCCCGCTCGGGCAACGGCGGTGGCTACGGCCGCCCGAGCCGTGGCCCGCGTCGCGGCTACGACAGCTGATCGTCTTCTTTCGGAAGCCCCGGACCACTCGGTCCGGGGCTTCCGGCGTTTCCAGGCCCGCTTGGCGAACCTTCGAGCGCCGGATGGGAGACTGCGGGACGTGACTACGCCGCCGACGCCCCCGCCCGACGAGGTTTTCGACTGGCTCGACGCCGAGGCGGAGAAGCGGGCGAACGCGGGACTCGTGCGGCAGCTGCGGCCGCGGCCCGCGCGGGCCGACGAGCTGGACCTGGCCGGCAACGACTACCTCGGGCTGGCCCGCGACAAGCGCGTCGCCGGCGCCGCCGCGGCCGCCGCATTGCGCTGGGGCGCCGGGTCGACGGGCTCCCGGCTGGTCACCGGATCGACCGAGCTGCACACGGAACTGGAGCTGGAGCTCGCCCGGTTCTGCGGCGCGCAGGCGGCGCTCGTGTTCTCCTCCGGCTTCACCGCGAACCTCGGTGCGGTGACGGCGCTGTCGGGGTCCGAGTCCGCGATCGTCACCGACAAGTACATCCACGCGTCGCTGATCGAGGGGTGCCGGCTGTCGCGGGCCGACGTCGCCGCGGTCGCGCACTCGACGCCGTCGGCGATCAAGCACGCGCTGGAGACCCGCCGCAAGCCGCGGGCCCTGGTGGTGACCGACTCGGTGTTCTCCGTCGACGGCGACCTCGCACCCCTCGGCGAGCTGGCCGGCATCTGCCGTGCGCACGGCGCGGCGCTGCTGGTGGACGACGCGCACGGCTTCGGCGTCCTGGGCGAAGGGGGCCGCGGAGCGGTGCACGCCGCCGGGCTGTCGGGCGCACCCGACGTCGTCACGACGTTGACGCTGTCGAAGTCCCTCGGCGCGCAGGGCGGCGCGGTGGTAGGGCCGCGCCGGGTGATCAAGCACCTGGTGGACACGGCACGGAGCTTCATCTTCGACACTGCTCTGGCGCCGGCGAGTGCCGCTGCCGCTTTGGCCGCGTTGCACGCGTTGAAGGAAGAGCCGGGACTGGCGGGGAAGGTCGTCGAGAACGCGGGCAACCTGGCGATGTCGTTGAAGGCGGCCGGGCTGAAGGCGAGCCTGCCGGACGCCGCCGTGATCTCGGTTCAGGCACCGTCCGCGGAGACGGCGGTGGCCTGGGCGGCGGCGTGTGCCGAGCAGGGGATCCGCGTCGGGTGCTTCCGGCCCCCGTCGGTGCCGGACGGGATTTCCCGGCTGCGGCTGACCGCGCGGGCCGACCTCACGGAGGCCGACGTGGACCGCGC
Source organism: Amycolatopsis rifamycinica (assembly GCF_000695625.1). Classification (GTDB taxonomy): domain Bacteria; phylum Actinomycetota; class Actinomycetes; order Mycobacteriales; family Pseudonocardiaceae; genus Amycolatopsis; species Amycolatopsis rifamycinica. The sequence continues at coordinate 9,472 of NZ_JMQI01000067.1, forward strand.
GGTGAAGGTGATCACCGCGACGGCCCCGCGCGGCGCGATCGCCTGAGCCGTACCGGAACGGACGACACGCGTGATTCCCCAGCCGACACGCGTGATTCCCCAGCCGACACGCGTGGGCCGGGGGTGCCTGCCGTGTCGACCCTTCAATCACGCGTGTCGACCCTCCAATCACGCGAGTTGACCCGCTGATCACGGGCGGCGGCGCATCTTGATGTGGGGGATTCCGTCGTCGTCGAGGTACTCCGGGCCTTCCGCGACGAAGCCGTAGCGGGCGTAGAAGCCCTGGACGTACGTCTGGGCGTCCAGGACGTACTCGCCCGGGACAGTCAGGGCCGCGTCCATCAGGCGGGCCGCCAGGCCGGTGCCGCGGGCGTGGGCGGCCGTCACCACGCGGCCGATGCGGCGGATGCCGCCCGGGTCGAGCAGGACGCGCAGGTACGCCAGGACCGATCCGGCCTCTTCGAACCACAGGTGACGGGTGTCCGGGAGCAGGTCACGGCCGTCGAGTTCCGGGTACGCGGCCTTCTGCTCCACGACGAACACGTCGACGCGCAGGCGGAGGATGTCGTGCAGCTGGGCGGCGGTCAGCTCGGGACCGGTGGCGTCGTGCAGGGTCGGCATACCCCTGCTTAGCACGCTCAGCCGAGGAGGCGCGGCTTGGCCTGGGCCTCGATGTCGTCGGCGTACGTCGAGACGCGCGTGTAGACGCCCGGCCTGTTCGCCTTCGCGCAGCCGTCGCCGAAGGAGACGATGCCGATCAGCGTGTCCCCGACCACGAGCGGGCCGCCGGAGTCGCCCTGGCAGGCGTCGACGCCGCCCTCGGCGTAGCCCGCGCACACCATCGTGCGCTGGTCGTAGACGTCGTAATCCGTCCGGCATTCGCTGTCCGAGACCACCGGGACCTGGGCGCTGCGCAGGTAGTCGGACCGGGCGCCGCCGTCGGCGATGCGGCCCCAGCCGAGCACCGTCGCCTGGGTGCCCTTCGCGTACAGCCCCGCGTCACCGCTGTCGGGCAGCTTCGCGGGCCGGTAGCCGAACTGGCCGCGGACGGTCAGCACCGCGACGTCGCCGCCCTTCGTCGGGTCGGTGTAGCCCTGGCTGACCCAGACCTTCGAGACGCCGAGGACCTGGCCGTCGCCGGTGCGCTTGTCCTCGCGGCCGGCCACGACGCGGATGTCCTGCTTGGCCACCGCCTTGGCGCAGTGCGCCGCCGTCGCCACCGACGTGGAGCTGACGATCACCGCGCCGCAGAACTGGTTGCCGCCCGCGTCGGTCAGGTACACCGCGTACGGGTGGTCGGCCAGGGAAGCCTTTTCGCCGCCGACGATCCGTGCCTGGTTGCCCGACCCGGCGGCGCCCGGGTCCGCCGCCGCCGTGCCGGCCACCACCGGGACGGCGAACGCGGCGACCGCGAGGAGCGCGCCGCTCGCGAACAGCAGGGATCGGCGGAACTTCACGGACATGGGACTTCCCCTTTTCGACGCAGCACGGAGCAAAGCACTCGGCACCCGGACAACTCCGGTGCGTGAACGACGTGCGCTCAATACCCTAAGCCGAGGGGGCCCAAAACGGTGTCACTGGAACGGGTGGTCTCCGCCCGGGGCCGCTTCTGCCAAGCTGACCGGATGCGGCGGACAGCGGCGGTGTGGGCGGCGCTGGTCCTCACGCTCAGCGGGTGCTCGCCGGCCCCGCCGCCGGCCCCGGGCCCCGCACCAGCGGCACCGGCGCCGGCGACGAGCGCGGCGAGCACCACGGCCGCAGCGACGAGCGCGGCGAGCACCACGGCCGCGGTGCCGCGCACGCCCGCCGTCCCCTGGCCGGTGGGGGCCCGGCCGCTCCCCCGTCGTCCCGACGGCTTCGGCGAGGTCGAGCCGACGCCACCCGAACTGGTGAATCGGGCACTTCCGACAAAAGACCTCCTGCCGCCGCCGACGGGCGAGGAGTACGCCTCGACGATCAGCGCGGTGCCCGCCGCCGTCCTCGCGCGCAGCACCTGGCAGCCCACCTGCCCGGTCAAGGCGGGCGACCTCCGCTACCTGACGATGTCCTTCCGGGGCTTCGACGGCCGCGCGCACACCGGCGAAATGCTGGTGAACGCCTCCGCCGCGGCGAGCGTCACGAAGGTTTTCGGGCAGTTGTTCGCCGCCCGCTTCCCCATCGAGGAGATGCGCGTGACCGGCCCGGCCGAGCTGACCGCGCCCCCGACCGGAGACGGCAACACGACCAGCGCGTTCGTCTGCCGGCCGGCGCGCGGGCAGACGACCTGGTCGGCGCACGCCTCCGGGCTCGCCGTCGACGTCAACCCGTTCTGCAACCCCTACACCCAGGGCGACCTCGTGCTTCCCGAGCTGGCGTCGGCGTACGTCGACCGCTCGCGTCGGCGGCCCGGCATGGTCCTGGCCGGCGACGTGACCGTACGCGCGTTCGCCGCGATCGGGTGGAGCTGGGGCGGGAACTGGCGCCGCCCGGTCGACCGGATGCACTTCACCGCCACCGGCCGTTGACCACGTAAGACGACGTTAAGCACAACGGGGAACACTCACCTGTGCGAGGCGGTTGGCTAGGGTGGAACGACCGGAACCGGACCCGCGGAGGATGCAGTGCCCCACTACGACCTGGTGATCGTCGGGACGGGATCGGGGAACTCCATCCTCGGCCCGGACTTCGCCGGCAAGAAGACGGCGATCGTGGAGAAGGGCACTTTCGGCGGCACCTGCCTCAACGTGGGCTGCATCCCGACGAAGATGTTCGTGTACGCCGCCGACGTCGCGTACACGCCTTCGCACAGCTCCAAGTACGGCGTCGACGAAGAGCTGAAGGGCGTGCGCTGGCGCGACATCCGGGACCGGGTCTTCGGCCGGATCGACCCGATCGCCGCGGGCGGCGCGGAGTACCGCCGCAGCCACGAGGACAACGCGAACGTCGACGTCTACGAGGGCACGGGCCGCTTCACCGGCCACAAGGAGCTGCGCGTCAGCTTCGGCGACGGACGTCCCGACGAGGTGCTGACCGCCGACGAGTTCGTGCTCGCCGCGGGCGGGCGCCCGGTCATCCCGGACATCCCGGGCCTGGACGGCGTCGAGTACCACACCTCCGACACCGTGATGCGGCTCGACGAGCTGCCGGAGCGGATCGTCATCCTCGGCGGCGGGTACATCGCGGCCGAGTTCGCGCACGTCTTCGCCTCCTTCGGCGTGCGGGTCACGCTCGTCAACCGCTCCGGACGGCTGCTGCGCTCGGAAGACGAGGACGTCAGCGCGCGCTTCACCGAACTGGCCGCCGAGCGGTTCGACGTCCGCCTCGACCGCAAGACCGTGCGGGCGCGCCGGACCGAGAACGGCGTCGCGCTGGACCTCGAGGGACCGCAGGGTGCCGAGACCGTCGAGGGGGACGTGCTGCTGATCGCCACCGGCCGGAAGCCGAACTCCGACCTGCTCGACGTCGCCGCCACCGGAGTGACCACAATGGACAGTGGGCACGTCGTGGTCGACGCCTACCAGCAGACCGCGGTCGAAGGTATCTACGCCCTCGGCGACCTGTCGTCGCCGCACGAGCTCAAGCACGTCGCGAACCACGAAGCCCGCGTGGTGCAGCACAACCTCCTGCACCCGGACGAGCGGATCACCGCCGACCACCGGTTCGTGCCGCACGCGGTCTTCACCCACCCGCAGGTCGCGTCGGTCGGGCTCACCGAGCAGAAGGCCCGCGACCTCGGCGTGTCCTATGTGGTCTCGAAGCAGGACTACGCCGGCATCGCGTACGGCTGGGCGATGGAGGACACCACGGGCTTCGCGAAGCTCCTGGCCGACCCGGCGACCGGCCAGCTGCTCGGCGCGCACATCATCGGCCCGCAGGCGTCCTCGGTGATCCAGCCGCTCATCCAGGCGATGAGCTTCGGCCTCGACGCGCGGAGCATGGCGCGCGGCCAGTACTGGATCCACCCGGCGATGCCGGAGCTGATCGAGAACGCGCTGCTGAGCCTGCCCCTGGACTGACCCACCGCGGGCCGGTCGGCGCGCCAACCCGGGGCGGGGTGACGCGTCTTGTGGCTGTGACCGGCGGCAGAGAGCTTTCTTGGGACGGGTGTGTCAACGTTCGCGACCTGGGCGGCCTGGGCCGGGTCAAACCGCGGGCGGTGGTCCGGATGGAGGCGCCGGCGCGCTTGAGCGAGGCGGGGTGGGCGGCGGCTTGGGCGTACGGGGTGCGCACTGTGGTCGACCTTCGAAACCCCGACGAGCGCGAGCCGGACCACGCGCCGCGGCCGGCGGACATCACCACAGCGTGCACTCCGCTGGATCCGGTCGGCACACCGTTCTACGAGCGATGGACGAAGATCGACAACCTGGGCTCTCCGCTGCACTATCCGGCGTTGCTCGCCGAACACCCCGAGCTGGTGATCTCCGCCGTACGCACGATTGCCAACGCCCCACCCGGGTGCGTGGTGTTCCACTGCGTCGGCGGCAAGGACCGAACCGGGCTGCTGACGCTGGTCCTGCTCACGCTGGCCGGAGCGGGGCCGGAGGAGATCATCGCCGACTACCTGCTGACCTACGACCGGATGAAGCAGCGTTATGCCGAACTTGGCTTCCGTGACCAGCTCACCGTGGTGACCGAACTCCTCGCGGCCGGGAACACCACCATCAAAGCGTCGCTGACCTCGACGATCACGGCTTTGATGATGCCCGGCTTCCTGCTCGGCAACGGTCTGTCCGACCGCGAACTCGCCGCCCTGCAAGCCCGCTTGACCGTCAACTGACAACCGCTCCCGTCCACGGCTTTCAGACGAAGCGGTGGCGGCCGGCGAGGGCGCCGAAGGTCAGCTGGACGGCGAGCAGGCCGAGCAGCATGGCCAGCGGCACCGTCCAGCCGCCCGCGAGGTCGTGCAGCAGGCCGAACAGGAACGGCCCGAGCGCGGCGAACAGGTAGCCGAAGCCCTGCGCCATCCCGGACAGCCGGGCGGTGTCGGCGCCGGTGCGCGCGCGCAGCGCGATCACGGTCAGGGCCAGGGAGAACGTGCTCATCCCGAGCCCGACGAGGATGCTCCAGAGCAGCGGCGACCACGACGGCGCGAGCATCAGCCCGAGGGTCCCGGCGACGCCGAACACGCCCAGCCCGACGATCCACCGGCTCTGCCCGCGCTGCCGGGCCGCCATCGGCGCGACGACGAGGCTGATCGGCACGGCGATCAGCGAAACCAGGCCGAACAGCAGCCCGGCGTCGTCGCGCGGCACGCCCGCGTCCATCAGCACCTGCGGGAACCAGCCCATCGCGGCGTAGGCGTAGAACGCCTGCAGGCCGAAGAAGGCGGTGACGATCCAGGCGAGCCGGTTGCGCAGCAGCGACCGGCCGCCTTCGGCCCCGACGGCGGGCCGCGGGGCCCGGCCGGTGCCGCGGGCTGCGAGAATCCACGCCAGCAGCGCGACGACGGCCAGCACCGCCCAGCCGCCCAGCGCCGGGCGCCAGCCGCCGAGGGTGTCGCCGAGCCGCGGGGTCACCGCCGACCCGAGTGCGCCGCCACCCTGCAGCGCGGCGGTGTAGACGCCGGTCAGCACGCCGATGCGAGCCGGGAAGGAGTCCTTGATGACGACCGGGATGAGCACGTTGATCAGGGCGATCCCGGCGGTGGCGACGAGCGTCCCGCCGAGCACCACGACCGGTCCGTCGAGCACGCGCAGCACGAGCCCGGCGGCGAGGGCGGCCAGCGCGATCGCGATGGCGACGCCGATCCCGGCCCGGCGCGCGAGCAGCGGCGCGGCCAGCCCGGCACCCGCGAAACAGAGCGTCGGCAACGTCGTGAGCACGCCCGCCCAGACGACGGAAGCGCCCAGGTCCTGGCGCATTTCGGCGAGCATCGGCCCGACGCCGGTGATGGCCGGGCGCAGGTTGAGGGCGGTGAGCACCACCGCGACCGCGAGCAACGCCCCGGCGGCGACCACGCCCGGCGTCCGCAGCTCCACGGCGCCGTCGAGTTCGGGTTCACGGTGTTCGACGCGCATGCCCGCTACTCTCTCATACGTAGGATGATTGGATGAAGGGATAATCCTGTGCCTCTGGCCACCACGCGCCGGGCAGGCCTCGTCGACCAGGTCATCGAGCAGTTGCGCACCGCGGTCACGCAGGGCGAATGGCCGGTCGGCGAACGCATCCCGACCGAGGTCGAGCTCGTCGAGCAGCTCGGCGTCGGGCGCAACACCGTCCGCGAGGCCGTCCGCGCGCTCGCGCACACCGGGCTCCTGGAGGTCCGGCAGGGCGACGGCACCTACGTGCGCGCCACCAGCGAGGTCTCCGGCGCGATCCGCCGGCTCTGCGGCTCGGAACTGCGGGAAGTCCTGCAGGTCCGGCGCACACTGGAGGTCGAAGGCGCGCGGCTCGCGGCCGTCGAGCGGACCGACGAAGAGGTCGCCGGGTTGCGAGCCCTGCTCGCCCGCCGCGAGACCGACCTGCGCGCGGGCCGCTGGCAGGACTTCGCCCGCACGGACGCCGAGTTCCACTGCGCCGTGGTCGCCGCCGGGCACAACCGGCTGCTGACCGAGCTCTACCGCGGGCTGACGGAGGTCATCGCGGCCAGCATCGCGACGACGGCCAGCATCGCGCCGGGCGCGAACCACGTCCCCGAGATCGGCCACGAGGGCCTCGCCGACGCCATCGCCGGCCGCGACCCGGACCGCGCCGCCGCCGAGGCCTGCGGATTCCTCGACGAGCTCCTGGAACGCATCGAACCGGCCTGACGCCCCACTCCTCCCCGCAGCACCCGGACTGACCTGCGGTTTCTGCCGGAATGGCATCATCGGCGACCCCTAGGGGTGCCATTTCAGGGTTGTCGTGGCACCACCGTGGTGCCATATTCGTGCCATGGACCTGACGCCCTTCGTGGACGAACTCCGCCGGGAGCTCGCGGTCGCCGCCGAAGCGGCGGGCGAAGACGCCGTCGCCCTCGCCGAGCGGCTCACCGCGCCGCTCGAGTCGGCGATCCGGCTCACCCTGCTCGACGCCCTTTCGACCGCGGCCGACGAGATCACCCGCGACCTCGCCCCCGGGTCCGTCGAGGTACGCCTCCGCCGTCGCGAGGCCGAGTTCGCCGTCTCGCTGCCCACGGCCCCCGAACCGGCGCCGGCGGAGACGCCGCCGCCGCCCGAGACCGACGACGGCGCCGTGGCGCGCATCAACCTGCGGCTGCCCGAACAGCTGAAGCAGCGCGTCGAGGAAGCCGCCGGCCGGGACCGGATCTCCATCAACGCCTGGCTCGTCCGGGCCGCGAACAACGCGCTGGGCACCGGCCGCGACCGCCCCACCCAGCGCCGGACGGCCTTCGGCGAGAAGTACACCGGCTGGGTCCAGTAACTCCCTCTTCCCCTTCACGTCTCCCACCTGCGGAGACGCCATTCGAGCACCCCAGGAGGGCGCAGCCATGCCTGTTTTCCCGACCCCCGAGCCGATCACCGCCACGATCGACGTCAGCGTCGCCGACGTCCGGATCGTCGCCGGCGACAGCGCGGAAACGACCGTCGAGGTGACCCCGGCCGACCCTGGCGAAGACGAGGACGTCAAGGCCGTCGCGAAGACCCGCGTCGAGTTCGCCGGCGGCGAGCTGGTGGTCAAGGGCCCGAAGTACGTCACCAAGCTGTGGGGCCGGGCCGGCGCCCTGCACGTCACGGTCGAGCTGCCGGCCGGTTCGCAGATCGCCGGCACCGCCGCGATGGGTGACTTCCGCGTCACCGGACGAGTCGGCCCCAGCCGCTTCAAGACCTCCGTCGGCGACATCCACCTCGGCGAAGCCGCCCGGCTCGAGGCGAACACGGCGACCGGGAACGTCACCGTCGAGCGGGCCACCGGGCACGCCGAGGTCGGCACCGGCTCCGGCGAGCTGCGGATCCGCGAGATCGACGGCACCGCCGTCCTGAAGAACTCCAACGGCGAGACCCGCGTCGGCGAAGTGACCGGCGACCTGCGGGTGAACGTCGCCAACGGCGACATCCTCGTCGACCTCGCCCACGCCGGCGTGCACGCCAAGACCGCCGCCGGCGACATCCGGCTCGGCGAGGTCGTGCGCGACCGGGTCGTCCTCGAGACCGCCGTCGGCGAGATCGAGGTCGGCATCCGCGAGGGCAGCGCCGCGTGGCTCGAGCTGAACTCGCTGGTCGGCTCCGTGCGCAACACGCTCACGCCGTCCGACGGGCCGGGCGGCACCACCGAGACCGTCGAGGTCAAAGCCCACTCCTACACCGGCGACATCGTCATCCACCGCGCCTGAAACTCCACACGAAGACAGGGGAAATCCATGCCAGACGCCATCGTGGCCGAGGGATTGGTCAAGAAGTACGGGAAGGTCACCGCGCTCGACGGGATGACCTTGGCGGTACCGGAAGGCACGGTGCTGGGGGTGCTCGGGCCGAACGGCGCCGGGAAGACCACCACCGTCCAGATCCTCACGACCCTGCAGAAGCCCGACGCGGGCCGGGCGACGGTCGCCGGGTTCGACGTCGTCAAGGACGCGCACCGGCTGCGCTCGCACATCGGCGCCTCGGGGCAGTACGCCGCCGTCGACCCGGAACTGACCGGGGCGGAGAACCTCGAGATGGTCGGGCGGCTGTACCACCTGGGCACCAAGCGGGCCAAGGCCCGCGGCCGGGAGCTGCTGGCCCGGTTCAGCCTGGCCGACGCCGCCGACCGCCCGGTCAGGGGCTACTCCGGCGGCATGCGGCGCCGGCTCGACCTGGCCGGCGCGCTGGTGGCCAACCCGCCGGTGCTGTTCCTCGACGAGCCCACCACCGGGCTCGACCCGCGGGCCCGCACCGAGCTGTGGGACGTCATCACCGAGCTGGTCGCGGGCGGCACCACACTGCTGCTCACCACGCAGTACCTGGAGGAAGCCGACCGCCTCGCCGACAGCATCGCCGTCGTCGACCACGGGCGCGTGATCGCCCGCGGCACCGCCGACGAGCTCAAGGACCTCGTCGGCGGCGAGCGGATCGAGCTGACCGTCGGCACCCACGACGACGTCCTGGTGGCCCGCCGCGCCCTGGCCCGGCTGGCCAGCGGCGAGCCGCAGGCGGGGGCGTTCCGGCTCACCGTGCCCGTGACCCACGGCGCGAAAGCGCTTACCGAAGCCTTGGCGATCCTCGCAGCGGAGGGCGTCGACGTCCGCGACGTCGGTGTCCGCCGTCCCACCCTCGACGACGTTTTCCTGTCCCTCACCGGCCACGAGGTGGCCGAAACCGCGAAGGAGGCCGTGTGATGAACGCGGTGCAGATGGCCGTGACCGACGGCGTGACCGTGGCCAAGCGCAACTCGATCAAGATCTTCCGGTCACTGGACCTGCTCGGGTCGCTCGTGTTCACGCCGGTGATGTTCGTGCTGCTCTTCGGGTACGTCTTCGGCAGCGTGATCGACATCCCGGGCCTGTCCTACCGCGAGTTCATGCTCCCGGGGATCTTCACCTTGGCGGTGGCGATGGGCGGCATCGTCACCGGCTACGGGCTGACCGACGACCTGCAGAAGGGCATCATCGACCGCTTCCGCTCGCTGCCCATGTCACCGGCCGCGGTGCTGATCGGGCGGACCACCGCCGACCTCATCCTCAGCACCGCGAGCCTGCTCATCATGGGTCTGGTCGGGCTGCTGGTCGGCTGGCGCATCCACACCGGCGTGCTGGAGGCGCTGGGCGGGATCGTCCTGCTGCTGGCGTTCTCCTACGCGCTGTCGTGGGTGATGGGCGCGCTCGGCCTGGCCGTGCGCAAGCCCGAGGTGTTCAACAACGTCTCGATGGTGGTCGTGTTCCCGCTGACGTTCCTGGCCAACACGTTCGTCGACAGCGGCCGCCTGCCCGGCCCGCTGCGGGCGATCGCGGACTGGAACCCGGTGTCGGCGGTCACCCAGGCGGCGCGCGAACTGTTCGGCAACACCAGCGCGGCCCTGCCGCCGCGCGACGTCTGGCCGATGCAGCACGCGCTCCTGGCGTCGGTGCTGTGGATCGCGCTGCTGCTGGCGATCTTCGTGCCGCTTTCGGTGCGCTGCTACAAGAAGGCCACGAGCCACTGAGTCAGGGCAGCGTGAGGATCTCGCTGCCGTCGGCCGTCACCACGAGGGTGTGCTCGAACTGGGCCGTCCACTTCTTGTCCTTCGTGGTGACGGTCCAGTCGTCGGCCCAGATGTCGTAGTCGATGGTGCCCAGCGTGATCATCGGCTCGATCGTGAAGGTCATGCCCTCCTCGATGATCGTGTCGACGGAGGGCTCTTCGTAGTGCAGGACCGTCGGGGGCGTGTGGAACGCCGGGCCGACGCCGTGGCCGGTGAAGTCGCGGACCACGCCGTAGCCGAAGCGCTTGGCGTAGGACTCGATCACCCGGCCGATGACGTTCAGCTGACGGCCCGGGCGGACCGCCTTGATCGCCCGCAGCGTCGCCTCGCGGGTGCGCTCCACCAGCAGGCGGGCCTCCTCGGAGACGTCGCCGGCCAAGAAGGTCGCGTTCGTGTCGCCGTGGACGCCGCCGATGTAGGCGGTGACGTCGATGTTGCAGATGTCGCCGTCCTCGATCACCGTCGAGTCCGGGATGCCGTGGCAGATCACCTCGTTGAGCGACGTGCAGCACGACTTCGGGAACCGGCGGTAGCCCAGCGTGGAGGGGTAGGCGTGGTGGTCGAGCAGGAACTCGTGCACCACCTTGTCGATGTCGTCCGTGGTGGCGCCCGGCTTGACGGCCTTGCCGCCCTCCTCCAGCGCCTGGGCCGCGATGCGGCCGGCGACCCGCATGGCCTCGATCACCTCGGGCGTGCGCACGCCGTTGCCGGTGTCCCGCTTCGGCGCCGGCTTGTCCACGTACTCGGGACGGGCGATGGAACTGGGGACGTCACGGCGCGGCGTCTGGACGCCGGGAACGAGCGGGGCACGAACGGACATGCCCCCACCTTACGACGGTGCGCTCAGCCGATCCCCGCCAGGAACCGGTGCGCGGCCTGCACCGCCGGTTTGGATGACCCGGCTTCGGTCAGCAGCACGGCGAACGCCAGGTCGCCGCGGTAGCCGACGAACCAGCCGTGCGAGCGGGAGCCGTCGCCGAACTGGGCGGTGCCGGTCTTGCCCGCGACGCCGGGGATGTCCCGCAGCCCGGTCGCGGTCCCCGCCGTGACGACGTCCCGCATCATCCCGCGCAGGGCGTCCAGGACCTCCTGCGACGGCGGGTCGCCGACGTTCTGGGTGGTCGCGGGCATGCCCTTGACGATCGACGGCGACGGCACCTTCCCGGCCTGCACGGTGGCCGCGACCAGCGCCATGCCGAACGGGCTGGTCACCACCCGGCCCTGGCCGAAGCCGTTTTCCGCCCGCTGGACGGCGGAGTCGCTGGCCGGCACGTCCCCGGTCACCGTGGTCAGGCCCGGGACGACGAAGTCGGCGCCGAGGCCGAACGAGCGGGCGGTCTCGGTGAGCGACGGCCCCGGCAGGCTCGCGGCGAGCCGGGCGAAGGTCGTGTTGCAGGACCGCGCGAACGCCGTCGTCAGCGGCACCCGGCCCAGGTCGAACCGGCCTTCGTTCGGCACCACGCGGTTCTCGATCGTCGTCGTCCCCGGGCAGTCGACCGGGCTGCCCGCCTCGGCCTCCCCCGCCGACAGCGCGGCCGCCGCCGTCACGATCTTGAACGTCGACCCCGGCGGGTAGCGCCCGGACAGGGCCAGCGAGCCCTCCTCGTCGGCGGCGTCGTTCTGGGCGACCGCGAGGATGTCCCCGCTCGAGGGCTGGACCGCGACCAGCGCGGCGGAGTACGGCTCGGTCTCGAGGGCCTTTTCGGCGGCGGCCTGGATCTTCGTGCTGAGCGTGCTGGTGACGGCGGGCGCGGGCCGCGGCGGCTCGGCCTTGAGCTCGGCGGCCTCGCCGCCGGTGACGTCACGGGTGACGATCCGCCAGCCCGCCGCCCCGGCCAGCTGCTGCTCGACCAGGGCGCGGATGCCCGGCAGGACCTGCTGCCCGGAGCCGCGGGTCACCGGCAGGAGCCGTTCCTGGCTGGCGAACCGGACGCCGGGCAGGTCGTAGATCGCCGGCTTGACCCGCTGGTAGTCGCCGGCCCGCAGGGTGATCACCGGGTAGGCGTCGCCGGGCTTGGTCTTGGTCATCCCGTCGAGCACGGACCGGCCGGTGACCGACGGCTCGTACCGGTGCAGCGCCTTGGCGAGGGTCCCGGCGACGGCACTCGCGTTGCCGGCCTTCTGCGGGTCGACGACCACGCCGATCACGGTCTGCGGCCGCATCAGCGCCACGCCGTCGCGGTCGAGGACCGGGGCCGTGTCGGGCAGCTGCGGGAGCAGGCCGAGGGTCTGGCCGACGGCCAGCTGGGGGTGCACGACCGTCGGCTGCCAGTGCACCTGCCAGCCGTTCCCGGTCGCCCGCAGCTGGGCGTCGGCGCGGTAGGACCAGGTGCGGCCGTGCGGAAGGTGCCAGGTGAGCCGGTAGCCGGCGGTCACGACGTCGCCGTCCGGCTGTTTCACCTCTTCGTCGTCGACGTCGAGCGCCTCGGGGTCGAGCACGCCGCGCACCTGGCTCAGCACGGTCTTCGCGGCCTCGGGCGAGTCGGTGTTCGCCGCCGCGGCGGCGACGTCCCCGGACGCGACGGCGTCGAGGAAGGCGGAAAGGGCGTCCCCGGGACCGTCGCCCGAGCACCCGGCCGTGGTCGCGGCCGCGAGCAGCAGCACCGCGAGAGCACGGGGCAGACGTGCGCTCATGGCGGGATGATGCCTGGTCAGAGCGGTGCGGCGGCTGTGCAACACCGCCACGGAAGAGTGGTTAGAACAGCACCGTCGCGTACTGGCCGACCTGCTTGAACCCGATCTTGCGGTAGGCCGCGAGGGCGGGGGTGTTGAAGGCGTTGACGTACAGGCTGGCTGTGCGGCCGAGGCCACGGACGAGCCGGTTCACCACCGCGGCGGTGCCGGCGGTGCCGAGCCCGTCGCCGCGGCGGTCGGGGTGCACCCAGACGCCCTGGATCTGCCCGACGGTGGCCGACATGGCGCCGATCTCGGCCTTGAAGACGACTTCGCCGTCTTCGAAGCGGGCGAACGCGCGGCCGGCGCCGATCAGCTCGGTCACCCGGGCGCGGTAGCTGGCGCCGCCGTCACCGCTGCGCGGGTCGACGCCGACCTCCTCGATGAACATGGCGACGGCCGCGGGCAGGTACCGCTCGAGCTCGTCCGGCCGGACGGGCCGGACCAGCGGATCGGCGGCGACGAGCGGGGTGCTGTCCAGGGCCATCAGCGGCTGGTCGTCGCGGACTTCGCGGGCGGGGCCCCACTCGCCTTCGAGCTCGTCCCACAGGCCGAGGACCTGCTCGGCCGGGCCGACGAGCGAGGAGCAGGTGCGTTGCCTTCTCAGGGCACGATCGGCGAAGGAGCGCAACGCGGGCGCGTTGCCGCGCAGCGGGATGAGGTTGGGCCCGGAAAAGCACAGCCCTTGGAGCCGTCCGGCTCGGACCGGACGGCTGTCGGCGGCCCAGAGCTCGCCACCGAGCCGCCACGGGTCGAGGCCCGCGGCCTCGACCCGGGCGCTGACCATGCAGCTGCCCACCGGGTCCGCGGCCAAAGCGGCACGGACCGCCGGATAGTCCCGATCATCGAGCAGCCGTGCACCTGCAAGCCGCAACACGGGCTCCAGGGTGCCAGATTCGGCCGGTAAACGGAACGCGAGGCCGTCGACACGGTGAGATGAACGCGCGAGCCGGGCGTCCCGGGCAGAATCGGGGGCATGCAGAGGTACACGTACAAGGTCGTCGAGGTCCGGGAAAAGCTTCTCGGGGGCAAGATGTCGGGCGGCAAGCTGGAGAAGCTGCTGAACGACCACGCGGCCGACGGGTGGCAGCTCAAAGCGATCACGGCCACCGAGGTGAAGGGGCGGGTCGGGCCTGGTGGGGTCGAAGGCTTGCTGGTCACGTTCGAGCGGCCGGTGCAGTAGCGGCAGCCGCCTCGGGTGTCAGGCCGCGCCGCGGTAGGTGCCGATCGTCCAGGAGTTGCCCTCCGGATCGCGGAGGCTGAACGTGTGCGAGCCGTACTCGGTGTCGGTCAGCCCGGCCGTGATCTCCGCGCCGGCGTCCCGCACCCGCGCGTGGATCTCGTCCACCCGGTCCGACACCACATACACCGCGGCCGCACCCGGCTTCATGGCGTCGTGGACGCCGTCCGGCGGGCGGACGCTGCCCAGCATCACCGCGCCGCCTTCGGGCCAGCGCAGCTCGGCGTGCGCGATCAGGTCGCCCTCGGGCACCACCAAGGCCTCGGTGAAGCCCAGGACGTCGACGAGGAACCGGACCGCGGCCGGGGCGTCGTCGTACCGGAGGGCGGGCCAGACGTTCGGTTCAGGAGTCATGCCGTCAGCTTCGCGCCACCTCCGCCTCCTGGTCTTGGAGGAACGGGAGTTCCTCGGCGATCCAGGTGCCCGGCGTGCAGCCCGCCAGCGCGCGCCACTCGTTGGTCAGGTGCGCCTGGTCGTAGAACCCGCACTCCGCCGCCAGCGCCGCGAGGTCCGTCCGCCCCCGCCGCAGCAGGCGCCCGGCCCGCTCGAACCGCAGCACCCGCGCCGCCTGCTTCGGCGCCAGCCCCAGCTCGGCGCGGAACCGCTCGCCCAGGTGGCGGCGGCTCCAGCCGACCTGCTCGGCGAGGTCCGCGACGCGGACCCGCCCGTCGGCCCCGCGCATCCGGCGCCACGCCTCCCCCAGCTCGGGTGGTGGCGCCACCGGCTCGACGGCCCGGGCGGCCAGGACGTCGTCCAGCACCGCGAACCGCTCGCGCCAAGGCAGCTCCCGCAGCCGGTCGGGCAGCGAGCCGAGGCCGAATTCCGCCAGGTCCACGACCTCGCCGCTCAGCTCGGCCGCCGTGACGCCGAACAGCGTCCGTACCCCCAGCGGGTCGAGCTCCAGCTGCAGGCCCTCCTGCGCGCTGTCCTGCCGGATCAGCACCGCGCGCGTGTGCAGGCCGCCGACCAGCGCCTGCAGGCTGTGCCCGGCCATCCGCACCGGCCCGGCGAGGCTGATGACGAGCGTCACGTGCCGGGACGGCAGCCCGCGGTGGACAGCCAGTGTGACGCCCTCCTGCGCGTACCCGACATAGCGCGTGACCAGGGGCCGCACCACCGGGTGCGGCTCGCGGACGGCCCAGGTCACAGTCACGGATGCCAGGCTAATCGTCACCACCGACAGTTCCGGGGTCTGATAACACGGACGTGCGTCCCCACCGCGGAAGGAACCACCCGATGACGATCCAGGAGCAGGCGCAGCAGCTGGAGCTGCTCGCCGACCAGGTGCCGACCGGCATCGCGCTCGCCACGAAGAGCGACCTCGAAGACCTGCAGGCCCAGGTACTCGGCCTGCTCGGGGAGACGTCCACCGCGACCGCGATCCAGGGCGCCATCCAGCTCGCCTCGCAGCAGATCGACGAGGTCGCGGCCGCGCTGGAGAACGTCCGGCTGCAGATCCGCGACGCCGCCCAGCACCACCTACAGGGCTGATTCGTAGTACGAGCGCACGGCGGGCCGGCCCGTGTAGTTGGGGCCGGCCCGGTCGTCGGCGCCGAGGTAGCGGAACGGCAGCGAGCCGGCGAAGGGGCCGTCGCGCCGGATCCGGTGGGTTCTCAAGTCGTACGTGAAGCCCGCTTCGCGCAACGCGGCGAGCACCCGGCGTGCCCCGCCCGGCGCCCGGATGCCCGCGATGTCGAAGTTCGCGACGAAGGTTCATCGCCCGGTTGGCCACCACGGACGACGCCTCGAGGGCGTCGTCCGAGAGCAGGTCAGCCAGCGGTCACCACCGGGGCGCCCTCGCCAAGCGACTCGCCCGCCTCTTCGGCGATGCGCATGGCCTCTTCGATGAGCGTCTCGACGATCGCGTGCTCCGGCACGGTCTTGATGACCTCGCCCTTGACGAAGATCTGGCCCTTGCCGTTGCCCGACGCCACGCCGAGGTCGGCCTCGCGAGCCTCGCCC
The DNA here is from genome assembly GCF_000695625.1 of Amycolatopsis rifamycinica. Lineage (GTDB taxonomy): Bacteria > Actinomycetota > Actinomycetes > Mycobacteriales > Pseudonocardiaceae > Amycolatopsis > Amycolatopsis rifamycinica. Next base: position 25,424 of record NZ_JMQI01000067.1, read on the forward strand.
GGGCCGTTCACGACGCAGCCCATGACGGCCACGCGCAGCGGGATCTCCATGCCCTCGAGACCGGCCGTGACCTGCTCGGCGAGGGTGTAGACGTCGACCTGCGCGCGCCCGCACGAGGGGCACGACACGATCTCCAGCTTCCGCGGCCGCAGGTTGAGCGACTGCAGGATCTGGATGCCGACCTTGACCTCTTCGACCGGCGGCGCGGACAGCGAGACGCGGATCGTGTCGCCGATGCCCTGGCGCAGCAGCGCGCCGAACGCGACGGCCGACTTGATCGTGCCCTGGAACGCCGGACCGGCCTCGGTGACGCCGAGGTGCAGCGGGTAGTCGCACTGCTCGGCGAGGATCTCGTACGCGCGCACCATGACCACCGGGTCGTTGTGCTTCACCGAGATCTTGATGTCGTGGAAGTCGTGCTCGGCGAACAGCGACGCCTCCCACAGCGCCGACTCCGCCAGCGCCTCCGGCGTCGCCTTGCCGTACTTGTCCATGATCCGCTTGTCGAGCGAGCCGGCGTTGACGCCGATCCGGATCGGCGTGCCGTGGTCCTTCGCGGCCTGCGCGATCTCCTTGACCTGGTCGTCGAACTTCCGGATGTTGCCCGGGTTGACGCGCACCGCCGCGCAGCCGGCCTCGATCGCCGCGAAGACGTACTTCGGCTGGAAGTGGATGTCGGCGATCACCGGGATCTGCGACTTGCGCGCGATCGCGGGCAGCGCCTCGGCGTCGTCGGCCGAGGGGCACGCCACGCGGACGATGTCGCAGCCCGCGGCGGTCAGCTCGGCGATCTGCTGCAGGGTCGCGTTGACGTCGGAGGTGAGCGTCGTCGTCATCGACTGGACGGAGATCGGGTGGTCGCTGCCGACGCCCACCGAACCCACCTGGAGCTGGCGGGTCTTGCGGCGCTCGGACAGGACGGGCGGGGGCAGGGCGGGCATACCGAGTGCGACGGTCACGGCTTCCAGCGTACCCACCCCTACTGGGGCACCTTCACCATGTCAACCGTCACGGTGAGCAGCATTACGGTGCGGGTGAGCGGCCCCGGCCGGACCGCCACCCCGCCGTGGGACTACGGGCTGATCCGGATCGGGTTGACGATGTCGGCCGTCACCGTGAGTAGGGTCACCGCACCGCCGATCAGCACGAGCACCATCGTGATCCCGGACAGCCTCGTGTAGTCGACGGGACCGGCGGCCGCCTTGCCCCGCCGGGCGCGGATCCAGTCGCGGACGCGCTCGTACCAGACCACCGCGATGTGCCCGCCGTCCAGCGGCAGCAGCGGCAGCAGGTTGAACACGCCGATGAAGAAGTTCAGGCTGGCCAGCAGGAAGAAGAACAGCACCCAGATGCCCTGCTCGACGGCCTCGCCGCCGATCCGGCTCGCGCCGACGACGCTGACCGGCGTGTTCGGGTCGCGCTCGCCGCCGAAGATCGCGGTGACCACGGCGGGGATGCGCTCGGGGAACTCGACGAGCCGCTGCGCCGTCTCGGCGAACATCGTGCCGGTGAAGCTGAAGGTGGCGCCGATCGCGGCGACCGGGCCGTACTGCGTGGTCAACGCCGGCGGCACGGGCGAGGCGCCGATCATGCCGACCTCCTTGACGGCGGAGCCGCTCCAGCGCTGCACCCTCGGCACGTCGACCTGGAGCCGGAGCTGCTGGTTGCCGCGCTGCACGACGAACTCGGTCAGGCCGCTGGTGGCCTGCACGGCGGTGAGCATCTCCTCCCAGGTCGCGACCGGCTTGCCGCCGACCGAGAGCACCTTGTCACCGGCTTGCAGCCCGGCCGACTTCGCCGGGGTCGGCGCGCCCGGCGGGCAGGTGGGGTTCTTGGCCTGGGCCTCGGCCTGTTCCTTCGTCGTGGTCGAGACGGCGCAGGAGGTCGCGGCCAGCACCGGCTGGGTCGGTTCGGCGGCCGCCAGGCTCGGCAGGCCCATGGTCACGGCCATCAGGTAGAGGACCAGGAAGCCCAGGATGAAGTGGGTGATCGACCCGGCCGACATCACGACGGTGCGCTTCCAGGTCTTGAACCGCCACATCGCGCGCGGCGCCTCGTCCGGCGTCACCTCGTCGAGCGCGGTCATGCCGGCGATGTCGCAGAACCCGCCGAGCGGGATCCACTTCAGGCCGTACTCGGTCTCGCCGCGGCGCCAGGAGAACACCGTCGGCCCGAAGCCCACGAAGTACCGCCGGACCTTCATGCCGAAGGCCTTCGCGGTGACCATGTGGCCGGCCTCGTGCAGGGCGACTGAGACGCAGATCCCCAGCGCGAAGAGCACCACACCGATGATGTAGGCGAGCACCCGCTACTTCCCCTCGATGATCGAACCGGCCCGCGCGCGAGCCCAGCGCTCGGCCGCGAGTACGTCCTCGACGTCGCGTGGTTCGCGACGCCATTCGTCGGCGGCTCCCACCACCTCGGAAACAGTGTCCACTATCGACGTGAAGCTGGTGTTCTGCGCCAGGAAGGCGGACACGAGCTCCTCGTTCGCGGCGTTGTAGACGGCGGGCAGGCAGCCGCCCGCGGCGCCGCAGTGCCGGGCCAGCTCGACGGCCGGGAAGGCCTCGTCGTCCAGCGGCTCGAAAGTCCAGGTCGCGGCCTTGTCCCAGGCGCACGCGGCGGCGGCGCCGGGGACGCGGTCGGGCCAGTGCAGCGCGAGCGCGATCGGCAGCCGCATGTCGGGCGGGCTGGCCTGGGCGATCGTCGAGCCGTCGGTGAAAGTCACCATCGAGTGAACGATCGACTGCGGGTGCACGGTGACGTCGATCCTGTCCGGCGCGATGCCGAAGAGCAGGGCCGCCTCGATCAGCTCGAGGCCCTTGTTGACCAGGGTGGCGGAGTTGATCGTGATGAGCGGGCCCATGGACCAGGTGGGGTGCGCCATCGCCTGCTCGACGGTGACGCCGGCCAGCTCCGCGCGCTTGCGGCCGCGGAACGGGCCGCCGGACGCGGTGAGGACGAGCCGGGCGACCTCGGTTTCCTTGCCGGCCCGCAGCGCCTGCGCGATGGCGGAGTGCTCGGAGTCGACCGGAACCAGCTGACCCGGCTTCGCGGCGGCGAGCACCAGCGGCCCTCCGGCGATGAGCGACTCCTTGTTCGCGAGGGCGAGGGTGGCGCCGGTGGCGAGCGCTTTGAGCGTCGGCTCGAGGCCGCGGGAGCCCGGGAGCGCGTTGAGGACGGTGTCGACCGGCACGGCGTCGATCAGCTCGGTGACGGCATCGAGGCCGGCGAAGAGCCGCGGGAGCTTGAACTCCCCCTGCGCGTACCCCCGCTTCTGCGCCTCGGCGTACAGCGCGAGCTGGACGTCTTCGGCGGCCGTGGCCTTGGTCACGGCGACGGCTTCGACACGGTGGGCGATCGCCTGCGCGGCGAGCGCGGCCGGATCGGCCCCACCGGCGGCGATCCCGGCCACCCGGAACAGCCCGGGGTTGCGCGCGGCGACGTCGAGGGCCTGCACGCCGATGGACCCGGTCGAGCCGAGCACGAGAACGCTTCGCGAGGTAGTCATCGCCGGTCATTGTCGCGCGGGCCGTGTCCGCGGCGCACCCGGAGGTGTGGGATCATCGGCGGGTCCGAGGTTCACGGGGTTTGAGGAGTTCATCGTGGCAGGCAAGGCGGTCGAGAAAAGGCGGCCCGAGGTCGACCCGCGCGACGAGCCGTCCGCGGCCTGGGGCTGGCACGGCTCGTTCCCGAAGGCCACCCGCATCGCCGGCTGGGTCAGCGCGATCATCCTGCTGGTGATGATCAAGGGCAACCACGAGAACAACACCGAGAACGTGTGGCTGGTCGGCCTGGCGGCGTTCCTGGTCCTGCTGCTGGTGCTGGACATCCGCAAGCAGCGCACGGCCTGGCGCAAGTAGTCGGTTTTTCGCTAACGTCCCGGCATGAAGCTGCGCTGGGGACTGGCTGTTCTGTCCGTTTTGGGTGCCCTGGTGGCGGCTCCCACACCGGCTTCGGCCTCGGTGCCGCTGGTCCGGTGCACGTTCACGCCGACGCCTTCCAACCCGGCCGCTCGGCCGGTGGTGCGTCCGTTGCCTCTGGCGTTGACCCGCGGGACTGTCGATGTGACGTTCCGGTTCAACTACGGGCCGGTGACGGTGCGGCTGGATCGCGGCAGAGCTGCGCCTTGCGCGGTGCACAACATGGTTTCGCTGGTTTTGCAGCGGTTCTACGACCGGTCCCAGTGCTGGCGGCTGTCCAACTCCGCTCGGCTTGGTGTTCTGCAGTGTGGGGACATCTACGAGGTGGAGAAGGGTGGGCCGGGGTACCAGTTCCCGGACGAGGTTTCGGGTTCTGAGACGTACCCGCGCGGGACGATCGCGATGGGGAACCAGGGGCCGGGGACCAACGGGTCGGAGTTCTTCATCGTGCACTCGTTCGCGAACATCCCGGCTAACTACTCGGTGATGGGGCGGGTGATCCGGGGGATGTCGGCTCTTGATCGGATGGTCGAGGACGGGATCATCCCGACCGACCCGAACGGGCCGCTGGACGGGGCGCCGGCGAAGCCAGTGAAGATCCAGCGCGCCACGGCTGCCTGGTAGTCGGCGCCGCCTACGGGTGGAGCATCACTCCATCAAAACTTCGACACCGCACTCGGCGAACAACCCCATTACTTTCTCGAAGTATTCTTTGCCCAGCTTTTCTCTCATCAGCGACCGAGCATCACCGGATTCCGACCACTTGAGAACAAAAGGCGGCACCGGGCCAAACCCTCCGGACATGCAGTCGGCCAATCCGTCCAAATTAGCACCGTAATATCCCCCAGGTCCGCCGATCGCCTCTCCCAGTGCACAGTAGAAACTGGGCACATCGATGACGTCCCTCCCCGCGAGCACAAACGGCCCGGCTCTTTTCGCTTGCACGTGGAAACGGGAGTTCAACCGCACGACTTCCAGCCAGGCCTTCTTCTCAGCATCAGAGTACGACACCCAAGTCCCGACCACTTGTGGACGCCCCAGCCACCAGCGTGACCACACCAAGTTAACCGGCTCGCCAGGCCACGCGTGCATGAAGCCTTTCACTCGAAGTCGCGTACCGCCCGAATCGCCCACGGCCAAAATACGACACATCGCGGCGCCCACGAAGTAAGCACCCAGCCGGTTCCCCCATCGGTCGATCATCACCACCTCGACTTCGTCCGGCGGATCGTTCCGATCGAGCAGGTCAGCCACTTCTCCCACGAGATCGAAAGTGCCCCACCCATCCATCGAACGCAGCCCGAAAAAACCGACTATCTCGTTCACGCGGAATAAGATCCGGTCTTCGCCGTCAGTGAGGAGGCAACGCCAAGGCGAAGACGCGATAGTCGGATCATTCATAAGTTCACCTATCCGACAAATCGAAGTGGATCAATTATTTCCCACCCAACCGCTTGGGTATCGTGCCACCATCAGGATACCAGGGGGCCGGAAACAGAAACGGCGCCCCGTAGTCGTGATCGAAGACGTAGCCGTACAGTCCGTCTGGCCGCTGCAGAATTCGGTGCTTGGTTCCGGGAACGTCCCACTCCAGGGAATCCTTCCACTGCTCCGCCTGCCGGGGCGAGAGCTCGCGGGCCTGATACCTGGTCTGCTGCCCTGTCCGAGGGTCGATTCGTGGAGTCCCCTGTCCCGCCTTCACGTTGTCGTACTCGGCATTGATCTTCTTCGGAAGCGGGTTGGGATCGGAGAGCCGCGGTCCTCGTTCCGCCTGCTTGGCCGCCTCCTCCGCGGCCTTTATGGACCTTTTGCCTGCCTTGGCGGCAGCCGCTGCCCAGCCTGCGATCGGTACCGTGGCCGCAGCCGAGAGGCCGGCGTTGAGGCCGTCGCCCTCCCCCATGTACCACAGCGCGTTGGCGCCGTCCGCCACCTCGCCGGCGATCGGGATGTACCCGACCAGGTCCAGCAACTGATGACCCGCATCCGCCCAGCTGTCCGCGGTCACCAGGCGCCACGCCACGCTGAGGCCGCTGAACGGGATGAGGTTCATCAACCCGGTCACCTGCTCCTCGAAGCCAGGCGCCCGACCGGGACCGGACGGCGCCAGCTCCGAGACCGGTGCCTGACCCACGGCCTGGACCACCGGGTTCTGCCCCGTCACCGCCTGCGTGATCTTCTGCGTGTTCGGATCTCCGACCACCGTCTCCGCCACGCCCGAAGCCGGCAGGTTCGGCGACGATGACACCGGTGGCTTGATCCCGCCGTTGTTGCCGTAGACCGGCTGTGTCGCCGCCTTCGGGATCGGCAACGGATTGTTCTTGACCGCCGCCTGGCCCGCTGCCCGGTAGTCGATCGCCGGTGGACCGCCGCGACCGCCACCGTGGCCCGTGCCGGTTCCCGTGCCTGGCCGGCCACCGCCGCGGCCCGGCCCCGTTGCAGGCTTCGTGCTCGTGCCGTTGCCCCAGTCGTTGCCCACCAGATCCCACGCGTGGAACGGGTCATATCCCTGGTTGGGTGGCGCGAGCTGGAGCTCCGGCCCGTAGTTCCCACGCCCGGTCGAGTGGGCCTCGGCATACTTGCAGATTGCCCAGAAGGGCACGCTCACCACGTAGCAATACCAGGGCAGATGCCCGTCTGGGTCGATGGCATTGACCGGAGTGCCGTTCCCGTACGTGTAGCGGTTGCTCGCGATCGACGGGCTGCTCGGCAGCTCGATGTCGTCGCGGGTGGTGAACGTGCCCGTCCCCGGCGTGTACCAGCGGGCCCCCATGTCGACCGCCCCGGTTGCCGAGTCGGTGTAGTCCGATTGGAAGCCGAGCGAACCGTTCGCGCCCGTCGATGCGACGCGCTCACCGAAGGGGCTATACGTCGTCGAACCCGTCAGCCCACCCGAAGGCGCCGGATCGAGACCGCCCACGACGTCGGAGTGCGCATCCGTCAATGTCAGCTGCGACGTGCCGGACGGCGTCCGCTGGGCCAGCAGGCCGGCACCGACGCCGCGGGCGTAGGTACCGGCACCGTCGGAAACAAGCTCCCGGCCGGCGCCGTCGTACTCGAAGTTCTGCCCGTTCCGGCTGACCGTCCGGTCGAGGCCGTCATAGGCGTAGGTGCCCTGACCGTGCTTCACCTGGCGGTCGAAGGCGTCGAAGGCGCTGCCGACCGTGCCGTTCGAGTCGGTCCGTGAGGCGAGGGTCCCGCGCGGCTCCCACGTGAAGGTCGCCGAGCCTTCCGTCAGCTGGCGGTTGCGCTCGTCGAACGTCGACACCGTGCCGCCGGCTTTGGTCCGGTTCCCGGACGCGTCCCAGGCGTACTCGGTCTTCGTACCGCCGGCCGTCCAGGAAGTCAGCCGGCCTGCGAAGTCGTACTCGTACGCGTTCGCCTGCGCGCCACCGGGCCCGGTCGTGTCTTTCGACTTCAGCTGATCGACGAGGTCGTACCCGTAACCGGTGGACGCGAGCACGCTGCCGTCTCCGGCCTTGACCGTGTCGGACTTCGGACGGCCGAAGTCGTCGTAGGTCATCACCCGCTTGCGGTTGCCGTACCCGATTTCGGCGGGTGCGCCGGCCGCGTCGTAACCGACGGTCTGGGTGACTCCCGTGATGCCGTCGCTCTGGGTGGCGAGCCGGCCTCGGTCGTAGGTGAAGGAAGTCGTTCCGGCCGCGTCGGTGCGCTGACGCAAGCGACCGGCTTCGTCGTACTTGTACGTCGACGTGCCACCGATCGGGCCCGCGGTCGTCAGCAGCGCACCACGGTCGTTGTAGGTGAAGACGCGGTCACCGCCGGGCGTGTCCACGGTGCGCAGCCGGCCGGCCAGGTCGTAACTCCGCCGGTGGGACGCCGTCGCTTCGGCCGCGCCGGCGCCGGTCTCCCCGGAGAGCCTGCCCAGGGCGTCGAACGTCCGCTGCCGCGTGACACCGCCGGGCGCGAGCAGCGAAACCGGTGCCCCGGCCAGGTCGTAACCGGTGGTCCAGGTCCGCTCGGCCGGCGTCGGGTCCGCGCTCGTCGGGGGTTCGATCACCGACTCGGGCAGTCCGAGCGAGTTGTAGGTGCGGATCGTCGAGTTGCCGCGGCCGTCGGTGACGCGGGTGCGCTGCCCGGCGACGTCGTAGCCGTAGGTCGTCGTGATGGTTTCGGTCGCCGAGACCGGTTCCTGCTGCTTGACCACCCGCGACGCGTTGTCGTACTCGTACCGGGTCGTCCGGTTGTACGGGTCGGTCGTCGAGAGGAGGTTCCCCACGGCGTCATAGGCCGACGACGTCTTGCGCAGGATGTGTTCCGCCGCGTCCAGGTCGTAGACCCCGGTGTTCCGACCGGCCGGGTCGATGCTCCGGAAAACGGTGTGCCCGCGGCCGTCGGTGCTGCGGACCTGGTTGCCGGCGAGGTCATAGCCCGATTGCGTCACGACACCGGCCGGGTCGGTCCTGCTGGTCAGCTGCCCGATCGCGTCGTACCCGTACTGCTCGACCTCGCCGGTCGGCGAAGTCGCCGTCTTCAGGTTGCCGGCGTCGTCGTAGCGCAGCTTCGTCGTGTAGGCGGCCGGCTCCGGGCGCCGCTCGAGCTGGGTTCGCGTGATCGGCCGCGCGAGATCGTCGTACGTCGTTTCGGTGCGGGAACCCGTCGGATCCGTCGCCGACAACTGGTCTCCCGCAACCGTGTACGAGTACTGCCAGACCCCGCCCGGCTGGTCGCCGGCGTCGTCCTTCGGGTCGATCTTCTCGACCAGCCTGCCGAGCTGGTCGTACCGGTAGCGGGTGACGGCGCCCAGCGGCCCGGTCACCGCCTTGACGTTCCCCGCGGGGTCGTACTCGGTGCGGGAGACAGCCTTCGCTCCCTGGTCGGCGCCAGGCTGGTGGTACTCGGGCGACGCGGACTCGACGATCCGCCCGGCCCGGTCATAACGGGTGGTGCTCACCCGGCCGGCCGGATCCCGGACCTCCGTCAGTTGCCCGAAGGTGTCGTAGCCGGTGGTCACCTGCGGGCGAACCTGCGTCGGGGTCGCGCCACCCGCTTCCGCCGACACGACCGCTCCGGTCACCGACGTCCGCAGCCCCAGCTTGTCGTAGCCGTAGGTCGTCGTGAACGGCGCCGGGTCGGCACCGGGCAGGTTTCCACGCGCGTCGGTGACGGAGGTGACCAGACCGCGCTGGTCGAACGTCCACGACGTGGTGAACTTCTCGGACTGCCGATTGTGGACTGTGTCGCTGACCTTGCGCCCCGCGACGTCGTAGCCGTATTCGGTCGTCTCGACCCGGCCGGCGTCGATGCGCGAGCTGTTCGAGCTCAGGCCGGTGTGGGTGATCTTCGTCAGATCACCGGCGGGCGAGTAGGCGAACTCGCTCCGGTTGGCGAGCCCCGCCGGGTCGGCGGTCTGGGCGATCCGGCGACCGGTGGTGTCGTACTCGTACGCGGTGATCCGCCCGCCCGGCTTCGTCTCCTTGACGACGTTCCCGGCCGCGTCGTAGGACAGCTCGCTCAAGGTGATGTTGCGCTTCGCGGCGGCCGGGTTGTCCGGATCGGCCACGTCGGCGGCGATGGTCTTCCACAGCCGGTCGTCGGTGTAGTACTGGTAGCGGGTCGTCCGGCCCATGGCGTCGGTCTGCCGGATGAGCCGTCCGGAGAAGTCGTACGCGTAGGACTGCAGGACCAGCGAGTCCTTGAGAACGCCGTCGCCCTGTCCGTCACCGCCGTCGTCGCCGGGGTCGGTGGCCTGGCCGTGCCACGACCGTAGCCGGACCTCGGCAATGGCGTTGCGGGCGGTGTAGGCGTACTCGTACTTGTTGCCGTCGGGATCGACGAGCCAGGTCTGGTTGCCGAAGGTGTCATAGCCGAGGAACCGGCTTCCGCCTTCCGGATCCGTCACCCGGCTCGGCCGGCCCGAACCGTCGTACTCCGTGGTGGTGACCCGGCTCGGGTCGCCACCGGTCAGATCCCGTTCCTCGACGCGGGTCACGTTGCCGTCGGCGTCGTACTCGGTGGCTTTCTGCGCCGTGTGCGTGACCCCGGTGACCGGGTTGACCGACCCGGGGCTGGTGATGGCGACCTGGCGGGACAGCGAATCGTAGGCGTACGTCGTGGTCAGACCGCCCGGGTTCGCATCGCTGATCTGGGTCTCGGTCTTCTTGCGCCCCAGGACGTCGTAGGTGAACTTGGTCGTGAGTCCCGCGGCGTTGACGATCTTCGCCAGATCACCGTTGAGGTAGTAGGAATACGTGATCACGCCGCCACGGGGATCCGTGGTCTGCTCGATCAGCCCGCGGGGCGCGTTGCCACCACCGATCGCGGCTTCCGTTCCGTCCGTGTAGACGTGCCGGACAACACCACCGTCGGGGGTCGTCTGCGATTCCAGCAGCCCGGCGACGGTGCCACCCGTGTAGGTGTAGGTGGTCGCGTAGGCCGGGTCGTTCGCACTCGCCGATCGCGCGTCCCGCGCCGACAGCACCTTGTTGTTGCGCGGATCGGTGAAGTCGTCCGTGTTGACGTAATAGGTGTAATAGCTCGTCTGGCAGTTCCCGGGGGCGATCCGGCAGCTCTTCCGGGAAACGATGTTCCCCTGCTCGTCGTGGGTCAGTACGACCTGGTTGCCCAGTTCGTCCCCGATCGTGGTCTGGAAACCCTTCTCGTCGTAGTCGTAGGTCCGGACGCCGAGTCCCATGACCGGGCCACCGACCCAGGTGCTGCCGCCGACCGGCCCGCCGCAGAAGCCCGATGGGAGGTCCGCCGGGCAACCGGGCACGGGCGGCGGAGCGGGGTTGCCGACCCCGTCCCGCCTGTCCTCGGGCCGGGTCCCGAGACCGAGCGGTGCGACGTAGCGGAGGATGCGGCCGCGAACGGGGTCGTAGTCGTAGAAGTGCAGGCGGTTGCCCGGATCCGTCACCTGGACCGTGCGCACGATGTTCGTGGCGGTTCCGGTGACGATCGGCGACACGATCTTCCAGTGGCCGCCGTGGCGGTCGGTGTACTCGCTGAGCCGGTCGGCCGTCTTGTCGTACTGGAGCTGGGCGGCGGTCCGCCCGCTCGGCAAGGTGATCTTCGAAACGTAGTCGGCGGCCGCCCTGGCTCGGAAGTGCGCCTGAGCCGCGGTCTGCCCCAACGCGTACTCGTAGAAGGCGGCTTCGTCGATCTGGCCGGAGAAGAACCGCCGGGACGACGTTCCCCAAGCCGGCCATCCGGCCGGGTTGCTCGCGTAAGCCGCGCCGACCTGGTTGTACAGCAGCTCGTCCTGGGCGATGTCGCCGTTGAGGCTACCGACCTTCTGACCGTCTAGAAACAGCGTTTGCGTCGCCAGGGAACCGGAGAGCACCACGTGGTGCCACTGGTCGTCGGTGACCGTGCCGGCGCTCGTGATGGGGGCCACGGTGCCGGTCCAGAACTGACCGCGCAGCTTGCCGTCGGTGCCCACGTAGAGCAGCGGGACCCCGGTGGCCGAAGTCGTTCCCAGTGCCGACTTCTGGTAGCCCGCGAGCGGACCGCCCTGAGCGGTCTTGAACCACAGCTCCACGGACAGATCGCGGTTCTTGCGGAAAGTGCCGTCCGGCAGGGTCATCGCCGACGAAGTCCCGTTGAACGCGGCCGCGGTGTCGGCCGACTCGGCGAGTGCCCCGGCAACGCCCAGGGTGACGTCTTGGAGCGTGGCTTTGTCCTTGCCGAGGTTCGTGGCGACCTGGCTGCTCGCGCTGGTACCGCCGGGCTCGCCGAGACGCCAGTACGACGCAGGCCGGGCGTCCGTGACCGTGCTGCGGTAGTGCGAGCCGGTGACCTGGTCGTAGCGGGTGCACCCACCGTACGGGTCGCACACCTGGGCCAGCTTGTCGCCGTCGTAGGTGTAGCGCCACGTCAACTGCTTGCCGTCGACCGGATCGGTGCTGACCGAAGAGACGTGGTCACCGCTGTAGGTGAAGTAGAAGATCCGGTCACTGGTGCGGCTGAGGACCCGCTTCAAGTGGTCGACCGTGCCGTAGTCGAGTTCGATGTAGCGTCCGGCCTGGTCGTAGATCGCGATCAACCGGCCGTCGGGACGGAACCGGTACGCGGTCTGCACTTGGTCGACCAGGACCCAGCCGCCGCCCGCTCCCTCGACCTCCGCCCGGAAGTTCGCCGGCCGTCCCTCGGGCGCCGCGAAGGATCCGTCCGCGTTGCGCCCGAAGCGGATCTGCTGCCCGTCGGCCAGAGTGACCACGACGTTGCCGGATCCGTCGTCGTCGGGTGTGACCCGCATGTCGTACCGCGTGGACCAGCCGGCGCCGAAAAGGAGGTCGCGCCGGGGATCAAGGCTGTTGTACGTGCGCGCGATGGACAGTTCCGGCCCGGTGACGGTCGCGGTCGCGTCGACCGCGCTCGAGTGGTAGTTACCGGTCTGCGGGTCGAAATCGGCTTGGGTGCCGCTGTACGGGGCATTCGCCAGGTGCGACGTGATCTCGGGTTGTGGCACCGCGGTCAGCAAGTGGCTCGGCGGCAGCTTCTGGCTCTCGGACGTCCCGTCGAAGGCGAACGCCCGCCACTGGTAGTCCTTGCTCCAGCGCAAGGCACCCGTCGGCACCGTCCAGGTGCGCTTCGCGACGTAGCCGGAATTGGTGCAGTTGACGCCGGTCTGCGTACCGTCCGCGTTCTGCTCGTACTTCTCGCAGACTTCGAAGCGGTACTTGAGCGAGGTGCTGGGCGGCGCGTCGACGTCGACCGCGTCGAGCCAGAGCTGAGGCGTGAGCGTCGGCGCGGAATAGCCGTTCGGCGGATACTGCGCCTTCACCACCGGCGGGACGTCGACGACTCTCAACGCCAGCCTGATCGGCGCGATCTGCTCGTCGGTGAACCATGCGCCACCACGGCGCAGCATGCTGAAGTCGAAGAGGTAGTCGCCCGGCTCGATCGCCTTGATGGTCGCCTCGAGCGTCACGGAAGCGCCGCGGGGGACGTCTCCGGGCAGCGAAGCTGCCTCGGTCGAGGCGACGGCGGCGCCGGAGGTCCGGAAGGCCCGGTAGCCCAGCGCGTAGTTCGCCGGCGTCCACGTCTCGACACCCCGGTTGGTCACCGTGATCTTGATCTTGCCGTTCTGCGAACGCGTCACGGGCGGGTCCACGGTCGCCGATTCGACGCGGTATTCGGCGTCGTAGACCGAGTGGGTCACGTAGAGCTGGGGCGGGTTCGCGGTCCGGTGGCCGGCGAACTTCTTCCAGCCGAACGGATCGGTCGCCGAACCGCGGATGGTGAGCCCGTAGTTCGCCTGGGCACCCGTGGTCCAGCGCTGGACCAGGTCACGACCGGCGTCGCCGAGGTTCATCAGCTCGTAGGCCGCGGGGCAGCTCGACCGCGTCTGTCCGCGGCCGATGTACCCGTGCGCGAAGGAGGCGTCCGTGAGCGCGGGGCCGAACCCGGGACCGGGGTAGCCACCGCTCGAACCCCAGGGCGAGGTCACCGGGTGGACGGTGAGCGGGCGCGGCTGGCAGGACCACGACCACGAGTTGGCCAGGTTGAGGTACGCGCCGAAGATCTTGTGGTTGCGCAGGCGGTCCTGGACACCGTCGAAGGCCAGGTAACTCGCGGCCTTGATCGGGCCGGTCGTCCCGGCCTTCAGTTCGGAGCCGCCGTCGAACCGGCTGCCGTCCTGCACGACCATGCTCGCGTTGGCCGACGACGTGTCGACACTGGGGTCGACTTCGACGGGGAACTGCCTGCTGGGATCGGCCAGCCAGTTCGGGTCCAGGTCCACCTGGAGGGCGGGTCCGCTCTTCAGCTCGACGATCCGGTAGCTCACCCCGGTCGACGTCGCGGGTTCGCCGGTGAGGGGATCCCGGGAGGCGTCGGTCATGAATCCGGCCGGGATGTGGGCGCGTTCGCGGCCGTCCTGGTCGAAGAGGACGACGCGGCCGTCGACGACAGCCGGGCGAAGGCCCCGCAGGTGCAGCGGGAAGAGCCAGGACCGCGGTGCGTCCGGCGTCCGGAGCACGATGGTTTCCTTGACACCACCGGGAACGACGTCCAGCCGGATGTCCGAGCCGGGCCGCACCGCCGGATAGGTCAGCGTGGCACCGGCGACGACCCCCGCGGACGCGGCGGACTGGTCGACGGCGTAACCGAAACTGTGGCCGGCGTCGAGCCGGACGTCGACCAGGGGCGCCCCCGCGCCGGTGGCCGCGAATTCGAGGCCGACGGCGTCGGCGGCGTTGCGCCAGCCGCCGCCCGCACGCGGCACGAGATTCGTTTCGATCGGCTGGAAGGTGCCGTCCGCAGTGCGGTAGTTGACGTCCTCGGCGTTGAACTGGGTGGTGAGCGTCCCGTCGGCGTTGGCGAAAGTGCGTTCCTTCGCGGTGCGCTGCTGCGGAAGCTCCTTGCTGGTCGCGGCGTCGAACCCGGTGCGGTTCGTCGGCCCTGCCGCCGCTCGCACCGAAGTGCTCGCCGGCTGCCCGGTACCGGTGACCGGCGGGTACTTGGACTGCAGGGAACGCGGCCCGGCCACGTTGCCCGGTCCCGCCGCGCCGTCTTGGTAACCGTCCGCCGAACCCGGCTTCTGCTTGGGCGCCAACGCCATTGCGGCTTCGAGCCGCTCGACGTCGTCGAGTGAACCCGGCGCGTCGAAGCGACCCGCCGGGCCGGCGATGCCGACGAAAAGCGCGAGGACGAGCAACACGAGCAGAGCCCGGCCGGTGCGCGGACGACGGACGGAACGCAAGCGGACAGGCATCGACGATCACCTCGGAGATCGGGGGAAACGACGGATCGCGGGCGCGCGGCACCCACGCGCGGCCCGGCCCACCGGGCCGCGCGGGCACCTACTGGTCGATCAGAACTTCGGCTTCGGCGCAGGGCCGCCGGTGAACACGGACCGGCCGCCACCGGCGGCGCGCGCGGTCAGCGCAGGCGCAACGGCTGACGAGTACACATAGGACACTCCGTCGGCGTCCCGGAACGCGGCGACGACACCGCCGGTGCTGTGTGCCGTCAAGGCGGCATCGGTCACGCTTTGGTAGGCGGCGCCGGTCCGGGCGTCGGCGAGGCGCTGCCAGTCGCGGTAGGTGGCGCTCCCCGGCGCGACCTGCTCGGTCACGTAGATGTAGCCGTCGTTCGCCTTCACAGCAACGTGAACCGTTCCGCCCGGGTCCATCGCCGCGGCGGGTACCCCGGTGGCGGTGATACCGGTGAGCGGGCTCCAGGCACCGGTGAACCCACCGCTCAGTTCGCGCTGGGTGACCACTTTGCCGTCCGGCTGAACCGCGAAGACCTGCAGGTTCTTGTCCGGGTTCGCCACCGCGGCGGCGGCAGTGGCCCAGCCGGTGCCGGGAACCGTGATCCAGGCGCTCAACGCACCATTCGCGTAGGTGGCCTTCGTGTAGAGCCCGGACGTGGTCCGCGCGAAAACGTCGATTCCGTCCGCCTGCGGCACCACGGTCAGATCCGAGCTCAATCCGGTCGAACCCAGGGCCCGCCACGGCAGGAACTGCTTGCTCGCCGGGTCTTGCGGGCGCACCCACAGCTTTCCGGCCGCGTCGACCGCGAACGCGTAGGACACGCTGTCCCACAGCACCAGCCGTGCCGGCCCCGGGGTCCAGCCGCCGAAGCCCGCCAACGCCGGCCAGCTGGTCGCGCCTGCGGTCTGGCTGCTGACACGGGTCTCGCTGTCCTGCCCGAGCGCGGTGACCTGCAAGCTGTTGTCGGCGGCCCGAACCGCCGTAGGAACGCCGGAGAACTCCTGATAGCCGGGGACGACGGCGAATTCCACGATGGCCACGTCGTCGGTGCGCTGCCGCCCGTGGATGAGCCGGCCGAAGTCGTCGACGTAGAAGTGCTGGATCTTGCTCTCGGTGCCCTCGGTGAGGAATGTCGCCGGGCTGGGCCGCGCCGGCACCGCCGGGCGCGCGGGCAGACCGGCGTCGACCAGCTTGCAGTCGTCCGTCGTGACGCTCAGCTGGTAGTCCGTGCCGATCGTGCCGACCACCTTGGGACCCGTCCAGCTGCCACCGCCCAGGTAGCGGTACCACTTGATCTGGCCGTTGTTCTTGTCCAGCGCGTAGAGCACGTCGCCACCGGCCGAGGCGACCTGCGAGAAGTTCTGCCAGCCGCCGCTGCCGACCAGCCTGGCGTATTCGATCCACCGCTGGCTCGCCGGGTCGTACTGGAAGCGGTAGAGGTCACCGGCGGGGGTGCGTGCGTAGAAGACCCCGGCGCCGGCACCGACGATCAGGTCGTACTTCGTCAACGTCCAGCCCGTGTCGATCAGGCGGTCCGTCCAGACCTTGGTCGTCTCGTCGTAGTGCACCCAGGCGAGGATGTTGTCGTGTGACCAGTAGAAGTCGCCCGTGGCGTCGACGGTAATGCGGTTCCGGTATTCGGGCAGCGTCGTGCCCCGCCAGCCGGTGGCGATCTTCTGGCTGACCCCGCCGTTTTCCCAGCCGGTGGGGAGCCGTCGCTGACGCAGGACGTCGCCGTTGTCGAGGATGGAGTACATCCGGCCGTCGGGGCCGGCGAGCGTCTTGCCGCTCCACGTGTTGCCGATCGTCGTCCGCCCCGTCCAGGAGGTGGCGCCGGTCTCGGGCTCGTTGTGACGGTCGAGGTCCAGGTGGGTGTCCGGGAGGGTGTAGAACACGCCCGCGCTGGCGCGGCAGGTGATCGTGTCGGCCGCGGTGGCCTGGGTCGCTCCGGTCGCGCTCACCACGCCGGTGAGGGCGATGGTGAAGGCGCAGCAGAGCGTGACGGGTCTCCGGACGAACGAACCTTGGCGCATGGACTTCCCCTCGTGAAAGCGTTGGCGGGCAGCGCGAATCGGCCCGCCGCACGGGAGCAACGGGCAATCGGTGAATAGGCTGGTGACGGCGCCGGTCAGCCCGGCGTTCCCCTCCTGAGCGCCGCACCTCCATGCCGCGCGAAGACGAGCTCGCCCTCCCGCGAGCTGTTCGATCTTCCTATCGATCATCCCACCCGGCCGTTACTTGTTCTTGGACAATTGCGTCATTCGGCCTACTTCTCACGGCTGGCTCGTCTCCAGAAGGCGCCATCAGCGCGCAACTCGGCACGCAGGAATCGAGGAACTGCCCGATGCCCGGCGACAACCGCGACGTCCCACCGTCGTGCGGTGTCCGGGGCGACGATGAACGACCCGTTGGCCATTCGGTGGACACCGCTCGTCATGCGCGGCGTCCAGGTCGCTGTAGAGCAGGATCGGTTTGCCGGGCTCGTCGTGGTGCCGGCCGACTCGTAGGTGGGTTATCTCGGGGCCCGCTGCACCGCGGCGAGCGCGTCGTCGACGATCGCCACCAGGAGTGCGCTTACGTGCTCGTCCGCGAGGATCCGGCGGGTACCTCCAGGTCGTGGCTGTGCACGATCTCGTCCAACTGCCTCCACGGCGACGCGTCCGCGGCCGTACCCCTTCCCGCCGCGTAGCCGCGCGACACGCCGAAGCAGGCGACGACCCAGGTGAAGTCCGGCGTCAGGAACACCTCGGACATGTACCGGCCCGGGATCGGTCGTCGATGTGTTCGGGACGACCGTGAAGCGAGCTGACCTCCGGCGTCTGCTGGACGTCGTCCCAGAACTGCGGCGGGGTGCCCGCAGTCAACGCTTCGCCGGCGAGGACACACGGCGCCGTGCCGGCTTCGGCCAGCTCTGCCAAGTGCTCCGCGGTCCTCACAGGTCCCCGAACGGAAAAGCCGGGTGCCACCCGGCACCCGGCTTCCGCAACTACCTTCAGCGCTCGGTCGAAGGCGACACCAATTCGCTCGGCCCGCCACCCGACTCCCCGGCCACCGCGGCCAGCTCCTCCCCCACCGACTCGCGGTCCGCCGGGCGGGCGTCCTTCGTCAGCAGCGACGCCACCGCGCCGATCAGACACACCACGATCGCGAAGCCGAACGCCACCGCCAATCCCGACTGGAACGGGCCCGAAATCAGGTTCGGGAAGAAGCTGCGGCCCGTCAGGAACGACGCCTGGTCCGGCGGCAGGGACGACAGCTGGCCCCCGAGGAGCTGCTGGATCGGGTTGTAGCCCAGGAACGCCGCGAACAGCACCGCCACCGCCGGGAGGTTCGCGATCTGCGCCGCCGATGTCGCCGGAACGCCGTGCTCGATCAGGCCCTGGCTCATCGTCGACGGCAGGCTCGAGGACAGGCCCGCGATGATCAAGCTGAAGAAGAAGCCGATCGACAGGACCATCGCCGCGTTCTGGAACGTCGTCATCATGCCCGCGCCCGAACCCCGCGCGTCCGCCGGCAGGCTGTTCATCACCTCCGCGCGGTTCGGGGAGGCGAACATGCCCATGCCGATGCCGTTCAGCAGCAGGATCGCCGCGAACGCCCAGTAGTCGAAGTTCACCGGCAGCAGGATCAGCAGCAGGAACGTCACCGCGGTGATGAGCAGGCCACCCGAAGCGAGGAAGCGGCTGCCGATGCGGTCGGACAGGACGCCCGACGCCGGGGCCGACACCAGGAAGCCGACCGTCATCGGGAGCATGTAGATGCCCGCCCACAACGGCGTCTGCTCGAACGTGTAGCCGTGCTGCGGCAGCCAGATGCCCTGCAGCCAGATGATCAGGATGAACTGCAGCCCGCCGCGGCCGAGCGACGCCGTCAGGTTGGCGACGTTGCCCCAGGTGAACGAGCGGATGCGGAACAGCGACAGGCGGAACAGCGGGTTGTCCACCTTGGTCTCGATGACCACGAAGGCGACCAGCACGGCGGCGCCGCCGATCAGGCAGCTCAGCACGAACGGGCTGCCCCAGCCGGTCGGCGAGGAGCCGTAGGGCTGGATGCCGTAGGTGATGCCGACCAGCACCGCGATCAGGCCGACCGCGAAGGTGATGTTGCCCCACCAGTCCATCCGCGCGTGCTTGCGGACGCCGGTGTCGTGCAGCTTGAGGTACGCCCAGACCGTGCCGATCACGCCGAACGGGACCGACACCAGGAAGATCAGGTTCCAGTCGATCGGGGCCAGCACGCCGCCGACGACCAGGCCGAGGAACGAGCCCGCGATGGCCGCGACGCCGTTCATGCCGAGTGCGAGGCCGCGCTGGTTGGCCGGGAAGGCGTCGGTGAGGATCGCCGAGGAGTTCGCCATCAGGAAGGCGCCGCCGACGCCCTGCACGATCCGCCAGCCGATCAGCCACAACGCGGCCGCGTCGCCGTCGAACCACGTCACGGCCAGCATGATCGACGACACCGTGAACACGGCGAAGCCGAGGTTGTACATCCTCGCGCGGCCGTACATGTCGCCGAGCCTGCCGAAGCTCACCACCAGCACCGCGGTGACCACGAGGAAGCCCATGATCATCCACAGCAGGTAGCTCGTGTTGGCCGGTTCCAGGGGGTTGATGCCGATGCCCTTGAAGATGTCGGGCAGCGCGATCAGCACGATCGAGGAGTTGATCGTGGCGATCAGCATGCCCAGCGTCGTGTTGGACAGCGCGATCCACTTGTACCGCGGCCCCAGTTCCGCGATCGAATACGTCCGGCGTTCCGCCACTGTGCAACCCTTCTGCTCGCCAGTCCCTTAGCTAGGCTAAGCAACTTGCTTGCGTATGGCAACCAACAGCGCGAAACGCATGGGAGAGCATGATCACAGTCGCTTGACTGTCCTTTGAGGACCCTTTACGCAGCGCCGCGGAACCGGACGCCGCGAGCTGTCCACAACCCGAGCCTGTCGGACCGGGCTGTGGACAACCGCGGTGCGCGAGCCCGGAACCGTCGGTGCCTGCCGGTAACGTTGAAACCGGGGGTCCCCCTCACGGCGAGGGGCCCACCAGCCGCCCGAGCACGGCCACGCCCTCGGCGATCTCCGTCGCCGTCCGCGCCGCGTACCCCAGCACCAGGCCCGCCCGCCCCGGCCGCTGCCGGTGCCACGACAGCGGCTGGACCTTCACCCCCTCCGCCAGTGCCGCCGCCGCCAGCTCGACGTCGTCGACGTCGGCGTCGAACGTCACCGTCAGGTGCAGGCCCGCCGCCGCGCCGTGGACCACCGCCGACGGCAGCTCCGACGCCAGGGCCCGGATCATCGCGTCGCGACGGCGGCGGTGCCGGCCCCGCACCACCCGCAGCTGCCGCTCCAGCTCGCCGTTCTCCATCAGCCGGGCCAGGACCAGCTGGGCCAGCACCGGGTTGCCGAGGTCCGCGAACCGCTTCGCCGCCACGAGATCGGCGAAGAACGGCGGCGGCGCCAGCAGCCAGCCCACCCGCAACGCCGGCGCCAGCAGCTTCGAAACACTGCCCATGTAACACACCTCCGGCAGCATCGACCGGACCGCGGGCACCGGCGCGCGGTCGTAGCGGTGCTCGGCGTCGTAGTCGTCTTCGAGCACGATGCCGCCGGAAGACGCCCAGCTCATCAGCTCCCTGCGGCGCGAGCCGCCCAAGACCACGCCCATCGGGAACTGGTGCGCCGGGGTCAGCAACACCGCCGGCGCGCGCAGCTCGGACACGAGCAGGCCGTCGTCGTCCACCGGGACCGGCGGTGTCGCCAGGCCGCCGTGGCGCAGGTGCTGGCGAGCGCCGAGCGATCCCGGGTCTTCGACGGCCACCGCGTCGACCCCGTGGTGCCGCAGCACCTCCCCGAGCAGCGTCAACGCCTGCGCCACTCCGGCCACCACGATGATTTCGCCCGGATCGGCACGGATCCCGCGGTTGCGCGCCAGCCAGCGCGACACCGCCAGCCGCATCGGCGGCGCGCCGCGCGGGTCGCCGTAGCCGAAGTGGGACGGCTCCAGCTCCTCCAGCACCGCCCGCTCCGCCCGCAGCCACGCCGCCCGCGGGAACGCCGTCAGGTCCGGGACGCCGGGGGTCAGGTCGATCCGGGCCGGGGCCGCGCGGACCGCGTCGAAGACCTCCGCGCCCGGCAGGGGCGTGATCACCGGTGACCGGGACGGCCGGTCCGGCGACGGGGACGGCGGCAGCACGGGCGCGGCGACGACGACCGTCCCCGCCCGGCCGCGGCCCGCGGCGTGGCCGTCGTCGATCAGCCGCTGGTAGGCGTCGGTGACCACGCCGCGCGACACGCGCAGCTCGGCCGCCAGCACGCGGGACGCGGGCAGCCGGCTGCCGACCGGGAGCCTGCCGTCGGCGATCGCGCGCGCAGCTGGCCGGCGAGCCAGTCCGCGAGCCCGCCCGGCGGCGCCTCGCGGACGTCCAGCTGGAGGAAGTCCGACCCTATGGACCCCTTGGGAAGCGTCGTTTTGGCTCTGTCCATCGGACCATTGTGGCCGCACGCTGAACCCATGGACACCGCTTACGTGCACGGGTACACCGAACCCGAAGCCCGCCGCCTCGGCGACCAGGCCGACACCCTCGCCGAACTCCTGCACGCCGGGACCGCCTACCCCGCCGGGAGCCGCGTGCTCGAGGCCGGCTGCGGCGTCGGCGCCCAGACCGTCCACCTCGTGGCCCGCAGCCCGGGCGCGCACCTGACGGCCGTCGACGTCGAAAGCGCGTCCCTCGCCCAGGCGCGGGAGCGGGTGAGCGGCGTCGACTTCCGGCAGGCCGACCTGTTCGACCTCGACGGCGAGTACGACCACGTCTTCGTCTGCTTCGTCCTGGAACACCTGCCGGAGCCGGAGAAAGCCCTCGCGCACCTGAAGACCCTCTTGCGGCCGGGCGGCACGATCACGGTCATCGAGGGCGACCACGGGTCGGCGTTCTTCCACCCGCGCGGCGAGGCCGCCCAGGCCGCGATCGACTGCCTGGTCCGGCTGCAGGCCGACGCCGGCGGTGACGCGCTCATCGGGCGGCGCCTCCACCCGCTGCTGACCGGCGCCGGGTTCGCCGAGGTCAGCGTGGCACCGCGCACGGTCTACGCCGACGCGTCGCGGCCCGATCTGGTCGCCGGGTTCACCCGCGACACCTTCACCGCGATGGTCGAAGGGGTCGGCGAAACCGCCGTCGCCCGTGGGCTGATCACGCAGGACCGCTGGGACCGGGGGATCGCGGACCTGCACCGGACGACCCGCGAAGACGGCACCTTCCACTACGCCTTCTTCAAGGCCACCGGGAGCAGGCCGTGATCCCGCGGCCGCGGCTCGCGGGCAGCACCGACGTCGTCGACCGGGACCGGCAGCGGCTGGAAACCGACCTGGCCGCCCGCGAACCCGCTCAGCCCGCGACGCGCTCCGCCAAAGCCGCCAGGTGGTTGCGGACCCGGATCGCGCCGGGCACGCGTTCCCCGGCGTAGCAGGACAACGCGCGCTCCCACTGCGAGCGCGCCGTCTCCGGGTCACCGAGTCCATAGTGGACTTCACCGAGCCCGCAGTGGGCCCGGCCCTGTTCCGGACGGCAGCCCGTTTCCTTCGCCACGGCCAGGGCTTCGCGGTGGTACCGCAGCGCGTCCGAGGTGGCGCCGCGCGCGGCGGAGAGGCTGCCCAAGCTGTTGAGCACGCGGGATTCCACGCCGCGGTCGCCGCATTCCCGGGCCAGGCTCAGCGCCTCTTCGAGGTGCTGGGCCGCTTCCGCGTGCCGCCCCTGCGCCAGCCGCACGTCGCCCAGGTGCTTCAGCGCGACACTGCGGTTGGGCGGGCTTCCCGTCTCCTGCGCGATCTCCAGCGCCCGCTGCAGGTGCGCCGCGGCTTCGGCGTACCGGCCGCGCGCGTGTTCGACGTCGCCGAGGATGCCCAGGGCGTACCCCTCGCTCACCCGGACGCCCATCGCGCGCAAGTGTTCCAGCCCCTCTTCCAGGGCCCGGACCGCTTCGTCGTGCCGGCCCAGCGCCGACAGCGCGTCGCCCAGGTTGACCAGCGCGTAGCCCTCGCTCGTGCGGTCGGCGATGTCGCGCGCCAGTGCGAGCGCCTCTTCGAAGTAGCCGATCGCTTCGCCGTACCGGCCGATGCCGCGGCAGGAACAGCCGAGTACCACCAGGACCAGGCCTTCGCTGGTTCGGTCGCCGGTCTTCCGGGCCAGTGCCAGTGCCTCCGTCGAGTAGCGGATCGCGTCGGCGAACCGGCCCAGTGCGCGGCACACGAGGCCGAGGGTGTTGACCGCATGGATTTCGGTGCGCCGGTCGCCGGTCTCGCGGGCCAGGACGAGCGCCTCCTCCAGGTACCGCAGCGCTTCCGGCGACCGGCCGACCCGCCAGTGGCCCAGCGCGATCAGGACGAGCGGCTCGGCCTCGGCCGCCCGGTCGCCGGCGTCGTGCGCCAGCGCCGACGCGTGCGTGTGCAGCACCAGCGCTTCCTCGTGGTAGCCGCCGACGTCGAGGTAGTGCCACAGGATCCCGGACAGCAGCCGCAGGTGGTCGGGCCAGCCGTGCCGGGTCGCGTGCGCGGCGACGGCGAGGAGGTTGCGGCGCTCGGCCTCCAGCCACGCCTGCGCGTCGAGCACCTTGACTTCGGGGTCCGGGACGCGCGGCCGCAGGTGCCGTTCCTGCGGCAGGACGACGTCCATGGCCTGCGCGGCCGAGGAGACGTAGAAGTCGAACAGCCGCTGCTGGGCCTCCCGGCTCTCGCCGGGGTCACCGGCCGCCAGCTCGGCGGCGTAGACGTTCAGCAGGTCGTGCAGCTGGACGCGGTCCTCGCTGGTCTGCTGCACCAGGTGGGCCCGCACCAGGGCCCCGGCCAGCCGTTCCGCCTCCGGCAGGGGGACGCCGGCCAGCGCGGCCAGCGCGGGCGGCGTCAGGTCGCGGCCCGGGTGCAGGCCGCAGAGCCGGAACACGCGGGCCGCGTCGGACGCGAGGTTGCGGTAGGACCAGGAGAACACCGCGCGGACCGCGGTCAGCGGGTCACCGCCGCCGTCGAGCAGGTCGAGCCGCCGCCGTTCGTCCGCCAGCTCGGCCGCGAGCGCGGCCAGCCGCTCCCCCGGCCGGCTCAGCGCCAGCTCCGCGACCAGCCGCAGGGCCAGCGGCAGCTGGGCCGCGTACCCGATCAGCGCCGCGGTGGCCTCGGGTTCGTCGTCGACGCGCGAGCCGAGCAGCGCCCGCAGCAGGTCGCGGGCCTCGGCCTCGGTGAGCAGGTCGACGAGCACGCGGCGGGCACCGTGGCGGGCGACCAGCCCGGGCAGCGCGTCCCGGCTGGTCACCAGGACCAGGCAGGTCGGCGAGCCGGGCAGCAGCGGGCGGACCTGCCCGACCGAGTTCGCGTTGTCCAGCACCAGCAGCATCCGCCGCCCGGTGAGCGCGGTGCGGAACTTCGCGGCGCGCTCGTCCGGCTCGGCGGGGATGTCCGTGCCGGGGACGCCGAGGGCGCGCAAGAAGCCCGACAGCGCGTCGCCCGGGTCCACCGGCCGGACCGTGCCGTAGCCGTGCAGGTCGAGGTAGAGCTGGCCGTCCGGGAACTCCGCGGGCGAGCGCCGCGCCCAGTGCACGGCCAGCGCGGTCTTGCCGACGCCGCCGGTGCCGGAGAGGACGGCGATGCGCGCCGCGGTGTCGCCTTCGCCGCGGTGCAGCAGCGCGTCCAGCTCGGCCAGCTGGGCGGCGCGGCCGCGGAAGCCGGGGACGTCGGCGGGCAGCTGCGCCGGCACCCGGGCCGGCGGCTCCGGCGCGGCGAAGTCCTGCCGCAGCACCTGCCGCTGGGCGGCCCGCAGCTCGGGGCCGGGTGCCAGGCCGAGTTCGGCGTCGAGCCGGCGGCGCACCTCGTCGAAGACGTCGAGCGCGGCGGCTTGGCGCCCGGACGCGGCGAGCGCCAGCATCAGCTTGGCGTGCGCGGACTCGTTCAGCGGCTCCTCCGCGGTCAGCGCCCGCAGCCGGACGGCCGCGTCCTCGGGCTCGGCGACTTCGGCGTAGGCCAGCACGGCCTTGGCGCGCCGCATCGCCAGCGCGAGCCGGGCGGGGTGCTGGCGCAGCCGTTCGACGTCGGCGAGCGCCCGGCCGCGCCAGAGGTCGAGGGCCTCTTCGAGGGCGTTGCGCGCGAGGAGGGCCTCGAACCGCAGCAGGTCGAGCTCGTCCTCGCCGGCCACGAGGCGGTAGCCGCCCTTGTCCGTGGCGATGAGGTCGGCGGGCCGCAGCGCCCGGCGCAGCCGCGCGACGTAGGTGTGGAGCAGCTCCAGGCACGACGGCGGCGGCTCGTCCCAGATGACGTCGACGAGGTCCTCGCGCCGGACCGTCCGGTTCGGCTGCAGGGCCAGCAGCGCCAGCAGCAGGCGCTGCTTCTCCGCGCCGATCTCCACGGCTTCGGTGCCCCGCGTCACCGTCAGCGGGCCCAGGACGCCGAGCCGCACGGGCTCCGGCGGCGCTTCGGCGAGCACTTCCCGCAGCTTGCGGGCCGTCTCCGGCCGGGGCCGCCGGACGCTGCCGCGCTCGGCGTTGCGCACCGCGCGCAGGCTTAGCCCAGCCCGCTCGGCGAGCTCGGCCTGGGTGAGGCCGGCGAGCACACGCCGGTCCCGCAGCCATCCGGCGAACGACGGGCCTTCGTCCACAGGCGTCCTCTCCTGCGTCCTCGAGCGGAACGTACCTCTCCAGCATCACGATCGTGCCGCCC
Source organism: Amycolatopsis rifamycinica (assembly GCF_000695625.1). Lineage (GTDB taxonomy): Bacteria > Actinomycetota > Actinomycetes > Mycobacteriales > Pseudonocardiaceae > Amycolatopsis > Amycolatopsis rifamycinica. The sequence goes on from NZ_JMQI01000067.1 coordinate 50,714, forward strand.
GAGATGTACCACCGATCGGCGAAGATAACCGTTTCCGCAGGTACGGACCGTGACGGCGGCGGGAGGCGGCGGTACAGGCGCTCGTCCACCGCGCTTTCCTAGGCTTTCTCGGGTCCGGTGGTGGCGAGGGGTTCGCGGAGCAGCCGTCGCCTGGGGTACGACGGCTGCACCCGGACCTTCACACGCCGAAGCGCTTGAGCAGGGCCCGCACCGCCGCCGGGTCCTCGACGTGGGCGTTGTGCCCGAGGCCGGCGAGCGTGACGGCGTCGGGGTCGAGCGCCCGCAGCTGCTCCGGACGGCTCATCGGGTCGTTCTCGCCGGCGGCGAGCACCACCGGGCAGCGCGCCCCGGCCAGCAGGGCCGGCATGTCCGGCGCACCGAGGCCGAACGCGGCCGGGTCCATCGCGAGGCGCCAACCTCCCTCGGTCTCGCGAAGCCCGGCCGGGTCGGTCGGGGCGATCCCGAGCAGCCCGGACACCTTCAGGTAGGCCTGCTCGGCGTCCTCACGCGTGGCGAACACCCGGGGCGGCTTGGCCGCGAAGGAGGCCGCGCGGTTCAGGTCGTCCTGGCTCCACTCGACCTTCACGCCCAGGGCCAGCACGCCGGCGACCTCGACGTCGTAGCGGTCGGACGCCAGCTCCAGCGCGAGCACGCCGCCCAGCGAGTGGCCCGCAACGATCAGCGGCCCGCCGTCCGGCAACGCCCGGGCGACCGCCTCGGTGAGCGTGGCGAAGCTGTAGTGCGGCAGCGGCGCGGACGGGCCGTGCCCGGGCAGGTCGGGCACGAGGACGCGCCGGTCCAGCAGGACGGAGAAGTGGGCCCAGACGGCGCCGGTCGCGCCGAGGCCGTGCAGGAGGAGGACGGCCGGGTCGCCCTTGCCGCCGGTGCGCATGTTGAGCGTGTCCATCCGCGCAGCTTCCCAAACTGTCGGTGGGCGCGGCTAGGGTCGGCCCGTGGCGATCACCGATCCGGACACCTACGTAAGAGGCGTCCCGTACGACGAGCTGGCGCGGCTGCGGCGCGCCGGCCCGGTGGTGCGCGTCGACGACTTCTGGGCCGTGCTGGGCCACGCCGAGGTGCGGCGGGTGCTGCGCGACCCGGGAGTGTTCTCCTCGCACCTCGGCGGAACCCAGATCCGCGACGCGGCCGACCTCGCCTACGTGCGCCGGATGATGCTCAACATGGACCCGCCGGAGCACGGCAGGCTGCGCGGGCTGCTGACGAAGGCGTTCACCCCGCGCGCGATCGCGAAGCTGGCTTCGCAGATCGAAAGCTGGGCGCGGGAGCTCGTCACGGCGGTCGCCGATCGGGGCGAGTGCGACTTCGCGCAGGTGGCCGCCGACCTGCCGTTGCGCACCCTGGCCGGGGTGTTCGGGGTGCCGGAGGAGGACCGGCGGCTGATGTACGACTGGAGCAACCGGGTGATCGGCTACCAGGACGCCGAGTACGCGGTGAGCTCGACCGTCTCCGGTTCCGAGGTGAGCGACCTCGCCCGGGCCGCCCTCGCCGTCCGCCCGTCGCCGGGGCCGGACGGGTCGATGCCGGATCCCCGGACCCGCGCGGGCATGCCGGACCTCTACGCGTACGCGAACGCGCTCGGCGAGTACAAGCGCGAGCATCCGGGCGACGACGTGATGAGCAACCTGATGCGGCACGTCGGTGACGACGGCGGGCGCGTCTCGCTCGCCGAGTTCGAGAACCTGTTCTGGCTGTTTTCCGTGGCGGGCAACGAAACCCTCCGCAACGGCCTGCCCGGTGGGCTGCTCGCGCTGCTCTCCCACCCCGGGCAGTACCGGCGGCTTCTGGACGACCGGTCGCTGCTGCCCTCGGCGGTCGAAGAGATGCTGCGGTGGTGGACGCCGGTCATGCACTTCCGGCGCACGGCGGTTTCCGACATCCGGTTGTCCGATGTGGACATCGCCGCCGGCGACAAGGTCGTGGTCTGGTTCTCCTCGGCCAACCGTGACCCCGCGGTGTTCCCCGATCCGGACACCTTCGACATCGGCCGCACGCCGAACGACCACCTGACCTTCGGCCACGGCCCGCACTTCTGCCTCGGCGCCCACCTCGCGCGGGTGCAGCTGCGGGCGATGTTCGACGCGGTGCTCGACCTGCTCGGCTTCGTGGAGCTCGCCGGCGAGCCCGTGCGGCTGCGGTCGAACTTCCAGAACGGCCTCAAGTCGCTGCCGATCCGGTGGGGGCGCTGATGGAGATCCGGGAGCTGCGGGCGTTCGTCGCGGTCGTCGAGGCGGGCGCGATGTCGAAGGCGGCGCGGCAGCTGCACCTGAGCCAGCCGGCGCTGTCCCAGACGATCACGGCACTGGAACGCCGGCTCGGCGTCCGGCTGCTGGTGCGCACGAGCACCGGCGTGCAGGTCACCGACGCCGGGACGACGCTGCTCGGCGAGGCCCGCGCCGTGCTGGCGCGCCACGACCAAGCGCTCGCCGCGATGGCCCGGCACACGGCGGCCGGCGGTGGCGTCCTGCGCGTCGGCGTCCCCCTGGAACTGCCACCGGACCTGCTGCCCGCGGCGCTCGCGCGGCTGCCGGACACGCGGGTGCAGGCCCGGCACCTCTCGTCGGTGGCCCAGGTGGCCGCGCTGCGGGCCGGCGAGCTCGACGTGGGGCTGGTCCGCGAGCGCCCGGCCGGGCCCGACCTGGACGCGGTGCTCGTGGTGACCGAGGACGTCGGCGTCCTGCTGGCCGCGGACCTCGCGGAGAAGCTGGGTTCGCCGGTCCGGCTCGAGGACCTGGCCGGCCTGGAGTGGTTCGCCTTCCCGCGCGCGGGCAGCCCGGCCTGGTACGACGAGCTCGCGGCGATCCTGCGCAGCCACGGCCTCGACGTCGGCCCCGAGGTCCCGGAGGAACAGCGGCTGATCGTCGAGCTCAAGATCCCGGCGGTCAGCGCGGGCGGGGCCTACGCCTTCGCGCCGCCCGAGTGGCCGTACCCGCTGCCGGACACCGTCCGGTGGGTGCCGCTGGCCGGGAACCCGATCGTCCGGCGGACCTGGGCGGTGTGGCCGGCGACGTCGCGGCGGCGGGACGTCGCCGAGTTCGTCGCCGCGCTGGAAGACCATCGGCGGAACGGATCGGAGGTATAAGGAGGGCCGAACGCTCCCCCGGAAGTCTGGTGCGGGTGGTCTCGCTTGAACCCTGCGACCGGGAAACACCCGGGTTTCGGAGGAGCTGAACGATGACTGCAGAACTGTCCGGGTCGACGGCACTGGTGACCGGCGGGACGAGCGGGATCGGCCGGGCGACGGCGATCACGCTGGCCGGGCTCGGCGCCCACGTGGTGCTGTCCGGCCGGGACGCCGGGCGCGGCGCCGAGGCCGTCGAGACCATCCGCGCGGCGGGCGGGAAGGCCGACTTCGTCGCGGCGGACCTGAAGGACGCCGCCTCGGCGCGGGAGCTCGCGGCCCGCGCGCGGGAGCTGGGCGGGCCGATCGACGTCCTGGTCAACAACGCCGGGATCTTCCCCACCGGGCCGACCGCGGACTTCGCCGAGGCGGACTTCGACACCGTGTTCACGACGAACGTGAAGGTGCCGTTCTTCCTCGTCGCCGAGCTGGCGCCGGAGATGGCGGCGCGCGGGCGCGGCGCGATCGTGAACGTGTCGACGATCGTCGCGAAGAACGGCATGGCGGGCATGGCCGTCTACGGCGCGTCGAAGGCGGCGGTCGAGCTGATGACGAAGGCGTGGGCGGCGGAGTTCGGGCCGTCCGGGGTGCGGGTCAACGCGGTCAGCCCCGGCCCGACCCGCACCGAAGGCACGGCCGCCTTCGGCGACGGCCTGGACGAGCTGGCGGCCGCGGGCCCGGCGGGCCGGGTGGGGACCCCGGAGGAGATCGCGGCGGCGATCGCGTTCCTCGTCGCGGGCGACGCGAGCTTCGTCCACGGCGTGGTGCTCCCGGTGGACGGCGGCCGCGCGGCGGTGTGAGTCCCGGCGGGACGGCGTCA
>NZ_JMQI01000068.1 GCF_000695625.1 Amycolatopsis rifamycinica
GACGACCGCGCCCGCCGCTTCGAACGCCCGGGCCGCCGCGGTGACGGCGTCGCGGATGACCGGATCGACCGGCAGTCCCAGACCCGCTTCGAGCTGCAGGCCGACGCGCAGACCGGCCGTCGGGAGCTCGGGCGACGACCAGTCGAGGTCCGACGGCGGCAGGCACAGGTGGTCCCGCGCGTCCGGGCGCGAGAGCACGCTCATCAGCAACGCCGTGTCGGCGACCGTGCGGGTCATCGGGCCGGCGACGCGGCCGAGGAACGGCGGGACGACCGGCACCCGCCCGAAGCTCGGCTTCAGCCCGGTCAGGCCGCACCAGCCCGCGGGCAGCCGGATCGAGCCGCCGATGTCGGTGCCGACGTGCAGCGGGCCGTACCCGGCGGCGGCCGCGGCCCCGGCCCCCGCGCTGGACCCGCCGGGCGTGGCCGACAGCTGCCAGGGGTTGCGGGCCGTGGGGTGGAAGCTCGACCGCCCGGACGTCAGCATCCCGTAGTCCGGCATGGTCGTCTTGGCCAGCAGGACGCCGCCGGATTCGCGGACCCGCGCGGCCGCCGGGGCGTCCTCGGCGGCCGGGGTCAGCTCGGTCGCCGCCGTGCCCAGCGGCACCGGCGTGCCACGGGTCGCGATGTTCTCCTTGAGCGTGAGCGGGACGCCGTCGATCGGGCCGAGCGGTTCACCGGCCGCCCAGCGAGCTTCGGACGCCTTCGCGTCGTCGCGCGCGCCTGAGGGGTCGTACGCGTACAACGCGTGCAGCTCCGGCTCTCGCGCTTCGATGCGGGCGAGAACGGCTTCGGTCACCTCGACCGGCGAGAGCGTCTTCGCGCGGTACTGCGCGACGAGCTCGACGGCGGTCAGGTCAGGCAGCTCGGTCATGCGCGCTCCTCACGAGGCAGGCGGGTCGAAGCGGCCGTCGACGGCGGTCCAGCCACCGTCCACGGCCAGCACTGAGCCGGTTACGAACGAAGAAGCGTCCGAAGCGAGGTACACGACCGCTCCGGCCAGCTCGTCCGGACGCGCCCAGCGGCCCAACGCGCCCTTCGTCGCGTACGCGTCGTACCACTCCGGGTTCGCCTTGATCTGGGCGGTCAACGGCGTCTCGACGACGCCGGGCGCGATCGCGTTGACCCGGACGCCGGCCGGGCCGAACTCCGCCGCCGCCGTCCGGAACAGCTGGACGAGCCCGGCTTTCGTCGCCGCGTACGGGCCCTGGCCGGGCTCGACCGTCGTCCCGCGGATGGACGAGAACCCGATGATGCTCCCCCGCCCGCGCGCGACCATGCCGGCGCCGAAGACGCGGACGACCTCGAACGTGACGCCGAGGTTCAGCGCGAGGACGCGGTCGAACTCCTCCCGCGTGTAGTCGAGCAAACGCTTGCGGACGTTCATCGCGGCGGTCAGCACGACGACGTCGACCTCGCCGAAGTCCGCCGCGGCGCGCTCGACCGCCCCGGGCGCCAGGAGGTCGAGCTCGTACGCCTCCCCGACGCCGGCCTCGCGCGCGGCGTCGAGGTCGCGGTCCGCGCACACCACCGAAGCGCCGTGCGCGGCCAGCGCCCGCGCGGCTTCGCGGCCGATGCCGCCCGCGCCGAGCACGACGGCCCGCCGCCCGTCCAGCCGGAACAACGTCGAGTAGTTCACGGGCGCAGCACCGCCATCCTCGTCACGGTCAGTTCCTCGACGGCGAACCTCGGCCCCTCGCGGCCGATGCCGGAGTCCTTCACCCCGCCGTAGGGCATGGTGTCGGAGCGGAAGCCGGGCACCTCGTTGACCACGACCCCGCCGACCTCCAGTTCGTCGAGCGCGCGGAACGCGGTGCGCAGCGACCGGGTGTAGACGCTGGCGTGGAGCCCGTAGCGGGACGCGTTCACCGCGGCGAACGCCTCGTCCACGTCGGACACGGTCCGCACGCAGACGACCGGGCCGAAGATCTCTTCGTCCCACGCCTCGACGCCGTCCGGCACGTCGAGGAGGACGGCCGGCCGCAGCACCCTGCCTTCGACACCCCCGCCGACCCGGCGGCCGCCGGCCTTCTCGATCCACGCCGCGACGCGCTCGGTGGACGCGGGGTCGATCAACGCGGACACCCGCGTCTTCTCGTCCCGCGGATCGCCGATGACGACCTCGTCGAGCCGCGCCAGCAGCCGCTCGGTGAACTCCGCGGCGACCGGCGCGACCACCAGGACCCGCTGCACCGAGATGCACGCCTGGCCGGACGCGTAGAACCCGCCGCGCAGCACGGCGTCCACGGCGGCGTCGAGGTCGGCGTCTTCCGCGACGACGAGCGCCGCGTTCGAGCCCAGCTCCAGCAGGGTCTTCGTGGGCGCCGCGTCCCGGGCGATGCGGTGGCCGACCGCGGCCGAGCCGGTGAACGACACCGCGCCGATCCGCCGGTCGGTCGTCAGGGCCGCGCCCACGGCCGCGTCGCCGGTGACCAGCTGGACCATCGCGGCGATGGGGGCCAGCGAACGCACCAGGTGCACCAGCCAGAGCGTGGCCAGCGGCGTCTGCGGCGCCGGCTTGACGATCACCGGGCAGCCGGCGGCGATCGACGGCGCGATCTTGTGCGAGGCGAGCAACAGCGGGTAGTTGAAGCCCGCGATGCCGACGACGACCCCGATCGGCTTGCGCTTCCAGAACCCGACCAGGCCGTCGCCGGACGGCAGGAGGTCCAGCGGCACGGTTTCACCGTGCAGCCGGGACACCTCTTCGGCGGCGGCTTCCCAGGTGACGATCGTGCGCGCGACCTCGACGCGGCAGTCGACCAGTGGCTTGCCGGTCTCCAGCACCAGCAGGTCTTCGAACTCGGACCGGCGCGCGGCAAGAGCGGCGGCGACGTCGTTCAGCAAGGCACGCCGAACTCTCGAAGGCAGCGAAGCCACTTCGCGCGCGACGGCGACAGCCTCGTCGACAGCGCGTGTTGCCAGCTCAGGAGTGCCGATCGGCGCGGTGCCGATGACGCTCCCGTCGTAGGGGAAAACGATTTCCGCGGCATCCACAGTGGACACCCAGCCCGCGCCGACCGGCAGGCCGTCCGGGTGGTCAGGCATCGTCACCTCCGCTCAACCGGGCCAGTTCCGCACGCAGGTTCGGGGCGGCGGCCAGCAGCTCTCGCGTGTACTCGTGCCGCGGCGACTCGTAGACCTGCGACACGTCACCGAGCTCGACGATCTCGCCGCGGCGCATCACGGCGACCCGGTCGCAGACGTGCCGGACGACGCCGAGGTCGTGCGACACGAAGATCAGCGTCAGCGCGAACTGCTCCACCAGCAAGCCGAGCAGGTCGAGGATCTGACCGCGCACGGAGACGTCGAGGGCGCTGACCGGCTCGTCGGCGATCAGCACGCTCGGGTTCGGCGCCAGCGCGCGGGCGATGGAGATCCGCTGCCGCTGCCCGCCGGAGAACTGGTGCGGGTAGCGCCCCGCCGCGTCCGCCGGCAGGCCGACGGCGGCGAGCAGTTCGGCGACGCGATCGGGCTCCCGGCGGCCGAGCGGCTCGGAAATGATGTCCAGCACGCGCATGCGCGGGTCGAGCGAACCCATCGGGTCCTGGAAGACGATCTGCAGTTCCGAGCGCAGGAAACCGAGCTTGCGTTCGGGCAGGTTGTCGATGCGCCTGCCTTGGAACGAGACCGTGCCCGCGGTGGGCTTGTCGAGCGCGGCCAGCAGCCGGACCAGCGTCGACTTCCCGGAACCGGACTCGCCGACGATGCCGAACCGCTGCCCGGCCTCGACGTCGAAGCTGACCCCGCGCAGGGCGTGGACGTCCCGGCGGGCGTACCGGCGTTCGAGGTCGCGGACTTCGATGATGGTCATCGCCGGGCCTCCAGATCCGAGGCGGCCAGCAGCTTCCGCGTGTAGGCGTGCGAAGGCGCCGTCAGCACTTCGCGCGTCGAGCCCGCTTCGACGATCTCGCCGTCCAGCATCACCAGCACGCGCTCGCACACCGACGCAACCACCGCCAGATCGTGCGTGATGAAGAGGAGGGCACTTTCACGTGAAAGTGCCGTCTTGATGAGGGTGAGGATCTGGGACTGGACAGTGACGTCGAGGGCCGTGGTCGGCTCGTCGCAGATCAGCAGGGACGGCTCGTTGGCGAGGGCCATCGCGAGGACGACGCGCTGCCGCTGGCCGCCGGAGAGCTGGTGGGGGTACGCGCGGGCCGTGCCGGGCAGGCCCACCGCGGCCAGCAGGTCCTCGGCGCGGTGACGGCGTCCGTGGATCCGGCCCGGCTCGGTGACCTGGCGGCCGACGCGCATGGCCGGGTTCAACGCCGTCATCGGCTCCTGGAACACCATGGCCAGCTCGTCGCCGCGCAGCCGGGAAAGGTCCTTTTCGGACATTCCCAGCAGTTCGCGGTCACCGAGGCGGATCGAGCCGGACGCCCGCAGTTCTTCCGGCAGCAAACCCATGATCGCCAGCGCCGTCAGCGACTTCCCGGACCCGGACTCGCCGATCAGGCCGACGCGCTCGCCGGCCCCGATGTCGAAGGAGACGTCCCGGACCAGTGAGGAGACGCTGAGCCCGCGCACCGAGAGCGTCATACGCGCGCCGCCAACCGGGGGTCGAGGCGGTCGCGGAGGCCGTCGCCGAGGAGGTTGAAGCCGAGGACGGCGACGGCGATCGCGATGCCCGGCACCAGGGCCAGCCGCGGCTGCACGGTCAGCAGTTCCTGGGATTCCTGCAGCATCCGGCCCCACGACGGCGTCGGCGGCCGCGTGCCGAAACCGAGGAACGACAACGCCGCTTCGGCGAGCACGGCGATCGCGAACGACACCGACGCCTGCACGATCAGCAGGCCGGAGATGTTCGGCAGCACGTGCCGCAGCGCGATGGCCGGCCGCGACCGGCCGCCCGCGCGGGCGGCGAGCACGAACTCGGTGCTCATCACCTGCAGCGTGCCGGAGCGGGCGATCCGCGCGAACGACGGGATGGTGGCGATGCCGATCGCCACCATCGCGGTGAGGGTGTCCGCGCCGAACACGGCACCGAACATGATCGCCAGCAGGAGGGCGGGGAAGGCGAGCACGAGGTCGTTGACGCGCATGACGAACTCGCCGAGCCACCTCGGGGACATCCCGGCGAGGATGCCCAGCGGGGTGCCGATGACCGCGGCGATGCCGACGGCGACGACCCCGACGTACAACGTCGTGCGCGCGCCGACCATCAGCTGGCTCAGCAGGTCGCGGCCGAACTTGTCGGTGCCGAACCAGTGGGAGCCGGTGAAGCCGAGCAGCCGGTGGGTCGCGTCGACCTTCACCGGGTCGAACGGCGTCCACGCGAACGACAGCAGTGCGGCCAGCACGACCAGGCCGACGAGCACCGCGCCCAGCAGGAGATTGCGCATCACGAACCTCGCAATCGCGGGTCGAGCACGGTGTAGAGGACGTCGACGACGAAGTTGACCAGCAGCACGCCGGCCACCAGGACCAGTACGATCCCCTGCACGGTCAGCAGATCACGCGCGGAGACGGCGTCCAGCAGCATCGAACCCAGCCCCGGCAGCACGAACACGCGCTCGACGACCACCGCGCCGATCAGCAGCGTGGCGAGCTGGAGACCCAGGACCGTCACCACCGGCACCGAAGCGTTGCGCAGGCCGTGGCGCACCAGCGCCTGGCCCGGCCGGAGGCCCTTCGACCGCGCGGTGCGCAGGTAGTCCTGGCCGAGCGTGTCGAGCACCGCCGACCGGACATAGCGCGTGAGCACCGCGCCCTGGACCAGGCCGAGCGACAACGCCGGGAGCACGAGCCCGCGGAAGAACTCGCCGAAGTCCTGGTCCGGCGGTGTCCACCCGCCGGACGGCAGCCAGCGCAGCCGCACGGCGAAGATCTGCACGAGGATGATCCCGGCGAGGAACGCGGGGATCGCGACGCCGATCTGCGACAGGCCCGAGACGCCCGCGCCCGCCGCCTTCCGGTGCTTCACCGCGGCGAACGTCCCGGCCGGCAAGGCGATCACCAGCGCCACCAGCATGCCCGCGCCGACCAGCCACAGCGTCACGCCGAGGCGGTCGAGCAGCTGCGGGCCGATCGCCTCCCGCGTCACGTACGAGCGGCCGAAGTCGCCGTGGAGCACACCGGAGATCCAGTCGAAGTACTGCGTGACCAGCGGGCGGTCGATGCCGAACTCGGCGCGCGTCTTGGCCAGCAGCTCCGGCGTCGCGTTGACGCCGAGCGCGACCTGCGCCGGATCGCCCGGCAGCACCGCCATGAACAGGAACACCACGATCGACGCGACCAGCACGCTGACCACGAAGATCGCCACCCGGCGCAGCACCCTGGCCGTCATCGCGGCGCCAGCCCGGTGAGGTCGAAGGACTCGCTGACCTGGTTCTGCACGAATCCGCCGACCTTCGTCTTCGCGGCGATCACGTTGGGGAACAGGAACAGCCAGTCCGCGGCCGCGTCGGCGTTCAGCCGGCGTGCCACCTGCTTCATGTCCGCGACCTGCTGGTCCGGCGTCCCGCTGTCGGCCTCGGCGAGCAGCTGCTGGACGCGCTTGCTGTCGTAACCCCAGTAGTACTTCGGCTTCCCGAACGTCGTGATGTCCCGCGCCTCGACGTGCTGGATGATCGACAGGTCGTAGTCGTGGTCGGTGAACACCTGCTTGAGCCACACCGCCGGGAAGTCGAGCGGCTCGATCGTGGTCCGGACGCCGACGTCGGCGAGCTGCGACTGGACGACCTGCGCGGCCGACACCGCGTACGGCAGGTTCGGGATCCGCAACCGCAGGTTCAGGTTCGTCGCGCCGGCTTCGGACAGCAGCGCCTTGGCCCGCGCGGGGTCGAACGGGTGGACGTTCGAGAGGTCCTCGTACCAGGGGTCGGTCGGCGGGACCATGCTGCCGATCAACGTCCCGCGGCCCGCCCAGGCGGTGTCCAGCAACGCCTTCCGGTCGATCGCGTACGTCAGGGCCTGGCGCACGCGGACGTCGTTCAGCGGCGGCCGCGCGTTGTTCATGGCCAGCGTGACCTCGGAGTTCGTCGTGCCCTGGACGACCTGGAACCGGTCGTCGGCCTGGAACTGCGGGATGGAGTCGGGCGCGGTGATCGCCGAGATGACGTCGATGCCGTTGCTGAACAGCGCGTTGTTCAGCGCGGTCGGGTCCTTGATGTACTTGAGGACCACCGTCGAGTACGCCGGTTTCCGGCCCCAGTAGCCGGCATTCGCCTTCAGCACCACGGAGTCGCCGCGCTTGCGCGCCGAAACGACGTACGGCCCGGTGCCGACCGGCTTGTTCGCCAGGTCGGCGACGCCGGTGGGGCTGAACATCGCGCCGAGCCGGCTGGTGAGGCTGAACAGCCAGCCGTTGGACGGCTTCGAGAGCACGACTCGCGCGTGGTCCGGCGCCACGACGTCGACGTGGTCGACGACGTCCATGTTCGCCTTGATCGAGATGGTCCAGTCGGTCTTCACGCGCATGAGCGAGAACTTGACGTCCTCGGCGGTGAAGGGCGCGCCGTTGCTGAACTTGACCCCTTGCCGCAGCTGGAAGTCGTACGTGCGACGGTCCGGGCTGATCGTCCACGACCGCGCGAGCAGCGGCACGATCCGGCCCTGCACGTCGAGCTTCACCAGGCCTTCGTAGACGTTGTAGAGCAGCGCCTGCGGGATGGCGGCGCCGTCGGTGCGGGTGAAGTCGAAGTTCGCCGGCTCCGCCGTGAAGCCGACGGAAAGGGTGTCCGGACCAGCGGAAACGCTCGCCGACGAGCCGGCCGAGCAGCCGGACACCACGAGCAGCAGCGCCGCTGCCACCGCAGGAATCCGGGCTTTCATTCGGCCTCCAGGTAAGTACACTGGTCTGACCAGTAGCCTGCACCGAGCGGACGACGAGGTCAAGGGATGCGGTTCGAACCGGTGGCTCCGGTCCGCGCGTACGAGCGGGTCGTCGAGCAGATCGAGCAGGCCGTGATCAGCGGCGAGCTCAAGCCGGGGGAACGCCTGCCGGGCGAGCGCGAGCTGATGGTCCAGTTCGGCGTCGGCCGCTCGACGATCCGCGAAGCCCTGCGCGTCCTGCAGGCGGCCGAGATGATCCGCTCGCGGCCCGGGGACCCGCGCGGCCCGGAGGTGCTGGCCGCCTCGCCCGCCGCGCTGCACCGGTCGATGCACCGGCTCGCCCGCGCCGACCACGTCGGGCTGGCCGAACTGCTGCAGTTCCGGATGATCCTCGACGGCTCGGCCCACCTGCTCGCCGCGGAGCTGCGCACCGAAGACGACCTGACCGGCCTCGACGCGGCCCTGGAGTCGATGCGCGAAGGCGTCTCGCGCGGCTACGCCGAGTTCAGCCGCGCCGACGTCGCCTTCCACGAGGTGATCGCCCGCATCTCCCGCAATCCCCTGCTGGTGGTCAGCGAAGAGGTGGTCCGCGGAGTCGTGCTGGAACTGATCGAGGACAAGCTCGAGCACGCCAGCAACCGCGCATCGCTGATGCGCACCTGGCTCGCCCACCACGCCGAGGTGCTCGACGCGATCCGCGCGGCCGACGGCACCGGCGCGGCCCACCTGGCCAAGCAGGCGTTGTACGACAATTACGCCGAACACGTCCCGGCCGGGCAACGGCCACTGCTCAAGCCGTTGCTGCGGTCCTAAACTCGGCCGCGTGGACTCGGCGAAACGGGACGGCGTCGGCCTCGCGCTCTCGGGCGGCGGCTACCGCGCAATGCTCTTCCACGCCGGCGCGCTCTGGCGGCTCAACGAGCTCGGCTGGCTGCCGAAGCTCACCACCGTCTCCAGCGTCTCCGGCGGTTCGATCGCGGCGGGCGTGCTGGCGCACGCGTGGAACAAGCTGTGGTTCGGCGAAGACGGCGTCGCGGAGAACTTCGGCAAGGAGGTCGTGCAGCCCATCCGGCGGCTCGCCCGCACCAACCTCGACATCCCGGTCACGCTCAAGGCGATGTGCATCCCGTGGCGCAGCGCGGGTGAGGAACTCGCGCGCCGCTACGCGAAGCACCTCTTCGGGGACTGCTGCCTCGCCGACCTCGATCCGGCCGGGCCGAACTTCGTGTTCACCGCGACCAGCCTGCAGGACGGCTCGCTGTGGTGGTTCTTCCGGCAGCCCGGCCCGCACGGGCGGATCCCCCTGGCCACCGCGGTCGCCGCGTCGTCGGCGTTCCCGCCCATGCTCTCGCCGGTCGTGATCCCCGATCCGCACGAGACCAGCCGCAAGATCGTGCTCAGCGACGCGGGCGTGTACGACAACCTCGGCCTGGACCCCATCGAGAACCAGCGAGCGACCGTCCTGGTCAGCGACGCCGGCAAGAAGATGAAGCACGAGGCCAAGCCGAAGCACAACTGGCCGATGCAGCTGCTGCGCGTGCTGACCGTGATGGACAACCAGGTCCGCGAGCTGCGCACCGGCTCGCTGCTGAAGTCCTATGAGGACAAGACCTACGCCGGGACGTACTGGGCGACCTACAGCAACATCGAAAACTTCGAACTGCCGGACGCCCTGCCGGCACCGGTGGAGCAGACCCGGCGGCTCGCCGAGACGAAGACCCGGTTGACCAGGATGTCCGAGAAGGTGCAGGACAACCTGATCAACTGGGGGTACGCCGTCTGCGACGCGGGCATGCGCCGCTGGGTCTGCCCGGGAACCACGCTGAAGCCGGAGTTCCCGTATCCCGGCTCAGGCGTTGGCTAGTTTCGCGTACACGATGATGTTGTCCTTGTAGCTGTGCTCGGCGTGGTCGAACGCGCCACCACAGGTGATCAGCCGGAGCTGCGGCTTGTCGCTGTTGCCGTAGACGGCGTCGCGCGGGAACGTGTCCTTGGGGACCTGTTCCACGCGGTCGACGACGAACTTCACCTTCTTGCCGTCGCTGCGGTCGACGTCCACCTCGTCACCCGGGGCGAGATCCTTCAGCTTGAAGAAGATCCCGGGCTTCTTGTCGCCGTCGACGTGCCCGAGCAGGACCGCGGGTCCCGTCTCGCCGGGCACCGGCGACATCTTGTACCAGGCCGCCTGCATCGGCGTGTGCACCGACGGGACAGAGATCCCGCCGTCGGCCTTCGGCAGCACCGAGACCAGCGAGGACTGCGCGCCGATCTTCGGGATGTTCAGCTGCGTCGGGCGCAGGCCGGCGAACGGCTTGGTCACCGGCGGCGGGGCCGGCGTGGACGAGGACGGCGCCGCGGCCTGCGGGGCGTCGGTCCCGCAGGCGGCCAGTGCGAAGGACAGCGCCAGGGCGGCCGCGAGAACGCGGCCGCCGCGGCGGAACTGCGTTGTCATGCGGTCAGGACCGGGCCGTCGCGCCGCCGCCGGTCTCGACACCGCCGGCCTTCGGGGTCACCTTGACCTGGCCGCCGACGGTGGCCGAGCCGCCGCCGTGGCCGACCGGCCGGGTGACCGGCTTGCCCTCGCAGGTCCAGGAGACCTGGGTGGCGTCGCTCAGGTGCTTGCCCTCGTTGAGCTGGATGTCGAAGCCCCAGTAGCGGCCGTCCGCGCCGTCCTGGAACGGGCCGGCGGCCACGGTGAAGTCGTTGGCGGCGACGTTCGTCGGCTCGCCCGCCGCGCAGGCGATGACCAGCACGCCGGTGCCGTCTTCGAACTCCCACGCGTACGCGACGTCGTCGAGGTAGTCGTCGCCGTGCGGGAACGGGTCGGTCGGCTCGGTGGACGGCGCGGCGGTGGTCTCGGTCGGCTTGCCCGAGGTGGGCGTGCCGGTCGACGTCGGCTGCTGCGAGGTCGGCTGCTCCGAGGTGGGCTGCTGCAACGTCGGCTGCTCCGAAGTCGGGACCGAGGTGCTCGTGGGCAGGTCCGTCGTCGGCTGCGCGTCGGAGGTGGGCGCGGCTTCGGTCGTCGAGGTGACCGGAGCCTCCTGCGCGAACGCGGCCGGCGCGACGGTGATCGTGAGCAGGGCCCCCGCGAGCACAGCGCCCGCGAGACGGCCCAGGGTCTTCTTCAAGGTGACTCCCAGGGAAGGAAACGCGCAATGACCCCCACTACGCGGATCACCCGGTGCCGAGAAGCACAAGATCGGGTGACCCGCCCATCCTGCCCCATCACTGGTATATACCGGAAACGAATATGACGTGAAGAAAACCACTGCCGAAACCTGTAACGTTCCGGCCCGGCGAAATCCACTTCGGACAGTGACCGTGACAGCGGTTTCAGCTCGCGAGCTTCGCGTAGACGACGATGTTGTCGCGGTAGCTGTGCTCAGCGTGGTCGAACGCCCCACCGCACGTGATCAGCCGCAGTTCCGGTTCGTTGCTGTTGCCGTAGACGGCATCCCGCGGGAACGTCTCCTTCGGGACCTGCGTGACGCGGTCGACGACGAACTTCAGCTTGCGCCCGTCGCTGCGGTCGACGTCGACCTCGTCGCCGGGTGCCAGGTCCTTCAGCATGAAGAAGATACCCGGTTTTCTGTCGCCGTCCACGTGTCCGAGCACGATCGCCGGCCCGGTGTCGCCGGGTACCGGCGAAAGTTTGTACCAGGCCGCCTGCATCGGGGTGTGCACCGACGGGACGGAAATCGAACCGTCGGGTTTCAGCGCGACGGCCAGCAGGCTGGATTCCGCGCCGATCTTCGGGATCTTCACCGACGTCGGGCGGAGTCCCTTGAACGGCACGGTCACCGGCACCGACGACGGAACGGGCGCCTGCGCCTGCGCGGGCGGTGGCGGCTCCGCGGCGCCGCCGCACCCGGCCAGGGCCAGCACGAGGGCGAGCGTCGCGCCCGCCCGGCGGACCGTCACCGGGCCGTGCCGCCGAAGCCGGTCTCGATCCCGCCCCGGGGCGCGACCTTGACCTGGGCTGCGGGAGCGGCGTTGCCGGCCGGTGCGGAACCGGTCGCGGTGGTGATCGGCCCGGTGGTGATCGGCGCAGTGGTGACCGGCGCGGTGCTCGACGGCGAAGAGCTGCTGCTCGTGGTCGTGCTCGCCGGCGGTCCTTCCCGCTCGAACTCGACGATCCCGTTGCCTTCGACGTTGTCGCAGGTCCAGCTGAACTTGGCGGTGGTCGTGCCGGCCGGGGCGTCGACCACACGCACCGAGTAGTTCCAGTAGCGGCCGTCGGACTCGTCCTGGTCCGGGCCGCCGGTCACACTCAGGTACTGGGTCGCGACTGCGCCCGGTTTCGCGGCCGCGCAGGCGATGACGAGGACGCCCTCGCCGCCGAGGCCGACGAAGCCGTGACCGGCGTTGTCCTGGTAATCGTCCTTCGGCGGCTCGGCCGGTTCCGGCGCCGAGGACGTGGTGGTCGGCGGGCTCGTGGTGGTGACCTCGGTCCTCGCCGCGGCCGAGGTGGTCCCGGCGGTGGTCGTGGCCGGCGAGGCCGGCGCGGTGGTCTCCGTCGAGGACGGAACCGTGGTGGTCGCCGGCTCCGCCGTGGTGGTGGTCGTGGTCGTCTCGGACGCCGGGCTGGTGTCCGTCTGCGCCAGCGCGGCGGGCGTGGCGGCGAAGGTGGCGAGCGCACCCGCGAAGACGACCCCGGCCACCCGGCTCAGCGTTCTGCCCACGATCCACTCCCAGTGCGTTGACCTGCGATGTCGCGACTATCGACGATTCGGCGGCCCGCGTTACTCCGTGAGGGCGAACATCAGGTCGTCCCACAGGTCCTCGGGGTCCTCCAGGCCGACGCTGAACCGGATCAGCCCGGGCGGGACGCGCTCCTCGCCCGCCAGCCACGCCCGCCGCTCGACCAGGCTTTCGACGCCGCCGAGGCTGGTCGCCGACCGGATCAGCCGGACCGACGCGCAGAAGCGGTCCGCCGTCTCGGCGTCGGCGAGGTCGAACGAGACCATCATCCCGAAGCCCGGGTAGCGCACCCGCCGCACCGCGGGGTGCCCGGCGAGCCGCTCCGCCAGCAGGGCGGCGGTGCGGGTCTGCTCCGCCAGCCGGACGGGCATGGTCCGCAGCCCGCGCAGGGCGAGCCAGGCTTCGAGGGCACCCGGTGTCGACCCGACCCGCGTCCGCGCGCCCCGCAGCTCCTCCGCGACGGCCGGGTCCTTGGCCACGGTGATGCCCAGCAGCAGGTCGCTGTGCCCGCCGATGAGCTTGGTCGCGCTGTGCACGACGACGTCCGCGCCCAGTTCGAGCGGCCGCTGCTGCAGCGGCGTCGCGAAGGTGTTGTCGACGACGACCCGGCCACGCGCGGCGGCCGCGATCGGCTCGATGGCCATCACATCAAGGGTCGGGTTGGTCGGCGACTCCAGCCAGACCAGATCGGCGGTCGCCGCCTCGGCGACCCAGGCGCCGGTGTCCGTCGGGTCGAGCTCGGTGACGGCGAGCTTGCCGAGCTTCTGCGCGTGGGCCAGCACCCCGCGCGTCACGGCGTAGCTGAACGTCGGGACGGCGACCCGCGAGCCGACCGGCAGCAGGTCCAGGACGGCGGAGAGGGTGGCGACCCCGGACGCGAACGCCGTCGCGTGGCCGCCTTCCAGCGCCCCGACGGCTTCCTCGAGCGCGTGCCAGGTCGGCGTCCCGTCGCCGCGCGCGTACACGAAGTCGCCACCGGCCTGGTAGGTGCTGGTGGCGACGAGCGGGGTGTTCAGCGGCTCACCGGGTCCGTGCGGCCGGCCGGCGGCGATGGCCTTGGTGCGAGGCGTCCAGTCGTCCATGCGCCTCACGATAAGGGGAGGCTGGGGCACTCACGCGTCCGCGAGTGCCCCAGCCGGGCTTCTCAGTGCGCGTAGACCTCGAACTCGTACAGCGAGTAGCCGTACTTGGTGCCGCGCTGGACGCCCTGCAGCTTCACGAACCGGGCCGGAGTCGCGGCGAACGAGACGTTGTCCTGCCCGCCGTCCCCGTCGGTCACCACGGCCGCGTCCGTCCAGTGCACCGCGTCCGGCGAGAGCTGGATCCGGTAGCTCTTGCCGTACGCGGACTCCCAGCTGAGCATCACCCGCGAGACCTGCTGGACCGAGCCGAGGTCGACGGTGATCGCCTGGTCGTCGCTCCAGTCGCTGGCCCAGCGGGTCGAGGCGTTCCCGTCGATCGCGTTCGACGCCGGCGCGTTGTAGAAGCCGGACTCGGCGCTGGTGGCGCTGACCGTCTTCGCCGCCGCCAGGTTCGCGACGTTGTCCCCGCGGTGCGCGGCGTACTCGACGACCTGCTGGAAGGTCGGCCGGTTCTGCCAGCCGATCTTGTCCTGCGTGATGCCGCCGAGCGGGTTGTGCACGATCGAGTCGGCGCACCACTGGTCACCGGCCGAGCAGTTCGCGTCACCGGGGTAGACGGTGTTCGCGGCCTGGCCGGCGGCCGTGGTCAGCGAGTCGACGAGCGCCTGGCGGCACGCGGTGACGTCGCCGCCGCCGCAGAACGTCTGCGCGAGCGGGCCGGCCACCGGCTGGCCGAGCACCTGCCGGATGTCCTTGCTGACGTAACCCCACCAGCCGAACTGGAACGACGAGCCCTTGTGCGGCTGCCCGGTGTGCTGCCCGTTGCCGTTCTGCCAGCCGGACGGGCTTTCGTTGATGCCGAGCACGCCGGTCATCGCGTTGTAGGCGGCGTCGCCCATGCCCGGCTTGAACTCGGCCTGGACCAGCAGCGGCCACCAGGCGTCGAAGATGCGGATCGCGTCGGCGTCGGCGTACGCCTTGCTGCCCGGCGAGGTCTCGGTGCGCAACTGGCCGTGCGAGAGCCACGTCTTGAGCTTCGCCTCGGCGTCCGCCGCCGCGCCGGTGGTGGGCGTCTTGTCGAGCACCTGCAGCAGCAGCGGCAGCACGCGCTCGGCCCGCAGGTCCGCCAGCGCGGCCTCGGCCATCGCCTGGGTCAGGTTGACCCGGGTGACCTTCGTGCCGCTGGTGATCAGCTTCTTCACCCGCGAGTCGAGCAGGTCGACGCGGTGCACGGCGGACTTGTCCGCCCCGGCCGCGGCGTAGCCGTTGGCCTGCGCGTTGTTCCAGCTGACGTAGTAGTCCTGGTTGACCGACTGCGGGTGCTGCGACGCGGGCGTGTAGGTGGCGACGTTGCCCGCCGGGTTCCAGCCCACCCAGTCGTGGCCCTGATCGCCCCACACCGGCATGTTCGGGTCCACATCGGACTGCCGGGCCGGGTTGGCCCCGGAGTTGAAGTAGGCGATGTCCTTCGAGTCGGCGTAGAACCAGTTGAACGTGAAGTTGATGTCCTGCGCGGCCCGCTGGAAGTCCGCCGCGGACTTGACGAAGCCGGGGTCGTTGAGCTCCTGGAAGCCGATGAGCGAGTCGACCTCGTGGAAGTAGGACGACCGCAGCGCCGCGTACGCCACCGGCTTGCCGCCGACGGTCGCCCGGCTCTGCACCGGCCCGTACCTGGTCCGGTAGCTGCGCAGGGTGTAGGAACCGGCCGCGGTACCGTCGGCCACCGTGGGCTTCCAGGCGTTCTTGACCTCCACGGTCTCCATCGGGACGCACTTGCCCTGGTAGGTGTAGTAGTTCGAGTCCTTCGTCGGCGCGTTGCCGCTCGGGTCGCACAGCTGCAGCGCGTAGGTGTCGATGATGTCCTGCGCCGACGTCGTCGCGCTCCACGAGTAGTCCTGGCCGCGGCCGAGGAGCACGTACATGCTCAGCCCGGCGAAGGCGGCGCCGCGGGCGCTGATGCCCGGGCCCTGCAGCTCCTGCAGGAGCAGCAGCTGCGGCGCGAAGTACCCGGTCTGCGGGCCGAACACGGCGACCGGGTGGCCGCTGGCGGTCTTGGCCCCGGAGACGAGCAGCGCGTTGGACATGCCGTGCTTCTCGCTCAGCATGTTCGCCGGCAGCACGCCGTTCTCGAACATCCCGCGGGCGGGCTCCTGCTCGGCGGGCGCGGCGACGTCCACAGTGGACGGCGTCGCGGTGGCGGCCGAGCCGGTCCTGTCGAACACGAGCTGCTGCGGCGTCACCGAGTTCTTGTCCGGCATCGCGCGGCCGGCGGCGTTGGCCGGCGTCTTGCCGTACGGGAAGGTCTGGCCGTCGTGCAGCGTCTTGACCGCCTCGGGGTCGTCCTCCGAGCGGAGGCTCTGCCACACCTTTTCGCCCTGCGCGACGCCGTACTTTTCCTGCAGCGCGAGCTTCGCGATGGCGTTCTGGACCTCGCCGCCGCCGCCCGCGCCGAACTCGGCGCCGACCAGCGAGGCGAGCGCGACCAGGTCGGTCAGCTTGAACGGGTCGATCGTCCCGGCGTTGGTGATCGAGTCGATGTGCCCGGTCAGCACGTATTCGCCGGGGAAGTACCGGCCGCTGTGGGAGTCGTCGATGTACTTATTGATGCCGTCGATGTAGGCCTGGGCGTCGGCGAGGCCCTGCGCGCCGCGCGGGCCGCTGGCGGCCGTGCGGTCGATCTGCTGCTGCAGCTCGGCTTCGGTGTAGGGGGCGTTCGCGAAGAACGTCTGCTCGAGTTCGCGGTTGGCTTCGGCGCCGCCGGCGAAGGAGCTCACCTGGCCGCGGGCGGCGTGCCGCAGCACGTCCATCAGCCACAGCCGGTCCTGCGCGGCCGCGTACCCGGCGCCGAACTCGGTGCCGGCGCGGGTGGTCCCGGTGATGTGCGGGACGCCGAGGGCCTTGTCCCGCACGATCGTGACGTCGGCGCGCGGCTTCGTCGTGCTCGCCACCTGGTCGGCCGGGACGCCGAACGAGGAGTCGTTGAAGTACTGGTTGATCGCGCCGGTGGTCAGCGTCTTGTAGCCGCCGGCCAGCGAGGCGTACTTCCCGAGCTGGTCGGCCGAGTGCGCGGGCCGGGTGCCGAGCAGCTTGTGCGCCAGGATCTCCGCGAGGGTGGCGCTGCCCTGTTCGCCGGGCGGCAGGATGTCGCTGCACTGCCCGCCGCAGTAGTCGTCGGGCGACACGGCCGCCTGGGCGGCCGGCGCGGTGACGGCGACCTGGGTGAGCCCGGCCACGAGGGCCCCCAGTGCCGTAACGGTCAGGGCGCGGATGCGGCGTCGCATGCCGGGCTCCCCTCAGTCCAGAAAAGTGACGAAGCGCACGCTACCCAGCAGTAGGGCAAGTGTGAAGAGTTTTCGCGTTTTTCCCCTCCTTGGGCGTAGTCCGATCGGCGCAGCTCGCGGCGCGTGGGTACGGTGAGCGCCATGACCTTGGAAAAGCCCCTCATCGACCGCCCGGACGGACCTCCCCCGGCCGACCTGGAGATCACCGACATCACCGTCGGTGACGGCGCGGAGGCCACGCCGGGCACGACCGTCACCGTGCACTACGTCGGTGTCTCGCACTCGACCGGCGAAGAGTTCGACGCGTCCTGGAACCGCGGCGAGCCGCTGCGCTTCGGCCTCGGTGCCGGTCAGGTCATCGCCGGCTGGGACCAGGGTGTCGCGGGGATGAAGATCGGCGGCCGCCGCAAGCTGGTGATCCCGCCGCACCTGGCCTACGGCGACCGCGGTGCGGGCGGCGTGATCAAGCCCGGCGAGACCCTCGTCTTCGTCGTCGACCTCGTCGGCGTGAACTAGCTTTCCGCGCATAACCGGCAAACCGGCCCCGGCACCCCCGTGCCGGGGCCGGTTTTTGCTCCAAGCAGCGCCTTTCCGGCTCGTGCCTCGTGGCTACGCTCGAAGGTGATCACCGGCCTCCGACCGCCGGTGCACGACAAGGGGGGATCCACCGATGCGCGTTCGCGCTGTGCTTTCCGCTGCCCTGATGACGTTGGCCGCCGGGCTCGCCACCGCGGCACCGGCCTCGGCCGTGGCGAACGGCTCCGACGTTCCGGCGGGCCAGTTCGGCTTCGCCGCGAAACTCACCATGACGAACATCCCGCGGCCCGACGGCAGCAAGTACAACAGCGCCTGCTCCGGCGCGTTGATCGCGGCGAAGTGGATCATCACCGCGGGCCACTGCTTCCACGACGCCAACCGCAACCGCGTCTCCGGGCCGGTGCCGTACCCGACGTCCGTGCTGCTCGGCACGGTGAACCAGAGCACACCGGGGGTGGTCCGCAATGTCGTCACGGTCTACCAGGCGAGTGCGAACGACATCGCGATCGCGACCCTCGACGCGGACGTCACGGGCATCACGCCGCTGACGGTCAACCGGGTGACGCCGTCGGTCGGCCAGCAGCTGACGCTGGCCGGCTGGGGCAGTCTCACGGCCACCAACCCGGCGCCGTCGACGAAGCTGCAGCAGGGCACCGTGCAGGTCGGCCAGGTCGCGGCGGCGACGCTCGGCGTCCGCGGCGTGGCTCCGACGTCGACGACGAGCGCCTGCGCCTACGACTCCGGAGCGCCGTACTTCGTCGCGGGCGGCTCCGGCGGGCAGCTGGTGTCGGTCGAGTCCACCGGACCGGACTGCCCGCACAACCAGCTCGAGACCACCTCGCGCGTGGACGTCGTCGCGGACTGGATCGCTTCGCACACCGGCTGACCGTTCGCCGGGCGTCACCCGATGGACCACCGGGTGACGCCCGGCCAGGGAATTCCCCGCCCGCGGCGGCGGCCCTAACGTCGGACGTCGACCACCGACTCGACGAAGGGGAGAAATGCGCCTGCGCGCCCTGCTCGCCGCTGCTGTCTTGACCGTCTCCACCGCACCCGCCGCCTGGGCCGTCGCCCACGGTTCGGACGTCCCACCGGGCCAGTACGGGTTCGTCGCGAAGCTCGCGATGACGAAGATCCCGCGCCCGGACGGCTCCACGTACAGCAGCTACTGCACGGGCGCGCTCGTCGCGCCCGCCTGGGTCGTCACGACCGGCCACTGTTTCCACGACGCCCACCGCGACCGGGTCTCCGGCAGGGTGCCGTACCCGACGACGGTGACGCTGGGCCTGACCGACGAGGAAACGGAGTCGGGCATCGCCCGCAGGGCGACCGAGGTGCTGCAGGCGAAGGAGAACGACGTCGCCCTGATCCGCCTCGACTCCCCGGTGACCACGGTGCCGCCGCTGTCGGTGAGCCGCGCCGTCCCGAAGGCCGGCCAGCGGCTGACGCTGGCGGGCTGGGGCAGCCTGACCGGCCCCAACCCCAAACCGGCCACCCGCCTCCAACAGGGCACGGTGGTGGTCGCCAAGGTGGACCCGACAACGGTGGGCGTCCGCGGCGCAGCCCCGGAAAGCACAACAAGCGCCTGCACGTACGACTCGGGAGCCCCCTACTTCACGGGCACCGAACTGGTCTCCCTGGAGGCCACGGGCCCCGATTGCCCCCACTCAAGCATCGAAACCACAAGCCGAGCGGACGTAATAGCAGACTGGATAGCCACTCACACGGCGTAACTTCGCCCAGGGCGAACACCCACTGACCACGCCAAAAGGTGACGAACGGCACCCCCCGTCCCCCTGGAACCCGACCGGACCACGCTGGAAGGCGACGGGAGGCACCGTGGGGGGTCCGGGGGGCTCGGCCCCCCGGGAGATACAAGGACAACGGGAAGAGCCCCGATCGCGCCAGCGATCGGGGCTCTGAACAGCGTGGGCGAGGAGGGAGTTGAACCCTCACGTCCTTTCGGACACACGGACCTGAACCGTGCGCGTCTGCCATTCCGCCACTCGCCCGAGTGCTTCCTTGCGGCAGCGAGGAGAAGACTAGCAGGTCGATTTCGCGGGTTTCACCGGGGGCCGTGTAGGGGCTGGCTCACCCGGATAGGATCGGTGCGGAAGCACACGTGTGAGGAGGTTTTCCCCGGTGGGCCGCGCCGAACGATTCGACAGGCGACTCGAGAACCTGGTGGGGAACACTTTCGCGCGCATGTTCGGCGGCAACGTCGTCACGCAGGAAGTGGCGATCGCCCTGGAACGGGAGAGTGAGGAGAACGTTCGTGAGCTGGCAGGCGGCCGGCAGCTCGCCCCCAATCACTACATCGTGTCCCTGGGGGCAGCTGACCACGAACGCATGGCCGGCGACGAGCAGCGCGTCACCCAGGTACTGGCCAAGGCGGTCGCGGAACACCTCGCCGCGGAGGGCCTGGACACCTATGGTGACGTCGTCGTATCACTCGAGCGCAACGAGGCGCTGCATACTGGACAGTTCAAGACCCGTTCGTCCGTCGATCCCGACGCCCGCCCCTCAGGCGCCGGTTCACCGCGGTCGGCACGACCCAGCAACGCAGGAGACCCAGCAATGAGCCAGCCCCCCGGCTACGGCCAATACGACCAGGGTGACCCGTACGGCCAGCAGGGCCAGTACGGCTACGGACAGCAGGGTGGCCAGCAGCCCGGGTACGACCAGGGTTACGGCCAGCAGGGTGGATACGACCAGTACGGCGGCCAGCAGCCTCAGGGCGGTGGCTACGACCAGTACGGGCAGCCGCAGCAGGGTGGCGGCTACGACCAGTACGGGCAGCAGCACCAGGGCGGTTACGACCAGGGTTATGCCCAGCCGCAGGGCGGCGGGTACGACCAGGGTGGCTACGCCCAGCCTCAAGGCGGCGGGTACGACCAGGGTGGCTACGCCCAGCCCCAGGGCGGCGGCTACGACCAGTACGGGCAGCCGCAGCAGGGTGGCGGTTACGACCAGTACGGCGGCCAGCAGGGCGGGTACGACCAGTACGGCCAGCAGCAGGCGTACGGCGCCCCGGCCGCGGACCCGTACGGCCAGCAGGGCGGTTACGCCCCGCCGGCGCCGGGCCGCCAGCTCGCGGCGAGCCTGCAGCTGGACGACGGCTCGAACCGGACGTACTCGCTGAAGCAGGGCGGGAACGTCGTGGGCCGGGGCCAGGACGCGGACTTCCGCCTGCCGGACACCGGGGTTTCGCGCCGCCACCTGGAGATCACCTGGGACGGCCAGAGCGCGACGCTCGCCGACATCGGCTCGACCAACGGGACGACCGTGAACGGCACCCCGGTCCAGACCTGGCAGCTCGCCGACGGCGACGTCATCCGGGTGGGTCATTCGTCCCTCGTGTTCCGTACACAGGGCTGACTCGGGACACGGAATACTGTTCCCGCAGAATTGACGTGCGGGGGGACCGCGGCGTACCCGCGTCGCGGCTGCGCGGAAGAGTCGGGAGCGGACACACCAAGTGCCAGAGCTGGTCGTACAACTCACCAGGGTGGGCTTCCTCGTGCTGCTCTGGCTCTTCGTGTTCGCCGCGCTCCGAGTCGTGCGCTCGGACCTCTACGCGGCGTCGGGCATGCGCGTCCAGGTGCCGACCTTCGGGCGCAAGAAGGAGAAGAAGCCGCGCAACAGCAAGTCCCCGCAGCAGCTGCTCGTCACGCACGGCGCGCTGGCGGGGACGCGCATCGCGCTGGACGGCAGGCCGATCCTGATCGGCCGGGCCGACGACTCCACGTTGGTCCTCGACGACGACTACGCGTCGACCCGGCACGCCCGGATCGCCCAGCGCGGCGAGGACTGGTACGTGGAAGATCTGGGCTCGACGAACGGGACCTATCTCGACCGGGCTAAGGTCACTGCACCCCTCCGGGTCCCGCTCGGAGTCCCCATCCGGATCGGCAAGACGGTGATCGAGCTTCGCCCATGACTCTCGTCCTCCGCTACGCAGCCCGCAGCGACCGGGGCCTGGTGCGTTCGAGCAACCAGGACTCCGTGTACGCCGGCCCTCGCCTGCTCGCGCTCGCCGACGGCATGGGTGGGCACGCGGCGGGTGAAGTCGCCAGCAAGGTCGTCATCGCCTCCCTCGCCCCGCTCGACGACGACGAGCCGGGCGACGACCTGCTCGCGCAGCTGCGCGAGGCGGTGGCGAACGGCAACGCCGCGATCGCCGAACTGGTTTCGCAGGACCCGGACCTGGACGGCATGGGCACCACGCTCACCGCCGTCCTGTTCGCCGGCACCAGGCTGGGGCTGGTGCACGTCGGCGACTCGCGGGCGTACCTGCTGCGCGGCGGGCAGTTCGCGCAGATCACGCGGGACGACAGCTTCGTCAACGAACTCCTCGAACAGGGCCGGATCACGCCCGAAGAGGCCGCGGTGCACCCGCAGCGGTCGCTGCTGCTGAAGGCGCTCACCGGCCACGAGGTCGAGCCGAGCCTGACCGTGCGCGAAGCCCGCGCCGGCGACCGGTACCTGATCTGCTCGGACGGGCTGTCGGGCATGGTCAGCGACGAGACGCTGGCCGAGGCCGTGCAGATCCCGGACCCGCAGCAGTGCGCGGACCGGATGATCGAGCTGGCGCTCAAGGGCGGCGGCACGGACAACGTCACGGTGATCATCGCCGACGTGGTCGACGTCGACTTCGGCGAGGACGCGCCCATCGTGGGCGGCGCCGCCGGGGACGGCAGCGACGAACGGCACCAGGGCGACTCCCCCGCGGCGCGGGCCAGGGCGCTGACCCAGCCGCCCCCGCCGCCGCGCCAGGAACTGCCGCAGCCGCAGGAAGACCCGCGGGCCCGGCGCCGGAAGCGGTTCCGCTGGCTGGCCGGCGCGGTGGTGGTGCTCGTCGTGCTAGCGGCGGCCGCCATCGCGACCCGCTACTTCGTGCTGAGTCAGTACTATGTCGGCGAGGGATCGGACGGGGAGGTCGTGATCTACCGCGGCGTCCCCGGCAGCATTCTCGGCATCGACCTGCACGCCTACGAGCAGGGGTCCTGCCCGCCGAGCCAGGTGTGCACGGACAAGCTGCGCGTCACCCAGCTCCAGGAGGACGCGCGGCTGGCGGTGCAGAACGGCGTCAAGAAGGACAGCCTCGACGAAGCGCGGAAGTACATCGACGACTTCCTGCAGCTGCGCAAGCGCTTGAACAACTGCGCGCCGGCGGGCGGTCAGCCGTCCCCGACGCCGACCCCTCCGGTCACGCCGACGACGACTCCGTCGGCTCCGGCCGGCTCCACCGCTCCGTCGTCGGCGAACCAGCCAGCGGGGAGGGACTGCTCGACGCCGAGTTCGACGGCACCGACGACGGGAGGCGGTAACTGATGAGCCAGCCTGCCGCGCGCGCCGCCGAACCGCTCGCCGCGTTCCAGACGAACCCGCCGCGCGAGGTCCCGACCCGCCGCAACACCGAGCTGGCGCTGCTCGGGTTCGCCACGTTCATCGTCACCATCGCGCTCGTCCTGGTCGAAGCGAACCAGGAGCAGGAGCTCACCGCGTCGATCATCTGGCTCGGCCTGGCCTACCTCGGCGTGCTGACCGGCGCGCACCTGGCCGTCCGCAAGTGGGCGCCGTACGCCGACCCCGTGCTGCTCCCCTGCGTCGCGTTGCTGAACGGCATCGGGCTGGTGATGATCCACCGGATCGACCTGGCCCTGGCCGAACGGGCCGCGCAGAACGGCAAGGACTACACGCCGGCCGTCACCGCGCAGGTGCTGTTCACGGTGATCTCGCTGGTGTTCTTCGTCGTGGTGCTGATCGTGGTGAACGACCACCGCACGCTGACCCGCTACGGCTACACCGCGGGCCTGGTCGGGATCGCCGCGCTGGCGCTGCCCGCGCTGCTGCCGTCGAGCCTGTCCGAGGTCAACGGCGCCAAGGTGTGGCTGAAGCTGCCGTTCTTCTCGATCCAGCCGGGCGAGTTCGCGAAGATCCTGCTGATGATCTTCTTCGCCTCGTTCCTGGTGTCGAAGCGGGACCTGTTCATGGTGGCGGGCAAGAAGCTCGTCGGCGTCGAACTGCCGCGCGCCCGCGACCTCGGCCCGATCCTCATCGCCGCGTTCGTCTGCATCGGCATCCTGGTGTTCGAGAAGGACCTCGGCACCTCGCTGCTGTTCTTCAGCGTCATCCTGGTGATGCTGTACGTCGCGACCGAGCGGGCCATCTGGGTCGTCCTCGGGCTCAGCTTCTTCGCGGTCGGCTGCATCATCGCCTACAACCTCTTCTCGCACGTCCAGCAGCGCGTGGCGAACTGGCTGGACCCGCTGGCCACCTACGACCAGGCGGGCGGCGGCTACCAGCTCGCCCAGGGTCTGTTCGGGCTCGGCACCGGCGGCGTCGGCGGCACCGGGCTCGGTGCCGGGCGGCCGGACATGGTGCCCGAGGCCAACACCGACTTCATCACCGCCTCGATCGGCGAAGAGCTCGGCTTCATCGGGCTGGCCGCGGTGCTGATGCTGTACCTGCTGGTCGCGATGCGCGGCATGCGCAGCGCGCTGGCCGTGCGCGACACGTTCGGCAAGCTGCTGGGCGGCGGGCTCGCGTTCACCATGGTCATGCAGATCTTCGTCGTCGTCGGCGGGGTCACGAAACTCATCCCGGAGACCGGTATCACCGCCCCGTTCCTGTCCAAGGGTGGTTCGTCGCTGCTCGCGAACTACATCCTGGTCGCGCTGCTGCTCCGCATCTCCGACGCGGCCCGCAAGCCCGCCGCCCGTCCGAAGCCGCAGCAGCAGCCGCAGGCCCCGATCGCGGAAGCGCACACGGTGCTCGTGCAGCGCCCGCCGGCGGACGGGGGCGTGCAGGCATGAACACCCCGCTCCGCAAGGTCGGCATGGCGATGCTCGTGATGGTCGTCCTGCTGCTGGCCAACGCCACCTACATCCAGGTGGTGAAGGCCGACGACTACCGCACCGACTCGCGCAACGCGCGCGTGCTCTACGAAGAGTTCGCCCGCCAGCGCGGCAAGATCGTGTCGCAGGCCAACGGCGAGGTGCTGGCCAGCATCAACCCGTCGAACGACAAGTACAAGTACATCCGGACCTACGCCGACGGCCCGATGTACGCGCCGGTCACCGGCTACTACTCGATCAACTACGGCGCCGGCGGGCTGGAGCGCGCCGAGGACGACGTCCTCAACGGCTCCGACCCGCGGCTGTTCGTGCGGCGGCTGTCGGACATGGTCACCGGCCGGGACCCCAGCGGCGGCAACGTCCGGCTGACCATCGACCCGGCCGTCCAGAAGGCCGCGTACGACCTGATGACGCAGAAGGGCTACACCGGCGCCGTCGTCGCGATGGAGCCGAGCACCGGGCGGATCCTGGCGATGGTCTCGACGCCGTCGTACGACCCGAACCAGCTGGCCTCGCACACGTCGAAGGCGCAGACCGACGCCTGGAACGCGAACAACAAGGACCCGAAGAAGCCCATGCTGAACCGGGCGATCTCCGAGACGTACCCGCCGGGGTCGACGATGAAGCTCGTCACCGCGGCGGCCGCGCTCGAAGACGGCAAGGGCCCGGACACCCCGATCGACCCGGCGGCGAACACGAAGGTCCCCGGCAGCAGCAAGACGCTGGAGAACTACGCGGGCCAGCCGTGCCCCGGCACCACGTTCAAGGACGCGCTGGCGCACTCCTGCAACGTGCCGTTCGCGCAGTTCGCCGGCCAGCTGGGGGCGGACAAGATCAAGAAGACGGCGGCGAACTTCGGCATCGGGCAGACCGACCTGACCGTGCCGATGAAGGTCGCCGCCTCGACGGTCGGCCCGCTCGACTCGCCGGACGCGCTCTTCCAGAGCGGCATCGGCCAGCGTGACGTCCGGCTGACGCCGCTGCAGGACTGCCTGCTCGCGGCCACCGTGGCCAACGGCGGGATGGCGATGAAGCCGCAGCTGGTGCAGTCGGTGCTGGCACCGGACCTGTCGACCATCGAGGATTACAGCCCCACCGAACTCACCGGCACCCCGGCGCTGTCGTCGTCGAACGCCGCGATCCTCAAGGACATGATGGTCGCTTCCGAGGGCTTCACCAAGGGCGGCGGCAAGCGCCCGGACATCCAGATCGCGTCGAAGACCGGCACCGCCGAGCACGGCACGGACTCCAAGAACACCGCCCCGCACGCCTGGTACACCGCCTTCGCCCCGGTCGACAACCCGCAGATCGCGGTCGCCGTGATCGTCGAGGACGGCGGCAACCGCGGCCTCGCGGCCACCGGCGGCTCGGTCGCGGCGGAAATCGGCCGCGCGGCGATCAACGCGAAGCTCGGGGGTGGATAGCGCATGCTGTCCTCCGGTCAGCTGCTGGCCGACCGCTACAAGCTGACGAGCCGGATCGCCGTCGGCGGGATGGGCGAGGTCTGGCAGGCCAGCGACACCCGGCTCGACCGGACCGTGGCCGTCAAGATCCTCAAGGCCGAACTCTCCGGCGACGCCGAGTTCCTCCACCGCTTCCGCACGGAAGCGCGGATGACGGCGTCCCTGAACCACCCCGGCATCGCCGCGGTGCACGACTACGGCGAGACCATCTTCGACGGCGATCTGTCGATCGCCTACCTGGTGATGGAGCTCGTCGACGGCGACCCGCTGGCCGGGCTGCTGGCCAAGCACGGGCGGCTGTCGGCGGAGTTCACCCTCGACATGCTCGAGCAGGCGGGCAACGCGCTGCAGGCGGCGCACTCCCACGGCCTGGTCCACCGCGACGTCAAGCCGGGCAACATCCTGGTGACGTCGGCGGGCCAGGTGAAGATCACCGACTTCGGCGTGGCGAAGGCGGCCGACGCGGCCCCGGTCACCCGGTCCGGCATGGTCATGGGCACGGCGCACTACATCGCCCCGGAACAGGCGCTCGGGCAGCCGGCCGAGCCGGCGTCCGACGTCTACTCGCTGGCGGTGTGCGGCTACGAATGCCTCGCCGGGCACCGGCCCTTCCTGTCCGAGAACGCCGTGACGGTCGCGATGATGCACATCCGCGACATCGCGCCGCCGCTGCCGCCGGACGTGCCGCCCGCGGCGCGCGCGGTGATCGAGGCGACGCTGGTGAAGGACCCGCGGCAGCGCTACAACAACGGCGGCGAGTTCGCGGCCGCCGTCGCCGCGGTCCGCGCCGGGCTGCCGCTGCCGACGCCGTCCGGGCTGGTCAACGCCACCTACACGACGGGCCAGCAGCCGGTGGTGCCGCAGCCGCAGCAGGTGCCGCAACAGCCGCCGCCGTCGATGCCGGTTCCGGTACCCCCGCAGCAGCAGATGCCGCCGCAGCAGCAGATGCCGGGCGGCCCGCCGTCCCCGGCGATGAACCCGATGGTCGCCATCGGCCCGCCGTCGCGGCCCGCCCCGCGGCAGGTCATGGTGCCGGCGGCCCGGAAGAAGACGCAGTGGGGCTGGTGGGCCCTTCTCGCGGCGATCCTGCTCGTTGTCCTGGTGGCGGGCATCGTGCTGGTCGCGAAAATGCTCGGCGGCGGCAACGGCTCGCCACCGCACAACGGCCAGACGCAGAGCCAGGTGGTCCCGGGCAGACAGGTGCCTGCGGAGGAGCCGGCCGGTTCGGCGAGCACTCCCGGCACGGCCGACGGCGGCCGGCAAGGCATCATGACCACACCTTGGACGGAATGGAACGGCATCCAGAGATGAGCACACCCAGACTGCTCTCCAACCGGTACGAGCTGGGCGAAACGCTCGGCTACGGAGGCATGTCCGAGGTCCACCACGGCCACGACGTGCGTCTCGGCCGGGAAGTCGCGATCAAGATCCTCCGTGCCGACCTCGCCAGGGACCCGCAGTTCCAGGAGCGCTTCCGCCGCGAGGCGCAGAACGCCGCCGCGCTGAACCACCCGGCGATCGTCGCGGTCTACGACACCGGTGAGGCGAACACCGAGTTCGGGCCGCTGCCGTACATCGTCATGGAGTACGTCGAAGGCCGCACGCTGCGCGACATCGTCAAGACCGAGGGCCCGATGTCGCAGAAGCGGGCGATGGAGGTCATGGCCGACGTCTGCGCGGCGCTGGACTTCTCGCACCGCCACGGCATCGTGCACCGCGACGTCAAGCCGGCCAACGTGATGATCACGAAGAACGGCGCGGTCAAGGTGATGGACTTCGGCATCGCGCGCGCGATGCACGACGGCCAGTCCGCCATGACCCAGACGGCCGCGGTGATCGGCACGGCGCAGTACCTGTCGCCGGAGCAGGCCCGCGGCGAGTCGGTCGACGCCCGCTCCGACGTCTACGCGGCCGGGTGCGTGCTGTACGAGCTGATCACCGGCGAGCCGCCGTTCACCGGCGACTCCCCGGTCGCGGTGGCCTACCAGCACGTCCGGGAGGACCCGAACCCGCCGTCGTCGGTGAACCCGGCGGTGGCGCCCGAGCTGGACGCGGTCGTGCTGAAGGCGCTGGCCAAGGGCCCGGCGAACCGCTACCAGTCGGCGGCGGAAATGCGTTCGGACCTGGTGCGCACGCTTTCGGGCCAGCGCCCGGTGGCGCCGATGGTGATGTCCGAGGACGAGCGCACGCAGGTGATGAACGCCGACCGGCGGCAGCAGCAGCGCTACGACGAGTACACCGAGCCGGACGACGAAGACCCGAAGGCCAAGCGGCGGCGCCGGACGATCCTCGCCGCGGTGGCCGCGGTGTTCGTGCTCGGCGCGGTGCTTCTGATCATGTGGCTGGCGGGCTCGTTCAAGAGCAACGACAACACCACGGTCGCGATCCCGGACGTGCTGCACCAGACGGTGCCGCAGGCTCGGGAGACGTTGAAGAGCAAGGGCTTCGACGGCACGATCGAGCAGAAGCAGGTCACCTGCGGGGTGCCGCCGACCGACGGCAACCCGGAGTGCAGCCAGGACGACATCAACAAGGTCATCAAGATCGACCCCTCGGTCGGGGTCTCGGTCGCGACCAACACGAAGATCACGCTGTCCGTCGGCGTCGCCCCGGGCAAGGCCAGCGTGCCGGACCTCAAGGGCAAGACGCAGAACCTGGCCGAGCAGGCGCTCACCGAGGCGAAGCTGACGCTGGACTCGACCGTCGACGAGGTCGAGGTCGACGACCCGAACCAGGTCGGCCTGGTGCAGAACCAGAACCCGCCCGCGGGGACGGAACTCGCCCAGGGACAGCCGGTGAAGATCACGCTGGGCAAGTCGAAGCAGCTCAAGACGGTCACCGACTTCACGGGCAAGCCGTACTCGCAGGCCAAGGCGGCACTGGAGGGCCAGGGCTTCACGACGAAGCGGGTCGACCAGGCTTCGGAAACGGTGCCGAAGGACATGGTCATCACCCAGAACCCCAACGGTGGTCAGCTGGCGGTCGGCAAGACGATCACGCTGACTGTGTCGACCGGTCCGGACAGCTCGAACCAGACCCAGATCGAGATGCCTCAGCTGGTCGGGATGCCCGTCGACGAAGCGCAGCAGAAGCTGCAGAGCATGGGCTGGACCGGAACGCTGAACCAGCAGTCCGACCGAGGCAGCCGACAGCCGGAAGGCACGGTCACCAAGCAAAGCGTCAAGGCCGGCACCCAGATTGCCAAGGACCAGTCCATCACCGTGACCGTGTCCGAAGGCAACGGCGGCATCACGCTCCCGACGGGTGCACCGACAACCTCCGGCGCACCCTGATCGATTGCGCGAAAGGGCCCGCACGGTTCGCCGTGCGGGCCTTTTTCGTCGCTCAAGCCTGGTCGAGGAACCCTTGCACGGCACCGAGAACCTGCTCGGCGTCGCTCGCGGCCCCGAAGTCGAGCTGGAGCTCCTCGGCGGCGCCCGAGCGTTTGACCTTCAGGGAGACGCGGGCGCCCCGGCCTCGCGCAAGCCACGCGAAGAGCGAGCGGCAGAAGACGGCGGCGGAGGAGCTCGAAACACCGACCACGACGGCGTCGAAGAC
This sequence comes from Amycolatopsis rifamycinica, assembly GCF_000695625.1. Classification (GTDB taxonomy): domain Bacteria; phylum Actinomycetota; class Actinomycetes; order Mycobacteriales; family Pseudonocardiaceae; genus Amycolatopsis; species Amycolatopsis rifamycinica. The sequence continues at coordinate 29,258 of NZ_JMQI01000068.1, forward strand.
CTGGACGCGGCCGCGGAGTTCGTCCTCACCTCGCAGCCAGGCGGCGAGCTCCGGGAGTTCGCCCCCGGAGTTCGGCACGGTGATCGCGACGATCCCAGCCGTCACCCGATCTCCCTTCGCCCGGAACCGGAGAAGCCCCGAACCTTAGTCGGCCGCGTCGTTCGGCTGGAAGCCCGGGCCGGAAATTGAAGATGGCAATTTGCACTCAGGACCGGCGGCGCACGAGCGCCGAGACGGTGAAGAAGCTGACGACCAGCATCGCCACCGCCGTGACCAGGGCCAGCACCAGCGGGCCGCCGATCGGTTTCTCGTCGGTGAGGGCGTGCAGCAGCGGGTGGACCAGCGGGATCTTCGCCAGCAGGACGACCATGAGCGTGACCACCGCGGCGAGCACGGTCCAGCCGATCCGGTGCACCAGCAGTCGCGAGCACGGCAGGGCGATCGCGATGCCCAGCGCCGCGCACGCGAGGTGGGCGAGCAACCCGATGCCGAGCGCCGACGGCTGGATCCGGAACGACTTGAGCGCCGACCACAGCTCGGTGATCACGGTGAGGACCAGCGAACAGGCCAGCACGGTGAGGATCGCGCCGGTGATCATCCGCCGCCACTGGCGGGCGTGGCTCAGGGTCACCAGGCGCTGGACCGGGTCTTCGATGTCGAGCAGGGCGATCGTCAGCCAGCACGAGACGACCAGCAATCCGCCGGCGCTGACGCCGAACAGCGGCAACGGCGGGGAATTCGGGTCGGCGTAGAGGATCACGCACAGCGCCAGGTAGGCCAGCAGCGCCGGCAGGTACCGCTGCGAATGGCCGAGCAGCGCCAGGTAGTACCGGGTCAGGGCGAGCACGGCGCCACCTCCCGCACCGACCAGCCGTCTTCGAGCGCTCGCCGCAGCACCGCGTCGACGCGGGCGACCTCGACCGTCAACACCACCTGGGGCCCTTCGGTGACGGCGTGCCGCACGCCCGGCTCGCCGGACCAGCCGGTGCCGTCGCCGCGCAGCACGATCCGCGTCGTCGGCTCCGCGCTTTCCGCCGTGAGCCGTCCGGAGTCCATGAGGTGGACGACGTCGGCGTGGTCGTGCACCACCTGCGGCCGGTGGTCGGTGAACACGACGCTCGCCCCGCGCGCCCGCGTCTCGGCGACGAGCTCGCCGAGGATCGTGTGCGTGCCGACGTCCAGCCCGGACCACGGCTCGTCGAGGATCAGCAGGTCAGGCCGGACCATCACCGCCTGCGCGAGCCCGACCTTCTGCGCGTTGCCCTTGGACAGGGTGCGCAGCGGCGCCGCCGGGCCGCCGACGAGGGCGAGCCGTTCGAGCAGCGGGTCGATCACCGACAGGTCGGCGAGCCCGTGGATGCGGGCCATGTGCCGCAGGTAGGCGCGGGCGCCCATGCGCTGGCCGGCCGGGAAGCGGTCCGGCAGGTAGCCGATCCGCGGGCTGCCCGTCACCGCCCCGGTGGTCGGGTGCGAGACGCCGGCGATGATCCGCAGGAGCGTCGACTTCCCGGAGCCGTTGCTGCCGAGGACGCCGACGACGTGCCCGGGCTCGACGGTCAGGTCGACGTCGCGCAGGACGAAGTCACCGCGTCCGTACCGCTTGCCGACCCCCTCGAGCCGGATCACGCAACAGCGGCCTTCTGGAGCGCTTTGGTCGCGCGCTCGAGCTCGTTCACCCGGACCGGGTCGACGGGGTGCCCCGCGGCGGCCAGCCAGTTCGCGAGCATCCGGTGGCCGCCTTCGGTGAGCACGGACTCCGGGTGGAACTGGACGCCTTCCAGCGGCAGCTCGCGGTGGCGCATGCCCATCACGATGCCGGACTCGGTGCGCCCGGTGATCTCGAAGACGGCGTCGGGGATCGTGTCGGGCACCACGGTCAGGGAGTGGTACCGGGTGGCCGTGAACTCCCCGGGCAGGTCCTTGAGGACGCCGGCGCCGGTGTGGCGCACCTGGCTCGTCTTGCCGTGGAGCAGCTCGGGCGCGCGGTCGACGGTCGCGCCGTAGACGACGCCGAGCGCCTGGTGGCCGAGGCAGACGCCGAGCATCGGCGTGCGCGTCTCGGCGCACTTGCGGATGACGTCCATGCTCTGACCTGCGCGTTCCGGGGTGCCCGGGCCGGGAGAGACGAGCACGGCGTCGAACTCGGGCACGCGGTCGAGGTCCACGACGTCGTTGCGCCAGACCGTGCAGTCGGCGCCGAGCTGGGCCAGGTACTGGACCAGGTTGTAGACGAAGCTGTCGTAGTTGTCGACGACGAGAACGCGCATGGCGCCGAGCTTACCGGCTCCCAGTCCGTGGACCGTACGCCAAATCACATTTTAGGTTAGGTGATCCTAACTTACCGTGGGTTGGGTGAGCCGATCTCTTCGCGTAGCCGTGGTGGGTGCCGGTCCCGCCGGGATCTACGCCGCCGACATCCTGGACAAGAGCGACGCCGACGTGCAGATCGACCTGTTCGAGCGCATGCCCGCGCCGTTCGGGCTGATCCGCTACGGCGTCGCGCCCGACCACCCGCGCATCAAGGGCATCGTGACGGCGCTGGAGAAGGTGCTCTCGAAGCCGAACATCCGGCTGCTGGGCAACATCGACTACGGCACCGACATCAAGCTCGACGAGCTGCGCGAGTTCTACGACGCGGTGATCTTCTCGACCGGCGCGTCCGCCGACCGCCCGCTCGACATCCCCGGCATCGACCTGGACGGCAGCTACGGCGCCGCCGACTTCGTGTCCTGGTACGACGGCCACCCCGACGTGCCGCGCACCTGGCCGCTGACCGCCTCCTCGGTCGCCGTCCTCGGCGTCGGGAACGTCGCACTGGACGTGGCGCGGGTGCTGGCGAAGACCGCCGACGAGCTGCTGACCACCGACATCCCGGACAACGTCTACCAGGGGCTCAAGGCCAGCCCGGTGACGGACGTGCACGTGTTCGGCCGCCGCGGCCCGGCGCAGGCGAAGTTCACGCCGCTGGAGCTGCGGGAGCTCGACCACTCGCCGAACGTCGAGGTCATCGTGTACCCCGAGGACATCGAATTCGACGACGGCAGCATCGCGGCGCTGCGCGCGTCGAAGCAGATCGACATGGTGGTGAAGACGCTGCAGGAGTGGGCCATCCGCGAGCCGGGCACCCGGCCGCGGCGGCTGCACCTGCACTTCTTCCACTCGCCCGCCGAAATCCTCGGCGCGGACGGCAAGGTCACGGGCCTGCGCACCGAGCGGACCGAGCTGACCGGCGACGGGAACGTCCGCGGCACGGGCGAGTTCCACGACTGGGACGTCCAGGCGGTGTACCGCGCGGTCGGCTACCTGTCGTCGCACCTGCCGGAGCTGCCGTTCGACCACGCGGCAGGCGTGGTGCCGAACCAGGCGGGCCGCGTGCTGGACCTGGACGAGAACCAGCTGCCGGGCGTGTACGTGACGGGCTGGATCAAGCGCGGCCCGGTCGGCCTGATCGGCCACACCAAGGGCGACGCCGCCGAGACGATCGCGAGCCTGCTGGCGGACGCGGACACCCTCTCCGCCCCGAAGTTCTCGTCCCCGGACGCGATCCTCGACTTCCTCGAGACGCGCGGCATCCCGTTCACGAACTGGGACGGCTGGGGCCGGCTCGACGCGCACGAGAAGGCGCTGGGATCGGCGGCCGGCCGCGAGCGGGTCAAGGTCGTCGAACGCGAGGAGATGACCCGCATCTCGCGCGCCTGAGCCCCCACGCCGGTGGTGAGTGGTGAGGGCGGTTCCAACCGCCCTCACCACTCACGACATGCCGAGGTAGGTGAGCACGGCCAGCACGCGGCGGTTCGTGTCGTCCGAAGCGGTGATGTCCAGCTTCGCGAAGATGTTGGCCGTGTGCTTGCCGACCGCTCCTTCGCTGAAGTGCAGCCGGGACGCGATCGCCGCGTTGGAGCAGCCTTCCGCCATCAGGGCCAGGACCTCGCGCTCGCGCGGGGTCAACGCCGTCAGCGGGTCGGAGGCGTTGCCGGCCACCAGTTTCGCGATCACCTCGGGGTCCATCACCGTGCCGCCCGCCGCGACCCGGCGGACGGCGTCGATGAACTGCTCGGCGTTGAACACGCGGTCCTTCAGCAGGTAGCCGATCGCGCCCGTGCCGTCGGCCAGCAGTTCGCGGGCGTACAGCTGCTCGACGTGCTGGGACAGCACCAGGACCGGCAGGCCGGGGACTTCCCGGCGGGCGGCCAGCGCGGCCTGCAGGCCCTCGTCGGTGTTCGTCGGCGGCATCCGCACGTCCACAATGGACACCTCGGGCCGGTGTTCGCGCAGGGCCGCCACGAGCTCGGGGCCGCTGGCGACCGCCGCGACGACGTCGAAGCCGTGTGCCGTCAACAGATGCGTCAGACCGTCTCGGAGGAGGTACTGGTCCTCGGCGACGAGGGTTCTTGGTCGAGCTGACACGGAATCTCCAGGGTCGCCTTCGTCGGGCCGCCCAACGGGCTGGTCAGCGTCAACCTACCGTCGAAGCCACCCAGCCGGCGCTCGATTCCGCGCAGTCCCGAACCGAGGGCCGTGTTCGCGCCGCCCGGGCCGTCGTCGGTCACCACCACCGTCAGCAGCCCGTCGGCGAACCCCACTTCGATCGTCACCCGTTTTGCGCCGTGCTTCGCCGCGTTGCCGAGCAGTTCGGACACCGCGAAGTACGTGCACGCCTCCACCGGCTCCTCGACGCGTCCCGGCAGCGAGCCGGTGACCTGCGCCTTCAGCGGGCTGTCCAGCGCCAGCGCGCGGACGGCGTCCAGCAGCCCGCGTTCGGACAGCACCGGCGGGTGGATGCCGCGGATCAGCGCCCGCAGCTCGGTGAGCGTCTCCGACGTCGCCGCGCGCAGTTCCGCCGTGAGCCGTTTCGCCGCCTCCGGGTCGGTGTCCACCAGTGCCTCGACCGCGCCCAGCTTCATGCCCATGGCGACCAGCCGCGACTGGACGCCGTCGTGCAGGTCGCGCTCGATCCGGCGCAGTTCCGCCGCTTGCGTGACCGTGACGTCGGAACGCGTCTGCTTCAGCCGTTCGACGCGCTGGGCCAGCTGGGCCGACTCGGTCGGCCCGAACCACACCCGCGCGAAGCGGGCCTGCTGACGGGCGAGCCACGGTGCCGGCGCCACGGCGATGACCAGCGCCAGCAGGATCAACGGCGTCTGCGTGAGCGCACCGAGGTGCGTCGACACCTCGGGCAGCGGGGACCACCGGACACGGGGCGACACGAACGGCCGCCACACCCAGAGCATCCAGAGGCCGGTCATGCCCCAGCCGAACAACACGAGCGCCGGCAACGAGCAGGCGAGCGACACGAGGGAGCTCAGTGCGCCGCCGGCCATGTCCCGCCAGGTGGCCCGGTCACCCAGGATCCACCGCGTGCGGGCGTTCTGGAGCGGCCAGATCATTTCTTCGTACAGCTGCCTGCCGACCTGGTAGAGCCCGTCGGCGCGGGGCAGCGGCAACCCGGGCGGCGGCTGGTACGGCCGCGGGATCCGCACCCCGGTCCAGTTTTCGGCTTCGCGGCGCAGGGTGTCGGTGATCGAGCGGCTCCACAGCACGACCCGGGGGGTCAGCGGCGTGGCACCGGCGACGACCACCAGCTGGACCACCGAAAAAACCAGCTGCACCACCGAAAGCGCGAGGATGCCGAACTGGTGGCCCAGCGCTTCGAGGTGCCGGTGCAGCCAGTTCCGGCGCCGCTCGGAGGAGGGGTGCGGCCCGAGCCACCAGCGCGTCCACCGGCCGTAGCCGCGCAGCACCCGCGGCCCGCCGAGCAGGACGGCCACCGGCAGCAGCAGCGTCACCAGCGGGTTCACCAGCTGCCAGCCGAACTCGCGGTTCGCCGCCGGGTCCTCCAGCGCCCAGGTGAGGCGGTGCTGCCAGCGCACCCAGAACGCCCGCTTGTAGAGCTGGTTGCCGTCGCGGTACCAGCCGTCGCGCTCGCGTACCGGTTCCGGCGGCTCGGGCCGGTACGGCGCTTCGACCTCGACGCCGCACCAGCGCGCGGCCAGCTTCCGCGCCACCGCCGACCGGCCGCGGGCCCATTCGATCGCGGGGCCGAGGAAGAAGACGAGCCCGCCGCAGAGCAGCACGAACGCGATCAGCTGAACGAGCACGTCGAACCAGCTGCGCACCGAGAACGCGGCCAGCGCGAACGCCCGGCCGACCGCACGCAGGTACGTCATCCGGCACCTCCTTCCCCCGGAATCATCGCCGGACGCACCCGCCCGCCGCACTGCCCGAAGCCCCACGAACGGGGTGGGCCCAGCCCCACCCCCGCTTCAGCAAAACGCTACCTGAGCTGGGGTTTCAGCGTCATTACCGAGGCGGCCGCCGGTTCGTAGCTTGATTCCCATGCCCCTCATCGAAGTCACCGACCTCCGCAAGCGCTACGGCACCCGGGTCGCGGTCGACGGCGTTTCCTTCAGCGTCGAGCGCGGCGAAATCTTCGGCATCCTCGGCACGAACGGCGCCGGGAAGACCACCACCGTCGAATGCCTCCAAGGACTCCGCCAGGCCGACAGCGGCACGATCTCCGTCCTCGGCCTGAACCCGGCGACCGAGCACGCGGCGCTGACCCGCCGCGTCGGCGTCCAGCTGCAGGAGAGCCAGCTGCCCGCGAAGCTGCGGGTGCGCGAAGCACTGGAGCTGTTCGCTTCCTTCTACTCCGAGCCGGCCGACATCGACATCCTGCTCGACCAGCTCGACCTGCGCGACCACGCCCGCAGCTCCTTCGGGAAGCTGTCCGGCGGCCAGAAGCAGCGCGTCTCGATCGCGCTGGCGCTGGTGGGCCGGCCCGAGCTGGCGATCCTCGACGAGCTGACCACCGGCCTCGACCCGCACGCCCGCCGCGAAACGTGGCGGCTCGTCGAAGGTGTCCGCGCCACCGGCGTCACGGTCCTGCTCGTCACCCACTTCATGGACGAAGCCGAGCGGCTCTGCGACCGCGTCGCGATCTTCGACGCCGGCCGCGTGGTCGCGACCGGCACCCCGACCGAACTCCGCGCCGCGGCCGGAGAATCCACTTTGGACGACGCGTTCGTCACGCTGACCAGGAGCGCCCGGTGAACACCTTCGCCAAGATCACCAGTACCGAAACGAAACTCCTCCTCCGCTCGCCCTTCATGGCCCTCGGCGCCCTGCTGCTGCCGTCGATCCTGCTGCTCGCCATCGGCGCCATCCCGGGCATGCGCGAGCCCCACGAGGCCGCGGGCGGGTACCGGCTCATCGACGCCTGGGTGCCGTCGCTGATCGTCATCAGCCTCGCGATGCTCGCGCTGCAGTCGATCCCGGCCGCCGTCGCCACCTACCGCGAGCAGGGCGTCCTGCGTCGGCTGGCCACGACCCCGGTGCACCCGGCCAACCTGCTGGGCGCGCAGCTGCTCATCCACGTCGCCGTCTCGCTGGCGGGCATCGCGCTCGTGCTGGGGCTGGGCAACGCCGTCTACGACGTGCCGCTGCCGGAACACCCGCTGTCGTTCGCGCTGACGTTGGTCCTCGGGGTCGTCGCGACGTTCGCGCTCGGCCTGATCGCGGCCGCGGTCGCCCGCACGTCCAAGGCCGCCACCTGGGTCGCGATGGTCGCTTACCTCCCGATCATGTTCTTCGGCGGTGTCTACCTGCCGCGGCCGTTCCTGCCGGAGGTCCTCCGCCGGATCGGCGACTACGTGCCGCCGGGTTCACAGGCGCTGCAGGACGCGTGGGTCGGCACCGGCGTGCAGCCGCTCCAGCTGGCCGCGCTCGCCGGCTTCGCGGTGCTCGGCACGGCGCTCGCGGCCCGGTTGTTCCGGTGGGAGTGAGCCTTCCGCCAAAGTGGTGATGATCATCGTTTTCTCTTGTGGCCGGGCCACCCGGCCGGTAGCCAAGAGGGTGGCCCTGCTCAAACTGGAGGTTCGATGTCCCTGGACGTGTCACCCGCGTTGCTGGAGAAGGCCGAGCGCGGGGAGGTCACCGACGCCGAGTTCGTCACTTGCGTCAAGGAATCCCTGCCGTACGCCTGGGAGGTCATCACCGGCGTCATCGCCGACGCCGAGGGCGCGGCGGACGGTTTCGCCGACAACGAGACGCCGCCGCCGAGCGAGGCCGCCCGCGGGCAGCTGCTGCGGGCACTGGCCTCGGACGCGATCCGCGGCGGCCTCGAGCGCCACTTCGGCGTCAAGCTGGCGTTCCAGAACTGCCACCGGGTCGCCGTGTTCAAGCAGTCCGAGCTGGACGGTGACCGCTACCGCGCGTTCGTCTCGCCGCGCGGCCAGCTGCTCAACCAGAGCCCGGAACTGCGGGACTGCTAGCCCGCAGCGCGGGCAGCACCTCGGCGCCGATCCGCGCGATGTTCTCGAACGTGCCCTCCGGCGTACCCGACGCTTCCACGAGCATCAGCACGTGGGAGACGCCGGTGCGCCGGAGGCTCGTTTCCAGCGTCCGGACGCAGTGCGCGGCGTCGCCGACCGGGTGGATGGCGCAGAGCCGTTCGGTGTACTCCCCCGGATCCCGGCCGGGGCCGGGCCGCCCGTCGACCGTGACGTGCGCGCCGAGCCCGTCCGCCAGCCAGCCCGGCAGCGCTTTGCGGACCACCTCGGCGTCCCCCACCTGGCAGAGCACGGTGGAGACGTGGTTCGCGGGCTTCCCGTAGGCCGCGACGGTTTCCGCTTTCTCGTGGTCGTCGGCGTGCAGGCCGAGCAGCAGGGGCAGGTTCCGTTCGGCGGCCAGCCGCACGGCGTCCGACGCCGGTCCCCCGCACGCGACGACGACGTCCGGCCGCCGTTCCGGCTCGGGCACCACCGGCACCTCCCGGAAGGCGAAGTGCCGCCCCCGGGCTCCGACGCGGCCGGTGGTGGCGCGCAGGAAGACGTCGAGGGTCTCCTCGAAGCCGGTCTCGAACCGGTCCAGCCCGGTGCCGAAGACCTCCAGGTCCTGCCACGGTCCGCCCCGGCCGACGCCGAGCCGCAGCCGTCCCCCGGAGACGGCGTCGAGCATCGCCCACTGCTCGGCCAGCGCGACGGGGTGCGTGGTCGACAGGACGCTGACGGCGGTCCCGACCCCGATCCGCGACGTCCGCCCGAGCACGTGCGCGGCGAGGGTGATCGCGGACGGGCAAACGCCGTAGGGCATGAAGTGGTGCTCGGCGAACCAGACGTCGTCGAAGCCGGCCGCTTCGGCCAGCTCGGCGGCGCGGACCGACCGGCGGAGGACGTCGGCGTCCGCCTGACCGGGGAAACGGCCGCTGACCAGGAAGACGCCGAACCTCACGTACCGAGCCCGGTCAGCAGCCGGGCCGTCGGCAGGCCGCTCTCGAGGTACTGCACGAAGAGCTGGTTGTGCAACGCCCACGGCGAACGCCGGCGGCGGATGAGCTCGATCGCTTCGGGCACGCCGAGACCGAGTTCCACGAGCGTCCAGGCGACGACCAGACCGGACCGGTTGAGCCCGGCGTGACAGCGCACCAGCGTCCGGCGGCCCGCGCGGACCGCCTCGGCCGCGAGCCCGGCGAAGCGTTCGACCTCGCCGATCTGCGCCTGGGTCAGCGGTCCGTCCGGCATTTCGGCGAAGTGGTGCTCGACGCCGGGTGGTGGTCCGTGGCCGTCGAGCTCGTAGAGGCTCAGCACGAGGTCGAACTCGCGCCCGACCACGACCGGCTCCGCACCCGCCCTGACGTGCCCGCCCATCCACAGGCCCGGCCGGATCTCGTTCCAGGACTCCTCCGGCGGCCGGTTGTCCCGGTCCTTCTGGCGTGTTTTCACGGCGTCCCCTCTCCCGAGAGGGAAAACGGGCCGCACGCCCGGCGGGTTCCGGCTCAGTTGACCGCGACCTCGTTGAACCACAGGCGGGGCTCCAGCCACGGGAACACCACGAACATCAGCAGCGCGACCACGCCCAGCACCAGCACGACCGCGATCGTCAGCTTCGCCGCGAACGGGCCGGGGAGCTTGCGCCAGATCCAGGCGTACATCAGGACTCCCCGATCTTCGAAAGCAGGTCGCCGTAGTCCTTGACCTGGTTCTTCGGCACCTGCTGGGTGAGCACCGAGGTGATGATGAGCCGCTCCCGGGCGGAGAACTGGGGGTGGCACGTCGTGAGCGTGAGCAGGGCGGCCTGCTGGGCCTTGGGCAGGACGTCCGCGTCCTTGTACGGGACCGGGTTCACCGCGGTGCCCTGGCTGGGCAGCACGACCTTGCGGCCGAAGGTCTCGCTGTACGCGCCGCCGTCTTCGGCGCCGCCGTCGCGCAGGGTCGAGACGCCCTTGCACTTCGGGTCGGCGCCCTTGCCCGCGGCCCAGTCCTTCACCTCGTCGTCGTAGGGCAGGACCTTGTAGATGTAGAAGTCGGCGGAGGTCTCGATCACGATCTGGTCACAGGAGGAGAGGTTGTCCAGGTCGTTGAACGGGGCGCCCTTGCCGACGCGGTGGCCGGCCACGGCGAAGTTGCCCGGTTCGCCGGGCAGCGCCGTGCCCTTGTAGTGGCCGGGGCCGACCTCGAGGGCCGCGTCGTCGGTGCCCTCCTGGATGGTGAAGTTGTAGTCGACGCCGAAGCTGGGGATGTGGATGCGGGCGAACGCCTTGCCGTCGATCAGCTCGGGGTGCAGCGTGCGGTCGTGCGCCCACTCGCCGTCGAGCTGGTCGCTCGCCTCGGACTGCTTGCCCGCCGAGAACAGGTCGGTCACGTACAGCTCGTAGACCATGAACAGCAGCACGACCAGGCCCAGCGTGATGAGGACCTCGCCGGCGGTCCGGATCGCGACGCCGCCCTTGCCGAGCGGGGCCGCGGCGGGCTTCTCCTTGGTCGCCGTGCCCCCCTTCCCGACCGGGGCGAAGACGACGGTCTCCTCGTTCGCGCCGGGCGGCGGGGGCGGGCTGGTGTAGCGGCGGGGCGGCGGCCCCTGCGGCCGCCGGGGCGGCTGGCCATGGGGACCGGGCTGGTGACCGGGCTGGGGCGGGCGGGGCGGCACCTGGCCGCGCGGAGGCGTGGCGGGACGTCGTGGGGGCATCGGCGGGCGGCCGGGGTATCTGCGCCGGTCGTCATCCGGTCCTTCGCGCGTAGCCACGCAAGCTCCTCTCAAGCCGCGTCGAACCCTGGGTGACCCCGTTGTCACGGTCCGGGAAATCCGACCACTCCTGGCCGCTGCTTTCCTGCGGTCGTTTACGTTAACGTGTGCACGTGGCGCTGGTTGCGCACCCTCAGCGGGACATCGCCACCAGACGAGCCCGAAGAGCACCGCGAGGAACACACGATGCCCAAGTCCAAGGTCCGCAAGAAGACGGCGTACACCCCGCCCGCCGACCGGCGCACGCCGGTGAAGGTGCGGGCGGCCGGCCCCACCGGCCTCGCCTGGAAGATCCCGATGTTCGGGCTGATGCTGCTCGGCCTGGTGTGGCTGCTGGTCAACTACATCGCCGGGGACAAGATCTCCTGGATGGCCGACCTGGGGAACTGGAACTTCGCCGGCGGGTTCGCGCTGATGATCGCGGGTCTGCTCATGACGATGCGCTGGCGCTGATTATTACCCCGTTCGGCGGCTTGACGTCGAATTACAGCGGTGTGACTCATCCCCAGTGTGGATAACCCCTGTGGATAACTACCCCACCTCCTGGGCGCCCCGGCCGGCCGTTGTGGTATCGGCGTGGGCGGTCACCGCGCTGTTGCTGGTCGGCGTGGTGGCCGAAGCGCTGACCGGCGACCGCGGCGGGCTGGTGCTGTTCGCCCTGGCGGCCGTCGCGGTCGGCGCGTACGCCGGGCACGCCACCTTCGTCCGGCCGCGGCTGGCCGCCGACGCCGAGGGCCTGGTGGCCCGGACGCTGCACGGCACGCACCGGCTGCCGTGGGCGCACACGCGCACCCGGCTGCGCACCACCAGACGGCTCGGCCGCGACGGCGTCACGCTCGAAATCGAGCACGACGAGCAGCTGTACGTCTTCGGGTGGCTCGACCTCGGCGAGGACCCGCGGGACGTCCTGGACGTCCTCAGCACGCTGCGAAGCTAGACGCAGGTGTAGTACAGGCCCTCGCGGTACTGGAGGAACTCGCAGGCCGACGCGGGGGGAGCCTGCGCTCCCCGGTAGGCCATCAGGCCGACGAGCGCGACGGTGATGATCCCGATGCCGATCGCCTGCCACCGCGCCTGGTTCACCTGCGGGGCGTAGAGCAGCGCGACGGTGACCAGTGCGCCGGTCACCAGCCCGCCGATGTGGCCGAAGATCGAGATGTTCTGGATGCCGAAGGTGATGAACGCGTTCAGCGCGAGCGTGATGATCAGGCCCGTGGGGTTCAGGCGCAGCTTCAGCACCGTGACCCCGTACGCGCCCATCAGGCCGAACAGCGCCCCGGACGCGCCCACCGTGCCCGGGGGGAGGTCGCGGGAGGTGTCGAACAGCAGCACGGCCGTGGACGCACCGAGCATGGAGACGAAGTAGAGCGCGAGGTAGCGGCCTCGCCCGCCGACCTGTTCGAGCGAGCGGCCCATCATCCACAGCGAGAACATGTTGACCGCGAGGTGGAGCGGCCCGTAGTGCAGGAACCCGTTGGTCAGGACGCGCCACCACTCGCTGTGGCCCATGGTCGCGGCGCGGTAGAGGGCGCCGTGCTGGAGGATCGACGACTGGTCGTTGCCGTTGAGGCTCTGGGCCTGGACGACCGTGACGAGGAAGACCAGGACGTTCACCGCGAGGATGACCTGGGTGACGAGCACCGACTGGGAGAAGCGCGCCCCGAAGACCGTCCGCTGGCCTAGGCCGGCTTCCTGGTAGCCGCGGTGCTGACGGCGTTGCTGCTGGTTGCCGGCGTGCACGCAGTCGGTGCACTGGAAGCCGACGGGGGCCTCGCGGAGGCAATCCGGGCACGCCGGACGCCCGCACCGGGAACAGCTCAGTCCGGTCGGGCGGTTCGGGTGCCACCAGCACCCGGGCAGCGCGGCTTGCTCGGCGGCGGGGTTCGGCGGTTGGTTCACGATGTCACCAACCTACCGAAACCCGCGCCAGGGAGCCGTCAGTGCTCGATGGTGACCTTTTCGATGACGATGTCGGTCAGCGGGCGGTCCGCCGGGCCGGTCGACGTGCGCGCGATCGCGTCGACGACGGTGCGCGACTCCTGGTCGGCCACCTCGCCGAAGATCGTGTGCCGGAAGTTCAGGTGGGTGGTCGGCGCCACGGTGATGAAGAACTGCGAGCCGTTGGTGCCGGGCCCGGCGTTGGCCATGGCCAGCAGGTACGGCTTGCTGAACTGCAGCTCCGGGTGGAACTCGTCGCCGAACTTGTAGCCGGGGCCGCCGCGGCCGGTGCCGGTCGGGTCGCCGCCCTGCAGCATGAAGCCGTCGATGACCCGGTGGAAGATCGAACCGTCGTAGAACGGGCCGGAGTTCGTGCCCGCCGCGTTCGGCTGGGTGTACTCCTTGGTGCCCTCCGCGAGCCCGACGAAGTTCGCCACCGTCTTGGGCGCGTGGTCCGGGAACAGGTTCAGGTGGATGTCACCCTGGTTGGTGTGCAGCGTAGCTTTCACGGACCTCATCGTGCCATCTGCGGCGCGACTCCGGAAAAAGGGGCACGATAGGTTACGGGTAACAGAGCAGTGTCAAAACGAATGATGAGGTGAAGCCCATGTCCCGGGCGACAGCCCAGGCCGTCGAGACCGCCGACAAACTCGTCACCGAGGGTGTCAAGCAGGGGCGGCGCGCGCAGAAGAAGCTCGCGAAGAAGACGGAACTGACCCGCAAGGAGCTCAAGAAGAGCTCGAAGGCCGCTCGCCAGGAGGCGCTCGCGCGCCTGTCCGAGCTGCGCAAGCCGGGTCGCAAGGCGAAGAAGGCCGCCATCAAGGCCGCGAAGGCGGCCGGCGAGTCGAAGCGCCGCGGCAAGAAGGACTTCAAGGCGGCGAAGAAGGACTTCTACGCCGCGCTGTCCGAGGCCAAGTCGGCCGCCAAGGGCACCCGCAGCCGCCGCAAGTGGCCGTGGCTGCTGGGCCTGGTCGTGGTCGGCGCCGGTGCCGCCTACGCCCTCCGCTCGAAGCAGGAGCCGCCGGTCGCCCCCGCGCCGCCGAAGGCCACCCCGCCCGCGCCGAAGCCCGCCGAAGCGGCGAAGCCGACCCCGCAGGCCAACGGCAAGGCGCCGTCGACGGCGCCCGCCGAAAAGAAGAACTGAACAGGACACGAAGAGGCCCCCGGAGGTGCGACCGGGGGCCTCTTCAGTCTTGCGTTCTTGCAGCTTGATCAGACGGCAGCGGCGTGCTTGTCGATCAGCTGGCCCAGACGCGGCAGCGCCTCCTCGACGTTCTTCTTGCCGTTCGGGCGCAGCTTCGAGTAGACCTTCTTGATGCTGTCGCGGCTGCTCTTCTCCGCGCGCGAGTCGGTCACGCTCAGCAGCGCGTCGGAAGCCTCGTCCGAGCGGCTGGACAGGTAGGCGCCGAAGTCGTTGCCGCCCTTGGCCTTGTAGTCGCCGTAGAACGGCTCGAGCGCGGAGGCGAAGTCCGGCAGCAGCGTGTCGACGGCCGAGGGGATGATGCCCGGCTTGATCTTCTTGACCGCGGCGAAGCCGGTCTTCACGACGGCACCCGAAACGCCGCCCTTGTCCGAGACCTCGGCGTCCACGAGGGTCTCGAAGTCGGAGACGACAGCCGGGCGACGGCTGGAGTCGAGCAGGATTTCCTTGAGGGTGTCAGCCACGAATCTTGTCCTTTGTCTTTGCAGAGTTGGTGCCCCGCCCCGGGGTGGGGATCCCCGGTGGCTGCGGTGCGCGAGTCCACGAAGCCTGCGCGTGACGCACAGGGTAATACAAGATCAACATCACTCACCCGTGTGGAGGTCGCTACCTAGAGCTTAAGGGCAGCGATAACCTTCTTGACCACCGTGCGTGCCTTCACGCTCTGCTTCTGGTTCGTGGACGCGATGACCGCCGCCGTCCCCTTCGCGACCGCGTAGACAGCGCCGTCGTCGGTCGACAAATAGCCCCCCTTCCAGCCGGAAGGGTCGCTCGCCGGGTTGGACGAGTCCAGCGGCGCCGCCTGGTTGACCAGCGCCGTCGCCGTCTTCGCGTCCCCGACGTAGACACGGACGGTGAGCTGGACCTTCCCGTCCGGGCGGTAGAAGAAGCATGCCGGGTGCGGCTGGTCGGCGGACACGCGCACCTTCGACACGTGCTGGCCGTTCGCCTCGGCGACGACCTCGCTGTCGAGGTACGGGCAGTCCCCGGTCGCGCCCGGCTGGGGGTCCGGGGGCAGGCCGCCGGCGTTGCTGGAGTTCGCCGACGCCGACGGCGGGCTGGGCGCCGCGGTGCCGGTCACGGTGGTGGTGCCGCAGCCGGCCAGCAGAGCCACGGCGGGCGCGAGAAGTACGAGTCGTCGCATAGCGCGGACAGTCAACCACGAAGCATGTGTGAAAACCGCTGGCTGACGACGGCGTGACCGCCGGACGTGCGACGATGGCCGCATGCTCACCCCCGAGCAGTACCTCGGCGCGATGGCCGAGCGCATCCAGCGGGCCGGCGGCCGGCTGAACACCGTGCCGATCGGTCCCGCCACGGCCGTCGTCGGGCTGTTCACCGAGTCGGTCATGCTCTCGACGATGAACTACTGCGTGGTCGCCGCCGCCGTCCCGGAGGTCACCGCCGCGGCGCTGTACGACTTCACCGGCCGCGCCACGCAGCACGCCCGCGCGAACATGGTCGGCACCATGGGCTTGACCGCGGCGTCGGTCGTCATCGCCGGGCTCGTCGGCGGCCGCGTGTACCCGGATGCCGCGCAGGCCGCGTCGGCGAAGTCGGGCAACCAGTTCGGCGGCGAGACGCGGATGGTCGCCGTCGACCTGTCGGCCGGGCAGATGTACGCGTTCGTCGGCGGCAAGTTCTGGGGCGCCGCGGTGCAGGGTTCGGTCAACGCCAAGCTGACGTACTGCTTCCCGCAGCCCGCCGAGGTCTACCAGCAGGTGCAGTGGCAGCAGGCCCAGCAGCAGTACCCCGGTCAGCAGCCGCCGATGGCCGCGTCGGCGCCGCAGGTGCCGCCCCCGCCGTACGCCTGCCCGGCCGGTCCGCAGCCGCCGGTCTACCCACCACCGGGGCACGCGCCGCAGCAGGGTCCGTACGGTTACTGACATGGTGCAGTTGCGCGGCTGGCCGTCGTTCCCCGAAGAACTCCCCGGGTTCACGCCGGAAACGGCGCCACCGGACCCGCAGGCGCTGTTCCTCGAGTGGCTGACCGAAGCCGGTGAGCACGTGCTGGCGCCGCACGCCGTCACGCTGTCCACAGTGGATGCCGACGGCGCGCCGGACGCGCGCGTGGTGATCCTCAAGGACGTCGGCCCGGCCGGCTGGGCGGTCGCGACCAGTTCGGAAAGCCCGAAAGGCCTGCAGTTGCGCAAGGATCCGCGGGCGGCGCTGACGTTCTTCTGGCCCGGCCGCGGCCGCCAGGTCCGGCTGCGCGGCCCGGTCTCCCCCGCCGCACCCGAGGTGTCCGCGGCGGACTTCCTGGCCCGGCCGCCGGCGTCCCGCGTCGAGGCGTTCGTCGGGCACCAGTCGCAGGTCCTGCACGACCCGGCGGATCTCGACGCGGCGGCCGCCCAGGCGCGGCGCTGGGTCGAGGAGAACCCGGACGTGGCTCCGGAAACCTGGACGCGGTACCTCGTCGACCCGGACGAGGTCGAGTTCTGGCAGGCCAGCCACGACCGGCGGCACGTGCGGCTGCGGTACCGGAAGTCCGGCGGCGGCTGGGTTCGCGAACGCCTCTGGCCCTGACGGCCGCCCTTTCGGGGGTATGCGGGTTCCGCGCCGGTGTGCGCATGATGCCCGCATGCGCTCGAAGATGCTGACCGCCGGGCTGGTCCTGGCGCTGACCGCCGCACTCGGGGGTGTGGCCGCCGCCGACGCGCGTCCTGGGGAACGACCGGAGCTGACGGACCCGCACCCGTGCCCGGGCCAGCCGGGCTTCACGTGCTCGACCCTGACCGTGCCGCTCGACCACACCGGCCGCGTGCCGGGCACCCTCGGGCTGCCCGTGGCGACCGCGGACAACGTGACGGCGCCCAAGGGCGTGCTGCTGTTCCTGACCGGCGGCCCCGGACAGGGCGGCGTCGGCACCATCACGCGGATCGCCACCCAGCGGCTGCCGGAAGTCGCCAAGGACTACCGGATCGTCATGCTGGACCAGCGCGGCACCGGGCCGTCGGGGGCGTTGCGGTGCCCCGGGCTGCAGGCCGAGACGGGCAGTTCGGACATCGCCACCCCGTCGGCCGGCGCGGTGCGGGAGTGCGCCCGCCTCCTCGGCGACACGGCACCGCTGTATTCGACCGACCAGAGCGTGGCGGACTTCGACCAGCTCCGGCAGGCGCTGGACGTGCCGAAGCTGGTCGTCGACGGCGTCTCGTACGGCTCGTTCACGGCGGCCCGGTACGCGATCGCGCACCCGGACCACGTCAGCAAGGTCATCCTCGATTCGGTGCTGCCCCACCACACAACGGCGTCGGCCTCGCTCTACCTGACGGGCCTGACGGCGGAGGCGCGCGTGCTACGCGAGGCGTGCGCGGTGGCCCCGGCCTGCGGCTTCGACCCGGCCGAGGACCTGGCCTGGGTGGTCCGCCACCGCGGCACGGCGGACGGGGTGCGGATCTTCGACACGATCGTCTCGTACGAGTTCGCCGATCCGACCTACCGCAACCCGGCGGCGGGCGACATCATCGGCGCCCTGCACGAAGCCCGCGGCGGCGCCCCGGCCCGCCTCGACGGGCTGCTGGAGGCGTACCGGTCCGGCGGCGACGACCCGGCGGCGTTCAGCGCCGGCCTCCACGCGGCGACGCTGTGCGCGGACGGGCGGTTCCCGTGGGGTTCCGCCGCGACCCCGCTCGCGCTTCGCCGTCCCCTGCTGTCCCTGACCTCCCACACGCTTCCGCCGTCGGCGACCTGGCCGTACACGTCCGGGGTGGCCACGCAGCAGGGATTCATCCAGACCTGCCTGCCGTGGCCGGCCGAGCGCCCGGGGTCGAACCCGTCTTCGCGGTTGCCGGACGTCCCGGTCCTGCTGCTCAACGGCGACCGGGACCTGTCGACGCCGCTGGAGTGGGCGCGCGAGGAAGCGGCCCAGGCCCCACGCGGGCAGCTGGTGGTCGTGCCGGGCGAGTCGCACTCGATCCAGAACCGCGAGCGCGGCCACGCGGGGCGGGACGCGGTGCTCAGCTTCCTGCGGTCCACGTGACCGGCAGCTCGTGCACGCCGTAGATGTTCATGTCCGTGCGCAGCTTCACCTCTTCGGCCGGCACCGCCAGCGCCAGGGTCGGGAAGCGGCGCAGCAGGCCTTCGAACCCGGCGCGCATCTCGATGCGGGCCAGCTGCTGGCCCAGGCACTGGTGGACGCCGTGCCCGAAGGACAGGAGGCCACGGGCGTTGCGGCGGATGTCCAGCGTGTCCGGGTTCTCGAAGCGCCGCGGGTCGTGGTTGGCGGCCAGCAGCGAGACCACGACCGTCGAGCCCTTGGTGATCGTCTCGCCGCCGAGTTCGAGGTCCTCCGTGGCGTAGCGGAAGAAGATGTCGGCCACGGACAGGTAGCGCAGCAGTTCCTCCACGGCGCCGGGCAGCAGTTGCGCGTCGGCGCTCAGTTCGGCGCGCTGCTCGGGGTGCTCCAGGAGCGCGAACGTGCCCAGGGACAGCATGTTGGCCGTCGTCTCGTGGCCCGCGAGGAGCAGCAGGAACGCCGCGCCGGTCAGCTCTTCGATGGTCAGGTCGTCGTGGCGGGCCAGGTCGGACAGGATGTCCTCGCCGGGCTCGGCCCGCTTGGTCGTGACCAGTTCGGACAGGTAGGTGTTCAGCGCGAGGTACGCGCCCATCTTCTCCTCGAGCGTCTGCTCGCGGACCATGAACTGCGCCGAGTCGGCCTGGAAGGTGTTCCGGTCCGCGTAGGGCACGCCGAGCAGTTCGCAGATCACCAGCGACGGCACCGGGAGCGCGAACTCCTTGACCAGGTCGACCGGCGGGGCCAGCGTCGCCAGGTGGTCCAGCTGCCGCTCGACGATGGCGGCGATGTGCTCCTCCAGCTGCTTCATCCGCTTGACGGTGAACGCGCCGGTGAGCTTGCGGCGCAGCCGGCTGTGGTCCGGCGGGTCCATCGCGATGAACATGCCCGGGAGCTGCGGGGACGGCTCGGTCGCGGCCGGCATGCCGGTCTCGTACGGCACGTGGATGACGTCGAGGTCCAGGCGGGAGCTGAACCGCGTGTCGGCCATCATCTGCCGGACCTCTTCGTAGCCGGTGACGAGCCAGCCTTCGTGCCCGTCGGGGAACACCAGCGGGCTGACCGGGCGGGCGTCGCGCAGCCGGGTGAGCGCGCTCGGCGGGTCGAAGGGGCCCGCGTCGCGGTCCATGGGGAGTCCGTGCGGGACGTCGGCGGTCTGGCTCATCGGCTTTCCTTTCGTGGGGTGTGCCGACGACGATCGCCGAGCGGGCTGACACGGGCCTGACACGCCTCGGACACCACCGCCCGTGGCAAGATCGGCCGGGTGCAGATCGGGATCCTGGGGCCCTTCGAAGTGCGCGCGGACGACGGCGCGCTCGCCGATGTGCCGGGCGCCCGTCTGCGCGGGCTGCTGGTCGCCCTCGCGCTCGAGCCGGGACAGGTGGTCCCGAAGGGGACGCTCGTCGACTGGATCTGGGGCGAGAACCCGCCCGCCGAGGCGCCGAACGCCCTGCAACGCCTCGTTTCCCGGCTGCGGAAGGCGCTGCCCGAGGGGTCGGTCGACGGACGGCCGACCGGCTACCGGCTGGTCGTGGCGCCCGACGACGTCGACGCCGTGCGGTTCGAGCGTCTTGTCGGCCAGGCCCGCAAGGAAGACGACCCGCGGCGGCTGCGCGAGGCCCTCGCGCTCTGGCGAGGTTCGGCCATGCAGGACGTCGAGCTGCCGGAAAGCGCGGCGTTCGAAGCCGCGGTCACCCGGCTCGAAGGCCTGCGCCTGGCCGCCCTGGAGGACCGGTTCGACGCGGAGGTCCGGCTCGGCCACGGCGCCGAGGTGGTCACCGAGCTGACCGACCTGGTCGCCGCGCACCCGATGCGGGAGCGGCTCGTCGCCGCGTTGATGCGCGCGCTCGTCGCGACCGGCCGCGACACCGAAGCGCTGCTCGTGTACGAGCGCACGCGGGAAACCCTGGCCGACTCCCTCGGCGTCGACCCGTCACCGGAGCTGTCCGAAGTGCACGTCGCGCTGCTGCGCGGCGAACTCGGGCGGCGGGAGGAGAGCCCGAAGACCAACCTGCGGGCCGAGCTGACCAGCTTCGTCGGCAAGGACACCGACGTGGCCGCGGTCCGCGAGCTCATCGCCGGACACCGGCTGACCACCCTGATCGGGCCGGGCGGCTCGGGGAAGACCAGGCAGGCCACGGAAACCGCGCGCACGCTGCTCGGCGACCTGCCGGACGGCGCGTGGCTGGTCGAGCTGGCGGGCATCGGCGCGGGCGACGACGTCGCCCAGGCGACGCTCGGAGCGCTCAAGCTGCGGGATTCCCTCGTCGGCGAGGCACCGGACGCCGAGCCGACCGAGCGGGTCATCGCCGCTCTCCGCGAGCGGTCGATGCTGCTGGTGCTGGACAACTGCGAGCACGTCATCGAGTCCGCCGCGGCCTTCGCGCACCGGGTGCTCGGGGAGTGCCGCCGGCTGCGGATCCTCGCGACGAGCCGGGAACCGCTCGGCATCACCGGCGAGGCGCTGTGGCAGGTCGCGCCCCTGGTCCTGCCCGCGGAGGACGCCGACCCCGCGGAAATCGAGGCGGCGCCGGCCGTCCGGCTGCTGCGGGACCGGGCCGGCGCGGTGCGCAAGGACCTCCCGGCGGACGCCCGCACCCTGGCCCGCGTCTGCCGCGCGCTGGACGGGATGCCGCTGGCCATCGAGCTCGCCGCGGCGCGCCTGCGCACGATGTCGCTCGACCAGCTCGCGCACCGGCTCGACGACCGGTTCCGCCTGCTGACCGGCGGCAGCCGGACCGCGCTCCCGCGGCACCGGACGCTGCGCGCGGTCATCGACTGGAGCTGGGAGCTGCTCTCCGACGCCGAGCGCGTCGTGCTGCGCCGGCTTTCGGTGTTCGCCGGTGGGGCGAGTCTGGAAGCGGCCGAGCGGGTCTGCGGCGACGACTCGGCCGAGGTGCTCGACCTGCTGACCTCGTTGACCGAGAAATCCCTGGTGGTCATCGTCGGCGACGAGGCACCGCGCTACCGCATGCTCGGCACGATCAAGGAGTACGCCGGGCAACGCCTCGCGGAGGCGGGCGAGACGGACGTCACCCGGCGCGCGCACCTCGCGTACTTCACCGAACTCGCCGAGACCGCGGAGCCGCACCTGCGCCGCGCCGAGCAGCTGGAGTGGCTCGCCAAGCTGGAAGCGGAGCACGACAACCTCACCGCGGCGATGCGCGGCGCCCTCGCGGCGGGCGAAGCGGCCGAGGCGATGCGGCTCGCGGCGACCGCCGGCTGGTACTGGTGGCTCGCCGGCCACCGGGCCGAGGGCAACGAGCTGATCATGGCGGCCACCGCGCTGCCCGGCGAGGTGCCGGACGAAATCCGCGGCGTGGTCTGCACCTTCGTCGTCCAGTTCGTGGCGTCCGGCCAGCAGAGCGACGAATACCGGGCGGAGGAGTGGATCCGCCGGGCGTACGAGATCAGCCTGCGGGTCGAAGCCCCGCGGCTGGCGTTGCGGTTCGCCGGTCCGCTGGAACGCCTGTTGCACGGACCGGAGGCGGCGCTGTCGGCGTTCGAACCGCTGCTCGCCGACGAAGACCCGTGGGTGCGCGCGGTGGCCCGGTTGCAGCTGGGCAAGATGCGCATCCAGTTCGGCCACGGCGACCAGGCCGCAGACGTCCTGATCGAGACGGCGGTCGCCGAGTTCCGCGCGCTCGGCGAGCGGTGGGGGACGTCGTTCGCCCTGACCGAGCTGGCCGACCGCATCGCCGTGCGCGGCGAGTTCGCCGAAGCGTGCGAGTACTACGAGCAGGCCGTCGAGGTGGTGACCGAGGTCGGCGCCATCGAGGACGTCGCGCGGATGCGGTCGCGGCAAGCCCAGCTGTACTGGCTGCTGGGCGACGAGAAGGCGAGCGCGGCCGCGCTGGCCGGGGCGCAGCGGGCCGCGGAGCGCGTGGCCTGGCCGAACGCACTGGCCGAGCTGGCGCTGGCCAAGGCGGAACTCGCGCGCTGGAGCGGCGACGGCGCCGAGGCGCGCCGCCAGCTCGACATCGCGATGAAGACGATGGGCGACGACGCCCGGCACGCGAACGTCCGGGCCGTGGCCCGTGACCTGCTCGGCTACCTCGCCGAGGACCTCGGCGAAGCGCGGGAGCACCGCGCGGCGGCGTTCGAAGCGGCGACCGAGTCGGGTCACCCGCTGACGATCGCGCAGGTCCTCATCGGTCTGGCCGACCTGGCGCTGCGCGCCGGGCAGGACGAGCAGGCCGCGCGGTTGCTCGCGGCGAGCGCGGCGGCCCGGGGCCTGGCGGACCGGTCGCACCCGGACGTGGCCCGGATCGAGGAGACCGCACGACGTCGCCTCGGTGACGAGGGGTTCACCGAGGCGACGCGGCAGGGCGCGGAGGCGAGCTGGCCGGAGCTGGCCGCGGTCACGCTCGCTTCTTGAAGGTGGACGACGCCCACAGGTAGCCGACGACGGCGATCCCGGCGCACCAGCCGAGCGCGGCGAGCAGGGTGCCGGTGGCCGGCATCCCGTTGAGCAGCCCGCGCAGCGTCTCGATGATCGGCGTGAACGGCTGGTACTCGGCGAACTGCTTGAGGCCGGGGCCCATCTTGTCGGCGGGCACGATCGCGCTGCTGAAGAACGGGAGCATGACCAGCGGCACCGAAGCGAGCCCCGCCGTTTCCGGCGATTTCGCCGCCAGGCCCAGCGCGATCGTGAGCCAGCCGGTGGCGAACCCGAGCAGCACGACGACCCCGAGCGCGCCGAGCCAGTCGAGGAAGCCCGCGGCCGGGCGGAAGCCGAGCAGGAAGGCCACGCCGAGGAGAGCCGCGATGGCGACCAGGTTGGTCAGCACGCTGGCGACGACGTGCCCGGTCAGCACCGCGCCGCGCGAGACGTCCATGACCTTGAAGCGGTTGATGATGCCCTTCGTCATGTCGGAGTTCACGGCGATCGCGACGCCTCCGAGCCCGTAGCAGACGGCCAGCAGCATCAGCCCGGGCGTGGCGTAGTCGACGTAGTCCACGCCGACGTTGAACGCGTCGCCGAACATGTAGACGAACATCAGCATGATGACGACCGGCATCAGGATCGCGTTGAACACCGACATCGGGTTCCGGGCGATGTGCTTGAAGTTGCGGCGCAGCATGACGATCGAGTGCGAGTTCATCGGGCGGGAACCTCCGTGGCGCGGCCCGTCAGGGCGAGGAAGACGTCGTCGAGATCGGGGGTGTGGACGGACAGTTCTTCGGCGCTGAGCGCGTATTCGTCGAGTCTGTCCAAAAGGGACCGCAGCGATTTCGTGCCACCGTCACTGGGCACGCGCAGGGCCAGGGCGTCGTCGTCCCGGGTGCCGTCGCCGAGAACGCGCGCGGCGGCGTCGAGTTCCGCCGCGGTGGTGAACCGCAGCCGGACGTGGGTGCCGGGAATCCGGCGCTTCAGTTCGTCGGAGGTGCCCTGGGCGACCAGCCGGCCCTGGTCGAGCACGGCGATGCGGTCGGCGAGCTGATCGGCTTCCTCGAGGTACTGGGTGGTGAGGAAGATGGTGACGCCATCGGCGACGAGGTCCCGGATGATCGACCACATGGTCCGCCGGCTCCGCGGATCGAGGCCGGTCGTCGGTTCGTCGAGGAAGATGATCCGCGGCCGCCCGACGAGCGTCATGGCGAGGTCGAGTTTCCGCCGCATGCCCCCGGAGTAGGTCGACGCGGGTTTCCGCGCCGCCTCGGTGAGCTCGAAGCGCTCCAGCAGCTCGGCCACGGTCTTCTTGCTGGCGCCACCGCGGGTCAGATCGACCATCAGCTGCAGGTTTTCCTGCCCGGTGAGCAGTTCGTCGACGGCGGCGAACTGCCCGGTGACCCCGATCGCGGCCCGCACAGCCTTGGCTTCGCCGACGACGTCGTGCCCGGCGACGCGGATCGTGCCGGCGTCGGCCTTGGTCAGCGTGGTGAGCACGTTGACGGCGGTGGTCTTGCCGGCACCGTTCGGGCCGAGCAGCGAGAAGATCGTTCCGGCGGGGACTTCGAGGTCCACGCCGTCGAGGACGGTTTTGTCTTGGTAGGCCTTCCGCAGTCCGGAGGCCGTGATCGCCAGGTCGGTCATGGGAACGACTGTCGAGGTCCGGCCTGACACCGACCTGACACGCCCCTGACCCGGCGTGGATCAGGTGATTGTGGAGCTGAGGGGAATCGAACCCCTGACCCCCGCCTTGCAAAGGCGGTGCTCTACCAATTGAGCTACAGCCCCGGACGCGGGCGGCGCACCGCCCGCGCGGAGATCAGTTGTGGGAAGCGCCGGCCGGCTTGGCCGGAGTGGTGCCGTTGGTGGAGGGCACCGGCGCGGTCGCCTCACGCCAGAGGTCGGCTTCGGCCTTGGCCGCCTTGTTGCGCTTGACGACGAACAGGACGCCGCCCGCGATGACGGCGAGTGCCAGCAGCTTCTTCACCGAAGCCCCCTTCTCAGCTTGCTTCCCTTACCCCGTGATGTTACTGCACCGGCGCCGGGCAGGTGTCGGGCACTCGTGGTTCCACGTGGAACCACTGGTAACGCACGTCACACGCCCGGGGAAATACCGGCCTGAGCCGTCCTGTTGTAACCAGTGGTCGGTGTGCCCACCGTGTCCCCCGGGCCTCACCTCATCGCCTTCGCGGAGTTCCGTCAGGCTGGAGCCGCGATGC
This sequence comes from Amycolatopsis rifamycinica, assembly GCF_000695625.1. Classification (GTDB taxonomy): domain Bacteria; phylum Actinomycetota; class Actinomycetes; order Mycobacteriales; family Pseudonocardiaceae; genus Amycolatopsis; species Amycolatopsis rifamycinica. Next base: position 54,040 of record NZ_JMQI01000068.1, read on the forward strand.
GCCACTCGCCGAGAGGCGACCGTGCGGCGCGCCGACCGTACCCGCTCAGCCCTGCCGGACTTCTCTTCCCGGCAGGGCTGACCTGGTTACGGCCCCGGCTATCACGTAGTGCGACCGAAAGATCATCCGGTGGAGTCGCGACCGGACTCGAACAGCGCTATCGCGGGTTCGCGATCCGGCTGAGGCTGAGCGCGTGCCAGAAACGCAGAAGACCCAGTCCGCGCTCGAAGCGCTGAAGTACCAGGGTGACCCGCTCGCCGACGCCGTGATCGCCGACCTCGTGTCCAGCGGAACGACCCGGGCGGTGAACGAGGTGCTGGCCCGGTTCCGGGACAACGACCAGCCCATTCCCGAAGACCTGCCCGAGCCGGTACGCCGCTACCTCGTGGCCACGGACGCCCCACCGGCGTGGACGGACCTGAACCGCGTCGCCGCCGCGTACGAGTTCTTCGTGGACGACGGCGTGCACGTCGCTTCGGTGCTGTCGTTCGGCGCGATGGTCAACTGCTACGCCCAGCCACGTCCCTCTCGCGTGCTTTCGCTCACCCACCGGCTGAACCAGCCCCATCGCCGTCTGTCGGAAACCGCGCAGTTCGTGCTGCACCTCATGGGCAGCAACCCGTTCGGCTCCGGCGGCAGTTTCGTGCCCACGATCCAGAAGACCCGGCTGATCCACGCGGCCGTGCGCTACTTCATCACCCACTCGGGCGAATGGGATGTGGCGGCGGACGGCGTGCCGCTGTGCCAGCAGGACATGCTGGGCGCGTTGCTCATCTTCTCCGTCCAGGTGATCGACGGGATGCGCCGCATCGGCGTCGCGGTGACCGACCGCGAAGCCGAGGATTACTACTACGTGTGGCGAGTGACGGGTGCCCTGCTCGGCATCCCCGCCGACGCCATGCCGGAGACTCTCGACGAGGCCCAAGCGCTGAACGCACGTCTCGTCGAGGCGAGTTACGGCCCGTCGGCGGAGGGGATCGAACTGACCCGCAATCTGCTGCGCCTGTACGAGAACCTGGTGCCGGGCAAGGCGTTCGACGGCGTGGTCGCCGCGATGGTCCGCCAGGTGGTGACCCCCCAGGTCGCCGACTGGCTGGAGGTGCCCCGTTCCCGGGGCTGGAGCCGCGCGGTGGACGCCGGCGCCCGCGCGATGCGGCTGCTGGAGCGATCGGAGGACCGAAGCCGCCTGGCCACGGCGGTCCTCGACAAGGCGGGCAGCCTCCTGCTGAGCGGAAGCGTCCGAACCCTGACGAACGGCCAGCCGACGGCGCTGACCATCCCCTCGGACCTGCGGGAGAAATGGCTCGCCGCCGGCGTCTGCCCGGTGGCCCCACCGAACCGCGGCCGTTGAGAGGCTCACAACCCGTTGACCCGTTCGATGAGCTCGTCGCGGTACTCCTGCGCCGCCCGAAATTCCGGTTCATCGCCGGTCGCCCGCTTCAACGCGCCTTCCAGGATCTTCAGGCCTTGGCGTTCATCACCGCGCGCATCCGCCTGCCTCGCGGCGTTCGCCATGGCTTTGGCGAGCTTGGTCCGCGCCTCGGCTTCCTCGGCGGCCTTGTGGATCCGGATCCAGTTGCCACCCGGATCGACGACGGTGAACCCGGTGTACCGATCGTTGCGCAGCCGCGGCCGGGTCATGCGCGGAATGCCGGAGGCAAGCAGTTTCCCGTGCACGGCCCGCATCCCTGCGGCAAAGGCCTCGAACAGTTCGCTGGTGTCGTCCACGATGACCAGGCACGTGCTGTACGACTGCGCCGGGTCGTAGCCGTCCATCCCGAAGAAGTGCAGGTTGATGTCTTCCCGCCGCACCGCGACGTGCGGGTTCGGCCGCGTTTGCCGATAGGTGATCTCGAAGCCGAGCATCTCGTAGAACGACGCGATCTCGTCGATGGACGGACAGGGCAGGAGCGGAATGGTCAGTTCGTTCGCCATTGCCTGAAGCTAAGGCCGGATCCGCCGAAACGACACGGAGCTATTTGCTGGTGCGAACACCTGGCCGGTGTGACAGTTCAACTTCACCTTGGACGGCCGTCGACCACGAACGGGCCGCTTCGCCGGCGCACTCCCGACAATCGATCGGCGACTCGCTGAGAAAGCTGTTTCCGCCGGCGTCATCCTCACCAGCCACTCGCCGGACCGCGCGAATGTCGTGGGCATCGTCGTGGACGTGCAGGCAGCCGCCGTCGACTTGGAGCGGCAGTCACCGAGTTAGTCACCCAGGTCACGGAAAGCCCGGCTCGCGATACGCGAACCGGGCTTGACGTGCGTGGGCCTACCAGGACTTGAACCTGGGACCTCTTCGTTATCAGCGAAGCGCTCTAACCGCCTGAGCTATAGGCCCTCGAACGAGGAGAACTTTACAGGACCCCCGAAGGGGCCCTGCAACCGGGTCACTCTCGTTCGGAGAGAGTGACCTCCAGGCCTCCCGCCAGGTCCGCCGAGACGTTGTAGATGAACGCGCTCACCGTGGCCAGTGCCGAGACCAGGACGATGTTGATCGCGCCCAGGATGGCCGCGATGCCGAACACGCGGCCCGCGCTGATCAGGGGTTCTGCCGAGGCGTTGGCTCCCTCGCCGCCTACCAGGGAGGAATACGTTCCGTTCAGCTTGTCCCAGACGCCCATTCCGTCCAGGACCGTGTACAGGACTCCGACCGCCACCAGCCAGACGAAGAACATCGCGACGCCCAGGACCAGGGACAACTTGAGGACCGACCACGGGTCGAACCGCTTCACCTGGAGGGAGGCGCGGCGGGGGCCGCGGCCTGGGCGGCGCAGCGCGCTCGGGCGAGCTCGCTGCGCCGATGCCGGGGGGACCTCGCCGCTCGGGGGGGTGTCGCCGGTGGCTCCGCCGAACAGGCGGGGGGCCGCGCTGCCCGTCACCACCGGGCGTTCGGCGGCTGCTGCGGGCTGCACCTCCTCCGTGGCCAGCTTGACCGTCGCTTCGGCGTCGCCTTCCTTGTCGACCCGCTGCCAGGGCGGGCTCGCCGGCGTTCCGTTCGAACCCGCTGCCTCGGGATTGTCGGTCGGTGTCACGAAGAGTCAGTCCTTACCCGTGCCGTGGGGCGCTGTCCGTAGTTGTGAACTTACTGCTCCGACGGCGCCGTCGTCTCGTCAGCCACTTCCGGTGTTTCCGGCGCTTCGGGAGCGTCACCATTGGCGACGTCCGAGGGCTCGTCCGCGTTGCGTGCGACCGCGAGAAGAGTGGTGCCTTCGCCGAGATTCATCAGCCGGACCCCCTTCGTCTGCCGTCCTGCCTTGCGGACGTCGCCCGCCGGCGTGCGGATCACGCCGCCGCTCGAGGTGATCGCGTACAGCTCGTCCTCGGCGTCGACGATGAGCGCACCCACCAGCCTGCCACGTTTGCGGTCGTGCTGAATGGTGAGCACACCCTTGCCGCCGCGGCCCTGGACCGGGTAGTCCTCGATCGCCGTGCGCTTGGCGTAGCCGCCGTCGGTCGCGACCAGCAGGAACTTGCCCTCCTTGACCACGCTGATGCCGAGCAGCTCGTCGCCGTCGTTGAAGCGCATGCCCATCACGCCGGACGTCGGGCGGCCCATCGGCCGGAGTGCTTCGTCGGTCGCGTGGAAGCGGATGGACTGGCCCTCGGCCGACACCAGGAGCAGGTCGTCCTCGGCCGCCGCCAGCACCGCGCCGACCAGCTCGTCGCCTTCGCGGAGGTTGATGGCGATGAGGCCGCCGGAGCGGTTGGAGTCGAAATCGGTGAGCTTGGTCTTCTTGACCAGGCCGCGCTTGGTGGCGAGCACCAGGTACGGCGCCACCTCGTAGTTCTTGATCTCGATGACCTGGGCGATCTGCTCGTCCGGCTGGAACGCCATCAGGTTCGCCACGTGCTGGCCGCGCGCGTTGCGGTTGGCCTCGGGCAGCTCGTACGCCTTGGTGCGGTACACCCGGCCCTTGTTCGTGAAGAACAGGATCCAGTCGTGCGTCGAGCAGACGAAGAAGTGCTGGACGATGTCGTCCTGCTTCAGCGTCGCGCCCTGCACGCCCTTGCCGCCGCGCTTCTGCGAGCGGTACAGGTCTGTTTTCGTCCGCTTGGCGTACCCCGTGCGGGTGATGGTGACGACGACGTCCTCGACCGCGATGAGCTCTTCGTCGGTGACGTCGCCGCCGAAGCCGACGATCTGTGTTCGCCGGTCGTCGCCGTACTTGTCGACGATCGCCATCAGCTCGTCGCGGATGATCGCGCGCTGCCGCTCGGGCTTCTCGAGGATGTCCTTGAGGTCGGCGATCTCCAGCTCGATCTCGGCCAGTTCGTCGATGATCCGCTGGCGCTCCAACGCCGCGAGGCGCCGCAGCTGCATGTCGAGGATCGCGACGGCCTGGATCTCGTCGATGTCGAGCAGCGTCATCAGGGCCGGCCGGGCCTCGTCGGCGGACGGCGACCGCCGGATCAGCGCGATGACCTCGTCCAGCGCGTCGAGGGCCTTGACCAGGCCACGCAGGATGTGGGCGCGCTCTTCCTTCTTCCGCAGCCGGTAGCGGGTCCGCCGGACGATGACGTCCATCTGGTGCTTCACGTAGTGGCGGATGATCTGGTCGAGCCGCAGCGTGCGCGGCACGCCGTCGACCAGCGCCAGCATGTTGACGCCGAAGTTCTGCTGCAGCTGGGTGTGCTTGAACAGGTTGTTCAGCACGACCTTCGCGACCGCGTCCCGCTTGATCGTGATGACGATCCGCATGCCGGAGCGGCTGTTGGACTCGTCGGCGATGTCGGAGATGCCGGTGAGCTTGCCGTCGCGGACCAGGTTCGCGATGTTCTCGACCAGGTTGTCCGGGTTGACCTGGTACGGCAGCTCGGACACGACCAGGATCGTGCGGCCCTTCGCGTCTTCCTCGACCTCGACGACCGCGCGCATCCGGACCGAGCCGCGGCCGGTGCGGTAGGCGTCCTCGATGCCGGACGTGCCGAGGATCATCGCCTTGGTCGGGAAGTCCGGGCCCTTGATCCGCACCAGCAGCGCGGCCAGCAGCTCGTCGTCGGTCGCCTCGGGGTTCTCCAGCGCCCAGACGACGCCGTCGGAGACCTCGCGCAGGTTGTGCGGCGGGATGTTCGTCGCCATCCCGACCGCGATCCCGGAACCGCCGTTGACCAGCAGGTTCGGGAACCGCGACGGCAGGACGTCGGGCTCCTGCGTGCGGCCGTCGTAGTTGTCGGAGAAGTCGACGGTGTCTTCTTCGATGTCGGCCAGCATCTGCATGGCCAGCGGCGCGAGCCGGGACTCGGTGTACCGCATGGCCGCCGCGGGGTCGTTGCCCGGCGAGCCGAAGTTGCCCTGGCCGTCGATCAGCGGGTACCGCATCGACCACGGCTGGGCGAGCCGCACCAGCGCGTCGTAGATCGCCGAGTCACCGTGCGGGTGGTAGTTGCCCATGACGTCGCCGACGACGCGCGAGCACTTGTTGTACCCGCGGTCCGGCCGGAAGCCGGAGTCGAACATCGAGTACAGGACCCGCCGGTGCACCGGCTTGAGGCCGTCCCGGACGTCCGGCAGCGCGCGCGACACGATCACGCTCATCGCGTAGTCGATGTAGGAGCGCTGCATCTCCTGCTGGATGTCGACCGGTTCGATCCGGTCGTGGTCCGGAGCCGGCGGCAGAGTTTCCGTCATGAGGTCCTTCTCGGGTGCGTGGGCCTGGCGGGACGAAGAACGAGGGACGCCTACACGTCCAGGAAGCGCACGTCCTTGGCGTTGCGCGTGATGAACGAGCGGCGGGCCTCGACGTCCTCGCCCATCAGGACCGAGAACAGCTCGTCGGCCTGGGCGGCGTCGTCGAGGGTGACCTGGCCCAGCAGCCGGTTGGCCGGGTCCATCGTGGTCTCCCACAGCTCTTCGGCGTTCATCTCGCCGAGACCCTTGTAGCGCTGGATCGCGTCGTCCTTCGGGAGCCGCTTGCCGGCCTCGACGCCCGCCTGGATGACGGCGTCGCGCTCGCGGTCGGAGTAGGCGTACTCCGGCTCGGCCCGCGGCCACTTGATCTTGTACAGCGGCGGCCGCGACAGGAAGACGTGGCCGTGCTCGATCAGCGGCGTCATGAACCGGAACAGCAGGGTGAGCAGCAGCGTGGTGATGTGCTGGCCGTCGACGTCGGCGTCGGCCATCAGCACGATCTTGTGGTAGCGCAGCTTCTGGAGGTCGAACTCGTCGTGGATGCCGGTGCCGAGCGCGGTGATCAGCGACTGGACCTCGGTGTTCTTGAGGACGCGGTCGATGCGGGCCTTCTCGACGTTGATGATCTTGCCGCGGATCGGCAGGATCGCCTGGTACATCGAGTCGCGGCCCTCCTTGGCGGAGCCGCCGGCCGAGTCACCCTCGACGATGTAGAGCTCGCACTCCTCCGGCTTGGTGGAGCGGCAGTCCTTGAGCTTGCCGGGCAGGCCGCCGATGTCGAGCGCGCCCTTGCGGCGGACCAGGTCACGCGCCTTGCGCGCGGCCATCCGGGCCTGGGCCGAGGAGATCGACTTGTTGATGATCGTCTTCGCCTCGGTGGGGTTGCGCTCGAACCAGTCCGCCAGCCACTCGTTCGACGTCTGCTGCACGAACGTCTTCGCCTCGCTGTTGCCCAGCTTGGTCTTGGTCTGGCCCTCGAACTGCGGCTCGGACAGCTTGATCGAGACGATCGCGGCGAGACCCTCGCGCACGTCGTCACCGGTCAGGTTCGCGTCCTTCTCCTTGAGCAGCTTCTTGTCGCGCGCGTACGCGTTGACGACGCGGGTCAGCGCGGCGCGGAAGCCCTCTTCGTGGGTGCCGCCTTCGTGGGTGTTGATCGTGTTGGCGAACGTGTACACCGACGGCGTGAAGCCGTTGTTCCACTGCATGGCGACCTCGACCTCGAGGCCGGTGCCCTTGGCCTCGAAGGAGATCACGCTGGAGTGGATCGGGTCCTTGCTGCCGTTGATGTGCTTGACGAAGTCTTCGAGCCCGCCCGGGTAGCAGTAGGTCTTCTCCTTGACCCGCGCGACCTTGCCCTCGGCGTCCGCCTCGGTCTCCTCGTCGGCGACGCGCTCGTCGCGCAGGGACAGCGTCAGCCCCTTGTTGAGGAACGCCATCTCCTGGAGCCGGCGCGAGATGGTCTCGAAGTTGTACGTCGTGGTCTCGAAGATGTTGCCGTCGGCCCAGAACGTGATCGTGGTGCCGGTCTCGTCCGCCGGGCCGAGGTCCTCGAGCGGGCCGGGGACCTGGTCGGTGTACTCCTGGCGCCAGCTGCGGCCGCCGTACTTGACCTCGGCGAGCAGCTTCGTCGACAGCGCGTTCACCACGGAGACGCCAACGCCGTGCAGGCCGCCGGACACCGCGTAGGAGTCGCTGTCGAACTTGCCGCCCGCGTGGAGCACGGTGAGCACGACCTCGAGGGTCGGCTTCTGCTCCTTGGGGTGCATGTCGACCGGGATGCCGCGGCCGTCGTCGACGACGCGCACCCCGCCGTCGGCGAGGAGGGTAACCTCGACCTTGGTGGCGTACCCGGCCATCGCTTCGTCGACGGAGTTGTCGACGACCTCCTGGACGAGGTGGTGCAGGCCGCGTTCACCGGTGGAACCGATGTACATGCCGGGGCGCTTGCGGACCGCTTCGAGGCCTTCGAGCACCGTGATCGACGACGCGTTGTACTCGTGCTTGTTCTCGGTCACCGGCGTTGTTTCTCCTCGTCTCGCCCGAGCGGACGCTCGCTCTCCTCCAGTGTACTTGGCCGCGTCCGCTGACATGCGGCAAGGACACCCCTGAACGCGTCACAGACGGACGAAATCGGTTCGAGCCGAGTCTTGACGTATCTCGGGAGGCCTGGATGCGTTCTCGGGGCTTTCACCGAGCATCGCGCAACCCGGGTCAGCCGTACGTGTCACGGGGGCCGCGGCCGGGCACGTGGCGAGGCCCTTTCCGCCAGCTCGGGGCGGTGGGCCCCTGGATCCGCATCCGCTTGACGACGCCGTTGCCGACCCCCGCCGCGATCTTGGCCAGCAGCTTTCCCTGCAGCAACCGGAGCTGGGTCGCCCACGCCGTCGAGCTGGCGCGGACGGTGAGCTCGCCGTCCTTGAGCGCGACCGGCTGCGCGTGCTCGGCGACGTCTTCGCCGACCAGCCGCGACCACTGGGCGAAGACGCGGGCGCTCGTGACGTTCTCGTTCCAGCCGCGGTCCCGCATCAGCCGGGAAACGAGCTGACCGAGTGGCTGCGGGTCGCGCGCGTCGGCACCCGGTCCCGACCAGCGGCGACGCCGGGGGTTCTGCCCGCCGCCGACCGCGGGACGACGGCGGCCGGGCGGAACGCCCCGCTCCTTCGCCTTGGCCTTCGCGGCCTCGAGCGCGGCGTGGGCGAGGTCGCGCCCGGTCGGCGGCGTCTCATTCGGCGGAACGTCGCCATCACGCTCGGTACCAGAAGGAACCTTGGTGTCGTTTTTAGGCGTTTTACGCCACCCATTTGGTGGTACGGTCACGGGCAGCGATAACTCATTCACCGTGTTATCCACACTGTCCACAGGGTTGTCCCCAGATCGGGTGCTGTTTGCGCGGCCCGTCACCCGGCGTGTTCGATCGCTCTGCTCAGCCACGCGTGATCTCACCATCCGCCACCGTGAACCGCTGACCGGCCAGCTCTCCGGGCACGTCTTCGTCGACCGCGGCGGTCACCAGCACCTGTTCGGCGCTCGCGGCCACCTCGGCCAGCCGGGCCCGGCGCTTGCGGTCCAGCTCGGCGAACACGTCGTCGAGCAGCAGCACCGGCTCGCCGGCCTCCGCGCGCAGCAGCTCGTAGCTGCCGAGCCGCAGCGCCAGCGCGAACGACCACGACTCGCCGTGACTCGCGTAGCCCTTGGCCGGTGCCTGGCCCAGGATCAGCTCCAGTTCGTCCCGGTGTGGGCCGACCAGGCTGATGCCGCGCTCGAGCTCCGCCTTGCGGGCCTCGCCCAGCGCTGTGAGTAAGACGTCCTTCAGCACCTCGGGTTGCGCCCGTTCGCCGTCCGGTACGCCGTACTTTTCCGGCAGGGCGGCCCCCAGCGACGACCGGTAGGCGATCTTCGCCGGACGCGAGTCGGGCGCGACCCCCATGTACGCCGAAGCCGCGTACGGCGCGAGGTCGGCGACGAGGTTCAGGCGCGCGGCCAGCAGCTCCGCGCCCGCCACCGCCAGGTGGTCGTCCCAGACCTCGAGCGTCGACAGCGCGTACGGGTCTTCACGGCCCGTACGTCGTTTGCCAGCCGTCTTGAGCAGGGCGTTCCGCTGCTTCAGCACCTTCTCGTAGTCCGCCCGGACCCCGGCGTACCGCGGCGCGCGCAGCACCAGCAGCTCGTCGAGGAACCGGCGCCGCTCACCCGGGTCGCCCCGCACGAGCGCGAGGTCCTCCGGGGAGAACAACACCGTGCGCAGGATCCCGAGCACGTCACGCGGACGGCCGACCGCCCCGCGGTTGACCCGGGCGCGGTTGGCCCGGCCGGCCGTGATCTCGAGCTCGACGGTCAGCTCGCGGTCTTCGTTGACCACCGCGACCCGCACCAGCGCGCGCTCGCAGCCGTGCCGGATCAGCGGCGCGTCCGTCGCGACGCGGTGCGAGCCCAGCGTCGCGACGTACCCGATCGCCTCCAGCAAGTTGGTCTTGCCGCGGCCGTTCTGGCCGACCAGCACGGTCGGTCCCGGTTCCAGCGCGAGATCGGCCTGCGGCCAGGAGCGGAAGTCGGTGACCTGCAGGTGGCGCAGATACACCAGGGGCTCCCTATCCGCCGACCTTCTTCACGGCGTGCCCGCCGAACTGGTTGCGCAGCGCGGCGACCGCGCGCATCGCGGCCGAGTGCTCCTGCCGCGAAGCGAACCGCGCGAACAGCGCCGCCGAGATGACCGGCGCCGGCACCGCGTTGTTGATCGCCTCTTCCAGCGTCCAGCGCCCTTCGCCCGAGTCCTCGACGTAGCCCTCGAGGTCGTCGAGCTCCGGGTCCTCGTCGAGCGCGCGCACGAGCAGGTCGAGCAGCCAGGACCGGACGACCGTGCCGCGCTGCCAGCCCTTGATCACAGCGGGGACGTCCTTGACGACCTTCGCGGCTTCAAGCAGCTCGAAGCCCTCGGCGAAGGCCTGCATCATGCCGTACTCGATGCCGTTGTGGATCATCTTCGCGTAGTGCCCGGCGCCGACGTCGCCCGCGTGCGAGAAGCCCTCTTCGCGCGGGCCCTCCGGGCGGAGCGCGTCGAAGATCGGCATCGCGCGCTCGACGTCCGCGGCCGCGCCGCCGACCATCAGGCCGTAGCCGTTGTCCTTGCCCCACACCCCACCGGACACACCGCAGTCCAGGTAGCCGATGTTCTTCGCCGCGAGCAGATCGGCGTTCAGCTTGTCGTCGGTGTACTTGGAGTTGCCGCCGTCGATCACCATGTCGCCCGCGGCGAGCAGGTTGCCCAGCTCGGTGACGGTCGCCCGGGTCGGCTCGCCGGCGGGCACCATGATCCAGACGATCCGCGGGGCGTCCAGTTTGGACACCAGGTCCTCGAGCGAGGTCGTGTCGCTGACGTCCGGGTTGCGGTCGTAGCCGACCACTTCGTGACCGGCCGCGCGCAGCCGCTCACGCATGTTGAAGCCCATCTTGCCCAGGCCGATCAGACCGAGCTGAACCATCGAGATCCCCTTACGTGCTGAAGAGAAGAAGCGGGTCAGCCCGGGAGGCGGACCGGCATCAGGAGGTAGAGGTAGCCGGGGACGACGTTGCCCTCGGCGTCGGCGGGCTTGATGAGCGCGGGCCGGTTCGGCGTGGTGAACGTCAGCTCCGCCCGGTCGCTGTGGAGCGCGCCGAGGCCGTCGACGAGGTACCCCGGGTTGAACGCGATGGTCACCGGCTCACCTTCGTACTCGACCTGCAGCTCTTCTTCGGCGCTTCCCTCGTCGTCGCCGCCCGCGGACAACCGCAGCGAGTTGTCCCCGAACTCCAGTCGTACCTGAGTCCCCCGCTCCGCCACCAGCGAAACGCGCTTGATGGACTCGGTGAGCGCGGACACGTCGATGACCGCGCGTGAGGTGTGCGACGCGGGGAGCAGCTGGCGGTACGGCGGGAACTCCGCGTCGAGCAGGCGGGTCGTCGTGTAGCGCCCGGAACCGGACAGGCCCAGCAGGCCTTCGCCGCTGGCGAGGGCGAGGCGGATCGTGGCGCCGCTCGCGCCGAGCGTCTTGGCCGCCTCGGCGAGGGTGCGCGCCGGGACGAGCACCGCGGCGTCGGCAAGGCCCTCGGCCGGCTGCCAGGTGAACTCGCGCATGGCGAGCCGGAACCGGTCGGTCGCGACGAGGGTCAGCGAGCTGCCGGAGATCTCGAGCCGCATGCCGGTGAGCATCGGCAGCGTGTCGTCCTTGCCCGCGGCGACGACGACCTGGGTGACGGCCTGGCCGAACGCGTCGCCCGCGAGCTCGCCCGCGAAGGCGGGCTGGGACGGCAGCTGCGGGTAGTCCTCGACCGGCATGGTCGGCAGGGAGAACCGCGCGCTGCCGCACGTGATGGTGGCGCGCGCGCCGTCGACCGAGATCTCGACCGGCTGCGCGGGCAGCGACTTGGTGATGTCGGCGAGCAGGCGCCCGGACACCAGGAGGCGGCCGCCGTCGGCGATCGTCGCGGGGACCCCGACCGTGGCGGAGACCTCGTAGTCGAAGCCGGAGACCGTCAGCGCGTCGGTTTCGCCGTCCGAACCGGCGTCGAGGAGGACACCGCCCAGCACCGGCACCGGCGGCCGGCTGGGGAGGCTTCTGGCCACCCACGCGACGGCGTCGGCGAGCCCGTCACGCTCGACGCGGATCTTCATGCGCGCATCCTTTCGACGATCGAGCCCCCTGCGGGCTCGGGCCAGGCCTCGTTCTCGCGGGGCAGTGACCGCTGTCCCCTCCGGCCGGTCCGCCCTCCGCGTGAGCGGCCGGAGCGAGGACCAGGTGCAGGCGTCCACGTTAGGCCGTCGCGGCCACCCCCGTCACCTCGGCCTCCCCTTGACTTTGTCGACTTGCCGACTCGATCTCGCGGCTGTCCCCAACTTCGTCCATCGCCTGTTTTTGTTTTGTTCTCTCTCTTAGAAGATCTAAGGGCAGTAGCAGTAATAGGCGTTGTGGATTGTGTGGATTGAGCTCGTTCGCGCAGGTCGGACGGCTCGCGGGCATGTGGAGAACCGTGGTGGCAGACCTGTGGGTAGATCGAGGCGTCCGTGGATGGTTTCGCCCGGCCCCGGATTCGTCCACAGCTGTCCCCAGTTGTCCCCACGGTTGTCCCCAGGTGTGCGGCGATTTGTACCCAGGGTCTGGGGGTGCCGGACGGGGTCCGAACCCCTCTTCCGAGTGATCGGCACCTCCTGTGCACAGCATGTGGGCAACCTGTGGAATCAGCGTGGACAAGGGTGTGGATGCGCTGTGGATCGGCTGTGGGCGGGATGTGGACCGAATCCGGGTCGTCGCTGGTGGGAGATCCGTTGGCGCTGTGGGCAATCCGCCCACACGGTGGGGAAAACCCCTTGTGTACAAACAATTTTGGCGAGTTTGCGAAGCGCGCGTACGTGCCTTCGCTGCTTCGCGGGCGTACGCGTGCTTCGGACACTCCAAACACGACGAAGGGGCGTCCACATTGCGTGGACGCCCCCGAAGTCGTTGGGAGATAAGGGATGTGCTACTGGCGGGCGCGCTGCTTGATGCGCGACGTCAGCTCCTGCACCTGGTCGTAGATCCGCCGGCGCTCGGCCATCTCCTTGCGGATCTTCTTGTCCGCGTGCATGACCGTCGTGTGGTCGCGGCCGCCGAACGTCTGCCCGATCTTCGGCAGCGACATGTCGGTCAGCTCGCGGCAGAGGTACATCGCGATCTGGCGAGCCGTGGCGAGCGCCTTGGTCTTGCCCGGGCCGCACAGGTCGTCGAGCGTCACGTCGAAGAACTCGGAGATGACGCCCATGATGGTCGGCGCGGTGATCTCCGGGGCGTGGGAGTCGGGGATGAGGTCGCGCAGCACGATCTCGGCGAGTGCGCTGTCGACCGGCTGCTGGTTCAGCGACGCGAACGCCGTGACGCGGATCAGCGCGCCTTCCAGCTCCCGGATGTTCGCCTCGACGCGAGAGGCGATGAACTCCAGGACGTCACCCGGCACGGCGAGCCGGTCCTGCGCCGCCTTCTTGCGGAGGATCGCGATGCGCGTTTCGAGCTCGGGTGGCTGGATGTCGGTGATGAGACCCCACTCGAACCGCGTCCGCAGCCGGTCTTCCAGCGTTTCGAGGCGCTTCGGCGGGCGGTCGGAGCTGACGACGATCTGCTTGTTCGCGTTGTGGAGGGTGTTGAAGGTGTGGAAGAACTCTTCCTGCGTCCCTTCCTTGCCCTCCAGGAACTGGATGTCGTCGACGAGCAGGATGTCGATGTCGCGGTAGCGCCGCTGGAAGGCGACCTTGCGGTCGTCGCGCAGCGAGTTGATGAAGTCGTTCGTGAACTCTTCGGTCGAGACGTACCGGACGCGCATGCCCGGGAAGAGCCGTTGCGCGTAGTGGCCGACCGCGTGCAGCAGGTGCGTCTTGCCGAGCCCGGACTCGCCCCAGATGAAGAGCGGGTTGTAAGCGCGGGCGGGTGCTTCGGCGACGGCGACCGCGGCGGCGTGCGCGAAGCGGTTGGACGCGCCGATGACGAACGTGTCGAAGGTGTACTTCTCGTTCAGCTTCGTCTTCGACGTCTGCGGCTGCGCCGGCGCGGTGTAGGGCTGGCCGGCGATCGGCTGGCCGGAGAACGTCGGCCAGATCTCGTGGACCGCGGCGAGCGCCTCGCCCTCTTCGTCGACTTCCTCGTCGGTGTCGTCGCCGTCGTCCGGCTTCGCCGCGACGGCCTGGTGCTGAGGCATCGGCGGCGGCATCTGGGGCGGCATCGGCGGCGGCATCTGCGGAGCGGGTTCGGCGGGCCGCGGGGGCGGCATCATCGGCGTGCCGTTGCCCGGCATCGGCGGGGCGGGTTCAGGGCTGACGCCGTTTTCCACCCGGCCGGGTGACGGTGCGTAGCGAGGCGCGGGCGCCGGAGCCACGGCCTCGGCGCTGTCGACCTTCACCGCGAGGGAGATGGCGCGGCCGAGCCGCCGGGAGAGCGCGTCGGTGATCGCGCCGCGCAGCCCGCGTTCGATCGCTTCCTTCGCGAAGTCGCTGGGGGCCGCGAGCAGCGCCGTGCCGTCGAGGAGGCCGATCGGACGGGTCACCCGCATCCAGGCGCGCTGCTGGGGGGACAGGGTCCCGTCGGACAGTTCGCGTACCACCTGTTCCCAGATGACACCCAGATTGTGCTGGTGATCCGACACCTGTCTGGCTCCCCTCCCCTCGTCGGCGTGGACGGCCGAACCGGCCCCGGAACACCCGGTCACTCCACCCGGCGATCACAGGAGACCTGTCCGCGCACCGGCACAGCGAATATCCACATAGTTGTCCACAGCTGTGCACTAATGTACGGCGACCCGCGGTGCCGCCACCTGCGGGCTCGTCGTACGCCGGTGGGCACTCCACCACCCGGATACTCGTGCACCTCGACCGGTGACCCGAGAGGGGCACGCTAACAAGCCCCGCTCGCGGCCACAAGGCATCCTGGGCGGCCAGCATTTCACGGTGCACGGCCGGTGGCCATTCGGTGTCACGGCGTCGAAGGCACCGGGCGCGCGGGCCGGTCGCGTACCGTGGCCGAGGGGGTGCTTACCGGCCGCCCGACGGGGGTGCGTACCCTCGTAAGGTCTCCCGTATGCGACGGGTGCGTTTCGCGTGCCCACGTTGTCGTTGCTCGTCGTGACGAGGCCACACGTTGGTAGGAGACACCAGAGACTGCCGTGCGCCCGCACGACACGCCAGGCGGGGAAGAGATTCTTCCGCCCGACGCGACACACAGGAGAAGCAGTGAGCAAGGGTAAGCGCACCTTCCAGCCGAACAACCGCCGCCGCGCGAAGACCCACGGGTTCCGCCTGCGCATGCGGACCCGCGCCGGCCGGGCCATCCTGGCGGCCCGCCGTCGCAAGGGCCGCGCCGCGCTGTCCGCCTGATCGCACGATCGGGGCGCGCTGTGCTGCCGGCTGCCGCACGCCTGCGGCGGAGTGAGGATTTCCGCGTGGTTCTCCGTCGCGGGTCCCGGGCAGGCAGGCGCCGCCTCGTCGTCCACGCGCTGACCACGGACCCGTCCGAGGCCGCCGACGCACCGTCGGCGGCCAGGGCGGGTTTTGTGGTGAGCAAAGCCGTCGGCAACTCGGTGGTCCGCCACCGGGTCAGCCGCCGGTTGCGTCACCTCGTTTCGGCCAGGCTCGGAACACTGCCCGCCGGCACTGCGTTGGTCGTACGGGCATTGCCGCCGTCGTCGACCGCTTCCAGCGCCGAGCTCGGGTCCGATCTCGACGCCGCGTTGCGGCGGCTGGGGCTTCTGTCGTCGCGCCGTCCGGCCGGGGATGTCCCCCGCCCGACGCGTCCCGCGGACGCGGCCCCCGACCACGGATCAGCGGTGTGACCGACATGCGAGCCACCCCCGAGGACAAGCACGACCACGATCACGACGTGGAGCCTGAGCCCCCGCGGCCCGGTCCCGTCGCCTGGGTCCTGCTGCTCCCCATCAAGCTCTACCGCAAGGCGATTTCGCCCTTCCTCCCGCCGGCTTGCCGGTTCTACCCGAGCTGCAGCGCGTACGCAGTCGAAGCCCTCACCCGGCACGGTGCCGGCCGCGGCTCCTACCTCGCGCTGCGCCGGCTGCTGCGCTGCGGCCCCTGGACGCCACCCGGCCGCGACCCGGTGCCCGAGACCTTCTCGTGGCGGCACCGCAGACCTGAAACACCGATCGAGGAGTAGCAGCAGTGCTCGATTTCATCTACTACCCCGTGTCCTTCATCCTCTGGTGTTGGCACAAGGTCTTCGGGTTCGTCTTCGGGGAATCGACCGCGGTCGCCTGGATCCTCGGCATCATCTTCCTGACGTTCACCGTGCGCGGCATCATGTTCAAGCCGTTCGTGAACCAGGTCCGGTCGATGAAGAAGATGCAGGACTTCGCGCCGGAGATGAAGAAGATCCAGAAGAAGTACGCGAACGACCGGCAGCGCCAAGCCGCGGAGATGCAGAAGCTCCAGAAGGAGCACGGCGTCAACCCGCTGGGCAGCTGCCTGCCGATGCTGCTTCAGATCCCGGTGTTCATCGGCCTGAACCACGTCCTCCGCGCGTTCACGATGCCGCCGCCCGGTGGCGGGGCGAAGACCGAGAACTACTTCTTCAGCCAGCACGACGTCGAGTCCTACGTCAACGCGAAGCTGTTCGGCGTCAACCTCGGTGAGGCCGTCTACAACGGTGTCGGTGTCGTCAGCGGCGGGGCCACGAACGTCGGCTTCCACTGGAGCGTGCTCCCGGTCGCGCTGCCCCTGATGATCGTCGCGTCGATCGCCACGCACCTCACCGCGCGGCACTCGGTGGCCCGGCAGAACGCCGCGTCGGCCACCCCGCAGACCGCGATCATGAACAAGCTGACGATGTACATCTTCCCGCTCGGTGTCCTCGTCTTCGGTGCCCTGTTCCCGCTCGGCCTCCTCTTCTACTGGCTGGCGAACAACGGCTGGACCCTGATGCAGCAGCGCCTCGTCTACACGAAGATCGACAAGGAAGAGGCGGCTCGCAAGGCGGAGGCCGCCGAGAAGCGCGCGACGCTCGGGCCGAAGCCGGGCCAGAAGCCGACCGCGCCGAAGGTCGGTCAGAAGCCGGTCCAGCAGAAGAAGAACCAGCCCGCCCAGACCGGCTCGTCGAAGAAGGTCGCCAAGGCCGGCTCCGCCCACGGCTTCGCGCAGACCGTTCCGGCCGCGGCCGGTGACGGCGACGGCGCGACCGCGGCCGCGGCCGACCAGACCCCGGCCGACGCGAGCGGCCCGAACGGCTCGAAGGACAACGGCACCGGCGTGCCGGGCCTTCTCAAAGACTCGACCAGGAAGTCGGGCCGGAAGCGCCGCTGAGCGCGACCGGTTCGGAGAGGAGACGAATGATGTCGGAGACGATCGAAACGATCGACGCCGATCAGGACGACGTGACGCCGGCCGACGGCGAGGCGGGCGAGCAGAAGGCGGGAGGTGGCGACGACGACATCCTCGTGCGGGAGGGTGACATCGCCGGCGACTACCTCGAGCGGCTGCTGGACCTCCTCGACTACGACGGTGACATCGACCTCGACGTGGAAGCCGGCCGCGCGATCGTCAGCATCGACGGCGGCGAGGACCTCGAGAAGCTCGTCGGCCCGCGCGGCACGGTGCTCGAGGCGCTGCAGGAGCTGACCCGCCTGGCGGTCCAGCAGGAGACGGGCTCCCGCAGCCGCCTCATGCTGGACATCGCGGGCTGGCGCGCGGACCGCCGCGAGGAGCTCAAGGAGCTCGGCCGCTCGACGGCGGAGTCGGTCCTCAAGAGCGGCGAGCGGGTGCGGCTGCAGCCGATGAGCCCGTTCGAGCGCAAGGTGGTCCACGACGCGGTCGCGACGGTCTCGGGCGTCACGAGCGAGAGCGAGGGCGAGGACCCCAAGCGCCGCGTGGTGATCTTCCCGGAGGCGTGAGTCCCGGTTCGCTTGGAGAGCGGCCCCATCCGACTGGTTCGGGTGGGGCCGCTTCTTTGTGCCGGTGGCTACGCGGATGGGCTTAGCGGAGCGAATTACACGCGTGATGTTTCACGTGGAACTGTCCGCAGGGGCGACCGGCTGAGTGGAGTTGTCCACATCTTCGGACTGTCGGCTCGTCTTCTCGGGTTCATCGGGGACAATCGAACGAGCGCGGTTTCACGTGAAACCGGCGGACGAGGAGTAGACGGAGTGAGCTTGGAGGAGGCCGCCGCGGCGGTGCGGACCGCGGCGGAGCGAGTGTTCGGTGAGCACGTCGACCAAGCGGCCGGGTACGTCGAACTCCTGGAGCGGCACGGGGTCGAGCGGGGGCTCATCGGTCCGCGGGAAGTCGAGCGGCTGTGGGAGCGGCACGTGCTCAACTCGGCGGTGATCGGCGAACAGATGCCTCAGGGCGCTCGCGTGGTCGACGTCGGGTCGGGCGCCGGGCTCCCGGGTGTACCGCTGGCGATCGCCCGACCGGACCTCGATATCGTCTTGCTCGAACCGATGGCCCGCCGGGTGGACTGGCTGGCCGAGGTGGCCGAGAAGCTGGAACTCCCGATCACCATCGTCCGTGGACGCGCGGAGGAGCGGCCTGTGCGTGAGCAGCACGGTGGCGCCGACATCGTCACCGCTCGCGCGGTCGCGCCGCTCGCTCGTCTCGCGGACTGGTGTCTGCCGCTGGTCCGTTCCGATGGCTTTCTGGTCGCCCTCAAGGGCGCCAGCGCGGCGGAGGAGATCGAGCGGGACGGAGCCGCCATCCGGAAGGCCGGCGGGGCCGACCCGTTGATCGTCGAATGCGGTGCCGCAGTACTAAAGGTCCCCAGCACGGTTGTGAAGATCCGGCGCCTGCCGGCGGCGACCAAGCCGAAGGCGCGGAGCAGGAAGCGTTAACGAGCCGCGATGTTCCACGTGAAACGAAGCGACTCGACCACCGACCAGACGTCTAGATGGAGGAGGTGTCGAGACCGGTGAATCCCCCGCCGTCCGACTCCACGGAGACCAGCCACGACGTGGGCTGGACGCCGATCGCCGAGGAAGCCGCCCGCGCCGCGCGTCTGCTGCATCCGAAGGAAGGGGAGCTCCCCCGTCCTGGTCGTCGCCGCGTGATGACCGTCGCCAACCAGAAGGGCGGCGTCGGCAAGACCACCAGCACGGTCAACCTCGCCGCCGCGCTCGCGCTCCACGGGCTCAAGACGCTCGTCGTCGACCTCGACCCGCAGGGCAACGCCAGCACCGCGCTCGACGTCGACCACCGGTCCGGGACGCCCTCCATCTACGAGGTGCTGATCGGCGAGGTGACGCTCGCGGAAGCCGCCCAGTCGACCGAGCAGTCCCCCAACCTCTTCTGCGTCCCCGCGACGATCGACCTCGCCGGCGCCGAGATCGAACTCGTCTCGATGGCGTCCCGCGAGTCCCGGCTCAAGGAGGCCATCTCCTCGGAGATCCTCGACGAGATCGGGGTCGACTACGTCCTCATCGACTGCCCGCCGTCGCTCGGCCTGCTGACGGTCAACGCGATGGTCGCCGCGCAGGAGGTGCTCATCCCGATCCAGTGCGAGTACTACGCGCTCGAAGGTCTCGGGCAGCTGCTGAGCAACATCGAGCTCGTGCAGCAGCACCTCAACCGCGAACTCCGCGTCTCGACGATCCTCCTCACCATGTACGACGGCCGGACCAAGCTGGCCGACCAGGTGACGAACGAGGTGCGGAACCACTTCGGCGACACCGTGCTGAAGACCGTCATCCCCCGCAGCGTGAAGGTGTCTGAGGCACCCGGGTACGGCCAGACCGTGCTCGCCTACGACCCCGGTTCGCGCGGGGCGATGAGCTACGTCGACGCGGCCAAGGAGATCGCCGAGCGCGGCGCACTGATGGAGAAGGGTAGTTCGACATGACCGAGCGTCGAGGAGGGCTGGGGCGCGGCCTCGCCGCCCTGATCCCGACCGGACCCACCGGCGGCGGTCCGCTCCCCGCGCCCGTCGACGGCACCGCGGCGGACAAGAAGGCGGCCGAGGACAAGGGCTGGTTCGCGGCGAACGGTCAGGCGCAGCCGCACGGCGGCGAGGTGGCCGGCGCGGTCTACCGCGAGATCCCGGTCAGCTCGATCAAGCCGAACCCGAAGCAGCCGCGCCAGGTCTTCGACGAAGACGCGCTCGCCGAACTCGAGCACTCGATCCGCGCGTTCGGGCTCATGCAGCCCATCGTCGTCCGTGAACTCGGGAACGACGAGTACGAGCTCGTCATGGGCGAACGCCGGCTGCGTGCTTCGCAGCAGGCGGAGCTCGAGGCGATCCCGGCGATCGTCCGGCAGACCGCCGACGAGTCGATGCTGCGTGACGCGCTCCTGGAGAACATCCACCGCGTCCAGCTGAACCCGCTCGAAGAGGCGGCCGCGTACCAGCAGCTGCTCGACGAGTTCGCGGTCACCCACGAGGAACTGGCGAGCCGGATCGGCCGCAGCCGCCCGGTCATCACCAACACCATCCGGCTTCTCAAGCTCCCCCTGCCGGTGCAGCGCCGGGTCGCGGCGGGCGTCCTGTCCGCCGGGCACGCGCGTGCGTTGCTGTCACTGGAGGACGCCGAAAGCCAGGAGGAGCTCGCCGCGCGGATCGTCGCGGAGGGCATGTCGGTCCGGGCGACCGAGGAAGCCGTCACGCTCAAGAAGAGCGAGAAGCCGGCCAAGCCGAAGCCCGCGCCGCGCAAGCCGATCCAGGCGCCGGGGTTGCAGGAACTCGCGAACCGGCTCTCGGACCGCTTCGACACCCGCGTGAAGGTCGACCTCGGTCGCCGCAAGGGCCGGATCACCCTCGAATTCGGCTCGGTCGACGACCTCGAACGGATCGTCGCGATCATCGATGCGAATGGGGCAAATCAGACACCGAAAACCGACTAGGGATCACCCCAGGGTGTTTCGTCACGGTGATGATTGCTCGGCGCAGTCGCGGTAACCACGCCCCGTGATGATCAACCGCGACACGAAAAAGGCCACCGCGGAGCTTCCGCAGTGGCCTTTCACGTATCCGGAGTCAGCGGGAGATCGCGCGCCCGATGAGTTCGGCGAACACGGTCCCGAGCGACTTGCCGGCGGCCTCGATCGCCATCGGGACCGTCGACGTCTCGGTGAGTCCCGGCGACGGGTTCACTTCGAGGAAGTGCACCGTGCCGTCCGAGGTGACGACCGCGTCGGTGCGGGAGATGTCCCGCAGCCCGAGCACGCGGTGCGCGGCGACGGCCAGCTCGGCCACCGCCTTGGCCGCGGCGTCGTCGAGGCGGGCGGGGGTGAAGAAGTCCGTCAGGCCGGCCGTGTAGCGGGCCGTGTAGTCGTACACGCCGCTCTCCGGGACGATCTCGACCGCTGGCAGGGCCTCGGGCCCGTTCTCGCCCTCGATGACCGTCACGGCCACCTCGACGCCGTCCACGAACCGCTCCGCGAGCACCGTGTCGCCGTAGGCGAAGCAGCCGACCATCGCCGCCGGCAGTTCCGCCGCCTCGCGCACCACCTGGGTGCCGAGGGCGGAGCCGCCCTGGTCGGGCTTGAGGATCAGCGGCAGGCCGAGGCGCTCCACCATCGCGTCGAGCACCGCCTGGGCCCCGAGCTCGCGGAACGTGCTGTGCGGCAGCACCACCCAGCTCGGCGTCACGAACCCGGCGTTCTGCAGCAGCGCCTTCGCGGTCGGCTTGTCCCACGCGCGGCGGCAGCCCTGCGAGCCGGTGCCGACGAACGGGACGTCCAGCATCTCCAGCACCGTCTGCACCGAGCCGTTCTCGCCCTCACCGCCGTGCAGCGCGACGACCACCGCGTCCGGGCGCTGGGTGCGCAGGCGCTCCAGCAGGCCCGCGTCGGTGTCCCACTCCTCGATGCCGAGGCCTTCGGACTTGAGCGCCGCGGAGAGCCGCCGCCCGGACCTCAGCGAGACGTCGCGTTCGTGCGAGAGCCCGCCGGCGAGCACGGCAACGGTACGGTCGACCACCGTGGAAACTCCTTAGAGTGAAGAACTAGACCGTGTCCGGGGACGGGTTCTGCGGTCCCTGGATCTGGCGCGCGCTCACGTTACCGAAGGTGCGGGCGAGGTCCATTTCGGACTCCAGCACCGCGGCCAGCCGCCGCACGCCCTCGCGGATGCGCTCCGGCGTCGGGTAGCAGTAGGACAGCCGCATCTGGCGGCTGCCGAAGCCGTCGGCGTAGAAGCCGGTGCCGGACGCGTACGCCACCCGCGCGGTCACCGCGCGCGGCAGCATCGCCTTCGTGTCGACGCCTTCCGGCACGGTCACCCAGACGTAGAAGCCGCCGTCCGGCTTGGTCCACGAGCAGCCCGGAGGCAGGTACTGGTCGAGCGCGGACAGGATCGCGTCCCGCCGCTCGCGGTAGTTCTCGCGGAACTTCTTGATCTGGCCCTTCCAGTCGTGCGTGGCCAGGTAGCGCGACACGATCATCTGGTTGAACGTCGGCGGGCACAGGGTCGCCGACTCCGCGGCGAGCACGAGCTTCTCGCGCACCGCGTGCGGCGCGAGCACCCAGCCGACGCGCAGGCCGGAGGCGAACGTCTTCGAGAACGAGCCGAGGTACACGACGTTGTCGGGGTCGGTCGACCGCAGCGCCGGGTACGTCTGCCCGTCGAAGCCGAGCAACCCGTACGGGTTGTCTTCGACGACCAGGACGCCGTGTTCGCGGCAGATCTCGAGGATCTCCGCGCGGCGCTCGACGGCCAGCGTGACGCCGGCGGGGTTGTGGAAGTTCGGGATCGTGTAGAGGAACTTGACCCGGCGGCCGGCCTTCTCCGTCCGCGCGAGCGCCTCGCGCAGCAGCTCGGGGACCAGGCCGTGGTCGTCCATCGCCACGTGCACGACCTGCGCCTGGTAGGCGGCGAACGAGCCCAGCGCGCCGACGTACGAGGGGCCTTCGGCGATCACGACGTCACCCGGGTCGCAGAACAGCCGCGTGACCATGTCCAGGCCCATCTGCGAGCCGACGGTCACCACGACGTCGTCCGGGTGCGCCTTGATGCCCTCCAGGGCCATGATCTCGCAGATCTGCTCCCGCAGCACCGGGATGCCGTGCGCCGAGCCGTACTGCAGCGCCACCAGGCCGTCTTCGGCGATGATCTCGGCCACCTGCGCCGACAGCGTGTCGAGCGGGAGCGCCGCGAGATTGGGCATGCCGCCGGCCAGCGAAACCACCTCGGGCCGGCTGGCCACCGCGAACAGCGCCCGGATCTCCGAGGCGGTCATCCCCGCGGTGCGCGCCGCGTACCGCTCGAGGTGCGGGTCGAGGTTCTGGCGGCCCGTGCGGTTCGGGAGGCCACTGTGCGAGGTGCTGGGGCGGTTCTCGGTCATCGACGTTCACCCGGGGCTCGGTGGACACGGTCACTCCCGCGGGAGCTGTAGATCCCATCGAGTGTAACCGGGCACCCATCAGGACCCCCTGGCCTTCCGGTGCTCGTCACATCGGCCTATCCTCGACCGTGGCTCCCGTCTTCGTGCCGTGGCTCTCGCGCGGCTTGACGACCGGAAGCCGGTCGGCAGCGCAGGTCAGGGGAGGTCACGAGTGTCGCGTCGCGTCGTGGGCGTCACACTGGACAACCTCGAGCACCTGCCGAAGAGCTGCCGCCGGTGCGTGTACTGGGAACTCGCCCCGCACCTGAAGCACCAGGCCGAGGAGTTCGGCGCGACCGAGGTCGAGAAGGAAGCCTGGGTGTCGAGCGTGCTGCTCGAATGGGGTTCCTGCGGCCGCATCGTCTACAGCGACACGCTGCCGGTCGGGTTCGTGCTGTACGCCCCGCCGAACGCGGTCCCGCGCGCACTGGCCTTCCCGACGTCGCCGCCGAGCGCGGACGCCGTCCTGCTGACCGCCTTCCAGGTGCTCCCGGAGTTCCGTGGCGGCGGTCTGGGCCGGATGCTCGTCCAGGCGGTCGCCAAGGACCTGACCAAGCGCGGCGTCCGCGCGATCGAGGCCTTCGGCGACGCTCGTCCCGACGAGGCGGACCCGGACGGCGGCCACAGCTGCGTGCTGCCGGCGGCCTTCCTGCAGAGCGTCGGCTTCAAGACGGTCCGCCCGCACCAGAAGTGGCCCCGCTTGCGCCTCGAGCTGCGGTCGGCGATCACCTGGAAGGAAGACGTCGAGGCGGCCCTGGAACGGCTGCTCGGCCAGGTCACGATCACCACCGCCGAGCCGAGCCTCGGCCGCGCCTGAATCCGTTTCCGCAAACGTTTGCGCCGGTGTTTAGGCATGCCCGGACACCGGTGTGCACAACTGTGGAAGAAGTGCCGAGTTATCCACAGAGCGCTGATAGGAGCGGTGGAAAACCTGTGGAGAACTGCCCCCGAACCTGGGGACGCGCCGACCGCGTCCCCAGGGGTGGTGGGGCAGGTGAAGGAGAGCCGCTAGGGGTTGTGGTCGACCCTATTCGGCCTTGGCGAGCTCGTGCGCCAGGACGTCGGCGAACGTGAACGTGCCCGTCGGCTGGTCGCCTTCGCCGAGCAGGTACAGGCGCTTGACGGCGATCAGGATGCCCTCCGCGACGATGTCGCGGAACGCCGGGTCACCGAGCTTGCGGGCGTCGTCCGGGTTCGTCAGGTAGCCGATCTCGACCCGGACCGCCGGGCAGCGGGTGCGGGTGAAGATGTCCCACGACTTGTAGTGCGTGCGGCAGTCGAGCATGCCGGTGCGGGCCGCGACCTCGCGCTGGATGAAGCCGGCCAGCAGCTCGCCCACCGTCGACGTCGTGCCGTTGCCGTTGCCGAAGTGGAAGCTCGCGACGCCCTGCGCTCGCGGCGACGAGTTCTTGTCGCTGTGCAGCGAGAGGAACAGGTCGGCGCCCGCGTCGTTGGCGAACCTGGCCCGCTCGAGCTCGGTCGGGCTGTGGTTCGGGCCGCGGGAGATCAGCGCCTCCATGCCCGTGGCCTTCATCCGGCCTTCGAGGCGGCGGGCGAGGTCCCAGGCGATGTCGGCCTCGCGCAGGCCGCCGGCGACCACGCCGAGGTCGTCGCCGCCGTGGCCGGGGTCGATCACGATGCGCTTGCCGCGCAGGCGCGGACCGGCCTGGCGCACCTGCTCCTGCTCGCGCAGGAAGACGGGACGCCCGCCCCGGGCGCGCGGCGAAGACAGGCGGTGCAGCTCGCGGATGGTCGCCGGGCCGCACATGCCGTCCGGCGTCAGGCGCATGTCGCGCTGGAACGTCTTGAGCGCGCGCTCGGTCTGGGGGCCGAAGTAGCCGTCGGGGCGGCCGGCGTCGAAGCCGAGCTCCGTGAGCCGCTCCTGCAGCGTGAAGACGTCGTCGCCGTGCACCGGGGAGGCGATCATGTACGACAGCGGGCGGCTGCCCAGGTGGTAGCTGGCGCCCTTGAGCGCCTGGAACGTCGCCGGACCCACGATGCCGTCGGTCATCAGTCCACGACGCTGCTGGAAGGCACGGACGGCGTGCTCGACGGCGACGTCGAACGTGCCGTAGTCGTCGGTACCGGTGACCGGCGGGAGCAGGTCCATCCCGGCCAGGATGGACCTGATCTCGGCGACGTCCGGACCGGCGTCACCGCGGCGGAGTACCCGCATGCACTCCTCGCTCTTCCTCAGGCACCGATTTCGGGGGTTCGGTGCGTGGCAGGATTCTCGGGAAAACCTTCGCTGGGCCGAGCCCAGGTCCTCTATTGTGCCTTGCCAACTCTGGGTGACAGCGCAGGCCCGGTAGGTCGGTCAAGGACCCGTTCGTGGAGTACCCGCCTGGGCCGTCGTCACGCTCGATTCACACACCTCGATCGGATTCACCCGAAAGACGACGAACCCGGGGCCGCAGGAGGATTCCCGCAGGCCCCGGGTTCGCCGGAGTGGTTCGATTCAGAGGACGTCGGCGAGGTCCGACAGCAGCGCGGCCTTCGGCTTGGCGCCCACGATCTGCTTCACCGGCTTGCCGCCCTGGAACAGGATCAGCGTCGGGATGGACATCACCTGGTAGTCACGCGGCGTGTTCGGGTTCTCGTCGATGTCGATCTTGGCGATGGTCAGCTTCTCGCCGTTCTCGGCCGCGATCTCCTCGAGCACCGGGGCGACCATCTTGCACGGGCCGCACCAGGTGGCCCAGAAGTCGACGAGGACCGGCTTCTCGCTGGTCAGGACCTCGTCGACGAACGTCGCGTCGGTGACCTTGACGGTGTTGGCCATGGTTTCTCCTTCAGGGGTGGTTGGAAGCCGGAAAGTCAGTTGATGCCCGCGCCGTAGCCGCCGCCGACGAGCTCGGACGCCTCGTGCGCGTCCGAGTCGCCGTGCTCGGCGAGCCAGCGTTCCGCGTCGATCGCCGCGCTGCACCCGGAGCCCGCGGCGGTGATCGCCTGCCGGTAGGTGCGGTCCACCAGGTCGCCGGCCGCGAAGACGCCGTCGAGGTTGGTGAAGGACGTCTTGCCCTTGGTGACGACGTAGCCGTCCTCATCCAGGTCGACCTGCCCGCGCACGAGCTGGCTGCGGGGGTCGTGGCCGATCGCGACGAAGAAGCCCGACA
The DNA here is from genome assembly GCF_000695625.1 of Amycolatopsis rifamycinica. GTDB lineage: Bacteria > Actinomycetota > Actinomycetes > Mycobacteriales > Pseudonocardiaceae > Amycolatopsis > Amycolatopsis rifamycinica. The sequence continues at coordinate 80,101 of NZ_JMQI01000068.1, forward strand.
CGTCCAGCGTCGACTCGCTGCCGTCCTTGGTGTCCTTGAGCTTCAGGGCCTCGACCTTGCCGTCGCCGACCACCTCGGTGATCTGCGAGTTCAGCTGCCACTTGATCTTCTCGTTCGCGCGGGCGCGCTCGAGCATGATCTTGGACGCGCGGAACTCGTCGCGCCGGTGGACGATCGTGACGGACTTCGCGAACTTCGTCAGGAAGGTCGCCTCCTCCATCGCGGAATCGCCACCGCCGGCGACCACGATGTCGTGGTCGCGGAAGAAGAAGCCGTCACAGGTCGCACAGGCCGACACACCGCGCCCGAGCAGCTCCTGCTCGCCCGGCACGTTGAGGTACCGCGCCGCGGCGCCCATGGCGAGGATGACCGCGCGGGCGGCGTAGCGCTTGCCGTTCGCGTGGATGTACTTGACGTCCCCGGTCAGCTCCAGCGACTCGACGTCCTCCGCGCGCAGCTCGGCGCCGAAGCGCTCGGCCTGCTTGCGCATCTCCTCCATCAGGTCCGGACCCATGATGCCGTCGCGGAACCCGGGGAAGTTCTCGACCTCGGTCGTCGTCATCAGCGCGCCGCCGAACTGCGTGCCCTCGAACACCAGCGGTTCCAGCTGGGCCCGTGCCGCGTAAACGGCAGCGGTGTATCCGGCAGGACCCGATCCGACGATGATCAGGTTCCTGATTTCTTCGGCAGCCACCCGTGACCTCCGCTCGTAGTGACCCTGTACCAGGCTCAACACGATGTTAGGTGGCCATGTTCCCAGCCGTGACAGCCGCTACTTCTCCCCGACGACCTTGTCGAAGAGGACCGCGGGATTGCCCGGTCCGCAGTCCGCGCCGAAGGCCACCAGCCGGAACTGCGCGAGTTTGCCGGTGGTCAGGATGATCATCACCCCGGCCTTGCCGCCGACGTTCACCGGGCGGACGCCCTCGGGCCGCACCTTCGGGTCCAGCCCGGCCGCCGCGATGCAGGCGTCGAGGCGGTCCTCGTTCTGCAGCGGGCCGAAGTCGCGGACGCCGATGGCCTTCCCGACCAGCGCCTGGGCGCCGGCGCCGTCGTTGCCGACCGACGGGCCGGTCGGCGCGGGGGCGGCGACGTTCGGGGTGCCGGGCTGCGGCGAGGTGTTCGGGATGGCGAGGGTCACGGCGACGACCGCCGCCGCGGCCGCGGTCAGGACGCCGGCGGCCCAGCCGAGCCGCTTGTTCCGCTTCCGCCCGGCCGCCGCGAGGTCCACCACCTGCGCGCCCTGCGGTGCGCTCGGCTCCGGACGTTCGGACTGTGTCCGTTCAGGCTGTGTTCGTCCAGGAAAGGCGGCAGCCGCCTCCGCGGCCAGCGCCGCGTCCAGCCGGGCGGCGAACTCCGCGGGCATCGGCGGGGCCGGCGCGTCGGCGAGCGAGGCCAGGTCGGCCTGCGTGGCGTCGAGGGCGTCCAGGATCGCCCGGGCTTCGGGATCGGCGTTGACCAGCGGCCACAGCTCCGCCGCCCGCGTGTCGTCCAGGACACCGGCGTGGAGGTCGGCGAGCACGTCGACAGACCAGGGCGGACCGACGGTCCCCCCGATCCCCCGGCTTTCGTCCGTCATCGTCCCTCCCCGCTACCCGGCTGGCGCCCGGCCCGTTTGCTTTCGTGAGTTGGGACGTTCGCAATCGCATCGGGGTTCCGCAGGTGCCCGAGAACCTTCGCGAGTTTCCCGCGGCCCCGCGCGCACCGGCTCTTCACCGTGCCCTCGGCGATGCCGAGCATCTTCGCCGTCTCGGCGACGGAGTATCCCTCGACGTCGACCAACACGATCGGGGCACGCTGGTCTTCGGGCAGCTGGTCGAGCGCCTCGCGCACCAGCAGGCTCGTCTCCCGCTCGGCCATCGAGTCGCGCGGCGTGGCGGGCTCGTTGAAGCCGGTCTCCGGCAGCGGCACGGTCGGGCGTGCCTGGCGGCGGCGGATCCGGTCGAGGCAGGCGTTCACCACGATCCGGTGCAGCCACGTCGTGACCTGCGACTCCGCCCGGAAGTTCCCGGCCGCGCGGAACGCCGAGATGAACGCGTCCTGCAACGCGTCGGCGGCCTCTTCCGGGTCACGGACCGTCCGCAGGGCCACCGCCCACATGCGGTCGCGATGTCGCTGGACGAGTTCGCTGAACGCATGGGGGTCCCCCGCGGCGTGAGCCGCTATCAGATCCGCATCCGTGGGAGCTGCAGCTGTCACCCGGCAGAGCCTACTGACCCGGCCGGGCGCGTCACCCCGCAGGCAGGAAGGACAGATCACCGATCTGGGTGAGGAACTGGCCGTTGTCGCCACCCAGCGCGGTGATCCAGACGATGAAGTACTTGCCCTGGACGGGCTGCGCCAGCGGGATCGTCGTGTCGCCGTCCTTCAGGTCACCGTTGCCGACCACCTTCGTGTCGGCGAGGTCGGGGTTCTTCTCGGTCGCCGAGCGGATCTCGACCTTGGTGCCGGGCGTGCCGGCGCTGATCTTCACCTGGCTGAGGTTGATGTCGTCGGCGAACGTGACGACCAGCCCGACCCCGGGCTTGATGGCCGGGAACTGCTGCTTGTACTGCTCGGTCTTCCAGACCGTGCCGGGGTTGCCGTCGATCGCGTTCTTCGCCCGGCCGGTGTTGTCGCCCTTGCCCTCCGGGTTGTAGACGGCGGCGGCCTGCGCCTTCACCGGGTCACCCACCTTCGGCGTCGGCGGCGGCGCCGGTGCCGAAGACGACGCGGGCGGAGCCGCCGCCGACTGGCTCGACGCCGGCGGTGCGGCGACGTTGATCGACGGCCCGGTCGCCTTCGAATCGCCCTGGAAGACGTTGATCAGCATCAACCCGCCCCAGGCGAGGATGACGACGGTCGCGACCACCAGCACGGTGACGCCGAGCGCGAGCTTGCGCCGCCGGGCGACGTCCTTGACCGGCTTCTTCGTCGTCCAGATCGTGCCGTCGGGCTCGACCTCGCCGCCGACGGCCTTGATCAGCTGGGTGCGCTCCTCTTCCTCGGCCACCTGGTCGAGGACGCGGAGGATGGCCGCGCTGGTGCGGATGCCGCCGTTGCCGCCGTCCTCGATCGTGCGCACGGCCAGCGACGACAGGTCGGCCGGGACCGTCGGCACCAGCTGGCGCGGCGGGACGATCCGGCCCTGCGGGGTCATCGGGGCCGCCGGGATCGCGGGCGGGCCGCCGGGCAGCGCCCAGCGGCCGGTCAGCAGCAGGTACAGGACGGCGCCGAGCGCCTTGACGTCGTCACGCAGCGTCGACTCCGGCAGCGGGCCGGGGAACGCGAGCTTGAGCGCGCCGTTCGGCGTCAGCCGCAGGCGCTGGGGGTGGTCGAGGCCGAGGACGAGCCCGTTCTGGTGCGCCTGCTCGACGGCTTCGGCCAGCGCCTGCACCATCCGCGCGGCCGCGGCGGGCGCCACCGGCCGCTGCGCGACGAGGTCGACCAGGTCGCTGCCCTTGGTCCACTCCGCGACGACGACACCGAGCAGGCCTTCGCCCGAGGTGATGCCGCTGCCGAGGGCGAGCACGTCCAGCACGCGGGCGACGCCGCCGTGGCCGAACTTCGACGCGTGTGTCGCTCGTTCGAGCGTCCGCCGGGCCAGCCGGGCGGCTTCGGGATCCGCCGGGTCGCCGACCAGCAGGGTCAGCGCCACGTCCCGCTTCAGCTGCCCGTCGCGCGCACGCCAAAGGTGCGCGTCGCCCCGCTCGTCCACGCCGAACTGCGCGAGGAGGCGGTAGCGGCCGTCGCCGACCACACGCCCGGGGGCCAGCGATCCGACCTGGGCCTTGCCCACGTGGTTCGCACCCCCCGCCTGTTCGCTCCGCCTCGTGTCCACCCGCACTCTCCCGCTAGCTCCCCGCACCGAGGGTACCCAGAATACGACGCGGGAGTCGTCGCTTTCCGTACCTCAATCGTTACCCGCGCTTGATCAACCGGGTGAACCTCGAAGTGGCCGGTTTCAGCTCTTCGACCTTCAGCGCCACCAGCACGCCGAACGAGACGACGATGCCGACGATGCTCTGCAGCAACAGCTTCACCCAGGCACCGAAAGTGGGCCCGAACGAGTCCGGGACGAGCTTGCCCGCGACCCACGCGGCGGCGACACCCAGGACACTCGCGACGACCGTGAACAGAATCACGCCGATGACTCGCTTGCTGCGCAAGTTGCCCAGCGTCACCCACAGCCAAACCTGGCCGAGGATGGCGCCGACCACGAACGTCAGCGCGTTCACCATCATCACGCCGAGCACGACGTTGTCCGGCGACAGCAGCACCGGGCACAGGTACAGCAGCGGCACCTTGACCAGCGTCATCACGATCATGATCAGCGTCGGCGTGCGGGCGTCCTTCATCGCGTAGAACACGCGCATCTGCAGCATGACCAGCGCGTACGGCAGCAGCGCGAAGGCCGAGATGGCGAGCGCGTCGCCGAGCCGCTCGGCCGTTTCGACCGTGCCCTTGCCGAAGGTGAACAGCGCGATGCCGATCGAGCCGCCGACCACGGTCATCACCGCGGAGATCGGCACGAGCATCACCGTCGAGATCCGGGACGCGTACGACAGGTCGCCGATCAGCTTCTTGTGGTCGCCGTCGGCGGCCGCCCGGCTCATCCGCGGCATGATCGCCGTCAGCAGGGAGACGCCGATGACGCCGTACGGCAGCTGGAAGAGCAGCCAGGCGTTGCTGTAGGCCGTGACACCGCCGGGCGAACCGCTGGTCAGGACGCGCGTGTTGATCGTGTAGCCGATCTGGCTGACCGCGACGTAGCCGAGGATCCACAGCGCGAGGCCGCCGAACTCCTTCATCTGCTTGTCGATGCCCCAGCGCCACTTGAACCGGAAGCCGGACCGCAGCAGCGGCGGGACCAGCAGCAGCGCCTGGGCGACGATGCCGCCGGTGACGCCGATGCCCAGCGTCAGCACCTTGGGGTCGGTGATCGACACGTTCTCGGTGTCGATGTCGCCGGGCATGATCCAGACGACGAGGATCGTGAAGATGACGACCAGGTTGTTGATCACCGGCGCCCACGCCGTCGGCCCGAAGACCTGCTTGGCGTTCAGCACGGCCGAAAGCAGCGCGAACACGCCGTAGAAGAAGATCTCGGGCAGCAGCAGGTAGGCGAACGCCGTGGTCAGGTCGGCGCTGGCCTTGCCGGACGAGTCGACATAGAGACTCGTGAACGCCGGGGCCGCGATCACCGCGACGACCGTGCCGACCAGCAGCAGCGAGAACGCCACCGTGATCAGGCGTTGCGTGTAGGCCGTGCCGCCGTCGGGGTCGTCCTGCGAGCGCACCAGCAGCGGCACCACCACGCTGGCGAGCACGCCACCCATCAGCAGCTCGAAGATGATGTTGGGCATCGTGTTGGCGACGTTGAACGAGTCGTTCGCGATGCCCTGGCCGATCGCGCCGACCAGCAGCAGCTTCCACAGGAAGCCGGTGATCCGGCTGATCAGCGACGCGATCGCCATCCGGCCGGACGCCTTCGCCAGCGACGGCGCCTTGGCCGGGGCCTCCTGGACTTCGCCGTCCGGTCGGGGCTTGACCAGCGGCCCCTTCAGCGCCGGCATGACCTGGGTGGCCAGCGCGTCGTACGGCCGCATGACGTCGGGGTCGGCGACCGGCCAGCGCGAGTTCATCGGCACGCCGGCGGTCCGCGGGATGAACCGCGTCGCCTCCGGGTCCGGCGGGCGCTGGACCTGGGTGGCCTCCTCCTGCCACGGCCGGACCGGCGCCGGACGCCGGGAGCCGCGGCCGCGCGGCGGGACGGGCGTGCCCGGCGGCGGGGTACCGGGACCCAGCGCCGGATTGCCGGGTGGCGGGGTCGAGGGCGGGGCCGGCTGCGGGAGCCGCCCCTGGTGCGGAGCGGGGCCCGGGACCGGCTGCGCTCCGCCCTGCGGCGGCAGGCCGGGTTGCGGGTTCCCCGGTGACACGACCGGCTGAGCACCGCTCAGTGGCTGACCCGGGGGCGGCACGGCCGGCTGTCCACCGCTGTGCGGCGGTAGGCCGGTCTGGGGGTTGCCCGATGGTGCGACCGGCTGAGCGCCGCTCAGTGGCTGGCCCGGGGGTGGCACGACCGGCTGTCCACCGCTGTGCGGCAGGCCGGGTTGGGGGTTGCCCTGCTGTCCACCGCCGTGCGGCAGACCCGGCTGGGGGTTGCCCGGCTGCCCAGCACTGTGCGGCGGTAGGCCCGGCTGGGGGTTGACTGACGGTGCGACCGGCTGAGCGCCGCTCAGCGGCTGGCCCGGCGACGGCAGGCCCGGTTGAGGGCTGCCCGGCGGCACCGGCTGCGCGCCGCTCGGCGGCGGCACGGGCTGGACCCGCGTCGGCGCCGGGCCGGCGTTGCGCGGTGGCCGGCCGCCCTGCGGCGGCGGAACCCGGCGCGGCGGCTGGTCCTCGCGGAGGGCGCGGTCGTCGTGCGGGCCGCGGTCGTCCCGGGGCCGGTCGTCGCGCGGCCGGTCGCCACGGGGGCCGCCGTCACGGGCCGGGAACTCCTCCGCGGCCGGGCGGGGGGCGCGCTGGTCGCGGGGCGGCAGGTCGTCCGGCCCCGGCCGGGTGCCGCGGGCGGCGCGCTGGTCGCGGACCGGGCGGTCGTCGCCGGGTGCACGGTCGCCGCGGGCCGGGCGGTCGTCTTGGGCCGGGCGGTCGCCACGCGGGGCTCGTTGGTCGCGGACCGGGCGGTCATCCGGGGTCGGGCGGTCGCCACGCGGGGCGCGTTGGTCGCGCGCCGGGCGGTCGTCCGGGGTCGGGCGGTCGCCACGTGGGGCGCGTTGGTCGCGGGCGGGGCGGTCGCCGCGGGGTGGCCCTTCGGCCGGGGCCGGCCGGTCGCCCCGGGGGGCGCGCTTGTCGCGGACCGGGCGGTCGCCGCGAGGGGTGCGGTCGTCGGCGGGTGGGCGGTCCTCGCGCACCGGGCGGCCGCCTCGGGGCGCGTGGCCGTCGGGGGGTGGCTGGTCGCCGCGGCGGGGGCGGCCGTCGCGGGGCGGGCCGTCTTCGCGGATCGGGCGCTGGTCGCGGACCGTCGCGTCGTCCGGGGCCGGCATCTGGCGCGTCTGGCCGTTGCGGGGTGGCTGGCGGCGGCCGCGCTCCGGGGGCGGAGGCGGCGGCTGACGGCGGCGGACCGGCGGGGGCCCGTCGCCCCGTTGCGGGGGCGGGGGGCCTTCGCGCCGAGGACGACCCGCACGCTCGGGTGGTAAGCCCGGCTCTCTCTCCAACGCGTGCCCAATCCTCGGTGCTCTACTCCGGTACCGCGGCCCGGTGCCGCGCACGTGCGGACCAAGGGTAATCGCGAACCGCCCGGAACACTCACAGGCCGAGGGATCAGCCCACGACGTCGCGTCCCGCGCGGGCGTCCTTGATCCGCCGGTAGATCCGCCGCGAGGCGAGCAGAAGCAGGGCCACACCTGCGGCGACGGTCGCGATGATGGTGATCGCGCCGTACTCCGTCGACGTCAGTTCGAACCGCGCGGACGACCCGAGCGGGGTACCGGTGGGCGTGCGCAACGACACATCGACGCTGAACCGGCCGGCCCGCAGCGCCTCCACCGGGAGGAAGTAGTTCTTGCCGCCGCTGGCCGGGAAGAACCGGTCCTGGGCGTCGCCCGGACGCAGGCCGGTGTTGTTGTCGAGGGCGAACCGGGCGTTGATCCCGACCGGCAGGTCGTTGCTGACGTACACCGGCAGCGGCGAGTTGCCGGACGCCAGCGCGATTGTCTGCTTCGGCTGCGAGACGGTCACCCGGCCGCTGATCGCGGCCAGCTCGGCCTGGGCGTTCGTGGTCGCCGCGTCCGCGGGCAGCCCCCGCCACGCCGTCGACGCGCCGCGCAGCTCGGCCAGCCGGACCGGCTCGACGACGTCGTCCGGTTTCACCCGTTTGGTGGGGTCGAGCTGCATCGCCGAGGCCAGCCCGGTGGCCTGGCCGTCGACACCGGACAGCGTCGAGACGACGCCGGCGTCGACGCCCGTGGCCGGGTCCGGACCGCCGTCGCCGACCGAGCCGGCGGCCTCGGGGGCGGCGGCGAGCAGCGACGGCAACCCGGTCGCGGTGACCACGCCCGCGGTCAGGAAGTCGCCGACCTGCCGCAGGTAGGTGCCGTACTCCTCGGCCGAGGCGTCCCAGCGCCGCGGCGGCGCGACCAGCAGGTGGTCCGGCCGCTGCTGGCCCGCGGCCAGGCCGAGCCCGGCGCGGAAGGCGAGGGCGCCGAGGCCGTTCTGGCTCGCGATCGCCCGCTCGGTCGTCGCGGGCGCGGTGACCGAGCCGGGCACGGTCGGGACGCCGGTCATCGCGGCGGAGATCAGCGAGTCGGTCGGCTGCAGGCGGACGGTGCTGCCCTGGACGGTGACGCCGCCGCCGGCCGCCGCGGGCGCGAGCTTGCCGGCGTCGGTCAGCACGGTCCGCACCCCGGCCTCGGCCAGCGCGGCGAGCACCGGCGCGCTGGGCGTGCCGTCCGGCCAGAGCACGCCGGTCTGCGGGGGGACGTCGGTCAGCTGCTGGATGGTCGCGGCGCCGGAGGCGGCCCGGGTGACCAGGCCGGTGTCGCCGGGCTTGATGCGGGTGAGCGCGTCGAGGTCGGCGTCGGCGAACGGCAGCGCCACCACGCAGCGGCCGGCGACCAGCGAGCGGACGTCGGACAGCCACGCCTTCGCGGCCTCGGCGCCCTTGCCCTGGACGGTGCCGGTGTCGGTGTGGACGAGGTAGCCGCGCGTCATCGCGTCGACGGTCGCGAGCAGGTCCGGGTCGAGCGCGAAGCACATCGACTTCGCGAGGTTTGAGCTGCTCCCCAGGGCCGACGCCGCCGACGTGACCAGCGCGTTCAGCCGGCCGTCCCCGCTGATTTCGCCGGCCAGCCGGTCGTCGGCCAGCACCACCGGGTTCCCGTACGGCGCCGCGTAGACGTGCGGGATGTTGCCGGTCAGCGGCCAGAGCAGGGTCATGCTCGGCGCGCCCGCCCGGGTGGTGGCCTGCTTGCCCGGCGCGGCCAGCACCGGCATCAGCATGCTGATCGCGCCCAGGCGCGCGGGCCCGCCGAACTCCGGCGTGCCGTTGACGTTGACCAGCAGGGGGTAGACGCCGGGGCGGAACCGGTCCGCCCGCGGCCCGGTCAGCGGGACGGTGATGTTCAGCGGGGCGCTGTGGCCCGGTTCGAGCACGTCGGCGATCGAGGTGAACTCGGTGAGCGGGGTGTCCTTGACGACCACACCGGACAGCACGTCGCCGATCCCGCGTTCGGTCGTCGCCCGGTCCCCGACCTGCAGCCGCACCTGCGGCTTGGCGATCCGGCGGTCGCCGGTGTTGGTCACCGTGCCGGTGACGGTCAGCGTCGTCGACGACGTCGTGATCACCCGCGGGCTGAGCCCGGCCAGGTCGATGCGCAGGCGCGCGCCCTCCTGCGCCTGGGCGACCGAGGCGCCGGCGAGGGCCGGGACGGCCAGGAACAGGACGGACAGGAAGGTTGCGGCGAACCGCTTCACTCGGGGGCTCCCTCAGGGGCGTGCTCGTCTCGTCCGTGGACGTCCGGGCGCGCGAAAAGTTCCTTGAGCATCTGACTGGCCTTCCGGACGAGCTTGCGCTCGTCGGAGTAGGCGAGTTTGGTCTCCAGCTCGGCCAGCGGGACCCAGGCCACCTCGGTGACCTCGACGTCTTCGTCCGAGAGCTCGCCGCCGAGCGCTTCGAGCAGGAAGTGGTGCACGGTCTTGTGGATGCGCCGCTTCTCGGCCACGAACCAGTAGTCGATGGTGCCCAGAGGCCGCATGACGCGCGCGGAGATGCCGGTTTCCTCCTTCACCTCGCGCACGGCCGTCTGTTCCACCGTCTCACCGTCCTCGATGTGGCCCTTGGGCAGCGACCACAGCAGTCTGCCGTGCCGGTCGAGCCGGCCGATCAGCACCGCCTGTTCGCGGCCGGGGTCCACCACGAGGCCACCGGCCGACGTCTCGTCGACCGTGGTCAGGCGCCTTCCGCGCTGACGCCTGCGCCGCCTGCGCGGCTTCGAGGCGCCGGGGCGGCCGGCTGATCCAGACATGCTGCGATGCTAGAGCAAACGGTTGCCCCGGTAGGCTGGCTCTCCGTGTCCGTGTCCGGCGGTGCCTGCAGCTATCGCACCTGGAACGTAGTGGGATTTTCGTGAACGACGTGGTCGAGGAGCAGGTGGTGGAGCTGATGCGGGTCTCCCCACTGGCGGAGGAACTGGCGGAACGGTTCGCCAGGGCGGGGCACCGGCTGTACCTCGTGGGCGGCAGCGTGCGCGACGCGCTGCTCGGCCGCCGCTCCGAAGATCTCGACTTCACCACCGACGCCCGGCCCGACCGGGTGCTGAAGATCGTCAGCGGCTGGGGCGACGCGGTCTGGGACGTCGGGATCGCCTTCGGCACGGTCGGCGTGACGAAGAAGGGCACGCAGCTCGAGATCACGACGTTCCGCGCCGACAGCTACGACCGCGTCGGCCGCAATCCCGAGGTCACCTTCGGCGACAGCATCGAGGGTGACCTGCTGCGCCGCGACTTCACGGTCAACGCGATGGCCGTCGAGCTGGCGTCCAAGACGTTCATCGACCCGCACGACGGGCTGAGCGCGCTCCGGGAAAAGGTCCTGGACACCCCGGCGACGCCGCAGGAGTCGTTCGCCGACGACCCGCTGCGGATGCTGCGGGCCGCCCGCTTCGCCGCGCAGCTGGGCTTCACCGCCGCGCCGCGCGTGGTCGACGCGATGACGTCGATGGCCGAAGAGATCGACCGGATCACCGCCGAGCGGGTGCAGGCGGAGCTGTCGAAGCTGCTGCTGGCCGACGACCCGCGGCCAGGGCTGGAGCTGCTGGTCGGCACCGGCCTGGCCGATCGCGTGGTGCCCGAGGTGTCCGGCATGCGGCTGGCGATCGACGAGCACCACCAGCACAAGGACGTCTACCAGCACTCGCTCACCGTGCTCGCCCAGGCGATCGACCTGGAGAAGACCCACGAACCGACGTCCGGGCCCGATCTGGTCCTCCGGCTGGCGGCACTGCTGCACGACGTCGGCAAGCCGGCGACGCGGGAGTTCCAGCCGGGCGGCGGCGTCAGCTTCCACCACCACGAGGTGGTCGGCGCGCGGATGGCCCGCAAACGTTTGCGGGCGCTGAAGTTCTCGAAGGAGATCGTTGACGACGTCTCCCAGCTCGTGTTCCTCCACCTGCGGTTCCACGGGTACGGCAAGGGTGAGTGGACGGATTCGGCGGTGCGCCGGTACGTCACCGACGCCGGGCCCTTGCTGACCCGGCTGCACAAGCTGGTCCGCGCCGACTGCACCACCCGCAACCGCCGGAAGGCCGCGGCGCTGCAGGCGACCTACGACGACCTCGAAGCCCGGATCGCCGCGCTCAAGGCCAAGGAGGACCTCGACCGCGTGCGGCCGGACCTCAACGGCGAGCAGATCATGGAGCTGCTCGGCCTCAAGCCGGGGCCGGACGTGGGGAAGGCGTGGAAGTTCCTCAAGGAGCTGCGCCTGGACCGGGGGCCGCTGGAGCACGACGAAGCGGTCGCCGAGCTGAAGAAGTGGGCCGCGGAAAACGGCGTCGGGGACGCGTGAGCCGTGGCGGGCGGGGGCAGCTTCCTGGTGGCGCTGCTGAGGCGCGGCGCCCCCGCGATCGCCACCGCCACGAGTGAGCTGCCGGACGAGATCGCCGACCCGGCCCCGATGCACGCGCTGCGACGCATCTCGCGGATGTCGGGCCCGATCGACCCCACCGAGCGCGACGGGCTGCTGCTGCGGGCGACCCGGTACGTCGTGCTCATCCCGCTGGCCTACCGGCTGCTCGCGGTGCCGGGCCAGTTCGGCGTCTACGTCCTCCAGCACGGCGCGACCGGGCTGCTGCCGGTCGCCGTGTTCACCCTGCTGTCGGTGGCGCTGAACGTGGCCGGCTTCCGCTGGATGTTCCGCTCGGCGCCGTTCAGCGGCCGGAACGCCGGGAAGCTGCTGGCCGTCGACCTGGCCTTCACCGTGCTCTCGCCGCTGGTCATCGCGGCGACCGTGCCGACGCCGGCGTACTTCGACGCGCTCGCGGTCACCAGCGTCCACCTCTACGGCGAGATCGGCCTGCTGACGCTCGCGCTGGGCCTGCCGAGCGGCGTGGTGTTCGGCCTGATCGGCTTCCCGCTGCGAATGCTGGCGAACTGGCTGAACACCGGCGGCTTCCTGGTCGCGGCCGCGTTCTCGACGTACTCCGTCCTGCTCGCGGAGCTGTTCCTGGCCACCGCCGCGCTGGTGCTGACCGGCCTGGGCACGCGCCTGGCGCTGGCCTACGGCACCCGCAACGGCCGGCTGGCCGAGCGCGCCCAGCAGCACCGGAGGCTGCACGACACCGTGCTGCAGACGCTGGAGGCGATGGCGCTGTCCGGCCCCGGCGACCCCGAAGAGCGCCTGGTCGAGATCCAGCGGCTGGCCCGGGCCCAGGCGATGGAGATCCGGCACACGATCGAGACGGCGGCGTCCGAGGGGGCCGAGGCCGGCGCGCGGCCGCTGGGCGAGAAGCTCGCCGCGCTCGCCGCCGAAATGGCCCGCGACGGCCTGCGCGCCCAGCTCGTGGTGGCCGAGCTGGACGACGACACGCTGTCGGAGGTCCGCCAGATCGCCATCCGCGACGCCGTCCGCGAGGCGATGCGGAACACGATGAAGCACTCGGGGACCGACCGGGTGGTGGTCCGCGTCGAAGAGCGCGACGGCGGCATCGCGGTGATCACCCGCGACCACGGCAGCGGGTTCGACAAGGCCGATCACCCGGCCGGGTTCGGGATCAGCGAGTCCATCACCGCGCGGCTGGCGGAGGTCGGCGGGACGTCGCTGGTCGAGTCGGGACTCGCCGGGGGCGGCACGCGGGTGACGTTGTGGGTCCCGTTCTGATATCTCCTGACCATGACCTCGATCGAGCCGCTCACCGACGCCCTCGCCGCCTACCGCGCCGGTGACCGCGACCAAGCCGCCGAACTCGCCGCCCAGGCCGGGCGCGCCGGCTCCACGCTGGCGGACGAACTGCGGGCCTACCTGGCCGGGGACGGCTCGGCGCCGGTGTACGACCAGCCGAGCGCGTTCACCGCGTTCATCCGCGGCGGCGGCAACGTCGAGCTGTACCGGGCGCTGAGCGCCGAGCTGGCCGCGCGGTACGACAGCGCGAAGCCGGAGTCGCTGCTCGACCTCGGCTGCGGTGACGGCCTCGCCGTGGTGCCCGCCCTGGACCAGGCGTCGCACCTCCCGCCGCGGATCGACCTGGTCGAACCGTCGGCCGCGCTGCTCGAAGGCGTCCACGAGCGGGTGCCGTCGGCCCAGTGCTGGCAGTCGACCGCCCAGGACTTCCTGGCCCGCGACGACCTCGGCTGGGACTTCGTCCAGTCGACGTTCGCCCTGCAGTCCATCGAGCCGGAGCAGCGCGCCGAGGTGCTGCGCACGCTCCAGCCGCGCACCGGGACGCTGGTGATCGCCGAGTTCGACGTCCCCGAGTTCGAAGAAGGCTCGCCGGAGCACCTCCGATCGCTCGTCGAGCGCTACGAACGGGGCGTGGCCGAGTACGGCGAAGACGCCTCGCTCGTCGCCCAGGGCTTCCTGCTGCCGGTGCTGCTCGGGATCGTCTCCGGGCAGCAGCGGACGAACTGGGAGCACCCGGCCGCGGCCTGGGCCGAGCAGCTGACGACGGCGGGCTTCACCGACGTCGGCGTCTCCCCGCTCGCCGACTACTGGTGGTCGCCCGCCGTCCTGATCACTGCCTGCTGAGCGAGCCCGTCTCGAGGTGCTGGGCCAGCGGCCGGGGCAGCAGGTAGGCGACCGCGCCGCCCGGCATCCCGCCCCACGGCGCCGCCACGCCGGTCAGCACGCGGATCGCCCGCTGCACCCGGTAGCGCCGCTTGTCGCGCTCGCGCTCGAACGCCAGGGCCGTGTCGACGAACCGCGAGCCGCCCTCGTGCACCAGGTTGCCGGTCTCGTTGCCGAACCGGACGACCGTGGTGCCCGGCGGCAGCGTGATCAGGCGCTTGCCCCGGTAGAAGTTCAACGGCGGCTCGCCGCGCATCGGCAGGATCGGCCAGTCGGCGGGCTGGTCGGACTCCTCCGCCGGCCGCGGCGGCAGCATCAGCAGCACGCCGAGCAGGAACCGGGCCGCGTCGCCGAGCGAGCCGAACGCCACCGGTTCGTCGGACGGCGGCCGCGAGACCTCCCAGCCGTTCTCGGCGCGGCGCAGCGTCCAGACGCCTTCGGCCGGTATCTCGTTGGCGCCGATCCGGTAGGCCGCGGGCGGCACGCCGTGCTCGGCGAGCCGTTGCTGGAGCAGCTCCAGCGTCTCCGCGCCACGCAGGTTCCGGACCTGCTCGCCACGGGCGACGCGGGTGAGCGCGCGCTCGTCCGGCAGGTCGGCGGCCGTCTGCGGCGGCCGCGGCTGGCCGAGGATCTCCGCCTCCGCCGTCGCGCGGACCAGCTCCCCGACGAACGGCGGCCGGAAGCCGGCCGCCCGGATGTGCTCGACCAGCTCCGGCTCCGGCGGCACCCCGTACTTGCGCAGGTAGTGCGGCACGGCGGCGGGCCAGATCCAGGTGCCGTCGGTGTGGAAGGCGTTCGGCACGTCCGGCTTGGCGCCCGGCCCGCCGAAGATGTCCGGCAGCGGCGCGGGCCGGTGCAGCGCGACCGGCGCCCGGAACAGGTAGTCGAGCACGCCGCGGACCTGGTCCGGCGGCACCGGTGGCCGGTTGACCACCGGGCGCTCGCCCTCGACGTGCGAGTCGGCGACCCGCGCGCTCCGGAACACGATGTCCAGCGGCAGCCCGGCCTTCGCGGTCAGCCACGCCGGCAGGTGCTTCGGCGTCCGGGGGAAGGTCGCCAGCTCCAGCTCGTAGGCCGCGGTCGACGGGCGGCCACCGTCGTTGGGCGGCACCCGCCAGTCCGGCTCGCGGTCGGCGTCGAAGTCGAAGTCGAACTGCGACTGCGCGTCCAGGGTGAACGTGCCCTGGAACCACGTGCCCGCCTCGGCCTGGTACATCGCCGCCCGCAGCCGCGCGAAGAGCCCGCCGAGCCGCGGCGCCGCGGGGAGCGAGACCGACACCGGGCCGTCCTCGTCGCCGACCGCGCGGACCTCGATCTCGGCGTAGTCCCCGACCTGCCGGAACTGGGCGCCGACCCGGGACCAGCCGCCCGGCACGGTGTGCAGCAGGGTCCGGCCGATGGCGCGCAGCAGCGCGTTCTGGTCGCCGGTGCCCGGCTGTGGCCGCGCCTCGGGCGTCTCGGTGAAGTCCAGCCGCGTCTGCCACAGCGCCGTGACCTGCTTGGCCGGCACGGTGACCGAGAAGTCGGTCAGGCCCAGCTGCGCGGCGCGGGCGGCGTCGTCGCGGACCCAGCGCAGGGTCAGCTCCGGCCGGTCGCCCTGCGCGACCTCGAAGATCTCGCCGTCGTACTCGGCGAAGGTCCGCAGCGTGAACGTCGACGGCACCTCGCTCGCCGAGACGACCTTCGCCGGACGGCCGTCGAACTCCTTGTCGAAGCCCTCCGGCGCTTCTTCCTCGGGCAGCACGGACAGCAGCACGGTGCCGTCCGTGGTCGACCGCTGCGCGCGGAAGGTCCCCTCGCCCCATGTCGCGTACAGGCCGTCCGGGCGTTCGGCCACCTCAACCCGGTAACGCACGTTTGTCCTCCCCGTCCCCCCGTGGAACAAGAACCTAGTCGACCGGGTACCGAGCGAACCACCGGTCGTCGCCCGGCGCGTCCGGGCCGAACTCGGCGAGCGCGTCGTCCGCCAGGCCGACGATGACTTCGCGGAGTTCCAGCTGGTCGAGCCAGCTTCGCCGCAGGGCTTCCTCGCCGTACATCGCACCGACGAGGTTGCCGCAGACCGAACCGGTCGAGTCGCTGTCGCCGCTGTGGTTGACCGCCGCGAGCAACGCCGAATCGGCGTCCGTGGTGGTCAGCGCGACGTACACCGACATGGACAGCGCCGTCTCGCCGACATTGCCCTGGCCCAGCGACTCGAGCTTCTCCGGCGTCGGCGGCCCCTCAAGCGCCAAGGCTGCGTCGAGCGCCGCGCTCTGCTCCTCGTGCCCCGGGTGCTTCACGAGCTCGGCCCGCGCGGTCGCGACCGCGTCGAGCAGCGACTTTCCGTGCAGCAGCTCGTGCACGATCACCGCGAAGCACCCGGACGACAGGTACCCGCTCGGGTGACCGTGGGTCAGCGCCGCGCTCTCGGCCCCGAGCCGGAACACCTCGGCGAGGTCGTCCGACCACAGCGCGATCGGCGCCGCGCGCATCACGCCGCCGCAGCCCTTCGAGTTGTTCACCGGGCGGTCGATGGTGCCCCGGACGCCCGAGCGGCCGTACGCCTCCAGCTCGCCGAAGCAGGTCAACCCCGGCGCGCGCCGGCTGAACAGCTCCTGGTGGGTGATCAGCCAGCCGTCGGCCGCCTCGACCGCCGACTGCGGCCCACGGGCCCGGTCCCACGTGACGCCCTGGGTGTGCAGCCAGCGCTGGTAGGCCATCTGCAGCGAGTGGACGACGTCCGCGGAGCCGGTCTTCCGCCGCTGGGCGTGCGCCCTGATCAGCGCTTCGAGCGTGAAGAGCGTCATCTGCGTGTCGTCGGTGATCCGGCCGACGCCGCCGTACGCGGGGATGAAGTCGGTGATGCCGTCCGGCCCGGCGATCTCGCGGATCCGGTCGATCGAGTCGAATTCCGTCTTCGCGCCGAGCGCGTCGCCGATCGCCCCGGCCAGCAGGCTGCCCCGCAGTCGCGATCGCAAGTTCGGTCCCTTCGGTTCCGGGGTGAACCGGCCGCTCGGGTACCGGCGCTCCCAGCGGGCGTGTTCCGCGGCCTCCGTCTGGAGGCCGTTGCGGTTGAAGTACCAGAAGACGTCGCTCGCGACGTCCTCGAGCAGACCGAGGTCGGGCAGCCTGGTCGCCCAGGGCAGGCCGGGCACGCCGGCCCGGGCGCCGACCAGCGCCCCGGCGATCGCCCCGGCCACCGGACCGGACCGCGCGGCGAGCGTGATCGCGGCTTCCGGGTCGTAACCGCGCTTGGCCGCGGCGAACAGCGCGCGGGCGAGCACCGACCGGACGCTCCGGCCGTCGCCGATGCTTTCCAGCTGCGACACGTCGTCGGCGTCGCGGTCCGCGCGCAGCGCCAGCGTCGACGCCGCCAGGTCACCGCCCACCTCGTGCAGCCGGACGTGCACCGGAAGGGCGAACGGCTCCCGCGTCAGCAGGGCCTGGAACAGGGAAACCAGCAGTTCGACGCCCTCGGTGACCTCGGCGCCGGCCGCGCTGCCGGTCAGCTCGCGGGCGACGTCCTTCGCGTACTGCTCGCCGTCGACGTCCGCCAGGGCGACGGCGCCGGCCGGGGTCGCGGCCAAGGCGGTGGCCAGCAGCGCGGAGAACTCGGCGGGCGCCGGGCCCGCGTGCCGGGTCGCGACGGCGAGCCAGCCGACCGGGTCCGGCTCGGGCAGGGTCGCCGGGACTTCGCCGGTCGGGACCGGCGGCAGGCCGCGCAGCACGATGTCGGTGTGGAAGAGCAGGTGCCGCGTCAGGCCGCCCAACGGCAGCGGGCCGGCCGGGTCCGCGCCGCCACCGAGAGCGTCGCCGATCGCGAAGCCGACGTACGCGCCGACGATCCGGTGCCACGCGAAGCGGTCGGCCGGTGTCCCGAAGGCGGAGAACTTCCCGAACGTCCACGGCACCGGCCGCGGCCGCGCGTCCTCGTCCACGTGCGCGATCAGCCCGTTCGCGCCCAGGTCGGCGGGCCATTCCGACTCCTGGCCGGCCCGGCGTCGGACGCCGTTGCGGTACTGCCAGGCGAACCCGCGCAGGTAGCGGACGCATTCGCCGGGCGTCAGCTCGAAGTGCTGGTCACGCGCGTGGTCCAGGGCGTAGCGCAGGTGCCGTTCCAGCAGGTCGGGCGGCTCGACGCCGAACTCCTCGACCAGCGCGGGCAGTGCGGCGGCGACCTCGGGCCCGGCTTCCGGGGCGGGCTCCTCGACCGGGGGCCGGGGGTCGGTCGCGTCCCCGCGGACCGCGGCGAGCTCGGCGGCGGTGAGGCTGCGGACCAGCCCGGTGCCGGGGTCGAGCGTCAGTCCCGTCGACGGCGGGAGCTCGCGGACCGGCACCCGCCAGCGGCGGGGGTAGCGTCCGGGCACCTTCGCCGACGAGCTGTAGGCGATGACCTCGCGCTCGCCCTTGCCGGGGACCGGCCGCAGCAGGGGCTTGCCGTCCGGCAGCGGGACCAGCACGTCGCAGTCCAGCAGGGCACGGGCGAACTCGGCTCGGCCGATCCAGTTCGCGGCCAGGTAGTTCAGCAGCTTCTCGGCGTCGGTCGACGGCACCGGGAACCCGCGCCAGACCGGACCCGGCGTGTACTGCTCGTTGACGCGGTACTCGCCGTTCGCCCGGGTCCAGCCGCGGACGGTGCGCACCGGGAGGTCCAGCTCGGGGAACGCCTTCTCGTCGAACTCGGGGTCGACGTCCGGCCGCCACTCGGCCTCGGCGGGGGTGCTCGCCATCGCCGCCTGGTCGAACCGGATTTCGCCGTCGTCCGGCACGAAGACCACCGGGCTGGGGAACAGTCCCGCGCCGATGTCGGTGCCGTCCAGGTAGCCGGCCGCGTTGACCGTGAAGCTCCAGCCGTCCGGGCGGCGCGCGGTGAACTCCGGCCGGATGCGCAGCCGGTCGCCGCCGGGCCGCGTGCGCAACCACTCCCGCACGCGCGCGACGGCTTCCTCTTCGTCCATTCTCCCCATCCTCGCGCTAATGCCGCGGGTACCGCTCGATCCAGACGTCCCCGAGCGCGCTCAGCGCCGAGCGCCGGTCGAAGTGCCAGTAGGCGTCCGAAGCCACGTTCTCGACCACGTACCGCAGTTCCAGCTGGTCGACCCACTTCTGCGGCAGCCCGGGGATCCCGGTGCGCGCGCCGAGCAGGGCCCCGGCGATCGCCCCGGTCAGCGCGCTGCGGCCGGAGTGGTTGACGGCGCGAAGCAGCGCCTGCTCCGGGTAGTTCTCGAAGCCCGACAACGCCGCGAAGGCGCGTCCGAGCACCGACAGCGTCGTCTTGCCGTCGCCGATGAGCTCTGGCATCCGCAGATCGGGCAGCCCGTGCTCGCCGAAGAACGGCACCGACTCGGCGACCATGTCCCCGATCGCCGTCCACTCCGGGCCCTGCTGGAACTGGCTGTCCGGGTTGAGCACCTCGCGGCTGGTGTTCCAGATCGGGAAGCTGAACGCGTCCTTCGTCAGCGCGTGCTCGAACAGCCAGGTCAGGTAGGTCGCGGCGGTCAGGTCGGTCTCGTCGGGGTGCGTGACGCCGGCCAGTTCGCGCACGGCCTGCCGCGCCCCGCCGCTGAACCCGCTGCCGGGCCCGGCCATGGTCAGCGCGGCGGGCAGCGCGGGGATCAGCGCGGCCGGGCCGGTCATCGCCGGCGCGCCGGTGACCCCGGTCGCGAGCTGGTGGTAGGCGTTGAGCTCGGCGTCGTCGATGTCGCGCCGGGCGTGCAGGTCCGGGACCTGCACGAGCCAGCCGTCGGGCGCGTCCATGGGCGCGCCCTGGGTGCGCAGCCAGCGCTGCAGCGCCCCGCGCACGACGTCCGGGAACAGCTGCTCGGCTTCGCGGGACTCCGGCTGCTCGCGGTGCGGGCTGCGGATCACGGCCTCGGTGTAGAAGAGCAGCCGCTGCGTCAGCGAGCCGATCCGGCCCGGCTGGTCGAACGCCGGGATCAGGTCGGTGATGCCCTCGATGCCGAACTTCGCGTGGATGTCGTGCAGCATCATCCGGTCGACGGCCGCGCCAAGCGCCTCTCCGAGCGCGAAGCCGACGTACGCGCCCGTGACGCGCTGCCAGCCGTAGCGGAAGCCGTCGAGGTCCCGCTCGAAGTACTTGCCGAACGTGTCGAGCCGCGGCACCGGGCGGCCGGAGTTGTCATACGCCGGCGCCAAGCCGTTCGCGCGCAGGTCGTTGGGCTTGCTGCGCGGCGGCTCCGGCATGCTCAGCCGCTTCAGCCAGGACTCGCCGAGGATGGTCTTCGCGCACTCCTCGGCCGTCAGCTCGAAGCCGCGCCGCCGGGCCTTTTCGGCCGCCACGAGCGGCGGCTTCACCGGATCCGGCAGGCCCATCCGGGCCGCGGTCTCGGCGGCGACCCGGATCAGGTCCTCCTCCGCCTCCGGGCAGCGGCCGTGCACGTCGATGCGCGGCTCGTGCCGCGGGAACCGCTTGACGATCTCCGCGAGCTCGCCGCTGGAGACGTCTTCGATGGTCGTCGGGCCGCCGTTGATCACCAGGTTCGGCGGGTGCTCGAACTCGGCCAGCGTCGCGACGTCGACCTTCCACCAGCCGTGCTCGCGCCAGGGCAGGTGCCGGGTCGAGCTGAACACCTTGAGCTCGTTGCGCTCCTCGGCGAAGTAGAACCGGTCGGTCTTGCCGGTCTCCAGGTCGAGCGGGACGTACACCTCGCACCGGATCAGCCCGATGAGCAGCAGTTCCCGGGTCAGCCAGCCGACGCTGCCGAACGACAGCAGCGTCTCCAGGGTGTTCTCCGGCTTCGGGTAGCCGCGGCGGATCGGCCCGGCCTTGTACTCGGGGTTCTCCCGCTCTTCGCCGGTCTGGTTGCCCTCGGCGTCGACCTTCACCCAGCCCGCGACGGCCTGCAGCGGCACGCCCAGCTCGCCGAGCCCGGCCTTGACGTACTCGGGGTCGACGACCTCGCGCCAGTTCTCCTGGCCGGGGAACGCCACCGGCACCGACAGCCCGCCGGGGTGCGGGTGCGCCTGCCGCAGCTCGCCGTCCGGCTCGCGGACGACGACCGACGGCGGCGGGAAGATCTCCTTCTCCGGCCGGCCCTCGTCGAGGAACGCGATGGTGTTGTAGGGCACCGACCAGCCCTCGGGGATGCGCAGGACCTTCTCGGTGTCCACCCGCAAGCCCGCGGGGCCGGAGACGTCCGGGCCGTGCACCGCGCGCAGCCACTGACCGACCTTGGCAATCGCTTCCGCCGCTTCCACCTACTCGATCCTCTCCAGGCTTCCGTCGGACTCGTGCTCGGCGATCGTCTTCGGCAGCACGAAGGCCACCGCGCCACCCGGCAGGTTCGCCCACGGAACCGTGATGCCGGTGATCACGTGCAGGGGGCGTCTGAGCCGGTAGCTCCGTCGCACCCGCTCCCGTTCGAGCGGCAGCGACGTCGTGGCGAACCGTACCTCGCCGTGGTGAACGAGATTGCCGGGTTCCTCGCCGAAGCGCAGAACGACCGTACCCGCCACCAGCCGGGTGATGCGCTTGTTGCGGAGCAGGGTGAGGGGAGGCTCACCCGGCGCCGGGTGCACCGGCCAGTCGTCGAGCTCCCTCGCGGTTTCCCGCGGTGTTTCGTGCCCGGCGGTCATCCGGGCGGGGTGCAGCAGCAACGCGCCCAGCAGCTGCTGCGCGGCGTCTTCGAGCCGGGCGAAGTACTTCGGCGCGCGGGGTTTCCCGCCGGCGTGCGCGGCGACTTCCCAGCCGTCGGGGGTGTAGTTGAGGCACCAGGCGCCGTCCGCGCGCTCGCCGACCCGGTAGGCCTCGGGCCACACCCCGTGCTCGCCGAGCCGCTGCACCAGCACGATCAGCAGCTCTTCGTCGCCGAGCTGCGGGTCCGGCGTGGTCTCCAGCTCGGCGACGACGTCCCCGGCCGTCTTCTTCACGTCCGCGCGGGACGGCTTCGGCCGCGGCTGGCCCAGCAGGTCCGCCTCGGCGGTCCGCCGGACCAGCGGCTCGACGTACGGCGGCTGGAAGTGGTGGCGGCGGATGTGCGCGACGAGCTCCGGCTCGGGCGGCACGCCGTGCTCCGCGAGCAGGAGCGGCACGGCGTCGGACCAGATCCAGGTGCCGTCGGTGTGGAAGCGCGCGTCTCCGTCTTCGTGCACGACGGCCTCCCGCTCGAGGTACTGCAGCACGAGCGGCACCTCGGTGT
Organism: Amycolatopsis rifamycinica; assembly: GCF_000695625.1. Classification (GTDB taxonomy): domain Bacteria; phylum Actinomycetota; class Actinomycetes; order Mycobacteriales; family Pseudonocardiaceae; genus Amycolatopsis; species Amycolatopsis rifamycinica. Next base: position 101,998 of record NZ_JMQI01000068.1, read on the forward strand.
CGGTCAGCGGCGGCCGTTCGACGTCCGGGCCCCCGACGTCGGCGTGCCGGAACACCACGCCCAGCGGCAGCTGCGCGCGCAGCCGCCACCAGTCGGGGATGTGCTCGTCGGCCCGCGGGAACGTGGCCAGTTCCTCCGGGTAGGCGGCCGGCTCGGGGGCCTCGGTCCACATCGGGTCGTCGTCGAGCGCGAAGTCGAAGTCGAAGCTGCCGTCCGGGTTCAGCGCGAACCGCGCCTGCAGCCAGGTGCCACGGCCTTCGGCGTACATGCCGGCCCGCAGCTCGGTGAAGACGTCCGCCACCTCGTCCGGCACGGTCGTGTTGTGCCCCGCGGTCTCGGTGTGCTTCCCGAGCTGCCGGAAGTCGGCGACGGCGGGCACGTCGGCGTTGAGGCGGTGCTCGCGGACGAGCTTTCCCAGCCGCACCAGGAGGGTGCGCTGCTCGGCGGGCGAAAGTCGATGTTCCACGTGAATCATTGCCCCGCGTTGAACCGGCTCGTCACCGTGAACGACGGCGGCTCACCGGCGGCGATCCGGGCGGCCTCGTCTTCCCACATCTTGAAGGTGCGCTTCTGGAGCGCGTGGACCAGCGCGGTCTCCTGCTCGGTCCGGCTGCGTCCCTCCCGGGTGGCTGTGCCGTTGATCCCGTTGATCGTCTCGTAAAGCGCGAAGATCGGGCCGTCGCCGGAGAGGTAGTGGCTCCGCTGGACCTCGGTCTCCCGGATGAATTTCTCTTCGCTGAACGGACCGCGGATGTTCGACTCGGTGGTCGACCAGATGAGCTCGAGGATGTGGCTGCGGTCCTCATCCTGTTCGAAGAACCCCGTTCGGAGATTGAGGATGGTGCCTTGCAACCCGCCGTCGGGCGTCGAGTCGATCCGGTAGGTCTGGGCGTAGTACCGGTAGAAACTGGGGGTTTGAAGGGCCATCAGCCGCTCTCCTCGGATGTCAGTCCCCGCCGGAACGCCTCGCCGAACCGGCCTCGGACCTGCTCGGTCAACGCGGCGACGAGAGCTGCCTCCTCCGGCGAGAAGAAGCCCCCGCGTCCTTCCTTCCTGCTCAACGTCTCGAAGTCGCGGCGTACCTCGTAGAGCGCGTGTTCGTACGACGCCACGCCGTCGATGTGCGTCAGGTGCAGCCGCAATTCGGCCACGTGCCCGTTCGGCAGCCGGACGTTGAGCTGCAAGTCCCGGTAGCCGCTTTCCTTCGGATCGACCAGGCGGTCCGTGAAGTCGACGATCTTCAGTTCGGGATCCCGGCGTACCGCGTCCAAGGCGCGGTACAAGTCCGCCACTTGCTCGAACTGGATCTTGGCGCCGACCAGGTCGTGCAGTAGCGAACCATCCCAACCGTGTTTCTCGATCTTCGCCAACGCTCGGACGCTGTCCTTCGGCTCCGGCCGGAACCCCGGATGGCCATCGGTCTCGCCGGCAATCCGCTCGGTGATGCGGTTCAGCGTGCCCTGCGTCTCGGGCCAGCGCTCGCGCTCTTCCGCGACCCATTGCCTGCAGTACTCCGGATCGCCGACCCGGCCTTGGTCGAAGCTGCCGTGCCGCAGCGCGTCAGGCTGCACCACGTCGGCAATCCGGGCCACATCCGCGGAAATCTCCGCCTGCTCCGGGGTCGGGTCGAACGGCTCGACCCCCTGCCGCTCGACGTCGTCGATGACGCTGTAGCCGCGCTCGTTCACCTCGTGAACCGCGTCCTCGAGGATCGGGATCGCCTCGGGATGGTGGAGCAGGCTGGCCAGTGTCTTCGGGTTGTCCAGCAGCGAGCGCGTCAGGTAGTCGTTGGCCGGGTCGGACAGCACCCGCACCAAGCCGGGGTGCTCTCCCAGGTGCGCGCGGATGTAGTCGGCGTCCGCGTGCCCGTCGAGCGCCGCGGCGACGTCGTCCCTGGCCAGGAAGGCGTCGTGCGGTGCCGCCGAGCCGTAGCCGCCGTGCGTGTCGCCGGCGTCGTGCCCGGTCTGGACGTGCACCTCGTCCGGCGTCCCGAGGTGCATCAGCTTGATGCTGTTCGCCGGCTGCGGCAGGTGCATGAGGTCGCCGGACTGCGGGTCGATGAACGCGACGCCCTCGCGGGTGTGCACGACCATCGCCACGTGCCCGTACTCGACGCCGTTCGGGCCCGGGTACTTCACCGCGACCACGGCGTGGTGGTCGACCGGCATCCCGCGCATCTCGCGGATGACGTCGTCGTAACTGCCGCGCGCGGAGAACGTCTGCCCGAACTCGCCCTCGAGGTGTTCGAGCGTGCCGCGGCTGCCCATCTCGTGCGGCAGGATCGGCTCGGCCGTCGTGTCGACACCGCGCAGCTGGTCCATGTAGGCCCGGGGACCGCGCGTGCAGTTCGTCAGGTAGCCGTTTTCGAAGGCGCCGGGCTCGCGGAAGCCCGGGTTGACGTCACGCAGGTGCGGGTGCCGGTCGTGGACGTAGGCCGCGCGCTCGCTCTCCGTCGTCCCGCCCGCGTGGATGGCCGGTTCGAACGGCGGGTTCGTCGCCCGGGCCAGCCGGGAGTAGTCGTGCACGGACACGGGCGGCGGCGGGGGTTCCGCCGGGCCGTCCTGGACGTCGTGGACGGACGGCTGGTCCGGCTGCGGGGCGACGTGCTCGGGCTCGCCGAGACCGCCGAGCCGTTCCATGATCGCGGCCTGCTTGCGCCGTTCGAACTCGGGCGCGTTGTGCTCGTTCTCGGCCCGCCGCTCGGCCATCTTCTGCTTCGCGGTCTCGGGATCGAGGTAGCGCGGGTGGCCGGGCCCGATCTCCTCGGCCACGATGATCCACTTGCGCCGGCCGTCGACGGTCTCCAGCCGCCGCTCGTGGATCAGCAGCTGGGTGCCCGGCGGCGACAGCGATTCGCGCTCACCCGGGTTCTCCGCGAGCTTCGAGATGTCCCGGAGGTTGTTCGAGCGGACGTGCAGCTCGATGTCGTCGCCGAACTTCGACGTCGAGAACTCGCCGGTCTTGATCGACGCGCTGGAGAACGCGGGCTCGACGACCACCGAGCCCGGCTCGTACGGCTTGGTGACCAGCTCGGCCAGCCGCGGGTCGCCGCCGACGTCGTAGGCGCGGATGGTCTCGCCGGACTCGGGCGCGATCTGGTTGAGGCCGTCCATGATCGCGCGGGTGTTCTGCTGCGCGAGGTCGAAGCCGGGGTGATCGGTGCCGCGGCGCAAAGCCTCGTTGACGTCGTAGGCGTATTCGCCGCGGGTGTAGCCGTGCAGCGCGACGGCGCCTTCGTCGGTCAGGTGGGCGAGGTTGCCGGCCGCGTCGCGCTTGGCCAGCGCGTGGTCGTGGATCTGCTGGTAGATGTCCTCGTCGCCGACGGCCCGGCGGATGCTCTCGTGGTCGGCCGGGGTGCCGCGGTGCTCGCCGTCGAAGAGGTAGTTCTCGTCGTGCGGGACCCGCTCGGGCTGCGGGTTGAGCCGGTCGCTGATCCCTTCGTGCTGCGAGGGCGCTTCGTGGTGCTGAGGCGTTTCGTGGTGCTGAGGCGCTTCGTGGTGCTGAGGCGCGTCGCCCCCACCGAGCGGCAGGGTGTGGATGCCGGTGGCGTCCGCCGGCAGCTCGGCGAGCCGCCCGGTGACCGGATCGGCGAACAGCACGCCGTGCTCGGTGTGGACGGCCGCGACCAGCCGCGACTCCCCCTGGGGCGTCTCGAAGGCGACGGCCGTCCGCGCGCCGACGGGACGTTCGCCGAGCTCGCGGGCAACGCCGTCGAAGCTGTCCCGGCTGCTCCACTGCCCGCCGAGCTGTTCGCTGATCTGCGCGAGGCTCTGCTGCCGGGCGGGCCCGGCGACGACGTCCTCGCCGTTCATCCGCCGCTCGAAGGCGACCATCGACTCGGCGGCGTTGGTCCGGTAGCCGTTCTCGAGGCCGCCCGGGCTGTAGGCGTTGCGGGTGTTGACCCCGCCGAGCTCGGGAACGGCGTCGCGCAGGAGGCGCGCGTGCTGCTGCGGCGTCTCGACGGACCCGGCGTGCAGCACGGGCGGCCCGCCGGGCGTGAGCGGCTCGGCGAGCTGCGACCAGCCCCCCGCCGGCTCCCCGGTGGCCGGCGGCCGCCGTTCGGGCAGCGGCTCCGCACCCGGCTCGTCGAAGGGGTTGAGCTTCGACGCCAGGTCGTTGCCCGGCGCGTATTTGGGGTTCTCTTCGTAGAACTTCGCGAGCTCTTCGTCGGCTTCGCGCTGGAACCGGTCCTCGTCGGCCCGCTCACTGGCCCGGCGCTGCTCGATGGCATCGCGCGCGTCGGCTTCGCCGAGGTGCCCCGGCTCCCCGGGCGCGATCTCTTCGGCGTGCACGACGTAGTGCGGTTCCCCACGCACCGGCTCCGGCTTGTGGTTGGGGTGACCGGGCCCCTCTTCGACGCCGGTGATCTTGAACTGCGTCCCGGCCTTGAAGAGGACTTCGCGCTCGTGTCCGAGGCTGGCCAGCTTTTCGACGTCGCGACCGGTCTTCGACTGGATCCGCATCTCGACTTCGCCGGGGAAGGAGCTGCGCGGGTGCTGCGCGTCGACCTTGGAGGAGCTCAGGAACGACGGTTCGGTGATGTGCGCCCCGTCGTGGAAGCGCGCGAGGAAGGCCTGCAGCCGCGACAGATCACCCTTGAAGTCCACCCGCCGCGAGACAACGCCTTCATGCGGCGGCAGCTCGTTCAACCCCGAGACAAGCGCGGCCGCCTGCGGCGCGAGGTGGACGAGTTCGGGACTCCCCATCCGCAGCGCGTGGTTGAGCGGCCCGACCATCTCGGTCCGGGTGTAGGCATGCACGGCGACGGCCCCGGCGTCGGACATCCCGGGGTGCCACTCGTCGCGCTTCGCCCGCGCTTCGCGGTGGACCTGCTCGTGCCGCCACTCACCGTCCTGGTGACTCGCCTTCCCGGAGTCCATGAAGGTGTCTTCGATCCGCCGGATCCCGGCGGGATCATCGGTGTGAAAGCCAGGATCGGTGAGGTAGGGCTCGTCGAGGTCGGACTGCCCGTAGTCGCGTTCGCGCGCCGTCCCACCCGCCTCGCCCGGCACCTCGCCGGCATCGGTCGGGTTCGGATCGTCCCCGGGCTGTTCGGTCGGGCGGTCGTGGCCGGCCTCGTGCCCGGCGGCGGGTGCGTTTTCATCCGCCGCCCGTTCATGAGCCGGCGCCGGTTCGTCTGCTTGGTGGTGCCCGGCCGTCTGGTCCGGCCGTTCGGCGGGGCGGTCTTGGGCGGGCTCGCGCTCGGGGGTGCTTTCGCTCGCCGACCGCTCGGCGGGGCGGTCTTGGTCCGTCGGCGGCTTCTCGGTGGGCGTCGGCTGTTCGTCGCGGCGTTCCTGCGTCGGTTCGCTGGTCCGGTTCTGCTCGGGCGCGTGCTGGTCCGGTCCCTCGGCCGGACCCTCCTGTGCAGGCTCGCGCTCGGTGGTGGTGCTTTCGTCCGCCGGCCGCTCGTTGCCAGGTGCGCCCAGTTCAGCGGGGTGCTCTGGTGCCGGTGTCTGTTCGGCGGGCGTAGGCGTGCTCTGGTCCGGCCGCTCAGCGGCGCGTTCGTCCGCTGGGCGTTCGTCGGTCGGCGTTCGCCGTTCAGCCGAAGGCTCCTGCGCCGGAGCTTGCTCGGTGGGTGCAGGCGTGCGCTGCTCGGCCGGCCTCTCGCGCACCGGCGACTGTTCGGCCGCCGGCTGCTGCGTGGGCTCCCCAGGTGGGGTCGGCTGTTCGACCGGCCTCTCGCGCACCGGCGACTGTTCGGCCGCCGGCTGCTGCGTGGGCTCCCCAGCCGGAGTCGGCTGCTCGACCGGCCTCTCGCGCACCGGCGACTGCTCGGCCACCGGCTGCTGCGTGGGCTCCGCAGCCGGAGTCGGCTGTTCGGACGGTCGCGGCGGCTCCGGGGCACGCTCCACCGGCCGCGGCGGCTCAAACGGTCCGCGCGGCGGCAACTGTTCCTGCGGCGGCCCGAACCGCGGCGGCGGAACCTGCGCCGGCCCACCCGGCCGAGGCGCCCCCAGCCGCGGATCGTGCGGCGGCCGCCCACCCGGCGGGGGCGGCATCGGCGGCCGTCCACCGGGGTGCGGCCCGGGGCCCTGCGGACCCCGAGGCTGGCTCGGATACCCGGCAGGCCGCTGCCCCCCCGGCATCGGCGGCCGCTGCCCACCCTGCGGCGGCATCCCGGAATGCGGCGGCATCCGCCGCGGATCCTGCGGAGGCAACCCACCCTGAGGCACCTGCCCCGGCACATACGGCTGCCCCCCACCCTGAGGAGGCCGCCCCCCAGGCCCAACCGGAGGCTGCCCACCCTGCGGAGACTGCCCACCCTGCGGAGACTGCCCACCCTGCGGAGACTGCCCACCCTGCGGAGGCATCGACCCAGGCGGCACCCCCTGCCCCCCAAGCGGCGGCTGTCCCCCATGCGCCGGCTGTCCACCAGGGTGACCTGCCTGCCCACCACCCAGCGGCGGCTGCCCACCGCGAGGCGGCCGCCCACTCCGCGGAGCCTGGCCCGGTTGCATGCCCTGCGGGGGTTGCCCGCCGGGCTGAGCCGGCTGGCCGACGTGCGGTTGCCCGCCCGGCTGCGCCCCGTGCGGTAGCTGACCACCAGGCTGGCCGCTGTGCGGGTGCTGCCCGGGTTGCGTGCTGTGGGGCGGTTGCCCGCCGGGTTGAGGAGTCTGGCCGACGTGCGGCTGACCGCCCGGCTGCCCCCCGTGCGGTAGCTGACCACCGGGCTGACCGCTGTGCCGGGGCTGGCCCGCGTGTGTGCCGAGCGGCGATTGTCCGCCGGGCTGAACTGCCTGGCCGTGCGAGGGCCGACCCGGTTGCGTGCCGTTAGGCAGTTGTCCAAGCTGAGCCTGCTGGCCGCCATTCGACGGCTGTCCTGGTTGCGTGCCGTGCGGCAGTTGTCCGCCTGGCTGCGTTGCCTGCCCGCCGTGCGGGTGGCCAGGCGGTCCACCGTGCGGCGGCTGCGCTCCATGCGGGGACCGTCCGCCCTGCGGAGGCTGCCCTCCCGGCCGGTACCCGCCGGGTGGCATCGGCGGCTGGCCGCCCTGCAGCATCCGGCGGGGATCCTGCGGCGGGACCCGTCGTGGCTGGTCACCGCCCGCCTGCGGCGTCGGGCCGCCCGGGCGTGGGCCGGGACCAGCCGTTCGTCCCGGTGCGCCGACGCCGTTCGGGGGGCCGGCCGGGGGCGGGGGTGTGAACCCGCCCGGTGGTGGTCCCTGCTGCGGTGACGGCCCGTTCTGGAACGCCGCCGCCTGCCCGCCATCCGCCGCGAACGGCTGGCTCGAGCCGCCCGCGAAGCCCGCCGCTCCGACGTTGTCCTGGGGGCGGCCGCCGGCGCTTTGGCGCCCTGGTTCCGGGCCGATGCCCGGTGGTGGGGCCATTCCGTAGCCGCCCGTCGACGACTGGCTCGCCGTCGAAGCCGGTGCCTCGCGCTGCTCTGCGGCCGGACGCCCCGGTTGCTGGTCCGGGCCGGGGCGCGACGCCTCGGGCGCCCGGTGCTCGGCGGCCGGTTGGGATCCGCTTGCGCCTTGCTGCGGTTCGGGTGCCGTCCGCGCTTCCGGCGGTCCCGGCTCGGAGACTGCTTCACGGCGCGGTTGCTCGCTGCGGGTCTCAGGTTCCGGCGAGGCCTCGTGGCGAGGTCCTTCGCTCCGCGATTCGGGCGCGGAAGAAGTCTCGTGGCGCGGCTCTTCACCGCGCGACTCGGGCGCGGAGGCCGCCTCACGGCGCGGCTCCTCACTTCGCGACGCGGGCTCGGACGAGCTCTCCCGACGCGACTCCGGCTCAGACGAAGACTCACGGCGGGAGTCCGGCTCAGACGTGGACTCACCGCGCGACTCGGACTCACCCCGCGACTCGGACTCACCCCGCGACTCCGAAGACTCACGACGGGACTCAGGCTCCGCGGAGGATTCACCCCGAGACTCCGGTCCCGAAGCCGAACTCGGCTCCTCCTCAGCCCCTCGCCGCGACTCCCCGGAGTCCCGCGAGCCTTGGGAGTCCCCCGAGTTCCCCGAGTTCCGCGGCTCCCCCGAGTCCGCGGAGTCCCGCGAGCCCCCAGAGTCCCGCGAGCCGCCAGAGTCCCCCGAGTTGCGCGAGTCCCCAGAGTTCCGCGGCTCCCCCAAGTCACCGGAGTCCTGCGAGTCCCCAGAGTCCCGCGAGCCCTGAGAGTCCCGCGACTCCCCAGAGTCCCGCGACTCCCCGGAATCCCCCGAGCCACCAGAATCCCCATCAGCCCGCGGAATGTTCGCCTCATGAACCGAGTGCATCTGCGCCTTGGCGCCGTCAACAGCCCCGCCGACCGCCCCGCTGGACGCGCCCATCAGCAGCTGCTCCGGTGTCAACGACCCCAGATCGCCCGTCACCGCCGCCTGGCCGACGGTCTGCGCGACCCCCTCGACCGCGCCCCGCGCTCCCGCGCGCATCGCCGCGTCCGCGATCTGGCCGCCGGCGCTGTGCGAAAGCCCCTCGGTCGCTCCTCGCCCGATGGACCCCGACGCCGCTCCGACGACGCCGCCGACCGCGCCCGAGATCGCCGCGTCGGAGGTCTTCGACCAGTCCCAGTCCTTGCGATCACCCTTCGCCATCTGCAGGCCCTGGATGCCCGCGTCCATGCCGAGGTTGATCGCCTCGTTCTTGAGGACCTCCATGCCGATCTTCTTGAGGCCCTGCTTGAGCAGCTTCTCCAGCAGCTCCTTCGCGACCTGCTTGAACCCCTGCTGCGCCAGCTTCTCGAGCAGCTGCCGGAACAGCATCTGCACGGTCATCCGGGTCGCGATCTGGGCCGGCGCGATCCCCGCCGTCGAACCGCCGAACGTCACCGCCGCCGCCGCGATCATCGCCGCGATCTGGGCGGCCAGGACGATCAGGGAGATGATGATCATGTACTTCGTGTACTCGACGTCCAGTGCCGTCTGGTCGCACGAATCGCCGAGGGCCTTCGCCGCGTCGGCCAGCTGCTTGAAGTAGGCCTCGTCGCCGTCGACGAACTTCTTCCACTGCTCCGCGAACGCGTCGGCGCCGTCACCGGTCCAGTTGTCGCGGATGCCGGACGCCGCGACGTTGCCCGTCTCCGCCACCGGGCCGATCGCCGAAGACGCCGTGTGCCACGCGTCGCGCAGCGCGCGCAGCTTGGTCTCGTCGCCCTCGGGCCAGCTCTCCCCGACGACTATCGGCAGCAGCCACTTGACCGCGTCGGGCATCTCCATACCCACGCGTCATTGCCCCTTGCTCAGCTGGGACGTCACGTCTTCGTCGGCTCCCGACAGGGCCTTCATCGACTTGGCGACGTTCTGCTGCATCCCCCGCAACCCCTGCACGAGGTTGGTGAACCCTTCGACGGCGCCCTGCGCACCCGGCACGTAGTCCTCGGCGAACTGCTTGCCGGATTCGTCGCCGCCCCAGCACTCGCCCTGCGCGGCCAGGGCCGACTGCAGCGCCTTCGTCGCGTTGTCGAGCGCGTCGGCCGCTGTGACCAGGCCGTTCGACGCGCGCAGGACCGCGTCCGGCTCCGCGGTGAACCCGGAACCCCCCGCGGGCATCAGTCGCCCCTCGTCATCCAGGACGACGGTGGCTCTTCGTCGTCGTCACGCGGCGGGCGGACGCGCTTGGGGGTGGGCTTCGGAGCGGGGACGGGCGGCGCCTGCTCGTTGCGCAGGATCGACCCGCCCTCTTCGAACGACTCGGGCCGCGGCGCCGGCGGTTCTTCGGCGACCTCGTCGAACGACGGGATCGGCGGCACCAGCCCGGCCAGCGACGGCGCGCCCTCGACCAGGTCCGCGAGGTCGGGCAGGCCCTCGGTGATCGGCGCCATCAGGTCCGCGATCTTCTGCTTGACCTGCAGCGAACCCTGGCGCACCAGCGTCTGGACGGTGTTCGCGAGCTGCGCGGGTGTCGTGCGCTCGAAGGTGTTCGGGGCGAATTCGAGTTTCGCGAGGCTGCCGCCGGCGTCGATCGTGGCGCGGACCAGCCCGTCGGGCGAACTCACCTGGGCGGTGGTCTCGGCGGCGGCGGCCTGGGCGTCACGCAGCTGCGCGGTCTGCCGCTCGAAGTTCTCCAGGAGGGTGTCCACCTGGTCCTTCATCGCGGCATTGCGTGCTTCGAGCCGTGCACGGTCGTCGCCCGCGGTGGTCACAGGTGCCCCCGGTGTCCCTCGAACCTACTAATGACTTGCTCGTCACCCTAATGCCAATGGAGCAGTCACCGTGACCGGTTCGGGTGTTTGCGTCAGCGAATCGCCCGGCGCCGGGCGAGCACGTACCCGGCTCCGCCGGCGAGGTAGCAGACCGTCGCGGCGATGAGCAGACCCGGGGAACGGCCGTCGTCCGGCACGACCAGCGCGGCCACCGAGACCGCCGCCACCTGGGTGATGTTGAACAGCGTGTCGTACAGCGCGAACACCCGGCCGCGGGCTTCGTCGGCGACGTCGAGCTGGATCGACGAATCGACGCACAGCTTCAGCACCTGCCCGGCCCCGCTGATCAGGAACGACGCAAGCAGCGCCAGCGGCAACAGCATCGGCAGGCCCAGCGCGGACTGCGCGATCGCGGCGACCAGCAGCGAACCGAGCACCGCGCGCAGCCGGCCGAACCGGCGGATCAGCCGCGCGGTCAGCAGACCGGCGACCAGCAGGCCGGCCCCGGCGAGCGCGGCGATCTGCCCGAGCCCCGGCAGGCCGGCGCGGAAGATCCCGTGGTCGGTGAAGTAGTTGCGCATCAGCAGCACGGTGACCAGCAGCGACACCCCGAACGACGCCCGGTGCGCGAACAGCGCGACGAACCCGGCCGTGACGCTGGGGGCGCGCCACGCGTGCCGGGCACCGTCGGCCAGCCCCCGCGCGACGGCCAGCACCGGGTTCGGCGGCTCGTCGACCACCGTCGGCCCGAGCACGCCGCGGGCGAACCCGCGCGCGATGAACGCCGAGACCAGGGTGCCGAGGACGGCGAAGGCCGTCGTCTCGGCCGATCCGATGTCGTTGCTGCCGAACAGCGCCCGCAGGCCGATCGCGCAACCACCGCCGATGACGGCGACCACCGAGCCGAGCGTGGTGGCGAAGGCGTTCGCCGTCACGACGCTCTCTTCCTCGACCACGTGCGGCAGTGCTGCCGAGAGCCCCGAGCCGATGAAGCGGGAGATGCCTTCCGCGGCCAAGGCCAGCGAAAACAGGCCGATCCCGCCGAATCCCAGCCCGACCGCGGCGGACGCGCAGACGATCGCCAGCCCGCGCAGGAGGTTCGCGAAGATCAGGACCTTCCGGCGATCCCAGCGGTCCAGCAGCGCACCGGCGAACGGCCCGACGACCGAGTACGGCAGCAGCAACGCGGCGAACCCGCCGGCGATGGCCAGCGGATCGGCGGCGCGCTCGGGGTTGAACAGGACGGCGCCCGCGAGCCCGGCGCGGAAGACGCCGTCGCCCCAGCTGGCGGCGAAGCGCGTGAAGAGCAGCCGCCGGAAGTCGGGGTCCTTGAGCAGCTCCCGAGGGCCTCTTCGCACTGTCGCCGTCCGGGCGCTGATCGTCACGGAGTCAAGGTTAAGGCCCGGTCGTAGGACACCGGTCAAGAGATTGGGTGGCCGGCGCACTGAGGTCGCCTCTCGGCGGCTATGCGCAGTGTGGCTCCAGCCGGACGGTATTCCACAAAGGCGGTTCTTCAGTGAGCCCGGGGGACACGGAGTGCGCCGGCCACATGTTTCAAACGAGGCTGTTGGGGCGATTGTTCCCGAGCCGAAGTCAATCGCCCGGCCAAGGGTGGGATCATGGGTCTGTGCCAGCGGACGCCGAGGTTGAACCGGGAACGCTCCTGGTCGCCGCCCCCACCATGGTCGACCCGAACTTCCGCCGGACCGTGGTGTTCGTCATCGATCACCGCGAGGAGGGCACGCTCGGCGTGGTCCTGAACCGGCCGAGCGACGTCGCCGTGCACGACGTGCTGCCCAACTGGGGCGGGCACGTCGCCGAGCCCCAGGCGGTGTTCGTCGGCGGGCCGGTCGAAAAGAAGACCGCGTTGTGCCTGGCCGCGCTGCGCACCGGCGAAACGGCGGCGAGCGTGCCGGGGGTGATCGCCGTCCGCGGCCCGGTCGCGCTGGTCGACCTGGACACCGATCCCGAGGTCCTGGTGCCGAAGGTCCGCGGCGTGCGCGTGTTCGCCGGGTATGCGGGCTGGGACTCGGGGCAGCTGGCCGGCGAGATCGAGCGCGACGACTGGGTCATCGTGCCGGCGCTGCCCAGCGACATCCTGGCCTCGCCGGACGGCGACCTGTGGAGCCAGGTGCTCCGCCGTCAGGGCATCCCGCTGGCCCTGCTGGCCACCCATCCGGGTGACCTCCAGCGGAATTAAGCGTCGTCCTTCTTGAAGACGCCGCAGCCGCCGGCCCCGCACGCGCAGCCGCTGCAGCCGGCCGGCGCGGCCGGAGCCGGGGCGGGCACGGTCAGCGCGGCCCGGTTGCCGAGCACGCCACCGCCCATGACCAGCAGCAGCATGGCGAGCACCCCCGCGAGCGCGGCGGAGATCAGGCCGCCGGTGGTCGGCATGGCCAGCCCGGCCAGCCCGGTGAGCACGGAGATCGCACCCCCGGCCATGGTCGGCAGGCCCGCGACGCGGTTGGCCAGCTTGAACGCTTCTTCGCTGCGCAGCGCCGCCTCGGTGCGCACACCGGTGCCGCCTTCGCGCGTCAAGCGCTCACGGAAACCGAGGAACCCACCAAAGCCGACAAGCAGACCCAGCACGATCGGAACCAGCGCGATAGCGAACACGGGGTCAAGGATAAGCGTGACGTCCCGGCAACCTGCCGGATACCCTGGTCGACTGTGCTACAGGCCATGTCACCGCGTGTACTGCCCACCGTCCTGACCGCTGCCCTGATCGGGGGAATTCTCGCCGCGACACCGGCGAGTGCCACCGAAAGTCACCAGCGGCCCGTCCGGCTGCTCGGCGAAAAGATCGTCCCGAACGCCCTGCCGTTCCAGGGCACGACGGTCGGCGGCCTGTCCAGCATCGACTACGACCCGCGGACCGGCGGGTACGCGCTGATCTGCGACGACCGGTCGGCGATCAACCCCGCCCGCTTCTACACGGCGACCTTCCCGGTCACCGCCGACGGCGTCGGCGACGTCACCTTCACCGGCACGAAGCCGCTCCTGCGCCCCGACGGCACCCCGTACCCGCCGCTCGCGCGGAACGATCCGTCGAAGCCGCAGAACGAGCGAACGATCGACCCCGAGGAGCTGCGCGTCGACCCGTGGACCGGCGGCTACTACTGGTCGCAGGAGGGCGAGCGGACGGCGACGACGTTGATCGACCCGTCGATCCGCGAGGCGCGCCGAGACGGCGAATACGTCCGTGACCTGCCGATTCCCGCGAACGAGAAGATGACGCCGACGGCGGGTCCGCGGCAGAACCTGGTGCTCGAGGGCATCACGTTCGCCGGCTTCGGCTCGCTGCTGGCCAGCGAGGTCGAGGGGCCGCTGCTGCAGGACGGTCCCGAGGCGACCACGACGTCCGGCGCGCTCTCGCGGATCACCCTGCAGTCGCGCTTCGGCCCGGTCCTGGCCCAGTACGCCTACCCGCAGGAACCGCTGTTCGCCGCGCCGGTGCCGTCGACGGGGTTCGCGACCACCGGCGTCTCGTCGATGCTGGCCGTCGACCAGGCCGACCCGACGAGGTTCCTGATGATGGAGCGCTCGTTCAGCACCGGTGTCGGCAACAAGGTCCGTGTCTACGAGATCGACACGAAGGGCGCGACGAACGTCCTGAACGTCAAGTCGCTGGCCGACGCCAAGCACGTCAAGCCGGTCAAGAAGCGCCTGCTCTTCGACGCCGCCGACCTCGGGCTGTCTACTGTGGACAACCTCGAAGGCATGACGTGGGGGCCGAAGCTGCCGAACGGCGAGCGCAGCTTGATCATCGTCAGCGACAACAACTTCTCCGCGACCCAGGTCACCCAGTTCGCCGCACTGGCGGTCCCCTCCGAACGGCTTTGACCAGCAAGTTACGATGTGCACATGAACACGGCTCGGCTGCTCCTGTTCTTCAAGGGGCTTGGCCTGCCGCGCTGACCGGGCCCGGCCCGGCCGGCGCGGCGACCCCTCATGCCCTGGTGGCTGGGGGGTCGAGTTGTTTCTGGAGCTGCGACGGAGGAAGACGGCGATGACCGAGACAACAGGGACCGACGTCCCGGCGCACCGGTACACGGCCGCGCTGGCGGGTCAGATCGAGCAGCGCTGGCAGGACCACTGGGCCGACCAGGGGACCTTCCACGCGCCCAACCCCGTCGGGCCGCTCGCCGTCGAGGGGCAGCCGGTGCCCAGCGACAAGCTGTTCGTCCAGGACATGTTCCCGTACCCGTCGGGCTCCGGCCTGCACGTCGGGCACCCGCTGGGCTTCATCAGCACCGACGTCTTCGCCCGGTACCACCGGATGATCGGGCGCAACGTGCTGCACACGATGGGCTTCGACGCCTTCGGCCTGCCCGCCGAGCAGTACGCGGTCCAGACCGGGCAGCACCCGCGCAAGACCACCGAGGAGAACATCCGGACCTACCTGCGCCAGATCCGGCGCCTGGGCCTTGGCCACGACGAACGCCGTCGCATCTCCACGATCGACCCCGAGTACTACCGCTGGACGCAGTGGATCTTCCTGCAGATCTTCAACTCCTGGTACGACACGGAGGCGGGCAAGGCGCGCCCGATCGCCGAGCTGGAAGCCGCGTTCGCGGACGGCTCGCGCCCGACGCCGGACGGCCGTGACTGGGCGTCGCTGAGCGCGTCCGAGCGGAAGAAGGTGATCGACGACCACCGGCTGGTGTACATCTCCGAAGCGCCGGTCAACTGGTGCCCGGGCCTGGGCACCGTGCTGTCGAACGAAGAGGTCACCGCCGACGGCCGCAGCGAGCGCGGCAACTTCCCCGTCTTCCGCCGCAACCTGCGGCAGTGGATGATGCGGATCACCGCGTACGCGGATCGCCTGGTCGACGACCTGGACCTGCTGGACTGGCCGGAGAAGGTCAAGTCCATGCAGCGGAACTGGATCGGCCGCTCGCACGGCGCCCGCGTCACCTTCTCCTCCGGCGACGAGGGCATCGAGGTCTTCACGACCCGGCCGGACACCCTGTTCGGCGCCACCTACATGGTGCTGGCGCCCGAGCACCCGCTGGTCGACAAGCTGGTCGCGCCGGAGTGGCCCGCGGACGTCGACGAGCGCTGGACCGGGGGCGCCGCGACGCCCGCCGAGGCCATCAAGGAGTACCGCGTCGCCGCGTCGCGGAAGTCCGAGCTGGACCGGCAGGAGAACAAGGAGAAGACCGGCGTCTTCACCGGCGCGTACGCGACGAACCCGGTCAACGACAAGCAGATCCCGATCTTCGTCGCCGACTACGTGCTGATGGGCTACGGCACCGGCGCGATCATGGCCGTCCCCGGCCAGGACGTCCGCGACTGGGAGTTCGCCGAGAAGTTCGGGCTGGAGATCATCCGGACCGTGCAGCCGTCGGAGGGCTTCGACGGCAAGGCGTACACCGGTGACGGGCCGGCGATCAATTCGGGCTTCCTGGACGGCATGGACGTCGCCGAGGCCAAGAAGACGATCATCGACTGGCTGTCGGAGAAGGGCGCCGGCACCGGGACCGTGCAGTACAAGCTGCGCGACTGGCTGTTCTCGCGCCAGCGCTACTGGGGCGAGCCGTTCCCGGTGGTCTACGACGAGGCCGGCGAGGTCCACGCCGTTCCCGAGTCGATGCTGCCGATCGAGCTGCCCGAGGTCGCCGACTACTCGCCGGTGACGTTCGACCCCGAGGACCGCGACTCGATGCCGTCGTCGCCGCTGGCGCGCGCGACGGACTGGGTCGAGGTCGAGCTGGACCTGGGCGACGGCCCGAAGACCTACCGCCGCGACATCAACACGATGCCGAACTGGGCGGGTTCCTGCTGGTACCAGCTGCGCTACCTGGACCCGACGAACAGCGAGACGTTCTGCGCGCCGGAGAACGAGCAGTACTGGATGGGCCCGCGCCCGGGTGAGTACGGCGCGGACGACACCGGTGGCGTCGACCTGTACGTCGGCGGCGTCGAGCACGCGGTGCTGCACCTGCTGTACTCGCGGTTCTGGCACAAGGTGCTGTTCGACCTGGGCCACGTGACGTCCAAGGAGCCGTACCGGAAGCTGTTCAACCAGGGCTACATCGAGGCGTACGCGTACACGGACTCGCGAGGCGTCTACGTCCCGGCCGAGCAGGTCGAGGAGCGCGACGGGAAGTACTTCTTCAACGACGAAGAGGTCACCCAGGAGTACGGCAAGATGGGCAAGAGCCTGAAGAACGTCGTCACGCCGGACGAGATGGCCGAGAACTACGGCGCCGACACGTTCCGGTTCTACGAGATGGCGATGGGCCCGCTGGCCATGTCCCGTCCGTGGGCGACGAAGGACGTCGTGGGTGCGCACCGGTTCCTGCAGCGCCTGTGGCGCTTGGTCGTCGACGAGACGACCGGCGAGCTGCGCGTGTCCACAGAGGACGCTTCCGAGGCGGACCGCAAGGTGCTGCACAAGACCATCGCCGGCGTCCGCGAGGACTACGCGGAGATGCGGTTCAACACGGCCGGCGCGAAGCTGATCGAGCTGAACAACCACGTCACCAAGGTGTACGGCGCGGCCGCGGCGACGCCGCGTGAGCTGGCCGAGCCGCTGGTGCTGATGCTGGCGCCGCTGGCCCCGCACATGGCGGAGGAGCTGTGGCACCGGCTGGGCCACGTGGACTCGCTGGTGCAGGGCCCGTTCCCGGTGGTGGACGAGAAGTACCTGGTGGAGGACTCGGTCGAGTACCCGATCCAGGTCAACGGCAAGGTCCGGTCCCGGGTGACGGTCGCGGCGTCCGCCTCGAACGACGAGGTCCAGGCGGCGGCGCTGGCGGACGAGAAGGTCGCGGCGATGGTCGGCGACGGCTCGCCGCGCAAGGTCATCGTGGTGCCGGGACGGCTGGTCAACATCGTCCTCTAGCTTCACGGCGGAAAGCCGCCGGTGCTTCTCCCGCGTTCCCGATTTGATTGAGCTGTCAACGAAAACGGCTCGACCGAAGGAGAACCGGGGATGACCCTCGACGGCAAGGTGGCACTGGTGACGGGCGGCAGCCGGGGCATCGGCGCGGCCACGGCACTGCGGCTCGCCGAGGACGGCGCGGACGTCGCGCTGACGTACCAGCACAACGCCGCACGCGCGGCCGAGGTGGTTGAGCAGATCAAGCACCTCGGCCGCCGCGCGCTGGCGATCCAGGCGGATTCGGCGGACGCCGCCGCCGTGTCGGCGGCGGTCCGGGCGACGGTCGCCGAGTTCGGCGGGCTCGACGTCCTGGTGAACAACGCGGGCGTCGGATTTGTCGGCGCTTTGGCCGAGACGTCGTTGGAAGACGTCGACCGCGTGCTGGCGGTGAACGTCCGCGGTGTGTTCGCGGCGACCCAGGCGGCGGCCGGGGTGCTGGGCGACGGCGGCCGCGTGATCACGATCGGCAGCTGCGTCACCGACCGCGTGCCCGGCCCGGGCATGGCGCTGTACGCGACCAGCAAGGCGGCCATGGTCGGCCTGACCAGGGCGCTGGCCCGCGAGCTCGGCCCGCGCGGCATCACGGTCAACCTGGTCCACCCGGGCCCGACGGACACGGACATGAACCCGGCCGACGGCCCGTACGCGGTGGACCAGCGCGCCCTGACGGCGTTCGACCGCTACGGCAGGCCGTCCGAGGTGGCCGCGGCTGTCGCCTACCTGGCTTCTTCCGGCGCTGGATACGTGACGGCTTCGGTGCTGTCGGTGGACGGCGGCCACGCGGCCTAAGCCGAGTAGAGCCCGATCTCCCGGGCGAGGTCGGCGAGCATCGATTCGAACAGGACGTCCGGTTTGGACATCGGGATCGGGTAGTTGCCGAAGACCTCGAGCGTGACGTGCCCGTAGAGCCGGGCCCAGAACTGGATCATCAGGTACGTCACGCCGAGGTCGATCTTCTCGACGGGGACGCCCTGATCGGACTCGACGAGCACGGCGACCAGCGACTCCTGGAAGGTCTTCAGGTCGTCCCGCAGCTCATCGGGCACCCCGCTGGCCGACGGCAGCACGATGTCGTGCCGCGCGAGCACCCGCCCGGCGGCCGCGAGGAAGATCCGCCCGAACGGCTCGTCGACCCGGCTCAGCGCACTCCCCGACGTCGACCCGACCCCGCCGGTCGGCGACGCGAAGACGAGCGTGAATTCCTTCGTGTGGGTGAGGGCCCACCGCCGGAAGCCCTTGCAGATGGCGAACAACTGCAGCACGCCGTCATCCGGCAGGTCGGCGATCTCCTCGGCGAGCTCGTCGGCCAGATCGGCACAGACGTCCAGCCGCAGGTTCTCGACGAGATCGTCCCGCGACTCGTAGTACCGGTACAGCGCGGGCGCGGTGATCCCCAGCTCCCGCGCGATGGCCCGCAGCGTGACCGCCTCGGGCCCCTGCTCGACGAGCAGTTTCCGGGCGGTCCGCCGGATGTCCTGTTCGGTAGCCGCACGCGCGCGACCCCTCCGCGTGGGGTGGCTCATCCGAACAGTCTAGGTGCTTGCTACGACGGATTTTGCGTTGACGCTATCTGCGCCGTAACGAAAAGGTGCAGCTCAGGCGCGCGCCTTGAGGTTGGTCAGCACCGTGTCGGCCACGCCTCGACCGAGCTGGCAGGCGTCCTTGCCCGAATCGCTGCCCAGGACCAAAGAGGTCGAATAGGCCAAGTCGTCCGCGACGCCGACGACAATCACGCAGCTACGTTGGCCGCTGGCACCCACGTCGACGTAGCCGACGACCGGATAGCCCTGGACGGGCGCCAGGTCATCGACCCAACGGCTGGCCTTCGGCTTTTCCACCTTGTAGGTGAGACTGAGGCCTTGCCCGGTCTTCGTCTCATAGGCGACCAGGATCCCGGCGCCGCTTCCGGACGTGCTGGCCCAGTCGCACATCGGACCCAGCTCCGAGTCTTTGGGTTTCGCAGCGCCGGGCTGTCCGAGGTAGTCCTTCAGCTGCTGCTCTGTCAGCGCCGAATCACATGGACTTCCCTCCAACACTTTTGCCGGCAGCGGGTTGTCGACCTTCGGTGCGCCGCTGTTCGGCAGTTCCGCCCCGCTCGACGGAGCCGGCGTGGCCGTCCCGGGGGTCTGGCGATCGCCGGTGCACGAGGCCAGCACAGCCATTCCGGCGATCGCGGCGGCCGTGGTGGCGAGAACCCGTCGGATCATTCGAGCGACCCCTCGATCTTCTTGGTCGAATCTGCGGCCTGCCGGTCCGCCGCTTCCGTGATGCCGAGTGCTTGCCTCATCCGGTGAGTCAGCTCCGTGTAGTAATCGAGTTGATACCGCAGATGGCCCTGGTAATAGCGACCAGCCTCGTTGATGCCATTCCGGCCGTCCACCGCCGCTTGGCTGACCGGCTCTTCCGCCGGTGGCTTCGCCCGGCTCAGGATGTCGGCCTCACGGATCTGCTCGCTGACGGTGTTGAGCTGGTCCTCGGCCTTCTTGAGCATCGCCCGCATCTCGGCCGAGCTCATCGCGAATCCCTGCCCGCCAGCCGGCCGTGACCCACTGCTCGGCATGTCCGTCGCCCAGAAGTCGATCCCGCTGAACATCGAGCCCGTCATCGTCCTCCCCCTAACCCGTTCAGGGTCGCGTACAGCACCTCGGTCAGCGCAGCCCGGGTGCCCGGCTGGAAGCTGACCATCCGCTCCCGCCCCGGGTACACGTACGTCAGCACCCGTCCGGTCCCGGCGATGTCCACCGCCGTGATCGGGGCGCTGCGGGTGCCCCGGTTCACGGCGTAGCACTGGTGCAGCCCCGTCCGCCGTGCCGCCATCAGCCGGCGTGCCCACGGCAACGGGTCCCGCCCCCGGTCGAGAGTCGGGTCCTCGAGGTCGTACGACTGCTCCTCCGCGCGGCCCGAGAACCGCGCCTCCGGGATCGACACCGCCGAAATCCGCGCCGGCGGTACCGGCGGCAGCACGTCCACCAGCGACTCCGCGAGCCGCGACGGCTCCACGACGTCGATCCGGACCGCGTCGTCCTTTCGGATCAGCCGGAGCGCGTCGGGCCCGGAGGCGGACACGAGCACCGCGCCCGACTCGTCCGCCTCGATGTCGCCCAGCCACGCCGTGAACTGGTGGACGCCCTTGGCCAGGACGCGCAGGACGTCGCGGAATTCCCGCGTCAACGTGCCGCCCGCCGCCAGCCGGAGCGATGCCAGGACGTCGAGAACAGTCTCGTCGAACCGCTTACGGGCTTCGTCGCCGAGCCAGAGGTTGTCGGCGCCGAGGACCGGGGGCGGTGGGCCGTGCCGCTCCCACTCCCACGCGGTGAGCAGGGCGGCCTTGGGCAGGAAGATCACAGCCCGATCACCGGGGGCACCGTCCGCTCGTCGGAGCCGCCGAAGATGCTCTCCGGATCCGCCTCCACCAGGTACGACGCGCGCTGGTGCTCCGCGTCCTCCTCACCCTTGCCGCCCTTGGCGCCGTGGCCCATGCCGCCCATCCCCGGCGCGCCCGGCTTGCCCGCCGTGCCGCCGCGGCCCCTGCCGGCCGCGCCGGCACGTCCTTCGCCTGGGACGCCGGCTCCGGTCGCCGAGCCCGGACCGCGGGCACCCGGACCGCGGGCTCCCGCGCCGGTGCCGCCGCCCGCGCCGGACGACGAGCCCGGCCCGAAGCCGCCGCCAGGGCCGAAACCAGGCCCGAAGCCCGGACCGGACCCACCTCCGGGACCGAATCCGGTCCCCGGTGGCTGGTAGCCCGGCGGGTACTGCGCCGACGGCGGCACGTAACCCTGCGCACGCACACTGTCGTCCACACCGGACGCGGGCGATCCCGGCGGTGTGACGTGCCCCGGCGGCGTCACCTGCCCCGGGGGCGTGACCTGACCCGGCGGTGGTGGCTGGACGACGGGCGGGTGGACGGCCGGCGGCGGCTGCACCTCGGCCCCGATCGGCCGGTCGTCGCCGGTCGTCGTCCGCTTCCGGGGTTTCGGTTCGACGGGCTTCTTCGGGTCCCGCACCGTGAAGTCGCCGCCGGTGTACTCGCGGAGCTGGCCGTAGTCGATCGTCCGGGCCGCGGTGTTCGAGCTGGACTGCCGCGAATACGCGGTGTACCGCTCGACGTTCTCCTGGGCCTTGCGGTTGTACTGGTTGATCTTGTCTTCGGTGTCGGTGTCCCACGGCGTCGCGACGTCCCAGGCGCTGCGCGTCGGCGGCTGGTCGGTGACGTCCGGGTGCAGCGAGTTCTTCATCCGGTGGAACTGGTCGATCTGCGTCTGGGCCAGCGTCGAGTTGCGGTCGAGGCTCGTCGAAGCGGAAACCGCCGACGCCGTCAGCGGCTGGAGGCGCTCCCGGGCCGCGTCCGACGCGCCCCCGGTCCACGCGGATTCGAGGTTCGAAGTCAGTTCGCGCGTGCCCTGTTCGAGCTGGCGCTGGTAAGCCGACTGGTCGATCCCCGCCTTGTGCACCGTCTGCAGCGACTCGGTGCCGGGCCCGCTCATCACGACCTTGACCAGCTGGCCGGGTGACAGCCCGGCCGCCTGCGGGTTCGCCGCCCCGGTGCCGGTCTGCGAGCCGATGTACGCCCCCGCGACCGCGCCGGGCAGCCCACCCGCGAGCAGGCCGACGCCCGCCCCGGTCAGGACGTTGCCGAGCCGCTCACCGCCCGAGGCGACGGCGTGCGCGATCTCGGACCCGACGTGCTTGGCCGCGTCGAGCATGTCGCCGAACAACCCCACCGAACCGCGCTCCCCTCGCGTTCGATCCCCTCCTGCGTCACGCACGATACCGTGGCGGTTACCGGCTGTGCGAAGAATCGACCGAAAAGGTGCACAGCCCGGGGGAAACCGGAACTCCCCGGAAACTGTCGGACCGCTGTGCCACACTCGGTGCCCGTACGGCTACTGACGTGAACAGGGGAGGTTCGCGTGTCGAATCCTGAGCAGCTGCTGGCGAGCTTCGACGCCAAGATCGCCGAGGCCAAGCGGCGGGGCGACCGCATGCAGGCCGAGCTGGCGGCGGTCTCCGTGTCCGAGCGCAGCCAGGACGGCCAGATCGCGGTCAAGGTCAACCACCTCGGCAACCTCGTCGGCCTGGAGATCGGGCACGCGGTGCGGGAGAAGGCGAACCTCGCCGACGAGATCATGCGGACCGTCCAGCGCGCGCAGAGCAAGCTGGCGGGTGCCGTGCAGGCGGGGATTCCGTCGATCGCGGGCACCGAGACCATGAACGAGCTGGTCCAGCAGCTCCACCGTGAATTCCCGGAGCCGGAGCCGCAGGGCTTCGTCGATGGTGGCCCCGCTGCGCCCACGAGCGAGGGGGCGCGCTTCATCGCCGAGGACGAGCCACCGACGCAGCCGAAGCCGAAGCCGGCGCCACCGCGTCCCGCACCCGAAGCAGGCACCGATGACGACTACTTCAGCGACGGCGACTACCTGCGCTGAGCACGGGAACGAGGGAGGGAAGACCTTGAACGAGCCGCAGGCGGACATCCGGATCGATCCGGAGCAGTTGCTGTCCCACGCGAAGAAGCTCGAACCGTTCGTCGACCGGTTCGCGAAGGCGCTGGACGCGGCGGCCCAGGTCGTCGACCCGATGGCGTTCGGCCTCATCGGCCAGGCCAGCGGTCTCGGCGCGCTGTGCGGCGTCGCCCAGACCCTGGGGAGCGACTCGATCGGCCACGCGAAGAACGTCGCCCAGGAGCAGATCGACCGCGTACGCACCTGGTCCCAGCACGTCGACTGGCGCGAGCAGGACGTCAAGGCGAGCTTGGAAGGCATCCACCTTGACTGAGAACGCGTTGGTGGCGGAAGCCAAG
The DNA here is from genome assembly GCF_000695625.1 of Amycolatopsis rifamycinica. GTDB lineage: Bacteria > Actinomycetota > Actinomycetes > Mycobacteriales > Pseudonocardiaceae > Amycolatopsis > Amycolatopsis rifamycinica. The sequence continues at coordinate 124,762 of NZ_JMQI01000068.1, forward strand.
AAAAAGGTCGACGAAGGGTCCTCGGCGCTCGAGGGCGCCGGGATGGCGCAGGACTTCTGGGACGCGGCGGCAAAGGCGGCCGACGACGACTGGACCGAAGGTCTGCTGAACCTTGGCTTCGGCGCCGCCGGCGTGATGGAGTTCGTCCAGGATCCGATCGCCGGTTTGGCCGGCATGGGGCTCGGGTGGCTGATCGAGCACGTCGAGGTCCTGCGTGCTCCGCTCGACTGGGTGACCGGGAACCAGGAACAGCTCGACGTCATGCAGGAGACGTGGAGTGGCATCAGCGACGAGATCGACGCCGTCGCCAAGGATCTTCTGGACACGGTCAAGGCGGACAGCGCGCAGTGGCAGGGGCAGGGCGCGGACGCTTATCGCGCGTTCACCGCCGAACTCGGTGACATGTACTCCGGGGTCGCGGGCGGCGCGAAGGCCATCTCCGTGCTGATCGACGTCTGCAAGAGCATCCTGAACGTCGTGCGCAGCGTGCTGCGGGATCTGCTCACGGAATGCATCGGCAAGCTGATCAGCATCCTCATGCGGTACCCGGGCCCCGCCGCGCCCGCCGGCGTGGCCGGCGAAGGCACGGCCGAGATCGTCAAGTGCGGCCGGCGGATGTCGGAATGGCTGCAGAAGCTCGTGCGGGCCTTCCGGAAGGGCATCAGCCAGTTCAACCACCTGAGCGGGTTGTTCCGCACCGTTGGCCAGAAGCTGCTCGCGGCGCTGCGGGACGCGGTCCGGGCGGCACCGGGCGTCGTCAAGGACGGCATCCAGGAGCTGCCCAAGGCCCTCGGTGAAGAAGCCGGGAAGGAAGCGGGCAAGAAAACCGCGGGCGCCTACGACGAAGCCGATAAGGAGTACCGCGAGAACCACTACAACGAGAAGAAGCCCGCGGCCGCCGAGCCCGTCTTCCGGCAGCAGGGCGGCCGGCGCATCTCCGGCTCGATCTAGCCGCCGTGGTGCCGACAACTCCCGGCGGGCCGGAAACGACCGTGGTGCAGGTCCGGCTGCCGATCCACCATCAGCCGTCCGCCCTGCGGACAAGCGCGGGCTGCCTGGCGTTCCTCGGCCTCGCGCCCGCCGTCGCCGCCGGACTGCTGGTGTGGGCGCGCAGCCATGACCCGGTCGCGCGCTTGGTCGCGCCCGCGCTCGGCGTGCTCGCGATGCTGTGCTTCTGCAGCTGGCCGATCATGCGGTGGTACATGCGCCGCAACGGCTCGCTGGTGACGGCGACGGTCGGATTCGGTCCCGACGGGTTCCGGCAGCCGCTCGAAGACAAGACGACGCTCGTCCTGCCCTGGGAGGACGTCCGCCGCTTCGACTTCCGAGGCGGACAGCCGGACGACCGCGTCGCGCTCGCTGTTTCGCTGGTGGACGAGGAGGCGATCCGTAACCTGAACCCCGACTGCCGGCACAAGTCCGAAGACGGCTTCATCCTGTCGTCGGCGATGGCCAGGGAAGAGGCCGAAAAGGCGTCGGCGGCGATCGAGCGGTACCGCCCCGGCCTCGTCCGCTGGACGTCCAAGAACGTCCGGCGCGGCGGCTTCGGCGTGCCGAACCCGGTGCGGCGGCTGGTCAAGCGCTGGAGCGCGGACCAGGCGCGCACGCTCGTTCGCGCCGAGCAGGCTTCCGCCGGCCGGCTGTTCGTCCTGTGGGCGGCTTGGCTGGCCGTCATCGCCGACTTCGTGGCGCCGGCCTGCTACGACATCCCGCCGGAGATCCCGTTGCCGGTCGCACTGGCGATCTGGGTGCTGCTCTACCTGACGCGCTACCGCGGTGACGCCGGCGAATTCGTCCTGACCGCCGACGCGGTCACCTGGCGGCCCGACGAAGGCGATCCGGTCCGGGTGCGGCGCGGCGACCTCGCCCGGCTGACTACTGCACCCGCGGGGAAGAAGTCCACTCGCCACTACGTGTCGGTCCACGCGGTCCTCCGCCGCGGGGAGGATCGGCCGCTGGCGGCGAAGGTTTCCCCGGGCGCGGCCAAGAACGTGCGGCGGCTGGTCGTCGGGGCGCCGCCGACGCCGATCACTCGGGGGGCTACGTGATCGGCGCCGACGACCTGATGCCCTGTCCGGCTCGCGCCGGTGGGGGCACTGTCACCACGTCCAGCGTGATGACGCACCTGGAGAGCGGGATCGGTCCGTGACGTGACGGCCGGGGGACGGACATCCCCCGATCGAGTGACGGGTATCCGCTGCTCGCATGATTGTCGCACTCAACGCCGGATAAGTTACAAAAACCTTCACTTTCCCCTTGTCCACCCTTCCCGACCTGGTCGGACGGCTTTCGTGGGACAGTGCGGTATGAACTCCGACGTACTCGTTGTGGGATCCGCCAACGCCGACCTCGTCGTCGCCGTGGACCGGCGGCCGGCGGGTGGCGAGACCGTGCTGGGCGGGGACACCGTCCTCTCGCCCGGCGGCAAGGGAGCCAACACGGCGGTCGCGGCGGGCAGGCTCGGCGCCGACGTCGCCCTGCTCGGCGCCGTCGGCGACGACCCCTACGGCCGGCTGCTGCTCGACTCACTGCGGGCAGCGGGCGTCGACACCGGGCTCGTCCGCACCAGCGAGCGGCCGACCGGCATCGCCTACATCACCGTCACCCCGGACGGCGAAAACTCGATCCTCGTGTCCCCCGGCGCCAACTCGAGCCTGGAGCCCGCCGACGTCGACGCCGTTTTCGACGGGGTCGAGGTCATGGTCGCGTCGCTCGAGGTGCCGCTGCCGACCGTCGAGCACGCCGTCGCGCGGGCCGCCGAACGGGGCGTGAAGGTGCTGCTGAACCTCTCGCCGGCCGCGAAGCTCTCCCCGGAAACGCTGGCCAAGCTCGACGTCCTGCTGGTCAACGAGCACGAGGCCGCCTGGCTCACCGGTCCGGGCGCGGACTTCCGGGAGCTCCTGGAACTCGGGCCGCGCGCCGCCGTCGTCACGCTCGGCGCGGCCGGCGCGGTCGTCGTCGAACCGGACGGCACGACCGAGGTGGAGTCACCGAAGGTCGAGGCCGTGGACACCACCGGAGCCGGTGACGCCTTCGCGGGCGCGCTCGCCGCGTCGCTCGCCGACGGCGCCGACCTGGTCTCCGCGGCCAAGCGGGCCGTGCGCGTCGCGGCGTTCAGCGTGACGCGGCCCGGCGCCCAGCCGTCCTACCCGACCGCCGCCGACCTGGGGGAATGATCATCCGGACGGCCGTGTTGGACGTCACATGGGCGACTCGTTCAGCTCGGCCTGGTGGCGCGGCTACGCCGCTCAGCTGCGGGCGATCGCCGACGCCCGCCGTCCCGACCGGCTCGCGATCATGCCGCTCGACGAGACGCTCAAGGCACTCGGCAAGCAGACCGAGCTCGACGAAGGCGTCTACGACGTCCCGGTGGAAGGCATCGTCGGCACGGTCGCCCGCGCCGGGGACTTCGACCGCGAGTTCCGGCCGCGCAACCGCGCACTGCGCGACCGCTGGGAGCAGCTGACGCGGACGACGGCGGACCTGCCGCCGGTGCGGCTCGTGCGGCTCTCCGACATGTTCTTCGTCGAGGACGGCCACCACCGCGTCGGCATCGCGCGAGCCCGCGGCGTCCGGACCGTCCGCGCGCGGGTCCGCTGGATCAGCACGGTCGCCTGCGCGCTGCGCTGCCTGACCCTCGCCGACCTGCCGTCGAAGGCCGCCGAGCGGATGTTCCTCGAGCGCGTGCCGCTGCCGGACGACGTCCGCCTCGGCCTGTGGCTCGATGACCCGGCCGACTGGTTCCGGCTCGCCGACTCGGCCGAGGCCTGGGGTTTCCGCCGTATGCTGGCCGGACGGCCGGTGCGCAGCCGCGGCGAACTGGCCGGCTCCTGGTGGCACGAGGAGGTCCGGCCGGTGATCGAACAGGTACGGCAGCGAGGTTTGTGCCCGCCACCACGAGATATCCAGGCCTACCTGCGTTATGGTCTAGACCATGCCTGAGTCTGATGCCGCCGTGGCGTCCCTGTCCGGGGTCGCCGTCAGCCCCGGCCGCGCGAGTGGTCTGGTCGTCCGCGTCGCCGAGCCGCTGGGCGAACCCGCCGCCACCCCGGTCCCGGCCGATCCGGCCGCCGAAGCCGCCCGGATCGTCCCCGCGGCCGCGATCGTCGCCGGCCGGCTCGAGAAACAGGCCGAGACCGCGAGCGGCGAGGCGGCGACGATCCTCATCACGACCGCGGCGATGGCGGCCGACCCGGCGCTCGCGTCGCAGGCCGAAACCCTGGTCAAGACGCAGGGACTGCCCGCCGCGCGCGCCGTCTACCAGGCCGCCGAAGGCTTCGCCGAAGCCCTGGCCGCGGCCGGCGGGTACATGGCCGAGCGCGTCCGCGACGTCCGCGACGTGCGTGACCGGCTGATCGCCGAGCTGCTCGGCATCGCGCCGCCGGGGGTGCCCGAGCTGGCGTCGCCGAGCGTGCTGGTCGCCCGCGACCTCGCCCCGGCCGACACCGCCGGTCTCGACCCGGCGAAGGTCCTCGCCCTGGTCACCGAAGAGGGCGGCCCGACGAGCCACACCGCGATCCTGGCGCGTGCCCTGGGCATCCCGGCCGTCGTCGCGGTGCGCGGCCTGCTGGCCCTGGACGCGCAAGCGCTTGCGGTCGACGGCGACGCGGGCACGGTCGAGGCTGCGGACCCGTCGGCCCCGGTCGTCACGGCCACGGTGGCCCAGCTCGCCGAGTGGAACGGCACGGGCGCGACGGCCGACGGTCACCGCGTGAAGGTCTACGGCAACGTCGGCTCCCCGGCCGACGCCCAGGCCGCGGCGGACGCGGGCGCCGAAGGGGTCGGCCTGTTCCGCACCGAGTTCTGCTACCTGGACGCTTCGGACGAGCCGTCGGTGGCCGACCAGCGCGCGGCGTACACGGCGGTGCTTTCGCCGTTCCGCGGCAAGCCGGTGATCGTCCGGACCCTCGACGCGGGCGCCGACAAGCCCCTGGCCTTCCTGTCCCCGGAGGCCGAACCGAACCCGGCCCTCGGCGTCCGGGGGCTGCGCGTGGCGTTCGACCGCCCCGAGGTCCTGGACCGCCAGCTCGAAGCGATCGCCGGCGCGGCGGACGACTCGGGCGCCGAGGTCTCGGTGATGGCCCCGATGGTCGCGACGGTCGAGGAAGCGGCCTGGTTCGCCGAGCGGGTCCGAGCGGCCGGCATCGCCCGCGCGGGCGTGATGATCGAGATCCCGGCGGCGGCGCTCACCGCCCGCGAGATCCTCGAGGTCGTGGACTTCGTCTCGGTGGGCACGAACGACCTGGCCCAGTACACGTTCGCGGCGGACCGCCAGCTGGGCGCGGTGGCCAAGCTCAACGACCCGTGGCAGCCAGGGCTCCTGCGCCTCCTGAAACTGATCGGCGACGCGGCCAAGGCCACCGGCAAACCAGCGGGCGTCTGCGGCGAAGCGGCCGCCGACCCGCGCTTGGCCCTGGTCCTGGCGGGCTTGGGCCTGACGAGCCTGTCGATGAACGCCCCGGCAGTCCGCGCGGTGGGAGCCAGCCTGGCGGCGGCAACGCTCGCGGAGTGCGAGGCCCTGGCGGAGGCAACCCTGGCCACGGCAAACCCGGCAGCCGCCCGCGCGGCGGCCCGCCCCTGAGGTACTGACAACGCCCGACGCCGACCTGGCCACCGGCATCCCCGGCCAGGTCGCGTCGCGCGCACACGGGCCGGCTTCGACCGCAGCCACCCGGACCACCGAAACCTGCGGCGCGGAATGTGGCCGGTCCTGACCGCCGGGGCGTGGTCGGCGCCAAGGAGCAGGCCGGCCTCTGAGCGCCCGGCGCTGCTCGGCGGCGAAGCCTTGGTCCAGCTCGCCACCTACCCGGCCCGGGCTCGCCTCGACCGGGAGCCCGCTTAAGCTGGGCTCCTCTCGGGCCGGCTGAGCCCGATCTGCCCAGCCCGTTCGTTTCGCCCCGCGCGAATCATCCCCCGCCCGCAGGGGCGCCCCCCACTTTCAGTCTATCGGTCATCACCGACGGTGCTGAACTGTGCGAACCTGAACCGGCGTGGTTGTCCACATTGACCGAGGGGTGTGGACAACCCGCCCAAGGCCGTCCCGGGGCTCCCCCGGGACGGCCGCAGAAACTTCCGGGCCGTTGTCGATCCCGCCCGTGGCCGCTCGACGAAGAGGTGAGAAGCGAAAGCACCCGAGTCGAGAGGACCTCACCATGACCGCCACCACCTCCGCCCCGGCCGGCCGGGCCGAGGCCCCGGCCGGCAAAGCAGAGGCCCCGGCCGGTGGGCCGGCAGCCGTCAGGGCTGGGCGCCGGGCGTGGATCGGGCTGGCCGTGCTGGCTCTGCCCACCCTCCTCGTCTCGCTGGACGTCTTCGTCCTCGTGCTCGCCCTTCCCAAACTCGCCGTCAGCCTGCACGCCGACGGCACCGAACAGCTCTGGATCATGGACACCTACGGCTTCATGGTCGCCGGGTTCATGGTCACCATGGGGACCCTCGGTGACCGCATCGGGCGGCGGAAACTGCTGCTCATCGGGGCCGCCGCCTTCGGGGGCGCCTCCGTTCTCGCCGCCTTCTCCACCAGTGCCGGGATGCTGATCGCCGCGCGGGCCGCGCTCGGGATCGCGGGGGCCACCCTCGCTCCCTCCACGCTCTCGCTCATCGGCACCATGTTCGAAAACCCGCGCCAGCGGGCCGAAGCCATCGGGATCTGGGCCGGCTGCTTCACCGTCGGCGCGATCGTCGGGCCGATGGTCGGCGGCTTCATGCTCGAGCACTTCTGGTGGGGCTCGGTCTTCCTGCTCGGTGTTCCCGCCATGGTCCTTCTGCTGGTCATCGGTCCAAAACTGCTGCCCGAGTACCGGGACGAGACCGCCGGGCGCCTCGACTTCCCCAGTGTCGCCCTCTCCCTCGGCGCGATCCTGCCCGTCGTCTACGGCGTCAAGGAAATCGCCCGCGACGGGCTCCGGACCGTTCCGGTGCTCGCACTGGGCGCCGGCCTGATCGTCGGGTACGTCTTCGTGAAGCGGCAGCGCACGCTCGACGACCCGCTCGTCGACTTCAGCCTCTTCGCCGCCAAGGCGTTCCGGACCACGCTCGGCGGGATGCTGCTGTTCAGCATGCTCGGCGGCACCACCATGCTGTTCGTCGCCCAGTTCTTCCAGCTCGCGCAGCACCTCACACCGGTCGGGGCCGCGCTGGGGCTGCTGCCGGGGATGGCCGCCTCCACCGTCAGCTTCCTCGCCGCGCCCGTGCTCGCCCGCCGGGTGCGGCCCGGGAGGCTGATCGCGAGCGGGGTGGCCCTCGCCGCGGCCGGGATGGCGATCCTCACCCTCGTCGCGCCCGGGGCCGGGCCGGTCTGGCCGTCCCTCGGGTTCGCCGTGACGTCGCTGGGGGTCGGGCCGATGGTCGCGCTGGGCACCGACCTCGTCGTCGGCTCGGTTCCGGTGCGCAAGGCGGGCGCCGCCGCTTCGCTGGCCCAGACCGTCAACGAGTTCGGCTACGCCTTCGGCCTCGCCACCGTCGGCACGCTCGGCAACGCCGTCGTCCGCTCCCACGGCCTCCCCACCGGGCTGCACGTCGTCGCCGGGCTCGCCGCCGCCGGGTTCGCCGTCCTGGTCTTCTTCGTGGCCCGGCACCTGCGCTCGATCCGGCCGCTGGCCGTCTGACGACGGCGAAGGCCTCCCCACCCGATGCCTGGGTGGGGAGGCCTTCTTGACGCCGGGGGCAGAGGGGCCCCGGCTAGCCGAAGAGCCCGCGCCGCGGGTGGCGGACGACCAGCGATCCGCCGTGGACGCGGCCGGTGAGCACGTACCGGGGGTTGCCCATCCGCCCGTTGCTGCGCGTCTTGTCCTCCATCGCGCCGAACTTGACGTCGCTGATCGCGTTGAGGTCCACCGAGGCGTGCTCCGGGATGATGATCTCGACCGAGCCCCACTTGGCGTCCAGCTCGATGTGCACCACCGGCGACTGCACCTGGGCCTCGGTGAAGTCCAGCTTCGTCGAGCCGTACTTGTTGCGCACCACCAGCTCGGACGGCACCACCCACGGCCCGCCGCGGACGAGCGACGAGTACTTCGCGTTCAGCTCGAACCGCTGCCCGGTCGAGTAGCCCGGGTAGCCCACCGGAGGCGCGTACGCCGGAGCGGCGGCCAGCGCCGCGGCCGGGTGGTACAGCCCGGCGAGGTCGGCCAGCACGGCGTTCAGCTCACCGCGCGTCCTCGACGCCAGCGCGCGGTCCGTGCGCTCGGTGAACTCGTCGAGGTCGATCATGCCGCGGCCGATCGCCTTCTGCAGCACGCCGACGACGTGCTCGCGCTCGTCGTCCGACACCCGGAGATCGCGCTCGCTCAACGGCTTGGTTTCGGTCACCGGTTCCGCCGCAACGGTCTCTTCCTCGCCCATGCCCACGATGGTAGAACCGGATATCACCAGGGAGATCGGGGGAAAACCCTGAACGGACCCGTATTCCGCGTCGCCGCCGCGGTCGCGGCCGCCGTCGTGCTGGCCGGGTGCACCGCCGACCCGCCGCCGCCACCGCCCGCTCCGCTGGCGGAACTGTCCGGCATCCAGGCGACCGGCGGCATCGGCGTCACCGCGCTGCTGCCGACCGCCGGACCCACCCTGTTCGACGCCGACCGCGGCACCGCCGTCAGCCCGCCCGGCTACCCCGGCGGCGACGTCCGGCTGGACGCCGTCCGCGCCGGGACGCACGTCGTCCTGACGGCCCGCCCCCGCGACACCCGGAACCCCGAGCCCTTCGAGATCCTCGAGTACACCGGGCCATCGAGCCCGCCGCGATCCTTCGGCCGCGCCTGGTCGGCGGCGCCGGACGCCGGCGGCGAAGGGCTGTGGCTGATCCGGCAGGACGCGCCGGACGACTGCCGTCTCCAGCACGTCTCGTTCGCCGCGGGCGAGCTCGGCCGCGGCCAGCCGGCCAGCTGCCGCACCCGGGTGCGGACCGAGACCGCGCACGGCCTGCTGATCACCATCAACGCCGACGCCGCCGAGTCGACCGACGCCCTGATCGAGCCGGCGACCGGCCGCACGATCCGGCAGGCGCCGCGCATCCTCGGCGCGGCCGGTGACTGGATGCTGCTCGACGGCCTGACCGACCTCACCCTGGTCGACCTGCGGGACAACCGCAGCCAGAAGCTCAACCGGCCCTCGATCGGCGCGGCGCCCACCGTGGTGCCCTCGCGCGAAGGAGCCGTCTGGGCCGTCGACTTCGCGAACCCCGCCTACCGCGGCACCAACACGCAGACGAGGGACATCTGGCTGCTGCGCCCGTCCGGGCCGACCTGGGACCACGCTCCCGGGATGCCGTTCGTCACCGAGCACCTCGACCGCGGCTTCGCCTGGTCGGCCGCCGGTGACCTGGTGCTCGCCGACCGCGTTCTCGCCGCCTGGCACCCCGGCGAACCGCAGTGGCGCCTGGGCCAGGCCGCGCTGCCGAAGAGCGACTGGTCCGGCCTCGCGATCATCCCCTGAGGGTCACTCCCCGTCGAGGCCGTGCTCGATCGCGTACCGGGCCAGCTCGACGCGGTTGTGCAGCTGCAGCTTCCGCAGCGTCGACTGCACGTGGTTCTCCACCGTGCGGTGCGACAGCACCAGCCGCTCGGCGATCTGCCGGGCGGTCAGCCCCTTCGCGACCAGGCGCAGGACGTCGGTTTCGCGCTCGGTCAGCCTCGGCGGCTCGGCCCCCTCGGCCGGCGCGTCGGCCATCCGCCGGTACTCGCCGAGCACCAGCCCGGCCAGGCCCGCGGTGAACACCGGGTCGCCCGCGGCCGTCCGGTGCACGGCGTCGACCAGCTCCACCGCGGACGCCGACTTGACCAGGTAGCCGGACGCGCCCGCCTTCACCGCCTCCAGGACGTCCTTGTGCTCGCCGCTCGCCGAAAGCACCAGCACCTTCGTCGACGGCAGCGCCGCGGTGATCTCGCGGGTGGCGTCCACGCCCGACGTGCTGCCGAGGTTGAGGTCCATCAGGACGACGTCCGGCTGCACGGTGCGGGCGATCCGCACCGCCGCGTCGGCGTCCGGCGCGGTCGCCCGCACGTCGAAGCCGTGTTCGGTGAGGTCGCGGGCCACCCCGTCGCGCCAGATCGGGTGGTCGTCGACCACCATCACGGAGATCTGCGGTTCGTCGCTCATCTCGCACCCCTCGTACTCGGCACCCTGACCTCCCACTCCGTGCCCCGGCCGGGCCCGGTGTCGAGGGTCGCGCTTCCCCCGAGGTCGCGGACCCGCCCCCGGATGGATTCCACCACGCCGAGGTGCCCGTCCGCGGCGGCTTGCTCGAGAACGCCGTCCGGTATGCCCGGTCCGTCGTCGCGGATGCTCACCACGACCTCGTCGCCGAGGTCCTCCAGCAGCACCCACGCGTGCGCATCCGGGCCTGCGTGCTTCTCGACGTTCGACAGCGCTTCGCGGGTGACGGCGACGAGCTCGCCTGTGACGTGCGCCGGCAGCTCGACGTCGTCCGCGGGGGCCGAAACCTGCACCGACGACGTCGCGAGCAGCTGCAACGCGGCCCGCAGGCTCGTCCGGCCGCTTTCGTTCGGCTTCACCGGCTCGGTCGTGACCAGCGACCGCAGCGCGATCTCCTGCTCGCCGGCCAGCCGGGCCAGCTCCGCCGCTTCGCCGCCGACCTCGTTGCCGCGCTTGCGGACGCGGGCGAGCACCTGCAGCACGCTGTCGTGGATCGACCGGGCCAGCCGCTCGCGCTCGGCCGTCGCCGCTTCCTTCCGCAGCGCCTGCTCCAGCCGCGCCGCCGACCGCCGGGCCATCGTCGAAGCCATGCCGACGAGCAGCCCGGCGGCGGCGAGCAGGACGCCGTCACGAGCGACGTCGATGTCGAACTTCTCCCGCGCCAGCGCGGTCGCCACGCCGACGACCAGGCCGGCGAGCACCCCGCCGACCGCGCCGAACCGCGCGCCCGCGGCCACCGGCGGCACGGCCGCCCACACCGTGGTGATGAGCGGGACGTTCTGTGCGAACTGCGTGTCGCTGAGCACCCACGGCGACGTCAGCAGCAGCCCGGTGGTGAGCACCAGGTCGAAGACGACCAGCGCGGGCGGCCGCGTCCGCTCGCGCAGGTAGAGGAAGCCGCTCACGGCCGACCAGACGGCCATCACGCCGACGATCGTCCACGCCAGCCACTCGCGCCGGTACTCGCCGCTCTGGACGATCACCGTGCCGCAGGCGAACGCCCAGGTCAGGAAGCGGAAGGCGGTCACGCCCCGCCACATGGGCGTGACCGGGTCGGGCGTCCTGCGGACGGTCACTTCTCTTCGTCGTCCTCGCCGCGGGTGGGCACCGTGGCGCCCGGGGACCCGGGCTCGGCGTCGTTCGGCTGCGCGGCTTGGTCGGCGAGGACGTTCACCTCGGCCGGGTCCGGGTTCTCCTCGTGCAGCAGGGACCGGACGCCCGCGTTGAGCACGGCCAGGATCGGCACCGCCATCAGGGCGCCGGCGATCCCGCCCACGACGAGGCCGACGGTGATGGCGAGGACGACGGAGAGGGGGTGCAGCTTCACCGCGCGCCCGAGCAGCAGCGGCTGCAGCACGTGGCTTTCCAGCTGCATCACGCCGATCACGATGGCCAGCACGATCACCGCGCCGATGAAGCCGTTCGTGACCAGGGCGATCAGCACGGCGACGCCGCCGGTGATGACCGCGCCGATGATCGGGATGAACGCGCCGAGGAACACCAGCGTGGCCAGCGGGATCACCAGCGGCACGCCCACGATCCACAGCCCGACGCCGATGCCGACGGCGTCGACGACCGCCACGGCCGCCGTCGCCCGCACGTAGCTGACCAGCGACGCGAACCCGCGGCGCCCGGCGACGTCCACGCGGTTGCGGACCCGGCCGGGCGCGACCCGCACCAGGAACGTCCAGATGCCCTCGCCGCCGCTGAGGAAGAAGATGGTGATGAACAGCGTGAGCAGGAAGCCGGTGACGATCTCGCCGACCGTGCCCGCCGTGGTCAGCGCCGTGTCGGTGAGCCAGCTCTGGTTGTTCTGCAGGAACCCGAAGACCTGGTTGATGAACTCCTGGATCTGCTCCTGGCGCAGGTGCACCGGGCCGTTGATCAGCCAGTCCTTGATCTGGTTGAGGCTGTCGTTGAGCTGCTTCTGCAGCTGGGGCAGCCCGCTCGAGAACTGCGTGACGACGAACGTCAGCAGGCCGCCCAGCACGGCGAGCCCCGCGATCAGCACGATCGCCGTCGCGAGTCCCCGCGGGAACCGGACGGCCACGAGCTTCTGCACGGCCGGCGCGAGCAGCGCCGAGAGCAGCAGGGCGATGCCCAGCGGGATCACGACGACGGACAGGCGGCCGACCACCCACCCCACGGCGTACAACGCCGCGGCCACCACGATCAGCCGCCACGCCAGGGCCGCGCTGATGCGCAGGCCCCGGGGGATCAGCCCGGTGACGTCCTCGTGCTCCGGCAGGAACGGGTCTTCGCGTCGCGCGTGGGTCACCGGATCACCGTAGCGGCTGGACCGCCCGATCCGGCCGCTTTCCCGCCGCCGCGTCCGGCACACGGGCCGGCCAGGCGTGATCACCGACCGTCAGACCGGGCTACACGATGTGTCTTTCACACGATGGGGGCATCAAGTCGTGTCGAGGATGCGCGGCGGCGCGCCGGTTTGATTAGGTCGCTTTCGCAACGGCCGGATCACGAACCCAGCACGAGGAGACGACGAGTGGCGATCACCGCGAACGAGGGGCAGGGCGCCAAGCGCGTCGGCCGTCTCGTGTCGCGTGCGCTGCTCGTGGTCGGTGGCGCGGTGGCGGGCACCGCCGCCGCGTGGTTGGTCTCCGGCGCCGCCGCTTCCGCCGACACTGCTTCCGCGGACACCACTTCCGGCGGCACCGTCCAGGTGGGCACCGCCTCGGTCACCCCGGTCACCGACGCCACCGTGGCCGGGATCGGCGACGCGAACCGCGGTGCCGGGCACTTCTCCGGCGAGGTCGCCGGCGGGGTCGCCGAGGTGGCCTGCCACCAGGAAGCGACGACGTGGAGCGAGCCGCAGGCCCCGCGCCCGTGCGGCCCCACCGACGCCGCCACGGTCGGGCACGAGGTGTCCGAGCACGTCGACGCCTCGGTGACGGACCTCGTCGACGACGCGGTGCTGAGCCCGGCCCAGCGCACCCTCGGCGCGTTCGAGCACATCGCGCGCAAGCCCGAGGACACCCGCCAGGTCATCGAGGAGACCATCGCCCCCGCGCCGGCCAAGAACTTCGGCCGCCAGGTGTGGCAGCTGCTCGACCCGGCCGGGCACGGCGACCTGGTCCCGTTCCCCGGCCTCCCGGGTCTCGCCCCGGCCGGGGCGGAGCCGGTGACCACCACCGGTGAGGGGGCGGGCACGCCCGCCGTCTCGACCGTCGAACTCCCCGCCGCACTGCGAGCCGCGCTCGCGATGCCGGCGGGCTGGCAGCCCGACGACGTCACCGGGGCCGCGGGGCATTCCCGCCACGGCCGCGGTGACCTGCCGTCGCCGCTGAACCCGGCGCAGCTTCCGGTCGCGCCGGCCGTCCCCACCGCCCCGGGTGGCACCACGGCCCCCGGTGGACACCTCGACGGCTTCAACTTCGGCGTCCCCTTCTGGACGACCGAAGCCGTCGACACCGCCGTCGCGGCGATGAGCCGCGCCGGCCTGCGCCACTCGCTGCGCACCCCGGGCGAACAGCCCGGCGTCACTCCTGACTGAACACCTCCCTCCACGGGTCGCTGACGCGTCCACCTCCGTCGTTCCCTGACGGCTTCGCGTCCGCTCCACACCCGTGACACGGCGGTGCGCTTTCTCGCGCCCGCAAGAAGTTCCACCCCCCCCTCGGTGCGCTCGGACGCCTTCCTCTTTCGACGGGCGCACCCTCATGAACCCGCAAGGGAACCCGAAATAAAGGAGAAAAACCCCATGCAGACGTGGGCAAAGCGCGGACTCCAGACCGCATTTGTCACGGGTGGGTTGCTGATGCTGGGCACCGGCATCGCCTCGGCTGACGAGAACGTCAACCCTGACACCCCTGCCTCGCCGCTCGACCTGAACGTGACGGCTCCGATCCAGGAAGCCAACAACGCGGTCGGCACCCCCTTCGGCCAGCTGGACCTGCCCGCCGGGCAGACGGAGCTGAGCACCAAGCCGGTCAGCAAGGCCGTCAACGAGGGCTCCAAGCACCTCGACTACTCGAGCCCCGTCAACGACACCACCCTGGGCGGCTCGTCCCAGGCCGACGGTGCGGGTGGCTTCACCCCGGGCCACAACAACCTCAAGGGCAACAAGATCAGTGGCGACGTCGTCGTCCCGATCCAGATCGTGGACAACGCGGTCGGCGTGGTCGGTGACGCGCACGTCAACGGCACCCAGCACCAGCAGACCTGGGGCCACGACCAGGACGTCAAGACGACCGGCGAAAACTCGAGCATCGCGGGCAACGCCGTCGTCCTCGACTGGGCGCTCCCCGTCCAGATCGCCGGCAACGGCGCCGGTGCCGCCGGCGGCACCGGCCGCGTGACCGGGGGTTCGGCCAGCCAGAGCACGACCGAGACCGGCGACGTCGACACCAACGGCGACGGCTCGGCCCTCTCGGGCAACGTGGTGGCGGGGCAGTTCGCCACCCCGGTGCAGGTGACCGGCAACGCCGCTTCGTACCTGCTCGGCAACGGGCAGAGCCACGGCTACCAGGCCGACACCGTCGCGGCGTCCGGCGGCTCGCTGCTGAGCTCCGGTGACAACGCCTCGGACTCGGGCAACGTGGTCGGTGCGCCGATCGCCCTGCCGGCCAAGTTCAACTGCAACGCCGGTGCGGTGTGGGGCTCGCTGGCGAACGCCGCCGGCTGCGTCACCTCCGCGGACGCGTTCGCCGGGGCCACCCGCAAGGGCAGCCTGGGCATCCCGACCTACCTCGAGACCAGCGGCGACGACTCGTTCCTGTCCGGCAACGCCGGGGCGGCCTCGCTCTCCCCGATCGCGAACGTCGCGGGTGTCGCGGGCTCGTGGATCGGCAACGCCTCCTCCGGCCTCCCGTGCGTCGGCAGCTCCTCCAGCACTGTCGACTCGGGTGGCTTCGTCAAGACGACCGGCGACGACTCGAGCGGGTCGGGCAACGTCCTGAACCCGTCGCTCGCGCTGCCGGTCGAGGCCTTCGGCATCGGTGGCACCTACATCGGCCAGGCGACCTCCGCGCACGACAACACGACCGACGCCAACGCCGGCAACGGCAGCTACACCAAGGGCAACCGCGCCGTCCTCGGCGGCAACATCGTCAACACGCAGGCCGCGGGCGCGCCCGAGGTCTTCGGCGTCGGCGGCAGCCACATCGGCAACGCGACCGGCACGGCGACCGAAGACAAGACGGTCACCGCCGGGGCGTACGACGGCACGCAGGGCAACGACTCGGCCGGCTCGGGCAACCTCGTCCAGGTCCCGGTCGGCCTGCCCGCCGAGGTCTTCGGCATCGGCGGCTCGTTCATCGGCCAGGGCTCCGGCGCGGCCGACGAAACCAAGGTCGTCTCCGGCGGCGGCGGTGGCAGCACCGTGGACGACGGCGGCTTCCTGAGCTCGAACCTGGGCACCGTCCCGCTCTCGACCCCGGTGCAGGCGGCCAACATCGGTGGCGCTCTCCTCGGCCAGGGCCACGGCAAGGGCTCGACCGACACGACGTCCAACGCGGGCGGCGACGTCAAGGCCCACGGCCCGGCGGGTTCCGCCGCGGGCAACATCGTCGAGGCCCCGGTCGCGCTGCCCGTGCAGGCGATGGGCGTCGGTGGCGCGGTCGGTGGCATCGGCACCGGTAAGAACGACAACATCACCGACGTGACGGCGGGCGGCGACGCCGTGACCGACGGCCGCGACGGTGCGCTGACCGGCAACATCGTGAAGGCCCCGGTCGCGGGCGCCGGCTCGGTCTTCGGCGACGGGATCGCCGGGGCCGCGCTGGGCACCGGCGAGGGCACCAACGACGTCGACTCCGAGGCGGGCGGCGACGCCACCACCAGTGGCGACCGCGGCAGCGTGGCCGGCAACATCGTCGGCGCGGACCCGCTGGCGGTGGCGCAGGTCTTCGGTGACGCCCCCGGCGTCGTGGGTGTCGCCAGGGGCGCCGGCATCAACATGACCGAGGTCGACAACGCGGGCGACGACACCACCTCCGGTGTCGAAGGCGCGCTCTCCGGCAACATCCTCGACCTGCCGCTGACCGCGATCGCGCAGATGTTCGGCGACTCGGCGGCCGTGGGCGGCGTGGCGCACGCTCTCGGCGGCAACACGCTGGCCACGGAGAACGGCGGCAAGTCCGTCACCGCGGGCGACCACTCCAGCGTGTCGGGCAACAACCTGTACGGCGCGTTCGCCGCTCCCGTGCAGATCTTCGGGGTGCCGTTCGAACTGCTCGGGGTCGCCACGGCGCAAGCGGCGAACCTGACGCGCGTCGACGAGGACGAGGACACCCTCTTCCCGGCCGAGGGCGCGGAGCTGGCGGCCGGCGAACTGCCGTCGCTGGCGGCGGTCCGCAGCGGCCTGCCGGCCAAGGGACTGCCTTCGCTGGGCGGTCTGCTCGGCGGCCTGCCGATCACCGGTGAGCTGCCGTCGCTGAACGGGCTGACCGGCAAGCTGCCGATCGGCGGGCTGTCCACCCAGGGCCTGCCCTCCGTGTCCGGGCTCGCCAGCAACCTGCCGACCGCCGGACTGCCGGTCCGCAAGCTGCCCTCCGCGACCGGCCTGGCCCCGAAGCTGCCGGACGCCGAGGTGTCCGCCGACGGCCTCCCCTCGGTGCCCACGACGATTCCGGTCGGCCTCGAGCGCGCTGACGTCCCGTCGGCCGCCACCCCGCTCGCCGGGCTGACGAAGTCGGCGCAGCTGCCGGCCGTCGGCGGCCTCACCGGCACGCCGGCGCTGCCGAAGGCGACCCTGCCGGCCGTGGGCGGCGTGCTGCCGGGCCAGACGCAGCGTGCCGACCTGCGTGGCGCGGGCCTGCCGGCCGCGGGCCTGCCGGCGCTGCCGGCCGTGGGTGGGCTGCTGCCGGGCCAGACCCAGCGTGCGGACCTGCGTGGTGCGGGCGTGCCGGCCGCGGGCCTTCCCGTGGCGCTGCCGGCGCTGCCGGCCGTGCTGCCGGGTCAGACCGAGCGTGCGGACCTGCGTGGTGCGGGCCTGCCGGCCGCGGCCCTGCCCGTGGCCATGCCGGCGCTGCCGGCCGTGCTGCCGGGCCAGACTCCGCGTGCGGACCTGCCGACCGGTGAACTGCCCGTCGCGCTGCCGGCCGCTCCGGCCCTGCCGTCCACCTCGGCCCTGCCGGTCACCCCGGCCGTTCCGGCCGAGCTGCCGGTGAACGCCAAGCTGCCGCTGCTGGACAGCGCCCCGCAGGTGCCGGCGATGTCGGGCCTGGACTCCACCGGCTTCCTCGCGAAGCTGATCGGCCTGATCAAGCGCAAGTAGTGCACCGAAGCCGGGCGGGCTCAGCCAGAGCCCGCCCGGCCCCCGATCCCACTGCCGCGGACAGGCGCTCCACCGCGCCGCGAGGGTGACCTCGCACGGAGCGCCCCGGCCCGCGACAGCGGAACCGAAAGGCTCTCCTTCCCTGGAGACGACGAGCCCCAGGAGCCACCCGGCTCCTGGGGCTCGCTCGCGTCTCCGGGGCGATCAGGAAAACTGGAGCGAACGCTTCGCCAGGCCGTGCCAGAAGCCGTCGATGACCGTGCGACCCGAACGCTCGTCCGAGGTGGCGCCGAGGGAGACGAACAGCGGCGCGAAGTGCTCGATCCGCGGGTGGGCGAGCGTCGCCGCCGGCGCCTTGTGCCGGAAGTCCAGCAGCGTGTCGACGTCGCCGCTGCCCAGGACCTCGGCTCCCCAGTGGTCGAACTCGGCCGACCAGGCGGGCGGCGTCCCGTCGGTGGCGCGGGCCATGCCGCTCAGGTTGTGGGTGAAGAAGCCGCTGCCGATGATCAGCACGCCTTCGTCGCGCAACGGCGCGAGCTTGCGGCCGAGGTCGAACAGCTCCCGCGGATCGAGCGAGGGCATCGAGACCTGCAGCACCGGGACGTCGGCGCCGGGGAACATCTCCACCAGCGGCACGTAGGCGCCGTGGTCGAGGCCGCGCTCCGGGGCGTCGTGCACCGGCGTCTCCGTCGAGCGCAGCAGCTTCCGGACCTTCGCCGCCAGCTCGGGCGCGCCGGGAGCCGCGTACTTCACCCGGTAGTAGCGCTCGGGGAAGCCCCAGAAGTCGTACACGAGCGGCACGGTCGTCGTCGCCCCGATGGTCAGCGGCGCCTCTTCCCAGTGCGCCGACACGACCAGGATCGCGCGGGGTTCCGGCAGGTCGGCGGACCATTCGGCGAGCTGGCGGGTCCACGTCGTGTCGTCGGCGAGCGGCGGGGCGCCGTGGCTGAGGTAGAGAACCGGGGTGCGGGTCATCGAGCGCTCCAGTGCTTGAAAGTTCAACTACTATGTAGTCGACACCGGCGCGCCCTCGGATATTCCTCAGGCGGCTCCGAGGTTGGCGGCGCACTGTTCCAGCGTTCGCAGCGTGGTGCGGTAGTCGTCCTCGCCGATCCCCTCGACGGCTTTTGCGCGGAACTCCTTGACGCGCTCTTCGACCCGGGCGTGGGCGGCTCGGCCGTCGGCGGTCAGGGTGCCGTCCTCGGCGACCCAGCCGCGGGTGCGCAGGTCGGCCACCTTCGGCGCCATCGAGCCCTCTCCGGCGACGAACGGCGCCATCGCCGTGTCGACCTGCTCCGGCGTGCGGGCGCCGAGGGCGATCGTGTTGAGTACCTGCCAGTGCCGGCGGGTCAGTGACTCCGCGTCGAGGACCTGGGCCATGGAGGATTCGAGGAGCTCGTGGAGGTGGCGCAGCCACCAGCCGAGGGGTTTCATGAGGACTCCGATATGTCAACGAACAACTACATGTAAAAGTACATTCAGTTCGGAGGTGGAGCAACCATGCCGGACGCCGTGGCCGACGTCGAGCGCGCCATGATCGCGATCCGCCGCAGCCAGCAGCGGCGGGCCCTCAGCCGCATCGGCAAGGCCAGGGGCCGCGGGGCGCACGACCCGGTGTTCGAGCTGCTCGACGTCGTCGAAGAGCTCGCCGAACGCGGGGAACCCAGCACCGTGACGGCCCTGAGCGCGGCGATGGGCGTCGACCAGCCGCGCGCCAGCCGGCTCGTCGCGCGCGCTGTCGAGCAAGGGCTGCTTCGCCGCGAAGCCGATCAGCGCGACGGACGGCGTGCGGTGCTCGTGCCGACGCCCGCCGGCCAGGCACACCTCGACGAACTGCACGCCTTCCGGCGCGGGGTGTTCGCCGAGGTCATGGCGGACTGGCCGGAGGAGGACCGCGAGAACTTCGGCCGGCTCCTCACGGCGTTCGTCCGCGGGTACAGCGCTCTCGGCTAGTCGTGCGAGAGGTCGACGAAGCGGCTGTAGTGCAGCTGGTGCGCGACGGTGATGGTCGCCGTCGGCCCGGCGCGGTGCTTCGCGATGATCAGGTCCGCCTCGCCCGCGCGCGGGTCGTCCCGCTCCCAGGCGTCCGGGCGGTTGACCAGGATGACGAGGTCGGCGTCCTGCTCCAGTGAGCCGGACTCACGCAGGTCGGACAGCATCGGGCGCTTGTCCGTGCGCTGTTCCGGACCACGGTTCAGCTGGCTGATCGCGATCACCGGGACCTCGATCTCCTTGGCCAGCAGCTTCATCTGCCGGGAGAACTCCGAGACTTCCTGCTGCCGCGACTCCACGCGCTTGCCGGACGTCATCAGCTGGAGGTAGTCGAGGACGACGAGCTTGAGGTCGTGCCGCTGCTTCAGCCGCCGGGCCTTGGCGCGGATCTCCATCATCGTCATGTTCGGCGAGTCGTCGACGAACAGCGGCGCCTCGGACACCTCGCTCATCCGGCGGGCCAGCCGCGTCCAGTCGTCGTCGGACATCTTGCCGCCGCGCATGTCGGCGAGGCGGATCTTGGCCTCGGCCGACAGCATGCGCATGACGATCTCGGTGCGGCTCATTTCCAGCGAGAAGATGACGCTGGTCAGGCCGTGCCGAATGGACGCCGAGCGCGCGAAGTCGAGGCCGAGGGTCGACTTGCCGACACCGGGGCGGGCCGCGACGATGATCATCTGCCCGGGGTGCAGGCCGTTGGTCAGCTCGTCGAAGTCGGCGAACCCGGTCGGGATGCCCTGGGACTGGCCGCCGCGCGAGGCGATCGCGTCGATCTCGTCCATCGTCGGCTGCAGCAGCTCTTCCAGCGCGACGTAGTCCTCGCTGGTCCGCCGCTCGGTGACGTCGTAGATCGCGGCCTGCGCGCGGTCGACGACCTCGTCGATGTTCGCGCCGTCGCCCGCCGCCGCGCCGTAGCCGTACTGCACGATCCGGGTGCCCGCCTCGACGAGCCGGCGCAGCACCGCCTTCTCCGAGACGATCTCCGCGTAGTACCCCGCGTTCGCCGCCGTCGGCACCGTCGCGATCAGCGTGTGCAGGTAGGGGGCCCCGCCGACGCGGGCCAGCTCTCCGCGCCGCTCCAGCTCGGCCGACACGGTGATCGGGTCGGCGGGCTCGCCACGGCCGTAGAGGTCGAGGATGCAGTCGTAGATCGCCTGGTGCGCCGGCTTGTAGAAGTCGTCGGGGCCGAGCGCCTCGATGACGTCGGCGACCGCGTCCTTGGACAGCAGCATGCCGCCGAGCACGGACTGCTCGGCCGGGATGTCCTGCGGCGGCTGGCGGTCGAAGCCGCCGGGGCCGGGGTCGCTCGGACCCGGGTCGGACTCCGCGTACATCGGACTGCGGTCGTCGGTCAGCGCCACCGCCCCGGACACCTCCTCATCGTGTCGAACATCCGTTCGATTATGCCGGATCTTCGCTCTCGAAGCACGGGCCGGCGCTCGTGCACCGGCCCTGGCGGACCTCGTCCCCCGATGATCGGCGACAACGCCGGCCGGCTGCCGCAGACACGCGGAGCACCACCGTGAGTACAGGCCCGAGCGGGCACGCTAGATCCCCCGGAAGGCCGATGGCAATTCAGGGTGGGGACCCTTCTGTGGACAACCTGGGGATGAACGGGGGTAACCAATCACAGGTGCCCCGAGAGCTGTGGACAAGTTGGGGACAAGCGTGCTGGGCTTAACTGAATCCGCAGGTCAGAGGCTGTGTACAAGGTGTGGAGAACTCGCGGAAAACTCGTCCGGCGTGTCGCGAGAAGTCCGTCCTTCGGCGTGTCGTGGACCAGCTCAGGCCCATTGACCCCAGGGAGCTGTGGATGAAATCACGGAGGGTAGACGCGTTACCCGGTGGGCTGAACGGCTCGTCGATCAAGCCGCGGTGAGCCGGCCCTGTGCGCTGCGTAACCGATCGGCGAGAACGCGCTGGTCGGCCGGGGTGAAGGCGATCCGGTTCTCGCCCCGGCCCGGAATCTCTTCGGTCAGCCACCGGCCTTCCGAGGTATCGATGTAGTTCACCGGGCGTTCGATCCGGTGCCGCGCGCCGGTGCGGCTGCGGGCCGCCACGTAGAGGCTGCCGCTCCCCATCCGGCGCAACGCCAGGATCCGGCGGAGCTCTTCGACCTCCTGCGAACCCTCGGCCGGGCGGTCGCTGCGCAGCACCGCGAACCCGGCGCCGTCATCGCCGCGGGCGGTCCCCTCGATCTGGCTCTTCGGCACCGCGAGCGGTGTCCCGCGGCCGGGCGCCAGCTTCGGGATCTGGCCGAGGAAGTCGTCGAGCAGCTCGTGCGGCCTGGTCGACTCCAGCACGACGACGTCCAGCTCCTCGTGCTTGGCCAGCACGAACGCCTCGCCCCCGGCGCTGCCGGCGAGCAGCCGGTAGCTCACCGGCTTGCCCTGGAACCCGCCGTCGATCCAGCCGTAGTACTCCAGCTGCGGCCGGGCGATCGCTTCGATCGTCGCGACGAACCCGGGGTGCATGCCGCGCGGGCCGAACAGCCCGGCCTTGGCGAGCTCGGCGTTGGTCTGCTCGTCTTCGGCGCGCTGGGCCTCGTCGCTGTACCAGGTCGGCGTCTCCGACAGCACCGTGTGCGGCTCGCCGCCCCGGCGCCGGATCAGGTTGATCAGGGTGCCGGTCGTGATGGTGACCTGCCTGTCCAGCACCGCTTTCCCCCAGAAAGAATCGGACACAGAGAAATAAGATCGTGTGGTGAACCCGCGAGAGCCGGGCGCGCCCATCTTGGCACGCGCCCGGACGTCCCGCGTGCGCTACTCGCCGATGACCGGCGGCGCGGTCAGCTCGTCGGTCCCGAAGATGTCGTTCGGGTCGTCGCCGAGCAGGTACTTCGACGTGCGTTCCTCGTCGCCGCCGCCCTGGCCCTTGGCGCCGCCGGGGTGCATGCCGCCCATGCCCCCCATCCCGGAGGCACCGCCGCGGCCCGCGGCCGCGCCACCCGTCGCCCCGCCGGCCCCCGCGCCGCCCCGGCCCGCGCCGGCCGCGTCACCGGCGCCGGCACCGGGCATGGCCCCGGTCGACGCGCCGGGCCCGAAGCCCACGCCACCCGGACCGAAGCCCGCCGCCGGGTCGCCGATCCCGCCCGAGCCGCCCGGCCCGAAACCGCCGCCGGGGATGGAGAAGTCGCCCGCGCCGCCGCCCCCGCCACCGGGGCCGAAGCCGCCGCCGGCGCCGGGGATCTTCGGCGGGACGAACCCCGACGAGTGGGTGCCGTCGCCGAAGTTCGGCGGCGTGTACTGGCCGGCCCCGGGGATCCGGGACGGGTCGTAGTTCCCGCCCGGGATCTTCGAGGGGTCGAAGTTCGGCGGTTTCGACGGGTCGAAGCCCGGCACCTTGCCCGGGTCGAAGTTCCCCCCGGGGGTGTTCGGCTGGCCGGGGAAGGACGGCACGCCGCCGGGCCCGGGCATGGTGACGCCGGGCACCGAACCCGAGCCGTTGGGGTTCCCGCTGCCGGTGCTGTCGCCCGAGCCGTTGCCGTCCTTGCCGCCCGGCTTCTTCTTGCCGTCCTTGCCGCCGCCGTCGACGTTGACGTTCTCCTGCTGGCCCTGGAGCGCGGAGTACGTCGGCATCGCCTGGCCGTTTTCGTTGCTCGCCTTGTAGTAGGTGTTGAAGGCGTCGACGTTGGCCTGGCCCTTGGCGTTGTAGTCGCGGATCGCCCGGTCGGTGTCGGTCGTCCACGGCGTCACCGCGTTGAGCAGGTTGTTCTTCGGCGGGTCCTTCGGCACCTGCTGGACCTGCGCGTGCACCGTGGTGAAGGCGCTGTGCTGCTCGCCGAGGTACTTGTCGGAGTCGGTGAGCTTGGTGCCGGAATCCTCCATCCACACCCGCAGCGGGTGGGCGCCGGCCTGCTGCGCCGCTTCGGCGCCGCCGCCGGTCCAGGCCGCGTCCATCTCCTTGGCCAGCGCGTCGATGGTGGTGAGACGTTCCTGGTAGGCGCCCTTCAGCCGGCTCGCCGCCGACTGCCCGCTCTCGATCGAGCCGGCGCCGGGGCCGGTGGTGATCTTCTCCCAGATGTCGTAGCAGTCGATCTTGCGGTCGCCCTGCACCGACGTGTGGTCGTCCGAATGCGTGGTCGCCATGTTGTAGGCGGCGAAGCCGCCCAGGAGCACGAGCTCCAGCATCTCAGCCTCCCAGGGTGCGGATCATCGACTCGCCGAACTTCATCGCCACGGAACACGGGTCCGCCGCGCCGGCGCCGTTGTCGTACTGGACCAGGATGTTGACCGTGAGCTGGTCGGTCACCGCGACGAACAGGCCGCACTTGCCGTTCTTGCGGTCGTCGACCGCGGCGGCGTAGACGCCCGGGTAGCCGTAGGCCTGGGTTTCACCGAAGTAGGCGTCGTTCGCCTTGGTGTCGTAGACGTCCTGCAGCCCGTTCTTGTTCGCCGTCACCGTGGTCACGTCGATCTGGTTGCCCGGGTCGGCGGCTTCCTGGAACGTGCAGCTCGGGCCGTTGCCCGTGGTCCGCGGCTGCCCTTCGCCGAGGCCGAGTGAGGAACGCCCGGACGCGCTCATCGTCGCGCAGGCGTCCGAGGTGATCGACGCGGTGTTCAACGGGACCGGCACCCTCGGCGCGGTGTCGGCGGTGGACCGGGTGGTCTCGCTGCCCGATTCGGCCGTGGACGGCGCCGGGTTGGCGGTGCCCCGGGTCTTGCCGCCGCAGCCCGCGAGGGCGAGCACGGCGAAGGCCAGCGCCGGGACGGCGATGCATCGTCGGTTCACGTGGCCTGGTTCCCCGTCTTCGAGAGGTCGGTGAAGGCGTCCGACTCCTTGGTGGTGATCTTCTGCTTCGCGGCGGTGAGCGCGTCGATGTAGTTCTTGACGTACTCCTGCATCTTCTGGTTCTGCTCGAGGAACGCCTTGCCGGACGGGTTCGCGAGCTTCTCCCAGTCGCCGCTGGCGAACTCCTTGCCGGGCGCCTTCACGTTCGCCATCAGGTTGGCGTCGGCGTAGTCGCGCTTGAGGTCGGCCTGCAGGTCCTGCCACTTCTTGATGACGCTGTCGATCTTGTCGGCGTCGAACGTGAAACCGCCACCGCCGCCGGCCGGCGCGGACATGTTGACCTCGTTAGCCATGCGATCCCATCCCCTTCGCGTCCTCGCCCATTCTCCTCCGACGCCGCCACGGTGTCCGAGGTTCCCCGAAAAGCGTGAAGGCGGGCCACCCGCCAGGGGGTGACCCGCCTTTTCACGACGTTGCCGCCTTGACCTACTGGGCGACGGCCTTGACCTCGAGCCGCACGTCGACCTTGACGTCCGGGTGCAGCCGGGCGCCGACCGAGTGCTTGCCCACGGTCTTGATGTGGTCGCGCAGCTCGATGACGCGCTTGTCGAGCAGCGGGCCACCGGCCGCCTTGATCGCGTCGACGATCTCGCCGGCGGTGATCGAACCGAAGAGCTTCTTCGAGCCCTCGGCCGCCTTGCCGGTGAGCTGGATGGCACCGAGGCCCTCCAGCGCCGCCTTGATCTCCTTGGCGTGGTCGAGGTCGCGGATGCGACGGCTCTCCTGCGCGCGCTGGATGGTGCGCACATTCTTCTCCGCGCCCTTGGAGGCCGCGATCGCGTAGCCCCGCGGGAGCAGGTAGTTGCGCGCGTAGCCGTCCTTGACCTCGACGATGTCGCCGGGGCCGCCCAGGTTGGCCACGTCCGTGGTGAGGATGATCTTCGCCATTTTCGTGCCCTCCCTTAGCGCGCGGTCGAGGTGTAGGGCAGCAGCGCCATCTCGCGGGAGTTCTTGACCGCGATGGCGATGTCACGCTGGTGCTGGCTGCAGTTGCCGGTGACGCGACGGGCACGGATCTTGCCGCGGTCGGAGATGTACTTCCGCAGCAGGTTGGTGTCCTTGTAGTCGATCAGTTCCGGGCGGCCCTTCTTCTCGGCCTTGCAGAACACGCAGACCTTCTTCTTGGGCTTGCGGATGGGTGGCTTGGCCACTGGTTACTCCTGGAAAGTCAAATCTTTGTGGATGTGTACGAGATCAGAAGGGGGGCTCGTCCGAGAAGCCGCCGCCACCGCTGCTCGCGGCGGGCGCGGAACCCCACGGGTCGTCGGCCGGCATTCCGCCACCGCCGCCGCCGCGGTTCCCACCGCCGCCACCGCCGCCGCCGAAGTCACCGCCGCCACCGCGGCTGACCTTGTTGACCTTGGCCGTGGCGTAGCGCAGCGAGGGGCCGATCTCGTCGACCTCGAGCTCGACGACGGTCCGCTTCTCGCCTTCCTTGGTCTCGAACGACCGCTGCTTCAGACGGCCCTGCACGACGACGCGGGCGCCGCGGGTCAGGGACTCAGCGACGTTCTCCGCCGCCTGCCGCCAGATGTTGCAGCGCAGGAAGAGAGCCTCGCCGTCCTTCCACTCGCCGGACTGCCGGTCGAGGGTGCGCGGGGTGGACGCGACGGTGAAGTTCGCGACCGCCGCACCGGACGGGGTGAAGCGCAGCTCCGGGTCGGACGTCAGGTTGCCGACCACCGTGATGACGGTGTCTCCAGCCATCGGGGTTCCCCTCGGGCTCAGGCCTTGGCGGCAGCGGGCTTGGCCGCGGCGCGCTTGACCTCGCGACGCATGACCTTGGTGCGGAGCACGGTCTCCTGCAGCGACAGCTGCCGGTCGAGCTCCTTGACCGCGTCCGCGGAGGAGTTCAGGTCCAGCAGGGCGTAGATGCCCTCGGCGTGCTTCTTGATCTCGTACGAAAGGCGGCGGCGGCCCCAGACGTCGACCTTCTCCACGGAACCGCCCGAAGTGCGGATCACGTTGAGGAAGTTGTCCAGCGTGGGGGCGACCGTGCGCTCGTCGAGCGTGGGGTCCAGGATGACCATTACCTCGTAATGGCGTGACACAACCACTCACCTCCTATGGGCTCGCGGCCACGGACTGTCCGTGGCAGGAGGGTTTGTCCAGGTAAGGCTACCTGGGGGTACCGACAGGACCGGACGGCGGGGGTCAGCCGGCCCGGCGCAGGACCCAGGTGCGGACCAGCCCGGCGGTCACGCCGGCCAGCACGATCACCGCGAGCAGCATGGGCAGCTGCACGTCGTTGGACGCGCCGTTCGAGGCCAGCGACTGCGCGTTGCCGGCGTCGCGGACGTCCGCGCCCTGGCCGCTCTGGTCGCCCTGGCCCGCCTGCGGGGCCGACGCGTCACCGGGCAGGGTGCCGTTCGCCGGGTACCGCACGCCGGGGGCGACGGCCGTGCCGGCGGTGGCGGTGGGGATGCCGCCGTAGTCGCGCATCGGGGCGCTGCCGCCCGTGCCGCCGGCGGTGCCCGGGTTCAGGTTGGAGAGGTTGCCGGCGGCGCCGCCGGGTGCGGTGTCGGTGCGGGCCTGCGGGGTGCCGGCGTTGCCCGCGCCCGGTGCGCCCGGTGCGACGTAGTTCGTGGCGATCGTGGTCAGCCCGCAGCCCTGGGCGACCCGGCTCTTGATCGAGTTGAGCACCTTGGTCTGGGTGTCGGGCAGCACGCCGAGCCCGGCCGCGCCCTTCAGGGCGTTCGCCACGACGGTGCCGATCGCGTCGCCGGCGATGGTGCCGCCCGCCGAGTTCGGCACCGTGCCGACGTTGAGCGCGCCCTTGCCCGCGATCGTGTCCGCCAGCGCGTCCGGCCAGACGGTCGCGAAGGTCAGCACGTTGACCTGGTCCTTCGCGCCCTGCCGGACGAACTCCTTCACCGACGAGCCCTGCACGGCCACCGTGTCGCCCATGCTGCCGCCGACCGAGCCCGCGCAGGTGCCCGCGAGGGTCGTCGCGGCGGAGGCGGTGCCCATGGAGAAGAAAGCTCCGCCGACCATGAACGCGGCGATGGCGGTGACGGTCATGGTCTTCCGCACGAGCTGTCCTCCAGGGGGGATCACGGGGGCGTCGTTCGAGGCGACACCAGGATGAACGAGGGAGATACGCGAAAGATACTCGGCAGTTGGATCAATTCGCAGCGGCCATCCGGCGGATCACCCACGTGCGGACGAGCCCGGCGCTGACTCCGGACAGTGCCAGAACGGCCAGCAGCAGCGGAAGATTCGACCCGTTCGTGAAACCGTCCGATGCGGACGGTAGCGCTTCGGCCTGACCCGCCGTCTGCACGCCGGAATTGCCGTCCGACGTGCCATCCGGACCGGTGAGGCCGTACTGCGGGGCGTACCCGGGGATCTGGCTGCCGTACCGGAGCGCGGGCGACGGCGTGAACAGGCCGGCCGTCGCGAACGGGATGCCGCTGTAGTCGCGCATCGGGGCGTAGCCCGTGCCGAGGGCGAACGGGAAGCCGCCGAACACCGGGGTGCTCGCGAAGCCGGGCAGGAGCGGGCTGTTCGCGTCCGGGATCGGCATGGTGCCCGCCGGGGTGCCGCCCTGCGGCGCGCCCCCGGACCCGCCCTGGGCCGGCGGCGGCTGCTGCTGGTTGCCGCCCGTGCCCGGCTGCGGCGAGGACTGCTTGCCGCCACCGCTCACCGCGCTCAGGCCTTGCTGGACGCCGCTGGTCACGCCCTGGACGCCCTGGTTGATCGCGCTCGCCGCGGGTGCGCCGACGCCGGGGAGCGGTGCGACGACGGTGTCCACCACCTTCACGGTGACCGAGCAGACCGTCTTGAGCAGCCCGCCGACGGTCGTGGTCAGCACGGTGGTCGCCTGGGTGACGATGCCCAGGTCGATGAGCGGCAGGCCGAGCAGCGAACCCTGGATGTGGTCGCCCGGCGCGGCCGACACGGTGCTGCCGCAGGGCACGGTCTTCGTCTCGGCCGAGGCGGTGCCGGGGAGTCCGAGCACGGCGGAACCCGCGAGGACGACCGCCGCCGCACCGACCGCCGTAGCCCTCCGTGTCCGATCCTGCATGCTCGCCGCCCCTGGTGTCGTCGCCTACTTACCAGTACAACGACGCTAAGGCAGCCGGGTGACGCCCGCTCGCTCAGAAATGTCCGGCATTCGGGTGGAAGCCGGCGTCACCGTGCGTCAGGCGGGGTTGCGGCGGATCCAGGCGCGGACCAGCGCGGCCGCGACGATCGCCAGCGCCAGCACCGCGAGCAGCATCGGCAGCTTCGCCGGTGGGGTGACCCCCGGCAGGGCCTCCGCCGTGCCGGACTTCTGGGCGTCGACGGTCGGCGGCGGGACCTGCTGGCCGGGGATGATCTGCGCGATCACCGGCGCCTGCAGCAGGGTGCCCGGCAGCAGCGCGGCGTTGGTGAAGATGCCCGAGATGGCGTCGCCCGCCAGACCGGCGTTGCCCTGGCCGGTGACCACCGGGCCGATGCTGCTGCCCGGCGGGTTCGGTCCCGGGCTCGGCGGGTTCGGGCCGGGCGGAGCGGGCTGCGGTGGCTGCGGCTGGGGCGGGTTCGGGCCCGGCGGCAGCGGCAGCGGCGGCAGTGGCGGCAGCGAGGGCAGTGGCGGCAGTTCGGGAACCACGTTCTGGGTCAGGTCGCCGACGGCGTTGACCGTGGCCTGCGCGGCCGGGCAGACGCCCTTGGCCGCCGCGTCGCCGACCACCGGCACCCGGCCGATGCCCAGCGCCTTCACGGTGTCGCCGAGCGGCAGCGTGAGCAGGGGGGCCGTGCCGTTCGTGTTCCGCGAACTCGAGTCGAGGCCGACGGTCAGCTGGTTCGGGGCGTTCAGCGGGGCGCCGGCGTCCAGGGTCAGGCCGGGTGAGCTCCCGTTCTGCAGCGTGGACCCGCAGCTCCCGCCGAGTGTCGGGCTGGTGCCGGCGCTCGCCGGGCCCGGCGCCGTCAGCGCGGCCGAGACGGCGATGGTGAACCCCAGTGCGGTGATCCGGGCGACGTGCTTCCCCATCATGCCCCTCCGGCAGGTCGGACCGATTTTTCGATCACGGAACGCGCTCACGGTACTCCACGAGCGTCACCAACCGGGCTCACCGGCCGGAAATGGGGTCCGGAGTACCGTGCTCGGCATGCTGATTGGCGCCCATATCCGTGACGACGACCCGTTGACCGCGGTCGCCGAGCGCAAGGCCGACGTCGTCCAGTTCTTCCTCTCCGACCCCCAGGGCTGGAAGGCCCCGAAGCCGCACCCGCACGGCGAGGCCATCGCGGCCGACCCGGTCGAGGTGTTCATCCACTCGCCGTACCTGATCAACGTGGCTTCGCTGAACAACAAGATCCGGATCCCGTCCCGGAAGAACGTCACGCAGCACGCGGACGGCGCCGCGGCGATCGGCGCGAAGGGCCTGATCGTGCACGGCGGGCACGTCGGCGCGAACGACGACGTCGAGGCCGGCCTGGACAACTGGCGCAAGCTGTTCGAGCGCGAGCAGGAGAAGGGCGGCTTCAAGGTCCCGATCCTGATCGAGAACACCGCGGGCGGCGAGAACGCGATCACCCGCGACCTGGACATCATCGCCCGGCTGTGGGACAAGGTCGGCGAGTTCGGCGCCGGGTTCTGCCTTGACACCTGCCACGCGTTCGCCGCGGGCTGGGACCTGGCGACCGCCGTCGAAAAGGTCAAGGCCATCACCGGCCGGATCGACCTGGTGCACCTCAACAACTCCCGCGACGAGTTCGGCTCGACCCGCGACCGGCACGCCAACGTCGTGCGCGGTGAAGGGACGATCGACCCCGAGGTGCTGGTCGCCGTCGCGCGCGAAGCGGGCGCCCCGGTCGTCGTCGAGACGCCGCCCGACGGCCAGGCCGCCGACATCGCCTACCTGCGCGAACAGCTGGGTTAGACGGTCACGGCCCGCCGGCGGCGCCGGGTGGCGTTCGGGATGATCACGTCCCGGGCGCCGTCGAGGAAGCCGCCGGCCGGGTCGTCTTCGCCCTCGATCCGCACCAGGTCGGTGGCCGGGCGGTAGATCTCGCGGACGACCAGCACGCACAGCCCGACGACGGCGAGATCCCGGACCACCACCGTGCCGAGGAACCAGCCCTCGGGCAGGCCCTTGTGGTCGACGCCGAGGTAGTAGAACATCCGCGGCACCCAGACGACGGCGTCGATCAGCATCCAGCCGAGCAGCAGCCGCCAGCGCGGGATGGCCAGCACCGCCAGCGGGACGAGCCACAGCGAGTACTGCGGGCTCCACACCTTGTTCGTCAGCAGGAACGCGGCCACGACGAGGAACGCGAGCTGGCCGACGCGCGGCCGCCGTGGCGCGGCGAGCGCGAGGTAGGCGATTCCCGCGCAGCAGGCCAGGAACAGCACGGCCACCGTGATGTTCAGGTACGTCGGCGTCTGGTTCTTCTGCAGCACGCCGTCGAACCCGGGCCAGCCGCTGACGTACGAGAACACGTTGTAGAGCGAGTCCGGGTCCATCGGCCGCAGGGTGCTCATCCGGAAGAACTCCCACCAGCCGCGGGTCGCGGTGAGGATGAACGGCGCGTTCACCGCCAGCCACGTCGCGACCGCGGCGCCCGCGGTCTTCCAGAACGGCGTCAGCTTGCCCGCGCGCAGGCACAGGGCGAACAGCACGCCGAGCAGGAGGAGCGGGTAGAGCTTCGCCGTCGCGCCGAGCCCGAGCAGGAGCCCGGCGAGCAGGGGCCGTTTCCGCGCCCAGGCGAGCAGGCCGGTGGCGGTGAACGCGGTCGCGAGCGCGTCGAAGTTGGTGAAGGCGTGCACCAGGACCAGCGGCGAGATCGCCACCAGGACCATGTCCCACGGACGGCGTTTGACGGTCCGGCCGGTCGCCCAGACGGTGACGAGCCAGGCGAGCCCGAGGAAGAACGCGGTGATGTCGAAGTAGATCGCCACCGGCAGGGCGCCCGGCAGCCAGCCGGACCGGGCGACGTTGTACCAGCCCGCCGCGAGCTTCGCGTTCACCCACTGGAACAGGCCGGTGAGCACCGGGTACTCCATGTACCGGGTGTTGTCCTCGGCGGTCTGCGAGCTTTCCCGCCACGACGTGTAGTACGGGAAGGTGCCCGGCCGGTCGAGCCGCTCGGAGCCGTAGAGCGGCACGATGTCGGAGTAGCACATGGCGACGAACGGGCGGCCCGCGCGCCAGTCGAGCTGGGTGTTGCCGCCGGCGTCCTGGTACTGCTGGATGCACGAGCCCTTGCCGAACCAGCACAGCATCAGGGCGAGCGTGGCCAGCAGCAGCCCGACGCGCTGGGGCGACCAGAACCAGTGCCTGCCGACCGCCGCGTGCTCACCCAGCGGGCCGCCCAGTGGTCTGGTGACCGCCGCGGCGAGGGGCTCGTTCCAGCTCGGGACGACCCGTTCCGCCCGGGTCAGCGTCACGGGGCCGGGTTCCGCCTCCCGCGTGGTCTCCTCTGGCACGAGGCGGATCGTATCGGGGATCGGGGTGCGCGGCGGTGAAGCCGGTGATCATGCCGGATTCGCGTAGAACGAGGCCAGGATCTCCGCGGCCGCGCCGCGGGTCACGAGTTCCTCGCCGGAGGTGTCTTCGACGACCTCGATGCGCTGCCAGTGCGGCACCGGCAGCAGCTCCTCGAGCCGTGCCGAGACGGCCTCGCGGTGGACGTCCGGCTCGTCCCGGACCGCCCGCCCGGCCAGCACGATCCGCTCCAGGTCGAGCACCTGGACCAGGTCGGCCAGCCCGATGCCGAGGAAGCCGGCGGCGGCCCGGGTGTCCGGCGCGCGCTTGGCCATGATCTCGACGCAGCCGCGCCGCCCGCAGCCGCAGCGCGGCCCGTCGAAGGCGATCGTGGTGTGCCCGAACTCACCCGCGTTGGTCCGCGGGCCGCGGTAGAGCCGCCCGTCGATCAGCAGGCCGACGCCGATGCCGGTGCCGACGAGCACCACCGCGGTCGCCGTCGGCTCGCCGTGCGGCCAGAGCCGGGCGAAGGCGGCGGCGTTGGTGTTCTTGTCGAGCGTCACCGGCAGCCCGGTGCGCTTCTCGAGCAGGTCGCGCAGGGGGACGTCGTGCCAGCCGGGCATGTTCGTCGCGTCGCGGACCAGGCCGGCGAGGTGGTCCAGCGGACCGACCGCGCCGAGGCCGAGCCCCAGCACGTCGAAGCCGTCGGCGAGCTCGAGCGCGGTGGCGCCGATGGCTTCGACGGCCTGCTCGGGCGGGAAGCCGGGCGGGAGCGGGCCACCCGCCGTTTCCTCGACCTCGCCGATGAGGTTGGTGCGCAGCACGCGGTACTCGTCGCGGTCGAGGCGCGCGCCGAGCGCGTGCTTGGCGCCCGCCCGGATGCGCAGCGCGGTGCGGGGTTTGCCGACGCCGGCGGAGGGCTGCCGCCGCTCGTCCAGCAGGCCGGTGCCGAGCAGTTCGGGGACGATCTTGGAGACGGCCTGCTGGGTGAGCCCGGTGCGTTCGGCGAGCTCGACCCGGCTGAGGCCGCCGGCGCGCAGGATGTGCGTGAGCAGCAGGGCGCGGTTGTGGGCGCGCACGTCGCGCAGGTTCACCCCGGTCTCCGCCATGGACGAGATCTTCGCACGTCTGGCCAGTTAGGCAACGCTGTTGTTTAATGGCGGCATGGGCGAAGACTTGCGCGTGGGCATCCTCGGGTACGGCATCGGGGGACGTGTCTTCCACGCACCCCTGGTGGCGGCGACGCCCGGGCTGACCCCGGCGGTGATCACGACGTCGAGCAACGCCTCCCAGGCCCGCACCGACCACCCGGGCGCGGAGGTCGTGCCCAGCGCCGACGCGCTGTTCGAGCGGGCGGCTGACCTCGACCTCGTCGTGGTCAGCACCCCGAACCGCACGCACGTGCCGCTCGCGCTGCGGGCGATCGAAGCCGGCCTGCCGGTGGTCGTCGACAAGCCGTTCGCGCCGACCGCCGCCGAAGCCCAGCAGGTCGTCGACGCGGCGAAAGCGGCGGGCGTCGGCCTGACGGTCTTCCAGAACCGGCGGCTCGACTCCGACTTCCTCACCGTGCGGAAGGTTCTCGAGTCCGGGCGGCTCGGCGAGGTGTTCCGCTTCGAATCCCGGTACGACCGCTGGGTGCCGAAGCCCAAGGACAACTGGCGCGAGTTCGGCGACCCGGCCGAGGCCGGTGGCCTGCTCTACGACCTCGGCGCGCACATCGTCGACCAGGCGCTGCAGCTGTTCGGCCCGGTCACCCGCGTCTACGCGGAGGTCGACCGCCGCCGGGCCGGCGTCCAGGTCGACGACGACGTGTTCGTCGCGCTGCACCACGCGAACGGCGTCCGCTCGCACCTGTGGGCGACCGCGCTGGCGGGCACGCAGAACCCGCGGTTCCGGGTGCTCGGCGACCGCGCGACGTTCACCAAGTACGGCCTCGACGTGCAGGAACCGCAGATCAAGGCGGGCCTGCGCCCCGGCGACGCGGGCTGGGGCACCGAGCCGGCCGGAGACGCCGGCAAGCTCGGCGTCGGCCCGGAGATCGAGACCGTGCCCACCGAGGTCGGCCGCTACGAGCAGTTCTACGCCCAGGTGCGCGACGCCCTGCGCGGCGAAGGCGAGTTCCCCGTCGACCCGGCGTCGTCCGTGGCGGCCCTGCGCGTGATCGAGGCGGCCCACCGCTCCGGCGTCGAAGGCACCGTCGTAGAGCTCTGACCCCCCTGACCGGCCGTGACCCCGGTGACCCCCCCAGCTCCGAGGTCACGGCCTCCTCCCCCGGCCGGCCCGCGGTCACGGGCCGAAGTTCGCCTGGCCGGTGTCGTTGCCGTTGCCGCGGCCCCGGCCGTCACGCCGGTCGTTGCCGCGCACGCGGTTCTGCCGGGGGTCCGGGGGGCCGTCGCCGCGGCCGGGGGTGAAGCGCTGGTCCTGCTGTTGCTGCTGCTGCTGGAACTGCTGCTGTTGCTGCTGGAGCTGCAGTTGCAGCTGCAGCTGGTCGTCCTGCGGCGAGGTGATCGCCTGAACGCGGTCGAAGCGCTCGGCCGGTTTCCCGGCCAGGTAGAGCTGCATGAACCGCTGCCACACCGGCCCGGCGATGACCGACGGCGTCAGCGGCGCGCCGGTCGGGCCGCGCAGGGCCTTGTCGCCGTCGCCGCCCACCCAGACCGCCGCGGAGACCGAGGGCGTGTAGCCCACCATCCACGTCTGCGCGTTCGTGTTCGCCGCGGACGCCGGTTCGTCTTCACCGGGCGTGTGCTGCTGCGTGCCGGTCTTGCCCGCGCACTCATGGCCCGCCGGGCAGGACAGCCGCGAGAACGGGATCACCGGCGCCAGCGCGGCGGTCACGTTCCCGGCGATCTGCCTGCTCTTGCCGCGGTCGTTGTCCGCGAACGCGTCCGTCGCCCGCGTGTCGGCTTCGTAGGCGGTCTCACCCTGGGAGTTCGTCACCTTCTGCACGAAGTGGCGGTTGTGCTGGACGCCGCCGGCGGCGAAGGTCGCGTACGCGGCGGCCATGTCCGCCGGCGTGACCGCGGTCTGGCCGCCGCCGATGGAGATGTTGTTGTCGCCGGTGAACAGCACGCTGCGGCCGCCGGTGTCCTTCGTGCGGATGCCCGCCTCCTGCGCGGCTTCGGCCACCCCGCCCGGCTTGGTCACGTTGAGCACCATGTCGTAGAAGACGGTGTTCGTGGACCGCTGCATCGCCTCGGCCACCGTGCACTGCTCGGAGCAGCTGCTGCTGGTGCCGGCGTTGCGCACGGGCAGCGGCACGTCGGGGAACGTCCGCGGCGAGCGGCCGTCGAAGACCGCGTTGAGGCCGCGGCCGCCCTTGAGGAACGCCGTGAGGTCGAACGGTTTCATCGACGATCCGGGGTTGTGCGGTTCGTCCGCCCAGTCGCGTCCGGCCTGGTCCTCGCCGTTCGGGCCCTTCACGATCGGTGCTCCGCCGTAGTAGGCGAGCACGCCGCCGGTCTTCGGGTCGACGGCGACGAGCGCGTCGAGGATGCGGTCGTCGGTCTGCCCGGCCATGCCCTCGGCCACGGCCTTTTCGGCGGCCTCCTGAGCCTTCGAGTCGATCGTCGTGAACACCTGGAACCCGCCCGAGTAGTACTTCTCCTCGGGGATCCCCGCCGCGGCCAGCTCGGCCTTGACCAGCTTCTTCACGAACGGGTTGAGCGTGGTTGCCTGCCGCGATTCGACGAGCGGGACCGGCTTCGGGAACTTCGCCGCCCTCCGGTCGGCGGCGGAGAGGTAGCCGTTGCGCTGCATGCGGTCCAGTGCCGTGCCCCACCGGTCGCGGGCGACGGTCGCGTTCTCCGACCGGCCCGGCTGCTGGATCAGCCCGGCGAGCAGCGCGGCCTCGGAGTAGTTCAGCTGGGCGGCGTCCTTGCCGAAGTACGCCTGCGCCGCCGCCTGGATGCCGTACGCGCCGCGGCCGAAGTAGATGATGTTGAGGTAGGCGGTGATGATGTCCGCCTTCTCGTAGGTCTGGTTCATCTTGAACGACTTCGCGAGCTCGACCCACTTGCGCGTCAACGTCGGTGCGTCGTCGCCGGAGGCGTTCTTGATGTACTGCTGCGAGATGGTCGAGCCGCCGCCGGAACCGCCGCTGACCTGGTTGTAGGCGGCCCGCAGGATGCCGGAGACGTCGAAGCCGGAGTTCGTCTCGAAGGACGCGTCTTCGGTGGCGATCACGGCTTTCTTGACGACGTCCGGGATCTGGGCCGGGTCGAGGATCTGCCGGTTGCCGCCGGTGGGCACGTCCTTGCCCAGCTCGGTGCCGTCGGCGTAGAGGTAGGTGACCGCCTGGCCCTGCGACTGCGCGACCGTCGCCGGCGAAGGCACGTCGACGGCGAAGTACGTGATCACGAAGGCGACCGCGGGCACCAGGAAGAACAGGCCGGACAGCACGTACAGCACCCGCCGGACGGTCTTCCAGCGGCGCCTGCGCGGGTCCGGCGGGGCAACCTCGGCGGCGGCGTCTGGTTCGTCCGGTCGCGGGAGAGGCCGGCGTGGCTCGTAGCGGCCACGCGGGATCGGCCTCCGGCCGGACCTCGAGCGATTTCGGTCGGTGTACACGGGCCGTCCTCCGGTACGCCGGTGGGCCGCGGGCGCAGACCCCTCGACACTCCACACGGACCACCGGCGGCGGTGGTTCACCGAAACGGCGAAGGCCCCGCACCGGAAGCGGTGCGGGGCCTTCGGATCAGCCTTCTTCCGAGCCGGGTGGCCGGGCGAACCCGTCACCGCCCGGCGGCAGCGGGAAGGTGGACCCGCCCGGACCCGGCCGCGACGTGCGGGTCGGCCGCGACGACGAGGTCTCGGTCTCGGTGGACGTCTCCGAGGACGTCTCGGGCGGCGTCGAACTCGGCGTCTCCGACGGCGTCGGCGTTTCCGAGGGCTTCGCCTGCGTCGTGGTGACGTCGTTGACGTCCTTGCCGATCGGGTCGACCTTGGGGAACTTCTCGCCAGGGGTCCCCTCCAGGTAGTTCTTCATGAACTCCTGCCAGATGGGCCCGGCGATGGTGCTCCCGAAGATGGGCTTGTTCGCGTTGTCGTGCAGCGGGATGTTGCCGTCGCCGCCGACCCAGGCCGCGGCCGAGACCGACGGGGTGTAGCCGACCATCCAGGTCTGGGCGTTGCGGTCCTTGTACGCCGCGGGGTCGCCGTCCCGCGGGTCGTACTGCTGCGTACCGGTCTTGCCGGCGCACTGGTGACCGGCCGGGCACTGCAGGTTGGAGTGCTTGATGACCGGGCCGAGCGCCGTGGTCACGTTGCCGGCGATCTGCGCGGTCTTCTGCGCGTCGCTGTCGAACGCGGGCTTGGGCTGGTACTTGCTCTCGTCGAACTCGACCTCGTCCTGGGCGTTGGTCAGCTTGGCGACGAAGTGGGCCTGACGCTGCATGCCGTCGCCGGCGAAGGTGGCGTACCCCGCGGCCATGGCCTCCGGCGTCGCCACGGTGGCACCACCACCGAGCGCGATGTTGATGTCCTGGCTCATCTGCGGTGACGTCGGAACGCCCGCTTCGTTGGCGGCCTGGGCCACCCGCCCCGGCTTCGTGATGTTGAAGACCATGTCGTAGAACACGGTGTTCGCCGAGATCTCCATCGCCTTGGCGACGGTGCACTGCGCGCTGCAGCTGGAACTTTCGCCCGCGTTGCGGATGGTCTTCGGCGGGTTGCCGAACTTCCGGTTGTTCTGCCCGTCGAAGGTGTCGCCGAGGCCCTTGCCCATCTTCAGGTACGCGGTGAGGTCGAACGCCTTGAACGACGAACCCGGGTTCCGCGCCTGGTTGGCCCGGTCCTGGCCGGTCTGGTCTTCGCCCTTGTCGTTCTTCACGATGTCCGGGCCGCCGTAGTAGGCGAGGACGCCGCCGGTCTTGGGGCTCACCGCGACCAGCGCGCCCAGGAGCCGGTCGTCGCGCTGGCCCTTCATCTTGTTCGCGACCGCGTCCTCGGCCGCCTTCTGGGCCTTGGGATCGATCGTGGTGTAGACCTTGGCGCCGGTCGCGTGCAGCTTGGCGTTGTCGTAGCCCTGGTCCGCCAGCTCGTCGTCGATCCGCTGCTGGATGTGGAACGACATCGACTGGCCGGTGTCCTTGGCGGCCTTCGGGACCGGCGTCGGGAACTGCGCGCTCGCGCGTTCGTCGGCGCGCAGCCACTTGTTGGCCACCATCTGGTCCATCACGTAGTTCCAGCGGCGCTGGGCGTACTCCTGGTTCTCCGAGCGGCTCGGGCCCTGGATCAGACCCGCGAGCAGCGCCGCCTCGGACGGGCTGAGGTCCTTGGCGTCCTTGTTGAAGTAGGCCTTCGCGGCCGCCTGGATGC
This sequence comes from Amycolatopsis rifamycinica, assembly GCF_000695625.1. Classification (GTDB taxonomy): domain Bacteria; phylum Actinomycetota; class Actinomycetes; order Mycobacteriales; family Pseudonocardiaceae; genus Amycolatopsis; species Amycolatopsis rifamycinica. The sequence continues at coordinate 162,658 of NZ_JMQI01000068.1, forward strand.
CGTTCGCCGAGCGGCCGAAGTAGATGATGTTCAGGTAGCCCGTGATGATCTCTTCCTTGGACTCCTGGTTGTTCATCTTGAAGGACTTGGCCAGCTCGGTCCACTTGCGGGTCAGCGTCGGGGCGTCGTTCTCCGTGGCCTTCTTGATGTACTGCTGGGAGATCGTCGAGCCACCGCCCTGGCCGCCGGTCGCCTGGTTGAAGACCGCGCGCAGGATGCCGGTGAAGTCGAAGCCCGAGTTGGTCTCGAACGTCGAGTCCTCGGCGGCGTAGACGGCGTGCTTGACGACGTCGGGGATCTCGCCCGGCTTGAGCAGCTGGCGGTCGCCGCCCTTCGGCAGCTGCCGGCCCATCACCGTCTTGCCGTCGGCGTAGTAGTACGTGATCGGCTGGCTCTGCAGCGCCGCGACGCTCTCCGGCGTCGGCACGTCGACCAGGAAGTAGGTGATCACGAACGCGATCGCCGGGACGACGAAGAAGACGCCGACGCACGCGTACGCGACCCGCCGGATGATCTTCCAGCGGCGCTTCTTCCGCTGCGCCGGGGTGAGGACCTTGCGGCCCTTCTCGTCGAGCTCCTGCCGGGGCTCGACGTCGTCGGCGAATTCGTCGAAGCGGTCGTCGTCGTACGGCTCGTAGGAGTCTTCGGTGCCGTTGTGCGCGTGGTGGGTGATGAGATCCGGCTCACGCTCGGGTTCCGGTTCCGGACGACGACCGGACGGCGGCTGGCGGAAGCCCTGCGGCGGCGAGCCGGGCGGGCCACCGGGACGGCGGCCGGGGGGCGGCTGACGCCGTCCGGCCGCGCCGTTCTGGCCGCGGGGCGCCTGGGGCCGTCGTGGCTGGTCATCGGCCCACTGCTGGCCGGCTTCGTCGCCGGCGGGCCAGGCCGGGCCGCCCTGCCGGGGGTTGCCGCGAGGCGGGGTGGCGCGCCGGGGCGACTCACCGGGCCACGCGGGGCCCGCCTCTTCACCCGGCCACTGGGCACGGCGGGGTGCGTCTGGCTCCTGGTTCGGCCAGGAGCGGTTGTCGTCGGTCACGGATGGGCCTCCCGGATCAGTACCCGCAGGGGCACTGACCTGCGTGTTGCGATGGTCGTACGGTGGCTCACCGGCCCGCGGTCCTTCGCGGACCCGCCGGTTCCCCTGTGCCCAGGACGTATGACTGCACCAAGTGGTTCCAGTGGCACGCCCGGCACACTTCGACGTCGTACACGGTGAACTCGGCGAACGAGCCGGCCATCCTGGCCAGCTCTTCGGGGGTCCGCGCCGAGCCCGCGACGTGCTTGAGTTCGTCGCCGTAGACCCAGGACACCAGGGTCAGCGGCGCCTGGCGGCAGATCGGGCAGGGCAGATCACCGTCCCGGCCGTGGAACTTCGCCGCCCGCAACAGGTACGGGCTCGCGTCACAGGCCTCGTGGCTGCCGACGCGCCCGGAGCGGACTTCGGCCAGCAGCGCACGGCGCTGCAGCGCGTAGTCCACGACCTGCCGCTGGTTAATCACGAGGACAGAGTACGGGCTCTTCCTGTGACGTCCACGCCCCTAGCGGCCGCAGGCCCCGGACCGGCGCGGACACGCCGGAGGATCGATAACACTCCGGTGAATTTCGACCGCGGTGGGTACTTCGACAGGGTTACCTTCGCCACTTCGATGTATCGGGCCGATATAGTGGCTGAGTAGGTTGGATCGAGGCGCTCGTTCGGAGCAACGCGGGTCGTCTCGGTTTGTTCCCGGAAGGGGGTGCGGTGTGCTGGAGTTCGCGATCCTCGGTCTTCTGCACGAAGCGCCCATGCACGGGTACGTGCTGCGCAAGCGGCTGCACGAGACGCTCGGCACGTTCCGGACGTTCTCGTACGGCTCGCTGTACCCGACCCTGCGGAAACTGCTGCGGGCCGGGTACCTGGTCGAGGAGCTGGACGAGGCCGACGACCGTGCGTGGTCCCGGCGCGGGCGGCGGGTCTACAAGCTCACCGCGGAGGGCAAGGAGCGCTTCGGTGAGCTGCTCGGCGACGCCGGGCCGCAGACCTGGGACGACGAAGGCTTCGGCGTCCACCTGGCCTTCTTCTCGCGGACCCCGGCCGACGTGCGGCTGCGGATCCTCGAGGGCCGCCGCCGCCGCGTCGAAGAACGCCGTGAAGGCATGCGGGCGGCGCTGGCCAGGGCCGAGGAGAAGATCGATCGCTACACCCGCGAGCTGCACCGGCTGGGGCTGGAGACCAGCGAGCGGGAGGTGCGCTGGCTCAACGAGCTGATCGCGCACGAACAAGCCGAACGGCAGGGTCCGGAGACCTGAGCCGCCCGGCCCGGGCCGCAGCGTCGCGGCACCAGACCTACTGAACAGACACGGATGAAGGAGAAAACCCCATGGGCGAGAACCGCCGCGTACGGGTGGCCATCGTGGGCGTCGGCAACTGTGCGGCGTCGCTGGTCCAGGGTGTCCAGTACTACCGCGACGCGGACCCGGCCACCCGCGTCCCCGGTCTGATGCACGTCGACTTCGGCGGGTACCACGTCCGCGACATCGAGTTCGTCGCCGCGTTCGACGTGGACGCCAAGAAGGTCAGCCGCGACCTGTCCGAGGCGATCTTCGCCTCCGAGAACAACACCATCAAGATCGCCGACGTGCCGCCGCTCGGCGTCACCGTCCAGCGCGGTCACACCCACGACGGCCTCGGCCGGTTCTACCGCGAGACGATCGAGGAGTCCGACGAGACCCCGGTCGACGTCGTCGCCGCGCTGCGCGAGGCGCAGGCCGACGTGCTCGTGTCGTACCTGCCGGTGGGCTCCGAGGTGGCCGACAAGTTCTACGCCCAGGCCGCGATCGACGCCGGCGTGGCGTTCGTCAACGCGCTGCCGGTGTTCATCGCCTCCGACCCGGAGTGGGCCCAGAAGTTCACCGACGCCGGCGTCCCGATCGTCGGCGACGACATCAAGTCGCAGGTCGGCGCCACCATCACGCACCGCGTGCTGGCCAAGCTGTTCGAGGACCGCGGCGTCCAGCTCGACCGGACGATGCAGCTCAACGTGGGCGGGAACATGGACTTCCTGAACATGAAGGAGCTCGAGCGGCTCGAGTCCAAGAAGATCTCCAAGACCCAGTCCGTCACCTCGCAGGTCGACCGCGACCTCGGCAAGGGCAACGTCCACATCGGACCGTCGGACTACGTGCAGTGGCTCGACGACCGCAAGTGGGCCTACGTCCGGCTCGAGGGCCGCGCCTTCGGCGACGTGCCGCTGAACCTGGAGTACAAGCTCGAGGTGTGGGACTCGCCGAACTCCGCGGGCATCATCATCGACGCGGTGCGGGCGGCGAAGATCGCGCTCGACCGCCGGATCGGCGGCCCGATCCTGTCGGCCTCCTCCTACTTCATGAAGTCGCCGCCGGAGCAGTACGACGACGCGACCGCCCGCGACGCCGTCGAGAAGTTCATCCGCGGCGAAGTCGAGCGGTAAAGCCGTCCCCGGAGAAGGCCGTCACCCCTGGTGGCGGCCTTCTTCGCGTGGTGCACTAAACCGGTGGGGCGGGGTGGGCGTTGGCGGGGTGTGAGTGCGAGTGTGGGCGAGAGCGCGCCGGGGGACCTGGGCGCGCCGACCTTCCACGACCTGTTCCGGGAGTACTTCGGCCAGATGACCCGGCTCGCCCACCTGCTCGGCGCGGACGACGCGGAGAACGTCGCCCAGGAGGCCTTCGTCAAGCTCCACCAGCGCTGGGACTCCCTGACCGACCACACGCGCGTGGCCGGCTACCTGCGCACGACCGTGGTGAACATGTCGCGGTCGCGGACCCGGCACTTGCGCGTCGTCCGGCGCACGCCGCAGGACCGGCCACCGGACGAGCTGTCGGCCGAGGTCAGGGCGGTGGCGAACTGGGAGCACCAGCAACTGCGCGCGGTGGTGGCGAAGCTGTCCCGCCGGCAGCGTGAGGTGCTGGTGCTGCGGTACTGGCTCGACCTCAGCACGACGGCGATCGCGGAGACGCTGGGCATCTCACCGGGCACGGTCAAGGCGACGACCCACCACGCCATGGAGAATCTGCGCAAGCACCTGGGGGACGACCTGGGAGGTGAGCGATGACCGACCTCGAACGCAAGCTGGCCGAAGCACTGCGAGGGCAGGCCGGGGAGGTCACGCCCAACCTCGACGCGGCCTGGGCGGAGCAGCAGCGCAGGCAGCGGCGCCGGCCGCGCCGCCACCGGGCCGCCGTGTGGGGCGCGCCGCTGGCCGCGGTGCTGGTGGTGCTGACCAGCGTGCTGCTGGCCACCCAGCTGAACACGGCCGAGCCGCCGCCCCCGCCGCCCGCGGCGAAGCCGGGGCAGGAGCTGGTGCTCGGCAAGCCGGAGATCGCGCCGAAGAACCTGGCCGGTGGCGATCAGCCGGTGGCGATCACCGACTTCCCGGGCCAGACGGACTTGTGGACCTCGTACGCGACCGATCCCACCGGCCCGGGCGGGCAGCGCTGGTTCTGCGTCGAGACGTACGCCAAGGGGGCCGGCTACGGAGGGGACGGCTCGCAGTTCGGCATCGAGTCGCCGTCGTGCGTCCCGCGGTCGGAGGGTGTCGTCCGGGCCGGGTACGTGGGCAAGGACGGCGGCCCGCTGCCGGCGGGCAAGGCGGTCGTCCTCGCCGACCCGGCGGTGCGGGGCCTGCGCCTCTACGACGAGGCCGGCGACCTGAGCCAGGCGAAGGAGGTCGGCACGCTGGGCCGCGACCGGCTGTTCCTCGCCGACGTGAAGCCCGGTTCGCCGCCGGTGCGCTTCGAGGTCAGCTGAGCCCCAGCGCCCCCGGCAGGTCGGTGATCTTCTCCACCACCGCCGTCGCCTGCTCCAGCACCCCGGGGTCCGGCGGGAAGTGCGGGTTCGGCACCGCGTACACCGCCATGCCCGCCGTCAGCGCGGACCGCAGCCCGTTCGTCGTGTCCTCCACCGCGGCGCACTCCGACGGCGCCACGCCCAGCAGCTCGGCCGCCCGCAAGTACACGTCCGGCGCCGGCTTCCCCGCCCCGACCTGCTCGGACGACACCGCCGCGCCCACCGGCAGGCCGGTCACGTCGAGGAAGCCCTTGATCAGGATCACCGGCGACGAGCTCGCGATCGCCACCGGCCACCGCGCCGACACCTGCCGCACGACCTCCACCGCACCGGGGATCAACGGCGGCTCCGCCGCGTACCGCGCCGCCATGCGCTTGACCACCAGAGTCGCGATCTCGGGCGGCGAGAGCTGGGCCCCGAGCTCCTCCACCAGGTAGCGGGCCCACTCCGGGGTGCTCATCCCCTGCTGCGCCCGGGTCGCCTCCTCGCGCCAGGTGCCACCGTGCTCGGCGACGACCGCGCGCCGCACTTCGTCCCAGATCCGCTCGGAGTCCACCAGTACGCCGTCGAGGTCGAAGATCACCGCGTCCATGGCCCGAGCCTAGCCTGTGAGCGGACTTACTTAGCTACCCTTACTAATTTTTGTTAGCCTGGCTAAGTGACTTCCGCGATCACCGACCTCGCCCACCGGCTGCGGCCGCTGGTCTTCCGGCTCTACCACCAGGTGCGCCGGCAGACCCCGCAGCTGACGCTGACCCTCACGCAGGGTTCGGTGCTGAGTGAGCTGGTCAACGGCGGTCCGCGGCGGATGAGCGCGCTGGCCGAGTTCGAACGGGTCAAGCTGCCGTCGATGACCGACGTCGTCGGCCGGCTCGAGCGGCTCGGGCTCGCGACCCGCCGTCCGGACCCCGCCGACGGCCGGGCGGTGCTGGTCGAAGTCACCGACGAGGGCCTGCGGTTTTACGCCGAACTGGTGACGGCTCGCGAGGAGTTCCTCCGCGAGCGGCTCATCGCCATGGACGAAGCCGACCGCGCCGCGATCGAGGCCGCCCTGCCCGCTCTCGCCAAGCTACTTGTCGACACCAAGAAGGAGGAACTGATCAGCGATGAGCGCTGAACACCACTCGAGCCTGCTGGACGCGGTCAAGGGCCAGCCCAAGCAGGTGTGGATCACCGCGTTCGCCGCGGTCATCGCCTTCATGGGGATCGGCCTGGTCGACCCGATCCTGCTGTCCATCGCCAAGGGCCTGGACGCGACGCCGTCCCAGGTCACCCTGCTCTTCTCGTCCTACCTCGGCGTCCAGGTCGTCGCGATGCTGGTCACCGGCGCGGCGAGCGCCCGCTTCGGGGCGAAGCGCACGGTCCTGGCCGGGCTGACGCTGATCGTCGCCGCCACCGCCCTGTGCGCGGCCGCCGGGTCGATCGAGCAGCTCGTCGGGCTGCGCGCGGTCTGGGGCCTCGGCAACGCCTTATTCATCGCGACGGCGCTTTCGGTGATCGTCGGCGCCGCGACCGGCGGCCAGTCCGGCGCGATCCTGCTCTACGAGGCCGCTCTCGGCGTCGGCCTGTCGGTCGGCCCGCTGCTGGGCGCGGTGCTCGGCAGCATCTCCTGGCGCGGCCCGTTCCTCGGCACCGCGATCCTGATGGCGGGCGCGCTCGTGCTGTGCGCGGTCTTCCTGAAGAGCGACAAGCACGAACAGCGGAACCCGATCAGGCTGCTCGACCCGCTGCGCGCGCTCAAGCACACCGGCCTGCTGCGCACCTCCGTCGCCTCGGCGCTGTACACCGCCGCGTTCTTCGCGGTGCTCGCCTGGTCGCCGTTCGTCCTGGGCTGGAGCGCGATCGCCGTCGGGCTCGTGTTCTGCGGCTGGGGCCTGTGCGTCGCCGTCGCCGGGGTCGCACTGGCGCCGCGGCTGGCCGCCCGGCTCGGCGAGCGGCACGCCGCCGCGGCCGCCGTCTTCGGGTACGCCGTGCTGATGCTGGTGCTCGCCGTGCCGAGCAAGCCGGTGCTGGTGGCCGGGATCGTCGTCTCCGGCCTGGTGTCCGGGCTGCTGAACACGCTGTTCACCGGCACCGCGATGTCGATCAGCGACGCGCCGCGCCCGGTCGCCAGCGCGGGCTACAACTTCTGCCGCTGGCTGGGCGGCGCGGTCGCCGCGACGCTGGTCGGGCACGTCGCCGAGTGGTTCGGCTCGCCGCAGGCGCCGTTCGTCGCCTCCGCCGTGCTGTGCCTGGTCGCGGGCGGGTTGCTCTCGCTGCGGGAGAAGAAGGCGGACCCGCACACGGTGCCGCGGGAAGCGGTGCTCGTCGGCGAAGAGTTCTGATCTCACGCAGAGCGACGGCCCCTGGACCAGGTGTCCGGGGGCCGTCGGCCGTTCGGAGGCGCCCGCGCGTGAGCATTGCGAGTAATACACCCGTTGTTCATCCGGATGTCTGGATCGGCTGGTTTTCGGCACATACGGTCGCTGGGTTCCCGAACTCCCACCATGGAGGCGCTGTGCCCGACCGTCTGCTCCCGCTGTTCCCCGCGCACGCGGGTGGACGTTCTCCGATCACCTGCGAGTACCGCTGCGGCAACGCGTGCGCCCACCCGGAGGCGAACGAGACCGACAACGAGTACTTCGGCGACGTGGTCAAGGACATCTCCCGCCGCCGCGTCTTCAAGGCCGGCGCCGTGATGGCCGCCGCCGCGGGTGGGTTCGCCGCGCTCTCGACCGGCACCGCGGCCGCCGCTCCGGCTGACGTCTCGGCGAACGGCCACGGCGGCCCGAAGCCGCGCCCGGTGCCCGGCACCGACTTCACGCCGGTCCCGCCGAACAAGCTCGACGCCGTCAGCATCCCCGACGGCTACGCCCAGCGCGTCGTCGTCCGCTGGGGCGACCCGGTCGTCGCGGGCGCGCCGAAGTTCGACTTCACCAAGCAGACCGCGGCCGCGCAGGCCAAGCAGTTCGGCTACAACAACGACTTCGTCGGCCTGATCCCGCAGGACCCGCTGGGGCTGTCGAACCTGCTCGTGGTCAACCACGAGTACACGACCGAGGTCCACATGTTCCCGGCCGACCAGTACGACCCGGCCAACCCGACCGAGGAGCAGGTCAAGATCGCCTGGGCGGCGCACGGCCTCTCGGTGCTGCAGGCCCGCCGCGACCCGATCCACGGCGGGCTCGAGGTGGTCCCGAGCCGGTACGGCCGCCGGATCACCCTCGACACGATCTTCGAGGTCCGCGGCCCGGCCGCCGGCTCGAAGTTCCTCAAGACCTCGGCCGACCCGTCCGGCCGCAAGGTCCGCGGCACGCAGAACAACTGCTCCGGCGGCGTGACGCCGTGGGGCACCGTGCTCTCCGGCGAGGAGAACTTCGACCAGTACTTCGCCAACTCCGACAAGGTCACCGACCCGGTCGAGGCGGCGCGGCTCAAGCGCTATTCCGTCGGCAGCGGCACGAGCACCCGCAAGTGGGAGCGGTTCGACAAGCGCTGGGACGTCTCGCAGGAGCCGAACGAGCCGAACCGGTTCGGCTGGGTCGTCGAGATCGACCCGAACGACCCGAACTCGACGCCGATCAAGCACACCGCCCTCGGCCGCTTCAAGCACGAGGCCGCGAACATCAAGATCACCGCCGACGGCCGCGTCGCCGTCTACTCCGGTGACGACAGCCGCTTCGAGTACATCTACAAGTTCGTGTCGAAGGGCAAGTACAAGCCGGGCAACAGCGCGCACGCGCGGCGGCACAACTCGGCGCTGCTCGACGAGGGCACGCTGTACGTCGCCCGCTTCACCGGCGACAGCCCGGGCGAGATCGACGGCACGGGCAAGCTCCCGGCCGACGGCGAGTTCGACGGCACCGGCGAGTGGATCCCGCTGGCCAGCGGCAACAAGTCCTTTGTGGACGGGTTCACCGCCGAAGAGGTCTACGTCTTCACCCGCCAGGCCGCCGACAAGGTGGCCGCCACGAAGATGGACCGCCCGGAGGACATCGAGCCGAACCCGGTCAACGGCCGGATCTACGCGGCGCTGACCAACAACAGCGACCGCGGCGCGGCGGGCAAGGCCGGCGTCGACGAGGTCAACCCGCGGGTGAGCAACAAGAACGGCCACGTCCTGGAGTGGGAGGAGGACCGCGGCGACGCGGCGTCGACGAAGTTCTCCTGGCGGCTGCTGCTGGTCTGCGGTGACCCCAAGGCGGCGGACACCTACTTCGGCGGCTTCCCGAAGGACCAGGTCAGCCTGATCTCCTGCCCGGACAACGTCGCGTTCGACCGGCACGGCAACCTGTGGGTCGCCACCGACGGCAACGCCCTCGGCGCGAACGACGGCCTGTTCTCGGTGCCGGTCACCGGGCCGGAGCGCGGCCACGTCAAGCAGTTCCTGTCGGTCCCGGTCGGCGCCGAGACATGCGGCCCGGTCGTCACCGACAACCTGGTCCTCGTCGCGGTCCAGCACCCGGGTGAGAACGCGGCGAGCTCGGCGAACCCGACGTCGCACTGGCCGGACGGCGGTACCGCGCAGCCGCGCCCGGCCATCGTCTCGGTGTGGAAGAAGGGCCGCTTCGGGCTGCCCGGCCGCATCGGCGAGCGCTGACGCACCGGGCCCGCACCGGCCGAGGTTCACCCTTACGTGGACGGGTCTCGGCCGGTGCGGGCCCGCGTCGCGCGCCATAGTCGAGGGGTGATCTTCTCCGGGCGCACGGTGGCGGTGGCGGTGGTGGCGATCGCGGCGGCGGTCGTGCCCGCGTCCGCGTCCATCGCCGAGGGCGCGCCGCCGGTCTGCGGTGGCCTCGCGGCGAACCCGAGCGTCGAGCTCGCGGCCCGCAACGGCGCCCCGGACGGGTACCTGTTCGCCCCGGCCGCCCCGGTCCCGCCCGGCACCCCGGCGGCGAAGGTGCCCCGGCTGCTGACCGTGCCGGAGTACGCCGTCGACGGGCAGCGGGCGGCGGTCATCCAGACGCCGGACGGCAAGACCAGCACCGCCTACCAGACCGCGCGGTTCGTCCCCGGCGGCGTCTACACCCTCAGCGTCTGGACGGCTTCGCGCGCGCCGCGGTACGAACCGGCCACCGGCCTGCGGTTCTACGACGCCACCGGCACGCAGATCCAGGAGACCAAGCTCGTCGCCGACCACTTCTCCGGCGACGGCGACCTCGTCCGGCAGGAGTTCCCGGCGGCGACGGCGCCGGCCAAGGCGACGGCGGTGAAGTTCTTCGCCACGACCACCCTCGACCGGCTGCACTGGGACTGCGTCGACCTCCAGCTCGCGGCGTACTCGGTGAAGAAGGAAGTGCAGAACCCGGCGACCGGCGCGTGGGCGTCGTTCGCGACGGTCACCGCCGGCGAAACCGCGCACTACCGCATCACGGTGACCAACGAGGGCACCCAGGACCTCACCGGGATCACCGTGCGGGACCCGTGGTGCGCCGGGACGTTCGAGCCGTTCGCGCTGGCCGCGGGCGCGAACCGGCAGCTGACCTGCGACCACCCGGACCTCACGGTGGCCGACAGCGGGCACGTCAACACGGCGACGGTCACCGGCGTGCACCACCCGGGCGGCACGCTCGGCGACAAGACGGCGTCGGCGACGATCACCGTGCTGCCGCCGCCGGCCATCGCGAAGATCGGCGACTTCGTCTGGGCCGACCGCAACCGCGACGGCCTGCAGGACCCGGACGAGCCCGGCGTCGCGGGCGTCAAGGTGACGCTGAAGGACGGCGCGGGCGGCACGGTCGGCACCACGACGACCGACGACAAGGGCAAGTACGGCTTCGACAAGCTGAAGGACGGCACCTACCAGGTCTGCTTCGCGGTCCCGGCGGACTTCACCGTGACCCGCCGCGACGCCGGCAGCGACGACCGCGATTCGGACGCCGACCCGGACGGCTGCACCGCCCCGCGCACGGTGGGTGGCCCGTCCCACGAGGACTTCGCGGCCGACCTCGGCCTGCTCGCCCCGACGAACCGCATCGGCGACTTCGCCTGGGCCGACACGAACGGCAACGGGCAGCAGGACGCGGGCGAGCCGGGCCTCGCCGGCGTCAAGGCGGTGCTCAAGGACGTGAGCGGCAAGGAACTGGCGAGCGCGGTCACCGGCCCCGACGGCACGTACGGCTTCGACGGCCTGGCGGACGGCACGTACCAGGTGTGCTTCACCGCGGACGGCCACCACCCGACGGCCAAGCACACCGGCGACGACCCCCGCGACTCCGACGCGGACCCGGCGTCCGGCTGCACGGACCCGCGGACCCTCGGCCCCGGCAAGCGCGAAGACCGCACGGTGGACGCCGGGTTCGCCGCTACGGTGGGGGAATGACGGATCTTCCCCTCGCCCTGGTGACCGGCGCCTCCCGCGGAATCGGCGCGGCGGTCGCCCACCAGCTGGCCCCGACGCACCGCTTGCTCCTCGGCGGCCGCGACGCGGACGCCCTGGCCGCGCTGGCGAAGGAGCTCCCGGGCGCTACGCCGTGGCCGGTGGAGCTGACGGACCCGCCGTCCCTGGCGGCGGCAATCGCGGCCATCCCGTCCCTGGACGTCCTGGTCCACTCGGCGGGCGTCGCGCGCCTGGGCCGCATCGAGGACGCCTCCGCTGAGGCGTGGCGAGCCAACTTCGAGGTCAACACCCTGGCCGTGGTCGAGCTGACCCGCCTCCTGCTCCCGGCGTTGCGCACGGCCCGAGGCCACGTGGTGGTGATCAACTCGGGAGCGGGCCTGAACGCCCGCCCGGGCTGGTCCCCGTACGCGGCGAGCAAGTTCGCGGTCCGCGCCTTCGCCGACGCCCTCCGAGAGGAGGAGCCGGAAATCCGCGTGACCTCCGTCTACCCGGGCCGCACGGACACGGAGATGCAGCAGGAGATCTTCGCGGGCGAAGGCCGCGAGTACGACACGTCGCACCTGTTGAAGGCGGACTCGGTAGCCACCGCAGTGGCGACGGCGATCTCAGCCACCCCGGACGCCCACCCGACGGAGGTCATCCTCCGCCCGCGCTGACCCCACCAAGGGGCACTTTCACGTGAAAGTGCCCCTTCCGGAGCCGGGAACGGTGACGGTTTGCTCGCCGAGGCGGTCATCATCGCCTCGACCAGTCGCTCGCCCATGCGGGGAGCGTGAACCTCGGCGACCGCGGTGACCTTGCGGCGGCCGGCCTTGGCGATCCCGATCGGGTCGCCGCAGCGGGAGAGGATTTCCAGCACCGGCGGATGCGAGATCCGGGGCCGACGGCGTGTTCGAGGGCGGGGTGGATGCCGGTGAACAGGCCGCGGATGCGTTGCTGAGGCGGGTGGCTTCGCCGGCCAGATGGTCACCAGGTTGGGCATTGATGGCCGGCACCCACGTAACGACGAGACCTACCAAGCTGGTGGCCGTGTCCCTGTTCAGCGGTCCCTCGATGCCACCAGACCCGGGGACACCACCCCGCCCGGATCGTGCACTCGACTGGGGCGTAAGTCACGCCAGGCCTGGTGACCACAGCTCCTTGATCCGGAACTACGGAAAAGGGGGCGTCCCCAGGTCCAGTCTATCGGCGCCCCCCGACAACCCGGTCGGCCAAAGCCGGGTTGTCCACAGCCGAGCCCGATTGTGGATCAGGCCCGCAGCCGGGCCGCCGTCTCGGCCACCCCGGCCTGCACCTTCGCCCGGTCCACCTTCACCGACTCACCCTCGGCCACCACCTGCTCGCCCGCGACCCACACGTCCCGCACCCGCCGCGACCCCGCCGCCCACACGAGGTTCGACAGCAGCTGCTCATCCGGCACGTCCAGGCCGCACGCGAACGCCGGGTCGTCCAGGTCGATGTGCACCAGGTCCGCCCACCGGCCCGGCTCCAACGCCCCGATGTCCGACCGGCCCAGCGCCGAAGCCCCGCCGCGGGTGGCCAGCAGGAACACGTCCGCCGCCGTCAGCACCGTCGAGTCCCCCGTGGCCAGGCGGGCGAACATGGCCGCGAGCTGCAGTTCCTCCCACAGGTCGAGGTCGTCGTTCGACGCCGGGCCGTCGGTACCGAGCCCGACGGCGACGCCCGCCTCCCGCAGGTCCTTGATCCGCGCGATCCCCGAAGCCAGCTTCGCGTTCGAACCCGGGCAGTGCGCCATGCCGACGCCGTGGGCCGCGAACAGCGCGATGTCCGAATCCGAGAGGTGGATCGCGTGCGCCGCCAGCATCCGGCCGTCCAGCATGCCCAGCTCACGCAGCAGCGCCGGCACCGAACCGTGCGCCTCGCGGACGGCGGTGTCCTCCTTCGCCGCCTCGGCGACGTGGATCTGCACCAGCGCGCCCCGCGAGCGAGCCGACTCCGCCGTCGCCCGTAGCGCCTCCTCGGACAGCATGTACGCCGAGTGCGGGCCGTAGCCCAGCTCGATGCGGTCGCCGTGGCCGAAGCGGAGGCCGTCCGTGTCGATCCAGCGCTCGATGCCGGCCAGCTGCGCCCGCCAGTCGAGGCCGGGCAGCTCCATCACCGGCGGTGCGACCAGCACGCGGCCGCCCGTGGTGAGGACCGCGTCGACCAGCTGCTCGCCTTCGAAGTACATCTCGGCGCTGGTGGTGACGCCGTGGCGGAGCATCTCGACCGAGCCGAGCAGCATGCCGGTGCGGACGTCCTCCGGACGCAGCTTCGCCTCGGCCGGCCAGATGATCTCGTTGAGCCAGGGCAGCAGCGGCAGGTCGCCGCCCATTCCGCGCAGCAGCGTCATCGGGCTGTGCGCGTGCGTGTTGACCAGGCCGGGCAGCAGGATGCCGGTCAGGGTGGTGACCGGTGCGGCGGACCCGGGGGCGGTGGCCGCCGGTCCGCAGTACGAAATGCGCCCATCGGCGTCGACATCGACGACCGCGTCACGAAGAAGCGAACAGGACGGGTCGGCGGGGAGAACGACAGGAGCGTGGAAACGGCGTTGCATCTCTGGATACTACGCACCCGGATTCACGAAACGACTCCGCTCCGCCACGCCCAGGCCGCGGTCTCCACCCGGTTCCGCGCGCCGATCTTGCTCTGCACCGACGCCAGGTGCGTCTTCACCGTCGACAGCGACATGAACAGCTCCGCGCCGATCTCGGTGTTCGTCAACCCGCGCGCGGCCGCCTTGACGACGTCCAGCTCGCGGGCCGTCAGCGGCTCGGACGGCGGGGGCACCTTCGGCTTCTGCGTGCCCGATCCGTCGAAGTGCTTGAGCAGGCGCACGGTGATCTGCGGCGAGACCAGCGCGTCGCCGCGGTCGGCCGCGCGGACCGCTTCGATCAGCAGGGCCGGCCCCGCGTCCTTCAGCAGGAATCCGGACGCGCCGTTGCGCAACGCCGTGTGGACGTACTCGTCGAGGTCGAACGTGGTCACCACGACCACCTTCAGCGGGTCGGTCACGTCCGGCCCGGCCAGCTGGCGGGTGACCTCCAGGCCGTCGAGGCCGGGCATGCGGATGTCGAGCAGGCAGACGTCCGGGCGCAGCTCGCGGGCCTTCGAGACCGCCGAGACGCCGTCCGCGACGTCGGCGACGACCTCGATGTCGTCCTGGGCGTCCAGGATCATGCGGAAACCCATCCGCACCATCTCCTGGTCGTCGGCGATCAGTACCCGGATCACTCGTCCCCTTCTCCGGCCGCCAGCGGCAGCCAAGCTTCGACGCGCCAGCCGCCGTCCGGGCCCCGCCCGGCCGTCAGCCGGCCCTTGAGCAGCGCGACGCGTTCGCGCATGCCGACCAGACCGTAGCCGCCCGATCCGCCGGCCGGCCGGTGCGCCGTCGCGCGCCCGTTGTCGGTCACCCGCAGGTGCAGTTCGCCACCCGCCACTTCGGCGACGACGAACGCCTCGGTCGCGTCGGCGGCGTGCTTGCCGACGTTCGTCAAGGACTCCTGCACCAGCCGCAGCGCCGAGCGGCCGACCTCGTGCGGCAGGTCCGGCGGGAGGTCGAGGTGCATCGACGTCGGCACGCCGTGATTGGCGCTCTTGACCAGTTTCCGCAGGTCGGCGCCGAGATCGGTGGTCGCCTGCTCGCTGAACTCGCTCATCCCGGCCGGGGCGTCGCCGCGCATCGAACGGACGAGCCGCCGCATCGCCGCGAGCGCCTCGACGCCGGCGTTCTCGATCCGGGCCATCGCCTCGACCGCGATCTCGGGCCTCTTCTCGGCCATCATCCGCGCGGCCTGCGCCTGCACGACGATCCCGGTGACGTGGTGGGCGACGACGTCGTGCAGCTCGCGGGCCAGCGCCATCCGCTCGGCGGTCTGCGCGTCGCTCACCGCGGACTGCACGGCCTGGGTGCGTTCGGAGTCCCGCGACCGCAGCATCAGGCCGACCGCGATCGAGATGCCCAGCATCAGCGTCGCGGCGAAGGCGATGAGCGACAGCGTCTGGGGATCGGTCTGCAGGCCGTCGCGGGCGTCCGAGTTGAGGATCGCCCCGAGCGCGACGACGCTCGAGAGCACCGCGACCCGCGCCCACGACTGGCTCAGCCCGCGCGCCCGGGTCAGGTTCACCACCACGCCCATGCCGGCGACGATCTGCGTGGCCGGGATGCCGCCCGGCACCGGGTAGTCGAACGAGCGCAGCTGCAGGAACGGCATGATGACCGCGGACAGCAGCACGACCCCGGCGAGGCCGAGGAGCGCGTCCGCGGGCCGCCGCGGGGACAGCACCGCGATCACGGCCGCGAGGATCGAGCAGAACAGGATCGGGAACCCGCGGGCGGTGTTCGAGTAGGTGTAGCCGAACTCGAACAGCAGCGCGAAGGCGAGCAGCCCCATCAGCGGCCACTGCCCCATCGACAGCTCGTTCACCCGGCGCAGCAGCCGCGTGCGCGGGCCGGCGCGCGGGCCGCGGTCGCGGGCCGCGATGGCGGGCACCAGCGGACCGACGAGCAGCAGCAGGCCGAACAGCAGCGCCTGGGTGCCGGTGCCGCCGTCGATCTCGCCGACGCCCGCGTACCGGCCGAACACCGCGACCAGGCCGCTGAAGACCAGGAAGCCGATCACGCAGAACGCCACGCCCGCCTGCGCCCGGCGGGCCACGTAGTAGACCATCAGCACCCCGGCGACGACCTCGGTGATGGTCACCTTCGGCAGCACGCTGGAGTACGGCGGGATGCGCAACAGGTGGATGAAGAGGGTGGACAACACCAGCACCCCGCCACCGACCACCCCGGCCACGGCGGCCCGCTTCTGGGCCCAGAGCCCGCAGGCCACCATCGCGAAGATGCCGGGCAGCAGGCCGAAGTCGACCAGGGGCGGGCCGTGGTCGTCGAGCGCGGCCTGCGTCGTGTAGATGACGTCGAACAGCAACGCGGCGTACAGGACGGCCGAAGGCACGCCGATGCGCCGCACCAGGGCGGCGGCGCGGGTCGAGAGCGTTTTCGGGGGAGGTGCGGCGGGCACAACGTGACGTTACGTGATTCCCCGGTACCCGCACCTTGGCCGAGTGGCCCGCGCTCCCTCGGCCGATCGGCCGATGCGCGCCGGGGCGTGACTGGCCGTCTGCCCGAAGTGGACACCCCCCGATCTCGGCGAGGCTCATCGGCACCAAGATCCGAACCGACAGGGAGAACCACGTGGACCCGAACACTCCACACGCGACGAACGGCCCGGTGCTGTCCGGCCGCGGGCTGGTGAAGCGCTACGGCACGCAGCACGCCCTGGCCGGCATCGACATCGACATCCAGCCGCGGGACGCCGTCGCCATCGTCGGGCCGTCGGGCTCGGGCAAGACGTCGCTGCTGCACGTGCTGGCCGGCATCCTGCGGGCCGACGACGGGCAGATCTTCCTGGGCGGGCAGCGGATCGACCACCTCGGCGAGAAGAAGCGCAGCGAGCTGCGCCGCACCGAGTTCGGGTTCGTCTTCCAGTCGGGGATGCTGGTGGCCGAGCTGTCGGCGGAAGAGAACGTCGCGCTGCCGTCGCTGCTGGCGGGGCTCGGCCGCAAGGAGGCCATCGACGCCGGCCGCGTCTGGCTTTCGCGCCTCGGCCTGGCCGGCAAGGAAAAGCGCCGTCCCGGCGAGCTGTCCGGCGGCGAGGCGCAGCGCGTCGCGATCGCGCGGGCGCTGACCCACCGGCCGAAGGTCATCTTCGCCGACGAGCCGACCGGCGCGCTCGACACGCGCACCGGCCGCGAGACGATGGACGCCCTGCTCGGCGCCGCGCACGAGACCGGGGCCGCGGTGCTCGTGGTGACGCACGACCGCGAGCTGGCCGAGTCGATGCCGAAGACCGTCGCCATCCGCGACGGCCTGATCGCGACGAGGCTGGCGGCGTGAACTCCCTCCAGATCGCCCTGCGGGTGCTGCGGGTGGACCGGCGGACCCGGACGTCGGCGATCCTCACCGCGATCGGGGTGGCCGTCGCGACCGGGCTGGTGCTGCTGCTGGCGACGCTGCCGTTCGCCACGCAGAACCGCGAGCAGCGTGCCCTCTGGCAGGGCGAACACCACGTCGGCTACCAGCTCGACGGCCCGCAGAAGCTGCTGTTCAACTCCGCCACGGACTATTTCGACGGGCAGCAGATCGTCCGCGTCGACATCGCGCCGATCGCCGGCGCCGGGGCCATCGCCCTGCCGCCGGGCGTGCCGCAGCTGCCGGGGCCGGGCGAGACCGTCGTGTCGCCCGCGCTCGGCCGGCTCCTGCAGGCCCATCCGGCCGCGCAGCTCGGCGACCGGTTCGGCAAGCCCGTCGGCGCGCTCGGCGATGGCGCCCTCCGCTTCCCGGAACAGCTCGTCGCGCTCGTGGGGCACACGCCGGACGCGATGCCGAAGAACGCCTACCCGCTGGCGGATTTCCCCGGCGGCAAGGCGAGCCCGGACCCGCTGCTGATGCTGCTGTCCTGGGTCGGGATCATCGTGCTGCTGGTGCCGAGCCTGGTGCTGGTCGCGTCGTCGGCGCGGCTCACCGCGGCCCGGCGGGAACGGCGGCTGGCCGCGATCCGGCTGGCCGGGGCCACCCCGGGCCAGGTCACGAACATGGTGGCCGCCGAGACGACGTTGTCGGCCGGCGTCGGCGCGCTGCTCGGCCTGCTGATCAGCCCGGCGCTGCACGGGCTCGCGTCGTTCGTCCCGTGGGCCGGCGGCACCTGGCTGGCGGCCGACTTCGCGCTGCCGATCGGCCTGACGGTGTTCATCGTGCTGGCCATCCCGGTGCTCGTGGTGCTGGCCGGTGTCCTCGGCCTGCGCCGCGTCCTCAAGAACCCGCTGTTCGCGACCGGTGGGCACACGAAGAAGCCGCTGCACTGGTGGCGGCTGCTGGCGCTGCCCGTGGCCGGGGCGTTCTTCCTCTTCGCCGTGACGACGGTGAAGGAGACCGGCGGCATCGGGCTGGTCATGGCGGGCCTGTTCTTCCTGGTCGGCTCGGCCGCGATCGTCGGGCCGTGGGTGACGTCGGCGGTCGGCGGCACGTTCGTCCGGATCTGGCGGCGCCCGTCCGCGCTGCTGGCCGGCCGTCGTCTGCGTGACGACCCGAAGGGCGCCTACCGCGCGTCCGCCGGGATCGTGCTGGCGGTGTTCGCCGGGTCGATGGCGCTGACGCTGCTGCCGACGTTCGAGTCGATGGCCGGTGGCGGGCGATCCTACGTCGACTCCGTGCTCTACGTCGACGCCACCGACCAGAACGCGGCCAGGATCGTCGACCAGGCCAACGCGTCCCTGCAGAAGTACGGCCAGAGCGAAAAGGCGGTCGCGGTCGGCGAGGTCTACCTGGTGAAGGGCCAGGCACCCAACCGGTACGGCCACCGCGCGCTGGTGCTGACCTGCGCCGACGCCGTCAAGCTGACCCGCTACGGGCTCACGCCGGAGAACTGCACAGGCGGTCCGGCCGTCTTCGGGGACTCGGCGATCGACCTGGCGCAGTACAAGTTCGCCGCGAACTGGGAGGGGCAGGCGGTGGCCGCCAAGTCGGGGACGCGGGTGGAAGCCGTGCACCCCCGTGACGCGGACCTGTCGGACACGTTGATCGTCGATCCGGCCGCGCTGCCGGACGGCGTCAAGCTGACGGACTACACCGTGGTCGCGCCGACCACCGACGCGAACCGGGAAATCGTGCGGACGGCACTGGCCGGGCCGGCGGCGGGTGCGGAGATCGGCAGCCGCGACCAGTACCTGTACAACCAGCAGATCGAGCTCGGCGACCTGCGCCGGGTCACGGTGATCGGGCTGATCGCCGCGGGCATCCTGGCCGGCTGCAGTGCCGCGGTCGCGACCGCGGGCTCGGTGATGGACCGGCGCCGGACGTTCGGTGCGCTGATGGCCGCGGGCACGCCGGTGCGGGTGCTGGCGAGGGCGTTGCGGATGGAAGCGGCGCTGCCGGCCTTGGTCGCCACCATCGGCGCGGGAATCGTCGGGGTACTGGTCGGCGTTGGGCTGTTCAGCATGGTCGACGCGCGCGGCATCGTGCTCAGCCCGTGGCTGCTGGCGCCGGTCGTGCTCGGGGTCGGGGTGGCCCTGCTCGGCGCGTCGGTCTGCACGCCCGCCCTCAAGCGGGTCCAGGCCGAGCCGCTGGCCGAGGAATGAGTGTTCGCCCCTCTGTCGGGGGAGGGGCGAACCCACGGGGCACTTTCACGTGAAAGTGACGTCCAGGGGGCGGCACTTTCACGTGAAAGTGCCGCTATGGCTTTTCGAAGATCAGGTCGTGCGAGACGCGGCCTTCGACCTCCGCGCGCTGCTCGAACTTGGTCACCGGCCGCCAGTCCGGCCGCGGCGCCCAGCCGTCGTACCGGTTGCGGAGCGCCGGCTCGGCGGAGCAGACCTCGAGCATCTGCTCGGCGTAGTTCTCCCAGTCGGTCGCCATGTGGAACGTGCCGCCGGGCGCGAGCCGCGAGGCGACGAGCGCGACGAACGACGGCTGCACGATCCGCCGCTTGTGGTGCTTCTTCTTCGGCCACGGGTCCGGGAAGAACAGCCGGACCCCGTGCAGCGAATCCGGCTCGACGTGCTCGGTCAGCAGCACGACGGCGTCACCGTGCAGCAGCCGCAGGTTTTCGACGCCGAGCTTTTCGGCGCGCAGCATCAGCTGGCCGAGGCCCGGGTCGTAGACCTCGGCCGCGACGTAGTTGAGCTCCGGCGCCGCGGCGGCCAGCTGCGACGTCGTTTCGCCCATGCCGGAGCCGATCTCCAGCATTACGGGCGCCTCGCGGCCGAACCACGCGGTGAAGTCCAGCGGCCCCGGGGGCAGCTCGCTCACCGTGCGGCCCAGCCGCGGCCAGTGCTCTTCCCACGCCCGCTGCTGCCCGACGGTCATCCGGCCACCGCGCTTGACGTAACTGACCACGCTGCGCAGCCGACGTCCGTCTTCGTTCTCCACAACGGGAGATTAACGAACGGCTTCGAACACTCCGAGGCGAGATCGCAGCCCGGCCAAACCGGCGACCGGGATCGGGTCCGGCGTCCGGCCGGTGTGCGCGGGCAGGACGTCGATCCAGCCCGGGTGCCGGTCGGTGTTCATCACCGTCGTGGGAATCGCGTGCCCCGATTTGCCGCGTTCGGACGGCATGAACTCCCAGTAGCCGGATTCACCGTCCGCGGCCCACGGGACGAATTCCCAGCCCGGGCGCGGCCCGAGCAGTTGCGCGATCCGGTCCTCGACGCGGAAACCCTGTTCCCGCGAATCGAGCCTGCCGTCCGCGACCGCGCGCAGCCACCACGGCGCCGGGATCGGCCCGCCCATCCCGGCCGAAGCGCGGAACAGGGCCAGGACGCTGTCTTCGGGCGCGCGGTGCACCCACGCGCGGCGGAGTTCGGCCGGCGTCGTCGCCGTCATGGCGGCCTGCGGGAGTTCGATCGCCCGCGACCATTCGAGGTCCAGCATGGGTTCGAGCCGGGGGGCGTCGTCTTCGACGCGGGCTCGGGGAATCGTGCTGCCCAATTCTTGCCCGGTGTCCACCGTCAAGGGTCACCTCCAGGGGAGTTCAGACGGTTCCGGTGCTCTCCTTATGAATCTTGCCTGGTCGTAGCAGTATGTCCGGCGCCTGTGAGAGAAGCCACAGGTGTTTCACCTTTTGTTAACAAGGATTTGTAGGGTAATGAGACCGCCGTCACGCTCAGGCGTCGCGTCGTGCCGTCACGAGCACCCCGGCCAGGAACAGGGCAACGGTGATCGCCGCGAAGTAACCGAGGTAGCCCCACGGCCCGATCGGCGCGGACGACAGCCCCAGCGGTCCCGCGGCGAACCCGCCCGCCCCGACGAACTCGTCGGCGGCGTGGAACGGCATCCACTGGTAGACGTATTTGCCGAAGCCCGGGATGAACACGAAGATGCCTTCGAGCACCTGGGTCCACACGATGACCACGGTCAGCGCGAAGGCGACGCTGCGCAGCAGGAGCGCGACGCCGACCCCGGCCACCGCGGTGAAGAGGAAGACCAGGCTCTGGCCGAGCACCGAGCGCCAGTCGGCGGCCGAACGCAGCGCGAGGCCGGCGTCCGGCTGCACCAGCGAGGCGAGGCCCCAGGAGCCGAAGCCGAGGACCAGGCCGAGCACCGTGCCCACCGCGCCGACGACCACGACCTTGGCCAGCAGCGCGGGCACCCGGCTCGGCACCGCCTGGAACGTCAGCCGCATGGTGCCCCAGTTGAACTCCGACGCGGTGGCGAGCACCGCGAGGACGAGCAGCACGGTCCGGCCGTTGCCGGTCGCGATCTGGGTGTTGCCCACGGTCGGCGGGATCTCCGCGCCGGCCAGCGCGAAGACCAGCGCGGTGAAGCCGAGCGGCGCGATGATGGCGATGGCCAGGCAGAACCACGGCGCCCGGGTGCTGGCCAGCTTGATGCTCTCGGCGCGGAGGAGGTTGGCGATCATCGGGCGGCCTCCGGGGACGGCACCGCGAACTCGACGGCGTCACGGGTGAGATCGAGATAGGCCTGTTCCAGCGAGCCGGTGATCGGGCTCAGCTCGTGCAGCGTCGCGCCGGCGTCGAAGGCGAGCTGCCCGATCCGGTCACTGTCCAATCCGGACACCACGAAGGCGTCGCCGGTCTCGGTGAACTCCGCCTGGCCGGTCAGCGCCGCGCGCAGCCGGTCCGCGTGCGGGGTCCGGACGCGCACGCCGTGCTCACTCGTCTGCGCGATGAACTCTTCCATGGTGCCCTGGTAGATCAGCCGGCCGCGGCCGATCACGACGAGGTCCTGCGCGGTCTGCGCCATCTCGGGCAGCAGGTGGCTGGACACGAACACGGTCCGGCCTTCGGCGGCCAGCGCGTGCAGCAGCTGGCGGATCCACGCCATGCCCTCGGGGTCGAGGCCGTTCACCGGCTCGTCGAACAGCAGCACGCGCGGGTCGCCGAGCAGCGCGGCGGCGATCCCGAGCCGCTGCTGCATGCCGAGTGAGTACTGCAGGACGCGTGTCTTGCCGACGCTCGTCAGCCCGACCAGCGTCAGCACCTCTTCGACCCGCTTGGCCGGGATGCCGTTGGTCGCGGCCAGCCAGCGCAGGTGGTCGCGCCCGCTGCGGCCGGGGTGGCGCCAGGTGGCGTCCAGCATCGCGCCGACCGTCCTCAGTGGATCTCGCAGCTCCCGGTACGGGACGCCGTCGACGAGCACCCGGCCCGCGTCCGGGCGGTCGAGGCCGAGGATCAGCCGCATCGTCGTCGACTTGCCGGCGCCGTTCGGGCCGAGGAAGCCGGTGACGCGCCCCGATCGCGCGGTGAACGTCAGGTCGTTGACCGCGGTGGTGGCGCCGTAGCGCTTGGTCAGTGCCGTCGCTTCGATCATGGGCTCCCCCGTCCGTCGAGGCGAGCCTACTGCGAAACGGGAATCCGGGTCGCCCCCCGACAGCGCGACCCGGATTCCCGTTTTCCCCTGTTTCCCCTCTATCTCCCCTAGGCGTCCCGCTTCTTCGCGACCCCGAGCGCGACGAGCAGGAACACGATCGCGATGCCGGCGAAGTACGCCAGCGCCCAGCCGGGGCTCAGCGGCGAGTCCGACGGCGCCGGGCCGTCGACGTCCCCGGCCACCGTGCCGCGGAGGAACTTGTTCGCCACGTTGAACGGCAGCCATTCGTGGATGGTGTGGCCGACCTTCGGGATCAGCTGCACCAGCTCTTCGACGGCCAAGTAGTAGATGAGCAGCAGGGCGATCGCCCCGGCGCTGTGGCGGATGAGGACGCCCAGCGCGACGGCGAGCACGGCGCTGATCGCGAACACCGGTCCGAGCCCGGCCACGTTCATCCAGTCCTGCGTGGTGTGCAGGCCGAGGCCGTCGTTCGGCCGCATCAGCATGCCGAGGCCCAGTGCGCCGAAGGCGGCGATCTCCCCGATGACCAGCGCGACGAGCGCGACGACGATCGCCTTGGCGACCAGCGCCGGCGAGCGGTGCGGCACGGCCTGGAACGTCGTGCGGATGGTGTTGAAGCGGTATTCGGTGGTCACCGCGAGCGCGGCGAGCACCATGACGACGGCGATGCCGAACTGGGAGCCGCCGAACTGGGTGGCCGGCAGCGTGAGCTGCGCGTCGGACGGCGTCGCGCCGGCGACGATGGCGGCGAAGCCGATGGCCAGTGCCAGGGTGATGAGCGCGCACCACCACGGTGAGCGGGTGCTGAACAGTTTGATGCGTTCGACCGCGAGCAGGTTCATGATCTTGGTTTCCCCGGTTACTTGGCGGACTCGAGCACGTGCTGCGCCTCGGCGTCGAGACCCGTGTGGTACTCGACGGAGTCGCCGGTGATCTGCATGAAGGCCTGCTCGAGCGAGCCGGTCTGCGGGCTCAGCTCGTGCAGCACGATCCGGTTGGCGGCGGCGATCTCGCCGATCTTGTCGCTGTCCATGCCGGACACCACGAGCGCGTTCGGCTCCTCGGCGACCCCGGCGCTGGCGCGCTGCAGGGCGTCCCGGAGCTCGGCCAGCTGCGGAGAACGCACCTTCACCGTGTTTTCGGCCGCGCGGGCGACGAAGTCTTCGGTCGACGACTGCGAAATCAGCTGTCCCCGGCCGATCACCACGAGGTTGCTCGCGGTCAGCGCCATCTCCGAAAGCAGGTGGCTCGACACGAAGACCGTGCGGCCTTCCTCGGCGAGCCGGTGCATGAACTTCCGGATCCAGAGGATGCCCTCCGGGTCGAGGCCGTTGACCGGTTCGTCGAACAGCAGCACCTCGGGGTCGCCGAGCAGGGCGGCCGCGATGCCGAGGCGCTGCGACATGCCGAGCGAGAACCCGCCGGCGCGCTTGTTCGCGACGCTGGTCAGGCCGACCGTGTCGAGCACCTCGTCGACGCGGGTGGCCGGGATGCGGTTGGACTTCGCCATCCACAGCAGGTGGGCCCGCGCCGAGCGGTTCGGGTGCACCCACTTCGCGTCGAGCAGCGCGCCGACGGTGCGCAGCGGCTCCTTGAGGTCGTGGTACTTCTTGCCCCCGATGGTGACCTGGCCGCCCGTCGGGTTGTCCAGGCCCAGGATCATCCGCATGGTGGTGGACTTGCCCGCCCCGTTCGGACCGAGGAAGCCGGTGACCTGGCCCGCGGACACGGAGAACGACAGGTTGTTCACCGCCAGCGTCTTTCCGTACCGTTTGGTGAGGCCCGTTGCCTCGATCATGACTGCTCCTCTTCCGCCCCTCGCTTACGACGCGTTCATCGTCGCGGGTCGGGGATGGTTCGCGCGTCACCCTGGAGGCCGAACCGCTCCCCCTACCTGAGTAGTACCTTGCTGGCTCTTCGGCCGATGCGCGATCCGTGATGACCCTGAGTCGACCCTGATTCGACGTCATTAATGAACTATGGTTCAATAACTGCGTGGCCCGGCCGAGGAGCATCACTGACGAGCGGCTGCTGGGTGCGGCGGAGGCGGTGATCGGCCGCTTCGGCCCCGGTTTCACGCTGGCGCAGGTGGCTTCCGAGGCCGGTGTCTCGGTCGGCACGGTCGCACAGCGGTTCGGCTCGAAGAGCGGGCTGCTGCAGGCGATGAGCCGGCGGGCCACGCGGCGGGCGGTCGAGCAGATGCGGGAGTGCGCCGCGCGGGCGGACGACCCGGTCGACGGCCTGCGCGCCGCGGCGGTGTCGGTCTACGCGGTGCTCGGCGACGCCGAGGAGGCGGCGAACCACCTGGGCCAGCTCGGCGTGGACATCGGCGACCCGGTGCTGCGGTCGCTGCTGGGCGAGCACTTCACGGCGGTCGAGGACGAACTGCGGCGGCTCGTGCGGGCGGCGGCCGGGTCGCTGCCGCACGCGCCGAGCGTGCCGCGGGCGGCCCGCGCGGTGCTCGGCGTGCTCAACGGGGCATCGCTCGACTGGTCGATCCGGCCGCACGGGCGGCTGGCCGACCGGCTGGCGGAGGACGTCGACGCGGTTCTGGCCGCGTGGCGCGGACGGGAGGACGCATGAGCTTGGAAGGCAAGGTCGCGGTCGTGACCGGCGCGACGAGGGGCTGCGGCCGGGCGATCGCGGTGGAGCTGGGCCGCGCGGGCGCGACGGTGTACGTCACCGGCCGCACGACGCGCGAGAAGGAATCGCCGATGCGGCGCCCGGAGACGATCGAAGAGACCGGCGAGCTGGTCGAGGCGGCGGGCGGCCGCGCGGTCGTCGTCCGCTGCGATTTCACTTCGGTGTCCGATGTGGACGCGTTGAAGGCCCGCATCGAGTCCGAAGTGGACGGAATCGACATCCTCGTCGACGACGTCTGGGGCGGCGACATGTACGCCCTGTTCGACGCGCCGTTCTGGGAGACGCCGTTGGAGGACGCGCTCACCCTGACGCACAACGCGCTGGACACGCACTTGATCGCGTTGCACAAGCTGCTGCCGCTGGTGGTCGCCCGCCGCGGCTTGGTCCTGGAGGTCACCGACGGCGACAACGACGACTACGTCGGCGCGGGCCTGCCGTACTACTTGGCCAAGTGCGGCATCCGCGCGCTCGGCCGTGCCTTGGGCGCGGAGCTGAAGAAGAACGACTGCGTCGGCCTCGCGGTGACACCGGGGTTCCTGCGCTCGGAGGCGATGCTCGACCACTTCGAGGTCACCGAGCAGAACTGGCGCGACGCGGTCGGCAAGCTGGCCCCGGTCGACTTCAAGATTTCCGAAACGCCGTACCTCCTGGCCCGCGGCGTCGCGGCCCTGGCACAGGACCCCGAGGTCGCCCGCTTCGCCGGCCGCACCTTGGCGTCCTGGACCCTGATGAAGGAGTACGACTACACGGACATCGACGGCGACCGCCCCGACTTCGGCCGCTGGCTCACCGAAGTCCGCAACGCAGGCAAGGACCCGGCCACCACCCCACCGGACGACTTCCGCTGACCCACACCCGCCACTTTCACGTGAAAGTGGCGCCCCCAGGTGGGCACTTTCACGTGAAAGTGGCGCTTGTCCACATCTTCGGGGAGGTGTGGGCAACTCGACGTTGTTGATCTTGGAATGGGGGGCGGCCTGCGGGGGCGGGGCATGCTGGGGCCGTGTCGTTCACCTCCGCCGAGTTCGAGTTCGCCGAGCCGTTCCTGGGCAGTCATGCCGTTGCCGCTGGTGCGGTCACCGAACGAACCCTGCGATCTCCGCTGTTCACCAGGCTCTTCCGCAACGTCTATGTGGCCTCGACGGTGGCTGTCACCCACGTTCTGCGCTGCAGGGCAGCCGCGCTGCTCGCGCCGGCCGATGCGGTTCTCACGGGGTGCTCAGCCGCGGCCGTTCGTGGTGCGGACTTGGTCGGTGTGCAGGCCCCGGTCGAGTTCGTCCTGCCCGAACGCCTGCTGTTCGCCCTGCAGAACGGTGTGCACATCCGACGGACCAGCAGGGGACGGATCGACAGTGAGCCGTGGCGAGGAATCCGCCTGGCCTCCTCGACCCGCCTGGCCTTCGACATCCTGACCAACACGAAGCTGCATCGTTCGCTTCCGAAAGTCGTCGGCTACCTCGACGCCTTGCTCCGCGCCGGAGCCGTGGACGCGTCCACGCTGGCGGACTTCCTGATAGGTCGCCGGGAGGGCGGAATCGCTCGTGCGAGACAAGCCCTTCGGCTCGCTGATCCCCGTTCGGAGAGCATTCCCGAGTCCGAATTGCGGGTCTGGCTGTCGGTCGCCGGCCTCGAACCCGACCTCCAGGTTCCGGTCATCGACGAACGAGGTGCGTTCGTGGGCCGGTTGGATCTGGCCTTTCCCGCACACAAGCTCGCAGTGGAATACGACGGTGACTGGCACCGGGACGGCGATCAACCGCAGCGCGACCGGGCACGCCGGCAAGCGATGCGCGCGCTGGGCTGGCGCTTCGTGATCGTGACCAAAGCCGAGCTCTACGAGACGCCGAAGGCCGTAGTCGCAGCGGTCCGGGCGGCACTTTCACGTGAAAGTGCCGCCTGAGTTCAGGCGAGGCCGGGGCGGGCGAGGCCGGTTTCGTAGGCCAGCACCACGGCCTGCACCCGGTCCCGCAGCTCCAGCTTCGCCAGGATCCGCCCGACGTGCGTCTTCACCGTCGCCTCGGAGAGGAACAGGGCCTCGGCGATCTCCAGGTTCGACATGCCCTTGGCGATCAGCACGAGCACTTCCCGCTCGCGGTCGGTGAGCACGTCCAGCTCCGCGGTGTCCCGCATCGGCCCGCTGCCGGTGCCGACGAAGCGGTCCAGGAGCCGGCGGGTCACCGACGGCGACACCACCGCGTCGCCCGAGGCGACCGCGCGCAGGGCCGAGACCAGGTGGTCGGGCTGGGTGTCCTTCAGCAGGAACCCGCTCGCCCCGCCCTGCAGGGCCGCGTACACGTACTCGTCCAGGTCGAACGTCGTCATCACGAGCACGCGCGCGGTACCCGCGGCGACGATCCGCTTCGTCGCCTCGACGCCGTCGAGCACCGGCATCCGGACGTCCATCAACACGACGTCGGGACGCAGCCGCTCGGCCAGCTCGATGGCCTGCGCGCCGTCGCCCGCCTCACCGACCACGTCGATGTCGGCCTGGGCGCCCAGCACCATGCGGAACCCGACGCGCATCAGTTCCTGGTCGTCGACGACCACCACCCGGATCACTTGTCCAACCTAACCGGCAGGGCCGCGCGGACCTGCCACCCTCCGCCCGGAGCCGGGCCCACGTCCAACGTCCCGCCGTACACGTGCGCGCGCTCGCGCATGCCGATCAACCCGTTCCCGCCCGGCAGCCGGGGGTCGCGGCGCCCGGCCGGGACCAGCTGCGGGACGTGGCCGGCGCCGTCGTCGGACACCAGCACCTCCACCAGGTCGCCGGTGCGGTGCACCCGCACCGAAGCGGTCGCGCCGCGCCCGGCGTGCTTGAGGGTGTTCGTCAGCGACTCCTGGACGATCCGGTAGATGCCGAGGGAGACGCCGGCCGGCAGGTCGCCGAGCTCGCCGAGCTCCAGGTCCACCGGGACGCCCGCGGTGCGCATCCGGTCGGCCAGCTCGGCGAGGGCGTGCGCGTCCGGCTGGGGCACCCGGGGCTCGCCGTCCGCGTCGTCGCTGCGGAGCACGTCGAGCAGCCGCCGCAGTTCGCCGAGCGCGCCGCGGCCGGTCTCGGAAATCGTCTGCAGGGCCCGCTGGGCGAGCTCGGGGTTGCTCCGGATCGCGTACGACGCGCCGTCGGCCTGCACGACCATGACGCTCACCGCGTGCGCGACGACGTCGTGCAGCTCGCGCGCGATCCGGCCGCGCTCTTCGGCCACCGCGATCCGGGTGGCCTGGTCCCGTTCGGTCTCGAGCAGGTGCAACCTGGCCTCCACTTCCACGTCGTAGGCGCGCCGGGCCCCGACGAACTCGCCGAGCGTCCAGCACAGGGCGATCCCGAACGCGAGGAACAGGGCCGCGATGACTACTTCGTCCGCCGGGCCCAGTGCCAGCTGCACGGCCGAACCGACGACGACCGCGCCGACGAACACCAGCCCCTGCCGCCGCCCCGCGTACACGACGACCGAGTAGATGCTCATCGCCAGTGCGGCGACGCTGGAGATGCCGAGCTCGAGCGTCCCGTGCACGATGCCGATCACCAGCACGGTGTAGGCCGACCACAGCGGCGACATCCGCCGGAACACCAGCGGCAGCACCATCACGACGTCCACCGGCACGGCGATGTACCAGGGCGGCAGGTCGTCGATCTCGGCGAACCCGCCGGCGACGAACAGCAGCAGGTCGAACAGGCCCAGCAGGACGGCGAGCACCGAGTCGCCCGCCATGGGGTGGGCACGCATCCAGAGACTCAGCCGTCGCACCACACAACACTAGGTCGCGCCGGCGGGACCGCGCGTCCGTCGGCGGTACCACCTTCGGTGCGACCACGGGATGAGGCGCATGGCACGATTCAGGGGTTGTCCGAACGACGGGGAGGGCTGGGGGCCGTGACGTCACCGGAGCAGGGCCGGCTCGCGGGTCCGCTGTCGATGTCGGTGGCCAACCTGTGTCACCGCCTGCAGCCGCAGGTCTCCGCGCGCACCGCCGCCGGGTTCGCCGAGGTGCTGCGCCGGCTCGGGGCGCCGCTGCAGGTGGCCGTCGCCGGCCGGATCAAGTCGGGCAAGTCCACGCTGGTCAACGCGCTGATCGGGCGCCGGGTCGCGCCCACCGACATCGGCGAGTGCACCCGGCTGGTGACCCGGTTCCAGTACGGCACGGTCGACCGCGTCGAGATCGTCTTCACCGACGGCCGCAAGCAGGTGCTCCCGTTCGCCGCCGACGGCATGATCCCGGCCGAGCTGGGCGTCGACATCGAGCAGGTGTCGCACATCGAGGCGTACCTGACCAACGCCGTCCTCCAGGGCATGACGGTGATCGACACCCCGGGCCTCGGCTCGCTCGACGCCGCTTCGGTGTCCCGCACCGAGCAGCTGCTGGGCGCGGCGAAGCACCGCAAGGAAGAGGACGACGAAGGCTCCGACGAGCTCGACGACACTTCGCGCAACGCCGTCGCCGGCGCCGAAGCGGTCCTCTACGTCGTCACGCAGGGCGTCCGCGCGGACGACCAGCAGGCCCTCGCCGCCTTCACCGCGGCCACCGCGAGCCGCGAGGCGGGCCCGGTCAACGCGATCGCCGTGCTCAACAAGGCCGACACCATCGCGCCCGAGTCGGTCGAAGGTTCCGGCGGTGACGTCTGGAAGGCCGCGACGCTGCTCGCCGAGAAGCAGGCCTCGACGCTGAAGCCGCGCGTCGCCGACGTGCTGCCGGTGATCGGCCTGATCGCCGAGTCCGCCGAGTCCGGCGGGTTCACCTCGGCCGACGCCGAGGCCCTGCGGCAGCTCGCCGAGCTCGACGACGACGTCCTCCAGACCATGTTGATCTCGGCCGACATCTTCACCAGCTGGGAGTGCGACGTCCCGGCGGGCACCCGGCTGCGGCTGCTGGAGAAGCTCGACCTGTTCGGCGTCTCGCACGCCGTCGAGGCCATCCGCAAGGAACCGGAGATCACGGCGGGTGCGTTGCGGCGGGCACTGCTCGACGCGTCCGGCCTGGAAGCGGTCCGGCAGCGGCTGGCGGTGGTGTTCGCCGCCCGCGCCGACGGCATCAAGGCGGCCGCGGCACTGGCCTCGGTGACCGCGCTCGCGCACGCCTCGGCGGACCCGGCCGAGCGCCAGCGCGTCCACGACGCCATCGAGGTGCTGCTCGCCAAGCCCGAGGCCCACCAGCTGCGCCTGCTCGAGGCGCTGACGCTGGTCGCCTCCGGCGCGGTCGACATGCCGGAGGACCTGTCCGAAGAGGTGCTGCGGGTGGGCAGCAACGCCGACATCGGCGCCCAGCTCGGCAAGCCCGGCGCCCCGCGGCCGGAGCTCGCCGCGCACGCGCTCGAGCGCGCGGGCTGGTGGCGGTCCTTCGCCTCCTTCGGGGCGACGCCGGCGCAGAGCCGCGTCGCGCACGTCGTCCACCGCGCCTACTTCTTGATCTGGCAACAGGTCCGCGAAGCATGAGTTTGTTTCTGCTTGCCGACTTCGCCTGAGCTGGGGTGTTTCCCGCGTATCGTGAAAACGTGCGCCTAGAAAACACGACATCCTGGCGAGCCGGCTGGAGCAGCGAGACCGAGGTCGACGTCGCGCTGTACATCCGTGACGCCCTGGCACTGTCCGTTTCCGAAGGACAGGTGCTGCCGCCGGTGGAGCCGCAGGTCCCGGTGCACGTCCCGGCCGGGCTCGACCGCGCGGCCGTGCAAGCGCAGTGGGCCGACTGGTGGGTCGACCTGCTGGCCTTCCTGCGCAACCGCGAGGACCCCGATCCGCGCAGCGCCCGCGCCCGGTACGGCCGGACGGCACTCGCCCCGGGCTCGGCGATGCGCCAGGCGGTCGACTTCTTCGCCCCGGCCGCGGCCCGCCACTTCGCCAACGCCCGCGGCCCCGCCCTGCGCGGGACGCACGAGCCGCCGGGCGGCACCCCGTGGGCGCCCGGCTTCTACCGCCGCCAGATCGTGGCCGGCGAGCGGCTCGGCCAACTGGTCCGCGAAGCCGAGGTGCGCCAGGGCCGCCGCGCCTACCCGTTCCGCCTGAACGTCATCGAGATCTCGGTGGCCGGCTCGATCTGGCTGCGCACGGCCGAAGATCAGCTGCTCGTCTCCTCCCGCCTCGCCGAAGACGGCGCCGGCCTGGAAGCCGTCCTCCGCCAGGTGATCGACGACCTCGTCTGACCCCGGCGAGATAAACCGAGCGCTCGGTCTGATAATGGCGGCATGGAGACGACTGTCGACGAGCCGTCGTGGCTGCGCACCGGGTCCTGGGTCGGCTGCCCGCTCATCGGGGGCGCGCTCGGCGTGGGTGTCTGGGCCATCGCCGCCTGGGTGAGCGACCTGCCCGCCTTCCCGTTCCAGGGTGTGTTCAAGGTGCTCACGAAGCTGCCGCAGCCGTGGGCGACGCTGGCCGCGGTGGCCGGCGGGCTCGTGCTCGGCCTGGTGTTCGCCGTGATCTGGGCGCACGAGCGGCTCGTCGTCACGGTGTCGCCGAGCCGCGTCACCCTGGTCCGCGGCGACCGGAAGCGCCGCATCGAGGCCGACCTCGAAGCCGTCTACCTCGACGGCAAGGAACTCGTCCTGCGCACCACCGACGGCCGGGAAATCGCCCGCGAGAAGACCGACCTCTCGGGTCGGGAGCTGGCGCCCGCCTTCGCCGAGCACGGCTACCCCTGGCTGGACGAGCCGCCGGTCGAGCGATGAGGACGGTCGACCCGGTCAAGCACGCGGCCAAGCGCCGCGCGATCGTCGACGCCGCCGCCGGGTGCTTCGCCGAGAAGGGCTTCGAGCGGACGACGACGGCGGACATCTGCCGGGCCGCGGGCATCAGCTCCGGCAGCCTCTTCCACTACTTCCCCAGCAAACGCGCGGTGTTCACGGCGATCTTCACCGACGACGCCGCCGAAACGGCCGAACGGCTCGAAGCCGCGGCCAAGACGGCGGACCCGCTGGCGGCGCTGCTCGACGTCGTCACCGAGCTGGCCGGCCAGGTCGCGCACCCGGCGATCGCCCGGCTCGTGCTGGAAGCCGCCGCCCAGGCCGCCCGCGACGACGAGTTCGCCGCACTGATCCGGCGCAACGACGCGGCCCTCCGCGACGGCTTGTCGGTGCTGGTCGCCCGCGCCGCCGACGCCGGGCTGGCCGACCCCGGCGTCGCCCCGCACGCGGCCGCCGGGTGGCTCGCCGGCCTGATCGACGCGATGGTTTCGCGGGCGAGCCTGGATCCGGACCTCGATCTGGCGGCCGAGCTGGCGATCCTGCGGACGATCCTGATCCGGTTCCTTCGCCCGGTTTCGCCTCCGGACGGCGGGTGAGTCCGCCAAACTGTCCGCATGGCGTGGTTTCGCAAGGAGGGAACCGGCGGCGGCTCCGCCGCGTCGGACACCGATGTGCACCCCTTGCAGCAGGTGAGTGATCTTGAACGGGCCCTCGCCGATCGCCAGGCGCTGATCCAGATGTGCCTGTACGCGCTGGACCGCGCCCGCAGCGGCGGGGTCGTCGAACGCCTGGAGGAGGGGCTCGCCGCGATCGGCGTCCACGCCCTGCGGCCCGACGGCGAGCGGTTCGACCCGGCCCGCCACGAAGCCGGCGGCGCGGTCCCGACCGAAGACCCGGCGCTCGACGGCATCGTCGCCGAAACCGAGGTCACCGGTTTCGCCGACCACGACCGCCTCCTGCGCGCCCCGATCGTCACCGTCTACGCGAAGAAGAGCCCGTGAGCGCACCGACCGCGCCGAGCCTGCCCGCCCAGGTCGCCGCGACCCGAGACCAGCTGCTGACCGTCGTCCGCGACGCCGATCCGGCCGCCGCCAAGTGGGTCGAGGAAATCCGGAAGGCCCGGCCGAAGAAGCCGGCCGTCGTGGTCGTCGGCGAGACGAACCGCGGCAAGAGTTCGCTGGTCAACGCCCTGCTCGCGCGGCCGGGGCTGTCCCCGGTGGACGCCGACGTCGCCACCGCGACCTATCTGGTGTTCGACCACGCGGACACCTGGGGCGCGCAGGCCTGCTACCCCGGCCAGCTCGCCCCGGTGCCGATCGACCTCGGCCAGCTGATCAACTGGGTGTCCGCCGCGCACGAGCTGCCGCCGGGCCAGATCCCGCCGCGGTACGTCGAGGTCACCGGCCCGGTGCCGCTGCTCGAACGGCTTTCGCTGGTCGACACGCCGGGCGTCGGCGGGCTCGACTCGATGCACGGCGAGCTGGCCAAGGAAGCCGCCGCGGGCGCCACCGCGCTGCTGTTCGTCGTCGACGCGTCGGCGCCGTTCACCTCGACCGAGCTGCAGTTCCTGCGTGACGTCGGTGAGCGCGTCGAGACCGTCGTGTTCGCGCTGACCAAGGTGGACATGTTCCGCGGCTGGCGCGAGGTCATGGCGGCCGACCGGCAGCTGCTGCGCGACCACGCGCCCCGCTTCGCCGAGGCGGTGTTCCACCCGGTGTCGGCGCGGATGTTCGAGACCGCCGCGAAGGCGCCCAACGAGCAGATGGCCGCGATGCTGCGGGAGAAGTCCGGCGTCGCGGCGATCCAGACCGCGCTGCAGGAGCTGCTCGTCGGCCGCTCGGCGATGCTCGGCGAGGCGAACACGCTGCGCGCGCTGTCCAGTGCGCTCGGCGAGTTGAAGGCCAAGCTGCAGGCCGAGAGCCGGGCGCTGTCGGCAGGCGAGGCCGAGGCCGAGCAGCTGCGCGAACGCCGTGACCAGCTGCAGGCCGAACGCCGGACCTCGACCCGCGGCTGGCAGCTGAAGCTGCGCGGCGAGGTGCAGCGCACCCGCGTCGAGGTCGGGCACGAAAGCAGCCGGCAGATGCGGGACGCGCAGACCCACTTCCGCCAGCTGATCGACGCGGCCAAGCGCGACGAGCTGGCCGCGCTGCCCCAGCAGGTCGACATCGCGCTGCAGACGACGTCGCAGCGGATCTCGATGCTGCTTTCGCAGCGGCTGAACCAGGTCACCAACGTCTCGCTGTCGGAGCTGTTCTCCCCGGAAGAGCTCGACGTCATCCGCGCGCAGTTCGCCCGCGCGGGCGGCCCGCCGGTCGTCCTGCGCCCGCCGGACAAGAAGCCGCCGACGGCCGAGGACAAGCTGCTCGTCTTCATGGGCATCTCCGGCGGCGTCGGCGCGGGCAAGGTCGCCGCGCTGCCGCTGGCCGGCGTCGCGATCCTGAACCCGGTCGTGCTGCCCGCGACGATCATCATCGGCCTCGGCGCCGGCTGGTGGATGGCCCGCACGCGCAAGCACGCCGCCGACAAGCAGCACATGAAGCAGTGGCTGGTCGAGGCCATCGCGGACGCCCGTTCGACGCTCGACCAGCTCGTCGCCGAGCAGCTCATCGAGGCCGAGCAGCAGCTGTCGATGGCGTTGGACGAAGCGCTGGGCCGGCGCATCGACGCGATCGAGGCCGAGCTGAAGGAAGTCGACAAGACGATCAAGATGGGCGCGCAGGAGCGGGCCAAGAAGATCGCCGTCGTGTCGAAGCGGCTCAAGGAGGTCAGCGACGGCCGTGAGCGTGCCGAAGCCTTCCTGACGCGGATCCGGGCGCTGCGGGACAAGACGGCCTGATCGCCGGTCCGGTTGTGAAGCGGAACCGAACGGGCCTACGGTGAGTCATACCCTCAGACAGCAGGTCGGAGCGTGTTACCCGGTTCGAAGGGGGAAGTGCCATGTGGGTCGACGAGAGCGGCGGCAGCGACACCGACGCGAGCAGCCCGGACGCGATGACCGTCCACGTCGACGGCCAGGATTACCAGGCCGAGGTCAACTACGACGTGAACGAAGACGGGGTGAACGACACCGCGATCATCGAGCACGAGAACGGCTCGGCCCAGGCCTTCATCGACACGAACCACGACGGCGAGGCCGACCACTACGCGGTGCTGGACGAGAACGGGAAGGTCGTCGATCAGGCCGTCTACGACGAGGCCAGCGGCCAGTGGATCCAGGACGGCTCCGGCGGCGGCCACGACGACTCCGACACCGGCGGCCGGGACGACAGCTCGGGTGGCCACATCCACGCCGACCTGCCGGACGGCGAGGTGGACGCGGGGGTCGCGACCATCGACACCGACCACGACGGACACAACGACACCGCCATCGTCGAGACGAAGAGCGGCGGCACCATCGCCTTCACCGACAAGGACGGCGACGGCGAAGCGGACATCGCGGTGCAGACCGAGTCCGACGGCACGACCACGACGTTCGAGCACTCCGGCCCCGGCCAGTGGACCGAAGTCGCCAGTGGACTGATGAACACCCCGGCCGAGGGCGACCCGGCCGCGGACGCCGCCTGGGGCGAGGCCGGCACGCAGACGCTGGAGGGCGTCGCGCGCATCGACTCCGGTACGGGGCAGTGGATCTCGCCGAACTGAGGTGACCCACGTCATAGTTTGAAAGCCCGGGGCTTCCGCCCCGGGCTTTCTTCATGTCGTCAATGAAAAGAAAGCCGCCTTCTGAATCGATCCCCTTATCGGTCCTGTGAGAGAACGTACACGTCAGCTCTCTGTTACCTGCCGGTCATGCGGTTACTCTCGAAGAATCCCAAATCGCGCACACCGGTTCGCCAGCCGGTGCGCGAAGCCATTCGGTCGCCGGCAATGACGCCCGCACCGGGACAACGTCGTTCCGGTGCGGGCGCATTTGTCGTCGGAAGTCAGGAGTAGAGATGACCGCAGTCGCCATCCCCGGACTGGACACCGCGCCGACGACGCACACCGGCGTGCTGTCCTTCGTCCGGGAGGTCGCCGAGCTGACCACCCCGGACCGCGTGGTGTGGGTCGACGGGTCAGCCGAAGAAGCCGCCCGGATCAACCAGGAGCTGGTCGAGGCGGGCACGTTCGTGCAGCTCAAGTCGAAGCCGAACTCCTTCTGGGCCACTTCCGACCCGAACGACGTCGCCCGCGTGGAAGACCGGACCTTCATCTGTTCGGAGCGTCCCGAGGACGCCGGTCCGACCAACAACTGGATGGACCCGGCCGAGATGAAGGCCACCATGACCGAGCTGTTCCGCGGCTCGATGCGCGGCCGCACGATGTACGTCATCCCGTTCTGCATGGGCCCGCTCGGCGACGACAATCCCAAGCTGGGTATCGAAATCACGGATTTCGCCTACGTCGTCGCTTCGATGCGCGTGATGACCCGTGCGGGCAAGGCGGCCCTCGAGAAGTTCATCGCGCCGGATGGCAGTGAGCGTGAATTCGTGCCGGCGCTGCACTCGGTCGGCAAGCCGCTCGAACCGGGCGAGAAGGACGTTTCCTGGCCCTGCAACGAAACGAAGTACATTTCGCACTTCCCCGAAGAGCGCGCGATCTGGAGCTACGGCTCGGGCTACGGCGGCAACTCCCTGCTGGGCAAGAAGTGCTACTCACTGCGCATCGCGTCGGTGATGGCCCGCGACGAGGGCTGGCTCGCCGAGCACATGCTGATCCTCAAGCTGATCTCGCCCGAGGACAAGGTCCACTACGTCGCGGCGGCGTTCCCGAGCGCCTGCGGCAAGACCAACCTCGCCATGCTGCAGCCGACCATCCCGGGCTGGCGCGCCGAGACCCTGGGTGACGACATCGCCTGGATGCGCTTCGGCGAGGACGGCCGCCTGTACGCGGTGAACCCGGAGTTCGGCTTCTTCGGCGTCGCGCCGGGCACCGACTGGCACACCAACCCGAACGCGATGCGCACGATCGAGAAGGGCAACACGGTCTTCACGAACGTCGCCCTGACCGACGACGGCGACATCTGGTGGGAGGGCATGGAGAACAAGCCCGCCCACGCCACCTCGTGGAAGCACCAGGACTGGACGCCGGACTCGGACGAGAAGGCCGCCCACCCGAACTCGCGCTACTGCACGCCGATGTCGCAGTGCCCGATCCTCGCGCCGGAGTGGGACGACCCGAAGGGCGTGCCGATCTCGGCGATCCTGTTCGGCGGCCGTCGCAAGACCACGGTTCCGCTGGTGAACGAGGCCCGCGACTGGCAGCACGGTGTCTTCATGGGCGCCACGATGTCGTCCGAAACCACCGCCGCGGCCGCCGGTGCGGTCGGCAACGTCCGGCGCGACCCGATGGCGATGCTGCCGTTCCTCGGCTACCACGCCGGTGACTACTTCAAGCACTGGCTGACCCTGGGCAAGAACGCCGACGCGACCAAGCTGCCGAAGATCTTCTACGTCAACTGGTTCCGCCGCGGCGACGACGGCCGCTTCCTGTGGCCGGGCTTCGGCGAGAACTCGCGGATCCTGAAGTGGGTCGTCGAGCGCGTCGAGGGCAAGGGCAACGCCGTCGAGACGCCGGTCGGCTTCGTGCCGCGGGCGGAGGACCTCGACACCGAGGGCCTGACCGAGCCGCTCGAGGACATCCAGGCCGCCCTGGACGTCAAGCCCGAGGAGTGGCGCGAGGAGCTGCCGCTGATCGAGGAGTGGTTCGAGAAGATCGGCGACAAGGTTCCGACGTCGCTGCGTGACGAGCTCGACGCGCTGGCCCAGCGCCTCGCCTGAGTTTCCCTGAGCAGGGGACGCCTCCCGGCCGCATCCGGGAGGCGTCCCCGTCTTGGTTTCCGGGTAGTTTCGCGGCCATGAGACCGTTCCGCTTCGGCGTGGCGTTGTACGTGCCCGGCTCCCGGGCCGAGCTGATGGCGAAGTGCCGTCAGGCCGAGGACCTCGGCTACGACGTCGTCGGCGTGGTCGACCACCTCGGGCGGGTCGCGCCGCTGCCCACGTTGCTCCTGGCCGCCGAAGCCACCGAGCGGATCCGGCTGAACACCTACGTCCTCAACGCGAGCTTCCACAACCCGGTGCTGCTGGCCCGCGACCTCGCCGCGCTCGACGAGTTCACCGGCGGCCGGCTGGAGATCGGGATGGGCGCCGGGTACGTCCGCGAGGAGTTCGAAGCCGCCGGGATCGACTGGGGCACGCCCGGCCGCCGGTTCGGCCGGCTAGCCGACCTGGTCACCGAGGTGGAGCGCACGTTCGCCGGCCGCTCGCGGCCGCCGTTGCTGCTCGGCGGCCGCGGCGACCGGATGCTGACCTTCGCCGCCGCGCACGCCGACACCATCGCCCTCACCGGAACGGCACCCGGCGCGGCCGAGGGGCGGCTGGCCCTGGCCGGTCCCGCCGCGCTGGCCGAGCGCGCCGGCTTCGTGAAGCGGGTGCTCGGCGGCCGGGACGCCGAGCTGAACCTGATGGTCCACTTCGTCCGGATCACCGACGACCGGCGGGCGGCCCTGGAAGCGGCGCACGAGCTCGTGCCGCACCTCGGCGTCGAGGAGCTGGGCGCGCTCGCCACGGTCCTCGCCGGCTCGGCGGAAGCGGTGGCCGAGCAGCTGCGGCACACGCGGGAGACGCTCGGCGCCAGCTACTTCACCGTGCTCGAAGACGACCTGACCAGGCTCGCCCCGGTGATCGAAAAGCTCCGCTGAGTACCTTGGTCGGCATGACTGGGGATTTCCGTTTCGGGATCAACATGCTCGTGCCGGCCGGCCGCGCCGCCTGGGTCGAGAAGTGCCGCAAAGCCGAGGATCTCGGCTACGACGTCCTGTCGGCGGCCGACCACCTGGGCATGGCGCCGCCGTTCCCGGCGCTCGTGCTGGCCGGCGAGGTCACCTCGCGCGTCAAGCTGAACACGTTCGTGCTCAACGCACCGTTCTACAACCCGGTGCTGCTCGCCCGGGACGTCACGGGCACCGACCAGTTCACCGACGGGCGGCTGGAGCTGGGGCTCGGCGCCGGGTACGTCAAGGAGGAGTTCGAGGCGGCCGGGATGCCGTTCCCGTCCGCGCGCGAGCGCGTCGACCACCTCGAGCGGACGATCACCGAGCTGAAGCGGCTGTACGCCGACCCGGAGCACAAGCCGGCGCCGGTGCGCCCGGCCGGGCCGCCGCTGCTGCTGGGCGGCCGCGGCGACCGGCTGCTGACGCTGGCCGCGGAGCACGCCGACATCATCAGCTTCACCGGGACCACCAAGACTCCCGACGGCTCGCCCCTGGCCGCGGCCGCGGCCGAGGAGGTCGACGAGCGCGTGGCGTTCGTCCGGGCGAAACTCGGCGACCGCGCGTCTTCGGTCGAGTTCAACCTGCTTTGCCAGTTCGTGAAGGTCACGAACGACCGCGCGGCCGGCCTGGCCGAGCTGGAGCAGCTGGTGGGCGGCCGCCTGAGCGCCGCGGAGATCGGCGAGCTGCCGGTCGCCCTCGTCGGCACGGCCGCGCAGATCGCCGAGCAGCTCCGAGGGCACCGCGACCGGTTCGGGTTCAGCTACTTCACCATCCTCGAACCGTTCCTCGACGAGTTCGCGCCGGTCCTCGAAGCCCTCCGATGATCGACGCGAAGGGGCTCGGCGTCCGGGCCGGCGAGCTGTGGCTGTTCGACGACCTGGACTTCAGCGTCGACCCCGGCGAGTGCGCCGCGATCGTCGGGCCGAACGGGGTCGGCAAATCGACGTTGATGCGCTGCTTCTACGGCATGCAGAAGCCGCAGCGGGGCCGCGTGCTGGTGGACGGCAAGGTGCCGGACGAGCGGGACGTCGAGTTCCGCCGCAAGGTGTCAGTGCTCTTCGACGACTCCGACTTCTTCGCCGAGCTGACCCCGTTGCAGCACCTCGAGCTGCTGTCCGGCTCGTTCGGCGCCGACCTCGGCGACCACGAGGAGCTGCTGCGGGACGCGGGCCTCGGCGAACGCATGCGCGTGACGTCCGGCCACTTCTCCGCGGGCCAGCGCCGCCGCCTGCTGCTGCTCGGCGTCACCGCCCGGCCGCACCGGGTGCTGCTGCTGGACGAGCCGGAACGCGCGCTGGACACCGCGGGCAAGGAGTGGCTGGTCGAGGTGATCGCCCGGTCGACGGCGGCCGGCGCGGCGGTCGTGGTGGCCACCCACCACCCGCCGCTGCTGGAGGCCGCGGACAGCGTGCTCGAACTGTGGTGACGCGGGCGCCGAGGCGGATGCGGATCCCGGGCCGCAAGCGGTTCGGCGGGATCTTCAGCGGCGACACCGCCACCTTCGTCTTCCTGTTCGGCTTCGGGTTCCTGTTCACCGCGTTCTTCCACGTCGACAGCTGGCGGCCCGCGCTCTACGGCTCGTCCATTGTGGACTTCCCGGCCGTGCTCGGGCTGCTGACGCTGTGCTGCGCCGTCGGCTGGCGCGGCCTGCTGCGCCGCGGCTTCGCGTGGGTCGAACCGGCCGAGCTGACCTGGCTCGACTTCGCCCCGGTCGACCGCGGCCGCGTCGTCACGCTCCGGCTGCTCGGCGCGTGGACCGGCGTGGTGGCGGTGACCGGCTACCTGGCCGCGCTGCTGCTGGCCGTCGGCGGGGCGGGGCTGGACCAGTGGCGCGCGGCGGTCGCGGTCGTCGCCGCGACCGGGGTGGCGGCCTTCGCCTCGGCGCGGCGGACGTCGCGGTGGCCGGACGCGCTCGGCCCGCTGGTGCTCGCGGTCCTCGGCCTCGGGATCGCCGCGCTCGGCCTCGGGCCGGTCACCGTCCAGTTCGTCGCGGCCGGGGTGCTGGCCGCGGCGCTGCCGCTGGCCTTCGGCGGCGAACCGGTGTCACGCGCGGGCCGGGCGGCACTGCTCGCCGGGTGGGACGGGCGCGTGCTGCGCTCGGTCGCCGTCACCTTCCTCGACCCGATGATGCTGCTCCCGCCGTCCGCGCCGGTCGGCGGGGTTTCGCTGCGCCGCCCGACGCCGTTGCGGCTGGCCTGGGCGGGCACGCTCGGCCGGGCGCGGTACGCCGGTGCGGCGCTGCTGGTCGGGCTCGCGGTCGTCGTCGCGCACATCGCCGTACCGACGGTGCCGGGCGCGGTCCTGATCGGCATCGGTGCGTACGTGGCGCTGCTGCCGTTCGGTGGCGGGCTCGGCGAGCTCTGGCGCAATCCGGGTCGCCGTCGGTGGCTGGGCTCGGCCGATCGCGACCTCGTCCTGGCCCACGGGCTGGTGCTCGCCGGAGTGGGTCTGCTGTGGGGGACAGCGCTCGTCGTGGTCACCCTCGCGGGTGGGACGTCGTTCGCCGCGACGGCCTGGCTCGCCGTGCCGCTGTCGGTGCTTTCGATCTTGCGCACGGTCACCCGGACCGCCGTTGACTACGCGAATCCCGGGTTCGTCGACACCCCGATGGGCCCGATGCCCGGCAACCTCGCCCGCCAGCTCTTCCGCGGTCTCGATCTGCAGCTGGTCGGCATCGTGGTGCTCGCCGCCGCCGTTTGACCTACTCTCGTTGCGACGAAGGGAGCAGCCAGTGGGCGGCGGGCACGCACCGGGCGTCGGGCGCAGGGCGACCAGCGAGTTCCCGGCCGGCTGGACCGACGAGCAGATCATCTCCGTGGTCAAGGACGTCGCGAACGACCCCAGCGAGCCCCGGCGGCAGCAGCGCAACGGCCGGTGGCGCTGTGCCGGCGAGCGGTTCAACGTGCACCTGATCGTGCTGGTCGAGGACAACGGGCACGTGCACACGGCCTACCCGGTGGCCGGGCCGGGTGTCGTGCGCAACCCCGACACCGCGCGGGACCCGGCGAACCCGACGGTCGCCGACCTCAAGGAGAACCGGATCAGCTTCTTCGCCGACAGCGTGCTGACCACGATCGGCAACCGGCTCTCCCCGGAGGACTACACGCACTACCGGACGCTGCTGTGGGCCGGTGAGTGGGAGGAGCTGGCCGACGTGCTGGCCGCCCACGCCTACCGGGTCGGCTTCGGCTTCTCCGCCGACGAGTTTTCGGACTTCGAGAAGCTGCTCAACAGCTACGACCTGCCGGTGCCGGGCTGCGCGTTCCTCAACGACCGCGAGCACATCCTCAAGCAGCTGCGCCCGGTCTAGGAGAAGTCGTAGCCGGTGAACGTGGCGATCGGGACGTAGCCGAGGCGCCGGTACAGGGCGTTGCTGGTGACGTTGGCGGGATCGGTGTAGAGGACGACGTCCGTCGCGCCCTCGGCCAGCGCGGCCTCGCTCACCGCGGCCGTCACGGCGCCCGCGTACCCCCGGCCGCGAAACCGGGCCGGGGTGTAGACGGGGTCGACCCGCACCATGCCCGCCAGCACCGGGGTCCGGCCCGCCATGGCGACGGGACAGCCGGTCTCCCAGAACGTGAACCGCTTGCCGGCGAAGTTCGAGGCGGCCCAGGACCGCTCGTCGGCGAGGGGCTGCTGCCCGACCGCGGTGGCGAACTCGCTGCACCAGCGGATGACCTCCGGGCCGTGCTGCGCCTCCCGGGCGCGGCCGTCGGGCATCGGCTCCGGCGGGGTCAGCTCGCCGAGCCGGTGGAGCCGGACCCGCACCCCGGGCACCGGCACCGCGTCGGTGTGCCGTTGCCACGCCTCGGCGAACGCGGTGGCGGTGTCGTCCTCCGCGGTCACTCCGCACAACGCCTGGCCGGCCAGGTCCGCTGCGAGGGCCTCGGCCTCGTCGGGGGCGACCCGGGTCAGGATCAGGCGCTGCGACGGGCGGCGGTAGCAGATCGCGCGGACCTCGCCGCCCTGCTCCAGCCGGCCGAAGAGCGTGCCCTTTTCCTCGTGGGTGCGCAGTTGCTCGAGCCGGGTCAGCTGCGAGGTGTGCAGCGCGGGCCGGGAGCGCAGGAAATCGCCGGTCCGGGCGAGGAAGTCGTCGATGTCCTCAGTGAGCCGCCAGGGCATTTCCGCTGGTCAGCTCGCCTGCGACAGCGGGGGTGACGCGGCGGGCGTGACGGCCGCGCGCAGCTCCTCCAGCGGCAGGCCGACGGCGTCGGCGATGGCCGCGACCGTGAAGAACGCCGGCGTCGGGATGCGCCCGGTTTCGATCTTCCGGAGCGTCTCGACGGAGATCCCCGCCTCCGCGGCGACGTCGACCATGCTCCGGCCGGCTCGCGCCGCCCGCAGCGCCTGGCCGAGGCGTTCGCCCCGTTCGCGCTCTTCGTCTGTCAGCGGTACCCGCACCATAAGCGGCATTCTAATACCGCTGCGGCGCGAAGCGCCTCCGTTGAGGGTGGGGGCGGGGGCATGGATGGAATACCAGATGAGTTGTCCACGGCCTGTGGATAACTCTGTGCACAGGTGTGGAAAAGGCCCCGCCGAACCGGAGTTCGGCGGGGCCCCACCACATCTAGTGCCTTCAGGCGCCCGCGGGCACCGGAAGTGGCATGCCGGGCAGGCTCTGGTCGTTCGGCACCACGCCGTCCACCAGGTAGGCCTCCACGACCTTGTCCACACCCGCGTTGCCGCCGGCGTAGATGCCGTGGTCACCTTCGCCGGTGATCGTCAGCATCCGCGAACCCGCGAACGCCTTGTGCGCACGCTTCGCGCCCTCGAGCGGCGTCGCCGGGTCGTGCTCCGACTCGACGATCAGCACCGGCGGGACACCCTTGCCGTCCAGCACCGGGAGCGGGGACGGCGGCTTCTTCCAGAACAGGCACGGCTGGATGAACCAGCCGGCCCCCAGGAGCGGCAGCTGCTGGTCGATCAGCTTCTGCGAGTCCCGGATGGCGCTGTTGGGCGAGCCGGTCCACGGACCCTCGTTGCACGGGATGGTCCAGAAGCTGGCGTCGTAGGCGTCGCCGTCGGCGGGCACCATCAGCGGCTGCGGGCCGTAGGTGACGGTGCTCTTGTCGCCGGCCTTGACCTTCTGCGCGGCCGAGGACTTGGCCGCCGCCGAGGCGGTGCCCTGGGTCAGCGTGCGGACGCTGACCAGGTAGTCGGCCAGGCCGGGGAAGGCGCGCTTCGAGTAGATCTGCGACGCGATGAACGAGTCGAGCCCGTTGGCCGAGACGGTCGAACCGTCGGGCAGGGTGACCGCGCCCTGGGTCAGGGCGTAGCGGACCTGCTCGTAGGTCTGGCGGGCGGCCTCGCCGGTGGTGCCGAAGTGGTAGAGCTTGTCGTACTTCGCCAGCCACGGGAGGAAGTCCGAGCGCCAGCGGCGCTCGAAGCCGAGCGGCTGCCAGTCGAACGACTTCTGCCAGGTCGTGGTGAACTCCGTCGCCGAGTCGAGCACGAACCGGCCGGTGCGCGCCGGGTAGGCCTGCGCGTAGTGCGCGCCCATCCAGGTGCCCGCCGAGTAGCCGACCCAGTTGATCTTGTCGCGGCCGAGCAGCACGCGCAGCAGGTCGATGTCCTTGACCGTCTGGTCGGTGTTGATCAGCGGGCCCAGCTCGCCGGACTTCTGCTGGCAGGACAGCGCCGCGTACTTCGTCGCCTGCAGGATCAGGTTCAGGTTGCCGCGGTCGCGGTCACGCGGGTCCAGGTCCGCACCGGTGCCGATCGCGCCACCGCAGGTGATGTTGGTGCTCTTGCCGGTGCCGCGCGGGTCGAACCCGACGATCTCCTGGTGCTCCCGCAGCTTCGTCTGGTTGCGCAGGCGGGCCGGGAAGTTGCGGCCCGGCGCGCCGGGACCACCGGGGTTGGTGACGACGCTGGCGGTCGCGTCCTGCTTCGCCTTCAGCCGGCTGACCGCGATGGTCAGGTCGATCTGGGCGTTCGCCTGGTACCAGTTGCGCGGGGTCTTGTAGGTCGCGCACTCCATGTCCTCGGCGCCCGCGGGCGGGGCCGTCGGCAGCTCGGAGGGGACAGCGCACTTGTGCCAGTCGAGCTTCTGGTTCGCGTACTGCGCCGGGATGTTCGTGGAGTTCAGCGGCTGCTTACCGGCCGCGACCTCCTGACCTGCGAACGCAGGCGTGAACCCGGCCAGCAGGGTGCCGGCGATCGCCGGGATCACCACCGCGTAGCGGAGTCGTGTCATACGGTTGCCCC
Source organism: Amycolatopsis rifamycinica (assembly GCF_000695625.1). Lineage (GTDB taxonomy): Bacteria > Actinomycetota > Actinomycetes > Mycobacteriales > Pseudonocardiaceae > Amycolatopsis > Amycolatopsis rifamycinica. Next base: position 207,408 of record NZ_JMQI01000068.1, read on the forward strand.
TTTTGGGTTTGCGCGTGCGGAGTCGGGCTATTGATATAGGTCCGGTGAGGGCGGGGCAAGCGACGTTGGTCGGCATCGCGGACCGTGGCGATCAAATCGATATCGGACAAGCGTGACTCGCTGTCACCCAGGTCTTAAGGTCGAGCGGTCGGTTACGGGAGTGTTAGGTGAGGTCCGATGTCGACTGCGAAGCACGACAGGAAGGTGCGCGGGTTTCAGTTCAGCCCGTGGAACCTGCTCCTGATCGTCCCGCTGCTTGTCCTGGTCACGCCACTGTTCAACATGGACGGTCCGCGGCTGTTCGGGATGCCGTTCTTCTACTGGTTCCAGTTCCTCATGGTGGCCGTCGGGGTGCTGAGCACCTGGATCGTCTACCTGATGACGCGGGACAAGCCGACCGTTGACGCCCCGGACCGGCTGAGCGTCGACGACCTGGACGAAGGGGACGCTCGATGAGCAACCTGCAGTGGCCCGAGCTGATCATCTTCACGCTCTTGTTCGCCTTGGTTACCGTGCTCGGCTTCATGGCGTCGCGCTGGCAGCGCGGCAGCACGCTGGACCACCTGGACGAATGGGGTCTCGGCGGCCGCAAGTTCGGCTCGTGGATCACCTGGTTCCTGCTCGGCGGTGACCTCTACACGGCGTACACGTTCGTCGCGGTGCCCGCGCTGGTGTTCAGCGCCGGCGCGCTCGGCCTCTACGCGCTGCCGTACACGATCGTCGTCTACCCGATCGTTCTGCTGCCGGCGCTGCGGATGTGGTCGGTTTCGCGGGTGCGCGGCTACGTCACCCCGGCCGACTTCGTGCGCGGCCGCTTCGGCTCGCCGATCCTCGCGCTGCTGGTGGCGATCACCGGCATCGTCGCGACCATGCCGTACATCGCGCTGCAGCTGGTCGGCCTCGAAGCCGTGCTGCGGACGATGGGCATCAACGGCTCCGGCATCGTCGGGCACCTGCCGCTGCTGGTCGCCTTCGTGATCCTGGCCTTCTACACCTACCAGTCCGGCCTGCGGGCGCCCGCGCTGATCGCGTTCGTCAAGGACATCCTGATCTACCTCGTGATCCTGGTGGCGATCATCTACCTGCCCTCGAAGCTGGGCGGCTGGTCGCACATCTTCGACACCGCGGTGGCCAAGTTCGACAAGACCCCGTCGAAGGCCGACGGCGTCCTGCTGACCGCCAACAACCAGCTGCAGTACGCCACGCTGGCCCTGGGTTCGGCGCTCGCGCTGTTCCTGTACCCGCACTCGCTGACGAGCGTGCTCGCTTCGCGCGGCCGCAGCGTGATCAAGCGGAACATGGTCGCGCTGCCGGCGTACTCGCTGGTGCTCGGCCTGCTGGCGCTGCTCGGCTACGTGGCGATCACGGCGGGCGTCAAGCCGCTGACGAACGCGGCGACCGGCAAGCCGGACGGCAACACGATCGTCCCGGTCCTGTTCGACAGCACCTTCGCGTCCTGGTTCGCGGGCATCGCGTTCGCCGCGATCGGCATCGGCGCCCTGGTGCCGGCGGCGATCATGTCGATCGCCGCGGCCAACCTGTGGACGCGCAACATCTACAAGGAGTACCTCCGCAAGAACGCGACACCGCAGGAAGAGGCGAAGCAGGCGAAGCTGGCTTCGCTGGTCGTGAAGCTCGGCGCGGTCGCGGTGATCATCCTGATCGACCCGCAGTTCTCGATCGACCTCCAGCTCATCGGCGGCGTGCTGATCCTGCAGACGCTGCCGGCCGTGGCGCTGGCGCTGTACACGCGCTGGTTCCACCGCTGGGGCCTGATCGCGGGCTGGGTCGTCGGCATCGGCTGGGGCCTGATCATGCTGTACGGCATCCCCAACCCGGCCAACGGCAAGCTCCACTTCGGCGGCTCGGCGCTCCCGCTGGGCAACCTGTCGCTGTTCGGCTGGCACCCGTTCGCCGGGTCGCAGGTCCAGATCTACGTCGGTTTCGTGGCCCTGATCGGCAACCTGGTGATCGCGGCGATCGGCACGGTGATCGCGCGGCAGCTGAAGGTGTTCAACGGCACGGACGACACCGAGCCGGAGGACTACCACACCGACGAGCACGACAAGAACCTGCGCCCGATCGGCGTCCACTAAGGACGAAGCAGCGCTCGCGAGACGAGGTACAGCACCACGCCGTTGAGCAGGTGCCAGAGGAAGTGCGTGCCGACCGGGACGTAGCCGCATACGTCCCGGTCGAGCGTGCGCAGGCTCAGTGAGAGCGCGAAAACCGCGCCTGCCACGGCGAAGTGCGTCCAGTAGGCGTCGCGCTCGAAGGCGAGCACGGCGGCGAAGGCGGCCAAGCCGATGAGAGCGCCCAGGTACAGCCCGCCGCCCAGCAACGCCGTGACGACGGTGAGGGCGAGGAACCCCGGCGCGGCGAGCCACGCGTGTCGCGGGCGCCAGTGCTCGCGAGCGAACAGCACGGCGTACACCAGCACGAACACGAGGATGGCGACCGAGTCCGCGACGGCGGCCCAGCGCGTGGCGAGCAGGTGGAAAGCGCTGCTCGCGACGAAGATGAGCCCGATCAGCCCGGCGAGCAGGCGCCCGGTCCGGTCCCCGTCGGCCAGCCGCCACACGAGCACGGCGGCGACGAGGAAAGCCAGGTTGCTGAGACTGTTGAGCGGCTCACCCCAGAGCCCGGGCCCGACGCGTTCGCAGTACCCGTCGACGTAGTCCGTCACGCCCCCAGCCAACCACGGCTAGCGTGAAGCCCATGACTGACGCGGTGAGCCGGTTCCCGGTGACGGAACTCGAAGACCTGCCCGACGACCTGCGCGAGCGGATCGGCGCGATCGCGGACAAGTCCGGCTTCGTGCCGAACATCTTCCGCGCGCTCGGCCACCGTCCCGCCGAGCTGCGCGCGTTCCTCGACTACCACGACGCCCTGATGGAACGCACCGGCGGACTCAGCAAGGCCGAGCGCGAGCTGGTCGTCGTCGCGACCTCCGGGGCCAACCACTGCACCTACTGCGTCGTCGCCCACGGCGCGATCCTGCGCATCCGCGCCAAGGACCCCGAGCTGGCCGACCGCGTGTCGAGCAACCCCTGGCAGGTCGAGCTGGACGAACGCGGCCGCGCGATCGTCGACCTCGCACTGGCCCTCGCCCAGGACTCGGCCCTGTTCGGCGAAGGCGACCTCGAAGCCGCACGCAACGCCGGCCTGACCGAAGACGAGATCTGGGACATCGGTGCGATCACGGCGTTGTTCGCGATGTCGAACCGCCTCGCCCACCTCACCGCGCTCCGCCCGAACCCCGAGTTCTTCCTGCTCGGCCGGGTGCCCCGCTAGAACTCCAGGCGCCAGGTCTCGTCGGTCAGCTTCGGCCCCCAGTCGTCGAAGTCCTTCTCGGTGACGAGCTCGAACCCGGCCGCGCGGTAGAGCGAACGCGCGGCGTCGAGGATGGAGACCGTCGACAGCTCCATCGCCCGGTAGCCGTGGGCCCGGGCGAACGAAACGCACTCGGTGACCAGCCGCTTGCCCACGCCGTGGCCGCGCGCCGCCGGCTCGAGCAGCAGCAGCCGAAGTTTCGCGGTGTCCGCGTCCTGGCTCCGGGTGCACGCGATGCTGCCCACCCGTTCGCCGTCGAGTTCCGCGATCCAGAAGGCCTGCCGCGGATCGTCGGGGGTTTCGGCGAAATCCGCGACGATCCGGGCGACGAGTCCCTCGAACCGGGCGCCGAAGCCGTACTCGCGGGCGTAGAGCGCGCCGTGCCGTTCCACCACCCAACCGAGGTCACCCGGTCGTGGTGGGCGGAGGACGAGGGCCGGGTCGCGGCGGCGGTCGCCGACCAGGTCGCCGATCGTGCGCATCGCGGCCAGCAGGCGCTGCTGGTCTTCGTCGGCGAAGCGGCGCAGCAGTCCGCCGATCTGGTCGGTGGAGCGGCGGTTCAGCACGGCGAAGGCGGCCCGGCCCGCGGCGGTCGGCCGGACGAGCTGGCGGCGCGCGTCCTCCTCGGACCGTTCGCGCACGATCAGCCCGCGGGACTCCAGGCGCGCGAGCAGCCTGCTCGCGTAACCGGCGTCGAGGTCGAGACGTTTCCGCAGGTCCGTGACGGGGAGCGGGTCCTGGTGGGCGAGCTCGAAGAGCACGCGCGCTTCCGGCAGCGAGTACTCGGCGTCCGCCGGTCCTTCGTCGAGCACGCCGATGACGGACGTGTAGAGCCGGTTGAAGGCGCGAACCGCGGAGACCCGGTCGGCCAGCTGAGCGTCGTTCATTGACCACCTCAACAAGTTCGTTGACGAAGTCAAAGATTACTGCGGACGGCTCCGCCGGCAAGGGATTTTCCGGGGAAATGGGAAACCCCGCGATGCTGCCAGGTCGGGGGTCCGCCAGCATCACGGGGTCGTACTGGGTATCGACGCCCCTCCGGGCGGCGTTACACCGTGAGCACGATGTGGCCTACGTCACTCGAATGGGCGACCAGCCACGGGGTGAGAGATCAGCGCATGTAGCCGGAGCGAGCCTGCGCGATCGCGATGAGTTCCTGACGGACCGTCGCGGTGGCGGCGGTGTCGATCGCCCGGTTCAGCGCCCGGCGAGTGCGAGCCTCGGCGCGACGGGCACGGAGCTTGGCGGCGATGTTGTTCATCGGTTTCTGCATCCCCTTCGAGGGTTCTCGGTGGCTTGTAGGTCTAGTATGCGCCTTTTTTCACAAGGACGCCAATGAATATCCGGTGACTTGGCGCACTAGCCGATGAATCATCGGCAAACTTGGGTATGAGCCGGAGAGATTTGGGGTGGCGACGGTCACGGCGAAGCAACCGGCTAGCGCTCTCTAGAGATATCTAAAACTATCACTAGAAAACCTTAGTGATGCTCATAGAGGGCGAGACAGCGGGAAAAGCCCAGGTCAGTCGCGTCCGAGCAGGTAGTGGCCGAAGTGCGGGACGGTGAAGGCGATCTGCCCGCGCTCGGCGGAGTAGACGAGGCCCTTCTTCATCAGGCTGTCGCGCGCCGGCGACAGCGACGACGGCTTCCGCCCGAGGAACACGGCGACGTCGGCGGTGCCGGCGGGCTCGTCGCGCCCTTGGGTCAGCGAGGCCATCGCCTGCAGGTACTCACGCTCGGCCGGCGTCGCGCGCTCGTAGCGCGAACCGAAGAAGCCGACCGCCAGTTCCGACTCCGCCTCGGGCGCCGCGACCTGGACGTCCTTGACGGTGATCGGGTCGGACGGCGCCGCGTCCCAGGCCGCCTTGCCGTAGGCCTGGATGAAGTAGGGGTAGCCGCCGGACGCGTCGAAGAGCGCGTCGAGGGCTTCCGGCTCGATGCCGGCGTCCTCGCGTTCGATCGGCGCCATCACGGCGAAGTCGGCGTCCTCGCGGCTGAGCCGGTCGATGCGCGCGTAGCGGAAGAGCCGTTCGGAGTAGGACTTCGACGCCGACAGCACGGCGGGCACGTGCGGCAGCCCGGCCCCGACGACGACGAGCGGCGCACCGGACTGCGAGAGTTCGTGGCAGGCCGCGCACAACGCCGAGACGTCGTCCGGCTGCAGGTCCTGGATCTCGTCGATGAGCAGGGCGACGCCGGTCCCGACGTCCGCGGCCAGCTCGGCGACGTCGGTGAACAGCTCGACGAGGTCGATCTCGATGTCCCCGGAATCGGCCCGCCCCTGCGCGGCGGGCACGTCGATGCCGGGCTGCCACCGATCGCGCAGCTTGGCGTCGGGCTTGTTGGCCCGCAGCGCGAACGCCTTCAACACCCCGAGCACCTCTTCGACCCGATCCGGCGCCCGGTGCCGCACGGCGAGGTCCCGGATGGCCCGGTGCAGGGCGGCGGAAAGCGGCCGCCGCAGCTCGGCGTCCGGCCGCGCCTCGATCTTCCCGGCCCCCCACTTGTGCCGCACGGCCATCGCCCGCAGCTCCCCGAGCAGCACGGTCTTCCCGACCCCGCGAAGGCCGGTGAGGACGAGACTGCGTTCGGGTCTCCCCCGCGCAACGCGTTCCAGCACCACTTCGAAGGCCTTGAGCTCACGCTCCCGACCGGCCAGCTCGGGCGGCCGTTGCCCGGCGCCCGGCGCGAAGGGGTTGCGGATGGGGTCCACTCTGCCAAGCTATCGGCGTTTCTAGCGTGGACCCGATATTCCGCCATAGACGGCTAGCGCGTGTCGCCGGAGTTCGACCGGATGGCCGTACATAGAGACGAACAGGTCTGCAGCCCTGCTCGTCCCTACCCCCAGTGCGCCCCTTACGACGCGCCACTAGGTGGTCAGGTTCCGCTCCGCGTAGATCTTCATCGCGTCCCGGACGAACTCGGCCGTCGCGCCCTCGACGCCGTACCGCGGGTCGTCCACGTACAACTGCCCGAGTCCGGCGAAGTACCCCGCCGACACCGACGAGACCGCCGGCCGCAGCCACTCGTGCAGCCGTCGCGTGATCGCCTGGACCTCGTCGGAACCCGGCGTCGAACCCGAAGCGTGCGCCGCGCCGAACGCCGCCGCGATGTCGAGCTGCTCCTGCTGGTGTGCCTTCTTCTCGTCAGCCGAGAGCGAGCGCCACCACTGGTCTCCGCGCTTGTACGCGTCGGCGCCCCAGCGCTCGGTGACCTCCTTCTCGTACTTCGTGTGGTCGAAGCCGTCGAAAACTTCTTCTGCCATCAGTTGTTCACCTCCCTTCAGTTTCCGGAGGGTCGTGCGGACCGACTCGATCTGCCGTCCGATCCGCCGCCGCTCGCCTTCGAGCAGCTCCAGGTGGGTTTCGAGCGCCGCGGCGCTGTCGCGTTGGCCGTCGAGCACCTCGGCGATCGCCGGCAGCCCGAGGCCGAGTTCGCGCAGCAGCAGGATCCGCTGCAGCCGGACGAGCGCCTGCTCGTCGTAGTAGCGGTAGCCGTTGCTGCCGATCCGGCTGGGCTCGAGCAGGCCGACGGCGCCGTAGTGGCGCAGCGTCCGGCTCGTGGTCCCCGCCGAGCGGGCGATGTCCTGGATCGACCACTCCATGACTTCGACGATAGAAGTTGACGCCACGTCAAGGTCAACCGCTAAGGCTCCATAGCGCTATCTAGCGTCAGGACTATAAACACCCAGAAAGCCCGATGAGGATTCGAGCCCGGGCCGAGCGGGCATCCACGGAGTAGGTTCGACCAGGCAGCGGCCCGTACGAGGAAGGCTATGACCGTGATACTCCGTCGAGTGGCACGTCCCCTGCTCGCCACGATCTTCGTGACGGGCGGGATCAATGCGCTGAGGCAGGCCGAGGGCCACGCCAAGGCGGCGGAACCGTTCCTCAACAACGCGTTCGAGAAGTTCGGCGACGTCGTCCCCGAGCAGGTCCCGCGCGACCCGGTGACGCTCGTCCGGATGGACGCCGCGGTGAAGATCGGCGCCGGTCTCGCCCTCGCGGCCGGCAAGGCGCCGCGGCTCGCGGCCGGACTGCTCCTCGGCAGCCTGGTGCCCACGACGCTCTCGACGCACAGCTTCTGGACCCTCAAGGACCCGGGCGAGCGCCAGCAGCAGCAGATCCAGTTCTTCAAGAACGCGAGCCTGGCCGGCGGCCTGCTGCTCGCGGTCGCCGACACGCACGGGAAGCCGTCGGCGGCCTGGCGCGCGCGGAACGCGGCCAAGGACGTCGGCGCCGCGGCCGGCAAGCTGAGCCGCAAGGCCGAGAAGCGCGCGAACAAGCTCGCGAAGCGCGCCCAGAAGGCCCTCCCCAGCTGACCGGCACTTTCACGTGAAAGTGCCCCTCCCGGGAATCCCGAGAGGGGCACTTTCACGTGAAAGCTACTTTTCCAGGATCGCGGTGACGCCCTGGCCGCCGGCCGCGCAGATCGAGATCAGGCCGCGGCCGGACCCCTTCTCGTGCAGCAGCTTCGCCAGCGTCGCGACGATCCGGCCGCCGGTCGCGGCGAACGGGTGCCCGGCCGCCAGCGACGAGCCGTTGACGTTGAGCTTCGCCCGGTCGATCGCGCCGAGCGGCTCGTCCAGCTCCAGCTTCTCCTTGGCGAACGCCGGGTCCTCCCACGCCTTGAGCGTGGCCAGCACCTGCGACGCGAACGCCTCGTGGATCTCGTAGAAGTCGAAGTCCTGCAGCGACAGCCCGGCGCGCGCGAGCATCCGCGGCACGGCGTAGGCGGGCGCCATCAGCAGGCCTTCGTCGCCGTGGACGTAGTCGACGGCCGCCGTCTGCGAGAACGTCAGGTACGCCAGGACCGGCAGCTTGTGCGCCTTCGCCCACTCGTCGGTGGCCAGCAGGACCGTCGACGCGCCGTCGGTCAGCGGCGTCGAGTTGCCCGCGGTCATCGTGCCCTCGGGGCCGCCGAAGGCCGGCTTGAGCTTGGCGAGCTTCTCCGCGGTCGAGTCCGGCCGAAGGTTCTGGTCGCGCGTGAGCTTGAGGAACGGCGTCACGAGGTCGTCGAAGAACCCGCGCTCGTAGGCGGCGGCCAGCTTCTGGTGGCTGCTCGCGGCCAGTTCGTCCTGCGCCTCGCGGGTGATCTCCCAGACCTTCGCCGTCAGCGCCGCGTGCTCGCCCATCGACAGGCCGGTGCGCGGCTCCTCGTTGCGCGGGATCGCCGGGACGATGTGGCCAGGGCGGATCTTCGCGACGAGCTTGAGGCGGTCGCCGAGGGTCTTCGCCGCGTTGAGCTGGATGAGGATCTGGCGCAGGTCCTCGTTGACGGCCAGCGGCGCGTCACTCGTGGTGTCGACGCCGCCGGCGATGGCCGAGTCGATCTGGCCGAGCGCGATCTTGTTGGCGACATTGACGATCGCCTGCAGGCCGGTGCCGCACGCCATCTGGACGTCGGACGCGGGTGTCGCGGGCGAGAGCTTGCTGCCCAGCACGCTCTCGCGGGCCAGGTTGAAGTCCTTCGAGTGCTTGAGCACGGCACCGGCGGCGACCTCGCCGAGCACTTCGCCCTGGAGCGAGAAGCGGCTGACCAGACCGTCGAGCGCGGCGGTGAACATGTCCTGGTTCGACGCCTTCGCGTACGGACCGTTGGACCGCGCGAAGGGGATCCGGTTGCCCCCGATGATCGCGACCTTGCGTACAGCTGGCGTCTTCTTCGGCGGCATGAACTTCACCTCTCTGGTCGTGTCCCTCACACTGTAACCTACTAGCGAGTAGGTTAGACTGCGACGTGACGCAGACTGCACGGGAGGCATCCGATGGCTGACAGGTACCAGCAGTTCACGAAAACCCCGGTGGGGAAGTTCGTGGTGCCGAAGCTCGGCCTGCCGAACCCCGCGACGCTGCGTCGGTACCAGCCCGGGCAACCCGCCCTCGAGGGTCCCGCACTTCTCGGCGCGGCGCCCGGCGGACGGCTCGAGAAGACCCTGCGCGACCAGCTGGCCGACGCGGGCATCGAGGTGATCGCCACGGCCGCCGACCGGCACGCGGCGCTGGTCTTCGACGCCACCGGCGTCACCGACCCCGCCCGCCTGCGCGAGGTCTACGACTTCTTCCACCCGGTGATCCGCAGCGTCGGCCCGTCCGGCCGGGTCGTCGTGCTGGGCACCCCGCCGGAGCAGGTCGAGGGCCGCGAGCGGATCGCGCAGCGCGCGCTCGAGGGCTTCATCCGTTCGGTGGGCAAGGAGCTGAAGCGCGGCGCGACCGCTCAGCTCGTGTACGTCGCCGACGGCGCCGAAGAGGCCATGGAGTCGACGCTGCGCTTCCTGCTCTCGGCGAAGTCGGCGTTCGTCGACGCCCAGGTGATCCGGATCGGCACCGAAGGCAAGACGGCGACCCCGCCCGCGAACTGGGAGAAGCCCCTGGACGGCAAGGTCGCGCTGGTCACCGGCGCGTCCCGCGGCATCGGCGCGGCGATCGCCGAGGTGCTGGCCCGCGACGGCGCGCACGTCGTCGCGCTCGACATCCCGGCGCAGGGTGGTGACCTCTCGAAGGTCGCCAACAAGGTCGGCGGGTCGTCGCTGCAGCTCGACATCACTTCGCCGAGCGCGCCCGCGAAGCTCGCGGAGTACCTGAAGGAGCGTCACGGCGGCGTCGACATCGTCGTGCACAACGCGGGCATCACGCGCGACAAGACGCTGGGCAACATGAGCGAAAGCGCGTGGGACTCGGTGATCGCGGTGAACCTGGCCTCGCAGCTCGCGGTGAACGACAAGCTCCTCGCCGATCGCGTGCTGAACGAGAACGGCCGCATCATCGGCGTCTCGTCGATCGCGGGCATCGCCGGCAACGTCGGCCAGACGAACTACGCGACGTCGAAGGCGGGCGTCATCGGCATGGTGAACGTCGGCGCGCCGCAGCTCGCGGCGTACGGCGGCACGATCAACGCCGTCGCGCCCGGGTTCATCGAGACCAAGATGACGGCCGCGGTGCCACTGTTCATCCGCGAGGCCGGGCGGCGGCTGTCCAGCCTCGGCCAGGGTGGCCTGCCGGTCGACGTCGCCGAGACGATCGCCTGGTACGCGAACCCGGCGTCGTCGGCGGTCAACGGCAACGTGGTCCGCGTCTGCGGCCAGGCCCTGCTGGGGGCGTGACGTGGCGATCCGCGAACTCGACAGCACGCCGAGCCTGGCGACGCTGTACCCGAAGGCGCTGCTCGGCGGCGTCCTGCGCAAGCCGTCGGGCTCATCGCTGCCGGACACGGAGCTGGTCCGCACCGGCGTCGTCGTCGACCCGGCCCACCTGGCGGCGTACAACACGGTGTGCGGCTTCCGGCTGAGCGACGAGCTGCCGGCGACGTACCCGCACATGCTGGCGTTCCCGCTGCAGATGGCGCTGATGACCGAGCCGGGCTTCCCGTTCCCGCTGCTCGGCATGGTTCACGTGGCGAACCGGATCACCCAGCACCGCGCGCTGCGGGTGAGCGAGCCGCTGACCATCCGCGTGCGGGCGGAGAACCTGCGTCCGCACGAGAAGGGCCGTCAGTTCGACGTCATCAGCGAAGCTTGGGCCGGTGATGACCAGGTGTGGACGGACGTCAGCACGTACCTGCGTCGCGGCGCCGGCTCCGGTTCTTCCCGGCGGGACCAGCTGGCCCCGCCGACCCCGGACGCGATCTGGCGCGTCCCGGGCGACATCGGGCGGCGCTACGCGGAGGTCTCGGGCGACCGCAACCCGATCCACCTGCACGCGCTGACTGCGCGCCTGTTCGGCTTCCCGAAGGCGATCGCCCACGGCATGTGGACGAAGGCCCACGCGCTGGCCGCGTTCGAAGGCCGGCTGCCGGAGGCGTTCACGGTGGACGTCCGCTTCAAGCAGCCGGTGCTGCTGCCGGCCAAAGCGGCCTTCACGTCCTGGGCGGTGGACGACGGCTGGGCGTTCGAGCTGTGGAGCAAGTCGAAGCCGCACCTGGAAGGGACGATCAGCTCACTCTGACGGCTTCCAGACGGCGCCCTCGATGAGGTCGTTGAAGCCCAGCCAGACGAGGTTCATCAGCCAGGAGGCGAGGACGCCGTCGGAGATGTCGGGGTGGTCGAGCGCCCAGTCGGCCAGCGACTCGGCCCCGCCGACCAGCGACGCGGCCAGCCCTTCGCCGGAGAACTCCGCCTGCTCGCCGACGCCCTTGCGGGTGCCGGCGGACACGACGAGCGCGGCGACGAGCTGGATCGCGCGCGCCCGCATGTCGGTGATCTCCGCGGCGAAGGCGCCGCCGACGGTGAGGGCCTGGCGGTGCAGGACCGTCCAGGACTCGCGGTACTCGGCGACGAAGCGGTAGAAGGACCGCAGGCCGTGCCAGAGCTGCATGTCCGGCGGCAGGTCGGGCTGCACGCCGGCCTGGATGGCCTCGAGCAGGCGCGTCGCCTCGCGGCGGATGCACGCGCCGAACAGGTCCTCTTTGGAGCCGAGGTAGGTGTAGATCATCGGCTTCGACACCCCGGCCACGTCGGAGATCTCGTCCATCGACGCGGCGTGGTAGCCGTGCCGCGAGAAGACCTGGACGGCCGCGTCCAGGATCTGCCGCTCGCGCACCGCACGCGGCAGCCGCCTGGCCCGTTCGGGCGGACGCTGATCTTCCTCTGACACGCTGGACCTCCTCGTTGCTGCCCGGAGACGGTACCGGCAGTGGACCCGTCAGGGTGATTTCGGCACGCTTGCCCGCCTACCTACTGACGGGTAGCCTTACGCATGAGTAACTGGGAGAGGGGTGACCATGGCCGAAAACGCCGGGATGACCAGCGCCGATCGGATCGCGGAGCTCCGCGGAGCGGCCCTGCTCGACGAACTGGAGCGGCTCGACCCGCTGAGCCCCGAGGGGCACGCCCTCGACGTCAACGCGCTGGTGGAGGCTCTCGACCCGGCCGAGCTCCGCAAGGACGACTTCCGGCGGTTCCTGAAGGCACTGGTCACGCTGGCATCCCGCGCACCGGCGTTCGACCTGAGCAAGGTGGAGCCGGCCCGTTTCGCGTCCCTGGTGGCCTCGGCGTCGCGCGCGCAGCTGGAGAGCGTCGTCGCGGACCGCGCGCTGCGAGAGCGCGTGCTGGACGAGATCTTCGCCCGCATGGGCGCCCACATCCGGCCGGACCGAGCCCGCGACCTGCACGCGGTGGTCCACTGGCGCCTGTCCGGCGGAGTGGGCGAAGGCGGCTACGACCGCTACGAAACGGCGATTTCGCACGGATCGTGCACGGTCAGCCGCGAGATGCACTCAGCTCCGCGAGTCACCATCACGATCGCGCCGGTCGACTTCTTCCGTCTCGTAACGCACCAAGCGACCCCAGCGGTGCTGTTCGTCACGGGGAGGATAAAGGTAAAGGGCGACCTGGCTTTCGCGGCCGGCTTGATCGGTTTCTTCGACCTACCGCACCCCGTATAGTCCGCCCGTGCCCCGAAAAGCGAAATGGCGCCTCCCGCGCCCCCACCGAGCCCGCGGCGGCCACGTGGTGAACGCGTTCGCGGAGAAGCTGGTCATCGCTAACCTGACGCCGTCCCAGTTCGTCCAGGTCCTGGAAACCCTGCACATGCTGGGCTCCGCGGGCGCCGGCATCGAGCTGAGTTCCCTGTCGACGGACGTCCTGGTGGACGTGGTCCGCCGAGCCTCCCGCGAACAACTGAGGGCGATCGCGGACCACCCAGAGCTGCGCTCGGTGTTTTTGGACGAGATTTTCCGCCGAATGTCAGAGCATTTCTCACCGGCCCGGGCACGCCACGTGGATTGCGTGGTTTCCTGGCGTTTCTCGGAGGGCTCAGGAGAAGACGGTTACGACCGCTTCCAGACGGTGATCGAGGACGGGATGTGCGTCTCGTCAACGGACCTGTCCCGAACCCCGGACACGACGATCACCCTGGCGGTGGACGACTTCATCAGGATGGCCACCGGCAACGCCGCAGTGGCGGCGATGTTCGTGACGGGCCGAGTGAAGGTGAAGGGCGAGTACGCCCCGGCCGTGCGGTTCTCCAGCTACTTCGACATCCCTAAGCCGTCCGTGGACTAGCTGTCGCAGGCTGGTGACAGCAAACTGTCGGTGTCCCACCTTAGGGTGGTGCTATGAGTCTTGCCGACGTGTACCAGGAGCATGTCCACAAAGCTATCGCCGAGTTCGATGACCTCGGCCGTGATGCGTTCTTGGACAAGTACGGCTTCGGCCAGTCGCGGCGCTATGTCGTGCTCTATGGCGGCAAGCAGTACGACTCGAAGGCTCTGCTTGGCGCGGCTCACGGGTATGCGACTGGCCAGGCCCTCACGGCCGGAGAGTTCAGCGGTGGATTGCAGACCGTCGTCGCGCGGTTGACCGGGTTGGGCTTTGACTTCCGGGACCTCAACGTCATGTCAGCCGCGGGCCTTGCGCCCGGCATTGGCGAAATCCCCGGTTATCCGGAAGGTGCAGTGTTCGCCAGCCGGGCGGAGGTGGCGGCGAGTGGCGTCCACCGTGCGCTTCAGGCGGGGATTGTAGGAACTGCAAAGACGGGTGCTGAATCCATCGTGTCGTCCGGCGGTTACGAGGACGACGACGATCACGGAGATGAGTTGCTCTACACCGGCCACGGAGGTCGGGATGGCCGCGGTCGGCAGAATGCCGATCAGACCTTCGAAGCCTCGGGGAACGCCGCCCTGCGCACCAGTTGGCTGACCGGTGCTCCGGTACGGGTCGTACGCGGTGCGGATCGGAAGTCGCCGTACGCTCCTGATTCGGGTTACCGCTACGACGGTCTGTTTCGAGTCGACGATGCCGCGTTGGTGGCGGGTCAGGGTGGCTACCAGATTTGTCGGTTCCGCATGGTCAAGATGAGCGTCGGCGTGGACGTCGCCTTCGCCAGGCAAGATGTCTTGTTGTCAGGTGAACTGCACCACGGTGAAGCACCCGTCGGCAATTTTCAGCCGGAACGCAAGAAGGTCGTCACGCAACGAACTGTCCGCTCCACCGAGGTCGTGGAGTACGTGAAGAAGATGTACGACCACACTTGTCAGATCTGCAGTGTCCGCCTGCTCGTGGGTGACGGCCGGGGATACTCAGAAGGAGCGCACATCCAGGCGCTCGGGGGTCTCCACCGCGGCCCGGACCTGCCGCCGAACGTGCTTTGCCTCTGTCCCAATTGCCACGTGCAGTTCGACCGCGGGGCGATTGTCATCGACCCGGACCTGACCATCGTTCGTCATGGCCAGCCGGTGGGCGTGTTGACCGTGCAGGAGTCCCACAACCTCGGCAGCGAGTTCCTCGAGTACCACCGCAGCGTGCACGCGTGATCAGTTCTCCACGACCCGGCCTTCGATCACCGTCGGCTGGTCGCGGCGGTGTGGCTCCTCCGCGGACACCACCTCGCTGTCCACCACCATCACCGGCCCACGACGGCGGTTGGCGAACCTCACCGCCCGCTTCTCCATCCGCTTCAACCACAACCGACGAGCCACGGCCCGCGAAGGCGGCAGGATCAGCAACAACCCCAGCAGGTCGCTGACGAACCCGGGCACCAGGATCAGCACGCCACCGAGACCGACCAGCATCCCGTCGGTGAGTTCCTTCTCCGCCGGCCGTCCCGAGCGGGCCGCGGCTGTGAAGGCCCTCATCGCCTTGCCGCCCTCGCGACGGGCCAGCCAGGAGCCCAAGAACGCGCCCGCCAGGAGGAGGCCCAGCGTGCCGAGCACGCCGACAGCCGAACCCACCGCCCAGATCGCGGCGATCTCGGCGATGACGTAGAGCAGGAACGCGACAGCCATACCCGGTCAACGAACGAGCTGTCCGATTTGCTCCCGGCCGCACCCCGGGTCAGCGCAGCAGCGTCTCGATCATCGACCTCAGTCCCGCGGCCAGCCGATCCGTCTCGCCGGACTTCAAGAACCGCAGGACCAGGTCGCTGTGCAACGAGCCCAGCAGCAGGTGGGCCACCAAGTCCGCGTCCAGCCCCGGTGACGCCGCCGCGATCAGCCCTGACACGTGCGCGTGCCACGCCACGTACACCGGGCTGTTCAGCCGGTCCGTCGACGCCTGCTCGAACGCCGCCATCACCTTGACGTTCTTCGAAGCCAGCTCCACCACCGCGTCGAAGAACGCCGCCAAGCGCGAAGCCGGAGGTGCGCCCGGGCCGAGTGGGGGCGGGCCCGAGGTCAACGCCGCGGAAAGCTGCTCGACCCGCGACTCCACCAGGGCTCGCATCAGGCCTTCCCGATTGCCGAACCGGTGGAACACCGTCCCCTTGCCGACGCCGGCCGCGGCCGCGACGCGGTCCATCGACACGTCGGACAGCTCGTGCGTCGACAACAGCTCCTCGGTCGCGCGCAGGATCGCCTGGCGGTTGCGGGCTGCGTCAGCGCGCTCCATGAAGCTCCTCGACAAGTTGACTGGTGGTCCATATAGTAGGAGACCGTAAGTTGACCGATGGTCCAGTTAGGGGAATGCGATGCGGGCAGTGGTGCAGTACGGCTCGGGTGGCCCGGAAGTCCTCAAGGTCGAAGACCGGCCCGAACCGACGCGGAACCCCGGCGAAGTCCTCATCCGGACCGAGGCGATCGCGGTGCCGTTCTACGAGACGCAGCTGCGGTCCGGGCTGCTCCCGGCCGGGCAGCCGTCGATCTTCGGGCACGAGGCCGCGGGGATCGTCCTCGACGCCGACGATCCGAGCCTGAGGGGAAAAAGGGTCGTCACCATGTCCTACACCGGCGGCGCGTACGCCGAGGTCGTCGCCGCGAGCGAGTACACGCTTGTGCCCGATGGCCTCACCTCCGCGCAGGCCGTCGCCGCCGCTGTCCCGGCCTCCGTGGCGCTCGCCCTGATCGAGACCGCGGACGTCGAGGCCGGAGAGACCGTGCTGGTCGAAGCCGCGTCCGGGGCGATCGGCGGCCACCTGGCCCGGCTGGCCGGACGAAGGGGTGCGCGGGTCGTCACCACCGCGGGGAACGAACAGGCCGACGTCGACCACCGCGACCCGGACTGGCGGCAGAAGGTACCCGACGGCATCGACGTCGTCTTCGAGTCGATCGGTGGCCCGCGCGCCGGCGAGCTCACCGCGAAGCTCGCGCCGCACGCGCGCATCCTCGCCTACGGCATGCTCAGCGGCGAGTTCCCGGTCTTCCCCGTCGCCGGCCTGCTCGCCCGCGGGATCACCCTGATCGGCTTCGGCGGGCCGGACGCCTACGGGAAGCGGGTCGCGGCCGCCCGCGCCGAGGCACTCGGCCTCGTCGCGGACGGCACGCTGATCCCGGTGATCGACCGGACCTACCCCCTCGCCGAGGTGGCCGCGGCGCACGCCCGCGTCGAGAGCCGTGAGGGCGCCGGCAAGGTTCTGCTCAGCCCGGCACTTCGTCCAAGTACGCCTGCGCCTGCAGCGTGAACAGCTCCGCGTACCCCGCCTTCGCCGCCATCAGCTCTTCGTGCGTCCCGTATTCGGCGACCTTCCCGCGGTCCAGCAGCAGGATCCGCTCCGCCTGCCGCACCGTCGAGAACCGGTGCGAGATGTAGAGCGTCGTCCGGCCTTCGGACAGCGAACGCAGGCGCGCGAACAGGTCGTGCTCGGCCTGGGCGTCCAGCGCCGAGGTCGGCTCGTCGAGGATCAAGATCGGCGCCTCGCGCTGGAACGCCCTGGCCAGCGCGATCTTCTGCCACTCCCCGCCGGACAGCGAAACGCCCTGGTCGAACCACCTCCCCAGCGGGCTGTCGTAGCCGGAAGGCAGCCGCTCGATGCGCTCGTCCGCTCCGGCGCGGCGGGCCGAGTCCTCGATGTGCGGACGGTCCTCCAGCCGCGTGAGGTCGCCGAGGCCGATGTTCTCCGCCGCCGTTCCCTGGTACGTCACGTAGTCCTGGAACATCGCGCTGATCCGCGTGCGCAGCTCCACCGGGTCGTACTCGCGGATGTCGACGCCGTCCAGCAGGATGCGCCCTTCCGTCGGGTCGTACAGCCGGCACAGCAGCTTGAACAGCGTCGACTTGCCCGCGCCGTTGCGGCCCACCACCGCCACCGTCTCGCCGGGGCGGATCTCGAAGCTGACGTCCTCCAGCGCCGGCTCCTCCGAACCCGGGTAGGCGAAGGTGACCGAATCGAACTCGATGTGACCGTCCACGACAGACGGGAACGGCCGGGGTGACGCGGGCGCCGTGATCTCGGGCTTCGTGTCCAGGAACCGGTACAGCGTGTCCAGGTACAGGTTGTTCTCGTACATCCCCGAGAACGCCGTGAACAGCCCGGACACCGACGTCTGCACGGACGTCGCCGCGGCCGTGTACAACGCCAGGTCGCCCAGCGTGAGCCGGCCGCCGACCGCTTCCAGGGCGATGTACAGCGCGATCGCCGAGCCCGCGAACGTGCTCAACAGCCCCCAGGCCGTCGAGCTGATGTTGCGGTTGATCGTCAGCTTCCGCTGCCGCTCGTACGACACCACACCCAGCCGGCGGAAGCGGTCGACGAAGTACGGGCCGAGCCCGAACAGCTTCGTCTCCTTCGCGTAGGTGTCCGTGGTGACCAGCGACGACAGGTAATCCATCCGCCGCTTGATCGGCGACATCAGGAACGTCAGCCAGAACGCGCGCGAGCCGTACTTGGACTGCGAGATGAACGCCGGGATCGGCGCCACCAGCGCGACCAGGGCCAGCAGCGGGCTGATCGAGACGAGCAGCGCGACCATGCTGCCGAACGTGATCAGCGTCCGCACGAGCCCCAGCGCGGAGTTCATCATCGACAGCGGCCGCATGGGCGCTTCCTGCGCCGCCTGGCGCAGCATGTCGTAGGACGCGGACCCCTCGAAGTACGCGAGGTGCAGTTCGCTCGCGTGCGCCATCACCTGGTGGCGGATGGTCAGCGTCATGCGTTCCTGCAGCAGCGACTGCGCGATCGACGTCAGCGAGCTGCTGATCGCGGTCGCGGCGAGCACGCCGAACTGGAACAGCGCGACGTTCACGATGTCGCCCGTGGTGCCCTTGCCCTGGATCGCCGCGACGACGGCGTCGAGCAACAGCTTCGCCACGTACGCGGTCACCGTCGGCAGCAGCCCCGACAGCAGCGTGATCAGCGCCAGCAGGATCGTCAGAACCGGACTGGCCTGCCAGGTCAGCTTGACGACCTTGGGCAGGCCGCGGACTGTGCCCGCCACCGACGTCTTCGCGCGCTTCAGCCGGGAGCGCAGGTCCTTCGGCTGGTCGTCCTGCTTCGGCTCGGGAATGTCGACGGGCCCGGTCAGCCCGCTCTCCGGCACCGTAACGGCGTGCCGCCGCCGGCCGCGCCGGGCGAGCACGGACTCCAAGCCGCCCCCGCCGCCCGGGATCACGGGACCTCCACGGCGCCGTGCAGGAAGACGTCGACCACCTGGCGCGTGGTGGGCGCCTCGACGTCCGGCGCCAGCCGCCGGCCGCCGAACAACAGGGTCAGGAACAGCGACGCCAGCTGCTCGGGCGGCAGCCGCAGGCGGTCCTTGTCGGGAACGAACAGTTCCTCGATCGCCCCGCGCATGGCGGCCATCGACTCGCGGCGGCCGCCCTTCCAGGTGCCGCGCTGGTCCTTGAGCCGTTGTTCGGGGTCGCGGTGCTTGTGCCGTCCGGACGCGTGCAGGGCGCCCATCAGCGCACCCATCCGCTCGAGGTGGGCGCCGAGCGCTTCGGCGGCTTCGACGAGCCGGTCTTCGAGTGGCTGGTCGACGGGGATTTCGGCGATCGCGTCGAGCACGTGGTCGGGCCGCAGGGCCTCCGCGGTGCAGGCGTCGAAGAGCTCGTCCTTGTCCTTGAACGCGCGGAAGATGGTGCCCTCGCCGATGCCGGCGGCGCGCGCGATCTGGCTGGTCGTGACGTTCGCGCCGTGCTCCATCAGCAGCGGCAGCACCGCGTGCACGATCATGGCGCGCCGGGCCTCGACGCTCATGCCCGGCGCTCTTCGCCGGGTTTCGGATGCTGGTGTCATGACGTCCATTGTGCGGAGTGAGTGCTCACTCCGTCAAATGAGTAAAGGTGAAGGCCGCCCGAAAGCGGCCTTCACCTGCGGAAACTCAGTACGTCATGGCCATGGCCGGGTCGGCCAGCAGCGCGCCGACGTCGGCCAGGAACTCCGAGCCCTGCTGCCCGTCGACCACCCGGTGGTCGAAGCTCAGCGACAGCTGGAGCACCTTGCGGACCTTGATCTCGCCGTCCACCACCCACGGCTGGTCCTTGATCGCGCCGAGGCACAGGATCGCCGACTCACCCGGGTTGATGATCGGCGTGCCGGTGTCGACGCCGAACACGCCGACGTTGGTGATCGTGATCGTGCCGTTCGCCATGTCCGCCGGGGACGTCTTACCCTCGCGGGCCGTTTCGGTGAGCTGGGTCAGTGCCTGAGCCAGCTCCTTCAGCGACATCGAGTCGGCGTCGCGGACCTTCGGCACGATCAGGCCGCGCGGGGTGGCCGCGGCGATCCCGAGGTGCACGTAGTCCTTGTAGACGATCTCCTGCGCCTGCTCGTCCCAGACCGCGTTGACGTCCGGAGTGCGCTTCGCCGCCAGGCACACGGCCTTCGCGGCGAACGTCAGCGGCGTGACCTTGACCCCGGCGAACTCCCGCGACTTTTTCAGCTTCTCGCGGAACTCCATCATCGGCGTGACGTCGATGGTCAGGAACTCCGTGACGTGCGGAGCGGTGTACGCGCTCTGCACCATCGCGGCCGCGGTCATCTTCCGGACGCCCTTGATCGGCACGCGCCGCTCGCGCGTTCCGCTGTCCACGGTGGACGTGACGACCGGAGTCCCGTTGGCGGCGCGCTCGACGTCTTCACGCGTGATGACACCGCCGTCCGCGGTGCCGGTCAGCGCGTGCAGGTCGACGCCGAGGTCCTTCGCCAGCTTCCGCACCGGCGGCTTCGCCAGCGGGACGTACCCGCCGCGCGGAGCCGCCGGAGCGGGGGCGACGGGAGCGGGCGGCGCGGCAACAGCGGCCACCGGAGCGGGCTCAGCGCCCTTCCGGGCCCGCCGCTGCGTGACCACGGCCTTGGAGCCGTAGCCGACCAGCGGCTTCATCTCCTCTTCCTCGGCCGGAGCCGGGGCGGCGGGAGCGGCGGCGGGAGCGGCCGCACCACCGGGGTCGACGTCGATGGTGAGGATCGGCGTGCCGACCTCCACCGTCTGCCCCGGCTCGACGTGCAGTTCCGTGACCACTCCGGCCCACGGGATCGGCAGCTCGACGGCGGCCTTCGCGGTCTCGATCTCGACCACGATCTGGTTCACCGTCACCGTGTCGCCCGGCTTCACGTGCCAGGACAGGATGTCGGCTTCGGTCAGCCCCTCCGCCGTGTCGGCCAGGGGGAATTGCTTGTACGTGGGCATTGCGCGGAAATCCCCCTTACCAGGCGAGTGAGCGGTCGACGGCGTGCAGCACCCGGTCCAGGTCGGGGAGGTAGTGCTCCTCGAGCTTGGCCGGCGGGTACGGCGTGTCGAACCCGGTCACCCGGAGGACGGGCGATTCCAGCGAATAGAAGCACTCCTGCTGGACGCGCGCGGCGATCTCCGACGTCAGCGACGACTCGGACGGCGCCTCCGACAGCGCGATCAGCCGCCCGGTCTTGCGCACCGACTCGAACACCGGGCCGAGGTCCAGCGGCGAGAGCGTCCGCAGGTCGATGACCTCGAGGGATTTGCCTTCGTCTTCGGCCGCGGCGGCCGCGTCCAGGGCGACCTTCACCGACGGGCCGTACGCGACGACCGTCGCCGTCGTGCCTTCGCGCACGACCTGCGAAGAGAACACCTGCGCCGGTGTCCCGGCCACGTCGATCTCCGCGCGCAGCGCGCCCGAGTGGTACAGCCGCTTCGGCTCGAAGAACAGCACCGGGTCGTCCGACTTGATCGCCTGCTGGATGCCCCAGTAGGCGTCGACGGCGTTGGAGATCGAGACGACCTTGAGGCCGGGGATGTGCGCGAACAGCGACTCCGGCGACTCGGAGTGGTGCTCGACCGCGCCGATCCCGCCGCCGAACGGCACCCGGATCACGACCGGCATCTTGATCTTGCCCTGCGTCCGGTAGTGCAGCTTCGCCAGCTGCGAGGAGATCTGGTCGAAGCCGGGGAAGATGAAGCCCTCGAACTGGATCTCGCACACCGGCCGGAAGCCGCGCACGGCCAGGCCGACCGCGGTGCCGATGATCCCGGACTCCGCGAGCGGCGTGTCCAGCACGCGCTGCTCGCCGAAGTCCTTCTGCAGGCCGTCGGTGATCCGGAAGACGCCGCCGAGCTTGCCGACGTCCTCGCCCATGATCAGGACCTTGGGGTCTTCTTCCATCGCGCGGCGCAGGCCGAGGTTGAGCGCCTTGCCGATGGTGAGTTTCTGGAGGTCGGACATCAGTGCTCACCCGCCGATACGAAGCCGTCGAGGTAGGACAGGAACTCTTCGCGCTGCGCGTCCAGCACCGGGTTGCCCTCGGCGTAGACGTTGCTGAAGATCCTCTCGGGCGGCGGTTCGGGCATGTTGAACGTGTACTCGCGCAGGTCGGCGGCGAACGCGTCGGCCTCTTCCTGGATCTTGTCGAAGAACGCCTGGTCGGCGAAGCCGCCGCGGGCCAGGTACGCGCGGACGCGCTCGATCGGGTCCTTGAGCTTCCACTCCTCCAGCTCGTCGGAGAGCCGGTAGCGGGTGGGGTCGTCGGTCGTGGTGTGCGCGTCCATCCGGTAGGTGAACGCCTCGATCAGCACCGGGCCGTTGCCGTGGCGGCACTCGTCGAGCGCCCAGCGCGACACCGCCAGGCAGGCCAGGACGTCGTTGCCGTCGACGCGGATGCCGGGGAAGCCGTAGCCGCGGGCGCGCTGGTACAGCGGCAGGCGCGACTGGCGCTCGGTCGGCTCGGAGATCGCCCACTGGTTGTTCTGGCAGAAGAAGACCAGCGGCGCGTCGTAGACGGCGGCCCAGACGAATCCTTCGTGGACATCACCCTGCGACGTGGCGCCGTCGCCGAAGTAGCAGATGGTCGCTTCGCCGTCGTCGTCCCCGACCTTGCCTTCGAACTTCTGGCCCATCGCGTAGCCGGCGGCGTTGAGCACCTGGTTGCCGATCACGATGGTGTACGGGTGGAAACCGTGCTGCTGGTAGTCCCAGCCGCTGTGGTCGGTGCACCGGAAGATGCCCAGCAGGTCCTTCATGTCGACCCCGCGCGCGTACGCGACGCCGTGCTCGCGGTAGCTGGGGAACGCCATGTCGTTGGCCTTCAGCGCGCGGCCGGAGCCGATCTGCGCGGCCTCCTGGCCGAGCAGCGGGACCCAGATGCCGAGCTGGCCCTGGCGCTGCATCGCGTTCGCCTCGCGGTCGGCCCGCCGCACCAGCACCATGTCGCGGTACAGGCCGCGGAGCGCTTCGGCGTCGACGTCCTCGACGTACTTGTCGAACTGGGGCGAGGGAACCCGTTCGCCTTCGGGGGTGAGCAGCTGAGTGAGCTCAGCGCCACCTTCGCTGGTCGCTCGCAATCCGGCGATCACCTGTTCGGGAGAGGGCTGGGCCGCGACCGCGGCGGGGCCGTCTCCAGGCTCCGGGTGCGTCCACTGTTCGGACGGCATGCGCTGTACTCCTTGGTGTCGGTGCCTCTGGCGGCCGCTTGTGGCGACCACAGCGACTGCACCGGCGGGACCAGCGCATCGGGTCCGAAGCGCTCGGTCACCGTCGGCGTTGACGGTTCTCGCCGACATCCTGGCACGAAGGTCCGCGTTTTGGTGAGTCACGGATGCTGATTTGTTGCTGAGAAAGGCGCTCTGAACAGGGGAAACGTTAGGAAGCCCGAGCATCGGACCTACGAGAGTAGGGAATCGGCGCGCGCGCCCACCAGGCGCGGCGCGCTTCGCGTGATCGCTTGATCACCCGCGCCGGCGACACCGTTGTGACGTGCGGCACGCCGGGGCGCGCGTGGCACGATGGGCCACGTGGAGCAGAAATCCGTGCGTGAATCCGTCGTGACGTCGTGGACCGACGACGTCGTCCCGAGCCTGTCCGGACTGGTGGCGATCCCCGCCTTGTCCCCGGCCTTCGACGCCGAGTGGGCCAAGAGCGGCCACCTCGCCGCCGCCGTCGACCACGTCCGCGCGTGGATCGCCGGGCGTGACCTGCCCGGCGCGAGCCTCGAGGTCGTCCAGCTCGAGGGCCGGACCCCGCTGCTGCTCGTCGACGTCCCGGCGACCCCGGGCGCGGCGGACAAGGGCACCGTCCTGATGTACGGCCACCTCGACAAGCAGCCCCCGGTGGGCGGCTGGTCCGAAGGCCTCGACCCGTGGACCCCGGTGATCCGCGACGGCCGGCTGTACGGCCGCGGCTCGGTCGACGACGGCTACTCCGGCTACGCGGCGACGACGGCGATCGAAGCCGTGCACGCGGCCGGCGGCGAGCACGCCCGCATCGTGCTGCTGCTGGAGACCGGCGAGGAGTCCGGCAGTCCCGACCTGCCCGCCTACGTCGAGCACCTGGCCGACCGCATCGGCGAGGTGTCGCTGGTGATCTGCCTCGACGCCGGCGGCAGCGACTACGAGCGGTTGTGGCTGGTCACGAGCCTGCGCGGGATGCTGCACCTCGACGTCACCGTGCAGCTGCTCGGGTCGGCCCAGCACTCGGGCATCGCGTCGGGCGTCGTCGCGAGCTCGTTCCGGATCCTGCGGCACCTGATCGAACGCCTCGAGGACAGCGCGACCGGCGAGCTGCTGCTGGACGAGCTCAAGGTCGACGTCCCGGCGAACCGGCTGGCCGAGCTGAAGGCCGTCTCGCAGGACTTCCCGGAGGCGCTCTCGAAGGCCTTCCCGCTGGTCGAAGGCGGCCGCGTGATCACCGAGGACGCGCTGGAGCTGATGCTCAACAACGCGTGGCGCCCGACGCTGTCGGTGATCGGCGCCGACGGCTTCCCGAAGCCCGCCGACGCCGGCAACGTCCTGCGCGAGAGCACGACCTTGACGCTGAGCTTCCGGCTCCCGCCGACGGCAGACGCCGAGAAGGCGCTCGAAGCCGTGAAGCGCGCCCTGACCACCGACGTCCCGTACGGCGCGAAGGTCACGCTCGGCTCGCCGCAGGCGGAAAACGGCTGGAACGCGCCGACCGAGTCGCCGTGGCTGACGACGGCCCTGCGCACGGTCAGCGACGAGGTGTTCGGCCGTCCCCACCGCGCGACCGGCATGGGCGGGTCGATCCCATTCATGGGCCTGCTCTCGCGGAAGTACCCGGAGGCGCAGTTCCTGGTCACCGGCGCGTGCGGGGCCGACTCGAACATCCACGTGCCGGACGAGTGGCTCCACCTCGGCTACGCCCAGCAGGTCACCGAGGCCGTCGCGCACATCCTGGACGCCCACGCCCGCGGCTGACCGCCACTTTCACGTGAAAGTGACACGGAGGCGGGTCCTCCAGGTCACTTTCACGTGAAAGTGACACGGAGGTGGGTCCTCCAGGTCACTTTCACGTGAAAGTGCCGCCGCAGGCCGAGCGGAAGGCCGCGGTGGCTGCGTCGAGGTAGGCCGGGAAGTCCTGGGTGCCGCCCGCGTCGATCCAGCGGTCGAAGGCGTCGCCGAGGATGATCGCCGCGACCTGCGCCGCCGGTTTCGCCAGCTCGGGCGGGGTTCCGCGCTGCTCGAGCGCGTCCCGGATCGCCGTCGTGATCGCCGCGCCCTTGCTCCGCTCGCGTTCCTGGAGCTCGGGCGTGGCCGCGATGATCGCCCGGCGCTCGGGCGACGGGTCGACGGCCTGCGCGACCCGCGTGCCGACGTCGGCCAGCGCGGCGAGGACCGTGCGCAACGGCGACTCGCCTTCTTCGGCGGCGAGCACGGCTTCGGCGACCGCGGGCGGCAGCTGCTCCGCGCCCGCGAAGAGCACTTCGCGCTTGTCGGGGAAGTAACGGAAGTACGAGCGGCGCGTGATCCCGGCGCGTTCGGCGATCTGCGTGATCGTCACGGCGTCGTAGCCGTGCTCGGCGTACAGCTCCAGCGCGGCTTTCCGCAGCCGGTCCGCGGTCCCGGGATCCCATCTGGCCACGCCCCAGCCTAACTGACGTCTCAGTGTGTCATCACGTGCTAGGGTCGGTGATGACACACTGAGACGTCACTGGAGGTCGTCATGGAGATCTGGGTGCTGGGAGCGGCGGGCCGCACCGGCCGGGGCATCACGGCGGAACTCGAGCGCCGGGGCCTGCCGGTCGTGCTGGTCGGGCGCAACCGGGAACGCCTGGAAGCGAGCGGCTCGAAGTACGTCGTCGCCGACGGCGCCGAGGCCATGGCGGCGGAGATCCGGCGGCAGCGGCCGGCGGTCGTCGTCAACACGATCGGCGAGTACGCCACCACGGCCGCGACGATCGCGCGGGCGTGCCTGCCCGGCGGGCACTACGTCGACATGGCCGCGGACCTCGTCGCCGTCTCGCGGCTGCTCGACCTGCACGAGGAGGCCCTGTCCGGTGGCAGCACGTTCGTGACCGGCGCCGGCTTCGGCGTCCTGGCCACGGAAGCCGTCGTGGCGAAGCTGTGCGAAGGGCGCGAAACGCCGAGCCGCGTGCAGGTCGACGCGCTGGCGTCCGTCGCCGTCGAAGCAGGTGCCGTGGGGGTCGCGCTGGCCGCCAGCATCGTCGACGCCATGACCGCGGTCTCGGCTCGGGGCGCCAAGCCGCGCACCCTTGTCCTGCCGGACGGTGAGACGGCGAAGGTGGCGGGCATCGACTCGGGCGAGCTGGTCGCCGCCCAGCGCGCGAGCGGAGCGGCGGACGTCACGGTGTTCTCCGGGCTCGCCCCGACCGCCCCGGTGGTCCGGGCCCTGCTCCCGCTGCTCGGCCGGGTGGTGTCGATCCCGGCCGTGCGCCGGTTCGCGGTCCGGCGGCTCGCCGCGGTCCGCACGAAGGCCGCACCCCGTCCCCGCACGCACACGTGGGGGCACGCCGTCGTGACCTGGCCCGACGGCACGACGCGCGAAGGCTGGCTCCGCGCGGACGAAGCCATGGACTTCACCAACGCGGTCGTGGCCGAGGTCGCGGCCCGCCTGGCCCGCGGCGAGGGCAAACTCGGCGCGCACACGCCGGCGTCCGCCCTCGGCGCCGAGGTCGCCGAAGCCGCGGGCGGGACCTTCCTGCTCTAGGCCAGCCGGGTCAGGTGCACCGAGACGTCCAAAGTGGACTGACCGCCGCCGGTGAAGATCCCCTTCAACGGCGCCACGTCCGCGTAGTCCCGGCCCATGGCCACCCACACGTGCCGCGGACCGACCGGGATCGCGTTCGTCGGGTCGTACGCCCACCAGCCGCCGGTCCAGACGTCGACCCACGCGTGCGACTCGCCCTCGACCACCTCGCCGAGCTTCGCGTCCGGCTTCGTGTGCAGGTACCCCGAGACGTACCGCGCCGGAACGCCGATCGCCCGCAGCATCACCAGCGTCACGTGGGCGAAGTCCTGGCAGACGCCCTCGCGCGCCTGCCAGGCATCGGTCGCCGTCGAGTGGACGCCCGTCGTTCCCGGCTGGTACTTGAGCTGCTGGTTCACCCACTCGCAGACGGCCAGCACGGCGTCCGCCGGGTCCAGCCCGCGCCGCAGCGCACGGGCCTCGCGGGCCAGCGTGACGTCGCGCGGGGTGTAGTCGGTCGGGGTCAGGTACTCGGTGCGGTGGTCGACGACCGTGTCGGACCGCAGGTCCTTCCACGACGCCGTGCGGATCGGTTCCGCTTCGTCCGCCGTCTCGACCACCGAGGTCGCCAGCACGGTGAACTCGGTGTGCGGCGCGTGGAGGTCGAACGACGTCACCACCGTGCCCCAGTAGTCCGTGTACCGGTAGGCGCGGGTCGCCGGGGTCGTCTCGATGCGCGTCGCCACCGTGGTCTGGCGGCGGTCGGAGCGCGGGGTCAGCCGGGCCTCGTTGTACGACTGCGTCGCCGGTGTCGCGTACCGGTACCCCGTCCGGTGCGCCACCCGCAGCTGCCACGTCACAGCGAAACCTCCGCGCCGCTCCACGCCACCCACGGCGACGTGCTGAAGTACTGCATCGAAACCGCTTCCCCGATCTCCCTGATCGACGTCTGCAGCGCGGCGAGCCGCCGCGGCAGGTCGGTGAGCAGCTCGGACGGGCGGAGGAACTCCAGCTCGCTGCGGGCCCGGCCGAGCTCGCGCAGGGCCTCGGACTTCTCGTTGGTGCGCGGGCCGCCACCCGGGTCGAGCTGTTGCAGGCACTCCTCGGCCTGCCGCAGCGCGTGGAACACCGAGCGCGGGAACAGCGTGTCCCGCAACAGGAACTGCACGACGCGGCCGGCGTCCAGGGCACCCCGGTACGTCCTGAGGTAGGTGTCCTGCGCGCCGGCCGAGCGCAGCACCGTGATCCAGCCCGGCGAAGACGCGCGATCGGCGACCCGGGACAGCAGCAGCCGCACCACCATGTCGGCGCGTTCGATCGAGCGGCCCAGCACCATGAACAGCCAGCCGTCGTCGCGGCTCATCGTCGAATCGGCCAGCCCGGCGAACATCGCCGCGCGCTCCTCGACGAAGGACAGGAACGCGTGCGGTCCGGCGCGCCGCGCGTAGCGCTGCCGGTCGGGCACCGCGTTCCACGTCGCGTTCAGGCATTCCCACAGCTCGGTCGAAACGACTTCGCGGGCGCCGCGCGTGTTCTCGCGCGCCGAGTTGATCGAGCCGACGATCGACGCCGGGTTGTCCTTGCCGTACGCCACCAGCTCGGTCAGCTTCCACACGTCGAGCGACTCCGCGCCCTCCGGGTCGATGCCCAGGACGGCCAGGAGCTGGCGGCTCGCGTGGTCCGGGTCGACGGTGGCGTCCTCCAGCAGCTGGTGGACCGAGACGTTCAGGATGCGGGAGGTGTCGTCGGCGCGTTCGACGTACCGGCCGATCCAGTACAGCGACTCCGCGTTGCGGGCGAGCATGCGAAACCTCCCTAGCTCTGCTGTTGCTGCTGTTGCTGCTGGGACGTCGTGAGCTCCGGGCCCTGCTCGGCGACCAGTCCATCCACAGTGGACATCGCGCCGAGCGCGGGCTGCGCCAGCTCCCGCTCGGCCGTCGACGCCCGGGAGGTCAGCACCCACGTGTCCTTCGAGCCGCCGCCTTGCGAAGAGTTGACGACCAGGCTGCCCTCCGGCAGCGCCACCCGGGTCAGGCCGCCGGGGAGGACGAAGATCTCCTTGCCGTCGTTGACGGCGAAGGGCCGCAGGTCGACGTGCCGCGGCGCGAGCCGGTCGTCCACCTTGGCCGGCACGGTCGAGAGCTGGACCACCGGCTGCGCGATCCAGCCGCGCCGGTTCGCCCGCACCTTGCGCCGCAGCGACGCCAGTTCCGCCGCGGTCGCCTCCGGCCCGAACACGATCCCGTAGCCGCCGGAGCCCTCGACCGGCTTCACGACCAGCTCGTCCAGGTGGGCCATGACGTGGTCGAACTCGTCCGGCAGCCAGCAGCGGAAGGTGTCCACATTGGGCAGCAGCGGCTTCTCGTTCAGGTAGTACTTCACCATCTCCGGCACGTAGGTGTAGACGAGCTTGTCGTCGCCGACGCCGTTGCCGATGGCGTTCGCGACGACCACGTTGCCCGCGCGGGCCGCGTTCTGGATGCCGGCCACCCCGAGCACCGAGTCCGGCCGGTAGTGCACCGGGTCGAGGAACTCGTCGTCGATCCGCCGGTAGATCACGTCGACCTGGCGTTCGCCCTCGGTGGTCCGCAGGTAGACGACGTTGTCGCGGCAGAACATGTCGCGGCCTTCGACCAGCTCGACGCCCATCAGCCGGGCCAGCAGCGAGTGCTCGAAGTAGGCCGAGTTGTGCACGCCGGGCGTGAGCACGACGACCGTCGGGTCGGCGACGTTCGCCGCGGCCGCCGCGCGCAGCGCCCGGAGCAGGTGCGACGCGTAGTCGCCGACCGGTCGCACGCGGTGCTGGGCGAACAGGTCCGGGAAGACCCGGGCCATCGTGCGCCGGTTCTCCATCACGTACGACACCCCGGACGGGTTGCGGAGGTTGTCCTCCAGCACCCGGAACGTGCCTTCCTCGTCCCGGACCAGGTCCACTCCGGACACGTGGATGCGCACGCCGTTCGGCGGGGTGATCCCGAACGCCTCCCGGCGGAAGTGCTCGCACGAGGTGATCAGCCGCCGCGGCAGCACGCCGTCGCGCAGGATCTGCCGGTCGCCGTAGACGTCGGCGAGGAACGCCTCGAGCGCGCGGACGCGCTGGGCGACACCGCGCTCGAGCTTCGTCCACTCGGCGGCCTGGATCACCCGCGGCACCAGGTCCAGCGGGAACGGCCGCTCCTGCCCGGACAGCGAGAACGTGATGCCCTGGTCGACCATCGCCCGGTCCAGGGCCTGGGAGCGGGACTGCAGGTCGTGCGCGTCGAGGGCCGCGATCGACTCGTACAACGCCCGGTACGGGCCGCGGACCGTGCCGTCGGCGGCGAACATCTCGTCGTAGGCGCCGGCGTGCGGCCGCGCCGGCGAGAGGTATCCCTCGAACCGGTCTCCCGGACGGGTGATCCGGCTGGTCGCCGTCTTCCGCGCGCGTCGACCGGACGGGGGCAGCCGGGGCGGGGTGGCGTTCATGGTCGACATCCTCACCCACCGCGCGCTCCGGACGCGACAGTCGCGCGCTCCTCTAAACATCGCTGTAACTTCACGGTGCTGTGCTTTGGTATGGATGAGTGGCAATATGCGTGCTCTCAGAACCTGAGAACTACAAGGAGTGACGACGTGCCCCGAGGAACCCAGCTCAAGGCGATCGCCCTGCTGCCTGCGTTCGCCCTGGTCGGCTTGACCGTGGCGTGCGGAGCGGGAGGGAGCGGCGCGGGCAACGTCGGCAGCAGCACCTCCGCCGCCGCCCCGGGCACCGCATCGGGTGACGTGGGCGCGGTCGCCAAGGACGACGCGCTGGCCGCCATGGTGCCCGCCGACGTGAAGGCCGACGGCAAGATCGTGGTCGGCCAGGACCAGAGCTACCCGCCGAACGAGTTCGTCGACAACGGCAAGCCGGCCGGCTTCGACGTCGACCTCGGCACCGCCATCGGCCAGGTGCTCGGCGTGCAGATGGACTTCCAGAACGCCGCGTTCGACGGCATCATCCCCGGCATCGGCGCCAAGAAGTACGAGCTGGCGATGTCGTCGTTCAGCATCAACGCCGAGCGGCTGCAGTCGGTCGACATGATCTCCTACTACAGCGCGGGCACCTCGCTGGCCGTGCTGAAGGGCAACCCGGACGGCCTGAAGGCCGACGACCTGTGCGGCAAGAAGGTCGCCGTCCAGAAGGGCACCACGCAGGTCGAGGACCTCGACAAGAAGAACGCCGCCTGCACCGGCGCGGGCAAGCCCGCCATTGAGATCACGCAGCTGCAGGCCCAGACCGACGTCAACCTGGCCCTCACCGCCAAGCGCGTGCAGGGCGAGCTGGCCGACTCCCCGGTCATCGACTACGCGGTCAAGCAGACCAACGGCCAGCTCGAGTCGGTCGGCGCGCCGTACGACACGGCGCCGTACGGCATCGTGCTGCCGAAGAACAGCGGTGACTTCGGCAAGGCCGTCCAGGGTGCGATCCAGAAGCTGATCGACAGCGGCGCGTACAAGAAGATCCTCGACAAGTGGGGTCTCAACGCCGCCGGCGCGGTCACCAAGTCGGAGATCAACCCGGCCTCCTGAGTCTGTCGAGTTAGGACGTAGTTCGTGAGTTCCTCCGAAGCGCCTCCGACCGGGGCGCCGATCGACGCGGAGCCCATCAAGGCCGTCCCGGTGCGCCACTACGGGCGCTGGGTGGCCGGGGTGGTCATCCTCTTCCTCGCGTTCATCGTGGTCCGCAGCGTGATCACGAACGACGCACTGCAGTGGCCGGTCGTCGGGGACTACCTCTTCGACGACCGGGTGCTGCGGGGCCTGCAGAACACCCTGATCCTGACCGTGATCTCGATGCTGATCGGGATCCTCGGCGGGATCCTGCTGGCCGTGATGCGGCTGTCGCCGAACCCGCTGATGTCCGGGGCGGCCGCCGTCTACATCTGGCTGTTCCGCGGCACCCCGCTGATCACGCAGCTGGTGATCTGGAACTTCCTGGCGCTGGCCTACCCCCGGCTCGGGCTCGGGGTGCCGTTCGGCCCGGAGTTCGTCAGCTGGGACACCAACCAGCTGATCACGCAGTTCACCGCGTCACTGCTCGGCCTGGGGCTCAACGAAGCCGCGTACATGGCCGAGATCGTGCGCGGTGGCATCCAGTCGGTCGACTCCGGCCAGCTGGAAGCGGCGAGCGCGCTCGGCATGAGCCGGACGAAGACGCTGCGGCGGATCATCCTGCCGCAGGCGATGCGGGTGATCATCCCGCCGACCGGCAACGAGACGATCTCCATGCTGAAGACGACGTCGCTGGTCGTGGTCATCGGCTACTTCGAGCTGATGGTCGCGGTGCAGACCATCTACTCGCAGAACTACAAGACGGTCCCGCTGCTGATCACGGCGGCGGCCTGGTACCTGTTCATGACGTCGATCCTGACGGTCGTCCAGGTCCAGATCGAGAAGCGGTTCTCACGCGGCACTTCGCGTGAGGTCGCCACGAAGACGAGGTGGGCGGGACGGATGCTGGGCTTCCGGTTCGGCTCCGGCGCCAGCGGAGGAGCCCGATGACCCCGGTCGTTTCCGCGCAGAAGATCCGCAAGAGCTTCGGCAGCGTCGACGTCCTCAAGGGCATCGACCTCGAGGTGCACGAGCGGGAGGTGCTCTGCCTGATCGGGCCGTCCGGCTCGGGCAAGTCGACCCTGCTGCGCTGCATCAACCACCTCGAGAAGATCGACGCCGGCCGGCTCTACGTCGACGGCGTGCTGGTCGGCTACAAGGAGCGGGGCGACAAGCTGCACGAGCTGCGCGAGAAGGAGGTCGCGCTCCAGCGCAAGGACATCGGCATGGTGTTCCAGCGCTTCAACCTCTTCCCGCACATGACGGCGCTCGAGAACGTCATGGAGGCGCCGATCCAGGTCCGGCGCGAGCCGAAGGCCCAGGTCCGGCAGCGGGCGCACGAGCTGCTGGAGCGCGTCGGCCTCGCGGACAAGGCGAAGAACTACCCGGCGCAGCTGTCCGGTGGGCAGCAGCAGCGCGTCGCCATCGCCCGGGCGCTGGCGATGCAGCCGAAGCTGATGCTGTTCGACGAGCCGACGTCCGCGCTGGACCCGGAGCTCGTCGGCGACGTCCTGGGCGTGATGAAGCAGCTCGCCAAGGACGGCATGACCATGGTCGTCGTCACCCACGAGATGCAGTTCGCGCGCGAGGTGGCGGACAAGGTCCTGTTCATGGACGGCGGGGTCGTCGTCGAGGAGGGGCCGCCCGACCAGGTCATCGGGAGCCCGCGCGAGGAGCGGACGAAGGAGTTCCTGGCCCGGGTGCTCAACCCGAACGCCTGACGAAACCCGTCCGGATTCGCTATTTTGAAAGCGGGTGAGGGAGGGGGCCGGCGTTTTGACGACCGAAAGCGTGCTGCCCCCTCTCGACCCGTTCGCGGGCATCCCGGACCGCCGTTACGAGGTCCGGGCCTCCGAACTGCTGAAACCCGGCAACGCGGGCCTGATGCGCTGGCGGCGGCAGGCCACGAACGCCCCGATCGTCTACGTCGAGGACGCCTACATCACCGGGACGCTGGACCTGCGGGCCGCGGACCTGAAGTACCTGTTCCGGTTCGAGCGCTGCCGGTTCGAGCAGCCGCCGGACGTGCGCGAGGCGAGCCTGCTGGGGCTGGTGTTCCGCAAGTGCTGGCTGCCCGGGCTCAAGGCCCGCAACATGCGCAGCCGCAACGACGTCCGGCTGATCCGCAGCGTCGTGCAGGTCGACGGGGACCGGCGGGAGATCGAAGAGACGACCGTCCAGCGCGGCGACGACCGCGAACGCGGCATGCCGAACGCCGCGGTCAACCTGACCGACGCGGTCATCGAGGGCTCGCTGGTGCTCACCCGCACGGTGATCGCCCACCCGCACGGCAAGGCCATCCACGCCGACCGGCTGGTGCTCGCCGGCGCGCTGCTGGCCTACCGGATGGTCGCGAACGGCGAAGTCCGGCTCCCCGGCCTGCGGACCGGCGGTAACGTCAACTTCTCGGGCGCCACGCTGAACAACCCGGACGGCTTCGCGCTCAACGGCAACGGCCTGCACATCGGCGGCAGCCTGCTGTGCGAGGTCGACAACTACGGGCCGCCGAGCCAGCGCAAGCGGTTCTCCGCCACCGGGATCATGTACCTGCCGAGCGCCACGGTGGACAGCGACATCTCGCTGCGCGAAGCGAAGCTGACGGTGTCCCAGCACGGGCCGATCGCCGTCGACGCGTGGAAGTCCAACGACCCGTACATCGACCCGCGGCCGGCGCTGGTCGCCGACCGGATGCGCGTCGACGGCAACGTCGAACTGTCCGACGGCTTGCAGGCCCTGGGCACGTTGCGCATGGTCAACGCCCGGGTCGGCGGCTCGCTGCGGCTGGCCGGCGCCGAGATCCGCGTCGAGCGCGGCAAGACGGTGCCGTACTACGACCGCGCGTTGCACCTGGACGGCACCGAGATCGGCGGCGACATCGAGGCGACGAGCCTGCGCGTGCCGACGGGCCAGCTGCGCCTGGCCGACGTCACGGTCGGCGGCAACTTCCTGGCCTGGAACTCGATGTTCCGCCACCCCGGCCGCGACGTGTTCTCGGCGCGGCGCTCGAAGATCGCGGGCAACTTCCAGCTCACCGACGCCACGATCCACGGCACGCTGCGCCTGCAGGGCGTGGACGTCGGCGGCAGCATCAACCTGGCGGGCACCCGGCTGACCGACCCGGGCCGCCGCGCGACCAGCAGTTATTCCCTCGACGTCCGCACCGGCCGGGTCGGCCGCGACCTGACCCTGCGGGACAACAACGGCCGCCCGTTCGTGGCCGAGGGCGGCGTCAACCTCGACGGCGCCCAGGTCGCCCGCCGCGTCGACCTGCGCGGCTCCCAGCTCGGCTCGCTACCACCGTTCGGCGTGGCCCTGGACGCGGGCGACGTCGCCTCGGACGAGTTCATCCTGACGCCGAGCAGCCCGCCGACGGGCCGGATCGTGCTGCGGCGAGCCCACTGCGGAACGCTGAGCGACAACGAGCAGTTCTGGGCCGCCTCCGACGGCATCGAGCTGGAGGACTTCCGCTACGACGCGCTGAAGAAGGGCATCCCCCTCGACGACGACAAGGCCCTCGACGCGCGCATCGAGCTGCTGCGCAGCGCCATGCGCGGGTACCGGCCGGGCCCGTACGACCAGCTCGCGCACATGCTCCGCGCGGCGGGAAACGAAGAGCACGCGTCGACGGTGGCGTTGCGCAAGCAGCAGTTCAGGTACGAGGCTCTGGCGCGCGGCTTCAAGTTCTTCGGGCCCGGCGTCCGGTTGTGGAGCTGGCTCCAGCGTTCGATGGTCGGCTACGGCTACCGCCCGGTCCGTGCGCTCGGCTGGCTGCTGACGCTGCTGGTCCTGGGCAGCCTGTGGTTCGGCTTGGGTTCCGACGACTGCATCTACGACCAGTCCGGCCGCTTCATGCGCAACGGGCCCCGCTGCGTGGTCAACCAGCAGGACACGGGCCTGCAGTGGAACCCGGTGATCTACACGGCGGACCTGCTGGTCCCGATCGTGGACTTCGGCAACAAGTCCAGGTGGTACATGCACGGCCCGGACAACTGGGTGGCGGCCGGCTTCACGGCATCCGGCTGGATCCTGGCGACCACCGTGGCGGCCGGTGTCAGCCGCATGCTGCGCCGGGAGAACTGAGCCGCCGCCGAGGCTAGTCGATGAAGCGGGACCAGAACGGGATGTAGCGCGGGCCGTCCGGTGGGGCCGTGCTGATGCCGCCCGTCGCGAACTCGCGGTGCAGGTAATCCCGCAGGTCACTGCCGTAGACGATGATGTCCGTCTGGTACACCGACAGCACCGGGTAGCCCACCGTGCCCGGCAGGCCGGGCAGGTAGCGGTGCCCGCACACCGGCACCAGCTGCGGCACGTCGGCCAGCCGGCGGCGGGCCTCGCGGACCGCGTCCTCGGGGCCGACCGGGCGCGTGCCCCAGTCCGGGAGCCAGAAGCCGTTGTGCTCGACGTCGTACAGCACGCCGTCGACCGGCCAGGCCAAACGTTTGCGCAGCTGCTCGGCGTTGCCGCAGCGCCAGTCGGGCCAGCGGTCGCCGATCGGGACGCCGGCGGACAGGAACGTCCGGTGGTCCGCGGCGAAGCGGAAGCCGAACCGGCGCTCGACGTCGTCGAGCTCGGTTTCGCTCAGTCCGGGACGGACGGGTTCCCGGAGGTTCTCCTGCAGGTGCCGCGCCTCCTCCGGAGTGAGGGCGCCGGCCGGTTGGACGGGGGTCATGACCCGAGCCTAAGCGGCGGCTCACCGGCCCGCGCGTCCTTTTTCGCCCCGACCTGGGGACCCACGGCCGGGTGAGTTTGTTCTCTCATCGGGGCGGACTGGGGAACACAGCGTGAGCGCGTGTAGTTCACTCAAGCCGTGACTTCTCCACGACCGCAGAGCCGCGTGCGTGCTCCCGAGCTGCGCGGCGACGTCTGGCTGAACACCGGCGGCCGCCCGCTCACCCTCGCCGAGCTGCGCGGACGCATCGTCCTGCTGGACTTCTGGACCAGCGGCTGCATCAACTGCCTGCACGTGCTCGACGAGCTGCGCCCGCTGGAAGCGGAGTTCGCGGACGTGCTGGTCACCATCGGTGTCCACTCGCCGAAGTTCCTGCACGAGGGCGAGCGCGCCTCGATCGAAGCCGCGGTCCGGCGGTACGAGGTGCACCACCCGGTGGTCAACGACCCCAAGATGGAGCTGTGGTCGCAGTACGCGGTCCGCGCGTGGCCGACACTGGTCGTCGTCGACCCCGAGGGGTACGTCGTGCACGTCGCCGCGGGCGAAGGGCACGAAGAGGCGCTTCGCCGCGTCATCGCGGATCTCGTGAAGAAGCACGAGGCGAAGGGGACGCTGCGACGCGGCGGCAGCCCGTACGTGCCCGTCGAAGAGCAGCCCGGCGAGCTGCGGTTCCCGAGCAAGGCCGTCGCCACCGCCGAGGGCCGTGTCCTGGTCGCCGACACCGGGCACCACGCGATCGTCGAGTTCGCCTCGGACGGTGAAACCGTCATCCGCCGCTTCGGCAGCGGCGCCCGCGGAGGCCAGGACGGCCCGTTCGACATCGCGACCTTCACCGAGCCGTCGGGCATCGCGCTCCTGCCGTACGACATCGCCGAGCGCGTCGGCTACCACGCCGTCGTCGCCGACACGGCCGGGCACCGGCTGCGCGGCCTCGACCTGATCACCGGCGAAGTGACGACGGTCGCCGGCACCGGCGCGCAGTGGCGCAGCGGATCGGACTCCGGCAAAGCCGTCGGGGTCGACCTCACGAGCCCGTGGGACGTTGCCTGGTGGGGCCCGGCCGGTGGGGTGGTCGTCGCCATGGCGGGCAACCACACGCTGAGCGTGTTCGACCCGGTCGGCGGCACGATCCGCCGCTTCGCCGGCACGACCGTCGAAGGCCTTCGCGACGGCGACGTCGGCGAAGCGTTCTTCGCGCAGACGTCCGGCCTGGCCGTGGAGGGCGACAAGCTGTGGCTCGTCGACGCGGAGACGTCGGCGCTGCGCTCGATCGAGCCCGACGGCGAG
This sequence comes from Amycolatopsis rifamycinica, assembly GCF_000695625.1. Taxonomy (GTDB): domain Bacteria; phylum Actinomycetota; class Actinomycetes; order Mycobacteriales; family Pseudonocardiaceae; genus Amycolatopsis; species Amycolatopsis rifamycinica. Next base: position 244,268 of record NZ_JMQI01000068.1, read on the forward strand.
TCGTTCACCGTGCACACGGCGATCGGCGTCGACCTGTTTTCGTTCGGCCACACCGACGGCCCGGCCGACCAGGCGCTGCTCCAGCACCCGCTGGGCCTCGCGGTGCTGCCCGGCGACAAGATCGCGATCGCCGACACCTACAACGGCGCGGTCCGCCGCTTCGACGTCTTCACCCGCCAGGTGAGCACGATCGCCACCGGCCTCGCCGAGCCCCAGGGCCTGCTGCTGCACGACGGCGAGCTGCTGGTCGTCGAGTCCGCGGGCAACCGGCTCGGCCCGATCCCGGCCGCCGAGCCGACGCTCGTCACCGGCGACGCGCACGCCGTGCGCCGCCCGCCGACCGTGCTCGCCCCGGGCGAGATCGATTTTTCGGTGGTGTTCACGGCACCGCCCGGCGAGAAGCTGGACGACCGCTTCGGCCCGTCGACGCGGCTGGAGATCAGCGCGTCGCCGCCGTCGCTGCTGGCCGACGGCGGCGGGACGGGCACGGACCTGAACCGCAAGATCCGGCTCGCGCCGGGCGTGCCGGAGGGCGTGCTGCAGGTCGTCGCCCAGGCCGCGAGCTGCGATGACGGCGGCGACCACCCGGCGTGCCGCATCACCCGGCAGGACTGGGGCGTCCCGGTGCGGATCGAGGACGGCGGGGCCGGCGAACTGAGCCTGGTCATGGCCGGTGAACCCCGGACCGGCGGGTAACATGCAGGCCGTGTCTGACGGGCCGAAACTCGAAATCCAGATGCTGCACGACCGGGTACTCGTGCGGCTGTCGCCGGAAGAGGGAGAGCGCCGCAGCAGCGGCGGCATCGTGATCCCCGCAACGGCGCAGGTAGCGCGCCGGCTCGCCTGGGGTGATGTACTGGGCGTAGGCAATAGTGTGCGCAACGTCAAGATCGGCGACCGCGTGCTCTTCAACCCGGAAGATCAGCTCGAGGTCGAGATCCAGGGCGAGGGGCACCTGGTGATGCGCGAACGCGACATCCACGCGGTGGCGACCGAGCGAACCGAGCACGGGACGGGGCTCTACCTGTAGGCCGGTCCCGCGAAAGGCAGGCGCGTGGCAGACGAAGAGGGACGCGAGGGCGCGGAAACGCTCGAAGCCGAGCCCCAACCGGTCGACGCGACGGCCGCCGAGGTGTGGCCGGACGCCAAGCGGGAGCTGCCGGCACCGGAGCCGCCTGCCGTGGCCGGGCCTGCGCGGGCCGCCGGGCCCGCGGGCGTGGTGCCGGAGCCGTCCGCGCCCGCTGAGCCGCCTGCCGTGGCCGGGCTTGCGAGCGTGCTGGGGCCGCCCGCTGAGCCGCCTGTCGTGGCCGGGCTTGCGAGCGTGCTGGGGCCGCCCGCTGAGCCGCCTGTCGTGGCGGGGCTTGCGAGTGTGCCGGAGCCGTCCGCCCAGCGGCCAGCCGTGGCCGGGGCCGCCGGGCCCGCGGGCGTGGTGCCGGGACCGCCCACGTCCGCCGAGCCGCCTGTCGTGGCCGGGTCTGTCGAGCCCGCGCCCGCCGAGCATGCGTCGTCCGCCGAGGCGATTGGTGATGTGGCGCCCGAGTGGCCCTCGGCCGCCGAGCCGCCGGCCGAAACTGGGGCTGGCGCCGAGGCGCCGACCGAAGTCGTGCCGGCGTGGCCTCCGGTGGTTGCCGCGCCGCCGGCCGGCGCTACCGGCGCCACCGGTGATCTCTTCTCCGATGATCTGCTCGGCGAGCTCCTCGAAACCCCCGCGCCGCCGCCGGCTGCGGAGACTCCGGCTCGGAAGCTGCGCAGGGGCGTGGCTCTGACCATGATGGCCATCGGGCTCGCCCTCGGCCTCTTCGTCATCCTCTACGCCATCGATCTCGCCGTCAGTGCCGGGGATGTGCCGCGCGGGGTGACCGTGGCCGGCATCGACGTCGGTGGGCTGAGCCACGCCGAGGCCGAAGCCAAGCTGCGGAAAGAGCTCGAGCCGCGGCTGATCCGGCCCGTCGCCGTCCACGGCGGGGATGTGCAGGCCGAACTTGTGCCCTCGCAGTCCGGGCTTGGGCTCGACTGGCCGAACACCCTCGGGCTCGCCGGGCACCAGCCGCTCAGCCCGATCACGCGGATCATGTCCTTCTTCACCAGCCGGGAGGTCGGGGTGGCCACGCGCACCGACCAGAACCGGATCGCGGAAGCCGTCCGCGAGCTGGCCGAGGGCAAGCTGAACCACCCCGCCACCGAAGGCTCGGTCGGGTTCACCCCAATCGAGGGCAGCGACGGCGGTGTCACCGCCCACCCGATCCTGCCGCGGCAGGGCCAGCAGCTGACCGATCTGGCCGGCGCCGTGCACACCGTCACCGACCACTGGCTCGACCCCGGCGGGGTCAAGCTGGCCATGGCGATCACGCCCGTGCGGGCCACCGCCGCCGGGGTGCAGGCCGCCTGTCAGCAGATCGTCGTGCCCGCCGTCGCCAAGCCCGTCGTCGTGCACGGCGAAGGCAAGGACGTTCCGCTGAAGCCCGTCACGATCGCGTCCGCCTTCCGGTTCGCCGCCGTCGAGGGCGGGGCCGTCGAGGTCCGCATCGACCAGGGCAAACTGCAGGCCGCCCTCAAGGACCCGCTCGCCGGCACCGAGACCGACGGCAAGGACGCCCAGATCGTCTTCACCGGCGACCAGCCGACGGTCGAGCCCTCCGAGGACGCCCGCAAGGTGGACTGGGAGAAGACCTTCCTTCCCCTGATCGACGTGCTGAAGAAGACCGACGGGCGCGACCTGCCCGTCGTCTACAGCACGTCGACACCCAGCGTGACCACGGACGCCGCCAACGCGCTCGGCATCAAGGAGGTCATCGGCGAGTTCACCACCGGCGGCCTCACCGGCCCGGCCGAGACGAACAACCGGACGCTCGCCGCCCGCGTCTCCGGCACGATCGTCAAGCCCGGCGAGACGTTCAGCCTCGGCGCCCGCTCCGGCCCGCGCACCGCGGGCAGCGGTTACGTGCCCGCCCCGGTCGACGAGGACGGCACCGGCCCGGAAGTGGTCGGCGGCGGCGTCTCCCAGCTGGCGTCCACTTTGTACAACGCCGCCTACCTCGCCGGCCTGGCCGACGCCGGCCACCTGGAGCACGACCGGTACCTCGACCGCTACCCCGCCGGCCGCGACGCCAAGGCCGTCAACGCCGACGGCAGCCCGGCCGAGCTCAAGCTGACCAACGACGCCGCGACCGGCGTCGCCATCCAGGCCTCCGTCTCCGGCGGCTCGGTGACCGTCCGGATCTGGGGTACCCGCCACTTCCGCGTCGAGGGCCAGACCGGCGCGCAGACGCCCGGCGAGCCGCCACCGATCCAGTTCGGCTCGGGTGGTGCCGGCTCGTGCCGGCCCTCGATCGGTTCGTCCGGCTTCAGCGTCACCGACACGCGCGTGCTCTACGACCTCACGAGCGGCGCCGAGCTCCGGCGGACGTCGCACACGGCGACCTACGGTCCGCGCCCGACCGTGCTCTGTTGAGTTGTCAGCGAAGGACCATGCACCCCGCCTCCTCGAAGTCACGCAGCCACGCCGGCTCCCGCAGCCGCTTGTTCCACCGCAGATCCAGTTTGTCCAGTTTGGACAGCTGAGCCAGCGAATCCGGCAACGTCGTCAACAAGTTCTCGCGCAGGTCGAGCTGACGCAGCTCACTCAGCAGGCCGATCGACGACGGCAGCGACGTCAGCCGGTTGCCCCGCAGGTGCAGCTCCCGCAACGCGCTCAGTGCCCCGATCGACTCGGGCAGCGCGGTCAGCTCGTTGCGGTACAGCCGGAGTTCGCGCAGCGCCGCGAACCCCGACAGGTCCGGTGGCAACGACGTGAGCCGGTTGTCCGTGCACCCCAGGTACCGCAGCTTGCCCAGCCGGCACCAGGCGGCCGGGAACTTCGTCAGCCGGTTGTCGCTGATGTACAGGTACTCGGTGAGCCCGGCCAGTTCGCCCAGTTCGTCCGGCAGCGAGTCGAACCGGTTGTGGGCCAGGTCGAGCGTGTGCAGTGACGTCAGCGCCGAGATCCCCGGCGGCAGCGTGGAAATCCGGTTCGCCGCCAGGTTCAGCACGCGCAGCCCGGTCAGCGACCACAGCGACCCGGGCACGTCCGAGATCGAGTTCTTGTACAGGTCGAGCCGCGTGACGCCGGACGGCAGCGAGGGCACCGACGTCAGCCCCTGGTCGCTCAGATCGAGTGACGTCACGACCCCTCCAGCCGAGTGCGGGGCAGCGACGCCCACGTCGACGCGTCGTCCGGGGTGGACACCTGGATCCGCAGCCCCGGCGCCTCCGAGACCGCCAGCTCGGTCAGCCGGAAGCGCATCCGGCCCGCCCGCGGGTGCTCGAACTCCCGCAGCCGCGGCCGCGGTTCCGCCACCTCGTGCCGCGCCCACAGCCCGGCGAACTCGGGGCTCAGCGCGGACAGCCGCCGGATGTCCTCTTCCCAGGACGGATCACCGATGTGCCTGCCGTATTCGGCGCGCATCCGCGCGACCATGTGGGGCACCTCCTCGTCGTAGTTCAGCAGGAACCCCCGCGCGTTGGGCTCCGTCACGCAGCACCACAGCAGGTTCTTGTGCAGGCACGGCAGGCTGTGCCACTCCCGGAACAGGTCCTCGTGCGCCGCGTTCGACACCAGCACGTCGAACCGGCCGTTGACGACCGTGGCGGGCAGCGGATCGAGCGCGCGCAGCACCTCGCGCACCGCGTCCGGCACCACCTCGGCCGACGACGGCAGCCGCGACGGTGTCAGCTCCGCCAGCCGGTACAGGTGCTCCCGCTCGGGGTGGTCCATCCGCAGGGTGCGCGCCACCGCGTCGAGCACCTGCGCGCTCGCGTTGATCGGCCGCCCCTGCTCCAGCCACGTGTACCAGGTGACGCCGACGCCGGCGAGCAGCGCGACCTCCTCCCGCCGCAACCCGCTCGTGCGACGGCGGACGCCGGGCGGCAGCCCGACCTCCTCCGGGCCGATCCGCGCGCGGCACGCCTTGAGGAACTGGCCGAGCTCCTCCCGGCGGCTGGTGTGGACCTGCGTTGACGTCATGCGGACCATGGTGCCCGAGGGGTCCGACAATTTCGGGCCAAGCAGGTGCTGCCGGTACCAGCATCCCCAGGCTCTCTCCGCCCACGGCGGAAGAACTCCAAGGTCAGCAGCATGACTCTGACCACCTCTGCCCCGGCCATCCCGGACCGGGCCGCGCGGCCGTGGTTGATGCTGGCCGTCCTGCTGCTCGGCCAGTTCATGGCGCTGCTCGACGTCACCGTCGTCAACGTCGCCATGACCGACATCCGCACCGACCTGCACGCGTCCGGCGCCGCGCTGCAGCTCGTCGTCTCCGGCTACACCGTGGGCTACGCGATGCTCCTGATCACCGGCGCCCGCCTCGGCGAGCTCTTCGGGCGGCGACGGCTGTTCGTCACCGGCGTCTTCGTCTTCACGGCCTGCTCGCTGCTCTGCGGGTTCGCGCCGGACCCGGCCACGCTGATCGTCGCGCGGATCGCACAGGGCGCCGGGGCCGCGCTGATGATGCCGCAGGTCATCAGCGTCATCCAGGCGCAGTTCAGCGGTCCCGCGCGGGCCAAGGCGCTCAGCGCGTACACCGCGGTCATCTCGGTCGCGTTCGTGTCCGGCCAGGTCCTCGGCGGGGTGCTGGTCGGTGCCGACCTCTTCGGGGCGGGCTGGCGGCCGATCTTCCTGGTCAACGTGCCGATCGGGGTGCTCGTGGCCGTGCTCGCCCTGCGTCTGGTCCCCGGCGTCGCGGCGAAGGCGGGCCGCCGGCTCGACCTCGCCGGCCTCGCGCTCGCCGTCCCCGCGGTGGTGCTCGTGGTGCTGCCGCTGGTCCTCGGGCACGAAACCGGCTGGCCGCTGTGGACGTTCGTTTCGCTCGGCGCCGGCGTGCTGCTGGCGGTGCTGTTCGTGGCCGTGGAACGCCGGGTGCAGGATCCGCTCGTCAACCTCGGTGTCCTCAGGATCCGCGGTGTCGCACCGGGACTGGCCGCGCTGGCCACCGGCGTGGCGTCCTACGGCGGGTTCCTGTTCTGCGTGGCGTTGCACCTGCAGACCGGCCTCGGGGAGACGGCGTTGGCCGCGGGGCTCGGCATGGCGCCCGGCGGTGTCGTCTTCGGCCTGTGCGGGTTCTTCTGGCAGAGGCTCCCTGCTCGTGTCCACGCGGCTCTGACGCCGTGCGGCTACGCCGGGTCGGCGATCGCCTACGCACTTCTGGCTTTCAGCCTCAAGGACGGCGGAAACGGCGGAGCGTTGTTCTTCGCCGCGCTCGTGCTGTTCGGTTTCTCCATGGGCCCGGCGTTCGGGTCCTTGATGGCCCAAGCGCTCACGCACGTTCCGCTGGAACGGGCCGCGGACGCCAGCGGCCTGCTCACGACGACGTTGCAGCTGGGCCAGGTCATCGGCGTGGCGACGTTCGGGAGTCTTTTCCTGGCGTTCGCCGCGGGTTCGTCCGCGCACGCCATCGCCACGACCATGACGTGGGCCGCGGTGCTGCTGCTGGTAGGCGCCGGGTTCGCGGTCGCGCTCGCGCGCGCTTCGACCACGAGGTAGGCACGGAAAAGCCCGGCCGGCTCACCCGAAGGTGAACCGGCCGGGCCGTCAACCGGAAGCGTTACCGGGTTACCCCTCGACGGCCGTAGGCCGCCGCGGCGATGCTGACACCGATCGCGGCCAGCACGACCTGGGTGAGGATCTCCAGCCAGTCGATACCGTTCGTGTCGGCGTAGCCCAGCCCACGCGCGATGGCCGTGCCGATGAACGCGGCGATGATACCGATCAGAATCGTCAGCCAGATCGGGATGTTCTGCTTGCCGGGAGCGACCAGCCGGCCCAAAACGCCGATGATCAACCCGACGATGATGGCACTGATGATGCCGGCGACAGTCATCGCTTCTCCTCTCGGTGCGGGTCCGGCCACTCGGATCCCGCGAACTCGAAGACGGAATTCCCCGACGATCGCGCCCCGAAACCCGAAGGACCCCTTCCCGGCCGGGAAGGGGTCCTTCGGCGGAACACATTGATCAGAACGCGGCTTCGTCGAGCTCCATGAGCGCGTTGTCCGCGGCCTCCACGATGGCGCGGCGGGCGGTCAGCTCCGGCAGCACCTGCTTCGCGAAGAACGAAGCCGAGGCGATCTTGCCCTCGTAGAACGGGACGTCCTTGGCGGACGCGCCGGCGTCGAGCTTGCCGATCGCGACCTCGGCGTGCTTGAGCAGCTGCCAGCCGATGAGCAGGTCACCGACCGACATCAGCAGGCGGACCGTGTGCTGGCCGACCTTGTTGATGCTCTGCGGGTCCTCCTGGGACGCCGTCAGGTAGCCGATCAGCGAGCCGAGCATGCCCTGGGTGTCCTCGAGGGCCTGCTTGAGCAGCGCCCGCTCGTTCTTGAGCCGGCCGTTGCCCGCCTCGGACTCGATGAACTTGGTGATCTCCCCGGCCACGTACGCGAGCGACTGGCCCTTGTCGCGGACGATCTTCCGGAAGAAGAAGTCCAGCGACTGGATGGCCGTGGTGCCCTCGTACAGCGAGTCGATCTTGGCGTCGCGGATGTACTGCTCGATCGGGTAGTCCTGCAGGAAGCCGGACCCGCCCAGGGTCTGCAGCGACTGCACGAGCTGCTCGGTGGCGCGCTCGGAGCCGACGCCCTTGACGATCGGCAGCAGCAGGTCGTTGACGCCGTGGGCGAGCTTCTGGTCGCCTTCGCCGGTCCACAGTTGGTCCTGGAACGACGCGGTGTACAGGTAGACCGCACGGAGGCCCTCGGCGTACGCCTTCTGGAGCATCAGCGAGCGCCGGACGTCCGGGTGGTGCGTGATGGTGACGCGCGGGGCGGTCTTGTTCAGCATGTTCGGCAGGTCGGCGCCCTGGACGCGCTCCTTGGCGTACTCGAGCGCGTTGAGGTAACCGGTCGACAGCGTCGCGATGGCCTTCGTGCCGACCATCATCCGGGCGTACTCGATGACCTGGAACATCTGCGCGATGCCGTCGTGCACCTCGCCGAGCAGCCAGCCCTTGGCCGGGGTGCCGTGCTGGCCGAAGGTCAGCTCGCACGTCGTCGAGGCCTTGATGCCCATCTTGTGCTCGACGTTCGTGACGAAGGCGCCGTTGCGCTCGCCCAGCTCACCGGTCTTGGAGTCGAAGTGGAACTTCGGCACGAGGAACAGCGACAGGCCCTTCGTGCCCGGCTTGGTCTCGATGCCGGGCCTCTCGGGGCGAGCGAGCACCAGGTGCATGATGTTTTCGCTCATGTCGTGCTCGGCCGAGGTGATGAACCGCTTCACCCCGTCGATGTGCCAGGAGCCGTCCTCCTGCTTGGTGGCCTTGGTGCGGCCCGCGCCGACGTCGGAGCCGGCGTCCGGCTCGGTCAGCACCATGGTGGCGCCCCACTGCCGGTCGATCATGAGCTGGGCCCAGTGCTTCTGCTCTTCGGTGCCGTTCTTGTTCACGATCATCGCGAAGTTCGGGCCCGCCATGTACATGAACAGCGGGGCGTTCGCGCCGAGGATGAGCTCGGACGCCGCCCACTGCACGGTCGGGGGCAGACCGAAGCCGCCGAGGTCGTTGGTCAGGCCGAGGCGCCACCACTCGCCGTCGAGGAGCTGCTTGTAGCTCTTCTTGAACGACTCCGGGATCTTGACGCTGAACGTCTTCGGGTCGTACACGGGCGGGTTGCGGTCGGCGTCGGCGAAGGACTCGGCGAGCGGGCCGGTCGCGAGCTTGTTCAGCTCGGACAGCACGCCGCGGGCGGTCTCTTCGTCGGATTCGGCGAGCACACCCTTGCCCAGGCGCTCCTGCACGCCGAGTACCTCGAAGAGGTTGAACTCCAGGTCTCGGACGTTGCTCTTGTAGTGGCCCATGTCGTCACTCCAATGTGTTCGGCTCCCCGGCCGGGCACATGTTCGCCTTACTCGCCGGTAACTTCAGGATATTACTTGCGGGTAACTGGAGCAAGCAGATCCGCACTTCCGAGTATCGGAAATTCCCCTGAATGTTGCCTTCGGCCTGGGGATCGGGCGTCAGCGGTGGCCCGGGATCACCGTTGTGTCCGCCGTCACCGGGACGTAGCCGTCCTCGGGGCGGGCGATGAGGATCCCGCTGCGGAAGGCGATCGTCACCGCGTGTGTCCGGTCCCGGGCGGACAGCTTGCGCAGGATGCTCTTCACGTGGGTCCGGACGGTCTCGACGGACAGGAACAGCAGCTTCGCGATCGCCGAGTTCTCGAGTCCTTCGGCGACCAGCTGGAGCACCTGGTATTCGCGCCTGGACAGCGGCATCGCGCCGCGTGGCGCCGGTGGGCTGTCGTGGGCGAGGTCGCCCTTCGAGGCAGCCGCGCGCTTCGGCCGGGCGGTCAGCGCGGCCAGGGCTGGGTCGATGTAACGGCGTTCGCTGTGCGCGCGCCGGATCGCTTCGGCGAGCCGGCGTGAATCGATCGACCGCGGCACGATGGCGTGCGCGCCGGCGGCGATCGCGGCCGCCAGGTACTGCTGGGTGCGATTCGGGTCACGGATCAGGATGACGAGGATGAGCGCGGGGTCGCCGGCGTTGAGCAGCTTGGTCAGGTGGCAGTTCGGGTCGAGCGCCGAGTCCAGGATGACGACGTCCGGTTTGACCTGTTCGCACAGCTGCAGGGCGGCGTGGTGGCTGGCGGCCTGGCCGGCCCAGTGCAGGCCCTGGTTGCGGTGCACGAGCGCGGCGAGGCCGTCGCGGAAGATCGGCACGGGATCGACGACCGCCACGCCGAGGCTGCGCCCGCCGGCCGCGGGCGGGCCGGTGGGCCTGCGGGTGGGCTCGATGCCGTGCATCGCGGGCCTCCGTCTCTGCGCCGTCGCTCCCCGGGGCACCGGACGTCTCCGGCGCCGTCCGGTCGCCCTGCTCGGACCGGTGGAAGCAACTCCTCCTGCTTGGTACGAGTCGCGATTGCGCAGCTCATGACGCCAAATCCCCCTCATGGCCCAATCCGCCGGTCACAGCAAACTTTCAGTAGAACTCGATCTTGGAGAACTGGCTCGGGCGGGCGGGTGAGGACCTGATGGGGCAGTCGGCGCTACTGAGGGTGGCTCGCAGCCCGTTCAACGATTTCGACAGTCTCGGGATGCGGCCCGGAGCCGGGCGAACTCGGCCGCCAGCCCGGCCGGCGTCCAGTGCGCGTTGAGCCCGCTCGGGTTCGGCAGCACCCACACGCGGGTGTCGCCGATCCGGTGGTCCTGCGGGCCGACCTGCGCTTTCGGGAAGCCGAAGGCGGTCCGGTAGGCGGTGATCCCGACGACGGCCAGCCACCGCGGCCGGTACTCGAGCACCTTCGCGGTGAGGATCCGCCCGCCTTCGCGGAATTCGTCGCCGGTGAGTTCGTCGGCGCGGGCCGTCGTCCGGGCGACGACGTTCGTGATGCCGAGGTGGAGGTCGAGCAGTTTGTCCTGCTCATCGGGGGTGTAGCGCCGCGGGGTGAAGCCGCCGTTGTGGAGCGCGGGCCAGAAGCGGTTGCCGGGGCGGGCGAAGTGCTGTCCGAGGGCGCCGGAGTAGAGGCCGGGGTTGATGCCGCAGAAGAGGACGTCGAGGCCGGGGGCGATGACGTCGGGGATCGTGGCGTTGTATGCCGCGGCCAGCTGGTCCTTGGTGGGTCGGGTGCTCACCCGTCCAGTTTCCGGCACGCTCGGGGGATGGAGGTCACCGCGGACGGCTCGCCCGTCGACGTCTACCTGCTGCTGCCGCCGAACGGTGAGGCGGAGATCGTGCACGCGGCGGTCCCGCCGGACGCGTCGATCCTCGAACTCGGCAGCGGGGCCGGCCGGGTCACGCACCGGCTGATCGAGCTCGGGCACGAGGTCGTCGCCGTCGACGACTCGCCGTCCATGCTCGGGCACGTCCGCGCCGAGACCGTCTGCGCCCGCATCGGCGACCTGCGGCTCGGCCGCGAGTTCGACGTCGTCCTGCTCGCGAGCCACCTCGTCAACACCGAGCGGGACGCGGACCGGCTGGCGATGCTCGCGGCCGCGCGGCGGCACCTCGCGCCGGGCGGGCAGCTCGTCGTCGAGTGGCATCCGCCCGCGTGGTTCGACACTGTCGAATCCGGTCAGGGCGGCCGGCTCGGCGAGGTCGAGATCGAGCTGGCCGACGTGGTCCGCGACGGCGACCTGCTGTCGGCGACGGTCCGCTACGCGGCGCGCGGCCGGCAGTGGCACCAGGAGTTCACCTGCCGCCGCCTCGACCTCGACGACCTGCTGACCTCGGCCGATCTGACCTTCGGCGGCTGGCTGTCCGCCGACCGGACCTGGTTCGCCGCCCGGCCCCGTCGCAGGGGGTAGCGGATTCGGTACCGACCTGCGTAACCTGTGTGATCTCCCGCACAGCGCCGTACCGAGGAGGATTCGTGCAGCTTCCGATCGTCCTCGGGCTGGTCGCGCTCGTCCTGGCCGTCGCCGCGCTCGTCGTCGTCCTGGAGGATCGGCGGGCCGCCAAGCGAGCCGCGCTGCAGCGGAAAGCCCGGTTAGCGCGCCTCGGCGAGGTGGACCCGCTCGCGCCGGGCCGGCTGCACGTCGACCGGTGAACGCCGGAGCGTCAGCAGCAGCGCGCCGAACACCCAGCCGGCCACCGCGCCGAGCGTGTTGTTCATGAGGTCGTCGACGTCGAAGATGCGGTAGACGTGCGGTGCCGTGCCGAAGTTCGCCGTGAGCTGCGTGACCTCGATGAGCAGTGACGCCGTGAAGCCGATCAGCGCGGTGCCGGTCAGGCCGCGGCGCCAGAGGATCCGGGCGAACACCCCGAGCGGCACGAACAGCAGGACGTTCAGGCACGCCTGCTGGAACGTCTGCGTCAGGAACCAGGCGCCGCCGTGCTTGAGCAGCTCGGTGTGGATGTCGGCGATCCACTGGAACGGGTGCAGCTGCACGGTCTGGGCGAGCCGGCGGGTGCCGGGGCCCGGCAGCGGCAGGAAGACGACCGCGAGCGTCATGCACCCGTAGAGCAGCACCGCCGCGGTGGTGGCGACGCCGCGCGGCCGCAGGCCGCCGTACCGGGCGAGCTGGGTGATCAGCTGCGGCACCAGCACGACGGCCCACAGGGCGAGGAAGGCGATGAAGCCGTGCTGGAGGGCCGTGAGCTGTGCGTTCGTCATGCCACCGACGCTATGGATCTTGCCCCGGGGGCCGCTTCGGTCGATGAGCCCGACGTCCTCGGCCACTCGGCCGACCCGCGCGCGGCCGATCGGCGGGTTACGGGTGATCGATGTCATGCCGGCGTAACCGGATGCTGCTTGCGCCGATACGGGAATGCGCACGACGCTCGGCACGTCGCACTCTTTCGCAGGCAACGAAAGGAACGCTCATGGCACCGGTCCGGGTCGGCATCGTCGGGCTCAGCGCGAACGGCGGCTGGGCCGCGACCGCGCACGTGCCCGCGCTGGCCGCGGTGGACGGCTACGAACTCCGCGCGCTCGCCGGCAGCAACGCCGAGTCGGCGCGGGTGGCCGGGGAGAAGTACGGCGTGCCGCTGACCTTCGGCGACGCCGGGGAACTGGCCCGGCACCCGGAGGTCGACCTCGTGGTGGTCGCCGTGAAGGTGCCGCAGCACCGGGCGCTCATCGAGCCCGCCCTGGCCGCCGGCAAGCAGGTGCTGAGCGAGTGGCCGCTGGGCGTCAGCCTGGCCGAGACCGAGGCGCTGGCCGAAGCCGCGCGGGACAAGACGACCGCGGTCGGCCTGCAGGGGCGGTCGGCGCCGGCGTTGCGCTACCTGCGGGACCTCATCAAGGACGGCTACGTCGGCCGCGTGCTTTCGACGTCGCTCATCGCTTCGGGCGCGAACTGGGGCCCTTCGGTGCGGGCCGGCCGCGACTACCAGCTCCACCCCGCGGGCGGGGCGACGATGCTGACCATCCCCTTCGCGCACACCGTCGACACCCTCGCCATGGTCCTCGGCGGCTTCGCCGAGCTGTCGGCGACGATGGCGACCGTCCGGCCGCGCGTGCGTGACGAGGTCACCGGCGAGTCCGTCGAGATGACCGCGCCCGACCAGATCGCCGTCACCGGCGTGCTGAGCGGGGGCGCCGTCGCGTCGCTGCACCTGCGCGGCGGGACGTCCCCGGCCACGAACTTCCACTGGGAGATCAACGGCACCGAGGGCACGCTGGTCGTCGAGGCCGCGGACCCCCTGTTCTGGATCGCGAAGCTGACGCTGCGCGGCAGCCGGACCGGCACGCTCGAAAAGCTCACCGTGCCCGCGCGGTACGAGCTGCCGCAGCTGGCCGGCCGCAGCGCCGAGCCGTCGTACAACGTCGCGCACGCCTACGCCCGGCACCTCAAGGGCGACCTGCCGGACTTCGCGCACGCCCTGCGCGTGCACCGGGTGCTCGACGCCGTGCAGCGGTCGGCCGACTCCGGGACCCGGGTCGAACCGGACGCAAAGTAACTGTTACTTCAGGTTGCAGATTCCGCTACCCTCGGGTCATGGACGAGGTGGTCTACGACCGGGCGGGCCGCGGGGAGCCGCTCGTGCTGATCCACGGCATCGGCCACCGCCGTCAGGCGTGGGCGCCGGTGTTCCCGCTGCTCACGCCCCATCGCGACGTCATCGCCGTCGACCTGCCGGGCTTCGGCGAGTCGCCCGAGCCGTCCGGCGGGTACGGCATCGAGCCCGCGCTGGTGATGTTCAAGGAGCTCTTCACCGACCTCGGGCTCGGCCGGCCGCACGTCGCCGGCAACTCGCTCGGCGGCCTGCTCTCGCTGGCCCTCGGGCAGGCGGGCCTGGTCCGCAGCGTTACGGCGTTGTCGCCCGCCGGGCTGTGGAACCGCCGCCAGAAGATGTACGCGATCGCCACGCTCAAGGCCCACCGCGCCCTGGCGCAGCGCACGCCGCCGCACGTCGTGCGCCGCATCGCCGCGACGGCGTCCGGACGTCGGGCGTTGACCGGGATGATCGTCGGACGGCCCGAGCTGCAGACGCCGGACGCCGTCGTCGAGGACGCCCGCGCGCTCGCCACCGCGCCGGGCTTCGAGCCCACCGCCGCCCAGTCCCGCGGCGACTTCCGGTTCACCGGGCCGGTCACCGGCGTCCCGGTGACCATCGCCTGGGCCGGGCGTGATCGGATCCTCGCCCGGCCGCGTGTCGCCGACCTGCGGAAAGTCGCGCCGGACGGGGTGTTCCGGCTGCTGCCGGGCTGCGGGCACGTGCCGATGAACGACGACCCGGACCTCGTCGCGCGGGTGCTGCTCGAGGGAAGCCGTTAGGTGACATTCGCTTTACGTCCGTCTTTTGACCCTGGTAGGTGACTGCTTCGCGAGGCAGAATCCTCCGCCGTGCGCCCGTTCGGGGACCTTGGGCGCGAATCGGAGGAACAACTCATGAGGCTTTCGACCCGGCTCGCGGTGTTCGCCGCGGCCGCGCTGGCGACCACGGCGGTGACCACCGCACCCGCGTCCGCGGGCCAGCGCCCGGACCCCACCACCGACGTCCGGATCATCGGGTTCAACGACCTGCACGGCAACCTGGAGCCGCCGTCCGGCTCCAGCGGGCGCGTGGTGCAGTCGGACGGGACCACTGTGGACGCGGGTGGGGCCGCCTACCTGGCCACGCACGTGAAGCAGCTGCGGGCGCAGGTGGCCAGCTCGTTCGTCGTGTCCGCCGGTGACAACATCGGCGCGTCGCCGGTGATCTCGGCGCTGTTCCACGACGAGCCGACCATCGACTTCCTGAACATGCTCGGTGTCAGCACGTCCGTCGTCGGCAACCACGAGTTCGACGAGGGCTACCAGGAACTGCGGCGCATGCAGTTCGGCGGCTGCCACCCGACCGACGGTTGCCAGTTCGAGAACACCTTCAAGGGTGCGAACTTCCCGTTCATCGGGTCCAATGTGTACTTCACCAACGGCCTGCCCGCGCTGTTGCCGTTCACCGTCAAGTTCGAGGGTGGCGTGCCGATCGGCGTCATCGGCGCCACGCTGAAGGACCTGCCCACGGTCGTCACGCCCGAGGCCATCAAGGGCCTGAAGTTCGGCGACGAGGTCGAGGCGATCAACCGGACCGCGAACCTGCTCGACCACTTCGGCGTCAAGGCGCAGGTCGTGCTGCTGCACCAGGGCGACGGCACCGAGGTCGAAGGCCCGAACGACTGCAAGCTGCGGCCCGGCCCCGCCGCGGCGATCGCGGCCGCGGTGACGCCGAAGGTCGACGCCTTCTTCACCGGGCACAGCCACCAGCAGTACAACTGCGTGATCAACGACCCGGCGGGCCAGCCGCGGCCGGTCATCCAGGGTTCGTCGTTCGGCAGGCTGCTGTCAGTGGTCGACCTGAAGATCAGCCGCAAGACGCGGGACGTCGTGCGCGCGCAGACCAAGGCGTTCAACGAGATCGTCACCCGCACGGTCACCCCGGACCCGGCCGTGACCGCGCTGATCGCCGACGCCAAGACCAAGTCCGCGCCGATCGCGAACAGGCAGGTCGGCACGATCACGGCGGACCTGCCGGCGGCGGGCAACGCGGCCGGTGAGTCGTCGCTCGGCGACGTCATCGCCGACGCGCAGCTCGCGGGCACGCAGAGCAACAACGCGGTCGTCGCGATGACCAACCCGGGCGGCATCCGCGCCGACCTGACGTACAAGTCCTCGGCGAACGGCGAGGGCGACGGCGTGGTGACCTACGGCGAGGCGTTCACCGTCCAGCCGTTCGCGAACATCATGCAGACGATCACGCTGACCGGCGCGAACCTGAAAAACGTGTTGGAGCAGCAGTGGCAGGGCACGGTGACGCGCTTCCTGCAGATCTCCAGCTCGCTGCACTACAGCTACTCGGCGTCCGCGCCGCAGGGCTCGCGGGTCTCGGCCATCACGATCAACGGCACGCCGGTCGACCCGGCGGCGTCGTACCGCGTGTCGGTGAACAACTTCCTCGCCGCCGGCGGGGACGGCTTCACCGAGTTCACCAAGGGCACCAACCTCTCCGGTGGCCCGGTGGACCTCGACGCGCTGATCGCCTACCTGGGCGCGCACCCGAACCTGGCCCCGCCCGCGGCGGACCGGATCACCCGGCTGCCGTAGGTCCGGTTTCTCCAAGACACCGGGTCGACAATGGACCCATGACGACCTGGGAAGACGTCGTGCGCCTCGCCTCGGAATTGCCCGAGGTGGAGGCGTCGACGTGGTACCGCACGCCCGCGCTGAAGGTGGCGGGCAAGGGGTTCGCGCGGTTGCGCACCGAGGCCGAGGGTGGCCTGGTGGTGCTGTGCGGCCACGACGAGAAGGCCGCGTTGCTGGATTCCGGCGACGCGGCCTTCTTCACGACCCCGCACTACGACGGGCACGGCATGGTCATCGTCGACCTGGACCGCGTGGACGTCGATCAGCTGCGTGAGCTGCTCGAAGAGGCTTGGCGGTTGCGGGCGCCACGCCGGCTGCTCACGTGAGCTCGCCCTTCAGCATGCTCATCAGGATCATGTCGTGGCGGCGGCCGCCTTCGCCGACGAAGGCCTCGCGGTGCCGGCCGTCCTCGGAGAAGCCGACCTTCCGGTAGACGTGCCGGGCGCGCTCGTTCCCGGCGACCACCCAGAGGGTGATCATGTGCAGGCGCATGGCGTCGAAGCCGTAGCGGCACATCACGCGCATGGCGTCGGTTCCGTAGCCGCCGCCGCGGTACTCGGCGTCGCCGATGTAGATGTCCAGTTCGGCGTTGCCGACCCGGGGGTCGGCGTCCCGCAGGTCGACGATGCCGATCAACTCGCCTTCGGCCTTCGTCTCGATGCCGAGGACGACCAGCTCGTAGTTGTTGACCGGGCGTTCCTCGCAGCGCTTGCGGATCTGCGCGCGCGACCGCGGGTAGTCGTTGACCATCCACCGGCCGACCTCGGGGTCGTGCACCCAGCCGTAGATCTTGTCGGCGTCCTCCGGTTCGAGCGCGCGCAACCGGACGAGTTCCCCCTCGAGCATCGCTACTCCCGTTTCAACAGCAGAAAGTCGTTGACATCCAGCAGGCCGAGGAACTGCCGGATCGGCACCGGCATGGCCCGCCGCGCATCATCGTGCACGAGCTCGGCGCCGCGCACGCGAATTTCCTTCCGCCGGTAGACCAGGGCGCAGCCGCCGGCGGCCAGCACGTTCTTCACCCAGTCGGCGCCGGGCCCGTAGGTCAATGCGACGACGAAGCCGTCCTTCGTGCGGAAGACGTTGATCGGCGTGCGGAACTCGCGTCCGGACCTGCGTCCCTTGTGGACGACCATGGCGAAGCCGGGCGCCCAGCCGGCGACGTGCCTGAGCACCTGATTGGTCGCGACGCGGTTGAAGCGGGCGACACGTCTCGAGAGCACCATAGGCCCATGATGATCCCGCCGGAGGCTGATATCAACACCTGATGAATTAATCGATCGGGTGACCCCGGCTCCCGGTGCGAGGGGCTCCGATGGTGGGATATGGCGCATGTCGACCGCATGGCCGCTGCGCCAGGACCCGGAAGGGCCGGTCATCATCGCGCTGGCCCTGGTGAACGACCCCGACGCGCTGGGCTTCGTCGTCCTGGACGACGAGGACGACTGGTTCATCAGCGACGGCACCGAGCTGTCCGACGACGTGCTGGTCAACCGGGAGAGCTTCCGGAAGATGTCGCTGCGCGAGGCCGTCGAGCTGCTGCCGCAGCTGACCGCGCTGGCGGGCCTGCCGACCGGGATGGCCGCCGACTGGGACCCGGAGCGCCGCACGTGGCTGCTCTCGTCGGTGACCGGCTCGGACGACGAGGACGAGGACATCCGGCTGCTCACCCAGCGCCGCGCGGCCTGGGAGTACGAGGGCTCACCGGACGACGAAGCCCAGATCAGCACCGGCCTGACCGAGATCCCGACCGGCCCGGAGCAGCCGGTCCGCGCGGTCCGCCAGGTCGTCCGCGAGCAGGACGGCACCTGGCTGTTCGTCGGCTTCGAGGTCCCGGAGGCGGAGGACTTCGAGGTCGAGGGCCTGGAGCTGGAGCACGTGGCGAACCTGTACCCGGACGTCCGCACGGTGCTGAAGGCGGCGCCGGGCCAGGTGTACGACCGCGCGACGCCGGACTCGGAGTGGGAGCTCGTCGAGGGTTAGACCTCGATTGGCAGGTGGAAGAGCCCGCGGGTGATCGGGCTCGGCCACCAGGTGAGTTCCTCCTCGGGAACGGCGAGCCGGGCTTCGGGCAGGCGGCGGAGCAGGGTCTCGAAGGCGACGTCGGCCTGCAGCCGGGCCAGCGCCGCGCCGATGCACAGGTGCGGCCCGGCGCCGAACGCGAGGTGCTTCCGTTCTCCGGCTCGCTGTCCCGGCCGGAAGGCGTCCGGGTCAGCGAACGCCGCGGGATCCCGGTTGGCGGCCAGCACGGAGACGAGGACGGGGTCGCCGGGGCGCATGAGCCGGCCGCCGATCTCGACGTCCTCGGTGGGGAACCGCCAGGTCGCGTTCTGCAGCGGCGCGTGCAGCCGGAGCGTCTCCTCGATGACGGCGGCGCGGTGAGCGGGGCCGGTCCGGGCCTTCGCCGCTTCGGCCGGGTGGGTCAGCAGGGTGAGCGCGCCGGTCGCGATCAGCCCGACCGTCGTCTCGTGGCCGCCGATGAGGATGAGGAAGGCCGTCGACGTGACCTCGTCCGCGGAGAGCTCGCCGGTGGCCTCCTGCGCGACGAGGTCGCTGATCAGGTCGGTGTCCCGCGTCGCCCGCTTGGCCTCGACGACCTCGGTGACCAGCCGTTCCAGGACGTCGGTCGCTTCGCGGACCTTGGCGTCGTCGGTGTCGTCGGCGGAGTCGATGACGAGTGACCACTCGTGGACGTCTTCGCGGTACCGCTCGGGCACCCCGAGCAGGTCGCAGATGATCGCGATCGGCAGCGGGTAGGCGAGGTCGGTGACGAGGTCGCCGCGCCCGCGCGCCTCGACGGCGTCGAGCAGCTCGTCGGTCACCTGCTGGGCCCGCTCACGCAGGTGCCGCATCCGGCGTGGGCCGAACGCGCCGGCGCAGGCGCGCCGCAACCTGGCGTGTTCGGGCGGATCGGTGTTGATCATGTTCGAGGCGAGCGACGGCCGGTGGTCGAGCGGCAGGCCCATGCCCGCGCGCCGCCACTCCTCATTGCCGGCGGAGGGGCTCTTGACCAGGGCGGGGTGGTTGAGCGCCGTCACGGCGTCGGCGTACCGCGTGATCAGCCAGGCCCAGGTGCCGGTGGGGAAGGCGAGCCGGTGCGGCGGTCGTTCGCGCAGCCAGGTGTAGGCGGGTGAGGGGTCGCGATCGAAGTCCGGGCCGAACAACGCGGGCTCTCCCATCCGTTCACCCTGCCCGCCGGACTTTCTCCGCGGCAAGTGTCCCGGCGCGGCTTCGCCCGTTCGTCCTTACAGTGAAAGCCGGCGATCGGCGCCGGTCAGGATCTGTGAGGAGCCCCTCATGCCCAAGTACGCCGCGATCATCTACGCCACGGACATCGACCCGACCACGCCCGAGGCGACGGACATGATGAAGGACTACGACGAGTTCGGCGCGGGCGCGGCCGCGGTGATCCGCGGCGGCGCGGCGCTGTACCCGACGGCCACCGCGACGACGGTCCGCGTCACCGGCGGCAAGGGCGGCGACATCGTCACCAGCGACGGCCCGTACGCGGAGACGAAGGAAGCCCTCACCGGGTTCTACCTGCTCGAATGCGCCGACCTGGATGAAGCGGTCAAGGTCGCCGCCCGCATCCCGGGCGCCTGGGACGGCGCCATCGAGGTCCGCCCGGTCGTCGACTTCGGCAAGTGACCGGCGCCGGGGACGCGGTCGCGCGGCTGGTCCGGGACGAGGGCACCCGGGTACTGGCCACGCTGGTCCGCGTCACCGGCAGCGTCGACCTGGCCGAAGACGCGGTGCAGGACGCCGTCGTGCGCGCACTGGAGACGTGGCCGCGCGACGGCGTCCCCGCCAACCCCCGCGGCTGGCTGCTGGTGACGGCCCGCCACCGCGCGGTGGACGTGGCCCGCCGCGAGGCGAAGCGGCTCGGGAAGGAGGCCGTCGCGATGCCATCGATCGACCCGCACCCGGACCCGCTTTCGGTCCGCGACGACCTGCTGCGGCTGGTCTTCACGTGCTGCCACCCGGCGTTGTCCCTGGAGGCCCAGGTGGCTTTGGCGCTTCGGACATTGGGCGGTTTGTCGACCGCGGAAGTCGCCCGCGGCTTGCTGGTCCCGGAAGCGACGATGGCGAAGCGGCTGACGCGGGCGAAGCAGAAGATCGCTCAGGCGCGAATTCCGTACCGCGTCCCGTCGGCGGAGGAGCTGCCTTCCCGCTTGGCCGGCGTGGCGTCGACGGTGTACTTGATCTTCAACGAGGGCTACACGGGCCGGGTTTCGCTCCTTTCCGAGGCTGTTCGCCTGGCCCGCTTGCTGGTGTCCCTCATGCCGGACGAGCCGACGGCGTTGGGATTGCTGGCGTTGGTGCTGCTGCAGGACGCCCGCCGCCCCGCGCGGTTCCTGCCTTCCGGCGAGCCGGTGCTGCTGTCGGCGCAGGACCGTTCGCTGTGGGACGCGTCGCTGATCAAGGAAGGCGTCGCGTTGGTCGGCCGGGCACTGCGCCGGACACCATCGACGCCGAACGCGTACGTGGTCCAGGCAGCGATAGCGGCTTGCCACGACCTCGCCCCGTCGTATTCAGCGACGGACTGGAACGCGGTGATTTCCTGGTACGACGTGCTGTTGTCGGTGCAGGACACACCGGTGGTCCGCTTAAACCGCGCGGCCGCGGTGGCGGAACGCGACGGCCCGGCCGCGGCATTGGCGCTGGTGGACGCGTTGACGGGCCTGGATGACTACCCGTGGTGGCACGCGTCGCGGGCGGAGTTGTTGCACCGCTTGGGTTCCGCGTCGGCTTCCGAGGCGCTGGCCCGCGCGGAGGAAACCGGCTTGCCTGCGGTACACGTCAGATTTTTAGATTCTCGGATATCAAGCTATCGGCGTGCGGATTAGATGGGCCGCAATGTCGCTAACTAAACGTTCTTTGAGGTTCTGAGGCAGGGCTTCCTTAACGCGTGAATCCTTCCATGGGCTGTCCCGTGGAAACTCTTCCTCCAAAGGGAAGCGGGGAATAAGGTGCGCATGAATGTGTGGATCCCTGTTTCCCAATATCGCTAAGTTCATTCGATCGGCACCGCTTGCTTTTTGAATCGCCACCGAGGCGATTCTTATATCTTCCATGAAGGAGGCGGCCATATTTTCTGGGAGCTCTGCCAGGTTGTCATAATGATCGTGTAGGGCGAGTATGCAGCGACCGCGGAATCGGCTATCGTCATAGAGGCCCAATGTAGAGGTCGAGAGGGTAGCGATTGGAGTCCAGAGTTCGAAGTCGCATGATTCGCAAAGGTAACCGACTTCTCTGGGGTGATGAAAGTAATCCATTAAGGCCGCCTAGAAGATCAGGTACTTCTTCGTGAAGTGCTCAACGCTTGACGAGGTGAATAGATTTTGCAGGTGATCCTGCAGGTTCTTGCCATCGAGTCGTGCGGTCCCGAAGTTTGGCGTTTCTCGAGGGTCTAATGCTTGACAGTCCGAACCGACGGCGTCGCGCCAGTCCTTTGACCCTAGATTGCTGGTGAATTTATCGGAGATCTTTATGATTGATCGCAGCTCGTTCTTTTCTTCATCGGTTTGAAGCCGTCTTCCGAGGCGAAGAAGCCTCAGTATCGGTGGCTCCTGATATGCGGCGACTAGGTGATCGACGACGGCGTCGTGCGCTATGTCTTGGCATTCTATAAGCGGAGTTATAGATGACGCAAAGGTAAGCTTTCGAGAGGTGAGCAACTTCAGGTAGCGAAGTGAGTAGGCCGTACCCTTCGAGGTCTTGGCCTGATAATCCACGGTAATTGTGCGCCAGTATCTCACGATATCGTTAAGTAGGAAACGTGGAACGTTGTCTCGTCCTCGGACGCGATCGTACAGATATCGCTTAATGATTGTTTCTAGTAGCTTAAGATGGAGATCTGGCTTAAAAAGGGAAGTCGATTCCTCTAGGAGGAGAATTCGTCTCGTGTGGGAGTGATTGGTGTCTTCTTCTAAGCCGATCCTCTCGGCCATGTCAGGAGCAGAGATAACTCGACCAAAGACTCCAGTAGCGCCGGGCCCGTTAAGTTCTACGCCTTCGATCAACCGGTTGCGAAGCAGGTCTGCATGCTGCAAAAACCGACGCGTAGTATTTGTCTCCGATTGAAGTCCGTAGGTAACTACCAGGTAGTCCAGGTCGGACGCCGAGGTGAATTCGTGGCGAGCCAGTGAACCAAATCCGATAATATCGATCGGACTATCGATGTCAGCAAATGATTCTTCGGTTAGCTTTCTTGCTCTGTTTATTAAACCGGCGCTTCTCTCAAAAGCTTCCGTCAGGGCCGGTACGTCAGCCGTCGTAAGTCCGATGGAGGAAAGGCGGCTGTCCAGGAGGCTGCCTAAATCGCTCTCGCCCGGCGGTGATGGGGGCTCAACTTCCATCGTGCGGTCCTCCGTCCTGTGTGGAGCATACGCGACCCACTGTCGCCGTCTCGTAACGAAACCTCGTGTCGTGCGTGTTTTGGCTAGATCGTGTATCGGTCGGCGGTAAGTGTCGCTGCGCAGGCTCGCGTTGTTACGAGGTTGGAGTACGCGACCACATCGTGGGGTGCACAAGAGGTAACACGACGTGGTCTGGGCGCGTTGAACAAGGCGTGCCGCTGGAAGGCGGATACGGGGAGCTTAGGTGAGGCCGGTAGCTTCACAAGCCCAACCTAGGCGACGTAAAAGTCGAGGTCCAGCGAGTACAACGCTGGACCTCGACTTGAGAGCGGATGACGGGAATCGAACCCGCGTATTCAGCTTGGGAACCAGGGTGATCATGCTCGAAAGTGGCCCTGACCTGCGGGCGGGCCTACCTCGTGGTACCCCTTGTTGACCTTGGTTGACCGGCCTGAATGGCACGCTAATGGCATGACCTGGCCCACGCCCAGACCTCCCCCATCACCCCGATACGAAGCCAGCACGCGGCCGGTGGTGCCGGGTCAAGGCACGCTTTCCCGCCTTGACGCGGTGCTACCGGCCGTAGTCATGATCCGGCTTCGGGGTGGTGGCCGCTAGTGATCAGAGAGCTTGTAGGTGAGCGTGTCGATGGCCCCAATCAGAGTGGATACCTGGTCGGAGGCGACCGAGTGGTCATCCATGTGCTTGAGCTGGTGGAAGATGGCTAAGAGCGCCTCGGCCGTAGCCAGACTGATCGGGTCGGCGCTGGTCCTTCCCTGCTCGATGGCCTGACGTGCTGCTTCGGCGTGAGCGTCTGCTGTAGCGCGATCGGAGGGTGGCATGGCTTCGACCCTGCCAGCGGGCGTCTCCGCCGTAACTAGGCTGATGAGCTGATCGCCGTCAGCGGCGGCGCGCTATGCGATCGATCGATGCGGCGGGCCCACCCGGCGGCCGGCGGCCGAAGCGG
>NZ_JMQI01000069.1 GCF_000695625.1 Amycolatopsis rifamycinica
AAGCAGGTCGCCGCCCTCGGCGCCCGCATCCTCGCCCACCTCGCACCCGACGGCGCAGAACCCGACAACACCGAACCCGTAATCCCGCCCCGGGAACTGTTCCTCCGCCGGAAAAGAACCGGCGTGTGGGAGCTGAACGGCCGATTCGACGATGAGACCGGCACCCGCGCCAGCGCCCTGTTGGACGCCCTGGCCGAACGCCGCACCAGCGACGACGGCCCCGACCACCGCACCCACCCCCAACGCTACGGCGACGCGTTCTCCGACGCCCTGAACCTGGCCCTCAACTCACCAGATTTGCCGATGCAGGCCGGGGAACGCGCCCACGTCATGGTCGCCGTCTCCCTGCAAGACCTGAAATCCGGCGTTGGCAAAGCCACCCTCGGCGACACCGGACAAATGACCGCGGCCGAAGCGCGGGTCCACGCCTGCGACGCCATGATCATCCCCGCAGTCCTCGGCGACAAAAGCGAACCCCTCAACCTGGGCCGACTCCGCCGCCTCATCTCCGCCGGACTCCGCCGCGCCCTGTTCCTGCGCGACCGCGGCTGCGCCTTCCCCGGCTGCCACCGCCCACCACGACATTGCCAAGGTCACCACATCCGGCACTGGGCCGATGGCGGCCCCACCGATCTGATCAACCTGGTACTGATGTGCGCCCACCACCATCGGCTGCTGCACCGCTCCGGCTGGGAAGTCCGCATCGCCGCCGATGGCCTCCCGGAGTTCCTGCCACCGGTGTTCATCGACAGACGCCGAAAACCCCGACGCAACAACCTCCACGAACCCCTGCCCTTCGCAGCCTGAGCCAACCGAACACGGGACAGGCCCGCAGCCACACGGCTACGGGCCTACACCCACGCAACCTCGCACCTCCGGCGAGCCATCCGACCCCAGCCGGCCGCAGCCGACCGCAGGGCCCCAGGCAGCCCCAGTCGGCCGCAGCCGCCCCAGTTGGCCGCAGTCGGCCGCAGCCGCCCCAGCCGGCCGCAGTCGGCCGCAGCCGGCCTCAGCGGCCCAGTCGGCCCCCCACCGGAGCCGGTCCAGTTGGTCGGAGCCGGTCCAGTCGGTCGGAGTCGGCCCAGTTGGCCGGAGTCGGCCCAGTCGGTCGGAGTCGGCCCAGTTGGCCGGAGTCGGCCCAGTTGGCCGGAGTCGGCCCAGTCGGTCGAAGTTGGCCCGGTTGGTCGGAGTCGGCCCAGTTGGCCGGAGTCGGGCCCAGCCGACCGGAGCCGGCCCCAGCTGACCGCGGTCGGCCCCAGTCAGCCCAGTCGGCCACAGCCAGTCCCAGCCGGTCGCAGCCGGCCGCAGCTGACCGCAGTCGGCCCCAGCCGACCGCGCGCAGCCGACCCCAGTCGGCCGCAGCCGCCCCCGGCCGCTCCCGGGCTCGCCGCACTTGCCGGCCGTTGACTACACCCGGGCCGGGCGATACACGCCAGGCCGGCGTGAGCTATTGGCCCGTCCAGCGAGGCTCCCGCCCCGCGCTCCAAGCCGCATAAAACTCCTTGTGGTCCTTCGCCGTCATCAGCAAGGCCTGCGTGATCGCCTCCAGCTCGATCGCGCTGCCCAGGTCCATGTCCAGCTCGCGGGTCAGCAGCACCTTCGTCGTCGCGTACGCCAGTGCCGGGCCGTCGGCCAGCCGGCGCGCCAACGCCGCGGCCGTAGAAGCCAGCGAAGCGTCCGGGACCACCTGGGAAGCCAAGCCGATCTCCGCAGCCCGCGAAGCCGAGATCTTGTCCCCGAGGATCAACAGCTCCGTCGCGCGGCCGAGGCCGACCAGTCGCGGCAACAGGTATGCCGACCCCATGTCCGCCCCCGCCAAGCCGACCTTCGTGAACAGGAACGCGAACTTCGCCGACTCCGCCAGCAAGCGGAAGTCGCTGGCCAGTGCGATCACCGAGCCCGCTCCCGCCGCCACTCCGTTGACCGCCGCGATCACCGGGAGGGGGCACTCGCGCAGGGCCTTCACCACCGCGCCCGTCATGCGGGTGAACTCCAGCAGCTCCGCCGTCTCGAACTTCTGCAGCTCGCCGATGATCTCCTCGACGTCGCCGCCCGAACAGAAGCCGCGGCCCTGGCCGGTGATCACCAGGACCCGGACGTCTTCGTGCTGCGGGAGCTCGATGATCAGGTCGCGCAGATCCGCGTACACCTCGAACGTCAGCGCGTTGAGCTTCGAAGGACGCGTGAACGTCACCGTGGCCACCCCGTCGGCCACCGTGAACTCGAAGTGCTCCCACTCCTTCGTCAGCGGAGCGGTTGCGCGGAACGGGCTCATGACTGGATTCCTCCGCCGTCGAGTACGAGGGTCTGGCCGTTGATCGCGGCGGCCTCCGGGGCCGCCAGGAAGGTCACCGCGAACGCCACTTCCGACGGCTCCAGCAGCCGGCCGAGCGGGGACGCCGCCGCCAGCGCCGCCTCCGCCTCCGATGTGGACCGTCCGGAGCGCGAGACGATCCGCTCCACCGAGGTCGCCGTCATGTCGGTGCGGACGAACGCCGGGCACACCGCGTTCGCCGTGACGCCGGTGCCGGCCAGCTCAGCCGCCACCGCGCGCATGAAGCCCACCGCCGCGTGCTTCGAGGCCGTGTACCCGGCCGTGTAGCGGTAGCCGACGTGTGAAGCCGTCGACGCCACCGTCACGATCCGGCCGCTGTCGCGCGAGCGCATGCCCTCCAGCACCGCACGCGTGCAGAGGAACGCGCCCGTGGCGTTCACCTCGAACTGCGCGCGCCAGTCGGCCAGCGAAGTCCGGGAAACCGGGGCGCTGGACGAGATCCCGGCGTTGTTGACCAGCACGTCGACCGGGCCCACCGACGCGAAATACGCGGCCACGGCTTCCTCGGACGTCACGTCGCATTCCGTGCGGCCCGGCGCCAGTACGGTGTCGCCGAGAGAACGGAACCGGTCCGCGATCGCCGCGCCGATGCCGCGGGTGCCGCCGGTGACCACCACCCGGCGGCTCACGGGCGGGCCGCCAGGGCACGCCGGTCGAGCTTTCCGTTGGCCGTGCGGGGGAGTTCGGTCACGAAGACCACCTCGCGGGGGTACTTGTGCTTGGCCAGGTGGGCCTTCGCGTGGTTCTTGAGCTCATCAGCCGACACCGGAGAGCGCGCCACGACGTACGCGCGCGGCACGACCAGGCCGTCGACCTCGATGCCGACCACCGCGCAGTCCACCACGGCGGCGTGGCCGAGCAGGCAGTCCTCGATCTCGCCGGGTGCGACGAACACGCCACCGACCTTGAGCAGCGCGTCGGCGCGGCCGTGGTGGCGGAAGTACCCGTCCGGGGAGCGGCTGAACAGGTCGCCCGAGGTCAGCGTGTCGCCGTCGAACGTCCGCGCGGACTTCTCCGGATCGCCGAAGTACTCCAGCGCGATCGTCGGCCCGGTCACGCGCAGCGGCCCGATTTCCCCGTCCGGCAGCGGGTTCCCGGACTCGTCGACGACCTCGGCCGTGTACCCGGGCACGGGTGTGCCGAGCGTGCCGGCGCGGGCGGCGCCCGGGCGGTTCGACAGGTAGATGTGGTACGCCTCGGACGAGCCGATCCCGTCCACCACCGGCACCCCGAAGGCCGCGTCCCACCTGCGGTGCAGCTCCGGGGGCAGCGCCTCGCCCGCCGACGTCGTCATCCGCAGGCAGCTCAGGTCCTGCTCCGCGGCGGCCGGGTGGGCGACCATCGCGCTCATCATGGTCGGCACGTTGACCAGCACCGTCGGCCGGTACTTCGCGATCAGCTCGAACATCAGGTCCGCCGTGCTGCGCTCCGGGAAGGCGATGCCGGCCGCCCCGACGCCGAACGGGAACAGGGCCACCAGGTCGCGCGCGTACCCGAAGAACAGCTTCGGCACGGCCAGAACCGTGTCGTCCTCCCGCAGGCCGAGCACGCCGACGGCGTACCGTTCGAAACTCTCCCGAGGACTGCGCAGAGGATGCACGCACGCCTTGGGCGCGCCGGTGCTGCCCGTGGTGAACTTCCAGATCCCGATGTCGTCCACAGTGGTCGGTGCCGCCGCCAGCGAGTCCGCCGCGGCGTCCACCAGCGTCCCGAACGGACGCTCACCGGGCAGCAGCTCCGCTTCGGGCACGCCCGTGACGAGCAACCCGGTGGCGCCCGCCGCACGCAGCGCGGGCAGCGTGACGGCGTCCGCGAGCACCGCGACGGCCTCGGTGTAGCCGAGGTAGTAGGCGTAGTCCTTGGGCTGCAGGAACGGGTACACCTCGGCGGTGACCGCGCCGATCTTCTGCGCGCCGTACCAGGCGGCGACGAACTCGTCGCCGTCGCTCAGCGCCAGCAGCACCCGCTGTCCTCTTCGGACACCGGCGTCCAGCAGCACGTTGCCGGCGCGGTTGGCGTGCCGGGCCAGCTCCGCGTAGCTGATCGAACGGTCCCCGGCGTGCAGGGCGGTGCGGTCGCCGCGGCCTTCGGCCACGTGCCGGTCGAGGAAGTGCGTGGCGAGGTTGAACGGCTCACTCACGGGCCAGCTCCCGGATCGCTTCCACCAGCAGGTCGGTCAACGTCGAGAAGGTTTCCTCGCCTTCGCGCGCGGTCGCCTCGGCGGGCTTGCCGCAGTACGCGTCGGTCATGCCCATCTCGGCGAACCCGCCGTCTTCGGGAGCGGCGGCGAGGCTGACCGGCACGTGCGGCAGCGTCCGCATCAGCGCCTGGTCCACCAGCTCGGGCCGGTCGGCGAGCACCAGCGACGTCTCGTACCGCCCGGCGTGGCACTCGCCCGACCGGAACTCCTCGGTCAGCCGCCGCGCGTGCCGCCGCCGGACCAGGTCGAGCAGGGCGACGCGGCCGTCGTAGGCGAAGTTCAGCGTCTCCACGGCGCGCCGCAGCGTGACCAGGTGCGCGGGCTCGAAGTGGTTGTTGACCAGCAGGATCCGCCGGAACCGCTGGCCGATCAGCGCCGCGCCGATGTCGACGAGCAGCGAGTGCAGCGTCTCCTCGCCGACGTGGATCCCGCCGGGGAACCCGGCCGCGAACCGCGTCACGCCGTAGGGGACCTCCGGCAGGACCAGCACGTGGACGTCCTCGTCGGCGGCCAGCCGCTCCGCCGCCCGCTCGCACATCCCGCGGGAGATCAGCGGGTCCGTGCCCAGCGGCGCGTGCGGGCCGTGCGGCTCGATCGCGCCGCACGGCAGCAGCAGCACCGGGACGCGGTCACCCGAAGCCAGCTCGCCGGCCTGGCGCGAGGTGAGGTCCGCGAAGTACGTCACGCAAATCAAGCTACACCGCAGCGACCTGAGGTGTATAGAGTTGCGCCCATGCCCACCGATGCCTTCGAAACCGGCCCTCAGGAGCTGGTCGTGACGTTGCTGGGCAGCTACGTGCACCCGCGCGAAACCCGCCGGGTGTGGTCGGGCGGCCTGGTCGCGGTGCTCGCCGAGCTGGGCTTCTCCGACGGCGCCGCCCGGATCGCGCTCACCCGCCTGGTGCGCCGCGGCCTGCTGCAGCGCCACCGCGAAGGCCGCACCGTGCACTACTCGCTGACCCGGCGCACGGTGGCGCTGCTCGCCGACGGCGACCGCCGGATCTTCTCCCTCGGCCGCCGCGAGCGCGCCGCGGGCGAGTGGACCGTGCTGTGGCAGAGCATCCCCGAGAGCCGTCGCCAGGCCAGGGAACGACTGGTCAGGCGGCTGCGGTTCCTCGGGTTCGGGCCGTACTCCGACGGCACCTGGATCGCCCCGCACGACCGCGAGGCCGAGGTCGTCGCCCTGCTCGGCGAACTCGACGTCACCGAGCACGCCGGGCTGCTGCTCGGCCGCCCGTCGGCCGCGCTGGACGTCCGCCGGTTCGCCGGCCGGGCCTGGGACCTCGACGACCTGGCCGCGCGGTACGCCGCGTTCGCCGGCCAGTTCGGCGGGTACCGGGACAAGGAGATCTCCGACGCCGAGGCGTTCGAGGTGCGCACCCGGCTGGTGCACACCTTCCGGATGTTCCCGTCGCTCGACCCGGAACTGCCCGCCGACCTGGTGCCCGCCCCGGACCGCCGTGCAGCGGCGGTCGAGCTGTTCCACGACCTGTACACCGCGCTCGCGCAACCCGCGCAACGCCATTTCGACGAGGTGACCCGAGGATGACCGAACCCAGCCAAGCGACCCAGGAAGCCTTGAGCTACACCTCGTACCTCGGGCTGGACGAAGTGCTGAACGCACAGCGCATGCGCTCCGACGAACACGACGAGCTGCTGTTCATCGTGATCCACCAGGTGTACGAGCTGTGGTTCAAGCAGATCCTGCACGAAGCCGCCTTCCTGCAGGCGAACCTGGAAAAGGGCAACACCGCGCATTCGATCCGCACGCTGCGCCGGATCCTCACCATCCTCAAGGTCGCGGTGGCGCAGATCGACGTGCTGGAAACCATGACGCCCAGCCAGTTCACCAGTTTCCGCGCCCGTTTGGACGCTTCGAGCGGCTTCCAGTCGGCCCAGTTCCGCGAACTGGAAGCGGTGCTGGGGCGGCGCGACGAGCGCGTGTTCGCGCACTACCCCGAGGACGGCGAGCAGCGGAAACGCATTGCCGAAGCGATGGCGCGACCGTCCTTGTTCGACTCTTTTCTCACGTATCTCAAGGTTTCTGGCTATGCCGTCGACTGTGACCGAGACGTCACTCGACCGGTGGAGCCGTCCCCGGCCCTGCAGGCGATATTGCTGGACGTGTACAGCGACGACGGGGGACCCTCGGTCGTCGCGGAGTGTCTGGTCGATCTCGACGAAGGGATGCAGGAGTGGCGCTACCGGCACGTGAAGATGGTCGAACGCACCATCGGCGACAAGACCGGGACGGGAGGATCATCCGGCGCGACCTACCTGCGTACCACGCTGTTCCAGCCGATGTTCCCGGATCTCTGGGCCGTACGGAGCCGACTGTGACCACTTTGGACGATCTGCGCGCGGACGCCAACAGCCTCGCCGCGCACTACACCCGGTTCGCGGTGGCCGACCGCCTCCTGCTGTCCGGGCACTCGCACCAGGCCTGGCCGGACGTCGCCGAGGAGGGGCTGTGCGAGTCCTTCGCCGACGCCGCCCGGGACGTCGACGGCAAGTGGGAGCGCGCCTTCGCGAAGGCGGACCAGCTGCGCGCCGGCTTCCGCCTGCTGCTCGGCGACCCGCACGGCGAGTACGCGCTCGGCGCGAGCACGCACGACCTGGTCCTGCGCTTCCTCTCGGCGATGGAGCTCCCGCGGCGGCCGCGCCTGGTCACCACCGACGGCGAGTTCCACACGCTGCGCCGTCAGCTCGCCCGCCTCGAGGAGGAGGGCGTCGAGGTGGTGCGGGTGCCGCTCGACCCGGTGACGACGCTCGCCGAGCGGGTGGCCGGCGAGGTCGACGGCACCACCGCGGCGGTGCTCGTCTCGGCCGTGCTGTTCGAGACGTCGAGACTCGTGCCCGGCCTCGCGCACCTGGCCGACGTCTGCCGCGACCGCTCGATCGAGCTCGTCGTCGACGCCTACCACGCGCTCGGCGTCGTGCCGTTCCCGCTGCACGACCTCGGGCTCACCAACGCCTGGGTGCTCGGCGGCGGCTACAAGTACCTGCAGCTGGGCGAGGGCAACTGCTTCCTGCGGCTGCCCGCGCACGCCCAGGAGCTGCGCCCGGTGATCACCGGCTGGTACGCCGAGTTCGGTGCCCTGGCCGACGAACGCCACCCCGGCCAGGTGCCCTACGCCATCGGCGGCGACCGGTTCGCCGGTGCCACCTACGACCCGGCCAGCCACTACCGCGGCGTCCGGGTCCAGCGGTTCTTCGCCGAGCACGGGCTGACCCCGGAGTTCCTGCGCGAGGTGTCCCAGCACCAGGTGGGCCTGCTCGCGTCGGTGTTCGACGAATTGGCACTGCCTGCGGACGTCGTCACCCGCGACCGCGAGACGCCGCTCGGGATGCTCGGCGGGTTCCTCTCGCTGCGCTGCGCCGACGCCGCCGGGCTGCAGGCGGCGCTGGCCGCCCACGGCGTCCGCACCGACAGCCGGGGGCAGTACCTGCGCTTCGGCCCGGCGCCGTACCTCTCCGACACCCAGCTCGAGACGGCGATGAACACCCTCGGCACGGTGGTGCGCGACGGCGGCACTTTCTCGTGAAAGTGGCGCCGCTCCCGGAACTACCGGTCCGTATGGCGGGACTTCCCCTGGTCTCACGATCACCGGGGATCTAGGTTGGTCCCGGGCACCCGACCGGACGACCTCCGCCGGGCACCCGACCACCCGTGAAGCGCGTCCCGGCCACGAAACCGGGCGCGGATGACAAAGGAGTCACCACCGTGACCGAAGGAGTGTTCGCCCGGGGCACCGGGCACGAACAAGTCGTGTACTGCCACGACCAGGCCAGTGGCCTCAAGGCCATCATCGGCATCTACTCCACCGCGCTCGGCCCCGCACTGGGCGGGACGCGCTTCCACCCCTACGCCACCGAGTCCGACGCGCTCGACGACGTCCTCGCGCTGTCGAAGGGCATGGCGTACAAGAACGCGCTGGCCGGGCTCGACCTCGGCGGCGGCAAGGCCGTCATCATCGGCGACCCGAAGACGCTCAAGTCCGAAGCGCTGCTGCGCGCGTACGGGCGCTTCGTGCAGTCCTTGGGCGGCCGCTACATCACGGCGTGCGACGTGGGCACGTACGTGCAGGACATGGACGTCGTGGCCCGCGAGTGCCAGTACGTCACCGGCCGCTCGCCCGAGGACGGCGGGGCCGGCGACTCGTCCGTGCTCACCGCGTTCGGCGTCTTCCAGGGCATGCGGGCCTCGGCCGAACAGGTCTGGGGCAGCCCGGACCTGGCCGGCAGGCGCGTCGGCGTGGCCGGCGTCGGCAAGGTCGGGCACATCCTCGTCGGGCACCTCGTCGAAGCGGGGGCGGAGGTGACGATCACCGACGTCTACGCGCCGGCGATCGAACGGACCCGGTCGATCCACCCGGACGTGCGGGTGGTGTCCGATGTGGACACGCTGCTGCGCACCGAACTGGACGTCTTCGCGCCGTGCGCGCTCGGCGGGGTGCTGAACGACGAAACGGTGCCGGTGCTCGGCGCCCGGATCGTCTGCGGCGCGGCGAACAACCAGCTCGCGCACGCGGGCATCGACAAGCAGCTCGCCGACCGGGGCGTCCTGTACGCCCCGGACTACCTGGTGAACGCCGGCGGCGTGATCCAGGTCGACGACGAGCGCCACGGCTTCAACTTCGAGCGGGCGAAGCGCAAGACCACGGCCATCTACGACACGACGAAGGCCGTGTTCGCGCTGGCCGAGGCCGACGGCGTGCCCCCGGCGACGGCGGCCGACCGGCTCGCCGAGCGGCGGATGGCGGAGGTCGGGCGGCTGCGGTCCATCATGACCGGGTGAGTCTTCCCGCGTTCTTCGAAGCGGTGGGTGTGCGGGGGTTCCTGCACGCCCGCCGTCTCGGATCGCCGGCTGCCGTCGGCGTGGACGCCGATGCGCCGGTCGTCCTGGCGTCGGTGGTCAAGGTGCCGCTGGCGTACGAGTTCGCCCGCCAGGTGGCCGCGGGGTTGCTCGACCCGGCGGACCGGGTCCGGGTGACGGCGGCGGACCGCCTGGGCGGCACCGGTTCGGCGGGATTCGCCGACGACGTCTCCTACAGCCTGCGGGACGCGGCGCTGCTGGCCCTTTCGGTGTCCGACAACACGGCCGCGGACCTGCTGTTCGACCGCGTGGGCGTGGACAACGTCCGGTCGCTGCTGGCCGAGCTCGGCCTGACGCGCACGACGGTGATCGGCGCGCCGCGGGACGTGCTGCGCACGATCATCGAAGACACTTCGGCGGGCCACCCGGTGCGGGCGCTGGATCCACAACGGACTTCCGCGACGACGCCCCGCGAGATGACGACGCTGCTGTCGGCGATCTGGGCCGACGACGTGGGCGCACCGGTCCGCGAGTGGATGTCGGCCCAGGTCAGCTGGCACCGCCTGGCGGCCGGGTTCCCACCGGAGGTGGCGGTGGTGGGCAAGACGGGCACGATGCCGGGGATCCGCAACGAAATCGGCGTCGCGACCTACCCGGACGGCGCGGCGTACGCGGTGGCGGTGTTCACGGCCGGCGGAGCGGAGACGCTGCGGCGCCCGGACATCGACCGCGCGATCGGCGACGCCGCCCGGGCGGCGGTGGAGCGGCTGCGGTCGTAGTGGCGTCCCGCGCGGTCGATCAGCCCCGTTCGTAGAAGACGTCCCACGGCCGAGGGGTCTGCCCGGGCGGTACCAGGCGCGAGACACCGTCGTTCCCGAGAACCTCGGCCGCGAGCCCGGCGAGTTTCGCCGCCTGCGGGTGCGGGCTGGTCGCGGGCCAGGCGAACGCCATCCGGACCCGGAGCACGTCGCCTTCGAGGGGCCGCCACACCACCCGGGGTTCCTTGCGGGCGGCGGGCTCGAACGCCACGCCGTGGCCGGCCAGGACCAGGCCGAGCACGAACTCGGGGTTGCGGGCGTGCCGGATCGCGGCCGGGCGGAAGCCGTGGTCCCAGCAGGTGCGCAGCAGGGCGTCGTAGCTTCCGGGCGCGGCGGCGCGCGGCGCGTGGACCAGGCCTTCACCGGCCAGGTCGGCCAAGGCGAGCTCGGCGCGGCGGGCCAGCGGTGAGTCGCGGGGGAGGACCACGCCCAGCGGGGTGTCGACGGCCGGGCCGAGCTCGAGCCCGGCCACGTCCACCGGCAGCTGCAACAGTCCCGCGTCCAGGGAACGGTCGGCGAGCAGCCGGGCCTGCTCGGCCGTGGTGAGTTCCTGCAGATCCAGCCGGACGGCCGGGCACTCGTCGGCGAACCGCGTCAGGATCGCGGCGAGGATCCGGCCGGGCAGTTCCGGCGGCACGCCCGCGCGCAGGCTGTCCATCTCCCCGCGCTCGGCCTTCGCGACGAGCGCCGTCATGCGGTCCCAGCGGGAGAGCAGATCGCGGGCTTCGGCACGCAGCACTTCACCGGCTTCGGTGAGCGTGACGCGGCGGCCGCGTTCGAACAGCTTCGCGCCCAGCTCGGCTTCGAGCCGTTTGACGCGCTGGCTCAACGGCGGCTGCGCGATCCCGAGCCGTTCGGCGGCCCGGCCGAAGTGCAGTTCGTCGGCGACGACGAGGAAGTACCGCAGCGAACGAAGGTGGTCCACGCTGCGACGATAGCCGTTCATGTATCGATATCTCGTTTTTCCGATCTTGGACAGCGAGCCGCGACCCGTGGTCGGGTGTCCGTATGGACAAGGGATTGAGCAGGCGCGGGTTGTTCGGCGCGGGCGCGGCGGCGGCCGCCATCCTGGCGGGCACCCCGGCCACGGCGGCGGCTCGTTCGGCAATGACGTTGCGGTGGTGGGGCAACAACGGCTGGGAGATCCGCGTCGGGACCAAGACCGTCCTGATCGACCCGTGGCTCACCCGGTTCAAGACGGGGACGTACACCCCGGCGGGCGCGGACCCCCGCACCCCGCTCTCGGTGAACCGCGCGCTGATCGACGGTCACCTCGACCGCGGTTTCCTCCGCGCGGACCACATCCTGGTGACCCACGGCCACTACGACCACCTGACGGACGTGCCGTACCTGGCCGAACGCACCGGAGCCACGGTCATCGGCACCGAGACCCATTTGAGTCTCATGGCGGCCTTGGGCGCCCCGGAGGACCAGCTGGCGATCGCCACGGGCGGCGAGGACCTCACGTTCGACGGCTACTCGATCCGGGTGCTGCGCTCCCTGCATTCGGCCACGGGCAGCCGGGCCCAGGTGGCGTTCCCGGGCACCCGGACGCTGTCCCGCCGTGACCGGCCCCGGGTGATCTCGGACCTGCTGGAGGGCGGAACGCTGGCGTACGCGGTGTCCGGCGGGGGAGCGAGCGTGCTGAACTTGGGCGGCTCGAACTACCTCGAGTCGGAGTTGGCGGGCCTGCACCCGGACGTGGTGCTGCTGCCACCGGGCGGGGCGAAGGTGACGGACTACGTGCCGAGGCTGCTGCGGACGCTGGGGCACCCGCGGTGGGTGGCGGCGACGCATTGGGACGACTTCGACTTCCCGCTGGGGCAGGTGAAGGACGCGGGCGGCCTGGAGCCCTTGCGCAAGGCGGTGGCCGCGGCGAGCCCGGGGAGCGGGTTCGTGGTCCTGGACCACCTCGGGGAGTTCACGCCGTGATCCGCCGCGCCGGTACCGCGCCACCGTCCCGGACCTCCCCGGCCCGGCCCGGGCGGCCGCGGACG
>NZ_JMQI01000070.1 GCF_000695625.1 Amycolatopsis rifamycinica
GGGAGCCGGGAGCCGGGAGCCGGGAGCCGGGAGCCGGGAGCCGGGAGCCGGGAGCCGGGAGCCGGGGAGCCGGGAGCCGGGAGCCGGGAGCCGGGAGCCGGGAGCCGGGGAGCCGGGGGCCGGGGGCCGGGCCAGGCGGGGCCGGGCCAGGCGGGGGCCGGGCTGGGGCCGGGGGACCAGGCCGCCCGCAGGGGCGGAGGCCGGGGGCTCGGGCGCGGCAGCCGCCGCCCCGGTCCGCGCGGTCGTGCCCCGGTCCGCGAGGCAGCCTGCCGATGAGCCCGGCTGTGCCCGGCATCGCTTCCGGCAAGCGCCCGTGTCCGCCCCAGCCCCTGGTGGCGGGCGGTCTACCGGTGACCCATCGCAGCAGGTGACCGGCGTCACAGCCCAGTCACCCGCCAGACCCGGGAACAAGAACCCGAACCGGCTCGTTAGGCTGGGTACAAAGGTTGAGCGCATCCGGCTCAAGTTCGGCTTGACGGAGTGCGCGAAGGCCGGATAGAACTTGCCAGAGCCCCGCTCAACATGGGGGCGAACGTGCAGGTCAAGAACCATAGCAGGCGAGCTGCTTACACAGGAGGAAAGCACCATGGCGCGAGCGGTCGGCATCGACCTCGGCACGACCAACTCGGTCGTCGCCGTCCTTGAGGGCGGCGAGCCGACGGTCATCGCCAACTCGGAAGGCTCCCGGACCACCCCTTCGATCGTCGCCTTCGCCAAGAACGGTGAAGTGCTGACCGGTCAGCCGGCGAAGAACCAGGCCGTCACGAACGTCGACCGGACGATCCGGTCCGTGAAGCGGCACATCGGCACCGACTGGAAGACCGAGATCGACGGGAAGAACTACACCTCCCAGGAAATCAGCGCCCGCGTGCTGATGAAGCTCAAGCGCGACGCCGAGGCGTACCTGGGCGAGACGATCACCGACGCGGTCATCACCGTCCCGGCGTACTTCGAGGACGCCCAGCGGCAGGCCACCAAGGAAGCCGGGCAGATCGCCGGCCTGAACGTGCTCCGCATCGTCAACGAGCCGACCGCCGCCGCGCTGGCGTACGGCCTGGACAAGGGCGAAAAAGAGCAGACCATCCTGGTCTTCGACCTCGGTGGTGGCACCTTCGACGTCTCGCTGCTGGAGATCGGCGAGGGCGTCGTCGAGGTCCGCGCCACCTCCGGTGACAACCACCTCGGTGGTGACGACTGGGACGAGCGCATCGTCAAGTGGCTGGTCGACAAGTTCAAGGCCACGAACGGCATCGACCTGACCAAGGACAAGATGGCGCTGCAGCGCATCCGCGAGGCGGCCGAAAAGGCGAAGATCGAGCTGTCGAGCTCGAACTCGGCCAGCATCAACCTGCCGTACATCACCGTCGACGCGGACAAGAACCCGCTGTTCCTCGACGAGACGCTGTCGCGCGCCGAGTTCCAGAAGATCACCGCGGACCTGCTCGAGCGCACCCGCAACCCGTTCAACAACGTGATCCGGGACGCGGGCATCGCCGTCGGCGACATCGACCACGTCGTGCTCGTCGGTGGTTCCACCCGCATGCCGGCCGTGTCTGACCTGGTCAAGGAGCTGACCGGCGGCCGCGAGCCGAACAAGGGCGTGAACCCGGACGAGGTCGTCGCGGTCGGCGCGGCGCTGCAGGCCGGTGTCCTCAAGGGCGAGGTCAAGGACGTCCTGCTGCTGGACGTCACGCCGCTGTCGCTCGGCATCGAGACCAAGGGTGGCGTCTTCACCAAGCTCATCGAGCGCAACACCACGATCCCGACCAAGCGTTCGGAGATCTTCTCCACCGCGGACGACAACCAGCCGTCGGTGCAGATCCAGGTGTTCCAGGGTGAGCGCGAGATCGCCGCGCACAACAAGAAGCTCGGCATGTTCGAGCTGACCGGTCTCCCGCCGGCCCCGCGTGGCGTGCCGCAGATCGAGGTCACTTTCGACATCGACGCCAACGGCATCGTGCACGTGACCGCGAAGGACCTGGGCACGAACAAGGAACAGTCGATGACGATCACCGGTGGCTCCGCGCTGCCGAAGGACGACATCGAGCGCATGGTCAAGGACGCCGAGGCCCACGCCGAGGAAGACAAGAAGCGCCGCGAGGAAGCGGAGACCCGCAACCAGGCGGAGACGCTGGTCTACCAGACCGAGAAGTTCGTCAAGGACAACGACGACAAGCTGCCCGAAGACCTCAAGGGCAAGGTCAAGTCCGCGATCGACGAGGCCAACGAGTCGCTGAAGGGCACGGACTCGACCAAGATCCGCGAGGCGATCGAGAAGCTGAACGCCGCTTCGCAGGAGCTGGGCACCGCCCTGTACGCCAACGCGAACGCCGACGCGGCGGCCGGTGCCGCCGGCGGTGCGGGTGCGGGTGCGGCCGGGGACGCCGGTGCGGCCGGCGGCCAGGCCAAGGCCGATGACGTGGTGGACGCCGAGATCGTCGAAGAGGACCCGAAGAAGTGACCCACAGCTACGACGAATCCGAGAACCAGGGCCGCGGCCCCGAGGAGCCGGTGGTCGTGCGGGACCGTCGTCGGGTGGACCCCCAGACCGGGCAGGTCCGCCCGCCCGGTCCGGCCCACGCCGCGCCGGAGCCGGAGGAGGCGCCCGTGGAGCACGCGGGCCCCTCGCTCGGCGAGACGATCATGGAGGACTCGGTGTCGGTCGTCTCCGACGTCGAGAAGGAGCTGGCCGAGCGCACCGCCGACCTCCAGCGCCTGCAGGCCGAGTACGCCAACTACCGCAAGCGGGTCGAGCGTGACCGCGAAGCGGTCGTGATCGGCGCGAAGGCGACCGTGGTGAACGACCTGCTGCCGCTGCTCGACGACCTCGAGCGGGCCGAGCAGCACGGCGACCTCACCGGCGCGTTCAAGGCCGTCGGCGACAAGCTGATCAGCGGCCTGCAGCGCGCGGGCCTCGAGTCGTTCGGCGCCGAGGGCGAGCCCTTCGACCCGAGCGTGCACGAGGCCGTGCAGCACAACACCTCGCCGGACGTGGCGGGCCCGACGGTCACCGTGGTCATGCGCCGCGGGTACCGCTTCGGGGACCGCGTACTGCGGGCGGCGCTGGTCGGCGTGACCGACCACGAGCCCGGTGCGGCCCCGGTGGACCCGTCCGTCGGTGGCGAGCTGCCACTCGGCGGCGGAGTCGATGAGCAACAGCAGTAGCGGAAACCAAGTGGGAGGAGGAGACGCCCGATGAGTGCACGGGAATGGATCGGTAAGGACTTCTACCGTGAGCTGGGCGTCTCCTCCGACGCCACCGCTGACGAGATCAAGAAGGCCTACCGGAAGCTGGCCAAGGAGAACCACCCGGACGCGAACGCCGGCAACGCGCAGGCGGAGCAGAAGTTCAAGGCGGTCTCCGAGGCCTACGGCGTGCTCTCCGACGCGAGCAAGCGCAAGGAGTACGACGAGGCGCGGCGGCTGTTCGGCGGCGGGGGCGGCTTCAACTTCCCCGGTGGCGGCGGCTCCGGCAGCTTCGACATGGGCGACATCTTCGGCCAGGCCGGCGCCGGCCAGCAGGGCGGTTTCGGCGGGCTCGGCGACATCCTCGGCGGGATCTTCGGCCGCGGCCGGTCGTCGGCGGGCGCGACGGCGAACCGGCCGCAGCGCGGTGCCGACGTCGAGACGGACGTCCGGATCGACTTCACCGAGGCGGTCAAGGGCGCGACCCTGCCGCTGCGGCTGTCGAGCCCGGCGACCTGTGCGACCTGCGGCGGCAACGGTGCCCGGCCGGGCACGTCGCCGCGGACCTGCCCGACCTGTTCCGGTGCGGGGCTGGTCAGCCGCAGCCAGGGCGCGTTCGCGTTCTCGGAGCCGTGCCGCGACTGCCGCGGCCGCGGGACGATCATCGACGACCCGTGCCCCGAGTGCGGCGGCGAAGGCATCAGCACGCGGACGCGGACGCTGACCGTCCGGATCCCGCCGGGCGTCGACGACGACCAGCGCATCCGGCTGGCCGGCCAGGGCGAGCCGGGCCGGGGCGGGGCGCAGGCCGGCGACCTGTACGTCCGGGTGCACGTGGCGCCGCACGCGCTGTTCGGGCGCAAGGCGCTCGACCTGACGATCACCGTGCCGGTGGACTTCACCGAACTGGCGCTCGGCACCACGATCACGGTGCCGACGCTGGACGGCAAGGTCTCGCTCAAGGTGCCGCCGGGCACCGCGAGCGGACGGGTGCTGCGGGTGCGCGGCAAGGGCATCGCCAAACGCGACGGCTCGCAAGGTGACCTGCTCGTCACCCTCCAGGCGGCGATTCCCGCCAAACTGGACGACAAGGCGCGCGAAGCACTGCAGGCGTACGCCGAGGCGATGGCCGGGCACGACCCCCGGCCCGAGATCACCGAGCTGCTGCAAGGTAGGTGAGAGTGGTGTTCGGCGGGATTCCCCAGGAAGGGGACGAGGAGACCCCGGTGTTCGTCATCTCGGTGGCGGCCCAGCTCGCCGGGATGCACGCGCAGACGTTGCGCACGTACGACCGGCAGGGCCTGGTGTCACCGGGCCGCACCCCCGGCGGCGGGCGGCGCTACTCGATGCGGGACATCGCGCTGCTGCGCGAGGTCCAGCGCCTGTCGCAGGAGGACGGCGTCAACCTGGCCGGCATCAAGCGC
Source organism: Amycolatopsis rifamycinica (assembly GCF_000695625.1). GTDB lineage: Bacteria > Actinomycetota > Actinomycetes > Mycobacteriales > Pseudonocardiaceae > Amycolatopsis > Amycolatopsis rifamycinica. The sequence goes on from NZ_JMQI01000070.1 coordinate 4,611, forward strand.
ATCATCGAGCTGGAGAACCAGGTCGACGCGCTGCGGGCCCGGATCTCCGAGCTCACCGAGGAACTGACCGCGGCGTACGTGGCGGCGGAACAGGCGACGGCGGCGGCGCACGCGTCCTACCGCCGGGACCTGGTGCCGCTCAACCAGCAGACGGCGTTGGTGGTCTGGCGCCCCAAGCGCCGCTGACCACCGGATCACCGGACCACCGGACCACCGAAGGCCTCCCCGGGCGACCGGGGAGGCCTTCGTGCGCCGCGGGTCACGTCTTGGTGTTCAGCAGCTGCTTCACCTCGGCCGTCCGGGACTCGATCACCCGGCGAGCCAGGTCCCGGGCCTGGGCGTTGACTCCGCCGCCGGCGCCGTTCTCCGCCTGGGCCAGCTCGACCGCTCCTTGCTGCTGTCCCGTGAGGACGTCCAGGAAGCGGCGGGTGAACTCGCTGTCCGGCGCCGTCCGCAGCGCGCCCACCAGGTCCGGCGAGGCCGTCTTCATGCCGCCGTGGCCCGCGTGCGCCTGCGGGTTCGCGTCCATCGCCTCCGGCTGGTTCCACTCGCGCAGCCAGCGCCGCATGTCCTCGACCTCGGTCCGCTGCGTCGCCTCGATCGCCGCCGCCAGCTCCTTCAGCGATGCCGGGAGCGGGCGGCCCGAAGCCAGCCGGACGATCTCGATCCCCTGCTGGTTCTGGGGGATGAGCATCTGCAGGAACATCACGTCGGCCGCGTTGTGCGGTGAGGCGGCCGCCGTCGCGCAGCCGGTCAGCAGCAGCGCGACGACGGCCAGGACCACTCTCACTGGCGCTGCCAGAGGGCCGGGGTGTTCGGCGGCTCCCAGCCCGCGATCGCCGTGTGCGGCTGGATGCAGCGGTAGCTCGCGCCGCCGTAGGTCACGACGTCGCCGGCCTTGTACGCCGTGCCCGCCGCCCAGGTGCCACTCGTGGGCGGCGCGGTGGTCGTCGTGGTGGGCGGCGGGGTCGTGGTCGGGGGCGGCGTGGTCGTCGGCGGCGGGGTGCCGCCCCCGCCGACCTGCAGGTCGACGCAGCTGTAGAACGCGTTGGCCGTGTCCGAGATGTTCCAGATCGCCAGCACCTTGATCCGGCCTGAATAGCCGGCCAGGTTCACCGTGTGCGACAACGTCGACGGCGGCTGCTGGTTGTTGCCGTTGAACACCGCGACGCGGGTGCCGCCGACGTAGTACTCGTAGTTCGACGTCGCGTGCCGGGCGGTGAACACCCAGTTGAACGTCACCGTGCTGCCCACCGACTTGGCCGGCCACGGCTTCGACTCGTCGGTCAGCTCGGCGAACTGCGACAACCCGGCGTTGCAGCTGCGCAGGCCCTTCGGACCTTCGACGCTCTGCGGCTCGTAGACGATCTGGCCGCAGCCGGAGACCTTCCCGGCCGCGCAGTTGGCTTGTCGGCTGGGCGGATCGGACACGTAACCGTGGGCGCTCGCGGAGGTGGCGGGGAGGACGACGACCAGCACCGGCGCGAACAAGGCGCCGGCCGCGGCCGCGAAGAGCTTTCGTTTCCAGGTCATTTTCGGCTCCTCGAAGGGGAACAGCGTTGTTCCGGAGGGGAGGACGAACGAGCACATCCGGGGAAGATGTGGTCTAGACCATAAGGCGATTCGGGCACAACGGTCAACGAACTACCGCCGTTCGACGAATTCGCTGCGCCAGTCGGATCAGTTCGAAGGTCGGGACGGCTGCTGCAGGTGTTCGCCGAAGAAAGACGTCACTCGGCGCCACGCGTCTTCGGCCGCCTCGTGCTGGTAGGTGAAGCCGACGACCTTGAGCAGCAGGTTCACCGGTGCCGCGGCGTCGATCTTGTTGGCGAACCCGTGGCTCGCGCCCGGGTACTCCTTGACGTCGTGCGGGATGCCACGCTCGGTCAGTGCCGTCTCGAGCTTCGCCGCCGCGCCGCGCAACCCGAAGTCCTTCTTGCCGAAGCTGGCGACGACCGGACAGGCGTCGTCGAGCACCGAGAGGTTCTTCGGCAACTGCCCGTAGTACGGCGCGGACGCCTCGAACCCGCGTGACGCGGCGACGAGCGCGAAGCCGCCGCCCATGCAGAACCCGGCGATGCCGATCCGGCCCGAGCAGTCCGGCCGCGCGGCCAGGAGGGTGCGGGCCGCCTCGATGTCGTCGAACGAGCGCCCCTTGGTGGCGAACATGTCCGAAAACACCCGGCGCACGCAGCGGCGCATGCCCCCGCGCGAATACATGTCGGGGCTGAGCGCGAGATACCCCTCGCGGGCGAAGCGGTCGGTGATGTTCTTCGTGTCCTGGCTCAGTCCGAACGCGTCGTGGACGAGTACCACGCCCGGGTGGGGGCCCGGGCCGTCGGGCTCCGCCAGGTAGCCGCCGATGGTGCCGTCCGAAACCGGAATAGTCATCTCCATATCGGCGACGATAGCGAGAATCCTCAGTCCAGGGTGAAGTGGTCGTACGATATTCGCTCCAGGTCGATCCCCCTGGCCAGCAGCTGTGCCACGGTCGCCTGGATCATCGGCGGCGAGCCGGAAACGAGGACGTCGTGGTTCTGCCACGCGCCGCGCTGGGTGACGGCGTGGGCGAGCGTGCCGCGGTCGCCGCCGGCCAGGGCGCCCTCCTCGGTGACCGGGGTGACCGTCAGCCATTTCGACGTCGCGGCCAGCCGGCGCAGCTCCTCCAGCGCGTACAGGTCTTCCGGTCGCCGTCCGCCGAAGAACAGGTGCACGGGCGGGTTGCGCTTCCAGCGGGACTGGTCGTCGAGGATCGCCAGCAGCGGCGTGATCCCGGTGCCGCCGCCGATCATCAGCAGCGGCCGCTTCGTCGAGGTCGGGCGCACGTCCAGCGCGCCCATCGACGGCCCGAGCCGCCAGACGTCCCCCGGTCTGGTGTGGTTGACGATGCTCCCGCTGACCCAGCCGCCGGGCACCGCGCGCACGTGGAAGGTGAGCTGCCCGTCGCCGCGGGGTGCGTTCGCCGGCGAAAGGTAGCGCCAGAACCGCGGCCGCTGCGGCACCTCGACGCTGACGTACCCGCCGGCGCGGTACGGCAGGAGGCCTTCGGTGCGCACCTTCACCAGGGCGACGTCGCGGCTGAGCTTCCGGTGCTCGAGCACGGTCGCCGCCCAGGCCGCCGGCCCTGTCTCCGCCTGGGCGGCTTCGCGCATCGTTCTGGCGACGAGCCCGTACGCCGTGGTCCACGCCGATGCGACCTCGGTGGTCCACTTCTCCTTGAGGAACCGTTTCAGCGCCGCGATCAGTGCGATGCCCACGGCGTCGTAGTGCCGGGAGACGACGGAAAACTTCCGGTGGTCGCGGCCCAGTTGCCCCAGGAACGTGACCAGCTCGTCGGGCCGGTCGACCATCTGCACCACGTACACCAGCGCGCGCAGCAGCCTGCTCCGCTGCGTCGTCATGGTCACCGGGAACAGATCCCGGCAATCGGGGGCGACCACGAACAACGCGCCGTAGAAGTACTGCGCCAGTTCATCTGCTTCCGGTTCGACCTCCGCGAAACTCTCACGAATCAACCGGGCCAGCTCTCGACCTTCCACGGCCGAAACGGGAAGCGTCTCGGGCATGGTGGAGATCTTCACGGATTCAGCATTCATCGGGAACGGTAATCTCCAGTCGTGCCAATGCTTTTTGCGCCGTGCCTGCGGCGTCACTGTGGCGGTGCCGCCCCCGAGGGTTCCCGACTGTAGGCGAATTCCCGTGCAGATGCGCGTGATTCCGCGCGTTCCGCTCGAACGGAGCAATTCCGGTACGCCTCGTGAACCCCGTCTGCCTGAGCGTAAAAATGATCACGCCGCCGGATTAATCCGTTACCGGTTAGCGATTTCCGAAGCGTAACGAATTCATTCACGGACGGCGGACCGCCGCCCGCGCGGTGGTGACTAGTCGATGGTGAACGGGTCGTACTGGATCTGGTGCAGCGCGCTGCCCGCGACCAGCATGCGCGACACCGTCGCGCGGATCATCGCCGGCGAGCCGGACACGAGGATGTCGTGGCCCGGCCACGAGCCGTACCGCGTGACGGCCTCGGCCAGCGTCCCCTGCTCGTACCCCGGGACGTCGCCGCCGCGCTCGACGACCGGCGTGACGGTCAGCCAGGGGTTCGTGGCGGCGAGCGCGCGCAGCTCTTCGAGGTCGTAGAGGTCCTCGCGGGCCGGGCCGCCGTAGAACAGGTGGGTCTTCGGGTTCTCGCCCCACAGCGCGAGGTGGTCGAGGATCGCCCGCAGCGGCGTGATGCCCGTCCCGCCGGCGACCATCAGCACGCCTCGCGACGACTCCCGGTCGACCGTCATCCGGCCCAGCGGCGGGCCGAGCCGCCAGACGTCCCCGGGCTGGGTGTGGCTGACGATGGCGCGGGAGACCCAGCCGCCGTCGATCGCGCGGACGTGGAACTCGATGCCGCCGTCCTCGCGCGGCGCGTTCGCCGGCGAGAGGTACCGCCACAGCCGCGGTCGCTGCGGGACTTCGACGCTGACGTACTGGCCGGGGTGGTAGGGCACGGGCTGGTCGGGCACCAGCCGTACCAGGGCGAGGTCCCAGGTCAGCCGCCGGTGCTCGACCACGGTGGCCGACCACGACGGCGGGTTCGTGTCCGACGCGGCGGCGTCCTGCATGGCCCGCGCGGCGATGGTGAACGCCTCGGCCCACGCCCGCTCGACCTCGGGCGTCCACTGCGGGCCGAGGTGGTTCTTGAGCGAGGCCAGCAGCGCGGTGCCGACCGCTTCGTAGTGGCGGGGCACCACGCCGAACTTGCGGTGGTCGCGGCCCAGCTGGCGCAGGAACGGCGCGAGGTCGTCGGGCCGGTCGACCATCTGCACGATGTGCACCAGCGCGCGCACCAGCCTGCCGCGCTGGATCTCCATGTTGATCGGGAAGAAGTCGCGCGTGGTCGGGGCGAGGGTGAACAGCATCCCGTAGAAGAACTGCGAGATGTCCGCGATGTACGGCTCCGACTTGGCCCAGCTGTCCCGGATGAGCCGGACCATCGCGGTCACGGCCGCGGGGGCTTCACGCGGGGCCGAGGACCTGGGGAGCGGGCTGACGGAGTCCGCTGTCATGAGAGGTTGTTCACGGGTCGGGGCCCGCCTCCCGGGTCCATCGCCACTGCTCCCACCTCGTCACTCAACGTCACTGGAGTGCGCCGCGCGCAGCACCCGTCCGCAGGGTAGCCGCCGGGCGCCCTTTTGCCCGCATTGTTGCTCCGACCGGGTGTATCCGGCCCGGTCAGGGGTGGGCGACCTCACCGGCGCGATGGTTGTTCCGCGCAAGCGTCCGGCAATATACTTGTATGGCGCAACCAAGGAGGTGCCGATGGGCTTCGACAACACCGACGACGACGTCCGGGTCGAGCTCATGCGCGAGCTGAAGACCGCGTCCCAGCTCCAGCACGCCTGGATCATGCAAGCCTGGCAGCGCGAGCCCGGACTGCACCCGGCGGCCGCGATGCTGCTGTCCGACCTGGCGAAGAACGGCGAGACGCGGCCGTCCGAGCTGGCGAAACGCCGGTTCGTCGACCTTTCGGTGGTCAGCAGGCAGATCACCCAGCTGTCCGCGGCCGGGCTGATCGACCGCCGTCCCGCGCCCGAAGACGGCCGCGCGTCCCTGGTGAGCGTGTCCGAGAAGGGCCGGGCCGAGCTCGCCCGCTGGCGCGCCAACTACATCGAATTCATGGAGAAGGCGCTCGGCGACTGGGACGACGAGCGCGTCACCGACCTCACCGCGCGCCTGGCGGAGATGAACACCGATCTCCGCCGCGCCCTCGGCAGTGACGCCTGCCTGGCTGACACGACCAAGTGACACCAGGGCGGAAAGGCCCACCGCAAGTGTCCTTCGGTCCTGGGGAAAGTGTCCGTTCGGTCCTGACTTGACGGCGTTCGCCCGGGTTAACGTCGGTGGGGTGACGCGTGACCGGGTCGCGCTGCTGAGCGCGCTGGGGATCGACAACTTCGGCTCAGGTCTGTTCCTCCCGTTGGGGCTGGTCTACGTGACGCAGGTGGTCGGCGTGCCGCTGGCCGTGGCCGGCACCGCCGTCACCCTGGGTGCCGTCGGCGGGCTCGTGGTGCCGCCGCTCGCCGGCCGGCTCGTCGACCGCGTCGGGCCGCGGACCGTGGTGATCGGCGCCCAGCTGCTGCAGGCCGGGGGTATCGGGGCGTACCTCGTCGCCACCAGCGCGGGCCCGGTGGTGGTCGCCGCCGTCCTGCTGTCCGCCGGCCAGCAGCTCTTCTACAGCTCCCTGTTCGTGCTCATCGCCGACGTCGCGGGGGACGGCCCGAAGGACCGGCCGTTCGCCGAAGTGGGGATGGTGCGGGCCGCTTCCTTCGGCCTGGGCGGGCTCGCGGCGGCGGCGCTGCTGACGTGGCTCGGGAACGCCGGCTACGTCATCGCGCTCGCCGTGGACGCGCTGACGTTCTTCGCGGCCGCGTCGATCCTCGTCTTCTTCGTCCGGCTCGCCCGGCCGCACCGGCCGGTCCGCGAACGGTCGGTGCGCGTGCTGCGCGACCGGCCGTACCTCGCCCTCATCCTGTTCAGCGGGCTCTTCGGGCTTTCGCTGGACTTCTTCCTGATCGGCACCCCGGTGTTCGTGCTCGACCGGCTGCACGGCCCGGTCTGGCTGCCGGGGGCGATCCTCGCCCTGCTGACCGTGCTCACCAGTCTCGGCGGCACGCTCGCGCTGCGGCTCACCGCCCGGCTGACGCGGATCGCGGCGATGCGCGTCGGCTCGGCGCTGTTCTGCGCGTGGTGCCTGGTCAGCCTGGGCGTGCTGCTCGTGCCCGAGGACTGGCGGGTGGTGTACCTGCTGGTGTCGACGCTGGTGTTCGCCGCCGGCGACCTGGTCTTCGGGCCGAGGTCGGGGGCGCTCGCCGAGGCCGCGGCACCACCGGTCGCCCGCGGTCGTTATCTCGCTGCCTACCAGTACGCGTTCACTGTGGCGCAGGTGATTTCGCCGGCCGTGGTGGCCCTGTTCTCGGTCGCGGACTGGTTACCCTGGGTGCTGGTCGGGGCGTGCGCGGGCCTCGCCGTGGCCGGGCTCGGCATGCTCGGCTCGCGGTTGCCGGCGAACGCGGTCGCACCCGGACGAAGTTGAGCGGAACAGACTCAAGTTTCCGTGCGTTAGAGAGGGTGACGGGTCACGTTCAGGCCTGTCACCAGTACTTCGCAGTACCGAGCATGAGGTGAGGGATGGACGCTTTCAACCCGACCACGAAGACTCAGCAGGCGATCTCGTCGGCGGCGCAGGCGGCCACCATGGCCGGCAACCCGCACGTTTCGGCGCCGCACCTGCTGGGCGCCCTGCTGGCGCAGGGTGAGGGGCTCACCGCGCCGCTGCTGACCGCGGTCGGGGCCGACCCGGAGGTGGTGCACAAGGACCTCGAGCCGCTCATCGCGGCGCTGCCGTCCGCGACCGGCGCCACCGTGTCGAGCCCGCAGTTCGACACCTACGCGGTCAAGTCGCTGACGCGCGCCCAGAAGCTCGCCACCGAGCTGGGCGACGAGTACGTCTCGACCGAGCACCTGCTCGTCGGGCTCGCCACCGAGGGCGGTCAGGTCGCCGACCTGCTCAAGCGCCACGGGGCGACGCCGGACGCGCTGCAGGAGGCGTTCGCCAAGGTCCGCGGCTCGGCCCGGATCACCAGCGCGGACCCGGAGAGCACCTTCAAGGCACTCGAAAAGTACGGCGTCGACCTCACCCAGCGCGCCCGCGCCGGCGAGCTCGACCCGGTGATCGGGCGGGACACCGAGATCCGCCGCGTCGTGCAGGTGCTGTCGCGGCGCACGAAGAACAACCCGGTCCTGATCGGCGAGCCCGGTGTCGGCAAGACGGCCATCGTCGAAGGGCTGGCCCAGCGCATCGTCGCCGGTGACGTGCCGGAGTCGCTGCGCGGCAAGCGCGTCGTCGCCCTCGACCTCGGGTCGATGGTGGCCGGCGCGAAGTACCGCGGTGAGTTCGAAGAGCGGCTGAAGGCCGTGCTCAAGGAGATCACCGACTCCGCGGGCGAGGTCATCACCTTCATCGACGAGCTGCACACGATCGTCGGCGCCGGCGGCACCGGCGAGGGCGGCGCGATGGACGCGGGCAACATGATCAAGCCGATGCTCGCCCGCGGCGAGCTGCGGATGGTCGGCGCGACCACGCTCGACGAGTACCGCCAGCACATCGAGAAGGACGCCGCCCTGGAGCGGCGCTTCCAGCAGGTGCTGGTCGGCGAGCCGTCGCCGGAGGACACCATCGCGATCCTGCGCGGGTTGAAGGAGCGCTACGAGGTGCACCACGGTGTCCGCATCACGGACGCCGCGCTGGTCGCCGCCGCGACGCTGTCCGACCGCTACATCACCGCGCGCTTCCTCCCCGACAAGGCGATCGACCTGGTCGACGAGGCCGCGTCGAAGCTGCGCATGGAGATCGACTCGCGGCCGGTGGAGATCGACGAGGTCGAGCGCGCCGTGCGTCGCCTGGAGATCGAGGAGATGGCGCTCGCCAAGGAGAGCGACGCCGCTTCTCGCGATCGGCTGGCGGCGTTGCGGGCGGAGCTGGCGGAAAAGCGCGAGACGCTGACCGCGCTGACCGCGCGCTGGCAGAACGAGAAGGGCTCGATCGAGAAGGTCCGCGAGCTCAAGGAGCAGCTCGAGCAGCTGCGCGGCGAGTCGGAGCGCGCCGAGCGCGACGGCGACCTCGGCAAGGCCGCCGAGCTGCGTTACGGCCGGATCCCGGCGCTGGAGAAGGAGTTCGAGGCGGCCACCGCGGCGAGCGAGGCCAGCCAGCAGAACGTCATGCTCAAGGAGGAGGTCGGCGCGGACGACGTCGCGGACGTGGTCAGCGCGTGGACCGGCATCCCGGCGGGACGGCTGCTGGAGGGCGAGACCGGCAAGCTGCTCCGGATGGAGGAGGAGCTGACCCGGCGCGTCATCGGGCAGGCCGAGGCCGTGCAGGTCGTCGCGGACGCGGTCCGCCGCGCCCGTGCCGGCGTCGCCGACCCCGACCGGCCGACCGGTTCGTTCCTGTTCCTCGGCCCCACCGGCGTCGGCAAGACCGAGCTGGCCAAGGCGCTGGCCGAGTTCCTGTTCGACGACGAGCGCGCGATGCAGCGCATCGACATGAGCGAGTACGCCGAGAAGCACTCGGTGGCGCGCCTGGTCGGTGCCCCGCCGGGGTACGTCGGCTACGACCAGGGCGGCCAGCTGACCGAGGCCGTGCGGCGCCGCCCGTACTCGGTGGTGCTGCTCGACGAGGTGGAGAAGGCCCACCCGGACGTCTTCGACGTGCTGCTGCAGGTCCTCGACGACGGGCGGCTGACCGACGGCCAGGGCCGGACGGTGGACTTCCGGAACACCATCCTGATCCTGACCTCGAACCTCGGCTCGCAGGCCATCGCCGACCCGTCGCTCGACGAGCGGCAGCGGCGGGACGCGGTGCTCGAGGTGGTGCAGCGGCAGTTCAAGCCGGAGTTCCTCAACCGGCTCGACGACATCGTCGTGTTCCACTCGCTCGGCACCGAGCAGCTGACGTCCATTGTGGACATCCAGGTCGCCCGGCTCGCCAAGCGGCTGGCCCAGCGGCGGCTGAACCTGGAGGTCACCGACGGCGCCCGCGAGTGGCTCGCCCTCAACGGCTTCGACCCGATCTACGGCGCCCGCCCGCTGCGGCGGCTGGTCCAGTCGGCGATCGGCGACAAGCTGGCGAAGGAGCTGCTGTCGGGCGAGATCCGGGACGGCGACACCGTGCGCGTCGACGGCCCGGACCTGGAGGCCGGTGACGCGCTGACCGTCACCCGCGTCTGACTGTTCGTGAAGGCCACCTCGCTCGAGGTGGCCTTCACGGCTGTCCACAGTGGTTCGTGCCGATTTGTCGACCCGGAACCGCGGAAAATGCTCCGAATGGGCCCGGCGACACGGGGACCGGCGATCATCCCTCCGGCGTAACAGGCGATACCCTGGCCGTCGTGGGTATTCCGGCGTGGATCTGGTTCGTCATCGCGGCCGTCGCCCTGGTGGCGGGGCTGGGGTTGCTCGCGGCCGACCGGGCGAAGGAGGGCTCGCGCAACCGCGAGCGAATGCGGTGGGCGCAGTTGCGCGGCTGGCAGTTCGTCGAGGAGGACGAGCGCCTGCCGCAGCAGTGGTCGAACGGCGCCATCGGCTACTTCGGCGCGGACGCGGCCGTGAACGTCGTGGCGGGTTCGACTTTCACCTCCGACGGCCGCCGCCCGGTGTTCATCTTCGACATCGAGACCGAGGGCCAGATCCCCGCGGTCGTGGTCGCGGTGCGCTGCAACAAGAAGCACCGCATCCCGATCGAGATGTGGCTGTCCAGCGTCCCGTTCCAGCGCGCGGACATGCCCGAGATGCTCGGCCCGATCGGCGCCCGCTACGCCTTCGCGGACGACGCGGAGGGTGCCCGCGTGGTGATCACGCAGGAGCTCGTCGACGCGGCGGACCAGCTCGGCGGCGACGTCGGCGTGGCCTGGCTGGAGAACGAGTGGGTGCTGGCCAGCGTGGTCCCGACGGCGGGCCCGTCCCGCCTCGAGCGCCTGCTGCGCGACCTGGGCGAGATCGCGGACATCGTCGACCCGTTCGACGAGGACTACGAGGCGGGCCGCCACCAGGCGAGCGCCCCGGTCCCGTCCGAGGCGACGGCGCCGGCCGCCCCGGCCCCGGTTGCCCCGGCGGCGGGGACGCCGGTCCCGCCGCCGCCCGCGGACGTCGAGCCGAAGCCGAGCGAGAACTAGAAGCCGAGCAACCGCTGGTCGAGGACGCTGAGCGACCCCGACCGGTCGAGGGTGCCGCGCACCGACGTCGTGCCGCCTTCCGCGTGGACCACGTGGTCCACGCCGAGGTCGCCGCGGATCGAACCCGCCGGGCCGGCCGGGCCGAGGGACTGGCTCGTCTTCGCCAGGCCCCACGCCGGGCCCAGCTGGCCGCCTGCTTCGTGGCTCTGGCCCAGGTCCAGGACGCCGGTGAGCTGGCCGGTCGCGTGCTGTTCGGACGTCGCGCCGATCGCGCCGAGGCGGCCGATGTCGACCGCCTGGCCGGATGACCGGCGGGCCGACACCGCGCTCCGGAGGTCGCCGGCGAAGCTCCCTTGCAGGCCGGTGTCCAGCTGTTCCGCGTTCTGGCTCAGCACGTCGACGCCGTCGGCCGGCCAGATGCCGTGGGTCATGCCTTCGCCGGCGCCGATCCGGTGGCCGGCGCCGCCGCCGAGGGGCGAGAGCGACAGGTTCCGGGAGGCGCCTTGGCCGAGCTGCTGGTAGTTCGCGGAGACCGCGCGGACGCCGGCCCAGCCCACGGTGTGGCGGCCGGCGCGGGCGAACGACTCGGTTTCCTGCGAGGCGGCCCACGTGCCCGTCTGCCACTCGTTCCGGCGGGTGACCGCGGACTCGGCCAGGTCGTGCGTGAGCAGCGCGCCGGCGACCTCCTTCGCCAGGAAGTCGTGGCGGCTCGCGGTCAGCGTCTCGCGGATCACCGACGACCCGTCTTCACCCGACGTCGAGACGTCACGCCGGAACGTGCCGGCGTCGCGGTGGTCGAGGGGCAGCGTCAGCTCGGCCGGGGTCGCGAGCGCCGCGGCGGGGGCCGCGAAGAGCAGCGCGACGGGCGCCGCGCCCGCGGCGACCTTGGGCAGGTAGCCGCCTTTGCGCCTGCTGTGCTTACCCATGCGGCGGACGATACTTCCCCGCCCAATCGAACGCACGTCCACCCGTGACCAGCGAGTATGTTCACCCACATGACCACCACCGCTCTCATAACGGGCGCCACCGCGGGCATCGGCGCGCAGTTCGCGCGCACGCTCGCCGCCGAAAAGCACGACCTGGTGCTCGTCGCCCGCGACACCGCGCGACTGGAGGCCTACGCCGCTGAGCTGCGGGAAAAGCACGGCGTCGCCGTCGAGGTGCCCCCCGCCGATCTGTCCGAAGTGGACGGCCGGACGGCGGTCGAGGAGCGGCTCGCCGCCGGGCCCGTCGACCTCCTGGTGAATAACGCCGGCTTCGGGCTGAACGGCGACTTCTGGACCATTCCGCCGGACGCGCTGCAGCGCCAGCTCGACGTCAACGTCACCGCCGTCCTGCGGCTCACCCGGGCCGTGCTGCCCGGCATGATCGAGCGCGGTCACGGCGAAATCATCCAGGTCAGCAGCGTGGCGGGGTTCTTCAGCGGCCGCGGTTCGACGTACACGGCCAGCAAGAACTGGGTCACCTCCTTCACCGAAGGCATCGCCGCGTCGCTGCCCAAGGGCGTCCGGATGATGGCCCTGTGCCCCGGCTTCACGGCGACTGAGTTCCACGAACGGGCCGGCATCGGCAAATCCGGTCCGAAATTCGCCTGGTTGGGTGTCGAACAGGTGGTCAACGAGGCCCTCGCGGACCTGCGCCGCGGAAAGGTGATCTCCGTGCCGAGCCTGCAGTACAAGGCCGTCGTCGCGATCGGCGGCCTCCTGCCACGCGCGGTGCTGCGCCGGATCAGCGGCGGCTTCGGCGGCAAGGGCCGCACCTGAGCTTTCCCGGGAACACTCGGGAGTAGGGCTGTCCCTACCCGGAAGACGCACGTGCGCACCAGGGTGATCGGTGGGGTGGCTCAATAGCGTTTCGCCCATGACAACTGGGTGGCACGAGGCAGCCGACGCGGTCCGGCTGGAGGCCGTGCGCAAGGAGTACGGCAAGGGCGTGGTCGCGCTGGACGGCGTTTCGATCGCGTTCCCGCGCGGCGGGTTCACCGCGGTGATGGGCCCGTCCGGCTCCGGCAAGAGCACGTTCCTGCACTGCGCGGCCGGCCTCGACCGGCCCACGTCCGGCCGCGTCGTGCTCGACGGCCAGGACCTCGACGGCAAGAACGAGACCTACCTGACGAAGCTGCGGCGCGACCGCGTCGGCTTCGTCTTCCAGGCGTTCAACCTGCTCCCGGCGCTGACGGTCGAGCAGAACGTCGTGCTGCCGCTGCAGCTGGCCGGCAAGCGCCCCGACAAGCGGCTCGTGGCGCGGATCCTCACCCACGTCGGGCTCGACGGGCGCCGCAAGCACCTGCCCGGGCAGCTCTCCGGCGGTCAGCAGCAGCGCGTCGCCATCGCCCGCGCCCTGATCACCAGTCCCGCCGTGCTGTTCGCCGACGAGCCGACCGGCGCCCTCGACACCCGCACCGCCGCGGAGGTGCTCGGCCTGCTGCGCGACTCCGTCCGGTCGTCGGGCCAGACGGTGATCATGGTGACGCACGACCCGGTCGCCGCCTCCTTCGCCGACGACGTCGTGTTCCTGGCCGACGGCCGGATCGCCGGGCGGCTCGCGCGGCCGACCGCCGAAGCCGTCGCCGAGCGGTTGACCCACCTGGGGGCATGGGGCCGGGTGGCGGCCTGATGTTCAAGCTGGCACTGCGGACCCTCCGCCTGCGCAAGGGCGGCTTCCTGGCGACGTTCGTCGCCGTGTTCTTCGGCGCGCTGGTGGTCTCGGCGTGCGGCGGCCTGATGGAGACCGGCATCCGGTCGGAGACGCCGGTGCAGCGGCTCGCCACGGCTCCGATCGTGGTCGGCGGGCAGCAGACGCTCGAGCTGCCGAAGGAGGACCCGGCGTCCCTCGACGCCGACGACAAGCACAAGTTCGAGAACGCGACCCTGCCCGAGCGGGTCCGGCTCGACGCGGGCCTGGCCGATCGGCTGCGCGCGGTCCCGGGCGTCACGAAGGTGGTCGGCGAGGTCAGCTTCCCGGCGCGGATCGGGGCCGCGAGCGCGCTGGGGCACGCCTGGGATTCCGCCGTTCTGACGCCGTACGCGCTGGAGGGCACCGCCCCGAAGCCCGGCGAAGTCGTCGTCGACGCCGGGCTCGGGCTCGCCGTCGGGGACACGCTGCCGGTCGCCGCGCACGGCAGCGTCAGCCCGTTCCGGATCTCCGGGATCGCCCAGGCGCCGCAGGCCATGCGGGACTCGGCCGTGTTCTTCGCTCCTTCGGACGCCGAACGGCTGTCCGGGCACCCGGGCCGCTTCGACACCATCGGCGTCTTCGGCGGTGACGTCGCCGCCGTGATCGCGGCCGTCGGGGACGCCGGGGTCGTGGCGACCGGCGTCGACCGCGGCGCCTTCGAGTTCCCCGAGACGGGCAAGGGCGGCGAAAACCTGATCGTGCTGGCCGCCGTGTCGGGCGGCCTCTCGGCGATGGTCATGGTGTTCGTCGTGGCGGGCACGCTGACGCTGTCGACGCAGCAGCGCCAACGCGAACTCGCCCTGCTGCGCGCGATCGGCACCACCCCGCGCCAGCTGCGGCGGATGGTGCTCGGCGAGGCGCTCGTCGTCGGGCTGCTCGCGGTCGGCGCCGCCGTGGTGCTCGGCCCGGTGCTCGGTGAGTGGCTGTTCGGCCGGCTCGCGGAGCACCAGGTCGTCCCGGACGTGCTGCGGTACGAGCAGGGCTGGGTGCCGGCGGTGGTCGCCGCGGGCGCGTCGCTGCTGGCCGTCGTGGGTGCTTCCTTCGTGGCGGGACGGCGTGCTTCGCGGATCCGCCCGACCGAGGCGCTCGCCGAAGCCGCCGTGGAGCGGCGCTGGCTGACGCCGATCCGGCTGGTCACCGCGATCCTGTGCTTCGCGGGCGGGACGGCGCTGGGCATCGTCACGGTCGCGGTGATGACCGGCCCGGTCGCGGCCAGCACGGCCGGTCCGGCGGTGATGCTGTGGGCGTTCGGGCTGGCGGCGATCAGCCCCGGCGTGACGAAGCTGGTGGCCTCCCTGCTGACCTGGCCGGTGCACGCGCTCACCGGCGTCAACGGCCGGGTCGCGCTGCGCAACACACGCGTCGGCGCGGTCCGGGCGGCCGGGGCGGTCACCCCGATCATGCTCGCGGTCGGCATCGCGACCGCCAACATCTACCTGCAGACCACCCAGGAAGCCGTCTCGAACCAGGCCTACACCGAGGACCTGCGCGCGGACGCGGTCGTCGGCTCGGCCGGCGGGCTCGACCCGGCGGTGCTGGGCCGGGTCAGGGCGCTGCCGGAGGTCGCGGGCGCGTCCGAGTACGTCACGAGCACGGTGTTCGTCGAGAAGCCGTTCGACTCGGGCCAGAACGACGACGGCCGGCCCGCGCTCGGCGTCAGCGAGCTGACCGGGAACGCCGTCGAGGTGCCGTCGACGCTCGGCCACCACGTCGGCGACACGCTGTCGCTGCGGCTCGGCGACGGCACGCCGGTGGACGTGCGGGTCACCGCCGTCGTCGATCAGCGTCCCGGGTTCGAAAAGCTGGTCCTGCCCGCCGGACTGCTGGCCCCGCACACGACGCTCGGGCTCGCCCCGCAGTTGCTGGTCAACGCCGCTCCCGGCGTCGACGCGGCGACGCTGACTTCGCGCCTTCGCGCGGCGACCGCCGGGCTGCCGGTGTTCGTCGGCGACCGCGGCACGCTGATCGCGGCGCACGCGAAGGGCAACGAGGTCGGCGCCTGGGTCAACTACCTGCTCGTCGGGATGATCATCGCGTACACGGTGATCTCCGTGGTGAACACGCTGGTGACGGCCACCGCGCGGCGCCGGCGCGAGTTCGGGGTGCAGCGGCTGAGCGGCTTCACCCGCGGGCAGGTGCTGCGCATGGCCGGCGTCGAAGGCGGCCTGATCGCGGCCATCGCGGTGCTGCTCGGGACGCTCGTCGCGGCGGGGGCGATCGTGCCGTTCTGCCTTGTGGTGACCGGGACGCCGCTGCCGTCGGGTCCGGTGACGATCTACCTGGCCGTGCTCGCGATCGCCGTGGTGCTCTCGCTCTCGGCGATCCTGGTGCCGGCGTGGGCCGCCACGCGCGGGCGTGCGGTCGATGCCACATCCGTCGGTGAATGAACCCGGCCGTGTGTAAGACTCTCGGCCGTGGCGAACCCCGGGTTGGATCAAGCGGCGAAACTCGAACTGGCCAGGCTGGTCACCGATCTTTCCGTGGTGCACGGAAAAGTGACCCTGGCGTCCGGCAAGGAAGCCGACTACTACATCGACCTCCGGCGGGCGACCCTGCACCACGCGGCCGCGCCGCTGATCGGCAAGCTCCTGCGCCAGCTCACGGCGGACTGGGACTACGTGGCGGCCGGCGGCCTGACGCTCGGCGCCGACCCGGTGGCGCTGGCGATGCTGCACTCCGCGGCGAACGACGGGGTCGTGCTGGACGCGTTCGTGGTCCGCAAGGCGGTCAAGGAGCACGGCATGCAGCGGCGCATCGAGGGCATGGAGGTCCGCGGCCAGCGCGTGCTGGCGGTCGAGGACACGTCCACGACCGGCGGCAGCGTCCTGACGGCGGTCGAGGCCCTGCGCGAAGCGGGCGCGAACGTCATCGGCGTCGCGACGGTCGTCGACCGTGACACCGGCGCGCGTGAGGCGATCGAGAAGGAAGGCCTCGAGTACCGGTACGTCCTCGGCAAGGACGACCTCGGCCTCGACTGAGCACCACCGGGGCGGATCCGCGGATTCGCCCCGGTGACCACCGTCACCGACAATCACCGCGTGACGTTCTCCCCGCCCCGGTGTCCTCCCCGTGAGGAGGTGCCGTGACGACGACCACGCCGCTCGACGACGTCACGCTCGTCGGCCGGGCGCGGGACGGCGACGTCCGGGCGTACGAACAGCTCGTGCTGCGCTACCAGGGCCCGATGTTCCGGCTCGCCGTCAGGCTGCTCGCCCACCGCGGCGACGCCGAGGACGTCGTGCAGGAGGTGTTCCTCAACGCCTGGCGCAAGCTCGGCCAGCTCACCGAGGACGCCGCGTTCGTCGGCTGGCTCTACCGGGCCACCACGAACCGCTGCCTCAACGCGATCCGCGCGCGCAGGCCCCGGGCCGACGTCGACCTCGACACCGCGGAGTCGCCGCGGGCCGACCTCCAGCCGGAACGGGCCGCCCAGGTGAGCGGTCAGCTCGCGGCGTTGAACGCGGCACTGGCGCAGCTGACTCCCGAGCAGCGGGCGTGCTGGCTGCTGCGGGAAGTGCACGGCCGGTCCTACGACGAGATCGGCGAAATCGTCGGCGCCAACGCGACGGCCGTCCGCGGCCGGATCGCGCGCGCCCGGGCCCAGCTGGCGGAGGTGATGAAGCCGTGGCGATGACGGACTACGAACTGCCCTGCGAACGCGATGTCGAG
This sequence comes from Amycolatopsis rifamycinica, assembly GCF_000695625.1. GTDB lineage: Bacteria > Actinomycetota > Actinomycetes > Mycobacteriales > Pseudonocardiaceae > Amycolatopsis > Amycolatopsis rifamycinica. The sequence continues at coordinate 21,677 of NZ_JMQI01000070.1, forward strand.
CAGGTGTGGGAGCGGCTCGACGCGGTCGGCGCCGGGCTGGCCGACGAACACGAGCTGACCTGCCCGCACTGCGGTGCCGCGCGCGAGAGCCTGCTGGCTCTGCGCGAGGCGACGGCCGAGCTGACGGCCGAGGAGGACGCGCCGTCGCCGGACCTGTTCACGCGGATCATGTCCGCCGTGCGCGCCGAGGTGCGGCGTGGCTCGATGGTGCGGCTGCCGACCCCGGAACCGGGGTTCGTCGAGGTCAGCGAGCAGGCGGTGGCCGCGGTGCTGCGGTACGCGGCCGACACCGTCGACGGCGTCCGGGCCCGGCGCTGCCGGGTGCGCACGGTCGCCGAGGGCGGCGTCGAAGTCGAGCTCACCCTGGCGGTGAGCCTGCGGAACGCCACGGGCGGGGCGGCGTTGGCGCGGGTGCGGGAGCGGGTGACCGCGGCGGCCGCGGCCCGGGTGGGCCTGACGCTGGCGAAGCTCGACCTGCACGTGGACGACGTGTTCGAGGAAGACGTCTTCGCGGAAGACCCGGCCGGGGAGCCGGCGGAATGAGCGTCGAGCACGTCGTCGCCGACCCGGTGATCGCCAGCGTGGCCGCGCGGGCCGCGATCACCACGCCGGGAGTGGTGCGGCTCGAACCGGGCCTGCGCGGCCTGGTGACGGCGTGGACGCGCGCGGCCCGGCAGCGGTGGAAGGGACTCGACCCGGCGCCGGCCGACGGTGTCCGGGTGCGGACCGCCGACGGCCGGGTGACCATCCAGATCGACCTGGTCACGGCGGGGGCCGACCAGGCCGCGGCGGTGGGCCGGGCGGTCCAGCGTTCGGTGACCCGGTTCGTGGCCGAGCAGACCGGCCTGGTCGTCGACGAGGTGACGGTGTCCATCATGGACATCGAGCCGGCGGTCCGATGACCGCGGACGAAACCGTCGAGCGGATCCTCGGCGCCCTCGCCACGGTGGACGGCCTTCGCCCGGCGACCCCGGAAGCCCCGTGGTCGACGGCGAGCGCCGCGGTCGGCCTGTCGGCGGAACGCGTCGAGATCCGGCTGATCGCCACGCGGCTGCCGATTCCGCCGCGGCTGGACCGGGTGGCCGAGGCCGTGCGTCCGGTGCTGGCGGGCACGGAGTGGGCGGCCGCCCGGCTGCGGCTGGTCGTCACCGACCTCGACGGTGCCGCCTTCGCGAGACCCGCGTCACAGTGACGACCTCCCGCCCCGGCTGTCCTTGGTGACGAAAGCGCTGGGGCACAGGACATCCAGGGAGGAACCATGACCGGGACCGCGCTCGTCACCCAGCAGGGCACCACCACGATCGCCGACACCGTGGTGCAGCAGATCGCCGGTCTCGCGGCGCGCGAGGTCCACGGGGTGCACGACCTCGGCGGCGGCGCGGCCCGGGCGTTCGGCGCCCTCCGCGACCGCATCCCGGGTGCGTCGGCCAGCGTGGGCCAGGGCGTGTCGGCCGAGGTCGGCGAGCAGCAGGCGGCGGTGGACCTGCAGGTGCTCGTCGAGTACGGCATCGCCATCGCGGAGCTGGCCCGCTCGGTGCGCCGCAACGTCGTGACGGCCATCGAGCGGATGACGGGGCTGGAGGTCGTCGAGGTGAACATCACCGTCACCGACATCCACATCCCGGCCGACGAGCCGGTGGCGGGCGATCGCGTCGAGTGAAATCCGGCTGCCCGGCACGCCGGCCGGGCGTACCGTCGGGATATGGAGGAGCCGCCGGAACCGCAGCGCCCAGCCGACCCGAACCGGAAGAAACCGGACGGGGCGCCGGACCAGTACCCGCACGAGGAGCCGACGCGGTACCCCGCGAAGCGGCCGCCGGAATTCCCACCGGGTGTGACTCCGCCGTCACCGCCGAGGTGAACGGCTTGCTCCGCAGGGTTGAACATCACAGCACTGGGCATTCTTAAGGGCGGACGGAACCGGCCGGCGGAGTAAAGTCGCTGGTAGGGGGATCGGTGGAGGGGGTGCGATGGCGAAGTTCCTGGCCGACGTGACCGTCGTGGTGCACATCCTGGCCTTGCTGCTCATCGGTTTCGGCGGCTTCGTGGCCTGGCGCTGGCCGAAACTGATCTTCATCCACCTGCTCGGGCTGGCCTGGGGCATCCTGGTCAACGTGGCGCCGGTGCCGTGCCCGTTCACCGCGCTGGAGAACTACTTCCGGCACCAGCAGGGCCTCGGCGACCTACCCGGCGGGTTCAACGCCTACTACCTGTACGGGACCGTGTTCCCGCAGTCGTGGCTGCCGGCGATCGGCATCGGCGCGATCGCGGTGGTCGCCTACTCCTACGTCGGCGTCTACCACCGCTGGCGCCACCGCCACGATGACGCCGAAGAAACCCACGTGCGTCCCGTCCACCTCGGCTAGGCGACAATCGCCGGGTGAACACCGTGCCCGGACCCACCGAATGGGTCAGCCGCGAAGAGGTCGGCGTCGGCCCGTGGCCGGGTGAGTGGCCCGCGGACGAGCGGTACGACCCCGAGCTGCTGCGCGACGGCGACCGCCGCAACGTCGTCGACGCCTACCGCTACTGGCGCCGCGAAGCCATTGTGTCCGATGTGGACAGCCGGCGGCACCCGTTCCACGTCGCGATCGAGAACTTCCAGCACGACCACAACATCGGCACGGTGGTGCGGACGGCCAACGCGTTCGCCGCGGCCGAGGTGCACATCGTCGGCCGCCGCCGCTGGAACCGGCGCGGCGCCATGGTGACCGACCGCTACCAGCACCTCCGCCACCACGACGACGTCGAGGGCCTGATCGCCTTCGCGGCCGAGCGCGGCCTCGCCGTCGTCGCGGTGGACAACACGCCGGGATCCCAGCCGGTCGAGACGGCCGAGATCCCCCGCGAGTGCGTCCTGCTCTTCGGCCAGGAGGGGCCAGGGCTCTCCCCGCAGGCGCAGGAAGCGGCGTCGCTGGTGGTGTCGATCGCCCAGTTCGGCACGACCCGCTCGATCAACGCCGGGGTGGCGGCCGGGATCGTCATGCACGCCTGGATCCGGCAGCACGCCGATCTCGGCCGCGCCTGGTGAGCTACAGGCCCCAGCCCCAGCGCAGCTGCGTGACCCCCGTGGCGTTGTTGGTCTCCAGGCCGCTGCCGCTCTGCCGCGTGATCGAGTACGTGTCCCCGGAACGCAGGCCGGGCCAGTAGACGACACCCATCTGCCGCGACCGGGCCAAGTCCGTGGTCGCGGCGAAGTACGCCGTGAAGTTGTTGCCGTCCTGGTGGCCGGCCGAGTAGTCCAGGCCGGTCGTCATCGGGGCGCCGGCCTCGTCGATGATCGTGCGCGACGAGTACGACCCGAGCCGGTTGCTCAGGTTCGCCGTCCACGCCGAGCGGGTCGTGTCCGAGGCCCAGAAGCCGTAGAAGTGCAGCGACAGCAGCGTGCCGGTCAACGCGCTCGCCGCGCCGACCCCGGTGACGTTGTCGTTGTAGCCGGTGCCGCTGATCAGCACCCGGCCGCGCGGGATGGCCGAGTGCCGGGACAGCCAGGTCGAGCAGAGCGAAACCCAGGCGTTCAGGCTGTAGCCGAACGGCTCGTTCATCGGCTCGAAGTACACGTTGCCGTTGCCGCCGTAGTCGGCGGTGACCTTGTCCCACATGGTGTTCCAGGCGCCTCCGTCGTCGACGAAGCCGTCCTTGTTCGCTTCCCAGTAGCCGAAGATGACCTTCATGCCGTGGGACAGGGCCGAGTCGGCGGCGCCCTTGTACCGCCCCCACCAGTCCGAGTTGACGCTCTGCGGGTTGATCGGCAGCCGCACGGTGTTCGCGCCGAGCTTGGTCTGGAAGCCGGTGATGATGCCGTCGGCCTTGCCGCGGACGCTGTCGTAGCTGTCCCCGGCGGTGAGGCCGGTCGGGATCACCCAGCCGTCCACGTAGTTGTCGCGGGCGTCCGCCCAGTTGACGCCGCGGAAGGAGCTGGTCGCGGCGGCAGCGCTTTCCGGAACGGCGAAGAGGGGGACGAGCAGCAGGACGAGCAGGCAGCGACGAAGACGGGCCATGCGAACTCCGATGTTCACGTAAACATGCCGCGTCGAGAATCCTCGACGGCCCGCGGGACGTCAAGGGTTCAGACGGGTGCGACCTCGACCGGGATGCCGTTCAACACCGACGTTCCGGACGGAACGTCCAGCAGCGTCTCGTCGGCGACCAGGTTCGAGTTGACCCCGGGGTTCGCCCGCGCCACCCGCGTCCGCGAGCCGTCGACGTCGTGGCCCCAGCCGTGCGGGATGCTGACGACGCCCGGCCGCACCTCGTCGGTCACCTCGACCGGGACCTGCAGTTTTCCGGCCCGGGACGTCACCGAGGCGAGGCCGCCGTCGGTCAGGCCCAGGCGCGTCGCGTCGGCCGGGTGGACCTGCACCGTGCACCGGTTGCCGCCGCGGATCAGCGGTTCCAGGTTGTGCATCCACGAGTTGTTCGAGCTCAGGTGCCGCCGCCCGATCAGCACCAGGCCGTCTTCCGCGGTTTTCGCGAGCTCTTCCCGCAACCGCGGAACGTCGGCGACGACCGGCTCGGGCGCGAGTTCGATCCGGCCGGACGCCGTGCACAGCACCTCGGGAATCCGCGGCTGGAGCGGCCCGAAGTCCATCCCGTGCGGCGCGGCCTCGAGGTCGGCCAGCGTGACGTCGTAGGGCCCGGCGCGCAGCAGGAGGTCGACCAGACGCGCGGGGCCGGTGCGGTCGCCGGCGTCGGCGACGTCGAGCCCGTTGCGGCGGGCGGTCTCCGCGGCGACGAAGTCGTCCAGCGCCGCGACGTCGGCCTCGGGCCCCTGACCGGCGACGATGCCGGTGAGCCGCAGCATGGTCTCCCACTCCTGCGGCAGCGCCGACGGCAGGGTCGCGGGCGTCCAGTTGGCGATGTTGCGGATCGAAAGCTGGTAGAAGGCCAGGTCGAAGTGCGGACGCTCGAGCGGCGACGGCCCGGGCAGGATGACGTCGGCGTGGCGGGACGTCTCGTTGAGGTAGACGTCGACGGAGATCATGAAGTCGAGGTCCTCGAGGGCCGCGGCGAGCCGCCCGGCGTTCGGCGTGCTCAGGCACGGGTTGCCGCTGACCGTGATCAGCGCGCGGACCTGGCCTTCGCCCGGGGTCTCGATCTCGTCGGCGAGCGTCGCGACCGGCAGCTCACCGACGACCTCGGGGAGGCCGCGCACGCGGCTGCGCCAGCGCCCGACGGCGAACGGCCGCCGGTTCCCGGTCGGCTGGCACGCGGCCAGCGGGAACATCGCGCCGCCCGGTGAGTCGAGGTGGCCGGTGAGCACGTTGAGGACGTCGACCAGCCAGCTCGCGATGGTGCCGAAGGCCTGCGTCGTGGTGCCGATCCGGCCGTAGACCACGGCGTTGTCGGAGGCGAGCTCCCGGGCCATCCGGCGGATGTCGGCCGCGTCGATGCCGGTGCGCGGGGCGACGGCTTCCGGGGTGAACGGCTGGGCCAGTTCGCGGACGTCGCCGAGGCCGTTGAGGTGGTCCGCGAGCCGTCCCGGCGCGACGAGGTTCTCCGCGAACAGGACGTTGACCAGCGCGAACAGCAGCAGCGCGTCGGTGCCGGGCCGGATGGCGTGGTGCTCGTCGGCGAACTGGGCGGTGCGCGTGCGGCGCGGGTCGACGACGACGATCTTGCCGCCGCGCTCGCGGATGCCGCGCAGCCGGCCGCGGATGTCCGGCGCGGTCATCAGGCTGCCGTTGGAGACGAGCGGGTTGGCGCCGAGGATGAGCAGGTGCCGCGTCCGGTCGAGGTCGGGCACCGGGATGGCGAGCGGGTCGCCGAACATCGTGCCGGCGGAGTAGTGCTTCGGCAGCTGGTCGACCGACGTCGCGCTGTAGAAGTTCTTGGTACCCAAGGCTTTGTAGAGCACGCGGCCGTAGAGCGTCAGCGCGATGTTGTGCACGCCGGGGTTGCCCGCGTACACGGCGACGGCGTCCCGGCCGTGCTGCTCGAGGATCGGCGGCAGGCGGCGGGCGATCTCGTCGTAGGCCTCCTGCCAGCTGACCTCGACGAACTCGCCGTCGCGCTTGAGCAGCGGGGTGGTCAGCCGATCGGGGTCGTGGTGGAGCGCGCCGAGCGAAGCGCCCTTGGGGCAGATGTACCCCCGCGAGAAGACGTCCCGCTCGTCACCTTGGACGCGAGTGACCTGCTGGTTCGCGTCGAGCGTCACTTCCAGGCCGCAGGTGGCTTCGCACAGCGGGCAGGTGACGTGGGCCGTCGTCATGAAGACCGAACATACCGAGCGGTATGTCGATGGGCAAGGCACGATTGCGACATGGACGTCTCGGCCGCGGAACGCGCGGTGACCGCACGGCACCTGCGCCGGGTGTGGGCGCTGCCCGGCACGGTACTGGGCCGCAGCCGCTGGCCGGCGGCGCTCGACCAGCGGGTGCACTGGCACTGGAACTACTGGTGGCAGGCCCACCTGCTGGACACGCTGGTCGACGCCCAACTGCGGGCGCCTTCACCGGCGCGCCTGGCGTTGATCCGCGCGTTCGTGCGTTCGGTGCGGCTGCGCAACTTCGGCCGCTGGACCAACGACTACTACGACGACATCGCGTGGCTCGGCCTTGCGCTGCAACGAGTTGCGGCGCTGGGCATCGACGTCGGCCCGGCCTTGGCGGCCATCGACGCGCAGCTCCTCTCGGGCTGGACGGCGGCCACGGGCGGCGGCATCTGGTGGCGCCGCGGCGACGACTTCAAGAACGCCCCGGCCAACGGCCCGGCGGCGATCTTCCACGCCCGGTCCGGGAACCTCGCCCGCGCCCGGGCGATGACCTCGTGGCTGACGTCCACTTTGGTCGATCCCGGCTCCGGCTTGGTCTGGGACGGCATCAGGGCGGACACCGGCGAGCTGGTGAAGCACATTTTCACGTACTGCCAAGGGGTCTACCTGGGCGCGTGCCTGGAGGTGTCCTTAGTGGACGACGCCGCGCGAACCGTGCGGGCGGTCGCGGAGCACCTGGCGCCGGGAGGCGTCATCCGCGGCCAAGGAGGCGGCGACGGCGGCCTGTTCGCGGCGATCCTGGCCCGGTACCTGGCCTTGGCGGCTCGCTCCCTGCCCGGCCCGGAAGCCTCGGTGGCCCGGTCACTGGTACTGACGTCGGCGGAGGCGTGCTGGTCGGGCGCGGCTGACACACCGGAGGGTCCGGTGTTCAGCGCGCACTGGGACCGCCCGGCGCCGTGGCCGTTGCCGGAGGACGCCCCGGAACGCGACCTGTCGGTCCAGGTGGGCGGCTGGATGCTCCTCGAAGCCGCCGCAACCCTGAAGCCGGCATAACTCCACGATCCGGAGCCGCGACCTCCACGTCACTTTCACGTGAAAGTGACATGGAGGAGCCACCTCCGGGTCACTTTCACGTGAAAGCTCCGCTTCGGTCAGCAGCCGCAGGAGGCGCCGTGCAGGAATTTCGGGGTCAGGGAGACCGATTCCGGGGGCCGGTCCGGGTCCGCCATGCGGGACATCAGCAGCTGCACCGCCCGGCGGCCCAGGTCCGCGACCGGCTGGACCAGCGTCGTCACCGCCGGGCTCACGCGGCGGGCCCAGTCCATGTCGCCGTAGCCGACCACCGCCAGCTCCGAGCCGATCCGGATGCCGCGGCGGTGGGCCTCGTACTGGACGCCCACCAGCATCGACTCGTCCGCCACCACCAGGGCCGTCGGGGAGGGCCAGCCGTCCAAGAGCTTGGCCGTCGCGCGGGTGGCGCCGCCCGGGTTCGAGAACCCGGACTCCACCAGCTCGCGGTTGAAGCGCAGGCCCGCCTGCTCCAGCCCCAGCCGGTAGCCGCGGACGCGCTCGCGGCTGATCTCCAGGCCCTCGTCGCCCGAGACCAGGCCGATCTTGCGGTGCCGCCGGTCGGTCAGGTGGCGGACCAGCGACGCCACCGCGTGCACGTTCTCCGTGCCGACCTGGTCGACGTCGTTGCGCGCGGCCACGCGGTCGACCAGCACCGTCGGCACGCCCATCCGCACCAGGCCGTTGATCACCGCTTCGTCGCCGGCCGAGGGAACCAGCAGCACGCCGTCCACCAGGTCCGCGCGCAGCGCGCGCACCACCTCGGCCTCTTCGCCCACGGTGTCCTCGGTGTCCGCCAGCACGACGTCGCACCCCGCCTGCGCGGCGGCCGCCCTGATGGCGCGCAGCAGTTCGCCGGAGTACGGGTGCGCGTGCACCCCCATCGCGACGCCGATCCGGTAGGTGACCGGGGGGTCCCACAACCGGAGGTCCGGCGAAAGTGCGGTCATAAGCCCTCGCAGACGCTCAGGCGAAAGGTATCGGCTGAACGCCCGGGCCGAGGTATCAGGAACCCAGATTCACTGAAGTGAGTGAACCGGGGGACAGCCGCACGACTCACGGTGACGCAGGGTGGGTGCCAGCCGGACCGTTTCGGCCTTGCGGCCCGGGTCGTTGATCCGGGCCAGCAGCAGCCGCACCGCCTGCCGGCCGATCTCCTCGATGGGCTGCGCCATCGTCGTCAGCGGCGGGTCGACCAGGTCCGCCCACTCGACGTCGTCGTAGACCACCACCGGCAGGTCGCGCCCGATCCGCAGGCCGCGCCGCCGCGCCTCGTGCAGCACGCCGACCATCATGCTGTCGTTCCCGACCACCAGCGCCGTCGGCGGCTCGGGCAGCGCGAGCAGCGTGCTCAAGGCGAGCGCACCGCCTTCGCGCGAGGAGTTTCCGCAGGCCACGAGGTCGGACGACCACGTGAGCCCGGACCGGCCGAGGCCCAGCCGGTAGCCGAGCACGCGCTCCTCGCTCGTCGACAGCCCGGGTACGCCGCTGATCATCCCGATCCGCCGGTGCCCGAGCGTCGCCAGGTGCGCGGTCAGCGCCGACATCGCCTGGATGTTTTCCGAGCCGACCTGGTCGACGTCGGTGCGGGTGGACAGCCGGTCGATCAGCACGGTCGGCACGTCGAGGGACACCAGCTCGCCGATCACCGGGCCGTCGCCGGGCGCCGGGGTGATGAGCAGGCCGTCGACGCGACGGGAGCGCAGCGCCCGCACGGTGTCACGTTCGGTGTCCGCCGCGTCGTGCGTGTCGGCCAGCAGGACGGTGTACCCGTGCGCCGACGCCTCCCGCTCGATCGCCTGCATCAGCGTCGCGAAGTACGGGTTGGCCATCAGGGAGATCGCCATCCCGATCGACCGGGTCCCGCCCGTGACCAGCGAGCGCGCGATGGCGTCGCCGGTGTAGCCGGTCGCCTCGATCGCCCGCAGCACCGCCGCTTTGGTGTCCTCGGCGACCGCCCGCGTCCCGTTCACCACGTGCGAGACGGTCGTGATCGACACGCCCGCGAGCTCGGCGATGTCCCGCTGGGTCGGCCGCGAAGACTTCGACTGGGGCATACCCATCCTTTCCGGCAAGCGTTTGCGCAAACGCTTGCGCGCCAGGAGCAGTCTGTCTACCTTCCCGACCATCGGCAAGCCTCGAGTGGAAAAGGCGGGGAATCCATGAGACAGCGAAGTCTCACCGCGCTCACGCTGGCCGCCGTCCTCGCCGCGACGACCGGGTGCACGGTCGAACGCCACTGGGGCGGCAACACCAACACCGGCGGGAGCGGCAAGGCCAAGGTCGGCCTGGTCACCAAGACCGACACCAACCCCTACTTCGTGGAGCTGCGCAACGCCGCGAGAGCGGCCGCGCAGGCCAACGGCGCCGACTTCAGCGCCCTCGCCGGCCAGTTCGACGGCGACAACGACGGCCAGGTCCGCGCCATCGAAAACCTCCGCCAGCAGGGCGCGAACACCATCCTCATCACGCCGAGCTCGTCCACCGGCGTGCTCAAGGCGATCAAGGACGCCCGCGACGCGGGGGTCCTGGTCATCGCCCTCGACACGGCGACCGAACCGGCCGACGCCGTCGACGCCACCTTCGCCACCGACAACTTCGCGGCCGGCGAGCAGCAGGGCGCCTACGTCAAGGCCGCGCTGGCCGGCACCCCGCCCAAGCTGCTCATGGTCGACGGGACCGCGGGCAGCACGGTCGACACCCAGCGCCACGGCGGGTTCCTCAAGGGCATCGGGCTGACCGACGGCTCGCCGGAGATCAAGGGGCACACCGCGGCCAACGGCGACCAGAGCCTCGCCCAGCAGGGCATGGAGAACCTGCTCCAGCGCAGCACCGACATCAACGCCGTCTACTCGATGAACGAGCCGATGGGCCGCGGTTCGTACGCGGCGCTGAAGGCGCGTGGGCTCACCGGGCGGATCGTCATGGGCTCGATCGACGGCGGCTGCGAAGGCGTCCAGAACGTCAAGGACGGCCAGTTCGCCGCCACCGTCATGCAGTTTCCGGCGAAGATGGCCGAGCAAGGGGTGCTCGCCGCCGTCGAGTACGCCAAGACCGGCAAGAAGCCGTCGGGGTTCGTCAACACCGGGTCCGCGGTGATCACCGACAAGCCCGTGCCCGGCGTCGAGAGCCACGACACCGCGTGGGGCCTGCAGAACTGCTGGGGAGGCAAGAAATGACGACGGCCACCGCTACACCCGCACGGGAACGTGAATCGCTCGGCGACTTCCTCCTCCGCGCCCCCGCGGTCGGCCCGGCGCTCGCGCTGGTCGTCGCGATCGTGGTGTTCTCACTGGCCACGGACACGTTCTTCGACCTCGACAACCTGTCCACAGTGGTCCAGCAGTCGCTCGTCGTCGGGACGCTCGCGCTGGGCCAGACGCTCGTCATCCTCATCGCGGGCATCGACCTGTCCAACGCCGCTTCGATGGTCGTCGCGACGCTGATCATGGCGAAACTCGCGGCGGCCGGGACCAACGGTTTCGTCGCGCTGCTCGCCGGCGTCGTCCTGACGATCATCGTCGGCATCTTCATCGGCGGGCTGGCGACCCGGATCAAGCTGCCGGCGTTCATCATCACGCTCGGCACGTTCACCATGCTGACCGCGGTGTCGAAGCTGATCGCGGGCGGGCAGGCCGTCCCGGTGACCGACGGGCTGCTGCAGTGGCTCGGCACCAAGCGCTACCTCTTCGGCGGGATCCCGATCACCTACGGCATGACGCTGGCGCTGCTCATGTACCTCGGCGTCTGGTACGCGCTCACGAAAACCGCGTGGGGCAAGCACGTCTACGCGGTCGGCAACGCGCCGGAGTCCGCGCGGCTGTCCGGCATCAAGGTCAACCGCACGGTGCTGTCGGTCTACATCGTCGCCGGGCTGACCTTCGGCATCGCGGCCTGGCAGGCGCTCGGCCGGACGCCGAACGCCGACCCGAACCAGTTCCAGCTCGGCAACCTCGACTCGATCACCGCCGTCGTCCTCGGCGGCACGAGCCTTTTCGGCGGCCGCGGCTCGGTGCTCGGGACGCTGATGGGCGCCCTGGTCGTGGCGGTGCTGCGGTCGGGCCTGACGCAGATGAACGTCGACGGCAACTACCAGGACCTCGCCACCGGCGCCCTGCTCATCGCCGCCGTCGTGGTGGACCGGATCGCGAGGAGGCAGCAGCAGTCATGACCGAACCGATCCTCCAGGCCCGCGGCCTGGTCAAGCGCTACGGCCGGGTGACCGCCATCGACGGCGCCGACTTCGACCTGCTGCCCGGCGAGGTGCTCGCCGTCGTCGGCGACAACGGTGCCGGGAAGTCGTCGCTCATCAAAACCCTGTCCGGCGCGGTGATCCCCGACGAAGGGGAGATCAAAGTGGACGGCAAGACCGTCCACTTCAAGTCCCCTTTGGACGCTCGGCACTACGGGATCGAGACGGTGTACCAGGACCTCGCCGTCGCGCCCGCGCTCGACATCGCGTCGAACATGTTCCTGGGCCGGGAAAAGCGGCTCAAGGGGCCGCTCGGGCTGTTCCGCAAGCTCGACACCGCGACCATGCGGTCCGAGGCGCAGCGGATCCTCGACGAGCTGGGCATCAACATCAAGTCGATCAGCCAGCCCGTCGAGACGCTGTCCGGTGGCCAGCGGCAAGGCGTCGCCGTCGCGCGTGCCGCGGCGTTCGGCACCAAGGCGGTGATCATGGACGAGCCCACCGCCGCGCTCGGCGTCGCCGAGTCCGGCAAGGTGCTCGACCTGATCGGCCGGATCCGCGACCGCGGCCTGCCGGTGGTGCTGATCAGCCACAACATGCCGCACGTGTTCGACATCGCCGACCGCATCCACGTGCACCGCCTCGGCAAGCGGGTCGCGCTCGTCTCGCCGAAGACGCACTCGATGAACCAGGTCGTCGGCCTGCTCACCGGGGCGTTGCGGCTCAACGACAACGGCGAAGTCGAAGAAGCGGCCGCCGCGACGCACGTGGCCGGTTTGAGTTGAGGGTGCTGCTGGCGGGCTTGTGCACCGTGGACGTCGTCCAGCGGGTCGAGGAGCTTCCGGCGCCGGGCGAGAAGGTGCAGTCGCTGCGGGTGGACGTCGCCGCGGGTGGGCCCGCGACGAACGCCGCGGTGACGGCGGCCGCGCTCGGCGCCGAGGCGACCCTGCTGACCGTCCTCGGGGCACACCCGCTGGCGGCGCTCGCCCGCGCCGACCTCGAGCCGCACGGCGTCCGGCTGATCGACCTGGCCCCCGGCCTGACCGACCCGCCCCCGGTCAGCGCCGTCGCCGTCCGCGACCGCGACGGCGAGCGCACCGTCGTCTCCCGCAACGCCGGAGGGCGGCACTTTCACGTGAAAGTGCCGCTTTTGGCAGCTGATGTCATTTTGCTTGACGGGCATTATCCTGAGCTTGCGTTGGGGGTGGCGCGGGAAAAGAAGGCGCCGGTGGTGCTGGATGCCGGGAGCTGGAAGCCCGTGCTGGACGAGCTGCTGCCCCTGGTCGACATCGCCGCGTGCTCCGCGCACTTCAGCGCGCCCGGCCCCGGCCTGCACGAGCGCGGTGTCCCGACCGTGATCACCACCGCGGGCCCGCGTCCGGTGCGGTGGTCCACTGCGGACGGCGGCTCGGGTGAGGTGCCTGTCGCGAACGTGGAAGCGCGGGACACACTAGGGGCGGGCGACGTCTGGCACGGCGCGCTCGCCGTGGCCGTGACGCGCGAACGGACGGTGACGGACCGGATCCGCTTCGCCAACGAGGTGGCCGCCGAACGGGTGCGGCATGTGGGACCGCGGTCGTGGACGACCGCGATCGCAGGAAGGAACAGGACATGACGGCGTTCGACGACCTGCTGGCCAGGGCCGAGGGGCTGACCGTGCGCGGGCAGCGCAACGTGCTCGGCATCGTGGGCGCGCCCGCGTCCGGCAAGACCACCCTCGCCTGGGCGCTGGCCAACGCGCTCGGCTCGCGCGCGGCGGTGGTCGGCATGGACGGCTTCCACCTCGCGCAGGTCGAGCTGCGCCGGCTCGGCCGCACCGAGCGCAAGGGCGCTCCTGACACGTTCGACGCCGCCGGCTACTACCACCTCATCCGCCGCCTGGCCGAAGGCCGCGAGACGGTGTACGCGCCGGAGTTCCGCCGCGAGATCGAGGAGCCGATCGCCGGGGCCGTCGCGGTGCCGCCGGAGGTCCAGCTCGTCATCACCGAGGGCAACTACCTGCTGCTGCCGGACGACCCGTGGAGCGCGATCCGGCCGCTGCTCACCGAGGCCTGGTTCCTAGCACCGGACGAGCCCGAGCGCATCGAGCGGCTCGTGTCGCGCCACCGCCGCTACGGCCGTTCGCTGGTCGAGGCCCGGCAGCGCGCGCTCGGCTCGGACCAGCGCAACGCCGACCTCATTTCGCAGACGCGGGACCGCGCGGACCTGGTTCTGGAGAACCTGCCGCTGGCCAACTTCGCGATTTGACCCTCATCGTCACGGGCGGCAGCCGCGGGATCGGCGCGGCGATCTGCGAGCTGGCCGCCTCGCGCGGATACGACGTCGTCGTGAACTACTCCGGCGACCCCGCACCCGCCGAAGCCGTCGCCGCGCGGGTGCGTGCTTCGGGACGGCAGGCGCGGGCGGTTCGCGCGGACGTCTCCCGCGAGGACGACGTCCGCGAGCTGTTCGACGCGGCGGCCGAGCTGGGCCCGGTCACCGCACTGGTCAACAACGCGGCGATCGTCGGCAACACCCCCGGCCGGCTGGAGGACTACGACGTCGAGGTGGTCCGGCGCACGCTCGACGTGAACGTGACGGGCGTGTTCCTGTGCTGCCGCGAGGCGGTCCGCCGGATGTCGGCCCGCCACGGCGGCGACGGCGGCGCGATCGTCAACATCTCCTCGACGGCGGCCCGCACCGGCTCGGCCGGCGAGTGGGTGCACTACGCGGCGTCGAAGGCGGCGGTGGACACGCTGACGTTCGGGCTGGCGCAGGAAGTCGCGGCGGACGGGATCCGCGTCAACGCCGTCCGGCCCGGCATGATCCACACGGGCCTGCACGCGGCCGCCGGCCTGCCGGACCGGATGGCGAAGTACGCACCGCAGATCCCGATGGGCCGCGCCGGGCAGCCGTCGGAGATCGCCGAAGCGGTGCTGTTCCTGCTGTCCAACGCGTCATCGTTCACCACTGGCGCGGTTCTGGAGGTCGGTGGCGGCCGGTGACCGACCGGGCACGCTCTGATAATTCGGAATGACCTTCGGTCACCGGCGTCCGCTTGCTGAGACGACCGGAGACGGCGAGATCACGATCGGACCGGGAACTTGGTCACCCTGGTTTCGGCGGTCGAACGCTGTGCAACTCTGGGGAGCCGCCACGAGAAAGGACGGCTTCGGAAGCCATGGCCAAACTGATGTCCGTGCACCACCTCGCGCTCACCGTGACCGACGTGGACCGCAGCGTGCCGTGGTACGTGCGTGTCCTCGACCTCGAGGAGGTCACCCGGCGCGAAGAGCCGGACACGGGACTGCGCAAGGTTGTGCTCCGCTCCGCCGGGGACGAGTTCTCGGTGGTCCTGGTGCAGCACGCGGACACCGGACGGCGCGGCTTCGACGAACGCCGGACCGGCCTCGACCACGTCGCCTTCCGGGTGCGTTCGGCGGCCGAACTGGCGGAGTGGGAATGCCGGCTGCAGGAGTTCGGCGTCCACTACCAGGACGCGGCGCCCTCGCGCACCTTCGAAGGCTCGCGGGTCGTCGTGTTCCGCGATCCGGACGGCATCCAGCTGGAGATCTGGGCCGACCCGGAGCTCTGAGGTCAGGCCCGCGCGTCGTCCGGCTCGTCGACCGGCCGGCGCATTTCCTGGCGGTAGCGCAGCACGCCGTACCCGGTGCCGACCACGAAGAAGGCGATGCTGGCCCACAGGGCCACCGTCTTCACCCACGGCAGTGAGTCCAGCAGGCCCGCGCCGTAGTACCCCAGCAGGACCAGCGTCGGCACCCACAGCAGCCCGCCCAGCGTCGTCGCCGCCAGGAACCGGCGCGGGTCCATGCGGGCCGCGCCCGCGATCAGCGGGGCCAGCGTGCGGATCCACGGGATCCAGCGGGCCGCCACGATCGCGAAGAAGCCCTTGCGGTCGAGGAACCGCTGCGCGCGTTCCAGTGACTGCCGGTTCAGCACCTTGCCGTCGCGCCTCGCGATCAGCTTCGTGCCGCTGGTGCGGCCGATGTAGTAGCCGATCTGGTTGCCCAGGACCGCGACGATCAGCGCGGCCCCCGACAGGAACCACGCGTTGGCGTCCGAACCGTGCTGGGCCAGCACCACCCCCGCCCCGAACAGGAGCGAGTCACCGGGCAGGAACAGCCCGATGATCAGCGCGCACTCGATCAGCACGAAGCTCAGCACGATCACCCAGACGAGCAGCGGTCCGGCGGTGTCCAGCCAGCTCACGCCGACGCCGGCGGCCTCGATGCTCACGACGTTCACCCCGCGAGCCTACGTGGCCCGGGTGAACGGGCCGCGGCTAACGGTCAAATCGAGCTGTCCGGGATATTCAGGTGCTACGAACGGTGAAGGCCCTCTCACCCAGTGGTGAGAGGGCCTCCGTCCGGCCACTCAGAACTGCGGCAGCGTCTCGCCCTGCACCGCTTCGACGTCCAGCTCGATCTTCACCGTCGTGCCGACGGCCGCGACGCCCGCCCGGACCATCGCGCTGTAGTTGATCGCGAAGTCGTTCCGGTGCAGCGTCGTCTCGGCGTGGAACGCGACGCGCACGCCGCCCCACGGGTC
This sequence comes from Amycolatopsis rifamycinica, assembly GCF_000695625.1. Taxonomy (GTDB): domain Bacteria; phylum Actinomycetota; class Actinomycetes; order Mycobacteriales; family Pseudonocardiaceae; genus Amycolatopsis; species Amycolatopsis rifamycinica. The sequence goes on from NZ_JMQI01000070.1 coordinate 37,699, forward strand.
CGGGCCCCAGCCGCCGTAGGTCAGCTCGAGCTCGACCTCGCGGCGCTCGCCGTGCAGCGTCAGCTCGCCCAGCAGCGTCCACGAGTCCGCGCCGCGCTGGCGCAGCCCGGTGCTGGTGAACGTGATGACCGGGTGCACGTCGACGTCGAGGAAGTCCGGCGACCGCAGGTGGTCGTCGCGCATCCGGATGCCGGTGTCGATGCTCGCCGCCTTGATCTCGGCGTGCACGGACGACCGCTCGGCCGGCCGGCCGATCTCGATCCGGCCGGAGACGTCCGGGAACCGCGCCTTGATGCTCGCGATGCCCAGGTGCCGCGCGGTCGCGACCACCGACGAGTGCATCGGGTCGATCACCCACGGCCCGGCGGGCGGCAGCTCGATCGCCTCGGCGACCGGGGCCAGCACGACGTCGCCGAGCGAGCCGCTGCCGTCCGAGGCGATCTGCGCCGTCCGCGCGACCGGGGCGTACCCGGCCGCGGTGACGACGGCCGTGTACGCGCCCGGCGCGAGCGCGTCGGTGACGACCTCGCCGCGGACGTTGGCCGCCTGCCGGGCGACCTGCCGCCCGGCCGGGTCGGTGACGGTGAGCACCGCGTGCTCCACCGCCCAGCCCTCGGCCGTGCGGAAGGTCGCGCGCAGGCCGGTCATGACCGGTCGACCAGCTCGTCGAGGGCCTGGTCGTAGCTCAGCCGGACGTCGTGGCCCGCCTCGCCGCCGGTCAGCTCCACCTGGCTGGTCGCCGGCGGGTAGCCGCTCGCGACCACGGTGTACGCGCCCGCGGGCAGGTCGCTGACCACGTACCGGCCTTCGCCGTCGGTCCGCGCGACCGCGGCCACGTTGCCTTCGGCGTCGAGCACGGTGATCCGCGCGTCCGGCACCACCCGGTCGCCCTCGGTCCGCGCGGTGCCGGTGAGCAGCACCGAGCTGGCGAGCTCGACGTCGTGGCGCAGCACGCCGCTGTCCGGCACGGTCAGCGTCACCGCGAAGGGCCGGTAGCCCGCGCCGCTGGCGACCAGGGTGTACGCCCCGGCGCCGACCCCGACGAAGGCGTAGGTGCCGTCCGCGGTCGTGATGAACGCGCCGTTCACCTCGCCGCGGCCGTCGGTGAGCGTCACCGTCACGTTCGGCAGCGGCTGCCCCGTGGCGGCCGCCCGCACGGTGCCGGTCAGCTCGCCGGAGCCGGTGAGCGTGACGTCGACCGTCGCCGGTCCGTTGCTGATCACGACGCTGGAAGCCTGCGGCTGGTGGCCGTGTGCCGACACGATGAGCACGTACGCGCCCGGGCCCTGGCTGGGCACCGAGTAGCTGCCGTCGGCGGCCCCGGTGGCCCGCGCGACCTGGCGGCCGCGCTGGTCGATCAGGGTCAGCGCGGCGCCCGGCACGTGGCTGCCGTCCTGGCGCCGGATATGGCCGATCACCGGCACGCCACCCGCGTTCACGGGCGTGTCGAGCTCGGACTGGCCGACGGAGTTCGTGATCGGCAGCGCGCCCGAAACGGCCTGGTAGTCACCGTGCCCGTTGGTGCTCAGCGCGTGCTTCCCGCCGCCCACGAGGGCGGGTTCACGGTCGACCGGACGCACCGGCTCGACGATCTCGGTGGGCTCGTCGGCGTGGTCGTCGGCCTCGAGCAGCGCCTCGCCACCTTCCATCGCCGCCGCGGCCGGGGCCGCGTTGGTCAGCGGGATCTCCTTCATGAACAGGAGGACCACCGTGGCCAGCAGGGCCACCGCACCCGCGATGTAGAACACCGTGGTGATCGAGTCGGTGAAGCCGATCAGGATCGGCGTCTTGATCGACTCCGGCAGGGTCTGGATCACGCTGGTGTTCTCGGACAGGTTGCCGACGCTCGAGCCGGCGCCGGCCGGCAGCTGCCCGCCGAACGCCTTCGTGATGTTCGGCATCAGCGTGTTGAACAGGACCGTCAGGAAGATCGCGACACCGGCGGTACCACCGATCTGGCGGAAGAACGTCGCCGACGCGGTCGAGACGCCCATGTCACTGCGCGGGCCCGCGTTCTGCACCGCGATGATCAGCGTCTGCATGCACTGACCGAGGCCGAGGCCGATGATGGCCGCCGCGACCAGCGGGTGCCACACCGGCGAGTCGTATTCGACCTGCGCGAAGAAGAACGCACCGGCGGCGATCATGAGGGTGCCCACGATCGGGAAGACCTTGTAGCGACCGGTCTTGCCGGTGATCCGCCCGGAGACGATCGAGCTGATCATGATGCCCGCCATCAGTGGCAGCATCAGCAGCCCGGATTCGGTCGGCGTGTAGCCCTGCACGACCTGCATGAACTGCGGGATCATGGTGATCGCGCCGAACATCGCGACACCGACGATGACACCGCCGATGATCGCCACGGTGAACGTCGAGTTCTTGAACAGCCGCAGCGGGATCAGCGCGGCGTCCTTCATCCACCGTTCGACCGCGATGAACGCGATCACGCCGACGCCGCCGACGACGTAGCAGAGGATCGACTTGCCGTCGCCCCAGCCCCACTTCTGGCCCTGCTCGGCGACGATCAGGAACGGCACGACCGCGACGACCAGAGCGAGGGCGCCCCACCAGTCGATCTTGTGCTTCTGCGGGATGTGCGGCACGTTCAGCACCCGGGCGACGACGAACAGCGCGAGGATGCCGATCGGGACGTTGATCAGGAAGACCCAGCGCCAGCCGTGGATGTCGTAGCCGAAGATGCTGCCGGCGTGCTCGATGCCGGCGAAGAAGCCGCCCAGCACCGGGCCCAGCACGGTGGACAGGCCGAACACCGCGAGGATGTAGCCCTGGTACTTGGCCCGTTCCCGTGGCGGCACGATGTCGCCGAGGATGGTCATGGCCAGCGACATCAGACCGCCGGCGCCGAGGCCCTGCACCGCGCGGAACGCGGCCAGCTGGTACATCGACTGCGCGAAGGCCGAGGCCAGCGAACCGACGACGAAGATCGTGATCGCGGCCAGGTAGAACGGCTTGCGCCCGTAGATGTCGGACAGCTTGCCGTAGATCGGCGTGACGATCGTCGAGGTGATCAGGTACGCCGTGGTCGCCCAGGCCTGCAGGTCGAAGCCGTGCAGGTCGTTGGCGATCTTGACGATCGAGGTACCCACGATCGTCTGGTCGAGCGCGGCGAGGAACATGCCGCACATCAGGCCGCTCAGGATCGTGACGATCTGGCGGTGGCTCAGCCGTGGTGGTTCCTTCGCCACGGGTTGTTCGACGGTGGTGGTGCTCATGCGTTGGCCCCCTTGGCCGGTGCAGCGGCGGACACGTGCGCGTCGGCCAGCTGTGGAGAGTGGTTCTCGATACCTGTGTTGAGCCGGCCGAACAGGCGGTTCAGGGTCTGGATCTCCCCGTCGGTCCAGTCCCCGAGGACTTCGGCCAGCCACTGGTTGCGCTGCTTGCGGTTCTCTTCGAACACCCGCATGCCCTCGGGCGTCGGCGCGAGCAGGCAGGCACGCCCGTCTTCCGGGTCGGCCTGGCGCTCGACCAGTCCGTGCTGGACGAGGGAGCTCGACTGCCTGCTGATCGTGGAGATCTCGGAGTGGAGCGACTCGGCCAGCTTGCTCGTGCGCTGCGGGCCCTCGTGGATGAGGGTGAAGAGGATCGCGTACGCCGCTCGCTCGATGCCGTCCGGACCCTGTTTGGAGACCTGCGACTTCGCCTTGTTGACCAGCCGGACCAGGCGGACGAGTTCGTGCCCGAGCTGGTCGGCGAGGTCCAGCTCGGCCGTGGGCCGGGTGGCGGAGTTGTTCGGTGCCATGGGTGTTCCTTCACGGCGTTGGTTGGCGGCTGCAACTAGTTGCCTCAGGCAAGGATGTGCCTTCACTAGCGGTTATGCAAGCGGAGTACCTCGCGATGTGGCAGAACACACTTTAGTTGCCGTATGCAAGCAAGATTCCTTCGGGCTGCGGCCGGAACAACGGCGTCCGCCGCCGGTTGACAAGGGTATGACCGACGACACAGCCCTGAAGGACTTCCTCGCCGCCCGTCACCACGGCGTCCTCGCCACGATCCGCCGCGACGGCCGGCCGCAGCTGTCCACGATCACCTACCTCTACGACCCCGCCTCCGCGACGTTCATCGCGTCGATCACCGAGACGCGGGCGAAGACGAAGAACATGCGCCGCGACCCGCGGGTGACGTTCCACGTGAGCAGCGAGGACGGCTGGAGCTACGTCGTCGCCGAGGGGCGCGCCTCGCTCACGGCGCCGGCCGCGGCCCCCGACGACGACACGGTCGAAGCGCTCGTCGACTACTACCGGCGGGCATCGGGCGAGCACCCGGACTGGGCCGAGTACCGCCAGGCCATGGTCACCGACCAGCGGGTGCTGCTGACCGTGCACGTCGAGAAGCTGCTGGGGCTGGTCCGCTGACTGCTCCGTTGAGGCTGGTTTCGAAAGAAGATTTCCGCACTGCGGACTCTGCGGGCTTACGATGAGGCCATGAGCAACGAAGCTTTGGTCACCCGGCTCCGCGACCTGCTCGGCAAGGGCGCCGTGCTCACCGACTCCGACGTCACCGCCTCCTACGCCCGCGACATGATGCCGCTGGCGCCGTCGGGCACCCCGCTCGCCGTCGTGCTGCCGTCCGACGTCGAGCAGGTGCAGGCCGTGGTCAAGGCGTGCGCCGAGGCGAAGGTGCCGATCGTGCCGCGCGGGGCGGGCAGCGGCCTGTCCGGAGCGGCGAACGCGATCGACGGCTGCGTCACGCTGTCGCTGACCAAGCTGAACGAGATCGTCGAGATCGACCCGGGCAACCGGCTGGCGGTGGTGCAGCCGGGCGTGGTCAACCTGGACTTCCGCAACGCGGTGGAGAAGCACGGGCTGTTCTACCCGCCGGACCCGTCGAGCTACGACTGGTGCACGATCGGCGGCAACCTGTCGACCAACGCGGGCGGCCTCTGCTGCGTGAAGTACGGCGTGACGACGGACTCGGTGCTCGGCCTGGAGGTCGTCCTGGCCGACGGCTCGCTGCTGAAGACCGGACGCCGCACGGTGAAGGGCGTCGCCGGCTACGACCTGGCCCGGCTGTTCGTGGGCAGCGAGGGCACGCTCGGGGTGATCACGCAGGCGACGGTCCAGCTCAAGCCGTTGCCCCAGGCTCCGGCCACGCTGGTGGCGGGCTTCAGCACGACTGAAGCCGCGGGGGAGGCCGTCGCGCGCGTTGTCCGAGAAGGGCTCGTGCCGTCACTGCTGGAGATCATGGACGCGTCCTCGATCAAGGCGTCGGAGGCGTACCTGAAGACGGACCTCGGCGCGGGTTCGGACTGCCAGGCACTGCTCCTCGGCCAGTCGGACGCGGGCGGCGAGGTGGCCCGCCGGGAGCTGGCGGCACTGGAGCGGATCTGCGTGGACTGCGGCGCGGACCTGGCGTACACGACGGAGGACCTCGAGGAGGGCCGGATGCTCCTCCAGGCCCGCCGGGTGGTGCTGACGGCCCTGGAGACGTACGGGCTGTGGCTGACGGACGACGTGTGCGTGCCGCGGACGCGCATCGCGGAGCTGATCCGCGGGTGCGAGAAGATCAGCGCGGAGGTCGGCCTCCGGATCGCGGTGGTCGGCCACGCCGGCGACGGCAACATGCACCCGACGATCGTGTACCAGCCGGACGACCCGGACGAGTTCGAGCGGGCCCAGCGCGCGTTCGACGAGATCCTCGAGGTGGGGCTGTCCCTGGGCGGGACGGTGACGGGGGAGCACGGGGTCGGGAAGATCAAGCGCGAGTGGCTGGCCCGGGAGATCGGGCCGGTGGGGCTGCGGGTACACCAGCAGATCAAGCGGGCGCTGGACCCGGAGAACCTGTTCAACCCGGGGTCGATGTTCTCGATGACCTGAGCCGCGCCTGCAGGGGTCCCCGCCCGGGGGACCCCTGTTTTCACGTTACCGCGAGGGTCCGACAGTTTTCGGCTGCGCGAGCTGAGTTGCTGGGGCCGGGCTGAGCGGGGCCCGGGCGGGCTGAGCGGATCGGGGTCGAGCCGAGCGGGTGGGCAGGGCCGGGCGGAGGTCGAGCCGAGCGGGCGGGTCGGGCCGAGCGGGCCGGGCCGACTGAGGCGGATCGAGGCCGAGCCGAGCGGGCGGGGCGGGCGGGGCCGAGTCGAGCGGGCCAGACCGAGCGGGCCGGGGCGGGCCAAGCCGAGCGGGTCGGGCGGGGCCGAGGTCGAGCGGGCCGGGCCGACGGAGGCGGGCGGGGCCGAGCCGAGCCGAGCGCCGGGGCCGACCGCGCCCGCAGGGGTCCCCGCCCGGGGACCCCCTGATTTCACGTTACCGCGCAGGTACGACAGTTTCGGCGGCCACGCGTGCGCCGAACCCGGCCAAGGGCCGGCGCGAAGGTCTCGAATGAGTCATTCAGGACCTCGCCGTGGTGCGTGCCCGCGGGCCGAAAGTGTCAGTCCCGGACGCGGGGAATCCGCTGGGTGACCTCGGGGTCGGTCTCCGCGACGGCCTTCTTCTCGCGGCGCGACTTCAGGTACTCGAGCCCGATCGGCACCACCGACACGAGCACGATCAGCACGAAGATCGCGTCGACGTTGTCCCGGATGAACCCGATGTTGCCGAGCAGCGAACCCAGGATCGTGATGCCCGCGGCCCACAGGATGCCGCCGATCACCGTGTACGTGAAGTAGCGCTTCGGGTCCATGCGGCCGATGCCCGCGATCCACGTGATGAACGTGCGGACGAACGGGACGAACCGGGCCAGGACGACCGCCTTCGGGCCGTGCTTCTCCAGGAACTCGTGCGTCTTGTCGACGTACTCCTTCTTGAAGAACTTCGAGTCCGGGCGGTTGAACAGCTTCGGCCCGGCGAAGTAGCCGATGTAGTAACCGACCAGGTTGCCGAGCAGGGCCGCCGCCGTCACCAGGACGCAGACCAGCCACAACGGGGCGTTCAGCGTGCCGTTCGCGATGAACAGCCCCGCCGTGAACAGCAGCGAGTCACCCGGGAGGACCGGGAAGACGCTGCTCTCGATGAAGATGATCAGGCACAGCACCGCGATGACCGGAGTCGTCAGGCCGCTCAGCAGGTGCTGCGGGTCGAGCCATGACGGCAGCAGCGACATCGTGTGGACCGTGCTCTGGGCGAGAATCACCCCAAAAACGGTACAGGGTCACCCTGAGTCGTGACTGAGACCCGGTCAGACCAGCGTCAGCAGGCCGACCACGGACCCCGCGGCGAGGCCCAGCAGCACCGCCAGCAGCAAGATCCAATACGCCGGGAGCTGCGCGGACGTGCGCACGGGCGCCGGCGGACGCGGGGCGAACGTCGTCGGCGCCTCCGCGTCCAGGGCCGCGCGCTCGCGCTCCAGCGAGTCCGCGCTCGCGCCCGACAGCAACCCGTACGCCGACGGCAGCTCGTTGATCGCGCTGGTCGGGACCGCCTCGGTCGCCGAAGCCGAAGCCGAAGCCGACGACGCCGTAGAAGATGAAGCCGCCGCGGAAGACGAAGCCGGCGGCGGCGACACCTGTGGCGCGAAGACGGCTTGCGCGCGAAGGGCGTCCGCCAGCAGCTGCTCGGGGTCCTTCGGCTCGCTCATCTCCGCCCGTCCGCTCGACGCAAAACCTACGTGCTCAAGGTAGCCGTTCCCACCTCGGCCACCCATTCTCCCCGGCGCAGCACCTTCGCGGGCCGCAGGTCCTGGTCGAGGACGACGATGTCGGCCTGGTACCCGGAGCACAGCATCCCGGTGCGGTCCGCGATGCCGAGCAGCTCCGCGGGCCGCTGCGACGTCGCGTGCACCGCGTCGAGGATGCCGAGTTTCGCACCCCCGACCAGATTGCGGAAGGCGGTGTCCATCGTCAGGGTGCTGCCGGCCAGCGAGCCGTTGTCGGCGAGGGTGGCGACGCCGTCGTGGACGTCGACCTCGAGGCGGCCCAGCGTGTAGCGGCCGTCCGCCGCGTCGGTGGCCGACATCGCGTCGGTGATGAGCACCGTCCGGTTGCGGCCCGCGTGCTTCGCCGCCAGCCGGACGACGGTCGGGTGCAGGTGGACCAGGTCGCAGATGAGCTCGATGGTGATGCGCTCGTCGTCCAGCAGCGCGCCGATCGGGCCGGGCTCGCGGTGGTGCAGCGGCCGCATGCCGTTGAACAGGTGGGTCGCGACCGTCGCGCCCGCGTCGATCGCCGGGAGCAGCTGCTCCTCGACGCCGTCGGTGTGCCCGATCGCGGCGATCACGCCGGACTCGGCCAGCTGGCGGACGGCCTTCACGCCGCCGTGCAGCTCGGGAGCGATGGTGACCATCCGGATCGCGCCCTGACCGGCCCGCAGCAGCTTCTCGACCGTGCCGGTGTCCGGTTCGAGCAGGGTCTCCGGGTCGTGCGCGCCGCAGCGGGCCTTCGAGATGAACGGGCCCTCCAGGTGGATGCCCGCGACCTCGCCGTCCTGGACGAGCTCGCGCAGCGCGGCGACCTGCTCACGCAGGATGTCCACCGGGTCGGAGACCAGGCTGGCCAGCATGGTCGTGGTGCCGTGACGGCGGTGCGCCCGCACCGCCGTCAGGAGTTCCTCGGGATCGAGGGAGGTGAACGAAGCACCTCCCCCGCCGTGGCAGTGGGTGTCGATGAACCCGGGCACGACGAGTGCCCCACCGACGTCGACGTGTTCGCCCGACGGCGGGGTCCCGGAACCCACGCCGGCGATCCGCCCATCGGTGACGGCCACCCAGCCGTCGTCGAGTACACGGTCCGGGGTTGCCACCCGGCCGCCCATGATCACGAAATCTCCGGCGCCTCTCACGCACCCCAGCATATATTGGTCTGGACCAAGCATGGTGATACGACTCAGTGACTGGAATGGTCCACCCGGGTCACTGCGGGGTCTGCATGGCCTTCTGGAGTGCCTCGAGCGCCCGGCTGGCGGTCGACTTAACGGTACCCTTGGAGATACCTGCGGCCTCAGAGATCTCCGCTTCGCTCAGCCCGCCGTAGTACCGGAGCACCAGCACTTCACGCTGGCGGGGCGGCAGCTTGGACAGCGCGCTGACCACGGCCTGGTGCTCGCTGGAGAGCATCGCGAGGCTCTCCGCGGAGCGCGCGTTCACCGCGTGCGGCGGCACGTACTCACGGGCCGTCTTCCGGCGGCGCAGCACGCTGCGTGACCCGTTGACCACCGCGGTGCGCAGGTAGCCGACCGCGGCCGCGGCGTCGCGGAGCCTGCCCCAGTTGCGGTGCAGGCCGGTGAAGGCCTCCTGGACCACGTCTTCCGCCGTCGCGGGCTCGTCGACCAGCAGAATCGCCAGCCGGACCAGCCGCATGCGGTGCTGGCGGTAGAGGTCTTCGAGGGTCAGTGGCGCGGCGGTCTGCGCCGGGGCCGGACCGTCCATGACCCGCAGGTGGCCGAGGGTCGCCTCGACGCTGCGTTCCGCATTGCCCTCGAGCATGAACCCCTGCCTGTTCTCGACCCCGGTTTGCACGGTGTGCCGCGTCAGCAGGTTCACGGTATTCACAGCGCTCACACAGGTACTGACGCACGCCCAGCCTATCGGGTTGAGATGGCGGTGCCACAGATCGGATGCTGGTACAGAACCGTGACACGGGTAGCGTCGGCGGTGTCCGCACCCGCCCGACCCCGGAGATCCACATGGCCTGGTTCCTCGTCGAAATCACCTACGTCCAGGAGAAGATGCCGGACGTCCGGCCGCGGCACCGCGAGTTCCTGAGCAAGCTGGCCGAGGAGGGCCGGGTCGCGGTCGCCGGGCCGCTCGGTGACGGCACCGGCGGCGTCACCCTGTACCAGGCCGACGACGAGGCGCACCTCAAGGAGACGATCGACCAGGACCCGTACTTCCTGGAAGGGGTCATCGCCGAGCGGACCGTCCGCGAATTCAAGCCGGTGATCGGCGCCTGGCTGCCGTCGTAGGCTTCGCGCCGGACCTTTCGCCGTGCGGCGAAAGGTCCGGGCCGCCGGTCACGCCCGGCCGGTCAGCTCGTAGTCGGCCGGGTCGACCTTGCGCGTCTCCAGCCAGTAGCGCCAGGTGAAGCCCGGCCAGATGGTCCGGTTCACGCCCTGCGCGTCGAGGTACCAGCTCTTGCAGCCGCCCTGCGTCCAGACGCCCTTGACCAGTTTGTCCTGGATCTCCCGCTGGAACTCGTCCTGCACGCCCGGCCGGACGTCGAGCGCCGCGGCGCCGCGGGAGTCGGCGAGCTTGATGGCGTCGACGACGTACCGCGACTGCGACTCGATCATGAACACCACGGAGTTGTGGCCGAGCGCGGTGTTCGGGCCGAGCAGGAAGAACAGGTTCGGGAAACCGGACACGGTGATGCCCTTGTGCGTCCGCATGCCCTCGGTGGCCCACTCCTTGGCGAGGTTGCGGCCGTCGACGCCGGTGATGTCGAGGTACTCCAGCGCGTCGGTCACCTTGAAGCCGGTGCCGTAGATGATCGCGTCGACCTCGTGCTCCACGCCCGCGGAGTCGACGATCGAGTGCGCCTTGACCTCCTTCACGCCGTCGGTGACGACGTCGACGTTCGGCCGGGCCAGCGCCGGGTAGTAGTCGTTGGAGATCAGGACGCGCTTGCAGCCCATCGTGTAGTCCGGCGTGACCTTCCGGCGCAGCGTGGGGTCCTTGATGCCCTTCGCGATGTTCCGCTTCGCGATCAGCTCGCCGGCCTTCATGATCGCCGGGTGGCCGTTGAAGCCGATGGCCCGCGCCTCGAGCAGCCAGTACAGCGCGTTGCGGTAGGCCCGCTGGGTGCCCGGGACGCGCTTGAACAGCGTCCGCGCCCACGACGGCATCGCGTGGTCGGGCTTGGGCATGATCCACGGCGGCGTCCGCTGGAAGAGCGTCAGCTCGGCGACGTCGGGGGCGATCTTCGGGACGAACTGGACGGCGCTGGCGCCGGTGCCGACCACGGCGACCCGCTTGCCGCGCAGGTCGTACTCGTGGTTCCACCGCGCCGAGTGCCAAGTCTGGCCCCGGAAGTTCGCGATCCCGGGCAGCTCGGGGATCTGCGGGATGTGCAGGCCGCCGACGCCGGAGACGAGGAACTGCGCGACGAACTCGCGGCCGTCCTTGGTCGTCGCCGTCCAGCGGCGCTCCCGCTCGTCCCAGTGGGCGCCGGTCAGCTCGACGCCGAACCGGATCTTCTCGCGCAGCCGGTACTTGTCCGCGACACCCTTGAGGTAGTCGAAGATCTCCGGCTGCGGCGAGAACGACCGCGACCAGTCCGGGTTCTGCTCGTACGAGAACGAGTACATGTGCGACTGCACGTCGCACGCGCACCCGGGGTAGGAGTTGTCGCGCCAGGTGCCGCCCACCTCGTCGGCCTTCTCCAGGATCACGTAGTCCCGGATGCCGGCCTTTTCGAGCTGGATCGCCTGGCCGAGCCCGGAGAACCCGGTGCCCACGATCACGACCTTGAACCGCTCGGTCATCTGTCGGCCTCCGCTGCTTCGGGGATCTGCCCAGATAACGTTACCTCAGGTAACAGTTACTTGGAAGTACTCCCTACCGATCAGTACGTCCCGCCGAGCTTGCCGTGGTCCCAGCTGACGACCTTGGTCGGGCGGAAGACCAGCCCGACGCGTTTGGCCGCCTGACCAGCGATGAAGGCCTTCAGCTCGGCCGTCGCGGGGTCACCCGGGTTGGCGCCGGAGTAGCGCTGCATGAGCGCGGTCCCCATCCGGGTGACCTCCTCGACGTCCTCGACGATCTCGACGCCGGCCTCGAACGAGACGCCGCGGAGCTTTTCGTAGCTGTCGCCGTCCTCGACGAGCACGGTCGCCTCCGGCAGGCGGCGGAAGTTCTTCGCCTTCTGCGATGTCCCGTACGTCCAAGTCGCGACGCCGTCTTCGTGCGGGAAGTACCAGAGCGGCGCGAGGTGCGGGCGCCCGTTCGGGCCGATGCTGGCGACGTTGATGACCTTCTGGACGGCGAGGTACTCGCGCACCTCGTCCTCGGTCATCCTGATCTGGTCGCGACGGGACATCTTCACCCCTTGGTGGCGGCCCGGCCGCCGTGGCCGGTGACCGCCGACTCGAACGCGCCGCGCGCCTCGATGTCGGCCAGCGCGGCCTTGTCCGCCGAAGGTACCCGGCTGCGGGAGCCGATTTCGACGATCGGCGGCAGGAAGGCGCGGAACAGCTTGAGCCCGCCGACCCAGCGCGGCACGTGGATGGTCCGGGCGCGCTTGAGGATGCCCGCCTCCAGGTCGTCCAGGGCCACGTCCAGCGGGTACGTCTTGCCGATCAGGCCGGGCATCGACGCGCGGAGCTTGCCGAACACCGGGTGCGCGTCGGCGCTCTCGACCAGGTCGGTGCGGATCCACGTCGGATGCGCGACGCCGACCTTGACACCCAGGTGCGCGACTTCGGCGCGGAGGCTGTTCGAGAAGGCTTCGACGCCGGCCTTCGCGGCGGAGTAGTTGGCCATGCCCGGCGCGTGCGTGATCGCGGCGAGGCTGGAGATGGCCAGCAGGTAGCCCTTGCGCTCGATGACGTGGGGAAGCGTCACGCGGAACGTCCGCCAGACGCCGAGCAGGTCGACCTCGATCACCTTCTCGAACGCGGCGCGGTCGACCGAGCGGACGAAGCCCGCGGTCGCGATGCCGGCGTTCGCGATGACGATGTCGATCCCGCCGAAGTGGTCGACGACGCTCTTCGTCGCGCTCTCGAGCGCGTCCCAGCTGGTGACGTCGGCTTCCCAGGACTTCGCGTTCGCGCCGATCCGGTCGGCGACCTTCTGCTGCTCCTCGGCTTCGAGGCCGACGAGGGCCACCTTGGCGCCGCGCGCGGCCAGCCGCTCGGCGAGCCCGGCGCCGATGCCGCGGGCCGCGCCGGTGATCAGCACGACCTTGCCGTCGACCTTCTTGGTGCCGCTCAGCAGCGAAAACGGGTTGGCCACGGTGCCCTCCTAGACATCACTTGAGGGCACCGTACCTCAACTTACCCGCGGTAAGCTACCCAAGAGTAGCGTCACTTTCACGTGAAAGTGACGCTACTTCGTCTGGAGTCAGGTCGAGGGAAACCGAGGCGATCAGGTCGGTGAGCTGCTCCGGGGTGCGGGCGCTGGCGATCGGGGCGGCGACCGTCGGTTGCTGCCGCAGCCACGCGAGCGACACCGTGGCGACCGAAACGCCGTGCGCCCGCGCGACCTCGTCCAGCGCGGCGAGCACGCGCTCCCCACCCGCGTCCAAATAGGACACGGCGCGGGCGGCGCGCGGGCTGTCGCCGAGTTCCTCCTTCGTGCGGTACTTGCCGGTGAGGAAGCCCTTCGCGAGGGCGAAGTACGGCAGCGTCGCGAGGCCTTCACGTGCGACGAGCGGGGCGAGGTCGCGCTCGTAGTCCCGCTCGACGAGGTTGTAGTGCGGCTGCAGCACGGCGTACCGCGCGAGACCGCCTGTGTCCGAAATGGACAGTGCTTCGGCGAGCCGCTCGGCGCTGTAGTTGGACGCCCCGAGGTAGCGGACCTTGCCCGCGCGCACCAGCGCGTCGAACGCCTCGAGGGTCTCTTCGAGCGGGGTCTCCGGGTCGTCGACGTGGGCGTAGTAGAGGTCGATGTGGTCGGTCCGCAGGCGCCGCAGCGAGTCCTCCGCCGCGGCTCGGACGTTCTTCGCCGACAGGCCCGGCCGGCCCTCCCACATGCCGACCTTGGTGGCGACGACGACGTCGTCCCGCCGGCCGCGCGCGGCCAGCCAGTTGCCGATGATCGTCTCGGAGCCACCGCCGCCCCCGTAGAGGTCGGCGCTGTCCAGGAAGTTGCCGCCGGCCGCGGTGTAGGCGTCGAGGACGGCGAAGGACTGCGGCTCGCCGGCCGTCCAGCCGAAGACGTTGCACCCGAGGTTGAGCCCGTAGACGTCGAGGTCGGTGTTGCCCAGCTTGGTCATGCTTCCGACGTTAATACTTCCCACGATCCGGGAAGCCGGGACGAAAACCACGGCCTCGTGTGTTGGAGTGTTCCATGGCAATCGAACTCGGCAAGCTCGGTATCTGGCGGCACTACTCGGGCGTCGACGCGCGGTTCGCGGCGGAGGCGGAGAAGCTCGGCTACGGCGCGATCTGGCTGGGGGCGTCCCCGAGCGGCGACCTGTCCTACGTCGACGACCTCCTCGCGGCGACGGATTCGCTGGTCATCGCGACCGGCATCGTGAACATCTGGCAGGACGAGCCTGCGGACATCGCCCGCGTGTACGAGCGGATCGCGGGCAAGTACCCGGACCGCTTCCTGCTCGGGGTCGGCGCGGGCCACCCCGAGGCGTCCAAGGAGTACAAGAAGCCGTACGCGGCCCTGGTCGACTACCTCGACGGCCTGGACGCGGCGGGGGTCCCGGTGGCCGGCCGCGCCTTGGCGGCGCTCGGCCCCCAGGTCCTCAAGCTGGCCGGTGACCGGACGGCGGGCGCGCACCCGTACCTGACCACGCCGGAGCACACGCGGAGTGCTCGCGAGGTGCTGGGCGCGGGCAAGCTGCTGGCCCCGGAGCAGAAGGTGGTCCTCGGCACCGACGCCGCCGAGGCCCGCGCGATCGGCCGCAAGACCGTGAAGTTCTACCTCGGGCTATCGAACTACGTCGCCAACCTGCGGAAACTCGGCTTCACGGACGAGGACCTCGAAGGCGAGGGCAGCGACCGCCTGATCGACGCGCTGGCCCTGCACGGCGACGCGGAGACGATCGCGAGGGGCGTCCGCGCGCACTGGGAGGCGGGCGCCGACCACGTCAACATCCAGGTGCTGAACGAGGACCCGTGGCCCGCCTACCGGGCGCTGGCTGCCGAACTGCTGTGATCCCCGTCCGGCTGCCGGTTCACCCGGCGGCCGGACCCCTCCTTCTGAACCGATTCCACGTGCGGGAAAGTTTCTGCGCGGGGACCGGTGTGCGGCGGCGGCGGACCTCGTACGATGCGGTCGGGACCCACCCTGTGCCAAGGAGGAGTAACGATGCCCATCGCCACCCCCGAGGTCTACGCGGAGATGCTCGACCGGGCCAAGGCGAACGAGTTCGCCTACCCGGCCATCAACGTGACCTCGTCCGAAACCGTGAACGCCGCCATCCGCGGCTTCGCCGAGGCGGAGAGCGACGGCATCATCCAGTTCTCCACCGGTGGTGCGGAGTTCGCGTCCGGCCAGAAGGTCAAGGACATGGTGACCGGCGCGACCGCGCTGGCGGAGTTCGCCAATGTTGTTGCCGCAAAATACGACGTGAACGTCGCGCTGCACACCGACCACTGCCCGAAGGACAAGCTGGACGGCTTCGTCCGCCCGCTGATCGAGATCTCGGCCGAGCGCGTGAAGAACGGCCAGAACCCGCTGTTCCAGTCCCACATGTGGGACGGCTCGGCGATCGACCTCGACGAGAACCTCGAGATCGCCGCGGAACTGCTCGCCAAGACGGCGGCCGCGAAGATCATCCTCGAGGTCGAGATCGGCGTCGTCGGCGGCGAGGAAGACGGCGTCGAGGCGGAGATCAACGAGAAGCTGTACACGGCCGAAGGCGACTTCCTGAAGACGATCGACGCGCTGGGAGCGGGCGAAAAGGGCCGCTACCTGCTGGCGGCGACGTTCGGCAACGTCCACGGCGTGTACAAGCCGGGCAACGTGAAGCTCCGCCCGGACGTCCTGAAGGGCGGCCAGGAAGCGGCGGCGAAGAAGCTCGGCCTGGACGCGGGTTCGAAGCCGTTCGAGCTGGTCTTCCACGGCGGCTCGGGCTCCCTCCCGGAGGAGATCCGCGAGGCGGTGTCGTACGGCGTGGTGAAGATGAACGTCGACACGGACACGCAGTACGCGTTCACCCGCCCGATCGTCGACCACTTCTTCAAGAACTACGACGGAGTCCTGAAGATCGACGGCGAGGTCGGCAACAAGAAGGTCTACGACCCCCGCTCGTACCTGAAGGCGGCGGAGGCCGGCATGGCTCAGCGCGTGGTCGAGGCTTGCGAGGCCCTCGGCTCGGCGGGGACGAAGCTCAAGTAAGTCACGCTCGAAGGGGCGGCACTTTCACGTGAAAGTGCCGCCCCTTCGTCGTGTTCAGCTCGACGGATCGTGGAGCCAGGCGATTTCGCCGGTCTCGGGCAGCCGCCCGAGGGCCAGAGTTTCGGCCTCGATCCGGCGGAGGTGCTCGTCCTTCTCGCCGGGCCAAGGCCGGAAGCCCGGCTCCTGCTCGACGAGGTCGCCGGGCACCGCCCCACGATCGTGCAGATCACCGAGCACGGCCAGCATCGCCGAGGTCAGCTGCTCGAGCGTCGCACCCTGGCCCGCCATTGCGCCGGCCACCGCGCCCACCGGGGACAGACCGCCCCAGTCTTCGCGCGCGTAGTCCAGCAGGTAGTCGAGGTCGTCCTGGTAAGAGCTGTCCGCCCCACCCATCACTGGCCTCCGTCTTTGACATGGAAGCGCTTGACCGTGTCCAGGCCGTCCACCTTGTTGATGTCGATCGTGGGGCCTCCGGACTTGCTGAAGGTTCGATAAGTCACTGTGGATGGCGGGTCCCCACCGATTTGCCAGGTTTCGACCTTACCCTTGGGGGTGTCGATCACCTGGTCCGGTTCGCCCAGCTTCGAGCGGACGTTGTCGACCAAACCGTCGAGGTCCTGCCGGGACCATCCTCACGCCCTTGCTGTCCTCGACACCGGGGATGTTCCCGTCCTTGCCGGAAACGGCTTCCTGGACCGCCTTCGCGCGATCGGCGGGCGCCTTGGGGTGTCCCTCGTCCGGTACGTGGTCGCCGCCGGCGTGCTTGCCTTTGCTCAGCAAGCCCTTGGCGACCTTGCCCGCGCCGAAGAGCAGCAAGCCGCCGGTGATCTTGCCGAGCGCTCGGTCACCGTGTCCGTTGGCCCAGTCGTCCCAGGCGACTATCTCCTTGAAGGTTTCCACCGGATGAGTGATGTTGTGCGCCATCGACCACCGTTTCCGCAGGATCGGTGATCGCCGTCCACAGCGCTTCACCGGCTCCTGAGATCGTGTCCCAGATACCGCCGAAGAAGTTGGCGTCCGCCTGCTTCCGGGAGTCTTGCGGCGCGAGTGCGGCTTCACCGCGCAGAGCGTTCTCACAACGGTCGCCCTCGGCGACCAGCTGTTGCCGCGCCCGGTTCAGGATGTCGCGCGCCGCCTGTCTCTGGGCCTCACCGGTGTCGGTGAACGGTGGCGGTGGCACGACGGCCGGGTCACCTCGCTCGGCGTTCGCCCGCGTCTGCGCCTGTGCGGTGGACACCGCGCGGTCGTGTGCGATCTTGGCCTGTTGTGTCGCCGCCTCACCCTCCTCCCATTTGGCGATCGCTTCGGACGCCTGGCCCTGAGCCCACGACAGCGTGTTCGCGTAAGCGGTCAGCGCCTGCGCCGCGTTGTCCAGTGAGTCACTTGCCTCGAGCCAGCGAGGGACCTCGGTTTGATGATCCTCGTGGAACTTGTCCGACGCCGGACCTCGCCAAGCCCCGGTGTCGATCTTCTTCAGGGCCTCGCCGACCGCCGCGGCCGATTTCGCCCGGGCTTCCAGTACCCGCGCGTTCTCGAAAACGGCGGGCGGGTCGCCGGGGACCAACGCCTTCGGATCGGCTGTCTGGCCGAGTTCCGGCATCAGATCGCGCCGATGGCCGGCTCGTCCGGTGTGACCGCAGCCAAGCCGGGGTCGGACTTCAGGGCGCTCGTGTTGCCTTGTTCGACTGCGTGATAGGCCGAGGCCGCCTTGCCCAGCAGCTCGCCGAGGTCTCTTGCGCGGTCGGCCAACGCGTCCAACCCGACACTCCACCGGCCGCACAGCTCGGCGAGCGCGTCATGCACGCCGTTGTGGCCGTACAGCCCGGGTTCGCCGCACAGGTCCCGGAGCTCGAAGCTGTCTTGGTCGTGCACGACGTCGCCCATGCTCTTCGATGCGCTCGCCAACACGTCGACATCGACGTGAAACCCCGGACCGTCCACTCTTGTCCGCCCTCTCGATCGCTGGGTTCAGGCTGTGTCCGCTCGTCGTCCGCCGGCCTGTGCCCACGCGCGTGCCACCACCTCTGGCGGCGCCATACGAGACAAGACCGGAAACCGGTGTTCGTCGTCGGGATCGACCATCACCCCGACACCGGGTGGCACCAGCTCCAGCAGATCGGCACCGGTCGTGGCGAAGTAGGCACACTCCCCCGAGTGCGCGGCGAGGCGTTCCAAGGTCGAGAACACGACCATCCACCGGCCACGCTCGCCGAGGTCCGTCACCAGAACCGCCGGAGGCTGCGTGCGTTCCGCATACACCGTCGCACCCGCGAAGACTTCCATGAAGTCGCCCGGGCCTCGACTGCCGTCCCATACTTGCTGCGCGACGACTACTAGGTAAGCCTCGCCCTGCGGGTCGTCACTATTCACGCCCCGAGACATTACTCCGCGTAGTCGTAGGACTCAACCCACCTGCGAGCGCGACGGCTACGCCACAACCCGCCGCGCGCTCCACCGCCGCGTCACCGGGCCGGCCGCCGCCCACAGGGCGAACACGACGGCGAGCACCACCAGCGCCGTCCAGTACGCCGCCGGGGGTGCCGACTCCGTGTGGGCGTCGCCCAGTACCCACGGCCGGAACTGCGACTGCAGCCAGAACGCGCCGTACCCGAACGCCGTCACCAGCAGTGCCCCCGCGCCCGCCTGCAGGAAGCCGGACCCGAGTGCGAACGCCATGTCCACCGCGAGACCCACGAACAGCAGGTAGAACGGCACCGTCGACACCGGGAAGCCCATCCCGAGCAGCAGCGGCCACATCACCACGCGATAAGCCACGTACGCCAGCGCCACCGAGGTGGCCGCCCAGCGGAAGCTCAGCGTTCGCCGGGCCAGGACCAGGATCAGCGCCATCACGCCGATGCCCCACAGCGGGTACACCCACTCCGGGATCGGCATCGTGAAGTGCAGCACCGCCGTCCGGTCGACCGGGTGGCCGATCTGGTTGGCCGCGAAGTCCAGCAGCGACTTCTCCGCCTCCGGCTCGCCGCGCTCCCAGGCGCGCAGGCCGAGGATGCCGTACTCCTGCTGGCCGTTCGGGAAGAACGTGTTCTCCAGGAAGAACGCCCACAGCGCGAGCAGCACGCCCGTGCGGAACCGTCCCGGCGGGGACAACCGCAGCCAGCCCAGCAGGACGCCGGCCTGCATGATGCCCGTGCCCAGGTAGAGCATCATGTGGGACGGGCTCCACGCGGTCAGGTCGAGGCCGTTGACGCGGTGGTTGATGACGTCCAGCGGCGCCGCCACCAGGAACGTCAGCAGGCCGATCTGCATCAGGCGCAGCGACCGCCTGTCACACCCCAGGCCCGTGTAGCTGTGGATCGCCACCAGCACCACGATGATCACCGTGCCGACGGTGTTGATCAGGTGCGGCGGGGCCAGGTCGTCGCGCAGCCACATGAAGTGCCACGACATGTCCCACGACGAGCCGACGAGCTTGAACGCGAACGCCGCCAGCCACATCCCGTAGCAGAACCGGAGCACCCAGTCCGGGGTCGGCTGCCCGGGGACGCCGCGGTGCCAGTGCCGCGTGAAGAACAGCCTCGTCTTGGCGAGGGGGCTGCGCGGGATCACGTCCACCGGGACGTCGACTGCCTTGGCCATGCCGGACATCATGGCCGGTCATGGTCACGAGTGGGCCAAGACCGTGGCAAAGGCCGCGAAAATCGGGGATCACCCCTACGGGTGGACGACTTGCTCCGCCGGGGACGGCTTGGCATGGTGTGCCGCCATGATGCCGAAACGAGTTGTCGCGGCGGTGCTCGTCGCCGCGCTGGTGCTGGCCGGCGGCGGGATTCTCGCGGGCTTGTTCTTCTGATCCGCGGGCATGGGCACAATGACCCCATGACGCACAACCTGCTCGGCCCCGAGCCGACGCTGCTGCCCGAGCACACCGCCGCCCAGGCCGCGCTCGACGCCGGGACCGACCCGGCCACCGTCGCGGCCGAACACCCCGATTACAGCGAGGCGTGGGCTTCGCTGGCCGAGAAGGCCCTGGACGCCGGTGAGACCGTCGCTGCGTACGCGTACGCGCGCACCGGCTACCACCGTGGTCTCGACCAGCTGCGCCGCGCCGGCTGGAAGGGCTTCGGTCCGGTGCCCTGGTCCCACCGCCCCAACCAGGGGTTCCTCCGCGCCCTCGCCGTGCTCGGCAAGGCCGCCGGCAAGATCGGCGAGACCGAGGAGTACGACCGCTGCCGCACGTTCCTCGCCGACTCCGACCCCGCCGCCGCGGAAGCCACCGGCCTGAAGTGACGCCGTGGGCCCGGGACCGCGCGGTCCCGGGCCCGTCCGGCCTCAGAACCAGCCGCAGTTGACGGGGGCCGGGAGGCCGGCGAAGCGGCCCTCGAGCCAGGCGAACGCCTCCGGGTACGCCCGCACCGCGCCGAGCACGTGCGTCGGCACCAGCGACGTGCTGAACTGCACCCGCACGCCCTTGCCGCACCACGTCCGGCCCAGGTCGCGGTCCTGCGCGTAGGGCACGATGTCGTCGAGCGCGCTGTGCACGATCAGCACCGGCGCCGACGGCTTCAGCGAGCCGATCTTCTGCTCGGCCACCCGCGACCGGTACGGCTCCTCCCCGAGGTACGCGACGAGTGAGCGGCCGTCGTTGGTCAGCGTCGAGGACTGCGTGAACGCGTGCCCGGCGATCGCGTCCACCGTGCACTCGGTCCGGACCTGCTCGAACAGCTGCTTCCCACGCGCGTTGAGCAGCGCCGGGATGTTCAGCTCGGGGTACGCGTAGTTCATGCTCACGAGCGCGAAGCCGAGGAACCCGACCGCGTAGTGGCCGTCGAGGTTCTTGGCCACTTCGGCGAGGTCCGCCGGCACCGCGCCCGCGTACGCGCCCTTCAGCTTCAGCTCGGGCGCGTAGCTCGGCTGCAGCTCCGCCGCCGCGGCCGACGCACCGCCGCCCTGGGAGTAACCGGCGATCGCGACCGGGCCGTCGTCCGGGAGCCCCGCCTCCGGCAGCCGCTGCGCCGCGCGGATCGCGTCGAGCACGGCGTGTCCCTCCGACGCGCGGTTGACGTACGTGTGGTCGCCGGGCGTGCCCAGCCCCTCGTAGTCCGTGACGACGACGCCGTAGCCCCGCGTCAGCAGCCCGGCGATGAACGGCCCTTCGTACTCGAAGCCCGCGGCAAGCGCTTTCGACGGCGCGCAGTCGTCGCCCTCGCCCTGGGTGCCGACGGCGTAGGAAACGATCGGGCGCACGCCGGTGCCGTGCCACGCCGACCGCGGCGTCAGCACCGTGCCGGTGACGGCGATCGGCGAGCCGTGCGTGTCCGTGCTGCGGTACATGATCCGTTGCACGCTGGCGTCGGCCTTGATCAGCTGGATCGGGTCGATGTAGAACGTCGACGCCTCGTGCCGGATGACGTCGCCGTTGCTGCCGGCAGGGAGGGGGGACGGCGGGTCGTAGAAGGACGCGGCGGAGGCCTGCGGCGGGCCCAACGTCGCCAGGACCAGAACGGAGACCGTGGCGACGGCCGCGGACCGGGCGCGGCGGGGGAAGATACGCATGCTTGCTCCTCGTTGAGCAGGGCGGGTGCGCGGGGAAACACCTTTTCAGACAGAGGTGTCGGAAAAAGAATCACGTGAGGTGGACCACCATGTCAAGCCCGGCTCCGCGCGGGCGGCCGCGCAAGCTCCCGGTTTCGGAGCAGCGCGCCCGCGTGCTGCGGGCGGCCGCGCGGGTCGTCGCGCAGCACGGGATGCAGGGCGCGACGATCGAGCAGATCGCGCGGGAGGCCGGCGTCTCGCGCCAGGCCGTCTACGAGCAGTTCGGCGACCGGGCGACGCTGTTCGCCGAGGTCGTGGCGGCCACCGAGGAAAGCGCCTTCGCCGCCATCGCGGGGCCTTCGGTGGCCGACGAGCAGCCTGGTCTGCGAGCCTGGGCGCGGGCCAACTACGCCAACATGGTCACCTTCGTCGCCGACCACCCCGAGGGCTACGGCGTGCTCCGCGCGGCCGAGCGCGCGGGGGACCCCGCTCTCACCCGGTTGAGGGAGAGATTGGCCGTCGTCTACGCCGAAGCCAGCCGCAAGCGGTGGGCCGCGCACGGCATCGACTCCGGCCGCGCGGACCGCGCGCTCGTCACGCTCTTCTTCGCGATGACCGAGTCACTGGTCCAGGCCACCTGGGACGGCGAGCCGCCGGACCAGGACGCCCTGATCGACCTGCTCACGGAATTCACCGTGGGCGGGGTCGCCCGCCTGCAGACCAAGGCGAGCGACGTCATCGAACGGTTGCGGTAGCTAAGCCGCGGCCAAGGCCGCCGCGGCCGAGCCCACCACGCGGTTGCGTCCGCCGTGCTTGGCCGCGTACACGGCCGCATCGGCGGACGCCATCACCTCCTCGATGGACGAACCGTCCAGCGGGTAGGCGGCGACGCCGATCGACGCCGTCTGCCGTTCGATGTCGACGGCGGCGCCCTCGTTGGTCGTGGTGCTGATGATCAGCTCACTGACCCGTTGCCGGATCCGTTCCGCGGTGACGATCGCGTCTTCTTTGGACGTCGACGGCAGCAGCGCCACGAACTCCTCGCCGCCGAACCGGCCGACCAGGTCGTGCGCCCGGGTCTCCTGCTTGACCACGGCGGCGACCGCCTTGAGCACGTCGTCCCCCGCGAGGTGCCCGTAGGTGTCGTTGATCCGCTTGAAGTGGTCGAGGTCGATCATCATGGCGCCGAAGCTGCCGTTCTCCCGCGCCGCGCGCGAGATCTCGCGCTGCGCGCCGTCCTGCCAGGTGGTGGCGTTGAGCAGCTGGGTCTTCTGGTCCGTGGTGGCCAGCTCTTCGAGCCGCTTGATCAGCACGGACCGCTGCAGCACGTAGAGCGGCAGGATGACGAGCACCGACAGCAGCGGCTCCTCGTTCAGCACCATCACCAGCAGCGCGCCGACGCACAAAGTGGACAGCTCGAGCAGGTTGTCGTCCATGTTGCCCAGGCACGACACCGGGGTCGCGCTCTTCGGGTCGGCCAGGTAGAGGCCGAGGCCGGTCAGCGCGGTGTTGACCGTGAAGAAGGCCAGCGCCGCCAGGGTCACCGTGGCCACGCCGCTACCGATGGTCATGTGACCCACGACACCCGCGGAGAAGGCCGACAGGATCATCGTGGTCGCGTTCGCGGCCACGCGGTGAAATTCACCCGGACGGGTGCCGGACCAGCTGCGGAACGCGAGGTACACGTACAGCACGACACCGAGCGCGGCGATCAGCTGGGCCGGCAGCAGCAGGCCGGCGGGCAGCAGCCACACCGAAGTCATCGAGATGTAGGGCCCGTTGCTCAGGATGCGGCGCTGCCGCTCGAGCCGCCTGCTGACCTCCGTTTGCGCCACGGCCAGGGCCGTGAGCAGCGAAAACGTGCCCAACTGGGCGACGGTGACCGGCACGGTCAACAGCGAAACGGCCGTCCAGCTCAGCATGACCGTGATGGCGGTCAGCGTCGCGATGATCCAGTCGCGGGGGCGGGTCCACAGTGCCCAGCCCCGTGCGCGAGAAATCAAGTCTTGGCCGCGCTGTTCCCCCGATGTGACCATTTTTCCCCCAGACCCTTGCGTGGTTGTACGGTGACAAAGTACTCACGGACAGTTTCAGACCGTTCGCCCGCTGTCCACAAGGGCTTTCGGTGTGTACTTTTTCTTTGACACCGGAACGAGAGGTGGCCAGCGATGCGCGGCAAAGAACAGTGACCGCACAGCGCACCGCAAGGTCGCGCAGGTCAAGCCCACGCGCGGGGCATGTCATGCATGTTCGGCGCGTGCGGCTTCTTTGTCGATCCATCGGTCGGGCTCGCCCGACAGCGCCCGGGTCCACAGCGCCGCCAGCGGCAGGGTGAGGACGATCCCGGCGATGCCGAAGATCCCGACCGTCGCGTGCGGGGTCAGCTGGTCCGCGAGCACGCCGCCGATCAGCGGGCTGACGCCCATCATCGTGGTCAGCCCCGTGTTGGACAGGCCCATCACCTGCGCCCGCTGCTCGTCGGGCACGGCCAGGGTCAGTGACGCGGTCGCCTGCAGCAGGCAGACCGTGCCGAAGCCGCCGGAGACGATGAACAGGACGATCGACGAGACCGGCCCGGGGCTCAGGAAGCACAGCACCAGCGGCACGGCGCACAGCGCCGCCAGCGGGCCGATCAGCTTCGGCCGCAGCCGCGCGGGCACCCAGCGCGTGTAGGCGAAGGTCGCGATGACGCTGCCGATCGGGTCGGCCGCGAGCAGCAGGCCGATCGTCTCGGGACCGCCGCCCGCCGCCGTGACGTACGGCGCGGCGATGCCCTCGTAGACCGGCAGCAGCCCCATCAGCCAGGTGAACAGCACCAGCGTCCGCAGCGGCGAGCTCGTGAACGCCGTCCGGCCACCGCCGCCGAGCGTCGCGAAGAAGGACTTGCGCTGCTCACCGGTCGCCGCGGCCGGCCGGGCGCGGACGCCGAAGCGCACGAAGAGGGCCGAGAGCACGAACGTGGCGGCGTCGACGACCAGGGCGACGTGCGGGTCGAGGGCGAGCAGCAGCGCGCCGCCGCCGGCGAAGCCGAGCAGCTGGGCGGTCTGCACGGTCATGCTCCGGATGCCCATCCCGACGACGAACCGGTCGCCTTCGAGCACCTGCGGCAGCAGCGCCAGCTGGGACGCCTTGAACGGCGGGTTGACCAGGGAAACGCCGCCGACCAGCACGCACATCAGCCAGAACGGCATGCCGGGCAGGGCGACCAGCAGGATCAGGGCCGCCCGCAGCAGGTCGACGAGCACCATCACGCTGCGGCGCGGGAAGCGGTCGGCGAAGCCGGTCAGGAAGATGCCGCCCAGCAGCGACGGCGCGTACGTCAGGGCGTAGGTCAGGCCGGTGAGCGTCGCGGAGTTCGTCCCGGTGAACACGAGGATGGACAGCGCGACCCTGGCCAGCTGGTCACCGGCGATCGAGAGCAGTTCGCCGAACCACAGCGCCCGGAACTCGGCGATCCCGAACACCTCGCGGAACGTGACGCGATCCGGCGGTGCTGCCATGCGTTTTCTCCCGACCTCTTCGCAGACCGCGCCCGTCCCATGACCTCCGGTGACGAGACGACCAGTCGGTCATGAGGCAGTCACGGTACGTGAGTTACCTCAGCCAGTGTCCCGTGACTGTTGGTAAATCTCTAGGTTCTTTCGCTGGTATCCAAGGTGTCACGGAGCTTTCCCGAACGGGTCAGACGATAGCCCGCAGTGTCTGACCGGTGGCCCAGGAGTCACCAATGGATCATTCCGTACCGTTTGGTCGGTCGCCAGGGGCAAAAGTAGCCACCTCGCGAGCGCGAGGTGGCTACCGGGGAAACGCGAGGTCAGCCGTCGACGGCGAGGGCGTCCTCCGCGGGCGTCCGGACGGTCTCCGCGGCGCGGGCGGCGTCGCGCTTGGCGACCTCTTCGCGGACGATCGGGATGACGTACCGGCCGAAGTCGATCGTGTCGCCGAGCATGTCGTAGCCGCGGGCCGAGAGGATCTCGACGCCGAGGTCGTAGTAGTCGAGCAGGGCCTGCGCGACCGTCTCCGGCGTTCCGACCAGCGCGTTCGAGTTGCCCGCGCCGCCGGTCGCGGCCGCGGTCGGCGTCCACAGCGCACGGTCGAAGCGCTCGCCGTTCGCCGCGATCTCCAGCAGCCGCCGCGAGCCGGTGTTCTCGGGTTCGGTGAGCTTGTGCCGGCGGGTCAGCGGCTGCCCGCCCTTGGTGCGGTCCTTGATCGCCCCGACCGTGGCGTACGCCTTCTCCCAGGCCAGCTCCTCGGTCGGCGCGATGATCGGCCGGAACGCGACCTGGATCCGCGGCACGTCGGTGCGGCCGGCGGCCTTCGCGGCGGCCTTGACCGACTCGATCTGCTCGGCGGTCTGCGCGAGCGGCTCACCCCAGAGGCAGTAGATGTCCGCTTCGGCCCCTCCGGCCGCGTACGCGGCGGGCGAGGAGCCGCCGAAGGAGACGTTCGGCCGCGGCTTCTGCACGGGCTTGACGTCGCTGACGTAGTCGGCGAAGCGGTAGTACTCGCCCTCGAAGCCGAAGGGCTCGTCCGACGTCCACGCCTTCTTGATGATCTGGATGGCTTCGCGGGTGCGCCCGTAGCGCTCGTCCTTCGTCAGGTAGTCGCCCTCGCGCTGCTGCTCGTGGTCGTTGCCGCCGGTGATGAAGTGCACGGTCAGCCGGCCACCGGAGATCTGGTCCAGCGTCGCGAACGTTTTCGCGGCGAACGTCGGGTACGAGACGTTCGGGCGGTGGGCGAGCAGGATCTGCAGCTTGTCGAGCTTCGTGGCGACGTACGCGGCCGCCTGCGCGGGGTCGGGCGAGCCGGAGCCGTAGGCGAACAGCACCCGGTCCCAGCCGAAGTCCTCGTGCGCGCGGGCCAGGCGCAGCGTGTACTCCTTGTCGAACACGCCGCCGGAGCGGGCGTGCGTCTCCGACCCGTCGTGCGTGCCTCCGATGCCCAGGAACTCCACCGGCATTCCGTCACCTTCTCTCGCGTCGGTATCGCCAGAGCTACGCCTCGCGCCGGTGGGCGGCAACGGAGTCCGCAGGGTGGAACGCCCTCCAGGAGGGTGCCGGTTCCGCTCTGTGGGAAGGACTTCCGGCGCCCGAACCCCGGCGTAGCTTCGGAATCGTGGCCGATCTCCCGCCGTTCACCCTGGCTGTCGTGGGCGCCGGACCCCGCGGGGTCGGCGTCCTCGAACGGCTGGGCGCGAACGCCGGGGAACTGCTCGGCGGCCGCCGGCTCGAGGTGCACCTGATCGACCCGTTCCCGCCGGGGCCCGGCCGGGTGTGGCGCTACGACCAGTCACCGCTGCTGCGGATGAACTCCATGCCCGAGGACGTCACGATGTTCACCGACGAGTCGGTGAAGATGGCCGGCCCGGTGCGGCCGGGGCCGTCGCTGCTGGAATGGGCGCGGCGGGTGCGTGACGGCGGGCTCGACGCCGACGTGCCGCCCGACGTCGCCGCCGAGCTCACGGCGCTCGACGCCTTCGACTTCCCCACCCGGCGCCTGCTGAGCACCTACCTGACCTGGGTGTACCGGAAGGTCGTCGAGGACCTGCCCGACGGCATCGACGTCGTCGAGCACGCGGCCCGCGCGACCGGGGTCGACGGCGCCACGGTCCGCCTGTCCGACGGATCGGCGATCACCGCGGACGCCGTGGTCTTCACCGTCGGCCACCTCGACGCGGACCCCGACGAGCGGGAGGGCGAGCTGGTGGCGTTCGCCGCGCGGCACGGGCTGTCCTACTACCCGGCCGGCTACACCGCCGACGTCGACTACGCGGGCGTCGAACCGGGGGAAACCGTGCTGGTGCGCGGGTTCGGGCTGGCGTTCGTCGACCTGATGCTGCTGCTGACCGAGGGTCGCGGCGGCCGGTTCGAGGACCTGCCGTGCGGTGGCCTCCGCTACCACCCGAGCGGGGCCGAGCCGGTGCTGCACGTCGGCTCGCGGCGCGGGGTGCCCTACCACGCGAAGATCGGCTACCGGCTGCGCGGGAAACCGTTGCGGCTGCCCAGGTTCTTCGACGCCTACGCCATGGACGGGCTGCCCGGGACCACCCTCGACTTCCGCGCGGACGTCTGGCCGCTGATCGCGAAGGAACTGGCCTGGGGCTACTACAGCGAGCTGTTCACCGGGCACCCGGACCGCGTGCGCATGGACTTCGCCGTGTTCGCCGACGCTTTCGCCGACCTGGACTGGGATTCGCCGTCCATGCGGGACCTCGTCGAGCGGGCGGTACCCGCCGAGGCCGACCGGCTCGACCTCGACCGGCTGGACCGCCCGATGGCGGGCCGCACCTTCGGCACGGCGGAGGAGTTCGGGAAGAAACTGCGCGAGTACGTCGAGGCCGACCTGGCGCGCCGGGCGGACCAGGAGTTCAGCGCCGACCTGGGTGCCTTCATGGCACTGCTGTCGGTGTACGGCCAGCTGCCGGTGCTGGTCCAAAAAGGACGGCTGGGCGCCGCGTCTCAGGTGTCCGATATGGACGGCTGGTTCCACGGGTTCTTCTCCTACTACGCCAGCGGACCGCCACCGCGCCGTCTGGAGGAGCTGCTGGCGCTGCACGAAGCCGGCGTGGTTTCCTTCGCGGGCGCGGAGATGCGGGTGACGGCGGAGCGCGGCGTCTTCGTGGCGTCGTCGGCGAGCCACCCGGAGACGGTCGAGGCCCGCACGCTGATCGAGGCCCGGCTGCCGGGGCCGAGCGTGACCCGCGCGGCCGACGGCCTGCTGCGGCAGCTGCGCGACGCGGGCGAACTGGCGGAAGAGACGGTGGCGGACCCGGTGACGGGTGCGGCGCTGCCGTCGGGCCGCATCCACACGCGCGTCTCGGACTCCCGCCTGCTCGACGGGACGGGCCGGCCCCACCCGCACCGGTTCGCGGTGGGGCCGCACACGAGCGCCCGTTCGGCGGCGGCGTTCACCCGGCCGCGGACGAACGCACTGTCCTTCCGCCAGAACGACGCGGTGGCGCGGGAGATCTTGGCGCTGGTCAGCCCGCCCAGCTGACCAGCTCGGCGAGCACCTCTTCGGGCGCGGGCATGCCGGCGATCTCGGCCGCGACGCCCCGGGCGACCTGCCGCGCCGCCGGGTCGTCCAGCAGCTCGCGGGCCGCCGCTTCGATCGCGTCGATCCGGATCGCGTCGCCCACCAGCGCCTTCGCCGCGCCGAGGGCCGACAGCGTCTCCGCGTTGGCGAACTGGTCGGCGCCCTGGGGCAGGACCAGCTGCGGCAGGCCGGCCGCGAGCGTGCCGAGCACCGTGCCCGTGCCGCCGTGGTGCACCACCAGGCCCGCGTGCTTGAGCACCTCGGCCTGCGGCACGAACCCGGCCACCCGCACGTTCCCCGGCACCGGGCCCAGCGCGGCGGGGTCGCCAGGGCCGAGCGCCACCAGCACGTCCACCGGCAGCCGCGACAGGGCGGCGATCGCGCCGCGCAGCACCTGTGTCGCGCCGAAGACCACCGTGCCCAGGGTCAGGTACACGAAGCCGTCTTCCGGCAGCAGGGGCAGCGGGACCTCCGGGTCGTACGGCGTCGGGCGCATCCGGAACACCTTCGGCACGGCCGCCGTGCCCGGGTCGCGGACGCTGTCGGGCCAGACGTCGACGCAGGCGTCGCCGAGCATGGCGTCCGCGGGCGGGGTGTCCCAGAGCGGCGCCAGCCGTGCGGTCGCCACCGCGAGCACCTCCGGCGGCATCGACCGGCCGATCACGAGCGAGACGGCCGGGATGCCCGCCTGCCGCGCCAGCGCACCCGCGCCGACGTCGCTCTGCTCGTAGACCACCAGATCCGGCCGGAGCCCGGGCAGCAGCGGGCGCAGGTCGGCCATCGTGGCCCACGGCAGCAGCTCGGCGAACATCGTGATGCCGACGTCGAGGAAGCCGGCGTCTTCGCCGTGCCGCCGCTTGGCCTCGGCCTCCGCGTCGCTGATGGCGATGCCCACGCGGTGGGCTTCGAAGCCGAGCTCACGCACCTTCGGCACGAACGCCTCGCCGGTGCCGAAGACGACGTCGTGCCCCGCCGCGCGGGCGGCGTTCGCCAAGGGGAGCAGGGGAAAGAGGTGGCCGTACGCCGGGCGGCACGTGAAGAGGATCCGCACCGCCCCAGCGTACCGGCGTCAGCAGCGGTTGAGCATGTCCGTCAAGGCGGTCTTCTCGGCGGAGTTGATCGTCAGCTTGAACTTGTACTTCACCGCGACCCACATCTTCGCGTAGGTGCACCAGTAGCCGACCAGCGGCGGCTTCCACGCGTCGGGCGACTTGTCGCCCTTCTCCTGGTTGACGTTGTCGGTCACGGCGATCAGCTGCGGGTCGGTGAGGTCGTTCGCGAACGCCTGGCGCTGCGCGGTCGTCCACGACGACGCGCCGGTACGCCACGCGTCGGCCAGCGGCACGACGTGGTCGATGTCCACATCGGACGCCGCGGTCCAGGTCGCGCCGTCGTAGGGGCTGAACCACTTGCCGGAGGTCGCGGCGCAGCTGGAGTCGGTCACCACGTTCGTGCCGTCGCGCTTGAGCACCACTTCGCGGGTGTTGCAGCTGTTGCCCTGGTCGATCCAGTGCGGGAACTTGTCGCGGCTGTAGCCGGTCAGCGAGCCGTCGGCCTTGACGGTCAGGGTCGCGAGCTCGGACTGCGCGGTGGTGGCGGACGGGATGCCCGGCGGGGTCGCGTCCGCGACGCCGGCCAGGGTGCCGGACAGCACCGCGGTGACGGCGAGGACGGTGAACGAATGACGAACAGCGCGCATCTTGCGGCCTCCGGGTCAGGTTCGGGACAGTTCACCTTGATCCACGGAAGTGGCACATACAACACGTATAGGTGACGTGTTGCTGTCCGTCGATGAACACTGCGTGATCATCGACGGCGCAGGTCAGAGCGTGCCGCGGACCAGCCGCAGGTCCTCGGTGTGCCGGTACCAGGTCCATTTGTTCACCGCACGCTCGAAGACGACGTCGTCGCGCACCGGCCGCGTCGGGATGCAGCCGATCTGGAACGCCCGCGAGTACAGCGTCGACGGCCGCTTGAAGATCGTGCCCTTCACGACGCGGACGGCCAGCCCGGGGCCACCGGGGTCCGGCAGCACCTCGATCGAGGCGGCCGGCCCGCGCAGCGCCACCTGCTCGTCGGCGTAGGCGACGCCGCGGACCATCCGCAGCTGCCCGCGCCCGACGAGCACGCCGCCGACGTCGTCGCGGATCAGCGGCACGGGGTCGACTTCGCCGCGCAAGGCCAGCGCGAGCGCCCGCAGCGGCGTCTTCGGCAGCCCCCAGAGCGCGCCGACGACCGAGTCCGGCGACGAGGGCACGAACCCGACCGACACGCCGGAGAGCGCGTCCTTCCGGAGCAGGCGCAGCACGACCGCGGCGAGGTCGGCGTCCGTGCCGGAGACCACCAGGTGATCGTGTTCGCCCAGCAAGGGGTCGATTTCCGCCTTGCCGGGACGGCTCGGCACGCGGATCGACTCGACGTCGTCGACCTCTTCGAAGCCGGCCGCGTCTTCGCCACAAGCCACCACTATTCCGCGCACCCGCGGGTCCTCCGTTACGCTCATGCACCGGCATTTAGCAGCGCCACCGGTGTCCGTCCGGGACACTAAACCTCACGTCGTCGAACACCTGGAGTGTCACATGCCGGCCATCGTGCTCATCGGTGCCCAATGGGGAGACGAAGGCAAGGGCAAGGCCACCGACCTGATGGGTGACCGCGTCCAGTGGGTCGTCCGCTACCAGGGTGGCAACAACGCCGGTCACACGGTCGTCCTGCCGAACGGCGAGAACTTCGCCCTGCACCTCATCCCGTCCGGCATCCTCACGCCGGGCGTGACCAACGTCATCGGCAACGGCGTGGTGGTGGACCCGGGGGTGCTGCTGGAAGAGCTTTCCGGCCTGGAAGCGCGGGACGTGGACACGTCCAAGCTGCTGATCTCGGCCGACGCGCACCTGATCATGCCGTACCACGTGGCCATCGACAAAGTCACCGAGCGGTACCTCGGCAGCCGCAAGATCGGCACCACCGGCCGCGGCATCGGGCCGTGCTACCAGGACAAGATCGCCCGCGTCGGCGTCCGCGTGCAGGACCTGCTCGACGAGAAGATCTTCCGCCAGAAGGTCGAAGCCGCGCTGGAGTTCAAGAACCAGGTGCTGGTGAAGGTCTACAACCGCAAGGCCCTCGACGCCGACCAGGTCGCCGACGAGGTGCTCGCCGCGGGCGAGAAGTTCGCGCACCGCATCGCCGACACGCGCCTGCAGCTCAACCAGGCCCTGGAGCGCGGCGAAACCGTGCTGCTGGAGGGCTCACAGGGCACGCTCCTGGACGTCGACCACGGCACCTACCCGTTCGTGACGTCGTCGAACCCGACGTCCGGCGGCGCGAGCGCGGGCTCGGGCATCGGGCCGGGCCGCATCACGACGGTGCTCGGCATCCTCAAGGCCTACACCACGCGCGTCGGCTCCGGCCCGTTCCCGACCGAGCTGCACGACGAGTCCGGCGAGTACCTGCGCAAGCAGGGCGGCGAGTTCGGCGTGACGACGGGCCGCTCGCGCCGCACCGGCTGGTTCGACGCGGTGATCGCGCGGTACGCGGTGCGCGTCAACGGCATCACCGACTACTTCCTCACGAAGCTGGACGTGCTGTCCGGCCTGGAGAAGGTTCCGGTGTGCGTCGGCTACGAAGTCGACGGATTCCGCACACAGGACATGCCGATGACGCAGACCGACGTGCACCACGCGATCCCGATCTACGAAGAGCACCCGGGCTGGTTCGAGGACATCTCGGCGTGCCGCACGTTCGAGGAGCTCCCGGCGAACGCCCGCGCGTACGTCGAGCGCCTGGAAGAGCTGTCGGGCGCCCGGATCTCCGCGATCGGCGTCGGCCCGGGCCGCGAGCAGACGATCGTGCGGCACACGTTTGTATAAGGCGCTGTCGTCTAAGTCAGCTTCGTGCTGACGGGCGTTTCGTTCCGGAACAGGTCGAGCACCGGGCAGTGCTCGTCGACCTCGCGCTTGAGGTCTTCGTAGCGCTCCCGGCTCGCCGGGCCTTCGAGTTCGACGGACACGCGCACGTCCCCGAACCCGGGGCGCGTGTTGAAGGAGAAGCCGAAGAAGCCGTGCAGGTCGAGGTCCCCGTCGACGGTGACCTTGATGGAGTCGATCGGGACACCGCGCTTCGCCGCCCAGAACTGGTAGGTGATGACCTGGCAGGACCCGAGGGCGGCCAGCGCGTACTCGACGGGGTTGGCGGCGTGGTCGGTCCCGCCGAGCGCGGCTGGTTCGTCGACGGTGAAGGCGTGGTCCCGCACCTTGACCTCGACTTCGGTCTTGGTCCCCGGCTTGAGCACGTTGTCGACGCTGAACGACACGGCGGCGTTGTGCGGGTCGGCGTCGACGGCCTTGCGGGTGCCCTCGATGACTTCGGTGAGCGACATGGGTTCTCCTGGAAGATCGGATTTCGCTTCAGGGTGGGCGATTTCACGGCGGCCCGCTCGGGTTCTCAATTCCTGGGAAGGGCGAAAACCGCTCGCGCCGCTGACTAGCTTGGGATCATGACCATCGGAGTCGCGCTGCCGTCCGGCGACACGGACTCGGCACCGAACCTCGTCGACGAGCTCATCACCCAGACCCGGCAGGCCGCCGAAGCCGGGCTGAAGTCCGTCTGGTTCTCCCAGCTGCCCCTCAGTCAGGACGCCATCGCGATCGCCGCGCTGGCCGGGCGGGAAGTGCCCGGGATCGAGGTCGGCACCTCCGTCGTGCCCACCTACCCGCGCCACCCGCTGCTGGTGGCGAGCGCCGCGCTGACCGCGCAGGCCGCCACCGGGGGCCGGTTCACGCTCGGGATCGGGCTCGGCTCGCAGGGCTTTCTCGGTCCCGTCTACGGCGTCGACTACCCGCCGCCGATCCGGCACCTGCGCGAATACCTCACCGTTCTCCGGCAGGCCTTCGCCGGGGAAGCCGTCGACTTCGACGGCGAGACCGTCCAGGCCCACCCGCCCGGGCCGTCCACAGTGGCCGGCGGGAACGACGTCCCGATCGTCGTCGCCGCGATGGGGCCGCAGGCGCTCGCCGTCACCGGTGAGCTCGCCGACGGCACCCTCCCGTACCTCGCCGGGCCGAAAGCGCTCTCCGAACGGATCGTCCCGGCCCTGCCGGCGGGCAAGCGGATCATCGCCGCCGTTCCGGCCGTCGTCACCGACGAGCCCGATGCCGTCCGCGCGCTCGCCGTCGAGCAGATGGCCTTCTACGGGCAGATTCCGTCGTACCGGAGGATCCTCGACGCGGAAGGCGTGGACCACCCCGCGGAGCTGGCCCTGATCGGTGACGAGGAGACGGTCAGGCAGGGGATCCGGCGCTACTTCGACGCCGGCGCCACCGACGTCGTCCTGACCCAGACCGGGATCCGCTCCGCCGAAGAACGGCTGCGGACGTGGGCCGCGCTCAGCTCATCCGGTTCGTGAGCGTCGCGGTCACCGACATCTCTTCCAGGTCGAGTTCCCGCAGCACCTTGCGCAGCACTTCGTCGTCGAGCCGGCCCGCGCGGTTCTCCTCGATCATCGCCTTGCGCTGGGTGATCAGCAGTTCGCGCCGGGCCTTCGCGAACTGGGCCTGCGGGCTGCCCGAACGCTCCTCGCCGGAAAGCGTGATCGCCGCCTTGGCGAACCGGTAGCGCATGTCGATCAGCCGCTGCAGCCGGTCCTTGAGGCGGTCCACCTTCTCCTGGGGCAGGTCCAGCGCGGCCAGCCGCTCGTGGCCGATCTCCCGCAGCCGCTCCTGCGCCGCCTTCTTCGCGACTTCGCGGGCGGCGAGCTCCTCCGCCTCGTCTCGCGATGCTTCCGTCGGGTCTTCGACCTTCAGCGCCCGGATCAGCGGGGGCAGGGTCAGCCCCTGGATGAGGACCGTGCCGATGGCCACGGTGAACGCGAACAGCTGGATCTCCTCGCGCCCTGGCGTGCCCGCCGGGACGCCGGCCGCCGCGGCGAGCGTCACCACGCCGCGCATGCCGGTCCACGAGACCACCGCCAGCGTCCGCCACGACGGTGCTTCGCGGTCGCGGCCGAACAGCCGGACCGTCTGCGGCAGGTACGCGGAGGTGAACACCGCCGGAATCCGCACCAGCATCGTCACCACCAGCACGGCCGCGGCGACCAGCGCGAGCGTTCCGTTGCCGCGGGCCGCGTGCTGCGCCCCTTCGAGCACGACCGGCAGCTGCAGCCCCATCAGCGCGAACACCAGCGCCTCCAGCAGGACGTCGATCGACGCCCACACCGAGCTGTCCTGCATCCGGGTCGCGGGAGACGCGTACAGCGTGCGGTGACCCAGGAGCAGACCCGCCGCCACGACGGCGAGCACGCCGGAGCCGCTGAAGTCCGCGCTGAAGGGGTGCAGGTGTTCGGCGGTGACGTACGCGGCGAACGGCACGATGATCCCGAACGCCGACTCCATCAGCGGGTCGTCGAGCTGCCGCCGGATCAGCACCACGAGCGCGCCGATGGCCAGGCCGACGCCGATGCCCACCACGGTCGCGACGCCGAACACCGCGAACCCGTGCCCGGCCGAGCCGGCGGTGCCCGCGACCGCGGCCAGCGCGACTTTGTACAGGGTCAACGCGGCGGCGTCGTTCACCAGGCTTTCCCCGGTCAGCACGGTCATCACCCGCCGCGGCAGGCCCAGCTTGCGGCCGATCGCCACCGCCGTCACCGCGTCCGGCGGAGCCACCACCGCGCCGAGGACGAGCGCCGAGGCGAACGGCACCTCCGGCAGCAGCAGGTGCACGAGGAAGGCGACGACCACGGCGGTGACGACGACCAGCACCACGCCGAGCGCGACGATCGGCCGCAGCGCCCGCTTGAAGTGCGTCAGGGAGCTTTCGAGCGACGTCGAGTACAGCAGCGGCGGCAGCACGACGGTGAGCACCAGCTCGGGCTCCAGCTCGAACCGCGGCACGCCGGGGATCAGCGCGACGCCGAGCGCGACGACCACGACCAGCAGCGGTGCCGACAGGTTGCAGCGCCGGGCGACCGCGGTCAGCGCCAGCGAGCCGGCGAGCACGCCCATCAGCGTCAGAATTTCCACTCACCGCATCTTTCCGCAGGTCGCGCGGCCCCGCTCGGCTTCCGTTGAGCGGAAAAGCGCTGGATTGTGTCGGACCTCACGTGCATACTTGTTCGCAATACGCACACGTGTGCGGAAGACGTGCACCGACGCACCTTCGGAGGTTTCCATGTTCCCTGGCACCCGCGGCTGGGTCGTGCCCCTGGCCTGGACAGCCGTCCTGCTCGACGGGTTCGACCTGGTCGTGCTCGGCACCGTGCTGCCCGTGCTGCTCCGCGGCCACGTCTGGGGCCTGACGCCGGCCACGGCGTCGGTCGTGTCGACCGTCGGGCTCGCCGGGATGATGCTGGGCGGCCTGGCGATCGGCACGGTCACCGACGTCATCGGCCGCCGGAAGTCCCTGATCATCTCCGTCACGCTGTTCTCGCTGTGCACGCTGCTGTGCGCGTTCGCGCCGTCGACGTTCGTCTTCGGGCTGCTGCGGTTCGTCGCCGGGCTCGGCCTCGGCGGCTGCCTGCCGACGGCGATCACGCTGGTCACGGAGTACGCGCGCGGCGGCAAGGCCGGCAGCGCGACGACCACGGTGATGACCGGTTACCACGTCGGCGCGGTGCTGACCGCGTTGCTGGGCATCGTGCTGATCTCGCCACTGGGCTGGCGCGCGATGTTCGTGGCCGGCGCGCTGCCCGCCGTGGTCCTGGTTCCGCTGATGCTGAAGTACCTGCCGGAGTCCGAGACGTTCCAGCGGGTTCGCGAAAGCGACCGGTCGGCCGGGCACGCCGTCGCCGGGCTGTTCCGCGGCGGCCTGCTGCGCGCGACGATCGCGTTCTGGGTCACCTCGTTCATGGGCCTGCTGCTGGTGTACGGGCTGAACACATGGCTGCCGGAGATCATGCGCCAGGCGGGGTACCCGCTGGGTGCGGCGCTGAGCTTGCTGCTGACCCTGAACGTCGGCGGCATCGTGGGCCTGCTCGTCGCGGGCCGGGTCGCCGACCGCGTGGGCATCCGCCCGTCGGCGATCGTCTGGTTCTGCGCGGGCGCGGTGTTCCTGGCCCTGCTGAGCGTGAAACTGCCGGCGGTCGGCCTCTACGCGGCGGTGTTCCTGACCGGCTGTTTCGTGTTCAGCGCCCAGGTGCTGGTGTACGCGTACATCGGCCGCGTCTACCCGGACGCGATCCGCGCGACGGGCCTCGGCTGGTCGGCAGGCATCGGCCGCATCGGCGCGATCTCGGGCCCGATCCTCGGCGGCGCCCTGCTGACGGCGGGCATCGCATACCCATGGGGCTTCTACGCGTTCGCGGCCGTGGGCGCACTGGGCGCGGCGGCGGTGTCGGTGGTCCGCCCCGGCCGCCGCAGCCCGGTGCCCGACGTCAGCCCAGCTCCTTCAGCTCCTGTTCCACCGCGGCCAGTTCCGCCTCGGAACCCTGGACCTTCGGCCCCGTGAACCACTTCCGGGCCGAAACCACCCACCACAGGGCGGCGCCGCCCAGCACCACGAGGAAGGCGATCGGCGTGTAGTTGAACGAATCCACCGTCACCGGCGAAACCTGCGGCAGCATGAACAGCACGAAGATCAGCGCGACCCACACCGTCGCGACGATGCCGATCGGCTTGCCCCAGCGGCCGAGCGTCCACGGGCCCGGCTCGAACGAGTCGCCGCGGCGGACGCGCAGGAACACCGGGATCACGTACGCCACGTACAGCCCGACCACGGCGATGGACGTCACCGCCGCGTAGGCCGTCGCGCTCCACAGGTACGGCAGCGCCAGCACCAGCGCGCCGCCGGCGGCGAGCCACACCGCGTTGGTCGGCGTCTGGGTGCGCTTGTTGATGCGGTGCCAGAAGCCCGAGCCCGGGATCGCGCCGTCACGGGCGAACGCGTAGATCATCCGGGAGTTCGCCGTCACCGACGCCATGCCGCAGAACAGCTGGGCGCCGATGCAGATCAGCAGGAGGAACTTGCCGGTGACCGCGCCCGTCGCGTCGATGAAGATCTGCGCGGGCGGGACGCCGGTGGACGAACCGACCGCGCCGTCGTAGTCCTGGATCGCGAAGGTCAGGCCGATCAGCAGGACCCAGCCGGCGATGAGGGAGACGACGATCGACATGACGATGCCGCGCGGGCCGGCCGTCGCCGCGCTCTTCGTCTCCTCGGTCATGTGCGCCGACGCGTCGTAGCCGGTCAGCGTGTACTGCGCGACCAGCAGCCCGAGCGCGAAGACGTAGAACGCCGAGCCCCAGCCCGTCTGGTTGACGAAGCTGCCGAAGACGAAGGACGCGTCCTGGTGCTTGGCCGGCACGAAGATCAGCACGCCGACGATCACCAGCACGCCGATCAGGTGCCACCACACGCTGACGTTGTTGAGGATCGCGACGATCCGGACGCCGAAGGTGTTCAGCAGGCCGTGCACCACGAGGATGATCGCGAGCAGCAGGATCGTGTGCCCCGGCGTCGCTTCGAAGCCGAACTGCAGGTCGAGGAACGCGTTGAGGAACAGCGCCGCGCCGAAGTCGATGCCCGCGGTGACCGCGATCTGGCCGATGAGGTTGAACCAGCCGGTGAACCACGACCAGGCGGCCCCGTTCTTCGGCGCCAGCTTCGCGGCCCAGTAGTACAGCCCGCCGGCGGTCGGGTAGCTGGAGCAGACCTCGGCCATGCCGAGCCCGACCAGGATCACGAACACCCCGACCAGCGGCCAGCCCCAGATCATCGCGGCCGGGCCGCCGGTCTTCATGCCGAAGCCGTAGAGCGTGAGGCAGCCGGAGAGGATCGAGATGATCGTGAAGGAGACGGCGAAGTTCGAGAACGCCGACATCGTCCGTTTGAGCTCTTGGGCGTATCCCAGCTGGTGCAGCCGGGCGGCGTCGTCGTCGGGGGTGGTCTGCTGGTCGGAAACATCCATCGGGCACCTCTTGAAAGGTATGCGGCCAGACCATTGAGTTCGCCGAAAGTAGCCCGGCTCCCCGAGGGTGTCAAGCCTCGGTGAAGAACTCGTCCAGCCGTCGCAGCAACGGCCCGCCACCTCGGTGGTCGTTCGAAATCAGGGTCGCGGTGAGCCCGGTCGACGGCTGGTGCCTGCTCCAGAACGTGACGCCGTGGTCGCCGCCGTCCAGGTGCACCACTCCCGGCCGCGGCAGCCAGAAGCCGAGCCCGTAGCCGTCCGCGTGCGGGCGCAGCATCCGGTCCACCCACTCGCGCGGCACGATCCGGCCGTCGAACAGCGCGGGCCAGAACTTCCGGAAGTCCGGTGCGGAGCTGTAGATCCCGCCGTCGGCGAAGCCCACGACGGGGAGGCTGAACACGTTGGTGCGGCCGTCTTCGAGGTAGCCGGTGGCCGTCCGGGCGGGGAGCGCGTCGGAGCGCAGGAACGCCGTGTCGGTCATCCCGGCGGGCTCGGTCACCCGGGTCCGGACGAGGTCGGCGAACCCTACGCCGGCGACCCGTTCGGCGATCAGCCCGAGGACCGCGAACGCGCCGTTGTGGTACCGGAATTCCGTGCCGGGCGGGGAAACCTGCGGGTACCCGTCGAGGGCGGCGAGGTAGTCGGCCGACGTGGCGAGCAGCGGGGTCGGCGGTGGATCCCCTTCCTCGTCGCAGTAGTCGCCGATGCCGGAGGTGTGCGTCAGCAGGTGCTCGACGGTCACCCGGTCGTCGATCAGCGGCAGGTCGTCGCCCAGGACTTCGCGGGCGGTGGTCTCCAGCGCCAGCCGTCCCTCGGCCACCAGGCCGACGACGACCAGCGCGGTGAACCCCTTGGTGCCGCTGGCGATCGCGAACCGCGTGTCGACGGTGTTTTCGACGCGGTGGGCGATGTGCGCGTACCCGGACGCCTCGGCGAGCAGCGTCTCGTCGCCGCGGTTGACCAGCAGCACGCCGGAGAAGGGCGCTTCCATGGACTCAGCGTCCTCGGAAGCGCGCTTCGCGCAAAGCGGTTTTACCGGCCGAGGAACGCGTGCAGCGACTCCAGCGCGGTGTCCGGCTGGTCGGCGAAGAAGCCGTCGACGCCGGCCTTCAGGAACGCCGTCTCCTCGGTGAAGACGTCACCGTAGGCGTCCGGCTCGGCCGACGAGCGCAGGTTCGCGGGCAGGAACGGGTTCTCGTTGCGGAAGGTGTACGGCTGCACCTTGAGGCCGGCCTGGTGCGCGTCCGCGACGAGCGCGGTCGGCTGGGTCAGGTTCCCGGCGGCGTCCAAGGGGATGATCTGCCCCTTCTCCGGCCCGAGGTACTTCGCGTACTTCGCGATGTCACGCAGGCCCCGCGGCGTCACGAGGTCCTTGTACGTCCGCGGGTCGCCCTTCGCGACGAAGTCCGCCGGCGCGCCGGTCGCCGACGTCAGCTGCAGCAGCGGCGTCCGGAGCTCCTTGTGCAGCGCGATCAGGTTCGACACCTCGAACGACTGGATGATCGCGGGCGCGTCCGGCCGGTCGAGGCCGTTGCGCTTGAGGATCGACACCAGCTTCGGCTCGGTCGGGTTGCCGATGGACTGGAAGAAGGTCGAGTGCTTGACCTCGGGGTAGGTGCCCAGCGTCCGGTGCAGCTCGCGGCCCAGCCGCTTGGTGAGGTCCAGCACCTCTTGGTAGGAGGCGATCTGGTAGCGGCCGTTGTACAGCGTGTTGTGCGGCCGGTTCTGCGGGATCCGCTCGACCGCGCGCAGCGTCTTCAGCTCGGCCAGCGTGAAGTCCTGGGTGAACCACCCGGTGGTGGTAACCCCATCGAGCACGACGGTCTTCTTCCGGTTCGCGAACTCGGGGTGCTTCGCGACATCGGTGGTCCCGCCGATCTCGGGTTCGTGCCGCGCGACGAGCTGGCCGTCCTTGGTGGGCACCAGGTCGACGTCGACCCAGTCGACACCCATCCGGTAGGCGAGCTCGTAGGAGGCAAGGGTGTGCTCCGGCCGGTACCCGGGCGCACCGCGGTGTCCGATGATCACAGGGTCATGGTGACCCCGCCCACGAGCGACCACATCGCCGGACCCACTCTCGGCGGCGCTCGCCGTCCCGATCGCAACTCCGGTGACGCTCAGCAACGCCAGCCCGGCCAACGCCAGTACACCCACACGTTTGCGCTTCATCTGGTGACCTCTTTTCACACAGGGTGTGCCCTGACTACCTGCGTCACCCTCAACGCCGCAAGCATCCGAAGCACGTACCGGACCGGTCGCCGCGGTAAACGGCGCATGGACTCCTGTTCGCGCCGGTGCGGCTTCAGGCGCCGGGCCGCGTTCCGCCCGGGGCCACGGCCGCCTAGCGCCGACGATGGCGGTGGCGAGCTGCCCCAGTGCCCCAGCCACCAGCCACCAGCCGACAGCCGCCGGGCAGCTTCCCGCCCTCCCTGGGGGACCAGCCCCGCTTCCAGCGTATCGGCGCCCCCCGACAAAACCTCCGCATCGTCGGGGCGAAACCTGAGCAATCCACACCCGCCGAAACTTGTGGACACGCGAGTTAGAAGGCGCCCGGCTCAGCCCCCCACCCCGCCCTGGCTCAGCCCCCGCCCAGGCCCAAGCTCATGCCCAGCCACAGGCTCAGCCCCACCCGGGCCCCCGTCCAGCCCGGCCCCACCCGGGCCCCGTCCAGCCCCAACC
>NZ_JMQI01000071.1 GCF_000695625.1 Amycolatopsis rifamycinica
GCACCCGCCTCACCACTCACGACGGGTCAGGCGTTGCCGTCGAAGAGGGACGTCACCGAGCCGTCTTCGAAGACCTGCTGGATGGCCTCGGCCAGCATCGGCGCGATCGACAGCACCGTCAGCCCCGGGAAGCGCTTCTCCTCGGGGATCGGCAGTGAGTTCGTCACGATGACCTCGCGCGCCTTGCACTCCGAAAGCCGCTGGGTGGCCGGGTCGGACAGGATGCCGTGGGTCGTCGCGATGACGACGTCGGCCGCGCCCTCGTCGATCAGCGCCTCCGTGGCCTTCACGATCGTGCCGCCGGTGTCGATCATGTCGTCGATCAGCACGCAGAGCTTGCCCTCGACCTTGCCGACCACGCGGTTGGCGATCGCCTGGTTGGGCTTGTCCGGGT
Organism: Amycolatopsis rifamycinica; assembly: GCF_000695625.1. Lineage (GTDB taxonomy): Bacteria > Actinomycetota > Actinomycetes > Mycobacteriales > Pseudonocardiaceae > Amycolatopsis > Amycolatopsis rifamycinica. The sequence continues at coordinate 395 of NZ_JMQI01000071.1, forward strand.
CGCGCGTCTTGTGGATGAACGCGATCGGGCGGTCGCCCAGCGTCTGCGCCCACTTCTCGGCCAGCCGCACGCGGCCCGAGTCCGGCGAGACGACCGTGATGTCGGCGTCGCCGTAGGTCTTCTTGATGTGTTCGGCCAGCACGGTCTGCGCCATCAGGTGGTCGACCGGTCCGTCGAAGAAGCCCTGGATCTGCGCGGTGTGCAGGTCGACCGTCATGATCCGGTCGGCGCCCGCGGTCTTGAACAGGTCCGCGATCAGCCGCGCCGAGATCGGCTCGCGGCCCTTGTGCTTCTTGTCCTGGCGCGCGTACGGGTAGAACGGCATCACGACGGTGATCCGCTTCGCGCTCGCCCGCTTGAGCGCGTCCACCATGATCAGCTGCTCCATCACGAACTCGTTGATGGGCGTGGTGTGCGCCTGGATGACGAAGGCGTCGGTGCCGCGGACGGACTCCTCGAACCGGACGAACAGCTCGCCGTTGGCGAACGTGTGCGCCGTCTGCGGGGTGATCGTCACGTTGAGGTGCTGGGCGACTTCTTCGGCGAGCTCCTGGTGCGCGCGTCCGGAGAAGAGCATCAAGTTCTTCTTCGGCGTCCCTTGCTTCGGACTCATGCTGGTGACTCCCCGTCGGTTCCTGCTGCTGAATCGGCGTCGAGGGCGGCCTGGGCCGCCTCGGCCGCGGGCGTACCCGGCCGGCGCCGGATCGCCCAGCCTTCGATGTTGCGCTGCGGCGGCGCCGACACCGCGAGTGTGCCTGGCGGGACGTCTTCGCGGATCACGGCACCCGCACCACTGTAAGCGCCGTCACCGATGTGCACCGGGGCGACGAAGGTGTTGTCCGCACCCAACCGGACATACGACCCGATAACGGTCCGGTGCTTGTTCACCCCGTCGTAGTTCACGAACACGCTGGAGCACCCGATGTTGCTGTGCTCACCGATCGTGGCGTCACCCACGTAGGTCAGGTGCGGCACCTTCGTGCCGGCACCGATGTCGGCGGACTTCGTCTCGACGAACGCGCCCAGCTTCGCCTTGACGCCCAGCTTCGTGCCCGGCCGCAGGTAGGTGAACGGGCCGACGTTGACGCCGTCGCCGAGTTCCGAGTCCGAGCCGTGCACGCGGACCACCGAGGCGCCCGCGCCGATGGTGACGTTCGTCAGCGTGCTGTCCGGCCCGACCGTGCTGCCTTCGCCGACCGACGTCGTGCCCTTGAGCTGGACACCGGGCTCGATGACGACGTCGCGGGAGAGGGTCACGCCGGCGTCGATCCAGGTCGTGGCCGGGTCGACGACCGTGACGCCCTCGCGCTGCCAGCGCTGCACGATCCGGCGGTTGAGCTCGGCGCCGAGCGCCGACAGCTGCACGCGGTCGTTGACGCCTTCGGTCAGCCACGGGTCGTCGACGACCAGCGCGCCGACGTGCAGCCCGTCGCCGTTCGCGATGCCGAGCACGTCGGTGAGGTAGAGCTCGCCCTGGGCGTTGTCGGTCGAGAGGCGCGAAAGGCCGTCGCGCAGCACCGCCGCGTCGAAGGCGTAGACACCCGAGTTGATCTCGGTGATCCCGGCCTGTTCGGGGGTGGCGTCCTTGTGCTCGACGATCCCGGTGACCTTGCCGTCGCTGTCGCGCACGATCCGGCCGTAGCCGGTCGGGTCGGCGACCACGGAGGTGAGGACGGTGACCGCGTTCTTCGCCTCGGTGTGCTCGTCGAGCAGCGCGCCGAGGGTGGCGGTGTCGAGCAGCGGGACGTCGCCGTAGCTGACGATCACGGTGCCGGTGAGGTCGGCGGGCAGCGTCGCGAGCGCGCAGGACACGGCGTGGCCGGTGCCCTTCTGCTGGTCCTGCACCGCGGTGCCGACCGGGAGGCCGAGGGCGGTCCCGACCCCCGCGAGGTGCTCGCCGACCAGTTCGCGGCCGTGGCCGACGACCACGACGAGGTGTTCGGGGTGCAGGCCGGCGGCGGCCCGGACGGCGTGCTCGACCAGGGGCCGCCCGGCGATCGGGTGCAGCACCTTCGGCGTCGTGGAACGCATGCGGGTGCCCTCACCCGCGGCGAGGATCAACGTGCTCAGCGGGCCGGTCAACGGCGCTCCCAACGGTTACCACAAGATGGCTTCTGTCGGGCACTGATCCTAACTGTGCTCTTCGGCGTCCCACGCGGGGTCGGTGGGAGGTGCCTCGCTCGCCCAGGCCGCGGCGGGGTCGGCGGCCATGGAGTTCGCCGACGCGACCTGGTTGCCGCCGCCGCGTTTGGCCTGGTACATGGCCGCGTCCGCGCGCGCGAGCACCTGCTCGCCCCGCTCCTGCGGCCGCAACGACACGAGTCCGATCGACAGCGTGACGCCGTGCGAGAGGTGGTGGGGCAGGTTCGAGACGGACTTCACCGCGCGCCCGAGCGCCATCTTCGCCGCGGACGCCGGTGTGCCCGGCAACAGGACGATGAACTCGTCGCCGCCGTAGCGTGCCACCAGGTCGTCGCCGCGCAACGCGTCACGAAGCGTGCTCGCCACGACACGCAGCACGTTGTCGCCTTCGGCGTGCGACTGCTTGTCGTTGACGCCCTTGAAGCCGTCGAGGTCGACCAGGGCGACGGCCAGCGGCTGCGCGTCGGCCGACGACGCCAGCTGGCGCAGCTTCTCGTCCAGCGCGCGCCGGTTCGGCAGGCCGGTGAGCGGGTCCTGCAGGGCCTGCTGGGTGATCGCGCCGTGCTCGGCGGACAGCCGTTCGTGCTCGCGGCGGGCGTTCAGCGTGGCGATCTGCGACTCGCGCAGGCTCCACATCTCCGACTCCAGCCGCCGCGCGTAGTCGATCAGCGACTCGCTCGCGCCGGACGCGTAGTCCGGGCTCGTGTCGAGCCGGGCCAGCTCGCGGGCGATGTTCAGCCGCATCGACGGCTGCGAGGTGTCGTCCGAGATGGACTGGCGGGTCTCGCGCAGGACCGCGAGGGCCTCGTCGCGCCGGCCCTCCTTGTCCAGGCAGCGGGCCAGCGCGATCGCGACGATCTCCCGGTCGTGCCCGAAAGCACGCTCGTTGTAGAGGTTCTGCAGCCGCTCGATGTGCTCGGCGCCCGGCTGGTTCAACGCCGGCGCGGCGGCCAGCACGCCGACCTGGTCGATCGCCTTGACGTCGGCCCGGCGCGGGAACAGCGACTCGGCGAACGGGCCTTCGGCGGCCTGCCCCATCGACGCGGCGGTGCGGAACTTCTCGGCGCTCTCGTCGTACTCGTCGATGCGCTCCAGCCGCAGGCCCCAGCCGAGCAGCATCTTGATCCGGTTGATCAGCTGCAGGGCGATGTCGTGCGGGCTCGCGCTCTCGCGGATCGCCGCGGCGGCCCGGCCGATCGCCTCCTCGGCCGCTTCGTAGACGCCGAGCTGGTTGAGCACCAGCCAGCAGTCGATGAGCGTCGAGGAGAGCAGCCGGTTCCAGTTCCGCAGGCCGACCTGCCGGTCCGGGATGGCGGAGTCGTCCAGGATGGCCAGCGCCCTGGCGATCTCGGTGAGCGCGGCGTCCTCCTGCGCGGCGATCACCAGCCGCCGCCCGCGCAGCGCGTGCGCGTCCGCCCGCAGCAGGGCGATGCCGTGCCGCCGGGTGTGCGCGAGCATCTCGTCGAGCCGGGGTTCGGCCTCCGCGGCCAGGCCCTTGGTGGCCAGCCGGGCGAGGGCCGACGAGCGCAGCAGCTGGGCCACGAGCAGGGGCTCACCCCGCCGCTGGGTCTCGTCGAGCAGCTCGTCCATCATCGCGACGATCTCGAGCTGCTGGGTGTACTCGTGCCGCTGGACCGCGGCGATCAGCTCCCGCGCGCGCCCGACCAGCCAGGCGTCGGACATCTCGGCCAGCGCGGGTCGCCTGGCCGTCACCGGATCGGTCGCCTCGTCGGTCAGCGCCAACCTCCCGGTGTCGTGGGTTTCCGGTTCCTTCTGCTGCTCCGCCGCCAGGATTCGAACCTGAACTGTCAGAACCAAAATCTGAAGTGCTGCCGATTACACTACGGCGGATCGAACCTGGTCAGGATAGCGACGATCGGGTGTCGTCCGCGCGGGGGATGCGTTAGGCGCCGGTCTGCCGGGTACTCAGGTGTGAGTTCGGGCTCTCCCCAGGCGCCCGAACCTCCTGTACCGTAACTTACGGCATCGTAGGTTAGGGCGCCCTTACGAGAAGGCGTGCCCGTGTAGGAAGAAGTGAAGCGTATGACGGCCACGCTCGACCGCTCCCAGCCCACCGGGGAGCCCCCGGCCCCCAAGGGGCCCAAACCTGTCATCGACGGCAAGCGCGGAATCGGCGTGCAGCTGTCGGTCTACTTCGGGGTGATCGCACCGCTCGTGGCCCTCCTGGCCGCGGTGCCGTTCGCGTGGGGCTGGGGACTGAGCTGGGTCGACGTCGGCATCTTCGTGGTGTTCTACGCGATCAGCGGGCTCGGCATCACCGTGTCGTACCACCGCTACTTCACGCACGGCTCGTTCAAGGCCAAGCAGTGGCTGCGCGTGCTCATGGCCATCGCGGGCAGCATCGCCCTGCAGGGCCCGGTGATCACCTGGGTCGCCGACCACCGCCGCCACCACGCGTTCTCGGACCGCGACGGCGACCCGCACTCGCCGTGGGCGTTCGGCACCTCGCCGTGGGCCATCGCGAAGGGCTTCTGGCACGCCCACATGGGCTGGCTGTTCGAGCGCGACACGACCAACGCCGAGCGCTTCGCGCCGGACCTGGTGAAGGACCCGGCCATCAAGAAGGTCGACGACCTGTTCTGGCTGTGGGCCCTGGTCAGCCTGCTGCTGCCGGCGCTGCTGGGCGGGCTGATCTCGTGGTCGCTGTGGGGCGCGGTGACGGCGTTCTTCTGGGCCGGACTGGTCCGCATCTGCGTGCTGCACCACGTGACGTGGTCGGTCAACTCGATCTGCCACATGATCGGCGAGCGCCCGTTCGCCGCCCGCGACAAGTCCGCGAACTTCTGGCCGCTGGCGATCTTCTCGTTCGGCGAGTCGTGGCACAACCTGCACCACGCGGACCCGACGTCGGCGCGCCACGGCGTCAAGCGGGGCCAGATCGACATCTCCGCGCGGCTGATCTGGATCTTCGAGAAGTTCGGCTGGGTGCACGACGTCCGCTGGCCGACGCCGCAGCGCCTGGCCCGAATCGCCACCGAAAAGGGCTAGTCAACTAGGCTGCCCCGATGGCGGGGAGACGACGTTCGAAGCGCGAGCAGCAGGTCACCGGGGCGCGTCCGGCCGCCCCGGTGGCCCGCGTGCGGATGACCGGGACGGAGCGGCGGCAGCAGCTGCTGAACGTGGCGCGGGCCCTGTTCGCCGAGAAGGGTTTCGACGGCACGTCGATCGAGGAGATCGCCCACCGCGCCAACGTGTCGAAACCGGTGGTGTACGAGCACTTCGGCGGCAAAGAAGGCATCTACGCGGTCGTCGTCGACCGGGAAACGCAGCTGCTGCTCGACCGGATGGTCTCGACGCTGCACGGCGGTCACCCGCGGGTGATGCTGGAACAGGCGGCGATCGCGCTGCTGTCCTACGTCGAGGACTCCCACGACGGCTTCCGCATCCTGGTGCGCGATTCCCCGGTGGCGAGTTCGACGGGGACGTTTTCCACGGTGCTCAACGACATCGCGAGCCAGGTGGAGCACATCCTGGCCCAGCAGTTCGGTTCCCTCGGCTACGACGAGAAGCTGGCCGCGCTGTACGCGCAGGCGTTGGTGGGCATGGTGGCGCTGACCGGCCAGTGGTGGCTGGACGCGCGCAAGCCCAAGCGCGACGAGGTGGCGGCGCACCTGGTCAACCTGGCGTGGAACGGGTTGTCGCACCTGGAGCACAAGCCGAAGCTGCGGCTGGGCTGAAAACGGCTCGACGGCCCTGCCACAGTAGTGGGTATGGCCGATTTCGGTGACCTGCGGCTGATGCAGGGTCTGGCGCAGCGGATCACCGCCACCCACCCGGAGCTGGTGAACAGCGACGCGTCGTTCGGCGAGCTGGCCTGGAACTGGGGCCGGACCGGCGGCGACGGCGAGCGCCGGCTGTGGTTCGCGGACGGGGAACTCGTCGCGTGGGGCCGGGCCGAGCTGCCGCGCCGGGTGCGGCGCGACGACGGGTCGGTCAAGGACATCACCGGCGCGTACCTGGCGTACCAGGTGGATCCCGGGCACGCGGAGCTGGTCGACGACGTGATCGGCTGGTGCGAAAAGACGGCGGCGGGCGTCGAGCGCACGGTGCTGCCGGCGGCGGCCGACGCGCACGGCTTGCGGCGCTGGGCGGCGCACGGCTACGAACCCGACGCGCCCGACGCGTGGTCGCAGCTCAACGAGCGCGAACTCACCGATGTCGAGCAGCCGGCGCTGCCGGCCGGATTCTCCTTCCGCACCGCTTCGGAGGTTCCGCCGGAAGCGGTGGTGCAGGCGCACGTGGACGCGTGGACACCGACGTCGTACACGGTGGCGTCGTACTTCGGCGTACGGCAGGCGCCGGGCTACCGCGGCGACCTGCACGTCCTGGTGGAGGCGCCGGACGGAACGATGGCGTGCTCGGCGATCCTGTGGCTCGACGAGGTGAACGCGACGGTCGAGTTCGAGCCGGTCGGCACGCACCCGGCCTACCGGCGCCGGGGGCTGGCGCGCGCGATGTTGCTGCACGGGATGCACCTGGCCGCGGCCGCGGGCGCCCGGCACGCGACGGTCGCCTGCATGGGCGAGCCCGCACCGGCGCGGGAGTTGTACTACAGCGTGGGGTTCCGGGCGTTTTCGCGGGACGCGCCGCTGATCAAGCGCGGGTGACGCGGGCGGCAGCGGTGACGCCGAGGCCGGCCTGGCCGCCGGAACCGCCCGTCACCGCAGCCGGCCGGTTTCGTGGAGGTGGTCGAAGATGAGCTGGTCCACCGCGGAAACCCGGCCGCGGTCGGCGTGTTCGAGCCAGGCGATCTCTTCGATCTCGCTGCTCGCCTCAAGGGTGCCTCGGTACCCGGCGGTGTAGCAGGTCATCCGCACCAGCGTGCCCGCCGGATGGCCGTCCGCCTGCGCCTCGAACGTTCCCGCCGCGGCGATCGACTCCGGCACGATCGCCACGTCGAGCTCTTCGCGGATTTCGCGGACCAGCGTGTCGTGGTCGGTCTCGCCGGGCTCGCGCTTGCCGCCGGGGAGGTAGTAGACCTCCTTGCCGCGCGAACGCGTGCTGAGGATCCGGCCGTCCCGCAGGTGGAGCCAGGCGATCTTGTCGATCACCGCAGCTTGCCGGTTTCGTGGAGGTGGTCGAAGACCAGCTGGGCCACCAGCGAAACCCGCGGCCGGTCCGCGTAGCCGAGCCAGGCGATCTCCTCGATCTCCGCGCAGGCCCTCGGTGTTCCCCGGTAGTCCGCCGAGTAGGCCGTCGTGTGGACGAGCGTGCCCTCCGCGTGGCCGTGGGCCTGGCCCTCGAACTTGCCCGCCGGGGTGATCGTCGCCGCGTCGATCTCCACCCCGAGTTCCTCGCGGATCTCGCGGATCAGCGTCTCGGCGTCGGTTTCGCCCGGCTCGCGTTTGCCGCCCGGCGGGTAGAACTTGTCCTTGCCGCGCGAACGAGCGGCCAGGATGCGGCCGTCCCGCACCCGGATCCAGGCGACCTTGTCGATCTCGCTCATCCTCCGATCGTAGGCACTAGGGTCGGGTTCATGGCGAACAACAGGGAAATCGTGGTGACGGGCGGCGGTACGGGCATCGGCTACGCCGTGGCGGCGGCCTTCGCCCGGGCCGGCGAGCGCGTCACGATCACCGGGCGCCGGGAGAAGGTGCTCACCGAAGCCGCGACGCTCGCGGGCGCGCGGCCCGTCGTGTTCGACGCCGCCGATCCCGCGGCGGTCGAAGCCGCACTGGCGGAGTTGCCGGACCGTGTCGACGTTCTCGTCAACAACGCCGGGGGCAACACGGACTTCTCCGAGGGCGGCGGGGAAACCGGGCTCGCCGGCTTCGCGGCCGCGTTCGAGCGGAACCTGCGGTCCAATGTGGTCAGTGCCGCGCTGGTGACGCACGCGCTGCGCGAGCGCCTCGCCGACGGCGCGCGGATCATCACTATCGGGTCGATCGCCGCGCACACCGGCGCCGGGTCCTACGGTGCCGCGAAAGCCGCGGTCGAAGGCTGGAACGTGAGCGTGGCCCGGGAGTTCGGCCCGCGCGGGATCACCGCGAACGTCGTCGCGCCGGGCCTGATCGGGGAGACCGAGTTCTTCCACGGGCAGCTGAGCGACCAGCGGCGCGAGTGGCTGATCGGCAACACGATGAACAAGCGTCCCGGAACGCCGGACGACGTCGTCGCCGTGGTGACGTTCCTGGCGAGCCCGGCCGCCGGGCACGTGACCGGGCAGGTGCTGCACGTCAACGGCGGGGCTTACCTGGGCAGATAAGGGTGCACATCGGCCGTTCGGCCGATGTGCGCGCCCGGCCCGGCCCGGTTGTCCGCCGGATGGCCAAAACAGACCGGCTCATCGGGCGATACCCGCGGTCGACCTCCGCAATAGCTTCGGATTCCTCACTCGTCCGGCGGAGGTGGTCCGTTGCTCAAGCAACTCGGCAACGTCAAGGTGCGCGTGGCCATCGCCGCGGTCGTCGTGGTCGGGGGCGTACTCACCGCCTTCGCGCTCAACAGCGGCTCCGGAAGCGACAACTGGCGCGCCCAGTGCGTTTCGGCGCCGGCCGGTCCGGCGGGCAAGCAGGCGAGCGCCGTCGCCGAAGCCCGGCAAGCGCTGCTGAGCAAGGGGAAGGACCCGCGTCTCGGCATCGCCATCGTCGACCTGGACGCCTGCGCGGTCGAGACGAGCTGGAAGGCCGACCAGCCCCAGCCGACGGCGTCCGTGGTGAAGCTGCTCATCGCCCTCGACCTGATCGACCGCGCCGGAGTGCCCTCCGGCAGCGAAGCGACGGCCGTCCGGACCATGCTTTCGGCCAGCGACGACCGCGTCGCCAGCCGCCTGTGGCAGCAGAACGGCGGAGCGGAGATCGTCCGGCGGCAGGTCGCGAAGCTGGGGCTGGCGCACACCACGCCGCCGGCCGACGCCGGCCAGTGGGGCTCCACCCGGATGTCGCCCACCGACGTCGTCACGGTGTACCGGTACATCACCGCGAAACTGTCCGAAGAAGAACGCGGGTTCGTCACCGAGGCGATGGAGAACGCGCCGCGCACCGCCGTCGACGGCTTCGACCAGCACTTCGGGATCCCGAGCGCCTTCCCGGGCGCGCACTGGGCAGTGAAGCAGGGCTGGGGCAGCTCGGAGGCCCGGCGGGTGCTCAACACCACGGGGCTGGTCCGGACCGCGTCCGGCTTCTACGCGGTCGCCGTGATGGCGTCCTGGAGCGAAACCATCGGCTGGCCCACCGCCACCACGGCACTGACCACGGCCATCGGCACGCTGAAGGCCTCGCTCAAGGCAGGCAAGGCCTGAAGTGGATGCCGGCCCCCGGGTCGCCAGGTCGGCGACGGCGCCCGGGGACCGGCGCGGTGCTGTCGCGGGAACGCTCTCTTCGGCCGCGTCCAACACGCGTCGGGGGGAGGGCGGAAACTTCTGCTGCACACCATGTTCCGCAATCCCCCGCCCCGGCGGAAGTGCCCACGGCACCCGGTGGCCGTGCTTTTCACATGATCAGGCGGGCGTGACCTTCAGCAGCTTGTCGTCCGTTCCGTCCGACGTGGTCACGTACAGGGCGCCGTCCGGGCCGCTGCGGGCCGCGCGCAGGCGGCCGAACTTGTCGTCGAACTCCGGGGGCAGGGTCACGTCGAGGACCTTGCCCGCCTCGTCCAAGTGGTACAGCAGCAGCTTCTGGCCCTTCAGCGCCACCACGACGAGCGCGCCGTCGTTCGCTCCCCACTGTGCGCCGGTCAGGAAGGCGTTGCCGCTGATCGCCTCGGTGATTTCGCCGGACGTCCACAGTGGACTGACCGCGTCCGGGAACCGCTTGAGGTCGGTCATCGGGACGCTCTCGTCGTAGCCGGACTCCGTGCCGCCCTTCGACGGGTCCCAGCCGTAGTTGGCGCCCGGCTTGAGCAGGTTGACCTCGTCGTCGAACGTCGGGCCGTGCTCGGCGGTGATCACTTGGCCGCTGCCCGGGCGGATCGCCACGCCCTGGACGTTGCGGTGGCCGTAGGTGTAGATCAGCTGCTCGCGCCGGTCGCTCGCGTTGATGAACGGGTTGTCCGGCAACGGGTTCCCGGTCTTCGCGTCGAGCCGCAGCACCTTGCCGCCGAGGGAGTGGCGGTCCTGGGCGATCGACGCGCGTGCGGTGTCGCCGGTGCCGACGAGCAGCGCGCCGTCCGGGGCGAACGTCGGGCGGCAGCCGGAGTGGCGTCCGCTCGGGTTCACCGGCAGCCCGGTGAGCAGGTCCTTCACCTTCGTCGCGCTCCCGCCGTCGGCGGCCAGCTTCCACGTGACCAGCCGGATGTCGACGGCCTTGCCGCCTTCCTGGTGGTCCTGGCAGGTGATGAACTCGCGGCTGGTCGCGAAGTCCGGGCTGACGACCATGCCGAGCAGCCCGCCCTCGCCCTTGACCAGGACGTCGGAGAAGTCGGCGCGCACCTCCGCCGCCCGCCCGCCCCGGACGAGCGCGAGCTTGCCGGGCCGCTGCGGCACGAGGATGCCGCCGTCGGGCAGGAAGCCGACGTCCCAGCCGTGCTCCAGCCCGGCGGTCACCGTCTCGACCTTGAAGCCCCCGCTCGCGGCGGCCGGGGTGGGCGCCGGCGGGACGCTCTGCACCGGCTCGCTCGCCGCTCCCGAGCAGCCCATGACCAGCAGGAACAGGACACTGATGAGACCCAGCGCACACCGCATGGGCTCATCCTGCCATCAAGCGGTGAAATCGCCGTTCGCCGCCGCGCGGGTGAGGAACTCCAGATCACCCTAACCGGGGAGGAGTGCCGCTGCCGACGTTGCTGGTGGTGTGAAGCCGTTCCGCGGTCTCGGCGTCCGCGGGCAGGAACGTCTCCAGCTTCAGCTCCGACACGGTCACGTCCGCCGCCGTCGCGAAGGTGGTGATCGCCGTGATCAGCCGCAGCTCGCCGATCGACGTGGCCAGGCGGACCGGGACCGCGAACCCCAGGTGCTCCGGGCCCGGCGCGGTGGCCGGCGGCAGGTACCCCGTCAGCTCGGCGAGCTGGGCGGCCAGCCGTTCGTCCGGCGTGCGGGCCAGGTCGTTGCGGAGGCGTTCGAGGATGTGCCGCGCCCAGTCGTCGAGGTTGGCCACGCGCGGGGCCACCCCGCGGGGATGCAACGCCAGCCGCAACGTGTCCACCGGTTCGCGCAGCAGCTCCGGCCCGACGCCCTCGGTGAGCAGCCCGAACCCGTCGTTCGCCGCGACCAGCACGCCGTAGCGGTCGACGACGATCGCCGGGTAGGGGCGGTGGCCGTCGAGCAGCCGCCGCAGGCCGTCGAGGACCGGGCGGATCGCCGGGTCGTCGAGCCGCGTCTCGGGGTACGTCGGCGCGTAGCCGGCCGCGTGCAGCAGGCCGTTGCGCTCGCGCAGGGGGAGTTCGAGGGATTCGGCGACCCGCAGGACCATGCCGCGGCCGGGCACCGAACGCCCGCTCTCCATGAAGCTGACGTGCCGCTGGGTCGTGCCCGCGCGCAGGGCCAGGTCGAGCTGGCTGATCCGCCGCCGGGTGCGCCAGTCCTTGAGCGCCGTTCCGAAGTCCACGGGTCCATCCTGCTCGGCCGGTCCATTCCCCGCGGGGAATTGAGGGCATACCCGGGTGCGGCGAAGCTTCGCCCATGACGAACTACGGCTTGGTCATCCCGACCTACCAGCCCATCCTCGACGCCGGGCGGACCGCGCCCGAGCTGGTCACCACGGCCGTCGCCGCGGAAGAGCTCCGCCTCGACTCGGTCTGGGTCGGCGACACCCTCGCGCGGGCGCCCCTGGACGCGCTCGCGGTGCTGTCCGCCTTCGCCGCCCAGACCTCCCGGGTGACGCTGGGGACGTCCGCGCTGCTCCCGGCCCTGCGCAACCCCATCCTGACGGCGAACCAGCTGCTTTCGATCGACCTGCTGAGTGCCGGCCGCCTCACGGTGGCCGTCGGCGCCGGGTTCGCCGGGCGCAGCGAGCCGGAGTTCGCGTTCGCGGGCGTGCCGTGGGAGCGCCGCCGGGCCCGCCTGGACGACATCGTGGCGCTCTGGCGCGCGGCCTGGAGCGGCGAGAAGTCCTTCCACGGCACGGTCCTGCACCACGACTCGCTGCCGGTGTTCCCGGCGCCCGCTCGCCCCGGCGGGCCACCGGTGTGGCTGGCGGCGTACACGCCGGGCGCGCTGGAGCGCGTCGCCCGGTTGTACGACGGCTGGCTGCCGTACCCGCCGGACCCGGCGGATTACGGCACCGGCCTGGCCCGGATCCGCGCTTCGTCGTCCCGGCCGGTGACCCCGGCGCTGTTCGCGACGGTCCTGGTGGAGGACGACGCCGACCGCGGGCAGGTGCTGCTGGAGGAGTACTGCCAGAGCAACTACGGGCGCCCGGCGGCGTTCGTCCAGGGGATCCAGATGCAGGTGAGCGGCAGTGCCGCGGAGGTGGCCGCGCGGCTGCGCGAGTACGAAGGCGTGGAGCACTTCCTGCTGCGTATCGCGAGCACGGACCCGAAGGTGTTCGACGAGCAGCTGCCCCGTGTGGCCGAGGTCGTGGACCTGCTGCGCTGTTGACCACCCGCTCGGGGCGCGGACCAGCCGTGATCGGAAACCTGTCGGGGGTGGCACGTAGGCTGGGACCGTGACCGACGCTCCACTGTCCGGACTCCTCACCGCCATCCTTCCCGACCCGGCCCTGCGCGGGGTGGTCGAGCGCGCCGGCGCGCCGCTGCTCGAGCTGCAGGGGCCGATCGCCGCGCGGCAGCTCGTCGCCGCCGCTGTCGCCTCCGACGAAGGGGCCGGCAGGCCCGTGCTCGCCGTCACCGCCACCGGGCGGGAGGCCGACGAGCTGACCGCGGCCCTGAAAGCCCTCATCGGCCAGGACAGAGTCGCCGACTTCCCCTCCTGGGAAACCCTGCCGCACGAGCGGTTGTCCCCGCGGGCGGACACCGTCGGCCGCCGGCTCGAGGTGCTGCACCGGCTGAAGACCGGGGACGACGACCTGCGCGTGGTCGTCGCCACCGTGCGCAGCCTGATCCAGCCCATGGCGCCCGGGCTCGGCTCGCTCGCCCCGGTCGACCTCGTCGTCGGCGAAGAGCAGAGCTTCGAGGGTCTCCTCGAGCGGCTGGTCGAGCTGGCGTACACCCGGGTCGACATGGTCGAGAAACGCGGCGAGTTCGCCGTCCGCGGCGGCATCCTCGACCTGTTCGGGCCCACCGCGCAGCACCCCGTCCGGGTGGAGTTCTGGGGCGACGAGGTCAGCGAGATCCGCGCGTTCGCCGTCTCCGACCAGCGGTCGCTGCCCGGCGAGATCCCGCGGGTCACCGCGCCGCCGTGCCGGGAGCTGCTGCTCACCCCGCCGGTCAAGGAAAAGGCCGCGGAACTGGCGAAGACGTACGAAGCCGACGCGCACCTGGCCGAGATGCTCACCAAGCTCGCCGACGGCATCCCGGTCGAGGGCATGGAGGCGCTCATCCCGGTCCTCTGCGAAGGCGAGCTCGAGCTGCTCACCGACGCGATGCCGGTGGGCACCCACGTCCTGCTCACCGACCCGGAGAAGATCCGCGCCCGCGCCGCCGACCTCGTCCGCACCGGCCAGGAGTTCCTCGAAGCCTCCTGGACGACGGCCGCGGCGGGCGGGCAGGCCCCGATCGACCTCGGCGCGTCGGCCTACCGCGGGCTCGAAGAGATCGCCTCCCACGCGCAGCACACCCAGCGCCCCTGGTGGACGATCACCCAGCTGACCAGCGAAGACCCGGACGTCTACCGCGTCTCGGTCGAGGCCGCGCCCGGCTACCGCGGCGAGCTCGAGCGCGCGACGGCGGACCTGCGCGCCCACACCGCGGCGGGCGGCACGGCGGTGCTCGTCGTCGCCGGTCAGGGCACCGCGGCGCGCGCGGTGGAGCAGCTCACCAGCGCCGACGTCCCGGCGACCCAGGCCGGCGACGGCCTCAAGGACGCCCCGGCCGCGGGCATGGTCACGGTCACCTGCGGCGGCCTCACCGACGGGTTCGTCTCGCCGGAGCGCGCCCTGGTCGTGCTCAGCGAAGCGGACCTCACCGGCCGCGGCGCGGGCGCCGGAACGTCCACAAAGGACCTGAACACCAAGATGCCGTCGCGGCGGCGCAACGCGGTCGACCCGCTGGCGCTCAAGGCCGGCGACTACGTGGTGCACGACCAGCACGGCATCGGCCGGTTCGTCGAGATGGTCCAGCGGACGGTCGCGGGCGCCACCCGCGAGTACCTCCTGCTGGAGTACGCGTCCTCCAAGCGCGGCCACCCGGGCGACCGGCTGTTCGTGCCCACCGACCAGCTCGACGAGGTCTCCCGGTACGTCGGCGGCGAGCTGCCCACGCTCAACAAGCTCGGCGGCTCCGACTGGAAGAACACCAAGGCCAAGGCCAAGAAGGCGGTCAAGGAGATCGCCGCCGAGCTCGTCCAGCTGTACGCGGCGCGCCAGTCCGCGCCCGGGCACGCGTTCGGCCCGGACACGCCGTGGCAGCACGAGCTGGAAGACGCGTTCCCCTTCACCGAGACGAACGACCAGCTCGCCGCGATCGACGAGGTCAAGGCCGACATGGAACGCGGCGTCCCGATGGACCGCGTCATCTGCGGTGACGTCGGCTACGGCAAGACGGAGATCGCCGTGCGGGCGGCGTTCAAGGCGGTCCAGGACGGCAAGCAGGTCGCGGTCCTCGTGCCGACGACGCTGCTCGCCCAGCAGCACCTGAACACCTTCACCGAGCGCATGCGCTCCTTCCCGGTGACGATCAAGGGCCTGTCCCGCTTCACGAACAAGACCGAGTCCGACCTGATCCTGGAGCAGCTCGCCGCGGGCGAGGTCGACATCGTCATCGGCACGCACCGCCTGCTGCAGACCGGCGTCCGCTGGAAGGACCTGGGTCTGATCATCGTCGACGAGGAGCAGCGGTTCGGCGTCGAGCACAAGGAGCACATCAAGGCCCTGCGGACGCACGTCGACGTGCTGACGATGTCGGCGACACCCATTCCGCGCACGCTGGAGATGTCGCTGGCCGGCATCCGCGAGATGTCGACCATCCTGACCCCGCCGGAAGACCGCCACCCGATCCTCACGTACGTCGGCGCGTACGACGACAAGCAGGTCGGCGCGGCCATCCGCCGCGAGCTGCTGCGCGACGGCCAGGTCTTCTACGTCCACAACCGCGTCTCCTCGATCGAGAAGGCGGCGCGGCGGATCCGCGAGCTGGTGCCGGAGGCGCGCGTGGTCACCGCGCACGGCCAGATGAACGAGGACAAGCTCGAGAAGATCATCCAGGGCTTCTGGGAAAACGAGTACGACGTCCTGGTGTGCACCACGATCGTCGAAACCGGGCTCGACATTTCGAACGCCAACACCCTGCTGGTCGAGCGCGGCGACCTGCTGGGACTGGCGCAGCTGCACCAGCTGCGCGGCCGGGTCGGGCGAGGGCGTGAGCGCGGGTACGCGTACTTCCTGTACCCGCCGGAGGTGCCGCTGACGGAAACCGCGCACGACCGCCTGGCGACGATCGCCCAGAACACCGAGCTCGGCGCGGGCATGGCGGTCGCGATGAAGGACCTGGAGATCCGCGGCGCGGGCAACATCCTCGGCGCGGAGCAGTCGGGGCACATCGCGGGCGTCGGATTTGATTTGTATGTGCGGCTGGTCGGCGAAGCGGTCGACGCGTTCCGGCGGCACGCGGGCGCGGAGACTTCCGAAGAGGAAGAGCTGGCGGAAGTCCGCGTGGACCTCCCGATCGACGCGCACATCCCGCACGACTACGTCCCGGGTGAGCGGCTGCGCCTCGAGGCGTACCGCAAGATCGCGGCAGCGCCGGACACGGAGGGCTTGGACGCGGTCCGCGAAGAGCTGATCGACCGCTACGGCCAGCCGCCGGCCCCGGTGAACCGGCTGCTGGCGGTGGCGCGTTTCCGGCACACGTGTCGCGAAGCGGGCGTGACGGAGGTGGCGGTCCAGGGCAACACCATCCGGTTCGCGCCCCTGCCCCTGCTGGACTCGCAGATGGTGCGCCTGAAGCGGCTGTACCCGAAGGCGGTGTTCAAGGCGGTGACGAACACGGTGTCGGTGCCGAAGCCGACGGAGGGCCCGGCCGGTGGGCGGATCGGAGCGCCGACGCTGCGGGACGAAGAGCTTCTGGATTGGTGCACGAAACTGCTGGTCCAGCTGACGAAGAAAACCGCCGCTGTTTAGGCCCGGTGTAAAGGGGAGCGGACACCCGGCGCCATTTCGGGGGACTTTCCGTTGTGGCGCCTGGGTTTCTGTCGGTGGTGGCTCTACGTTCGGCGCATGGCGGAATATCGCGAGCCGAACATCCGGGCAAGGCAGCTTGGTGAACGGCTCCTCGAGCGCATGGCGGAGAAGGGCTGGGGTGTCCGGGAGATGTCCCGGCGCCTGGAGATGAGTGCGCAGTGGGTATCGGCGGTGACCCGCGGGCGCACCCGGCCGGATCCGGTGAACTTGGCTCGGCTTCTGACGGTTTTGGGCGTGAAGGGTGCGGAATACCACGAGCTGATGGCCATGGGCGACGAAATGCGCACACCTGGGCTTCTCGAGAAACCGCTCCAGCTGCGCACCTTGATCTGGCACGAGAAACGGGCCACCGCCATGTCGCAGTTCCATGGCTGCTCGGTGCCCGGATTGCTGCAGACCGCCGACTACGCCCGGAGCTTGATCGCGGAGATCGGCAACGCGACCGATCCGGACCACATCGATGAGCTGGTGTTCGCTCGGATGGCCCGGCAGGTGGTCCTCGACAAGAGGCCCACCGTCACCTTTGATTTCTACCTACACGAATTCGTGCTTCGGCTGCCCATCGGGCGCGGAGCGCCCGATGTCATGCGTGGCCAGCTTCGCCAGCTCGATCGGCTCGCTGAGCGCGGCAACATCTCAATCCGGATCGTTCCCGCCCGATGCGGTGGTCATCCCGCGATGGCGGGGCATTTCAAGTTGATTGAGTCGGCGGATTTCAGTCCGGTCATCTACATCGACAGTGAGGTGTCCGGGCTGTTCCTCGAGGAGCCTGCGGAGGTGGTGGCCTACCGTCGAGTGCTCGAAGGGCTCGATCGGGTCGCCCTCGATCGGGCACAATCGAGGGAGTTCATCGCCGACCTGGCGAAGAACCTCTACTCATCAGGAGTGCGGCGAGATGACGGTGACCTGGCGTAAGAGCAGCTACAGCACCAACGGTGATGAGTGTGTCGAGGTGGCCACCGGTCCTCAAGTCCTGATCCGGGACACCAAGGACCGCGAAGGCGGCATCCTCACCGCCTCCACCCCGGCCTGGCGCGAACTCCTTACCCGACTTCGCTGAACATCGGCGGCAACGGTTCCGCCAGCCCCATCCGCACCGACTCCACCGGCACCGGAACCGCCCCGGCCCCCGCCATCGGCAGCGGCCGGGGAGTCCGCGGCATCCTCGACCCCGCGCCTCCACCCCGCCCCGGGTACACGAGCAACCCCCGCGCCGGGTCCGGGACCGCGTCCAGGGCCGCCGTCACGACCGGCAACGTGCGGAACGCGTCGCGCTGCTCCCCGGTCGCGAACTCGATCTCGAGCACCACACCCCAGCGGTGCTCGTGCCAAACCCACTGCTCAGCGCCGTTCGTCAGAGCGGCCTCGGTGAGCGCGTCACCGCGGGACAGCCGCCACAACGACGCCGAATGCTCGCCGTCGAACACCTCGATCGTCAGCCACTGGTCCATAAATCGACATTAGCGCCGTCCGGACCCCATGGGTGTTGCGTTTCGGGGGCGATGGTGTGAGAGGGTATGGCCTGTGATGCGGATCATGGGGCGCCCTCGCGCGCTGGTCGCGGTCGTTGCCGGTGCTCTTCTGCTCACCGGGTGTGGCTCGGGCCCCAGCCAGGTCGGTGCGGCCGCCGTCATCGGTGACCGGACCGTCTCCATCGACCAGGTGCAGGAACTCATCAACAAAGCCGTCCGCGAGCAGCCGATCGCGCAGAAGCTCGCCGGCGAGCACAAGCTGGACGTGGTCGGCCGGGCCGTCGTCAGCCGGCTCGTCCTGCACGAGCTGCTCGTCAAGGCCGCCGAGAAGCAGGGCATCAGGCCCAACTACGCGCAGATCGACGCCCAGCTGGCCAAGGACCCCCTGAACGGCCCGGTGCCCGCCGACGCGAGCAACGAGGCCCAGGCGATGACCCAGGTCGTCGCCCGCGTGCGCGACCACCGCGAGGAACTGACCGACACCTACCTCGCCCAGGCGCTGGCCGACAAGGTCGTGCCGAACGCGTCGGTCACCTTCGACTACACCTCCGTCGGCCTGGTGCCGGACCCCACGACCGGCGCCCAGGTCGAGGGCGCCGACGCGAAGAAGGCCGCCTTCGACCTCGCCCGGCAGTTCGCGGCCGACCCGGCCGCCTCGGCCAAGCGGCTGCAGGCCGACGGCCAGTACCTGACGTCGCTGCGGCAGCGGGCCGCCCAGATGGGGCAGAGCCCCGAGTCGGTCCCGGCGTTCGCCGGCGTGGGCGAGGTGCTGCCGGCCGCCCAGGTGGGCTCGCTGGCCGCCGGGCCGCTCTTCGGTTCGCCGGTCGGCTCGGCCGTGGTCTTCCCGTTCCCGAACACCCCGCGCGCCTGGTTCGTCGGGATGATCCGGCAGCGTTCGGACCAGCCCGTCGCCACCGAGCAGGCGCCGGAGCTCGACGCCGCCACGAAGACGGCGATCGGCATGCGGCAGACGCAGCCGCTGTTCGACGAACTCGGCGTGCGCGTCAACAAGCGGTACGGCGTGTGGGATGTCGTCACCATGAACCTCGCGCCGGACGAGGACGCCACTCAGGGCCTCGTGCTGTCCCCGGGTGGGTCCGGTCGTACCCAGCAGTGAGCGCGGGTGTCGTCGTAGTCGTCCGCGGGACGACGCTGCCCGGTGCGGCGCTCAAGATCCTGCGTGACTCACCCGCCGTCTACGCCGCCACGGACGTCGACCCGGCCGCGTTCGGCGTCCCGGCCGTCACCGAGGCGCCCTCGCTGAAGGACGTCGTGCTGCTCGCCGGGTCCCGGGACGAGCCCGCGGCGGCGCTGCTCATCGCGACCGGCGCGGAGGTCATCGAGACGCCGGTGCCGCCGCTGGTCGAGGCCGCCGACGTGATGGACCGGCTCCGCTCGCCGGGCGGCTGCCCGTGGGACGCGGCGCAGACGCACGATTCGCTGCGGCAGTACCTGGTCGAGGAGACCTACGAGCTGCTCGACGCCATCGAAGAAGGCGATCGCGAGGCGCTGCGCGAAGAACTCGGCGACGTCCTGCTGCAGGTGCTCTTCCACGCGCGGGTCGCGGCCGAGGACCCGGCCGATCCGTTCGGCATCGACGACGTCGCCGCGGGCCTGGTCGCGAAGCTCGTCGGTCGGCACCCGCACGTCTTCGCCGGCGGCGACCAGGTGCACACCGTCGAGCACCAGAACGTCAAGTGGGAAGAGCTGAAGCAGCGCGAGAAGCAACGTCGGTCCATTGTGGACGGCGTGGCGCTCGGCCAGCCCGCCGTCGCGCTGGCGGGCAAGCTCGGGCAGCGCTCCGGGCGCGCGGGCATCCCGCTCGACCTCTTCCCCGAAGGGACCAGTGCGTCCGCCCAGCTGTTCCGCATCGCGGCCACCGCGCGCCGGGCGGGTGTCGACGCCGAAGGCGAGCTGAGGGCGTTGGCGAAGCAGTTCGCGAAGGACATCCAGGCCGCCGAGCAGGCCGCCCGCGACGCCGGGCTGGAGCCGACGACCCTGGAGGCCGACGGCTGGCGGAAGTTCTGGCCCACTCGTCCGGTGTGACGCAGCACACATTCGGGTGAGAACCGTTCCGGACGATCCGGCGTCTTGCCTGGTGTGAGACAGAAGCCACTGGAGGACGCCGACGAGGAGCACCTCGTCCGGCGCACGGCCAAGGGCGATCGCGCGGCGTTCGAGGAGCTCTACCGCCGCACGGCGCCCTGGCTCGCCGTGCGCCTGCGCCGCCGGTGCGCGGACGAGCAGATCGTCGCGGAGGTCATGCAGGAGACGTTCCTGGCCGTCTGGCGGGCGGCCGGGTCGTTCGCCGGCGCCGCCACCGGCGGGAGCGCGGTCGGCTGGATGTGGACGATCGCCGCGCGCCGGCTGGTCGACGCGTTCCGGCGCCGGGCGCACCACGCCCAGCCGCCGCCGGAGGTGGCGCTCGACGTCGCCCCGGTGGTGGCGGCCGAAGACGAGGCGCTGGCGGCGACGATCGGTGACGAGGTCGGCGTCGCGCTGCGCGACCTCGCGCCGGAGCTGCGGGCGGTGCTGCAGGCGATGGTGCTGGACGGGCTGACCGTCCGGGAGACCGCGGTCCTGCTGGGGTTGCCGGAGGGAACGGTCAAGACCCGCGCGCGGCGGGCGCGGATCGCGTTGCGGGAGGCACTGTCATGAACCATGCGCCGGAGCGGCTCATCGCCGCGTACGTGGCGGGCGAGGACCTCCCGGGTGACCAGCTGTGGGGCCTGGAAGCCCACCTCGAGTCGTGCCCGCTGTGCCGGGCGCGGCTCGCGGAGGTGGCGCCGGTCCAGCCGGTGGTGGACCTGGTCTGGAACCGGCTTTCGGCCGAGGTCCTGCTGCCGGCGGGCCCGTTCCACGAGTCCCCACCCCGGACGGCCCGGGCCCGGCCCAGGCCGGCGCGGCGACGGCGGCGGTGGCTCGACACCTGGGTCACCCCGGCGATGACGCCGTGGCTCGGGATGATCGTGCTGGTCACCCTGCTCGCGGTGGTGCTGGACCACGTCGGGCGGTCGGTGCTGGACGTGACGGCGGTGCAGCTGTTCGCGCCGGTGCTGCCGGTGCTCGGCGTGGCCGCGTCGTGGGCACGGGGGCTGGATCCGGCGTACGAAGTCGTCGTCGCGACGCCGCGGGCCGGGCTGTACCTGGTCGCGCGGCGGACGCTGGCCGTGCTCGTCGTCGTCCTGCCGGTGCTCGGCGTCGCGGGGTGGCTGACCGGCACGGCGCCGGCGCTCTGGCTGCTGCCGAGCTTGGCCTTCACGACGGGGACGCTCGCGCTGGGCGGGCTGATCGGCGTCACCCGGGCGGCGTACGCGCTGGTCGCGGTGTGGGTCGCGGCACTGGTGCTGCCGACCGTCGCGGTCCAGCGGCCGACGTTCGCCTTCAGCACCGGCGCCTGGCCGGTGTGGGCGGGGATCTTCGCGCTGACGACGGTGGTCGTCGCCCTGCACAAGGGCGCGTTCACCCGGCTCGGCGCACGCAACTAGGGAGGAAGAACATGCGTGCGGTGGAAGCGGCCGAGGTCGCGCCGGCGGCTTATGCCTGGGAGATCCGGGCCGAGGGGCTGAAGGTGCGGGCGGGACGCCGGAAAATGGCCGTGGACGGGCTGGACCTGTCGCTCGGCAAGGGGGTGCACGGCCTGCTCGGGCCGAACGGCGCGGGCAAGACGACGCTGATCCGGGCACTGGCGACGGTGCTCCGGCCTGCGGAGGGCGAGCTGTCGCTGCTCGGTGTGCCCGCCGGGGGACACGCCGGGCTGCGCGCACTGCGCCGGCGGATCGGCTACCTGCCGCAGAACTTCGGGTTCTACAAGCGGTTCACCGTCCGGGAGTTCGTCGAGTACATCGCCTGGCTCAAGGAGATGTCCAAAAAGGACATCTCCGGCGCCGTGCAGCGCGCCGTCGAGCGGGTGGGGCTCGCCGACCGGGCGGACGACCGGATGAAAACGCTGTCGGGCGGCATGGTGCGGCGAGTCGGGATCGCGCAGGCGATCGTCAACGACCCGGACATCCTGCTGCTCGACGAGCCGACCGCCGGGCTCGATCCGGCGCAGCGCGTCCGGTTCCGCGAGCTGGTGCAGGACCTCGGGCGGGACTCGTGCGTGCTGATCTCGACGCACCTGGTCGAGGACGTGGGCACGGCGTGCTCCGACGTCATCCTGTTCGCCGAGGGCAAGCTGGTGTTCCAGGGCACCCCGCACGAGCTGGCGGCCGCGGGCACCCCGGAGCACACCGGCGACAGCCCGATCGAGCGCGGCTACTCGGCGCTGCTGAACCACGAGCCGGGCAAGGGGGCGTGGTGATCTTCCGCATCGAACTCCGGCGCTCGATCGCGCCCTGGGCCGGGCTGGCGCTGCTCCTGGTCGCGCTCGGCTTCCTGTTCCTGCTGTCCGGGCCGTGGTGGAAGGTGCCCGCGCCGTGGACCGGGCACACGACGACCACCGCGCTGTGGCTGCGGTTCCTGCTGGTGTTCCTGTGGCCGATCGCGGTCGGCGCCGGGGCGATCCAGGGCATGCGGGACAGCCGCTCCGGCATGGCCGAGCTGCTGGCCACGACGTCCCGGCCGGGACGGCACCGCGCGCTGCGGCTGGCCGGCGCGGTGGGCGCGCTGAGCGCGCTCGGGTTCCTGCTGGTCTTCGCCGTCGGGCTGGGCGAGGTGCTCGGGCACGGCGGGTTCGTCTCCGCGAGCTTCCTGCCGGTCGTCGGAGTCGGCCTGCTCGCCGTCGTGGCGGGGAGCTGGGTCGGCCTGGCGGTCGGCAGGCTGCTGCCGCACCCGCTGACCGCGCCCGCGCTCGCCGTGCTGACCCTGGTGGCCTCGGTGCTGGCCTGGACGTCGGTCGACGCGCAGGTGCTGTCGATGTCCTACACCCGGTTCGCGTTGCTGGCGCCGGCCCTCGGCCAGCCGCGGGGCGCGCTCGTGACGACGTCGGGTTCGATGGACCTCGGGCAGACGGTGTGGTTCGCAGGCCTCGCCGCGACGGGCTTCCTGCTGCTGGCGGCGGAGTCCGCGCGAGCCAGGGTGCTCGGCCTGCTGCCGGTGCTGGCCGGAGCGGCGATCGCCCTGCCGGTCTTCCCGGCGTCCACCGACGGTCTGCTGACGCCGGACGCCGTCGCCGCCCAGAAGCGCTGCGACGGCCCGATCTGCGTCAGCCGGGCGCACGAGGACATGCTGGCCGCACTGGCCGGGCCGGGCCGGGAAGCACTGGCGCTGCTGGCGAAGCTGCCCGGCGCGCCCACCCGGATCGAGGAGCAGACCGGGCCGTACTCCTACACCTCCCCGCCCGCCCGCGATCCCGGGGTCGTCTACCTGGACTTCCAGCTCAACGACGACCTGCTCACGGCGGACGCGGCGGCCCTGCGGACCGCGGTGGTGTCCGGCGCCGGGCTGCCCGGGTGCGTGCCGCCGAGCTACGGCGAGGTGTCCGACATGAGCGCTCGCATGATCGCGGCGGCGTACTTCACCGGCGAGCTGCGGGCGCTGCCCGAGTACGCCGGGAACTGGTTCCGCCGGAACTCCCCCTTGGTGGAGCCGGCGTGGGCGAAGTTCCGCGCGTTGCCGCCGGACGTCCAGTTCGCCCGGATCGTCGCGCTGCGCCAGGTGCTGCTGAGCTGCCAGGGCGACCCGCTCGACACGCTGGTGCCGGGAGCCCGGCGATGAGGTGGGCAACGCTCTACGCCCGCTCGCGGCAGCTGCCGGCGGCGTCGGCGGCGCTGCTGTCGGTGACGCTCGGGCTGTGGTTCCTCGGGCGCGATTCGTGGGGCGTGCTCCTGGTCGTGCTGACGCTGACCGCGGCGATCGCGGTGGCGGCGATCGGGCTGAGCGGCCAAGACCCCGACCTCGACCGGGCGGCGGCCCTGCCGTGGCCGGCGCGGCGGCTCGGGCACCTGGCGCTGATCGGCGTCGTGGCCGGGGCGCTGGTGCTGGCGGTGCAGGAGCTGGGCCCGTCGGCGGTGCCGGTGTCGATCATCGTGCGCGACGCCGCCGGCCTGGCGGGCTTAGCCGGCCTGGCGGCCACGATCGCGGGCGGCCAATTCGGCTGGACGCTCCCGCTGGCCTGGTGCGCGATCAGCCCGTTCGTCCCGCACGACGGTTCCACGGCCGGCCAGGTGACGGCTTGGCTCCTGCAGCCACCGCAGACGCCCGTGGCGACCTGGACGGCGGTGACCTTGGCGGTCACGGGAGCCGCGGCGTACACCGCCTGGGGTGGCCGCCGCTAGGTCCGGCCGGCGAACTCCGGCAAAAAGTCTCCTTCGGCACCCGGCACAGCGAAAATCCACCGGGACGGCGGATCCGGGCCGGCACTTCCACGACCCGAAACTCGCCGCCGACGCCTTCGCTCCCGGAACTCCCGCGGATCACCGCTCCCACCTTGCTCATCGACGACGACTTCTCCAGCGAGTTCAGGCCTGACCCCAGTTGTGGCCTTCGGTGCGTTGAGCGCGCCGAAGGCCACATCGGGCGGTGGGTGCGCCGCCCGCCTGACGATCACACGTTGCGGATGTTCGTCTCCAGCTCCAGCGGCTCCCGGTCCCAGTCCTCGACGCCGAACGCCAGGATCCGCTCCGGGTGGATGCGGATCACCGCGTCGTCGAAGTGGTTGTCCGGGAGGCCGACCCCCACCAGGGCCTCCGCGCGACCCCGGATCTCCAGGCACCGCACCCGCCACGGGTTCGTCGACGGCAGGTCGTCGACGACGAACGCCACGCGATCGTGCGTCGCGATGTTGCGGAACTTCTTGCTGTTGCGCAGGTTGTGCCCGGTGACGTCGATGGTCTTCTCGTCCGGGTTGTAGCGGAAGCCGACCGGGTTGGCCTGGAGGGTCCCGTCCGGTTGCTGGGTCGCCAGCCGGCCCAGGGGCTGGG
Source organism: Amycolatopsis rifamycinica (assembly GCF_000695625.1). GTDB lineage: Bacteria > Actinomycetota > Actinomycetes > Mycobacteriales > Pseudonocardiaceae > Amycolatopsis > Amycolatopsis rifamycinica. Next base: position 25,064 of record NZ_JMQI01000071.1, read on the forward strand.
CGGCGAGGTAGGCGAGTTCTGCTTCGGTGAACATGCCCGAAGCGTGCAACTTCAAGCTCCCTTGAAGTCAAGCACCCGCGCGGCGAACCGGGCGCCGATCCGGCGGTGGGCCGCCGGGCACGGGTGGAGGTCGTCCGGCAGCGGTAACTCCGCGAAGTCCTCCGGGCCGTACAGGGACAGGCCGTCGAGGTAGCTCAAGTGCGGGTCCGACGCCTGCCGCTGCGAAGCGATCCGGGCCAGCCCCTCCCGGATGATCTCCAACGTCAGCTTGCCCGGGCCCGGCTCGCCGGTCGCGCGGAACCGGACTTCGCCGCGGGCCAGCGCCGCGTGGTCGAAGTCGCCCGGGCCCGGCGTCCGCTCGTGGATCGGGCAGTACAGCGGCGAGACGACGACGAGCGGGGTGTCCGGGTGGCCGTCGCGGATCGTGTCGAGGAAGCCGTGCACCGCGGGCCCGAACGCGCGCAGGCGCATCAGGTCCGCGTTCACCACGTTGATGCCCAGCTTGACGCTGATCAGGTCGGCGGGCGTGTCGCGCATCGCCCGCGCGGTGAACGGGTCGAGCAGCGCGTTGCCGCTGAAGCCGAGGTTCACCAGGTCGACGCCGGCCGCGGTGGCGGCGAGCGCGGGCCACGTCGTCGCGGGGCTCGCCGCGTTCGAGCCGTGGCTGATCGAGCTGCCGTGGTGCAGCCACACCCGCCGGTCGCCCGGCACCGCCTCGACCGGCGCGTCCGTGCGCAGGGCGATCAGCTCGGTGAGCTCGTTGTGCGGCAACCAGAGCTCGACGTCCTTGCGCTGCCCGCCCAGCCCGGCGAACCGGACGACACCGGGCGCACCCCCGGTCAGCGAGGACGCCCCGATCGCCATGTCGACGTTCAGCGTGTGGCCGCCGGCCACACTCGCCTGGGCGGTGAGCTGACCGTCGACGAGCAGGTCGTACACGCCGTCGGGGCGCGGCGGGGCGCCGGCGTACACCTGCTTGGTCGGCAGCGTCTCCAGCTCGACGACGTCCGCCGTGGTCCGGAACCGCAGCCGGACGCCCGCGGGCTGCGCTTCGGCCATGGCGAGCCGGGGGTCGGTGTTCTGCGCCCGCGCGCGGGCCGGGAGCCGGTGGGGCACCAGGCCGCGCCCGGTGCGTTCGAGTTCGAGGGCGCCGCGGACGAGGTCCGCGGTCAGCGGGGTGGTGATCATGAGGTGGGCCAATCGCGAAGGACGGTGTCGAGCACGGCGAGGATGCGGTGCCAGGACTGCTGCGAGGGAGGAGCGCTGTGGTCGAACCCGCCCTGGGTCTCGAGGCTGACGAACCCGTGGAAGACGCTGCCCAGCAGCCGCACGGCGTGCGTCTCGTCCGGCCCCGTCAGGTCGTAGCCGCGCAGGATCGCGCGCATCATCTCCGCGTGCCGGGGGCCGGCGCTCGCGGCGGCGGTCTCCGGATCGAGCCGCAGCTGCGCCGCCGCATACCGGCCCGGGTGCTCGCGGGCGTAGTCGCGGTAGACGTCGGCGAAAGCCACGAGCGCGTCACGCCCGGCCCGGCCCGCAAGCGCGGCGGCGGCCCGCTCGGCGAGCTCGTCCAGCGCTAGCAGGGCGATCTTGGTCCGCAGGTCGTGGGCGTTCTTGACGTGCGAATACAGGCTCGCGACCTTGACGTCGAACCGCCGCGCGAGCTCCGAGGGCGTCACGTGCTCGAAGCCGACCTCGTCGGCCAGTTCCGCCCCGGCGCGCACCACGCGTTCCGTGGTCAACCCGGCTCTAACCATGATCTCACTCCCTTTTGCCTAAAGAGAGTGTAGATCATCCTAAATGCTTTAGGAGAAGAGGGCGTCCGCCCAGCTCGACTCGCGGGTCAGGCCCGGCGGGACCGCGAAGTGCGCGGAGCCGGTGTGCTGGACGTACTCCATCATCGCGTCCTTCGACGACAGCACCTGCTGCATCGGCACGTACTGCTTCCGGGTGTCGCGGTTGAACGCCAGGAAGAACAGCCCCGCTTCGAGGTGCCCGACACCGTCGGACCCGTCGACGAAGTTGTAGCCGCGGCGCAGGATCCGGACGCCGTCGAGCGCCTGGTGCGAGGCCAGCCGGACGTGCGCGTCCTCCGGGATCACCTTCTCGCCGCCCGCGCCGCCGACGTCCAGGTCCAGCTCGTCGAACTCCGCGGTCTGGCCCAGCGGGGCGCCGGTGCCCTTCGTGCGGCCGACGATCTTCTCCTGGCCGTCGAGGGTTTCGCGGTCCCACGTCTCGATGTGCATCCGGATCCGGCGCGCCACCAGGTACGTGCCGCCGGCCATCCAGGCCTGGCCGTCGGCCGCGGTGGCCCACACCTGGTCGCGCAGGAAGTCCGTGTCCTCGGACTTGATGTTGTTCGTGCCGTCCTTGAAGCCGAACAGGTTCCGGGGCGTCTGCTGCGCCCGCGACGTCGAGGAGCTGCGGCCGAAGCCGAGCTGCGACCAGCGGACCTCGGTGACGCCGAAGCCGAGCCGCACCAGGTTGCGCACCGCGTGCACCGCCACCTGCGGGTCGTCCGCGCAGGCCTGGATGCACAGGTCGCCGCCGCTGCGGGCCGGGTCGAGCTTGTCCTTCGGGAACAGCGGCAGGTCGATCAGCTGCGGCGGGCGCTTGGCCGCCAGGCCGAACCGGCCGTCGAACAGCGACGGCCCGAACCCGATGGTCAGCGTCAGGTTCGAGGGCGGCAGGTCGAGCGCCTCGCCGGTGTCGCCGGGCGGGGCGTACGCGCCGCTGCCCACCGCGCCGTTCGCGACGACCTCCTGGCCCGCCGTCATCCGGCGGGCCGCCTCGGTCCACGTCTTGAGCAGCGCCCGCAGCTTCTCGCGGTCCTTCGTCGTGACGTCGAGGGCCGCGAAGTGCAGATTGGCTTGCGCCGGCGTGACGATCCCGGCCTGGTGCTCGCCGTGGAAGTCGACGACGTTCGTCGACGCCTCGGCGTTGCCGCTCGTCGCCTTGTCGATCCCGATGCCGGCGGCCGCCCCGGCCCCGGCGAGCGCGACACCCGCGCCCGCCAGGCCGAAGAGCTTCCGCCGCGAGACCCGCGTGCCCTCTGCCGACGTCACTTCGACACGACCTCCGCAACCTTGCTCAGCGGTTCGCTCAGCGCGTCGACGGCCGAGGCGAACTCCTTGACCTGGTCCTGGGAAAGCTCGGTGTACAGCTTGAAGCCGTCACCGGTCCGCTGCTTGTCGAGCAGGCCCTGCACGTTCGCGAACTCCTTGTCCAAGGTGGACACGAGCGCGGCGTCCTTGGCCTGCAGGATGGGCCGCAGCGAGGCGATCGCGCCCTTGGAACCGTCCACGTTGGCCTGGAAGTCCCACAGGTCGGTGTGCGAGAACGCCTCTTCCTCGCCGGTGATCTTGCCGGTGGCCACCTCGTCGAGCAGGCCCTTGGCGCCGTTCGCGAGGTCCAGAGCGGACAGCTCCAGCGTCTTCGACTTGGCGACCAGGTCCTTGACGTCGGTCACCAGCTTGTCGGCGATCTGGCCGCTGTCGGGCTGCAGGCCGGTCTTGAACAGGTCCTTCTCCAGCCGGTGGAAGCCGGTGAACTGCTGGTTCGGCTCGAGGTCGGCCTCGCGGACGTCGATGGCCGGGTCGAGGTCGCCGAACTTCTCGGCGACCGGCTCGATCCGCTCGTAGTAGACGCGGGTGCGCGCGTACGCGGCCTTCGCCTCGTCGGTCTTGCCGGCCTTGACGAGGTCGGCGAACTTCACCGTCTCGTCCTGCAGCGCGGAGGTGTTGTTCGCGATGTAGCCGGCGTAGCTCTTGGTCGCGTCCGCCTTCTGCGCGTTGGTGTCGTTCTGCTTCGCGACGCCGCCGGTGACGGTGAACTCGCCGCGGATGCCGTTGCCGGCCATGCCGGGCTTGCACGCGGTCTGGTACTTGCCCGCGTCGGCGACCTCGACGATCAGCCGCCGGTTCAGCCCGGGCGCGATGTTCTCGACCTCGCCCATGATCCGGTCGCCCTCGGCGTAGAGGTAGAACTCGGTGACCTTGGTGCCCTTGTTGGTGATCTCGAAGGTCACGTTCCCCGCCTTGGCGGTGGTCGCGGAAACCTCGCACGCGGAGTCGGACGCCGCGACCTTGATGGGGCCGTCCGCGGCGGCACCGGCGGTGTCGCTCTTGCTGTCGCACGCGGCCAGCGTCACCAGGACGGCGGCGCCGGCCAGTACGGCCAGCGAGGGGGTCTTGCGCACGGTCACTCCTTCGAGGCGGCCGCGGCGGCGGGTGCCGGCGCGGTCTTCTTGCTGGGCTTGAGGAACAGGGGCAGCACGATGGCGACGTAGGCGACCCAGGCGACGGCCTGCAGCACGGTCGTCTGCTGCGAGTAGTTGAAGATGCCCTTCAGCAGCGCGCCGTACCAGGACGTCTCGGGCAGCGTCGCCGAGGCGTCGAACGCCAGGGTGCCGATCCCGGGCAGGAAGGCGGCCTCCTGCAGGTCGTGCAGGCCGTAGCCGAGCACGCCGGCGGCGACGAACACGAGCAGGACGCCGGTGATCGTGAAGAACTTGCCGAGGTTGAAGCGGACGGCGCCCCGGTAGAGCAGCCAGGCGAGCACCACCGCGGCCGCGATGCCGACGGCGAAGCCGATCAGCGGCTGCACGGTGTCGGACTGCGCGGTCTGGACGGCGGAGTAGAAGAACACCGCGGTCTCCAGCCCCTCGCGCCCGACCGCGAGGAACGACAGCAGCAGCACGGCCGCCGGGCCGACGTCCAGCGCGTCGTCCATCTTCCCGCGCAGTTCGGCGGCGATGCTCTTCGACGCCTTGCGCATCCAGAAGATCATCGCGGTGACGAACACGACGGCGACGATCGACAGGCTCCCGCCGAGCAGCTCCTGGTGCTCGAAGGAGAGCTGGGCGGTCGTGTAGGTGAGGATCGCGCCGACGGCGATCGACAGCAGCACCGCGGCGCCGACGCCCGGCCAGACCCAGCGCAGCGCGTGCCGCCGCTCGGTCTTGACGAGGAAGGCCACCAGGATGCTGACGACCAGCGCGGCTTCCAGGCCTTCGCGCAGCCCGATCAGCGCGCTCGAGAACAACACCGGTCCGCCTCCCTGAGTTCTGCTTCCGTGATGGTTTTAGGTAAGGCTCACCTGTAAGTCCAGTGACACTACGCCCGCGAGAGACGGATGAAAGCGGCATAACGGACTGCGGCGCGAAGTTAGGTTAGGGTAACCGCAGGTCAGGGGCCTGCGCGTCGACTCGATAACAAAATTTGTGACGTCGCTGGCAGGGGGAGGGTTTTTACCCTCCGCTTGCCTGCTCAGGCGACGAAGGGACCCTCTTGAGTGGCTCCGTAACCTGTTCGGGTGGCCGATACCGCTCAGCCGACCGTCACGCCTCCGTCGCCGCCTCCGGGCGGGCCGCCCAGGCGGTACGTCGGCCGGATCGCCCTCGCGCTGGGGCTGGTGCTCACCGGCGTGGTCCTCGTCGTCACCATCGGTGTCCGGAACCCGGAGGCGCCCACCGCGTCGCCGCCGGTCCAGCCCGCGCTGGCCATCCCGGAACAGCGACCGCAGCCGGGCGCCGAAGCACCCCGGGCCGGGCTGGCCGCGCCGATCGACCGGCCGCAGGTGTCCGACCAGGCCGAGCTGGACGCGTGGGCGACCCGCGTCGCCGGCAAGACGCACATCCCGGCGCGCGTGCTCGCGGCGTACGGGCGCGCGGAGATGTGGATGCAGCGCCAGAAACCGACGTGCCACCTCTCGTGGGCGACCCTTTCCGGCATCGGCCGCGTCGAGAACGAGCGCGGGGACTTCGACCTCGGGGCGATCGGCGCGGACGGCCGGGTGGCGAAGCCGGTGGTCGGCCCGCCGCTGGACGGTTCGCCGGGCGTCCCGGCGGTGCACGACAGCGACGGCGGCAGGCTCGACGGCGACAAGTCGTGGGACCACCTGATCGGCCCGATGCAGTTCCTGCCGTCGACGTGGAAGAAGTACCAGGAGCGCGCGAACGGCGACGGCGGCACGCCGGACCCGCAGAACGTCGACGACGCGGCCTTCACCGCGGCCCGGTTCCTGTGTTCCGGCGGCGACGACCTCGGCACCCCGGCGGGGTGGTGGCGGGCGATCCTGTTCTACAACCAGGCCCTGGCGTACGGCCAGGACGTCTTCAGCGCGGCGGACGCCTACGCGGAGGCGAGCGTCGCGCCCTGAGGTCAGAGCTCGCGGTCGGCGAGCAACGGGGTGACGGCCGTCAGCACCAGCAGCAGCAACCCGGCGTAAGCGCCCAGCGTGGCGAAGATCGACATCGTGGTTCCTCCCTGTTCGGTCTGGAACCAGCTTCGCCGGAAGACGGCTCGCCGGACATCGGTCGAGGGGCCCGGCCTCATCGGCCGAAAGGCTGAGGTGACCCGGGCCGTTCGGCCCTGGTCGCCTCAGGGCTCGCGCAGCGCGATGTGCGCCTTGACCTCGCTGATCGCCTCGAGGTACTCCGGCACCGGGTTCATCGCCGACGCGATCCGCAGCTGGCCCAGCGCCTCGACGAACCGGCCGAGCCGCTGCAGCGTCCGGCCCAGGATGAACCGCGCGTAGTGGTCCGTGGGATCGAGCTCCAGCACCCGGGTGAACGCCTCTTCGGCGCGGCGCAGCTGAGCGGAGTGGAAGTACGCGCGCCCGGCGAGCAGGTGCACCGACGGCTTGTCCGTTTCGGATTCCAGCAGGGGCTGCAGGGCTTTCAGCGCGTCGAGCGGACGACGGCGGCCGACCAGATCTTCGGCCTGGCGGAAGGCATGGAACCGCGACTCCTCGGGAGGCTGCGAAGCAGCTGCGGCGTCCGTCATGGTCGCTCCCACGTTACCCCCGGGGAGGGGGATGCACACGCCTCCGAACGGGACGTGATGGACTGTGCCGCCATGAGCAGCGGGTACCGGGGCCTGGCGCCCTACCTCTACTACTCCGACGCCACGGCGGCGCTCGCCTGGCTGACCAGGGTCTTCGGCTTCACCGAGGAGGTCCGGTTCTGCGACGCGGCGGGTGAGGTCTTCCAGGCGACGCTGCGGGCGGGCGACGCGCGGATCCAGCTCGCGGGTGTCGGGGCGGACTACTGGCAGGCCAAGGGCGTCGACGGCCCGGTCGGCCAGCTCAACATCGTCTACGTCGACGACGTGGACGAGACCTACGCCCGGGTCGAAGCCGCCCTCGGGGACGAGTGCGAGCTGGAGCCGCCGCAGGACCAGCCCTACGGGGCCCGGGTGTTCACCGTCGCCGATCTCGGGGGCAACAGCTGGACGTTCTGGCAGCAGACGTCCGACACCGTCGAGCTGCCGCCGGGCTGGCAGGCGGTCCGCGCGGGCGGTGAGTCCTCCAACGGGTGAACCCCGGCGGCGGCTAGGCTGGGCGCGTCACCGCAGGCAGGAACGATTCACCCGAGGAGCATGGCGTGGCTCTCATCGAGCAGGTAGGCGCGCGCGAGATTCTGGACTCGCGCGGCAACCCGACGGTCGAGGTGGAGGTGGCTCTCGACGACGGCACCCTGGCGCGGGCCGCGGTCCCGTCGGGGGCGTCGACCGGTGAGCACGAAGCGGTCGAGCTGCGTGACGGCGACACCGGCCGCTACAACGGCAAGGGCGTCGAGCGCGCGGTCGCCGCGGTGCTCGACGAGATCGGCCCGGAGATGGTCGGCATCGAGGCCGTCGACCAGCGGATCGTCGACCAGAAGCTGGTCGACCTCGACGGCACGCCGGCGAAGTCCCGCCTCGGCGCGAACGCCATCCTCGGCGTCTCGCTGGCCGTCGCGAAGGCCGCCGCCGACTCGGCCGAGCTGGAGCTGTTCCGCTACCTGGGCGGGCCGAACGCGCACGTGCTGCCGGTGCCGATGCTGAACATCCTCAACGGCGGTTCGCACGCGGACAGCAACGTCGACGTCCAGGAGTTCATGATCGCGCCGATCGGCGCGGAGACCTTCCGCGAGGCCCTGCGCTGGGGCGCCGAGGTCTACCACTCGCTGAAGTCGGTGCTGAAGGGCCGCGGCCTCTCGACCGGCCTCGGCGACGAAGGCGGCTTCGCGCCGAACCTGGCGAACAACCGCGAGGCGCTCGACCTGATCCTGCAGGCCATCGAGAAGGCCGGCTACACCCCGGGCCGCGACGTCGCGCTCGCGCTCGACGTCGCCGCGACGGAGTTCTTCGCCGACGGCGCGTACACCTTCGAAGGCAGCAAGAAGAGCGCGGAGCAGATGTCGGCGTACTACGCCGAGCTGCTGCGCGACTACCCGCTCGTGTCCATCGAGGACCCGCTGAGCGAGGACGACTGGGACGGCTGGGTCACCCTGACCGCCGAGGTCGGCGAGAAGGTCCAGATCGTCGGCGACGACCTGTTCGTCACCAACCCGGACCGCCTGGAGGAGGGCATCACCCGCCGCGCCGCCAACGCGCTGCTGGTGAAGGTCAACCAGATCGGCACCCTGTCCGAGACGCTCGACGCGATCTCGCTGGCCACGTCGTTCGGCTACAAGTCGATGATGAGCCACCGCTCGGGCGAGACCGAGGACACGTTCATCGCGGACCTGGCGGTCGCCACCGGCGTCGGCCAGATCAAGACCGGTGCCCCGGCCCGCGGCGAGCGGATCGCCAAGTACAACCAGCTGCTGCGCATCGAGGAGACCCTCGGTGACGCCGCCCGGTACGCCGGCGAGCTGGCCTTCCCGCGGTTCAGCGCCGAGGCCTGAGGCCGATGGCGGACCGGGGGAGGACGCGCGGCCGCCGTGGCGGTGGCGGCGGGGCATCGCGGGTCGGTGGGCCCACGCGGACCCGCCGCCCCGAAGCCGGGCGTGCGGGCAGCCCGGGCTCCCGGGCGCCCCGGACGGCGGACGGGGCGACAGCGGCCCGCCGTCGCGCCGGCGACGCCGAGACCGCCAGGGCCCGGCTGCGCCGGGGCCTGGCGGCCAAGCGGGCGTCCGGTGCGGCGAAGGTGCTCGGCATGTCCACCACCCGCCGCGCGGCGGTGGTGGCGATCGTGGTGTGCGCGCTGGCGTTCACCATCGCCGTGCCCCTGCGCACGTACCTCTCCCAGCGGACGGAGGTCCGCGAACAGCAGGCGCAGCAGGCCCTGCTGCAGCAGGAGGTCGCTCAGCTCCAAGGCCGCAAGGCGGAGCTGAGCGACCCCGCGCAGATCGAGGCCGAGGCTCGGCGGCGGCTGCGGTACGTCAAGCCGGGCGAGACGCCGTACATCGTCCAGCTGCCGGAGGACAAGGCGCCGGACGCGGCCCCGCCGGCCGGGCCGCAGCAGGTCGCGGGCAGCTCCTGGTACGAGAACCTGTGGAACCAGGTCTCGGGCGGCTGAGGGGCACGCTCTAACCTTGACCGCGTGAACAGCACGCAGCAGCACCGGTTCGAGCCCGTCACCGACGCCGACCGCGAGACCATCGCGGAGCAGCTCGGACGGCCGCCGCGGGCGTTGCGCGCGATCGCCGCGCGGTGCCCGAGCGGGCACCCGTCCGTGGTGCAGACCAGCCCGCGGCTGGAGAACGGGACGCCGTTCCCGACGCTCTACTACCTGACGTGCCCGAAGCTGAATTCGATGATCGGCACCATCGAGGCGTCCGGGATCATGAAGGAGATGACCGAGCGGCTCACCACCGATCCCGAGCTCGCCGCGCAGTACCAGCGCACCCACGAGGTGTACCTCGCCGAGCGGGACGCCATCGAGCCGCTCGGCCACCAGGTCACCGCCGGCGGGATGCCCGGCCGCGTCAAGTGCCTGCACGTGCACGTCGCCCACGCCCTGGCCGTCGGCCCCGGGGTGAATCCGTTCGGTGACGAGACGCTGGCCCTGCTTAAGGCCAACGGGTGGCCCGCGGGGGACTGCGCCGCGTAACACTCGCGCGTTGTAAACAGATAACTGGTCTGGGTGAGCGAAAACCTCGATCGCGTGTTTCTTCAGGCTGAAACCTCGCCGCGCTTGCGGCAGGCTGTCACCCGAAAGCGTGATCGATCCGGCCAGGAGGGCTCTGAGCATGCGTGTGCGGCGACTGCCGGAAGCAGTCGGGAGCTACGCGCGAAGATTCGGGATCCGCCACCGCACCGCGTACCCCCTGATCACCGGCATCCTGGCCGTGGTCCCGGCGCTGGTCGCCGGCGGCGGCACCCTCGGCTGGCTCGGCGGCGGCGGTGAGCACACCCGCGACGCCGCGCTCGCCCAGGGCTACGACCCCGGGAACGCCGCCCTCCAGCAGATCGCCGTCGACGGCACCCTGCCCGGCGCGCCCACCCCGATGCCCCTGCCAGCCTACGAGCTCCCCGACGGCCCGCTCGGCATCCCGGCCACCGCGCTCAGGGCGTACCAGAACGCCGCCGGCATCCTCGGCCGCGAGCAGCCCGCGTGCCACATCGACTGGGCGCTGATCGCCAGCATCGGCCGGATCGAGTCCAACCACGCCCGCGGCGGGTACGTCGACGCGTTCGGGACCACCCGCGAGCCGATCCTCGGCCCGCAGCTCAACGGCCAGGGCAACTTCGCCGCGATCCCGGACACCGACCAGGGCCTGCTCGACACCGACCCGGTGTGGGACCGCGCGGTCGGCCCGACCCAGTTCATCCCGGGAACGTGGCGGGGCTACGCCTCCGACGGCAACGGCGACGGCAAGTCCGACCCGAACAACATCTTCGACGCGGCCCTGGCCACCGGCCGGTACCTGTGCTCCGGCGGGTTCGACCTGGCGAAGCCGGACCAGCTGCGCGGGGCGATCTACCGGTACAACAACTCCGACACGTACGTGAACACGGTCATCCTGTGGGCGGACGCCTACCGCAACGGGATCATGCAGGTACCGGACAGCACGGTGCCGGTCGGCGCGCCGAACGCGGCGGCACTCCCCGCGCCGCCGTCGACGCCGCCCCCGCCGGTTCCGCCGGCCTCTTCGGCACCGCCGTCGCCGACGACGACCACGCCGGGCAGCACCTCGAAGCCGCCGACCACGACCACCACGCCGGACTCGTGCACGAAGCCACCGACCACCACGGTGACCACGACGACGGTCACGAGCGTCACGACCGTGCCGTCGCCGACGACCAACGAGCCGAGCCCGGCCCCGACCACGAAGACCACGCCGCCGGACCCGACGTGCGGCCAGGTGGTCACCTCGGTCACCACGTCGACCACCCCGACCACGACCACCCTGCCGTCCCCCACCACCTGACCCGGCCGAACCGGGCACTTTCACGTGAAAGTGCCCGGGTTAGGGTGACCGCATGCCTCGTGTTGCCGCGATCGACTGTGGGACCAACTCCATCCGCCTGCTCGTCGCCGAGCTGACGCCGCGCCACGACGGCACGGTCGACCTGCGCGACCTGCACCGCGAAATGCGGATCGTCCGGCTCGGCCAGGGTGTCGACGCCACCGGCGAGCTGGCCCCCGAGGCGCTCGAACGCACCCGCGTCGCGCTCGCCGACTACACGGTCGCCGCGCGGCGGAAGGGCGTGGAGAAGGTCCGCATGGTCGCCACGTCCGCGACCCGCGACGCGAAGAACCGCGACGAGTTCTTCCGCATGACGCGCGAGACCCTGGGCGTCGAGGCCGAGGTGATCAGCGGTGACGAAGAGGCGCGGCTGTCGTTCACCGGCGCGGTGGGCGAGCAGGACCCGGACGACGGCCCGTTCGTGGTGGTCGACGTCGGCGGCGGCTCGACCGAGCTGGTCCTGGGCACCTGGGACGGACGGCGGGCCGAAGTGCTCGCGGCGAAGTCCGTCGACATCGGGTGCGTCCGGATCACCGAGCGCGCGCTGAAGAGCGACCCGCCGTCCGTCGAGGAGATCGCCGCCGCCCGCGACCTGGCGGGGAAGGTGCTGACGGACGCGTTCGACGTCGTCGACGTCGCCCGCGCCAAGACCTGGATCGGCGTGGCGGGCACGGTGACGACGCTGTCGGCCATCGCGTTGGGACTGTCCGAGTACGACAGCGAGCGGGTGCACCTGTCCAAGCTGAGCCCGGCCGACATCGACCGCCTCGCGTCCCGCCTGCTCACCGAGGACCACGCCACCCGCGCGGCCAACCCGGTGATCCACCCGGGCCGCGTCGACGTGATCGGCGGCGGCGCGGTAGTGGTCCAGACCCTCGCCGAACAGCTCGCCGCCCGCGGCGGCCCGACGGAGCTGGTCGTGAGCGAGCACGACATCCTCGACGGCATAGCCCTCTCCCTCGCCTGACCCCGTGATCCGTCAGGCATCACGCGTGTCTGGAAGGGCATCACACGTGTCTGGCGGGGCATCACCGTGATGCCCCTCCCATCACGGGTGATGCCCCGCTGGACACGGGTGATGCCCCTTTGGTCACGGGTGATGCCTTTGGGTGCACGGGTGGCTGACCGACCGTTCGGCCGTCTGAAAGGGCTTGTGCCGCAAGCAAACCGAGGGTGAGCGCGTGATGACCACCTGTCCGCGCTGGGCTGTCCGGAGTATCCGGATTCCTCCGTTGGTTGTGCTCCAACCAGGTGGTCCTGACGACCGTCACACATTTGCAACACCGCAGTCCTGTGATCGGCTTCATCGGCCCCGATAGCGTGCGTCTCACCTTTCGGACACACCGGAAATGGAGGGGATCATGCGTCGTTCGCGCAGGCTCTGGGGACCCACGGTGGTGATGACCTCGCTGGCGCTCGCGCTCACCGCGTGCGGCGGTGGCTCGGGCAGCTCCACGGGGTCCGGCGAGGCGGACCCGGACGGCACGGTGAGTGTCTACGGCACGGAACCGCAGAACGCGCTGGTCCCGACCAACATCAACGACCTCGGCGGCACCAAGGCCGTCCAGCCGATGTTCGCCACGCTGGTCGGGTTCAAGGGCGCGGACGCCAAGCCCTTCAACCTGATGGCGGACTCGATCACCACGACCGACTCCAAGGTCTACGACATCAAGATCAAGCAGGGCTGGAAGTTCCACGACGGCACCGAGGTGAAGGCGCACAACTTCATCGACGCCTGGAACTACGGCGCCTACGCGCCGAACGGCCAGCTCAACACCGACTTCTTCTCGAACATCCAAGGCTACAAGGACGTCCACCCCGAGGACGAGAACGCCAAGCCGGCCACCGACAAGATGTCCGGGCTGGTCGCGAAGGGCGACTACGAGTTCCAGGTGACGCTCAACGCGCCGTTCTCCGTCTTCGACATCAAGGTCGGCTACCAGGCCTTCGCGCCGCTGCCCGACTCGTTCTTCAAGGACCCCAAGGCCTTCGAGCAGCACCCGATCGGCAACGGGCCGCTCAAGTTCGTCTCGCGGACGCCCAACCAGGACATCAAGCTCACCCGCTTCGACGACTACAAGGGTGACGACAAGGTCAAGTTCAAGAACCTCGACATCAAGATCTACTCCAGCCAGGAGACCGCCTACCAGGACCTGCTGAGCGGGCGGCTCGACTTCATGGAGGCGCTGCCGCCGTCGGCCGTCGCCGGTGGCAAGTACAAGAACGACCTCGGCGACCGGCTGGTGACCGGCCACCTGCTCGGGATCAGCACCATCAACATCCCGTACTACGTGCCCGGCTACAACAACCTCGAGCTGCGCAAGGCCATCTCGATGGCGATCGACCGCGCGCAGATCACCAAGACCGTCATGAACGACACCTACGTGCCGGCCGACGGCTACATCTCGCAGGGCATCCAGGGCGCGCGGGCCGGTGTCTGCCAGTTCTGCAAGTTCGACCCGGCCGCTGCCAAGGAGGCTTTCCAGAAGTCGGGCTTCAAGGGCAAGCTGACCATCGCGTCCAACGCGGACGGTGGCCGCAAGGAACCGCTGGTCGCGGCGTGCAACAGCATCAAGAACACCCTCGGTGTCGAGTGCGACTTCGTGCCCGCCACCGACTTCGGCCAGTGGCGCAGCATCGTGACCGGCCACAAGCTCACCGGCATGGGCCGCTCGGACTGGTCGGCGGACTACCCGTCCATCGAGGACTTCCTGAACCCGCTCTACAAGACCGGTGGGTCCTCGAACGACTCGACGTACTCGAACCCGCAGGTCGACGCCCTCCTCGTCCAGGCGGACTCGACCGCCGACAAGGACGCGGCGGTCAAGCTGTACCAGCAGGCCGAGGACCTGATCGCGAAGGACCTGCCGACGATCCCGGTGTGGGACGAGAAGGGCGTCGCGGCGAAGTCGAAGAACCTCAAGGCGGCCGCCCTGGACTTCCGCCGCATGCCGGACTACCCGGCCATCGAGGTCCTGAAGAAGTAGCCGCGGCTCCCACTACCACGCCGTCGTGAGTGGTAAGGCCGGTGCTGACCCGCCTTACCGCTCACGACGGCCGGCGCGCACTAGGAACTCCTGATGACCCGCTATGTCCTGCGACGGCTGCTGCAGCTGATCCCGGTGTTCTTCGGCACCACGTTCCTCATCTACGTCCTGGTCTGGGCCGTGCCCGGCGACCCGTTCTCCGGCAAGTGCGGCCAGACCGCCTGCCCGCCGGCCTACATCGCCCTGATGACCGAGAAGTTCCACCTGGACGACAACATCTTCGTCCAGTACGTCAAGTACCTCGGGAGCCTGTTCACCGGCGACTGGGGCGAAACCTTCAACGGCACGTCCGTCGGCGAGCTGATCGCCACGTCCTACCCGATCACGCTGCGCCTGGCCGTGATCGCCGTGGCCATCGAAGCGGTCATCGGGCTCACCGCCGGCGTGCTGACCGGCCTGCGCGGCAAGGGTTTCCTCGACAACCTCGTGCTGGTCTCGACCACGTTCCTGATCTCGCTGCCGGTGTTCGTCACCGCGATCGTGCTGCAGCTGGCCCTGGGCGGCAACGGACTGGGCTGGATCGAGGCGAGCGTGTCCGACGACCCGGGCATCGGCGAGCTCATCGTGCCGGGCATCGCGCTCGGCAGCCTGTCCATGGCCTACGTGGCCCGGCTGGCGAGGACGAGCATCGCCGAGAACCGCCGCGCCGACTACGTCCGGACGGCGATCGCGAAGGGCCAGCCGCAGAGCCGGGTCGTGCTCGTCCACCTGCTGCGCAACTCGGTGATCCCGGTGCTGACGTTCCTCGGCACCGACCTCGGCGCCCTGATGGGCGGCGCGATCGTCACCGAAGGCGTGTTCAACATCAACGGGCTGGGCGGGCTGATCTTCCGCGGCATCCAGAACCGGGAGAGCGCGACAGTCGTCGGCGTGGTCGTCCTCCTGGTGCTGGTGTACCTGCTGATGAGCCTGGTCGTCGACCTGCTCTACGCCGTTCTCGACCCGAGGATCCGCTATGACTGACCCGAACCTGGTGGGCGGCGGCGGAGCCGGCGCGGCGGAACTGTCCCGTGTGGACGACTCCGCCACCGGCCCGCAGAAACCCCGCAGCCTGTGGAGCGACGCGTGGCGGCAGCTGCGGCGCAAGCCGGCGGTCATCGCCTCGGCGGTGATCATCCTGCTGATCGTGCTGATCGCGATCGCGCCGGGCCTGTTCAGCTCGCGCGAAGCCGGCTTCAGCGACCTCACGCACGCCAACGAGGGCCCGTCCGCGGACGCCTGGTTCGGCTACGACAACCAGGGCCAGGACGTCTACGCCCGCACGATCTACGGCACCCGCGCGTCCGTGCTGGTCGGCGTGTTCTCCACGCTGGTGACCGTGCTCCTCGGCTCGGTCATCGGCATCGTCGCCGGCTACTACGGCCGGATCGTCGACAGCCTGCTGTCGCGCTTCGGCGACATCTTCGCCGGCCTGCCGTTCGTGCTCGGCGCGATCGTCATCCTGACGACGTTCAACGCCCCCGGCGCCAACCCCGGCGCGGTCACGATCATCGTCCAGGTGGTCTGTTCCATCGCGGTGCTGAGCTGGCCGGTGAGCATGCGGATCATGCGCTCGGCGACGCTGGTGGCCAAGCAGCTCGACTACGTCAAGGCCGCGCGCGGCCTCGGCGCGAGCACCCCGCGGATCATCTTCCGGCACCTGCTGCCGAACACGATCGCGCCGGTGCTCGTGTACGCCACCATCGCGCTCGGCGCGTTCATCGGCGCCGAAGCGACGCTCGCCTACCTCGGCATCGGTGTCCGCGCTCCGGTGATTTCGTGGGGCGTGCTGATCGCCGACTCGCGGGACTACTTCCGGAACGACCCGCACATGCTGCTGTTCCCCGGCGCCTTCGTCACCCTGACCGTGCTGGCCTTCGTGATGCTCGGCGACGGCATCCGCGACGCGCTCGATCCGAAGTCGAGGTAGCTCCCTTGTCCGACAACGAACTCCTGCTCGAAGTAGAGGACCTGCACGTCGAGTTCCGGACGTCCGACGGCGTGGCGAACGTGCTCAACGGCGTCGGCTATGCCGTGCACGCCGGGGAAACGCTGGCCGTGCTCGGCGAGTCCGGCTCCGGCAAGAGCGTCACGGCGCAGACGGTGATGGGCATCCTCGACGTGCCGCCCGGGGTGATCACCGCCGGGGCCGTGCGCTGGCGCGGCGAGGACCTGCTGACGGCGTCCGAGGACCGCCGCCGCGAGGTGCGCGGCAGCGAGATCGCGATGATCTTCCAGGACGCGCTGTCCGCGCTGAACCCGGTGTTCACCGTGGGCTTCCAGATCGAGGAACAGCTGCGCGTCCGGCTCGGCATGTCCAAAAAGGACGCACGGAAGCGCGCGGTCGAACTGCTCGACATCGTCCGCATCCCCGCCGCCGAGCGCCGGATCAGGGACTACCCGCACCAGTTCTCCGGCGGCATGCGCCAGCGCGCGATGATCGCGATGTCGCTGGCGCTGGACCCGGACCTGCTCATCGCCGACGAGCCGACCACCGCCCTCGACGTCACCGTGCAGGCCCAGATCATGGACCTGCTCGGGGAGATCCAGGCCGAACGCAAGATGGGGCTCGTCCTCATCACGCACGACCTGGGCGTGGTCGCCGAGGTCGCCGACCGGATCGCGGTGATGTACGCGGGCCGGATCGTCGAGCAGGCCGACGCCGCCGAGCTGTTCCGCGCGCCGGCCCACCCGTACACCGCCGCGCTGATGGACTCCCTGCCGCGGCTGGACCTCAAAGGACAGACGCTGGAAACCATCAAGGGCCTGCCGCCGAGCCTGCTGGACATCCCGCCCGGCTGCCCGTTCCACCCGCGGTGCAAGCGGGCCGAAGCCAAGTGTTCCGCGGAGGTTCCGCCCCAGCACGCCATCGGCTTCGGCCGGACCAGCGCGTGCCACTTCGCCGAAGAGGTGGTGAGTTCCCGTGGCAGTCTCTGATCCCGTCTCCGCGGGGAAGAGCACGTCGGCGGACCCGATCCTTTCGGTCACCGACCTGCAGAAGTACTTCCCGGTCCGCACCGGCGTCCTGTTCAAGCGCACGGTCGGCCAGGTCAAGGCCGTCGACGGCGTCTCGTTCGACCTGATGCCGGGCGAGACGCTCGGCGTCGTCGGCGAGTCCGGCTGCGGGAAGTCGACGCTCGCCCAGGTGCTGATGCGCCTGGAGGAGCCGACCGGCGGCACCGCGAAGTTCGAGGGCCGCGACATCTTCGCGATGCGCGGGGCCGAGCTGCGGAAGCTGCGGCGTGAGATCCAGATCGTGCTGCAGGACCCGTACACCTCGCTCAACCCGCGGATGACGGTCGGCGACATCGTCGGCGAGCCCTTCGAGATCCACTCCGAAGTCGCGCCGAAAGGCTCGCGGGCGGCCAAGGTGCGCGAACTGCTGGAGGTGGTCGGGCTCAACCCCGAGCACCTCAACCGCTACCCGCACCAGTTCTCCGGCGGGCAGCGTCAGCGCATCGGCATCGCGCGGGCGCTCGCGTTGCGGCCCAAGGTGATCATCTGCGACGAGCCGGTGTCCGCATTGGACGTCTCGATCCAGGCGCAGGTGATGAACCTGCTCGGTGACCTGCAGGGCGAGTTCGGCCTGTCCTACGTCTTCATCGCGCACGACCTTTCGGTGGTGCGGCACCTGTCGAACCGGGTCGCGGTGATGTACCTCGGCAAGATCGTCGAGCTCGGCACGGACGAGGAGATCTACGAACGGCCGTCGCACCCGTACACCCAGGCACTGCTGTCCGCGGTGCCGGTGGCGGACCCGGCCGTGCGCGGGCGCCGCCAGGTGATCCGGCTGACCGGCGACGTGCCGAGCCCCCTGGATCCCCCGTCCGGGTGCCGGTTCCGCACGCGGTGCTGGAAGGCGCAGGAGAAGTGCGCGACGGAGGTGCCGGCCCTGGTGCCCAGGACGGACGGCCACTTGTCAGCTTGTCACTTCGCCGAGCAGAAGTCGGTTGTTCCATAACGTACGTTTGGCCGTTGTTTGCGCATTGTCCGATCTATACGGTGCAGGAACCGCTTTCCGCGAGGAGGAGAAACGTGAAGAGACCCAGGCTTCTGGCCGCGGTGCTGGCCGTGCCGCTGTTCGGCGCGGTGTCCGCGGTCGCGGTGCCTGCCGCGTCGGCGCAGCCCGCGCTGGCCGGCCCGGCGACCGAGTTCACCGTGCTCGCCAAGGACGTCCAGAGCATCGGCAGCGCCCAGCAGGCGATCAAGGCCGCGGGCGGCACGGTCCTGGAGACCAACACCGCGGTCGGCCTCATCAAGGCCAGCGCGCCGGCCACCGGTTTCACCGAGCGCGTGACCACGAACCGGGCCGTCTTCGGCGCGGCCAAGGCCCAGGTCATCGGCTCGGTGCCGAAGAACGGCAAGAAGGCCAAGGGCGACGCCGGCGTCGAGAAGGAAGGCCGCGGCGGCGCTTCGAAGAAGCAGGCCGCGGCCGCGCCGGTGGGCATGGACCCGCTGGACGACCAGCTGTGGGGCCTCAAGTCCGTCCGCTCGGACCTGTCGCGCACCAAGCAGGCGGGCAGCAAGCAGGTCAAGGTCGGCGTCATCGACACCGGCATCGACGGCACGCACCCGGACATCGCGCCGAACTTCGACCTGGCCGACTCGCGCAACTTCACCAAGGACATCGTCGCCGACGTCAACGGCGTCGAGGTGGACGGGCCGTGTGAGTTCCGCGGCTGCGTCGACCCGGCCAACCACGACGACGGCGGCCACGGCACGCACGTCGCCGGCACCATCGCCGCGGCGGCGAACGGCTTCGGCGTCTCCGGTGTCGCGCCCAACGTGACGCTGGTGAACATCCGCGCCGGCCAGGACTCGGGCTACTTCTTCCTGCAGCCGACCGTCGACGCGATCACCTACGCCGGCGACGCGGGCATCGACGTGGTCAACATGTCGTTCTACACCGACCCGTGGCTGTACAACTGCACGGCGAACCCGGCCGATTCGGCCGCCGAGCAGGCCGAACAGCGCACGATCATCGAGGCGACCCAGCGCGCGCTGAACTACGCGCACCGCAAGGGCGTCACGATGCTGGTCGCGCTGGGCAACCAGCACACCGACCTCGGTGCGCCGCAGCCGGACACCACGAGCCCCGACTACCCGGCGAACAGCACGCACCCGCGCACGGTGGACAACTCGACCTGCCTCAACCTGCCGGTCGAGGGCAACCACACCATCGGCGTGAGCTCGTTCGGGCCGTCGCAGCGGAAGGCGGACTACTCGAACTACGGCCTCGAGCAGATCTCGGTGTCGGCCCCGGGTGGCTTCTTCCGCGACTACTTCGGCACGCCGTGGTACCGCACGGTCGAGAACGAAATCCTCTCGACGTACCCGAAGAACGTCGGGATCGCCGAGGGCAACATCGACGCGGACGGCAACATCACCGAGGCCGGTCTGGCCGCGGGCGTCAAGAAGGCGACGGCGGCCGACGGCCGGGTCGGCTACTACCAGTGGCTGCAGGGCACGTCGATGGCCACCCCGCACGCCACCGGCGTCGCGGCGCTGATCGTGTCCCAGTACGGCAAGAAGTCGCACGGCGAGTTCGGCCTGGACCCGGACAAGGTCCAGCGCGTCCTCGAGGGCACGGCGGCGGAGATCGCCTGCCCGGTGCCGCGCACGGTGGACTACCTGAAGGAAGGCCGCGACGCGACGTTCACGGCGACCTGCGAGGGTGACCCGTCGTTCAACGGCTTCTACGGCCACGGCGCCGTCGACGCCTACGCGGCGGTGACGCACGGTTCGCAGTACCTGAAGTAACGAAGATCGGCACGGCGACGCCCCGGACAGGCAACCTGTCCGGGGCGTCGCGCGTGTTCCACGGGACTGGGGGGGTTCCGTTGATTGTTCGTGAACCGGCGTTGCCGGTGGACCCGAGACTGCCCGGCGAGCCGACCATGCTCGAAGTCGGCAGCACCCGGCTGTGGCTGGGCCGGCGCGGGGTGCGGGTGTGGCTGCCGACGCGGCTGCTCGCGCTGCGCATCGGCGCACGCGGCTTCGGCCTCCCGAACCGGCCGGTGCAGATCGTCATCGGCGTGGTCGTCGGGTGGGTCTTCTCGAGGTTGACCGCCGTCCTGGACGTGCCGGGCCGGGGAGCGGCCGTCGCCGTGGCCTTCGCCGTGGTGCAGCTGGTGCGCTGGCGGCGGGTGCAGCACCGGGAGCGGCTCGCCGAGCGCCTCGTCCCGGCCGGGCCCCCGCTCCCGCTGCGCGCGGGGGCCCGGCAGGTCGGCTGGGCGTACCTGAGCGCGGTGGCCGTCACCTTCGTCGGCGGGGCCGTGCTGTGCGCGGCGACGTTCCTGGTCGCCCCGCGGTTCGGCGACTACCGGTACCCGCTCTGGGTCGACATCGCGCTGTCCACGGCCGCGCTGGCCGGCTGCGCCGGGGCGGCCGCGGTGGTGCTCGGCAAGGCACTCCGTTCGCCGGTGATCGCGGAGGACGAGACGTCCCGGCTGGTCGACGCGGTGCTGCGCGGCGAGGACGTCTACCGGTACACCCGGTGCGCGGTGTACGCCCTGTTCGCGGTGCCGGTGCTCATGATGGCCTGGCAGCCGCCCGTCCTGCTGGAGCTGGCCGCGTGGGGGTACGTGGCGGTGGTGGCCGCGCTGGAGCTCACCGGCTGGCTGCTGCAGCGCCACCGGTACCGCCGGCTGCCGCCGGGCTTCTACGGCCGGTAAACCTTTTCGGCTCTTCGGGCGTGTTGGACGGGACAGGGGAGGGTTCCGTGGGTGAAGGAGTACCGAGCCGCGGCGAGTACGTGCAGGCGGCGGTCTGGCTGGGGCGGAACGGGGTGCGGGTGGGCATCCCGACGCGGTTGCTGGCGACGCGGCTGGGCGTCCGCAACACCGCCCGCCCCTGGCCCGTGCTGGTCCTGCAGGTGGTGATCGCGCTGGTGGCGATCGGGGGCGCCGTCGCCTACCAGTGCCTGCAGTACCTGCCCGGCGTGCGCGGCGTGGAGATGACCGAGAGCAAGCTTCTCTACTTCCTGACCGCCGGGATGCAGCTGGCCCATTGGTGCCCCGTGTGGCGGCGGGACCGGCGGGCCGTGGACCTGCTCGGCGACCGCCGGCTCAACCGGCCGCGGCCGTCCTGGCGGGCCACGCTGGACGGGTGGTACCTCGCCTCGGCCGCGGTGACCTTCGCCGGGGGCGCCGCGCTCGGGATCACGATGTTCGCGGCGACGCCGTACCGGACCTACGCCTGGAGCTGGCTCGGCCTGCTCGTGCTCGGCGCGGTGGTGAGCGCGGTGATCGTGACCGGGGTCGTCCGCCGCCCGGTGATCGCGGAGGACGAGCCGTCCGCCGCCGTCGACGCCATGCTGCGGCGCTACGACCTGGCGTACGGGCTGCCGTCGCTCTACGCGCTTCCGGTGCTCACCGACCTGATCACCACCCACCGCCAGCCACCCGGCTTCGCCCCGTGGCTCATCGGGTACGCGGTGCTCGTGCTCGCCTTGCAGATCGCCGGCGCGTTCGCCGCCCGCCGGCGGCCGCACCCGCCGCTCCCGGACGGCGACTACGGGGTCCCGCTGCCGGCCCAGGCCGTGCCCGGCTGGTCACCGGAGGGAGCCCGGTGATCGCGTTGACGAAGGCCGAGCGGGCCACCGAGCCGACGACGCTGCTGACCGACCGGTTGAGGGTCCGCTCCGGGAGAGCGTCGCCGGACGCCTTCGTCGCGGTCTTCGCCCTGAACGCGGTGCTCGTCATCGGCCTCTTCGGCTACCTGTTCCTGCGGCTCCTGCCCGGCGTGGACCGCGGCGACCTGCCGGACGGCGGGTACGTCTTCTTCGTCGTGGCCTCGGTTCTGCTCACGACGTGGCTGCACGTCCGCGCGGGCGACCGGCGGGCGGCGTCCCGGCTCGGCGACCGCCGGGTCGAAGACGCCCACCTGCTGATGCCCTCGGGGTTCGCGATCCCGGCGCTCGCCGACGTCGTGTTCGAGGACCTGCCGGGCGAGCCGTGGCTGATCGGGGAGGACACCCGATGAACACCGAAGCCGAGCGCACCATGGCCCTGCGGTGGCTGGCGAGCCGCGGACAGCCGGTCGCGGCGCCGACGCCGTTCCTCGGCGCGCTGCTGGCCACGCGCAACGTCGCCATCGGCGGTGCCTTGCCGTGGGCCCTGCTGTTCGGCGTCCTGGCGCTGTTCGGAGCGATCGGCTACGACTCGCTCTTCGGACCCGGCGCGACCGTGAGCACCCCGGCGTACTTCGCCTGTTTCGCCATCCAGCTGACCCTGTGGCGAAGCGCCCGGTCCCGGCAGCGCGCGCTCGCGAAGGTGACCCACCCGTGGCCCGGCCCGGTGCCCAGAACACCCGGCGGCTGGTTCATCGCCTCCGTCGCGCTCGCGTACTGCGGCGGCGCGGCGCTGAGCCTGGCGCTCTTCAGCACCCCGGCGCGGACCTACGCCGTGAGCTGGCTGGGGCTGCTGGCGTTGAGCGCGTTGTGCACCGGCTGCGTCCTGGCCGGTTTCCTGCGGGCGCCGGTGCTCGCGGTCGACGGGCCGTCGCTGGCGGTGTACCGGGCACTGCTCGCGGAGAACATCCACGTGGCGGCACCGGCCCTGGCGGCGGTCCCGCCGATCCTGGACGTCGCCCGCGCCGACCGGCTGCCGGCCGGGTACGGGGCCGCGCTGGCCGGGTACGCGGCCCTGGTGGTGGGAACGGAGCTGGTCGCCTACCTCCGGAGCCGCCGTCCCCTGCCACCCGGCCACTACGGCGAGCCGGGCGCCGGGGTGATCGGTGGATGAGCGAGTTCAAGAGCTTCGTCAATGACGGGGAGACGCCGAGTA
The DNA here is from genome assembly GCF_000695625.1 of Amycolatopsis rifamycinica. GTDB lineage: Bacteria > Actinomycetota > Actinomycetes > Mycobacteriales > Pseudonocardiaceae > Amycolatopsis > Amycolatopsis rifamycinica. The sequence continues at coordinate 48,052 of NZ_JMQI01000071.1, forward strand.
ATCCGTTCGGGTGAGAATGACTCCATGCAGCTGCCCGTCACCTTCGACCGTGACTTCTTCGTCTTCCGCTACCTGGTGTCGCACTCCGAACTCGCACTGCGGAGTGTGGAAGGCGACGCGGACGACCGGATCGAGATCAAGTTCTACAGCGTTTTCGGCATGAAGCTGAAGACGAAGTACCGGTCGCCGGAACTCGGTTACGCCGACGACGCGCAACGCCGTGAGATGCTGGAACTGACCGGGCTCGAGGGAGCGAACGCGGCTCGCGTGCACGTCATGGCCTTGCGATCCGGAGACGGTGAGGGCCTCGTGGCTTGCGTGGGGTTCACGGTCTACTCGCACCCGAACGCGCCGTCAGCAGATGCCTACGTCTCCGGTGATCCCGTGCTCATCGCCAGTCACCGGACCGCGGCGCCCGGCTCCGGGCCGGGCGCCGCCGGTCTCAGCGGTTCGACGCGTTCTTGACGAACTTCGCCAGGTCCTTCGACTGCTGCACCCGCGTCGGCTCGTGGATGTACATCATGTGGCCTGCCGGGTAGTACGCCGTGTCGATGTTCTCGTGCAGTTCCTCGGGGATCTGCAGATGGGCCAGCACGTGCTCGGCCGCGTAGTACGCCGTCGCGCCGTCGTAGTGGCCGAACGCCACGTGCACCTTCAGGTGCGGGTTGGCGCGCATCGCCGCGCTCAGCGAGTCGACCACCGAGACCGAACGGCCCTCGAAGTCCGAGTACGACCACGCCTTGAACGTGTCCTCGTTGATCAGCTCGTACGGCAGGTCGCTGGCGTACCCGAGCTCGGCCCGCACGTAGTGGTTGAACGCCGCCGCGTACGCGCCGACCACGCGGGAGATCGACGGGTCGTCGCTCATGTGCTCGCGGCCGCCGTCGGGCTCCCACGTCGTGAAGCGGCCGTCCATGCGGCCGACCACCAGGCCGCGGTCGCGCAGCAGCTCCGTGAAGAACCGGACGTGCTCGATCCGGAGGTTCACGCGGTCCACATAGGACTCGGTGAGGCCGGTCAGCGACGCCAGCGTGGCCACCGCCTCCGCGCGGTCCTGAGTGGACAAGCGGGCGCCTCGGGACAGCGCCCACGGCAGGTCCTTCGCCGCGAAGTCCTCGGCGTCGGCGAGGACGTCGTCGAGCGGGCGCTCGCCGTGCAGGCCGTGGTAGTGCGCGATCGCCGCGTACGTCGGCACGTACAGCGAGTACGGGAGGTCGTTGCCCTCCGTGAACCGCAGCGTGCCCAGGTCGAGCACCGAGGAGATGAGCAGCAGGCCGTTCAGGTACAGCCCGTGCCGGTCCTGCAGGTGCGCGGCCAGCCCGGCGGCGCGCAGCGTGCCGTAGGACTCGCCGGCCAGGAACTTCGGCGACAGCCAGCGCTGGTGGCGGGACACCCACAGCCGGATGACCTCGCCGACCGACTCGATGTCCCCCTTGAAGCTGTGGAAGTCCTTGGTCTCCTCGCCGCCCGAGACCCGCGAGTAGCCGGTCGACACCGGGTCGATGAACACGAGATCGCTGTGCGCCAGCAGCGTTTCGGGGTTGTCGGCCAGCCCGTACGGCGGCGGCACCAGGTCGTCGACGTCGCCCGAGAGCACCCGGCGCGGCCCCAGCAGGCCCATGTGCAGCCAGATGCTCGACGAGCCGGGGCCGCCGTTGAAGGCGAACGTCACCGGCCGGGACCCCGGATCGGCGTCGTCGAGGGTGTAGGAGGTGAGGAACACCTCCGCCTTCGCCTTGAAGCCCTCGGACTTGCCGTCCTTGACGATCTCCTTGCGGAGGACGATCCGTCCCGCTTTGGCCGTGTACGCGAGCTTCTTCCGCTTCACGGTCAGCGTGTGCTGGGTCGTGACGATGTCGTCGGTCGGCTCGGCCGGGATCTCGGTGGTTTCCGCGGCCTTCGGCTCGGTGGCCTCTTCGGGGGTGCTGTCCGCCATGGACCCAACCTAGTTGTGGGAGGGTGGCCTGGTGCACACCGGGGACTGGCCCACCACGGTCGAGGCGGCGCTCGCGGTGCAGGACCGGCTCCGCGGCCGCGTCGAGCTCGCCGACGACTGCCCCGAGCTGCCGCCCACGGTCACCGGGCTCGACGTCGCCTACGACGGAACCGGTGTCATCGCCGCGGCCGTCGTCACCCTCGAAACCGCCGGGCTCACCGTCGTCGAGGCGCGGACGCACCGCGCCCGGGCCGTCTTCCCGTACGAGCCCGGCCTGTTCGCCTTCCGCGAGCTGCCGCCGCTGCTGGCCGCGCTCGACCGGCTGGAGCGCGCGCCGGACGTCCTGGTCTGCGACGGCCACGGCCTCGCGCACCCGCGGCGGTTCGGCCTGGCCTGCCACCTCGGCGTGCTGACCGGGCGGCCCGCGTTCGGCGTCGGCAAGACGCGGTTCGTCGGCACGCACGGCGCTCCCGGGACCGCCCGGGGCTCCTCGGTCCCGCTGGTCGACGCCGGGGAGGAGGTCGGCGCGGTGCTGCGGACCCAGGACGGCGTCAAGCCCGTGTACGTCTCGGCCGGCCACCGGATCGACCTGGCCCACGCGTGCCGGCTGACGCTGGCGCTGACCCCGCGCTACCGGCTGCCCGAGACCACGCGGCACGCCGACCGGCTGTCCCGGGCGGCGCTGCGGTGAGGTCGCTGCCCGAGCTCGACGCCGCCGTCGCCGGCTGCCGCGCCTGCCCGCGGCTGGTGGCCTGGCGCGAGAGCGTCGCGGGCACCAAGGCGGCGTTCCGCGGCGAGGAGTACTGGGCGCGGCCGGTGCCGGGCTTCGGGCCGCCGGACGCGTCGCTGGCCGTCGTCGGCCTGGCGCCCTCGGCGCACGGCGCCAACCGCACCGGCCGGATGTTCACCGGCGACCCATCGGGTGATTTCCTCTTCCGCGTCCTGCACGAGGTCGGGCTGGCGTCGCAGCCGACGTCGACGGCGATCGGCGACGGCCTGCGGCTGTACGGCACGCGGCTCGTTTCGCCCGTGCGTTGCGCGCCGCCGGAGAACAAGCCGACGCCGGCCGAGCGGGACACCTGCCGTCCGTGGCTGGCCGAGGAGCTGGCGCTGTTACGTCCGACACTGCGGGCCATCGTGGTGCTCGGCGCGTTCGGCTGGCAGGCGTTACTGCCCGTGCTGGCCGAGGCAGGCTGGCCGGTGCCGCAGCCGCGTCCGGCGTTTGCGCACGGAGCCGTCGTGGAGCTGGGCGACCTGCGGCTTTTCGGCTGTTATCACGTCTCACCGCGCAATGTCCAGACACATCGCGTGACCCACGCCATGGTGGCGGACGTCTTCCGCGCCGCGACCTCGGTGACAGCACCGGACTGAATCGTTACGGAAACCGCAGCGACGCTGGTCACAGCCGGATGGGGCCCCCGAGCGAGGTCGCGGCGAAGGTGTCACCATGAGGACATGGCTGCTGCGAAGTCGAAGTCGGAACCGACTCGGATCCTCGTCCTCGGTGGTGGGTACGTCGGGCTCTACACGGCGTACGGCCTCCAGAAGATGCTTCGGGCCAACGAGGCCTCCGTGACCGTCGTTGACCCGCAGCCCCACATGACCTACGCGCCGTTCCTCCCGGAGGCCGCGGCCGGCGCGATCGAGCCCCGGCACGTCGTCGTGCCGCTGCGGCGGGTGCTCAAGCGCTGCCACGTGCTGACCGCGCGCGTCACCAAGATCGAGAACGAGAAGAAGTCCGTCACGGTCGAGGCGGCCGACGGCCACATCGAGCAGCTGGGCTACGACATCCTGGTCGTCGCGCTGGGCGCCGTCGCGCGCATCCTGCCGATCCCGGGCCTGGTCGAGGAGGGCATCGCCTTCAAAACCATCGGCGAGGCGATCTACCTGCGCAACCACATCATGACCAAGCTCGACGAGGCGGCCAGCACGCTCGACCCCGAGCTGCGCAAGCGCCTGCTGACGTTCACGGTGGTCGGCGGCGGCTTCGCCGGCATCGAGGCGCTGGCCGAGCTCGAGGACATGACCCGCTTCGCGGTGGAGAACTACTACCCGAACATCAAGGTCTCCGACATCCGCTGGGTGCTCGTCGAGGCGGCCGGCCGCATCCTGCCCGAGGTCCGCGAGACCCTCGGCGTGTACACGGTGGAGCAGCTGGAGAAGCGCGGCATCGAGGTCTACCTGTCGACGGCGGCGAAGTCGTTCGAGAACGGCCACGTGGTGCTGTCGGACGGCACGGAGTTCGACACGGACACGATCATCTGGACGGCGGGCGTGAAGGCCAACCCGGTGGTCGCCCAGTCCGACCTCCCGGTCGACAAGCGAGGCCGCCTGGAGGCCACGGCGGCGATGCAGGTGGTGGGCCACCCGGACGTCTGGACGGCGGGCGACAACGCGGCGATCCCGGACCTGTCCCGCACGGAAGAGGACCCGACGGCGACGTGCCCGCCGAACGCGCAGCACGCGGTCCGCCAGGCCCGCCTCCTGGCCAAGAACATCATCAAGGTGTTGCGCGGCGGCAAGCCGAAGGACTACTTCCACAAGAACCTCGGCGCGGTGGCGAGCCTGGGCCTCCACAAGGGCGTCGCGGACGCGCTGAACCTGAAGATCAAGGGCTTCCCGGCCTGGCTGTTCCACCGCGCCTACCACCTGAAGGCGATGCCGACCTGGAACCGCCGAATCCGCATCCTGTTCGACTGGATCCTGGGCGGTCTGTTCCGGCGTGAGGTGATCTCGCTCGGGCAGATCAACAACCCGAAGGACGAGTTCGCGCGGGTTTCCAAGTCCTGACGCGGGTTCCCCTGTCGACGCCCCTGGCCGTTGCGGCTGGGGGCTTTCGGCTTTCCGGGACAAGCTGCCGGTGGGGAGCGGGTATCGCCTAGAGTGTGCGGTGCCCCCGTAGCCCAACCGGCAGAGGCAGTCGACTTAAAATCGATTCAGTGCGGGTTCGAGTCCCGTCGGGGGCACCACGCAGACCATCATCTCCTGAGCAGCTCGATCTGACCGGCACGCTTGAGGTCACTGGCCGGTCGAAGACGCTGCGCAGGGATTTACCTACTGTCAGCCAATTCAGAGAATTCTCGCTGACATCGGCTATTGGCGACAGCCCTTGGAAGAACCCTGGGCACCCGGGCGGCGCGATCAGGCTGATTCGCCGACGACCTGCAGGTCAGGCGTAGCCGCGCTTGAGCAGCATGCCCGCGGCCTTGTCGAACTCGGCGTCGGTCGGGATGGTGAAGTCCAGGGCGTTGGCGTAGCGGGTGACGATGTTGAACACAGCTGCGACCGCCACCGCGTCCTCGAGCTGTTGTCGGGTGGCGCCTGCGGCCAGCGCCGCTCGGACTTGGTCGCCCCGCAGTTCGCCAGGGTGGACGGTGATCGTTTCCAGCACGGCGAGCGTGGCGCGCAGGGGACCCGGTATCGGCGCGGTGTGATAGTCGGCGAGGGCCGCGTCGGCCACCGGCTTGTCCATCCCGCGTACGGCGATCGCCCGGTGTGCTCCGACGCAGAAGGGACAGGAGTTCCACTTGGCGACCATCGCGGCCATCAGTTCCCGCTCCGCCACGGACCATTCGCTCGGTCCGCGCATCGCGGCTTGCGTCCACGCGCCGAGCGCTGTCCCGACGAAGCCCTTGTGGTAGAAGGCAACCCGGGCGGCGTCCGGGAGACGCGCGCCCAGCGCCAGGGAGATCACCCGGATCAGCATCCTGGTGCGGAGACCGTCGCCGCGTTCGATTTCAGGCAGGCGCATCCGTCGCCTCCGCTATCACCCGGGCGGCGGCGTCCCACCGGGCCAGGCCCGCGCCGATGCTGGCGGACATGACGATCTCGAAGGCTGCCTTGTCGCTGCCGGTCGCCTGGCGGACGGCGTCGACCTCGGCGTCCGTGACCCGGTAGGAGGCGGCACCGATCTGCCGGGCCAGCTCGTCGTACGGTTCGGCGATGGGCGGACCGCCCGCCGCGCGGGCTGCTGCCGCGGTCCGTAGCGCCGCTTCGGTGATTCCGGTTTCGCCGGCCATCGCCGCGCGCAACGTTTCCGCGTGGTGGCGGTGGTGCGAGTCGTCTGTGCTCATGGGGGCCTTTCCGCTGCTGGGACGGTATCCGCTTCAGCCCCGTTGCGTCGCGGTGCGGAACCGGTCGAGGTAGAGCGGCCACCCGGAGCCGGCGCCGAGGCTGGTGAAGCTTTCCCAGCCTTCGCCGTGGCGGTCGAGGTGCCGGTGTTCGAGTGCGACGCGGGTGCGCTCGGCACCGTCGGAGGTGAACCGGATCTCCACGTCGCTGGTGTGGCCGGGGTCGGACTCCAGCTGCCAGCGCGGGCTGATGTCCCAGCTGAGGACCAGCCGCTCCGACGGCTCATACGCAAGCACCCGCGCCCAGGTGCAGCGGCTGCCGTCGGTGCCGACGTCATACACCGTGCCGCCGGCCCGGGGCTCCAGCACGGTCCGCTCGATCGGTACCGCGAGCAGGTTGTGCTCACGTGGCTTGACCTCGTCGAACCGCTCGGTGAACAGGCGGAAGGCGTGCTCCTGGGGCACATCGACGACGATGTCGGCCTGAACCGAGGTCGCGGCTCGTGAAGTGCTGCTCATGGGATGGGTCCTTTCGGTGAGTCGTCGGTTGACGCACCAGAGGACGAACGGCCGCTCGGCTTCTCGACAGCTCATCTCATGAGGTTTCGAGTTCGTGGATGCGGCCGGCGAGGTAGCGCTGGTCGGCGGGGTTGGTGGCGAGCTCGTGAGCGCGCCGGTACGCCGCGACCGCGTGGCCGGTGTGGCCGAGGCGGCGCAGGAGGTCGGCGCGGGCGGCGTGCAGCAGGTGGTAGCCGTCGAGGCCCTCGATCCGGTCGATCAGGGCCAGCCCTTCCTCAGGAGTGGTGGCCATGGCGACCGCGACGGCGTGGTTGAGCGCGACCACCGGAGACGGCGTCACGGCGAGCAGCTGCTCGTACACCGCGGCGATCGCGGACCAGTTCGTTTCCCCGGCCGTCGGTGCCTGGGCGTGCAGGACCGCGATGGTCGCCTGCAGCAGGTAGGGGCCGGACGTCCCGAACCGCAGGGCCCGGTCCAGCAGCCGGACGGCTTCGGCGATTTCGGCGCGGTCCCACAGCGACCGGTCCTGGTCTTCGAGCAGGACCAAGTCCCCGGCCGGCGTGTAGCGCGCGGCTGAGCGCGAGTGGTGGACCAGCAGCAGCGCGACCAGGGCGAGGGCCTCCGGTTCGTCGGGCATGAGGGTGGCGACGAGCTTGGCGAGGCGGATCGCCTCCTGCTGCAGCTCGCGGTACTCCGGCTGGTCGCCGCCGGCGGTGTAGCCGCGGGTGAAGATCAGGTAGATCACCGCGAGGACGCCGGAGAGCCGCTCGGGCAGCAGGTGGTCGGCGGGAACGTCGAGGCTGATGCCCGCGTCGCGGATCTTGCGCTTGGCGCGGACGAGCCGCTGGGCCAGCGCCGGCTCGGCGATCAGGAAGGTCCGGGCGATCTGCCCGGCGGTCAGGCCGGCTACGGCCTGCAGCGTGAGGGCGACCCGCGCTTCCTCGGCCAAGGCCGGATGGCAGCAGGTGAAGAGGAGGCTGAGCCGCTCGTCGCCGACGCTGAGCAGGCGTTCTTCGTCGACGTTCACGGGTGCCGCCTCTGGCTGGTTCGCGAGCTGGGCGAGCTTGGTCCGGCCGGTGCGGGCCCGCCGAAGCCGGTCGATGGCGGTGTTGCGGGCCGCGGTCAGCAGCCAGGCGACCGGGTCGTCGGGTGGCCGGTCGTCCCAGGTGCGCAGGGCGAGTGCGCAGGCGTCCTGCAGCGCGTCTTCGGCGAGTTCGAAGTCGCCCAGCGCGCGGACCAGGGCGGCGAGCATCTTCGTGCGGTGCTCGCGGTAGGTCTCCGACAGGACGGTCGCGGCCGTCATGCGCCCGTCGACGGGCGGTGGTCGAGGTCGGGGACCCCGGCGATCGGCCGGACCTCGATCGTGCCGTCGGCGGCCATCGGGCAGAGCGCGGCCAGTTCGAGGGCTTCGTCGAGGTTGCGGCAGTCCAGGACGTAGGTACCGCCGAGGTGCTCGTGGGTTTCGGGGAACGGGCCGTCGGTGATCAGCGTCTTGCCGTCGCGGACGCTGACGGTGGTGGCCGTGTGCTCGCCCTGGAGCGGGTGGCCGGAGACGAACGCGCCGCGTCGGCGGCATTCCTCGGCGAAGGCGTTGACCCTGGCCAACGCCTCGGGAAAGGCCGGGTCGCCGGGTTCGGGACGGTCGCAGTTGTAGATCAGCAGCATGTACTGCACGTGTCCTCCAGGTCGGTGACTCGGGTGTGTGTGAACAGGATGACGAACGGAACGCCCGGAACTCGACACCACACGTCTCTTCACGTGGTGACGCCGGCGTGTCCGGTCGATGGCGAAGACCGCGGGCGGAACGGCCGGTGGTCCGCTCCGCCCGCGGCGTAGGGCGTTAGCCGAGCAGTCGCGCGGGTTGCCAGCCTTGACCGGCACGGGAGCCCACGTAGGTGTTGCCGGCCGCGTTCCACTCGATGAGGTCGCCGCTGTCGGTCACCTCGACGAATCGGGTGCCGTTGACTCCGGCGAGAAGCCGGGCGTTGCCCCACCCGGCGCCGATGAACTGCCTGCTCGGGACGTTGGCCGTGATCGTCCACCTGACCAGGTCGCCGGCCTTCGTGACCTCGAGGAAGGTTGTGCTGTTCAGGCCGATGATGAGCCTGGTGTTGTCCCAGCCGTTGCCGATCTTGACCGGCGACCAGACCTGGCCGGTGGCGTTCACGGTCCACCGGATCAGGTCGCCGTTCGTCTTGATCTCCAGGAAGTTGGAATTGTCGAGGCCGGTGTTCAGCCGGGTGGCACCCCAGCCCGCGCTGATCGGCCGCACGCTGCCCGGTGGGATGAACCACTCGAGCAGGTTGTCGTCCCACCTCAGCTGGAGCAACTGGGTATCCGCCGTCCCGGTGATGAGCCGGGTGTCGCCCCAGCCGGATCCGATCACGTTCCTCGCGTAGGTGGATCCGGTGCGATCCCAGCGCACGAGGAGACCGGCGTCGTTGATTTCGAGGAAAGAGTTACCGCCGAACAGGTTGGTGGCCGCGGGCTCGTTCGTCGTTGCCGCCGCGGCAGTCCCGCTGACGCTCAGAGCGAACAGTGCGACGATCACCGACATTGTCGCGCGTAGCATTCTCATAATTGTTTCCCCTGTTGGACATCGAGTTTCGAAACAGGGAGGGTCAACCCCCCTCCGGGAGACGAAGGTAGCCGGGATCGGTAAGGCGACGCTTGGAAAAATGGAAGCTGTCCGAGGTGCCGGCGGGGCTATCATCAAGGGCCGGAAGTCGCGAGGGGGGCGGCATGGGAAGCGAAGCCGACTACAAGTTCTTCACCGCTCGACGGCCGAATCGGCGGCTCGCCAGGTGGGTCAACGGCTATTTGGCACAGGACTGTTATTCCGTCCGGCCGATCCTGCGCCGGGTGGCGGCCGTCAATTATCCCGTCATCGTCATCGATCTCGATCCCGCGGTGCGGCGACGTGTCCCGGGATCGGTGGTTCCGGCCGCGGTTTCACCGGTCAGCGGGCTCATCGACCGGCCGCAGGCTCACGCGGCGATCGGCCGGGAGCGGTGCGTCATCGTCGAACTGACACCGCTGGGCGCCCGTGCCTTGTTCGGCCGGCCGCTCGATGTGCTCGCGAACACGAGTGTCGGCCTGGCCGATCTGCTCGGCAGGCGGGCCGACCTCCTCGCGGAACAGCTCTGGGAGGCCCGCAGCTGGCCGGAGCGGTTTCGCGTTCTCGACTTCTGGCTGTCCCGCTGGATGCCGGCCGGTCCGCCGTTGCCGCCGGAGGTGCAGGCCGCCTGGCAGCTGATGACCCAGGCGGCGGGGAGGGTGAAGATCGGCGACCTGGCCGATCAGGTCGGGTGGACGCGGCAACACCTGAACTTCCGGTTCCGTCGCGAGATCGGCTTGTCGCCGAAGACCGTCGGCCGGATCATCCGGCTGCACCGGGCGATCGACCTGGTGTCCGGCCCGGAGCCGGCCCGGTGGTGTGAAGTCGCCGCGGCATGCGGCTACGCGGATCAGCCGCACCTCAACCGCGATTTCCGCGCCCTGCTCGGCTGCAACCCGACTGAGCTGCTTCGCTTCGACGACGCGGAGCGTGAGATCTACGTGGGGTTCGACGCTCCGTTCCTCGCCTAGGAGCACCGCCTGCCGGCGGACGACGGCGGTGGCGGACAGTACAGCGTCCGCTGTACTGTCCGATCCATGCTGACCTGTGAAACGCGGGGCGCGGCGCTGGCCCGGCTCGGCCGCGCACTGGCCGACCCGACCCGCTGCAGGATCCTGGTTTCGCTGCTGGACGGCGTGAGCTACCCCGGTCAGCTCGCGACGGAACTGGGGCTGACCCGCTCGAACGTGTCGAACCACCTGGCGTGCTTGCGCGGCTGCGGCCTGGTCGTGGCGACGTACGAGGGGCGCCAGGTCCGCTACGAACTGGCGGACGCGCACCTGGCCCGCGCGCTGAGCGAACTCGCGCAGGTGGTGCTCGCCGTCGACACCGCCCAGCCGTGCGTGGACGGCGAGCCGGGCCGATGAGCGGGGACGCCGGCAGGAGCGCCGAGTTGCCGTTGACGACCTCGGCCGACGCGCAGGACGGCTGCGCCGACGGCTGCTGCGCGCCGGCGACGGCCGATGCGCAGCGGCGGGCCGTGCTGTCCCGCCGGGTGCGGCTGCTGGTCGGCGCGACCATCACCTACAACGTCGTCGAGGCGGTCATCGCGCTCTCGGCCGGCTCGGCGGCGTCGTCCACGGCGCTGATCGGGTTCGGGCTGGATTCGGTGATCGAGGTCGCCTCCGCGGCCGCGGTGGCGTGGCAGTTCTCCGGCAAGGACCCGGAAGCCCGGGAACGGACGGCGTTGAAGGTGATCGCCGTGTCGTTCTTCGCGTTGGCCGCCTACGTCACGGCCGAGTCGGTGCGGTCGCTGTTCGGTGCGGAGCCGGCGGAACACTCGACGGCGGGGATCGTGCTCGCCGCGGTGTCGCTGGTGGTGATGCCGTTCCTGTCGTACGCGCAGCGCCGCGCCGGCCGGGAGCTGGGGTCGGCGAGTGCGGTCGCGGACTCCAAGCAGACGCTGCTGTGCACCTACCTCTCCGGCGTCCTGCTGGCCGGGTTGCTGCTGAACGCGCTGTTCGGCTGGTCGTGGGCCGACCCGGTCGTCGCGCTCGCCATCGCCGCGGTCGCGGTGAAGGAAGGCCGGGAAGCCTGGCGCGGCGAGCACTGCTGCTGAACCGCGTCGTGGCCGGTCACGAGGTCCGCCCGGAAGGTGGCCGGCTGGCCGTGGCCAGGGCGGCGGCCGCGATGGTGACCGCGGCGAGGACGAGGCAGGCGTGGGCGTAGCCGCCGAGCACGCCGGCCAACGCGGCGCCCCCGAACGGGACGAGGGCCATGGTGATGGTCATCGGTGCGGCCAGCAGGCCGTTGAGCCGTCCATAGTGGACCGCGCCCCAGCGGTCGGTGATCGCGGTGGACTGCAACAGGGTGAAGACCCCGCGGGCCATCCCGGCCACGACAGCCGCGGTGCGGGCGCGGACGCCGGTGCGCCGCGACAGCGTTGCGTAGCCGAGCCGGCCCAGCACCTGCCCCGCGCCGCCGCGAACGCCGAGAACGTCGTCAGGCTCAACGCGATCACCAGCACCAAGAACGCGCCGCTGCGCGCGATCCGCCGCGGGTCGGCGTGCTCGGTGTGACCGGCCGGCTCGGCGTCCGGCCACGGCCCTCGCAAGCCCCACGCGTGCAACGGGATGGTGATCGCCGCCAGGACGACGGCCAGCACCAGGTAGGTGTGGCGCCAGTCCAGGTGGGCGGCCAGCAGTGCGGTCACCGGGGCGAACACCGTGCTCGCCAGCCCGCCGGCCAGGGTGAGGACCGTCAGCGCGGGCACCCGGCGAGGCCCGTACCAACGGGTCAGCGCCGCGAACGCCGGCGCGTAGAGCACTCCGCTCATCGCCGCGCCGGTCACCGCCCACGCGGCGACGAACCAGGCGAGGTCCGGCGCGGTCGCCACCGCGACGACGGACAGGACACCGAGCACCGAGCCGGTGGTCATCACCGCGCGGGGCCCCCGCCGGTCGAGCCACCGTCCGACCGGGATCCCCGCCACCGCGGTGACGAGCTGCGCACCGGACAGCGCCGCGACCACCGCCGTCGTCGGCCACCCCGTCGCCCGCGCGATGTCCGGCGCGAGCACCGGGAACGCGTAGTACAGGATTCCCCAGCTGGTGATCTGGGTGACGCACAGGACCGCGAGCACCCGGCGCAGTCCCGACCTGCTCAGGGACTGCGCCGCGATGCCCATGATCCGGATCAGCGGGACACGGCGGGCGGCGCGGACAGCGTCAACGTCTCCGGCTCGGCCGGGCCGCAGCAGCCCGAGGCGCCGCTGCCGGGCTCGTCGAACAGGCCGGCGCCGCCGCAGACCCCGGTTTCGGCCATGATCAGCTCGACCCGGGCGGCGGCCTCGTGGTCGCCGGCCAGTGCGGCGGCGATGCTGCGGACTTGCTCGTAACCGGTCTGGGCCAGGAACGTCGGCGCGCGGCCGTAGCTCTTCATCCCGGCCAGGTAGAAGTTCTGCTCCGGGTGCGACAGCTCCTTCACGCCGTGCGGGTAGACGGTGCCGCAGGAGTGCACGTTCGGGTCGACCAGCGGCGCCAGCGCGACCGGTGCCTGCAGCGTCGGGTCCAGCTCCAGCCGGATCTCCGACAGCCACGACAGCTCCGGCCGGAACCCGGTCAGCGCGATCACCTCGTCGACCGCCTCGATGCGGGCGCCGTCCGCCGACACCAGCGCGAGGCGCCCGTCGCCGGCGCGCTCGACGGCCTCGGTGCGGAACCCGGTCACGACCGTGACGAGGCCGGCGTCGACGGCTTCCTTGGCGCGCAGGCCGAGCGCGCCGCGGGCGGGCAGCTGGTCGGCTTCGCCGCCGCCGAAGGTGTTGCCGATCCCGCCGCGGCGCAGCACCCAGCTGATCCGCGTTCCGGGCTCGCCGAGGCCGGCCAGCGCGACCAGCGCGGTCAACGCCGAATGCCCGCTGCCCGCGATCACCACGTGCTTGCCCGCGTAGCGCGGCTTCTCGGTGGCGAAATCCGGGACGCGGTAGGCGATCCGGTCCGCGGCGGCGCGTTCGCCGATCGCGGGCAGGCCTTCGCCGCCGAGCGGGTTCGGCGCCGGCCAGGTGCCGGAGGCGTCGATCACCGCCTGGGCCAGGACCCGCTCCTCGGCGCCGTCGATGGTGCGGACGTGCACGGAGAAGGGCTCACCGTCGCGGCCGCTGTCGACGATCCGGTCCCGGCCGCGCCGCGCCACGCCGATGACCTCGGCGCCGAACCGCACTTGGCCGCCGAGGGCTTCGGCCAGCGGCCGCAGGTAGCGCTCCGCCCATTCCGCGCCCGTCGGGTAGCTGCCCGCGTCGGGCCGCGTCCAGCCCGTCGGCTCGAGCAGCCGCGCGGCCGCCGCGTCCACCAGCTCCGACCACGGCGAGAACAGGCGGACGTGGTGCCACTCCGCCACGGCCGCGCCGGCCCGTTCGCCGCGCTCCAGCACCAGCGGCCGCAGACGGCGTTCCCGCAGCTGCGCGGCCGCGGCCAGCCCCACCGGCCCCGCGCCGACCACCACGACAGGCAACTCGCTCATCCCGGCCCACCCTTCATCGATGACGCTCTATCAATGCCGGGCAATGTATCGACCGCCATCGATTGACGCAACCATCGATGACGGTCGATACTGTCGGCCATGACGACGACGCTCCCGCTCACGACGCCGGTGCTCCCGGACGCCGAGGCCGCGACCTACGCGGAGTGGTTCTCCTGCCTGGCCGAGCCGATGCGGGTGAAGATCCTGCACACCGTCGCCACGGCGGGCCGGGAGCTGACCATCGGCGGGCTGACCGAGATCATGGGGATCAGCCAGCCCACGGTCTCCCACCACGTGCGCAAGCTCGCCGACGTCGGCTTCCTGCACCTGCGCAAGCGCGGCACCGCCACGGTCGTCTCGGTCAACCCGGCCTGCTGCACCGGCCTCCCGCACGCCGCCGACGCCGTCATGGGGATGCTGGCGCCGCGCCCGTGCTGCCCGGACAACCTGCCCGAGGACGTCACCGTCCGCCCGCTGCGCCGCGGGGACTGGGCCGCGGTCCGCCGGATCTACGGCGAAGGCATGGCCACCGGCATCGCCACCTTCGAGACCGAGGTGCCCAGCCGCGAGGACCTGCACGCGAAGTGGCTGCCCGGGCACCGCTGGGTCGCCGAGATCGACGGCCGGGTGGTGGGCTGGGCCGCCGCCGCGCCGGTCTCCAGCCGCGAGTGCTACGCCGGCGTCGCCGAGACGTCGATCTACGTCGCCGACGGCCACCGCGGCCGCGGCGTCGGCAAGGCGCTGATCCACAAGCAGGTCACCGAGGCCGACGCAGACGGTCTGTGGACGCTGCAAACCTCGATCTTCAACGAGAACCGGGCGTCGATCGCGCTGCACCGCACCGCCGGCTACCGCACCCTCGGCGTCCGCGAACGCATCGCCCAGCGCGACGGCGTCTGGCACGACACCGTGTTCCTGGAACGCCGCAGCCCGGTGCGCTGAGGCCGCCGGAACGCTCAGCGGGCGACCGCCCCCAGGGTGATCTTCAGCTTGTGCGTCACCTCGTCGGCGGCGTCGCGGTCGACGCCGAGGGAGATCGAGCCCGTTTCGGTGATCGCGAAGCTGAGCTCGACCGTGCTTTCCTTGAGCACGAACGGGTCGTCCCCGCCGGCCGCGCGGTCGACCAGGGCGAGGATGGTCTCGATGGCTTCGACGAGCACCGCGTCCACGCCGCCGTCGCGGATTTCGTGCCCCGGCGCGAGGTCCGGGGGCACCAGGGTGACGTCGATGGTGTGGGTGTTCTTCGTGGTCGACGCGCCGCCGAGCTTCACGTTCATGCCGATGAACGGGATCTTGAACTCCAGCTTGGCGCCCGCGGTCGTGGTCGCCACCGCGTTGAGGTTCAGCTGGATCGAGACGACCCGCAGCGCCCGGCCGGCGTCGCCGGCCGAGATGCCCGCTTCCTTCACGGCCGCCTTGACCGCGTCGATCAGGCTGTCGACGGACACCCCGGTGTCGGTGATTTCCATGGTCGGGCGGTTCCTCCGTGGTCAGTGGGTGCGGGCGTGCGGGTCGCCGTAGACGGTGTAGGCGAGCCAGGTGGGGTCCGGCTGTTCCCGGACCACCGTCTGCCGGGCGAGCAGGGTGGCTCGGCCGAGCGGCTCGCCGGCCTGCAGGAAGCCGTAGAAGAGTTCGGCGAACGCGCCGGCGCTGTCGCTGCGGACCGGCCATAGCGTCCCGACGAAGGCCCCGGCGCCGGCGGCCATGAACTGCTGCGCCCAGCCGACCATCCGGGTGTACTCCGGGACGCTGCCGGCCGTGCGGCAGGCGTTGAGGAAGACCAGCGGGCTCTGCGCCGCGAGCGAGTTCCGCACGGTCGCGCTGTTCAGCAGGGCCGGCACGAACGGACCGCCGTTCATCTCGATCGCCGAGCCTGCCTGGGGGGAAAAACTGTTGTGGCAGGCGAAGTGCAGCGGTCCGCAGCGGCCGGAGGCCAGCAGGTCGAGCAGGGCGTCGAGCTCGTCGACGACCCCCGCGGCGCCGAGCACCGCGCTGAGCGCGTCGATCTCCTGGCGCGCGTTGGCCGGTGAGCGGCCGGAAAGGACGTAGGTGCACGGCGAGATCGAGATCCGGTGACACCGCTGCTGCCCGAACACCCGCCGCAGCACCGGGAACTGCTCGACGAGGAACCCGTGGTCCGAGCCCGGCCGCAGGGGGTACAGCAGTTCCCACGGGACGACGTCGTGGCTGGTGGCGATGGTGAAGGACGAAATCTGGTCACGCAGCTGCCAGAACTGCTCCTTGATCAGGCCCGGCACCACCTGCTCCCACAGGCCGATCCCGGTTTCCTGCAGCCACCGCGCGGCGGTGGCCGGCGAGTACGCCCCGCGGCCCGCCGCCAGCTGCTTCAGGGTGTCCAGCGTGCGTTCCACCGCCACCGCGGGGTCGCCGGCCGAAGCCTGGGCGAGCACCGGTTCGAACAGGTAGCTGTCGGACAGCAGCTGGAAGACGGTCCGCTCGCCATCGGACCGCACCTGCAGGGTGACTTCGCCCGGCCGGCTCCGCAGCTTGTCCAGCGTGGCCACCACCGGCTCGCCCTCGACGGCCGGGCCACCGGGTTCGACGGAGACCTCCAGCTCGAGTTCGGTGAGGAAGGTGCCGCCGGCGAACGCCATGACGCGCACCCGGTGCAGGCCGGGACTCCGGGCGTGGAAGGCGAACCGCACCGGTTCGGAGTCGCCCCGGCCCGGGACGGACAACACCTGCTCCAGGCTGCCGATGGGCGCCAGGCCGGGGGAGCACTGCACGAGGATCGACACCTTGGCGCCCTCCGCGGTGACGGAGAGCCGGGCGAGCCGCGCCGAAGCGGCCGCCCAGCCCGACGGCCGTTCCGAGATCCGCACGACGAGGCTCACCTCGGCCGACTGCGGCGCGCGGCCGGGTAGGTGAGCGATCAGGAACCGATCGGTGGCCGCGGAATCGCCGTGCTCCGGCCGCGGCTTCCGCTCCGGGAAGAGGCGGCGAGCCGACCCGGTGGGCCGCCGCTTCGGCCGTCGCCGCCGGTCTGCGTGCTCCTCGGGGCCTGGGCCCATCCAGTCCACCGTGTCCGAGTCCCCTGTGTACGGGGGCGTGCCCGTCGCCGGCGGCGGGCTTGTTACTTGCTCCGGCCGGCCGGACTCCGGGGTCGCGACGGCGTCCTGCTCCTCGCCTTCCTCGGAGGGCTCGTGACCGGGCCGTCGAAGCTTCACCCGGTAGGAACGCAAGGGCAGCGTCTCCCAGCTGAAGTGCAGCCTCAGTGCGTTGACCAGGCGGCGGAGGGTGTCGTCGTCCGGCCGCCCCCGGCGACCGACCTGCTCGCGCACGGCCTCGAGGGCGAGCCGGAGTTCGGAGCCCGGCGAGGCCTCGCCGAGAAGGCGCAGGAACGCCGGATCGTCCTGGTCCGCGGTCACCTTCCGGACCAACGCTTCGGCCGCGATTTCGGCGTCGTCCGGCACTGTGCCCCCCTTGTCGGCTCCCGAAGGCATCGTACGGCGAAGCCCCACCCTCGGGGTATCGGGTGAACAACCGTCATTCTTACGCAGCGTGAAAGCCGGGGTAATCCGGACGTGGCAAATGGGTTGTGGTTATGGTGGAACAACCGGATCGGCGAGATTGATCGCCGGTGGTGGAAAAGCCGGCGAACAGGCGGGATCGCGAACGTGACCAGGTGGGAAGACGACACGGCGAAGGCCGGTCGGTTCCTGGTGCGCGCGCTGGTCGTCGCCGGGGGCGCCGCTGCCGCCTGCGCGCTCGCGTGGCTGACGGCCACCGCGTCGGCCAGCACCGTCACCGAGGTCACGGACGGGCCGCTCGGGGCCGGTGTCCCGGCGGTCGCGGCCACCATCGGTGACGCGGAACCGCCCGTGCTCGGGCACGTTCCCATGGCGCGCGACACCGCCGCACCCGCCGTTGCCCGGGTGCGTGCCTTACCGGGAGCGGCCACGGACCCGGCCCGGCTGACCGACCTGGTGAAGACGGACGCGGTTTCCGCGACCGTCGCCGCCGTCGGGCGGTTCGCCGCGGCGGCGACCGAGCTGACGGGGCTCGACACGCCGGCCGCCGGCTCTCCCGACCACGCCGGACACGCGCCGGCGGGTCTCCTCGACTCCGCGGGACCCGACGACGTCTCGCGCGCACCGCACAGTGTCCCGCGAAAGCGATCCGCCGGGCTCTTCCCGGCGACGACCCCGGTTCGCGTCATCGCGCACGCGGTCGCGGGCCGGCTGCCGGCCGGCCACCGGGCCGATCGCGGCGCGGAGGATTCCGGCGGCCGGTCATGGCTGCCGTCCGGCACGGTTTCGGCGAATGCCGGTCCCGCGTCCGGCTACGACCGCGGGTGCGGTGACGTCGCGCAGCCGTTCGCCGCGGAGCGCCCGCAGTCGCCGCCCTGCCGAAATGACGTGTCCCGCAGTGCCGTCACGGCGGCGGAAATTCAGCCCGGCGTCACGCCCGACTGATACACCTCGGTCTTCCGCCGTCTTTTCATCGCGTCAATCTTTCACTTTACCGAGGAGTATTTGTCATGCGCGTTTACGTGAAGCGGATCCTGCAGGTCGCCCTGATCAGCGGCGGGCTGCTGGCGGTGGGTACCGGTGCGGCCTCCGCGGCCCCGACCGGCGTGGACCCGGCCCAGGCCCTCGCCACGGTGCTGCCCGCCGTCCAGGAAAGTCCCGTCCCCGCCCTCGAGTCCCTCGCGCCGGCCGTGCTGCACACGGTGCCGGCGTCGCTGTTCCAGCTGTCGCCGAGCACCGCGGTCGACGAGCTGGCGGAGCCGAACCTCAACGCGCCGGTGGGCAGCGAGCTCACGGCCACCGAACTGCCGGCTCTCCCGGCCGTCTCGGCGTCGGTCGCGGACCCGGGCCAGGACGAGCGTGCGGACACGCCCCTGGCGGGGATCCCGCTGCTGAGCGAGCTGCTGCCGAACATCCAGGGACTGCTCCCGGCGAAGGCGCCGGCGCTGGCCGGAGTGCCGAACCTGACCCAGAACGGGCCGGGCTCCCTCGTCGGATCGGCGACCAGCCTGCTGGGTCACTGACCGCACAGTTCACGCACCCTCGGGGCCGGAAGCACACGTGCTTCCG
>NZ_JMQI01000072.1 GCF_000695625.1 Amycolatopsis rifamycinica
GGTTCTGCGCCGTCGGGTGCGAGGTGGGCGAGGATGCGGGCGCCGAGGGCGGCGACCTGCTTGTGTCCGGCTTTGGCGGCGAAGGTGAGCAGGTGGGTTTCGGCGCTGTCGCGGTGTTCGCAGGGCACCTCGGCCAGGACTCCGGTGATCACGTCGATCATCGGAGTGCTCAGGCGACCGGTGCGGGCGGCGGCGCCGGTGGCGGGAGCCAGGGCGGGAATCGGGGTGCCGTCGAGGTTGCGTCCGGGGTTGAGCAAGCGGGCACGTCGCACGAGCCGTTCGGCAGCGGGCTTGGGGACATCGCCGAGGTGTTCCAGCAACCGGGCGGCAGAGCGGTACCCGAACAGCTCCATCACTCCGCGCTGTTCGATTTCCACCAGCAGGGCACCAAGTTCCGCTTCAGCAGACCGCATGCAGGCAAGCAACTCCCCGATGCGGTCGGCGAAAGCGACCGCATCCGAAGAGGAGGCGTGGGCTGCGTTGCTGGTCATACCTCCAAGCTACCGACGACCGAACACCAGTTCACCACTCGATCAGGTGGTGTCCAAAGAGAAGGCGCTGTGGTGCATCGAAGCCAGGTGCCGAAAGTAGGGGGTCGGACCCACCGTCCGACAGCAGCCCCAGCTACCCCGCGCTGCCTACGTTCACAGCCATGACAAGGCTTCTCCTCGTCCTGGCCGCCGTCCTGCTGGCCACGGCAACCCCGACGGCAACCCCGACGGCAACCCCGGCCGAAGCAGCTCCGCCGGACGACATCGACAGCTACGTCCGCGCCTACCTCGACCACACCGATCTGCCCGGCGCGACGATCGCCGTCACCCATGACGACGACGTCGTCCGCGTTGCCGGGTACGGGCACGATGCCGCCGGGGAGCCGCTGACCGCCGCGAGCCGGATGCCGATCGCGTCGGTGAGCAAGTCCATGACCGCCTTCGCGGTCCTGCAACTGGCCGAAGCGGGGCGGCTCGGGCTGGACCAGCCCGTCACGCGGTACCTGCCCGCCTTCCGGCTCGCCGACCCCCGTGGCGCCAGGATCACCGTGCGGATGCTGCTCGACCAGACCTCCGGGATGGCCGACCAGGTCTTCCCCGACCTCAAACGGGCGCAGCCGCACACCCTCGCCGAAGCCGTCAGCCGATTGTCGGAGGCCGGACTCGCCGGCGAGCCGGGCACGACGTTCCACTACCACAACCCGAACTACCAGGTCGCCGCCCGGATCGTGGAGGTCGTGGCCGGGCAGCCGTTCGCGGACTACCTGGCCGGGCACCTCTTCCGGCCGCTGGGCATGACCGCCAGCTCCGCCGTGGACGGGCCGCCGGCCGGGACCGAGGGGTACGTCCGGGCCTTCGGGGCCGAGGTCCCGGTGTCCGAACCGGACTGGTTCACCGGCGGCAGCCACGGCGTGCTCAGCACCGCGGAGGACCTGGCGAAGTGGCTGCGAGCGCAGCGGGACGGTGACGGCGTGCTGTCGCCGGCGTCGGTCCGGCTGGCGCACACGCCCGCGCCCGGACGCGGCTACGCGCTGGGCTGGCGCGTCCAGGACGGACGGACGACCCACACCGGCGACTGGTTCTCCCACACCGCGGCGCAGGTGCTACTGCCCGGCGGGTACGGCATCGCCGTCGTGGCGAACACCGGGATGGCGCTGGACAACGAGGCCGAGCTGCTGGCCCAGGGCCTCGCGAGCCTGCTGGAGGGCGGCGCGCCGGAGCCCGCGTCGCCCGCGGGAGTGATCGCCGATCGGGTGCTCGGCGCGCTGGCCCTGGTCGCGGTGGGCCTCGCGGCCCTGGGTGTCCGGCGAGCCGGGCGGAGGCCCCGGTGGTGGCGGCTCGGGCCGCCGTTGCTGCCGCTGGTGCCCCTCGCGTTCCTGCCGCAGCTGCTCGGGTGGGTATTCGCCGGGCGGCAGGGTACCTACGTCCAGGTGCTCTACGTCTGGCCGGGACTGGTGGTTTCGCTCGGCGTGGTCGCGCTGGCGGGCCTGACCGTGGCCGTGGCCAGGGCGCGAGCCCTCGTGAGTGGCACGCGGAGCCGGGACCGGGAACAATCGGACGGGACGAGGGGAGACGCCCAGTGGGCATCGGCAAACAGACGAAGCGGATCCTGATCACGGTGGCGGGAGGCATCCTGCTGGTGGTCGGGGTGCTGCTGCTCGTGCTGCCCGGCCCCGGGCTGCTGCTGGTGCTCGCCGGCCTGCTGCTGCTGGCGTCGGAGTTCCCGGCGCTCGAGCGGTACGTCGACCCGGTGCGCGACCGCGCCATGAAGGCGGCCGAGGACAGCGTGGCGTCGCCGCTGCGGATCGCCGGTTCGGTGCTGGCCGGGCTGGCGCTGCTGGCCGCGGGGATCGTGTGGGGCACGGTGAAGTCGCTGCCGTTCAGCGGCTGGAGCACCGGGTCGAGCCTGATCCTGTCGTCGGTGATCCTGTTCGCGCTGCTCATCTGGAGCTACCGCCGGGTCAAGTCCCGCCACGAGGCCGGGACGAGGGCTTCGTCCGACCGGTAGCCTCGGCGCCATGAGCGCCGGATTCCAGCGCGCCCGCCGTCCCGAGCAGGTCGAGGTGCGCCGGCGGGCCATCCTCGCCGCGGCGAGGGAGCTGCTCGCCGAGCGCCCGGTCGCCGACATCAGCCTGCGGGAGCTCAGCTGCCGGGTCGGGCTGGCGAAGTCGAACGTGATCCGGTACTTCGACAGCCGCGAGGCGATCTTCCTCGAGGTCCTCGACAGCACCTGGACGGCGTGGCTCGACGACCTGGACGAGGCGCTCGGCGAGCCCGGTCCGGCGGAGCCCGGCTTCGCGCGCGAGGCGCGGGTCGCCGGCACGATCGCGGCGACGCTGACCGGCCGCCGGGTGCTGTGCGAGCTGCTGAGTTCGATGGCGCCGGTGCTGGAGCGCAACATCCCGGCGGAGTTCGCCCGCAGCTTCAGACGCCGGGCCGGCGCGAACACCGAGCGGCTGGGCGAGCTGGTGCGCGTCCGGGTGCCGGAGCTGCCGCCCGAAGCGGCCCGGCACTTCGCCGGCGGGGTCGTCGTCCTGCTGTCCGGCTCGTGGCCCGCCGCCCACCCGACGGCGGCCGTGGCGGCCGTCGAGCAGAGGCAGGCGTTCACGCTGGCGGAGGGGCTGACGAACCTGCTGGCGGGCCTGGTCGCACGGCAGTGACGGCGGTGACGGCCACCGTGGCCGTCACCGCCGTCACGAGCCGTCAGACCGCGCGCACCCCCGGTCGCGCCGCGCGGGCGTCCGGGTCGACGGAGAAGCTGGTGTACGACGTGTCCGTGCGTTGCCCGGCCGCGTTGGCGCTCCACGCGTACAGGGACAACCGCATCCTGGTCTCCGTCGCCGGTGCCGTGAACTCGAACGTCCCCGTGCCGTCCGTGCCCGGCCGGACCGCCACATCCGGCCCGGTTTCGCCGTTCGCGGTGAGCCGGTAGCCGTACGAAGCCAGACCCGGCTGGACCGGCGTGAGCGTGCAGTGGACCACCTGGCCGGGCCGGGCGCCGCCGGTCAGGTCACAGGCGAGCGGCGGGGCGGCCGACTTCGGGGAGAAGGAGTAGTACCCCGGCCGCGACACCGAGCCGTCGGCGAACGTGCTCGTCACGGTGAGGTACTGGGTGCTGGTGGTGAGCGGCGTCAAGGCGACGCTCGCCGTGCCGTCCGGCCCGGCGGGCACCGTGCCCGACTCGCCCCCGTAGAGCGAGTACGCGTAGCTGACGACACCCGGCAGCGGGGACGAGAACGTGAACGTCCCCGGTGTGGTGACGTAGCCGCCCTGGCAACACGAGGGGAAGTCGGTGCTCGTCACCACCGGGCCGTTCGTGGCCACCGACACGTAGGTTTCCTCCGTCGCCGAGACCAGCCCGGCCGCGGTTGTGGTGTGCGCGTTGAGCCAGTGGCTGTACGGCGTTTCCGGCACGATCGTGACCTGCGCGGTGCCGTCCGGTCCCACCGGGATCGTCACCGGTTCGCCGCCGTCCCAGTCGTAGGTGAACGACACCGAGCCCGGCAGCGTGGCGTGCAGCGTGAAGACGGCGGGCTTGCCGACCATCGTGCCGGCGGGCACGTCGATCACCGGCAGTCCCCGGTCGACGTCGAGCCGGCCGCCACCGGGACCGGACAGGTTCCCGTTGGTCATCCGTGCGCGCACGCTGACGTCGTAGGACTTCGTGACGTCGGTCGGCGTGACGGTGATCGTGGCGGTGCCCTCCGGGCCCGCGGGCAGCGTGGTTTCGGCCCCGTCGTCGATCTTGTAGACGTACTCGGTGGCGCCGTCGGTGCCGTGCGGGCCGAACGTGCACTGCCGGGTTTCGCCCAGGAAGGCCCGGGCCGGGGTGCAGGTCATCGAGGGGCCGTTGCGGGCCACGAAGAACCGGTAGTCACCGGACGGCCCGCTGTTCCCGGCCGCGTCCACGCCGCGTGCGGACATGCTCATCGGCCCGTCGCTGCGCGGGGTGTACCGGACCGTCGCCGTGCCGCCGGGCCGGTCGGCCGCGACGTAGCCGCTGTCGGTGTAGCCGGCCTGCCACTGGAAGCCGACGATCTGGGTGTCCCCGCCCGCGTCGAGGGTGAAGTCGCCCGGGATGCCGATGCCGCCCTTGCCGGGAACTTCGTACACGTAGTCGGTCGAGGTGACCGCCGGTGCCGTGGCCGGTGCCGAGAAGTCGGTGGTGAACCGGCAGGTCTCGCTCCACGCGCTGGTGGCGAGCGAGTCCTTCGCGCGGACCTGCCAGGCGTAGGTGACGCCGTCGGCGAGCTGCGCGTCGGGGTCGTAGTACGCCTCGGTGCCGTTGACGTAGCTGTCGATGCCGGTCGCGCGCCGGTCCGGGTGGTCGACCGGCCACCAGGCGAACTCGGCGGAGAAGCTGTAGTCGTCCGGATCGCTGGTCCGCGCCGTCATCGCCGCGCCCCCGCGCTGGACCAGCGGGGCGTCCGCGCAGGCGTGCTGACCCGTCTTGAGGTTCGCCGGCGTCGTCGGCGGCTGGTTCTTCTGCATGCTCACCGACAGCACCGGACGGTACGTGCGGCCGAACCGCGGGTCGTACTGCTGTTCGTCGGGCAGGCGCAGCACCAGCGTCAGGGCCGTGCGGCCGGCGTCGATCGCCTGCTGCAGCTGCGGTTCCGCGTCCCAGCCGACGTACTCGGCCGGGCACCCGGCGGGGTCGCTCCGGCCGGACAGCGCGCCCAGCTCGCGCGGCTGGTCGGCCCACGTCGGCGCCTTCTTCGCCGGCGCGGTCACGCGCAGCTCGGTGCCGCGCGGTGCCGTGCAGTCGGCTACCGCGGTCTCCCCGGTGGTCAGCCGCGCGTCGAGCACCGTGGCGCCGCGCAGGTTGGACAGGTCGAAGGTGAAGTAGGACTTCGTGACGTGCTTCTTGTGGTCGGCCGTGACTTTCGCGCCGATCGGCGCGTCACCGGCCGGGTTGACGAACGCCGTCTTCGGCGCGGCCGAGTCGACATAGGACCAGGACGACGAGCGGAGCGTCAGGTACTCCGAGGCCGACGCCGGGATCGCCGTGCCGGCCAAGAGCAGTGCCGCCGTGGCGGCGATGGTGGTCGCTTTCGATCTTCCGGAGCCCAAAAGGCTCACCCCCTGAGACGCGATGACCCGGGGACCGCGATCGCGGTCCCCGGGCCGAACACGCACCGGAAGTGCCGGAGGTTGCCTACTTCCCGCTGGAGTACAGCGCGCTCACGTCCGCGTCGGACAGCGCCCGGTCGTAGACGTGGACCTGGTCGACGGCCCCGTTGAGGTAGTCGACCGGGCCGCCGCCGTACTTGCCGCGGCCGATCACCGTGTGGCCCGTGGACGCTTCGCCGAGGCAGACGCTCTTCGTGGCGGCCAGCTGACCGTCGACGTACAGCTTGAGCGTGCCCGACGCCGCGTCGCGGACGCCGACGACGTGGTACCAGCGGTTCGCTTCCGGAGCCGTGGGTGCCAGGGCCCGCGTGCCCACGAAGCTCATCGCCAGCCGGTGGTCCGCGCCCGAGTACTGCAGGAAGAACGCGCTGTTGCTGTCGCCGTCCTGGCTCACCACGGTCTGGAAGCCGTCACCCACGGCGTTGAACTTCACCCACGCCGCCGCGCTGTAGCTGCCTTCGGTGTTCACCAGCGCCGCGCCGGTGTCGGCGTACTGGCCGGAACCGTTGGTGGCCAACGCCGAACCGCTCTTCCCGGCCGTCCAGGACGCGCCGCCGGCGAGCGTCGCGTCGTGGCTGCCGACTACGTCTTCCGCGACCGTGCCCGCGTTCTCGTCGAACGGGTACGCGGCGATGCCGTCGATCCCGGGTGTGCCGGCGGGCACCGACGGCCCGGAAACGGGAGCGCCGGTGGCGCCCTTGATCACCGCGAGGTTCGCCGCGCGGACCGCCGCGAAGTCCATCTTCTTCACCTGCCGGTCGTAGGTGAAGAAGCCGTTGACCTCCTTCTCGACGTCGGTGGTCTGCGTGTAGACGCCCGCGGACACCCCGCACCGCTGGGCGACCAGCAGCAGGCGCTGCTGGAGCTCGCCGTAGCGCCGGGTGAGCGTCGCGCTGTCGGGCTCCATCTCGTAGGCGAAGCTGCCCGCCGCGTCGAACTCGTGCCCGGCGACCTTGAGGCCGAGGCCGCCGTACTCGCCGTCGACCGCCGCGCGCGTGCCGGTCTGCATCGGCGTGCCCGGGCCGGTGTAGCTGTGGTCGTCGTAGATGTCACCGCGTCCGCTGTCCGGTTCGGACCGGCAGCAGTTGACGCCGGACTCCGCGTTCACCAGGCGCGAGGGGTCCCAGGACTTGACCAGGTCGGCGATGCGGCCGACCTCGTAGTCGCCCCAGCCTTCGTTGAACGGCACCCACGTGACGATCGACGGGAAGCTGCGGTGCTGGTCGATCATCCGCTTCATCTCGGACTCGTAGTTGACGCGCGCGGCCGCGGACGGCTCGACGTCGTCCTTCATCGCCGGCATGTCCTGCCACACCAGCAACCCGAGCTTGTCGGCGTAGTAGTACCAGCGGTCCGGCTCGACCTTGATGTGCTTGCGCACCATGTTGAAGCCGAGCGCCTTCTCCTGCTCCAGGTCGAACTTGAGCGCCGCGTCGGTCGGCGCGGTGTAGATGCCGTCCGGCCAGAAGCCCTGGTCGAGCGGGCCGACCTGCATGACGAACTTGCCGTTGAGCAGCATCCGCTGCTTGCCGTCGGCGGTCTTGCCGAGGCCGATCGACCGGATGCCGAAGTACGAGCCGACCTCGTCGCCCGACGGGACGAGCTTCACCCGCAGGTCGTAGAGGAACGGGTCGTCCGGCGACCACAGGTGCGGCCGGTCCACCTTGAGCTTCAGCGGCTTGTTCGCGTCCCCGGACACGCGCCCCACGGGACGGCCGTGGTCGTAGGCGACGGCTTCGACGCGCTGCTTGACCGGCCCGCCGACCACGGCGTTCACCGTGACCGAACCGGACGCGACGTCCGGCGTGAGGTCGAGGCGGTCGATGCGCGCGGGCGCCACCGGCTCCATCCAGACGGTCTGCCAGATGCCCGACGACGGCGTGTAGAAGATGCCGTCCCCGGGGGTGCGCTGCTTGCCGATCGGCTGCCCGCCCTGGTCGTTCGGGTCGGCGACGCCGACCACGATCTCCTGCGCCTTCTTGGTGGTCAGCGCGTCGGTGACGTCCACCGACCAGGCGTCGTACCCGCCGGTGTGGCGGCCGACGGTCCGGCCGTTGACGATGACCGTGGCGTCGTAGTCGACGGCCTGGAAGTGCAGCAGCAGCCGCTGTCCCTTGCCGACCTGCCAGGTCTTCGGCACCTCGAAGGTGCGGCGGTACCACATGTTCGTCTCGTGGCGCATGATCCCGGACAGCGCGGACTCGACCGGGTACGGCACGAGGATGCGCTCGCCGAGCGTCCTGCCCACGGGCGCGGCCTCACCCGGGGCCGCCTTGGCGAATTCCCAGACGCCGTTGAGGTTCTGCCACCTGTCGCGGGTCAGCTGCGGTCTCGGGTAGTCGGGCAGGGCGTTGGCGGGGGAGACGTCGTTCGTCCACGGCGTGGACAGCGGCGGGGTGAGCCGTTGCCACTGGGGTGGGGACTCGGCGTGCGCGGCGGGGACCGCGAGCCCCGTGAGGGCCAGTGCCAGCACGGCGGCCAGTCGGGCAGGGCGGAACATCGGTGAACCTCCTGGTGGGGGACGAGGGTTCAGCGGGTGCGGGAGCGCGCGAGCAGGCGCTGGATCACCACGACGACGAGCAGGAAGGCCCCGCTCACCACCGTCTGGTAGTTGGAGTCGAGGGTGCCGATCTGGTTGATGACGTTCTGGATGAGCGTGCGCAGCAGCACGCCGACGAGCGTGCCGATGATGGTTCCGGCGCCGCCGGTGAGCAGCGTGCCGCCGATGACGACGACGGAGATCGCGTCGAGTTCGGTGCCGACGCCGATCACCGTGACGCCGGACTGCAGGTACGCGGCGGTGAGGATGCCCGCCACGCCGGCGAGCGCGCCGCTGAGCGTGTAGAGGCTGATCTTGGTGCGGGCCACCGGGAGGCCCATCAGCACCGCCGACTGCTCGGCGCCGCCGATGGCGAACACGGACTGGCCGAACCGGGTGCGGCGCAACAGCAAACCGCCGAGCGCGAACAGGACCAGCGTCAGGTACACCGGGACGCCGATGCCGAAGATCGTGCCCTGCCCGAGCCAGAGGAACGCCGAGCCGGGGTCCACTTTGTACGTCGTCGCGCCCTCGGCGGTCAGGGCCAGCAGGAGTCCCCTGGCGAACAGCAGGGACGCCAGCGTGACGATGAACGGCGCCATCCCGGTGCGGGCGATGAGCAGGCCGTTGACGAACCCGATCAGCGAACACACCGCCAGGGGCAGCAGGATCGCCACGACGAGCCCGTACTGGGCGCCGTAGGCGGCGAGGACGCCGCCGAGCGCGTAGTTCGAGCCGACCGAGAGGTCGATGCCGCCGGAGATGATCACGAACGTCATGCCGAGCGCGATCACCGCGAGGAACGACCCCTGCAGCACCAGGTTGCGCAGGTTGTCCGCGCTGCCGAAGTGCGGGAACGCGAACCACGCCGCGGCGATGCCGAGGACGAGCACGACGGCCGCGCCCTGGCGTTGCAGGACTCCGGCGAACGCCGCGCCCGAGGCAGTGGTGGTCTGGGCGGTCATCGGCTGCTCCGCTCGCGGGCGACGTAGACCGCGACGACGATGATGGCCGCCTGGACCATCTGCGCGGTCGAGTCCGGCAGGTTGTGCTTGATCAGGGTGGCCTGGACGAGCTGCATGAGCAGCGCGCCGAACACGGTGCCGAGCACGCGGACCCGGCCGCCGGTCAGCGGGGTGCCGCCGACGACGACCGCGGTGATCGCGGACAGCTCCATGAGCAGGCCGACGTCGCTCGGGTCGCTCGCGCCCAGCCGCGACGTCGCCAGCACACCGGCGATCGCCGCCAGTGCCCCGGAGATCACGTAGACGCTGACGAGCACGCGCTTCACCGGCAGCCCGGCCAGCGTGCTGGCCGGGCGGTTGCCGCCGATCGCGACCAGGTGCCGTCCGAACGTCGTGCGCTGCACGACCAGCCCGGCCAGGACGGCGAGCACGCCCGCGACGATCACCATGATCGGGACGCCGAGCACGTCGCCCGTGCCGAGCTGCAGGAAGTCGTGGTTGTGCAGCTGGACGAGCTGGCCGTGGGCGATGACCAGGGCGAGCCCGCGGCCGCCGACCAGCAGCGCCAGTGTCGCGATGATCGGCTGGATGCCCAGGTAGGCCACCAGGTAGCCGCTGAACAGGCCCGACACGACCCCGGCGATGACGGCCACGACGATCGCCGTCAGCGGCCCCGCGCCCAGGTAGAGCGGGATGAGCGCGGCGGCGATCGCCATCACCGAGCCGACCGAGAGGTCGATGCCCTCGGTGCCGATCACCAGCGCCATGCCGAGCGCGACGATGCAGACCGGCGCCGCCTGCACCAGCTGGGTGCGGAAGTTGGCCGCGGACAGGAAGTTCTCGGTGAAGGCCACGTTGAACAGCAGCAGCACGACGACGGCCAGGTAGACGCCGTAGTTCTGCAGCCACGCGGTGACCTTCGCGCGCTCAAGGGTGGCGGTGGACATCGTTGTCACCCCCGGTGCTCTCCGCCGCGATGGCCGTCAGGACGTTCTCCTCGGTGATGCGGTCGCCGGTCAGCTCGCCGGCGACCGAGCCGTCGCGCAGGACGACCACGCGGTCGGAGCCGTCGATCAGTTCCTCCAGTTCGGACGAGATGAGCAGCACGCCGAGGCCTTCCTGCGCGAGCTCGTCGATCAGCGCCTGGACCTCGGCCTTCGCGCCGACGTCGATGCCGCGGGTGGGCTCGTCGAGCAGCAGGATCTTCGGGCCGGTGGCGAGCCAGCGGGCCAGCAGCACCTTCTGCTGGTTGCCGCCGGACAGCTCCGACACCTTCTGCTCGGGACTCGCGGCCTTGATCCGCAGGCGCTCCATGAAGATCTTGACGATCCGGTCCTGTTTGGCCTTGCTGACCAGGCCGAACGGCGAGAGCGAAGGCAGCGCGGCGAGCACGATGTTCTCCCGGACCGAAAGGTTCGGGATGATGCCGTCGGTCTTGCGGTCCTCGGCCAGCAGCGCGATCCCGGCCCGCATGGCGGCCTTGATCCGGCCCCGCTTGAGCGGTTTGCCCGCGAGCAGCACGCTGCCGCCGTCCAGGGGGAACGCGCCGACGATGGCCCGGGCCGTCTCGCTGCGGCCGGAGCCGAGCAGCCCGGCCAGGCCGACGACCTCGCCGGGCCGGATGCTCACCGAGACGTCGTGCAGCTTCCGCATGCCGGCCAGGTTCTCGGCCTTGAGCAGCGGCTCGCGTTCGACGTCGTGCTCCTCGCCGAACGCCGTGACGCCCTCTTCGCGGATCTGGCGGATCTCGCGGCCGAGCATCAGCGACACGAGCTCGATGCGCGGCAGCGGCTTCAGCGGTCCACTGTGGACGACCCGGCCGTCGCGCAGCACGGTGACGCTGTCGCACACCCGGTACAGCTCGTCCATCCGGTGGCTGACGTAGACGATCGCGATGCCTTCGGAGTGCAGCCTGTTCAACACTTCGAAGAGCGTCTCGACCTCACGCGGCTCGAGCGAGGACGTCGGCTCGTCCATGATGACGACCTTGGCGTCGGTCGACACCGCGCGGGCGAGGGCGACCATCTGCTGCGCGCCGACACCGAGGGTGTGCAGCGGGCGTTTGACGTCGTCGTCGATGCCGTAGCCCTTGAGCAGCTCGCGGGCGTCGGCGTACATCCGTCCCCAGTCGACCAGGCCGGCCTTCGTGCGCGGCTCGCGGCCGAGGAAGACGTTGCCGGCGATGCTCATCAGCGGGACGAGGTTGACCTCCTGGTAGATGGTGGAGATCCCGGCGCGCTGGGCGTCGATCGGGCGCTTGAACGTCACCGGCTCGCCGAGGTGGCGCAGCTCGCCCTCGTCGGGCTGGTAGACGCCGGTGAGCACCTTGATCAGCGTGGACTTGCCGGCGCCGTTCTCGCCGACCAGCGCGTGCACCTCACCCGGCGCCAGTGTGAAGCTGACGTCGTCGAGCGCGAGGGTGCCGGGGAACCGCTTGGTCACCCCGGCCACCTCGAGCACCGGTGCGGTCAGCACTTCGGTGGTCGCCGTCATTTGTAGGAGTTCCCGACCTTCTGCGCGGCGTTGCTCTCGTCGTACTGGTCGTCGGAGATGACGATGCTCGCCGGGATCGGCTCGCCGTTCTCGAACTTCTGCAGCGTCTGGAAGGCCAGCGGGCCGAAACGCGGGTTCGACTCGATCACGGCGTTGTAGCTGCCGTCGACGATGAGCTGCACGGCGTTGCGGGTGCCGTCGATGGAGACGATCTTGACGTCCTTGCCGGGCGACTTGCCCGCCGTCTTGAGCGCGTTGACCGCGCCGACGCCCATTTCGTCGTTCTCGGCGTAGACCGCGGTGATGTCGGGGTGGCTCTGGATGAGCTGCTCCATCACGGACTGGCCCTTGGAGCGGTCGAACTCGCCGGTCTGCTCGGCGACCACGGTCAGGCCCGGCGTCTTCGCGAGCTCGTCCTTGAAGCCCTTGGTGCGGTCGGTGGTGACGTTGTTGCCGGACGAGCCGAGCAGGATGGCGACCTTGCCGGTGCCGCCGGTGGCCTTCGCCATCGCCTGGGCGGCGCGCTGGCCCTGCTCGACGAAGTTCGAGCCGATGAAGGTCAGGTAGTCGGTGCAGGGCTGGGACGTCACCTTGCGGTCGATGGTGACGACCGGGACCTTCTTGGCCTTCGCCGCGTCGAGGGCGGGCTGGAGGCCGTCGGAGTTCAGCGGCGCGACGACGAGCAGCTGGGCGCCGCGGTCGAGCATCGACTTGATGTCGCTGATCTGCCGGTTCAGGTCGCTCTGGGCGTTGGTGACGAGCAGCTTGTCGCTGGCGATGCCGAGCTTCGCGGCTTCGTCGCGGATGGACTGCGTCTCGGTGATCCGGAAGGGGTTGGCCTCCTTTTCGGACTGGGAGAAACCGACCACCGCCGTCTTCAGGTCGACCTTGGGGTAACCGGTTTTCTCGAGGGTGCAGCCGTCGGCGGACGGCGCGGCGGACTGGGCGCTCGCGGCCGGCCCACCGCCGTTCGACGGGGCCGCGGGCGTTTCTTCGCGGGCGGTGCAGGAGGTGAGGGTCAGCGCGGCGGCGGCCGCGGTGACCAAAACCAGTCGGGGACGGGAGGACAAGAGCACGGCGACTCCTCGGGCAGCGTCGTTGGTGGCCCGCTCGCCGGGGTGATCGGGGTCACCGCGGGAGCCTTGAGGTACTTTTTACATCGTTGGAACAACGTTGTAAACCGGCAGCGGCTCGCTACACTTCGTGCTCACTCACTGAAGGGACCGCCCGTGACCGTGACGCTCAAGGACGTCGCCACGCTTGCCGGAGTGTCGGTGAAGACGGTGTCGAACGTCGTGAACGGCTACGCCTTCGTCAAGCCGGAGAACCGGCGGCGCGTCGAGGAAGCCCTGGCGGCGACCGGGTACCGGCCGAACGTCGGGGCCCGCAACCTCCGCCGCGGCCGCACCGGGTTCCTGGCGCTGATGGTGCCGGAGCTGTCGATCCCGTACTTCGGCGAGCTGGCCGGCCTGGTGATCACGGCGGCGCAGAAGCGCGGCTGGAGCGTCCTGATCGAACAGACGCAGGGCACGCGCTCGCGGGAGCGCGAGACGCTTTCGTCGCTGGGACCGCACCTGGTCGACGGGGCGCTGGTGCACCCGGAAGCACTGGAAGCGGCGGACTTCCCGGCCGATCCGGGCGGCATCCCGCTGGTCATGCTGGGCGAGCACGCGGTGGACGTGCCGATCGACCACGTGGCGATCGACAACGTCCTGGCCGCGCGCACGGCGGTGTCGCACCTGGCCTCGCTCGGCCGCCGGCGCATCGCGGCGATCGGGCGCAACCCGGCGCGTGGGACGTCTTCGCAGCGGCTGGCCGGCTACCGCTCGGCGCTGGCGGAGGCCGGTTTGTCCTATTCGGACGCCTTGGTGGCCCCGGCGGAGAAATGGCACCGCTCGGTGGGCGCGGCGGCGATGAAGGCGCTGCTGGCCCTGCCTTCGCCGCCGGACGCGGTGTTCTGCTTCAACGACCTGCTGGCCATCGGCGCGTTGCGCGCGGTGGCCGAACTGGGCCTGCGGGTGCCGGAGGACGTGGCGATCGTGGGGTTCGACAACAACGAAGAGAGCGCATTCTCGCTGCCCTCGCTCACGACGATCGCCCCGGACAAAACGGCCCTCGCCGAGGCGGCGGTGGACCTCGTGCACCGGCGCATCACCGGCGACCAGACGTCTCCGCCGCAGGACATCCAGACCCCGTTCGCCCTGGAGGTCCGCGAAAGCACCGGCGGCCGCTGACCACACCGGACGACACGCGTACCTGGCCGGACGACACGGCCCGCGGGCCCGCGTTCGCCGTGTCGTCCGGCTGAGTACGCGTGTCGTCCGTGCCGGTACGCGTGTCGTCCGGCGGGGGACGGTCAGCGGGAGGGCCAGCCCCAGGGCGGGCGGTCCAGGCGGCCCTGGCCGGCCACCTTCGTCTCGCCGTACTCCTTCTCCAGCTCCACCGTGCCCACGTCGGTGATCGCCGCGAGGGCCGCGATCAGGGGACGGGCGTGGGAGACCACCACCAGCTGGGTCTCCTTGGCCGCCGTCGCGATCAGGGTCGCCAGGGCCGGGAGGAGGTCCGGGTGGAGGCTCGTCTCCGGCTCGTTCAGCACCAGCAGCTCCGGCGGGCGCGGGGTCAGCAGGGCCGCCACCCACAGCAGGAAGCGCAGCGTCCCGTCCGACAGCTCCGCCGCCGACAGCGGCCGCAGCAGGCCGTGCTGGCGCAGCTCGACCGACAGCAGGCCGTCCTGCTCGCGCACCTCCACGGCGGAGCCCGGGAAGGCCGCGTCGACCACTTCCGCGAGATCCGCGGCCCGGCCCACCTCGATGATCGTCTGCAGGGCCGCCGCCAGGTCGGCGCCGTCGTGGGCCAGCACCGGTGTGCGGGTGCCGATGCGGGACTGGCGGGCCGGGGCGTCGGCGTCCGTGCGGAAGTGGTCGTAGAACCGCCACGACCGGATGCGCTCGCGCAGCACCAGCAGCTCCGGGCAGGCCCGCGGGTCCGCGAACTCGCTCAGCATGCTGTCCGTCATCCGGATCTTGAACCGGTCGTCACCCCACGCCCCCGAAGACACGCGTGTGCGCACCACCGGGCCCGCCCGGTCCGCCAGCAACGCCGACGGCCGCAGGGCCGGCCCCGACCACACCACTTCGCGCTTGAACTCCGGGTCGAGGTTGAACGCCGTCCGGCCCGGCACCGGGAATCCCAGGTCGAGCGCGTAGCCGAACTCGTCGCCCGCGAAGCCCAGCCGCAACCCGACGGCCTTCGAGTGCACCTTGCCCTCGACCCGCGAAGTGCCCCGCCGCACGCCGTTCTCCGGGCCGGCCCACAGTGTCGACGGCAGGCCGCCCTCCCGGGCCAGCGCCGCCACGGCGCCGTTGCGGGACGCGTCCGCCAGCAGCCGCAGGGCCCGGTACAGGCTCGACTTGCCGCTGCCGTTCGGCCCGGTGACGACGGTCAGGCCGGACAGCGGCAGCACCAGGTCACGCAGCGAGCGGTAGTTCTCGACGGCCAGCGTGGTGAGCATGCCCCGAACCTAGCGGCCGCATGATTCGTCCGATCTTTGTCCGGTCGACTCGGGAACTCCGCTGCCGCCGTTCGGCTCAAGCGACGGGATCCGCCAACGGGATCTCGCCCTCGCCGAGCCACGATCCGCGCCAGGCCAGGTCGCCCCTGACCAGGTTCTTCCCGCAGAAGTCGCACTTCGCGCCCGGCCGGGTGAGCTGTCCGCAGCGGGTGTGGACCAGCGTCATCGGGCCGGGCCCGGTTTCCGACGGGGTGTGGGCGTCGCCCCACGCGCCGAGGGCGTGCAGCACCGGCAGGGCGTCCGAGCCGGCCCGCGTGAGGCGGTACTCGTGGCGGGTGCGGCCGCCGTCGCGGTAGGGGAGCTTGGTCAGCAGGCCGCGGTCCACGAGCTTGGCCAGGCGGGTGGTCAGCACGTTGTCGGCGATGCCGAGCTGGGCGCGGAAGTCCTCGAACCGGGTGGTGCCCGCGGTGGCGTTGCGCAGGATCAGCAGCGTCCACGGCTCGCCGAGGACGTCGGCGGCGCGGGCGATCGGGCAGGCGGCGTCCGCCCAGGTGATGCGACGGCTCATGGTGTGATCCCTTCGACCTGACTTGCTGGGAGCAAGTTTACGCCGTAGGGTCGTCCGCAGCTGGCTTGCAATGAGCAAGTCAGACGCGAGAGGAGTTCGTCATGCAGATCACGGGTGCGGTCGCGCTGGTCACCGGGGCGAACCGGGGACTGGGCCGCCGGTTCGCCGCGGCACTGGTGGAGCGGGGCGCGGCCAAGGTGTACGCGGCCGCGCGGAACCCCGAGACGATCGACCTGCCGGGGGTCGTCCCGCTGCGGCTGGACGTCACCGACCCGGCGTCGATCAAGGACGCCGCGGCCGTCGCGGGCGACGTCACGCTGCTGGTCAACAACGCCGGTTCGTCCACCGGGGCGTCGCTGCTGGGCGGGTCCCTCGAGGACATCCGGCTGGAGATGGACACGCACTACTTCGGCACGCTGGCCGTGACGCGCGAATTCGCGCCGATCCTCGAGCGCAACGGCGGCGGCGCGGTGCTCAACGTGCTCTCGGTGCTGTCCTGGTTCACCGCACCGCAGGTGGCGGCGTACTCCGCGGCGAAGTCGGCGGCCTGGTCGCTGACCAACGCCCTGCGCCTGGAGCTGGCGCCGCAGAAGACGCAGGTGACGGCGCTGCACGTCGGGTACATGGACACCGACATGGCCAAGCACGTCGACGGCCCGAAGATCGATCCCGCGGTCGTGGCGGGCCTGGCGCTGGACGGCGTCGAGGAAGGCCGCTTCGAAGTGCTCGCCGACGACATCAGCCGGAACGTGCGGGCCGGGCTCGCCGGTGAACTCCCCGGGCTGTACCCCGCGCTGGTTTCCTGAAGGCGCTTTCCGGACCCCGAATTCGGCGGCGGCCGCCGCGGGCGTATGAATACGGGGGTGGCGGAACGCGTCGAAGCCGGAATAGGCCGAACGAGAAACCGCTGGGGCGAAGGCGAACGGTTGCGCGGTGAGATCCTCGCCGCGGCCGGACGGCTGCTCGCCGAGCTCGGCGGCGAGGACGGGCTGACGATCCGCGGCGTCGCCCGCGCCGTCGGCATCGCCCCGGCGAGCATCTACCAGCATTTTTCCGACCGGGCGGAATTGGTCCGCGGGTTGCTCGACCACGAATACGCGCGACTGCGCGATTCGATGCGCGCGGCGGAGGAGTCAATCGGCGAAACCGACGTCGTCGGCCGGGTGCGGGCGCAGATTCACGCGTACTGCGCGTTCGCCATGGAGAATCCGGGGCATTACCGCCTGATGCTCGCGAACGGAGCCTCGCGGCCGGCCCCGGACGCCCGCGCGGAAGGCCCGCTGCTGGACGTGATCGACCGACTGGCCGCGGGCTTCGAGCGGTGCGTCGAGGCCGGTCACCCCCTGCGGGTGACCCCGGGCCGGGCGGCGGCGGTCGTGTTCGTGGGCGCCCACGGGCGGGTGGCGCTGTTCCACAGCGTGCTCAACCGGACGGGGGCGGAGCTGGTGGAGCCGTTCGTGGACGAGCTGGTGTCGCTGGTGTTCGCGTGATCGGCTTCCGCATGAGCACGCAGGTGGTTTCGTAGCGGCGGATCGAGCCGTCGGGAGCTTCTTCGTCCCAGCCGTCGGGCTCACTGCCGTAGGCGACGTACCCCAGCCGTTCGTACAACGCCCGCGCACGCGGGTTGCCCACTTCGACGCTCAGTTCGGCGTGGGGCAGGCCGCGCGCCCGGATCCGCTCCTCGGCCGCGAGCACCACCGCGGTGCCGATCCCGCACGACTGCAGGGCCGGGTGCACGGCGAGCTGCCCGAGAGTGCCCGCTCCGGCCGTCTTCCGGTAGTCGATCAGTCCTTTGCCGACGGGCAGCCCGGACCGCGCCGCGCACGCCACGAGGTATTCGGCGTCGTCCCGGCGCAGCTCCCGCGCGACGTGGTCCAGGTGCAGCCGGGAGCCCGACCAGCCGCAGCGGAGCAGGTCGGCCTCGGTGAGGTCGCGGATGAGCAGGGGAACGACGATCTCGGAACGCACGGCGGCACGGTACCGAGTTCCTCCGCGAGGCGGCTCCGATTTTCCGCCCGCTCACACCGCCCGCTGGGCCGCGTCCAGGTTCTCGGCCAGCCAGGCCGTGACGTACCGCTCCCGGTCCGGGTTCGCGTCCCGCCTCGGCACCATCTCCACCAGCATGATCAAGCCCAGGTACACCCGGTACAACGTCAGCCGCCGCCGGGCCGGTGCGTCGAGGCTGGCCGCGCCGTAGCCCGTCAGCAGGGGCTCGTCGAGGTCGCGAAACAGCGTCAGCGAAACGAACTCCGCCACCGGGTCGCCCCAGAACGCGCGCTCGGCGTCGATGATGCCCGACACGTGGCCGCCGTCGAGGAGGATGTTGCCCCGCCACAGGTCGAAGTGGACCAGCACCGGGGTCGTGACCTGCGCCAGCAGCGGCTCGTGGCGGCGGACCAGGTGCGCGATCTCGGCCCCCGGGCGCGGCAGGCGCACGCGGTAGCGGACCGCGTCGGACAGGATCGCGTCCACCATCGCCGTGAACGCCGCGGGCCATGTCGGGTGCGGCGGGTCCTGGAGGTAGCCGAACCCGTCGCCGGTCGTCTCGTGCAGGCGCGCCACGATCGCGCCCAGTTCGGTGCGCAGGTGCGGGCCGGTGCCGGAGACTTCGGACCAGGGAACGCCCGGCACCTCCGTCATCAGCAGGAATCCCGGCCCCGCGCCCACCACCGACGGCAGCGGCCCGGACGCCAGCCGGTAGTACTCCGCCTCGGTCTCCAGCAGGTCGTGCTCGTACGTCAGGCCGGGTGCCGACGGCGCGATCTTGAGTACCAGCCGCCGTCCGTCCGCCAGCACCAGCCGGACGGCCCGGTTGTACGTCCCGCCGCCGATCTCCTCGGCCGTCACCACCGAGGCCGGGTCGATGCCCGATGCCGTCAGTTCCCCGCGCACCCCGCCGAGTCTGCCATCAGCCGCCGAGCTTTTCCGCCGCGTCGGCCAGGTCCTCCGGCGTCGGGGCGTCGTCCTGGGTCAGGCGGCGCCGCCAGTAACCGGTGAACTCGATGACGCTCTTGTCCCAGCCGCGGTCGCCGACGAGGTGACGGCGCACCGCGCGGACCGTCGAGGCCTCGCCCGCCAGCCACGCGGCCACCGGACCGCCGGGCAGCTTCGCGTCGCGGACGGCGGCCAGCAGCCGCCGGCCGTGCCCGGCGCCGTCCCGGTGCAGCCAGTGGACCTCGCCGGGCAGCGGCTGCTCCTCCGCCGCGTCCGCGACCTCGACGAACGCCACCGCGTTGTCCACTTCGGACAGAATGGACGCGATGGCGGGAAGCGCCGTCTCGTCGCCCGCGCACAACAGCGTGCCCGCCGTGGGCAGTGGACGGCGGTAGGCCGGGTCCGGGCCGTACCGGCCGAGGACGTCGCCCGGTGCCGCCCGCCGGGCCCACGCCGTGGCCGGGCCCGCCGGACCGGGGTGCAGCACGAAGTCGACGTCGATCGTGCCGCCGTCCCGCGAGCGCACCGTGTAGCTGCGCATCGCCGGGCGTTCGTCCTCCGGGATGGCCAGGTAAGCCTGGTACCAGCGCATGACGTCGCCGTCGTCCGGCGGCAGCCGCACCGGGCGGCCCGGTGGCGGGAACAGGAGCTTGAGCTGCTGGTCGGGCCACGGCTCGAGGCCGGCCAGGCCCGGGCCGGTGAAGGTGACCCGCACGGTGCGCGGCGTCACCCGCCGCACCGCCGTCACTTCGAGCAGACCGGTCGGCTTCACGGCTTCCCCAGGTACTCGCGCAGGTGACGGGCGGTCAACGTCGAGGCGTCCGCGACGAGCGCGGCGGGTGTGCCCTCGAAGACGACCCGGCCGCCGTCGTGACCGGCGCCGGGACCGAGGTCGATCAGCCAGTCGGCGTGGGCCATCACGGCCTGGTGGTGCTCGATGACGATCACCGTGTTGCCCGCGTCGACGATCCGGTCGAGGAGCGCGAGCAGCTGGTCGACGTCGGCCAGGTGCAGCCCGGTCGTCGGCTCGTCGAGGATGTACGTCGAGCCCTTCTCGGCCATCCGGATCGCCAGCTTGAGCCGCTGCCGCTCACCGCCGGACAGGGTGGTCAGCGGCTGCCCGAGCGTCAGGTAGCCGAGGCCGACGTCGGCGAGGCGGTCGAGGACCGTCCGGGCGTTGCCTCCTGTGAAGAACTCGCGCGCTTCGGCGACGGACATGGCGAGGACCTCGCTGATGTTCTTGCCGCGCAGCAGGTGCGTGAGCACCTTGGGGGTGAACCGCCTGCCCTCGCACTCTTCGCAGACCGACGCCACCCCGGCCATCATCGCCAGGTCCGTGTAGATCACGCCGAGGCCCTTGCACTTCGGGCAGGCGCCTTCGGAGTTGGCGCTGAACAGGCTCGCCTTGACGCCGTTGGCCTTGGCGAACGCCGCCCGGATCGGGTCGAGCAGGCCGGTGTAGGTCGCCGGGTTGGAGCGGCGGGACCCCCGGATCGCCGACTGGTCGACCACGACGACGTCGTCGCGCCTGCCCAGGGAGCCGTGGATCAGCGACGACTTCCCCGACCCGGCCACGCCGGTGACCACGGTCAGCACGCCGAGCGGGACGTCGACGCTGACGTCGCGGAGGTTGTGCAGCTTGGCCCCGGTGATGCGGACGTGCCCGGTCGGCTCGCGCACCTCCGCCCGGAGCGTGACCCGGTGGTCGAGGTGGCGGCCGGTGAGCGTGCCGGACGCGCGCAGGCCGTCGACGCTGCCGGCGTAGCAGAGCCGCCCGCCCGCGGCCCCCGCGCCGGGGCCGAGGTCGACGACGTGGTCGGCGATCCGGATCGTCTCCGGCTTGTGCTCGACGACCAGGATGGTGTTCCCCTTGTCCCGCAGGCAGAGCAGCAGGTTGTTCATCCGCTCGATGTCGTGCGGGTGCAGCCCGACGGTCGGCTCGTCGAAGACGTAGGTGACGTCGGTGAGACTCGACCCGAGGTGGCGCACCATCTTCACGCGCTGCGCCTCGCCGCCGGAGAGGGTCGCCGATTCGCGGTCGAGGGAGAGGTAGCCGAGGCCGATCTCGACCAGCGAGTCGAGGGTGTCGCGCAGGTTGCCCAGCAGCGGCCGGATCGAGGGCGCGTCGAGGTTCCGGACGAACTCGGCGAGGTCGCTGATCTGCATCGCGGCGCAGTCGGCGATGTTCCGGCCGTCGATCTTCGCCGACAGCGCGGCCTGGTTGAGCCGGGCGCCACCGCACTCGCCGCAGGTGGCGAAGGTGGCGGCCTTCTCGATGAACGCACGCAGGTGCGACTGCAGCGAATCGGTGTCCTTCTGCAGGTAAAGCCGCTTGACCTTCACCGCCAAGCCCTCATAGGTGAGGTTCTGCTTGCCGACCTTCACCTTGCACGGGCCCTTGTACAGCAGGTCGTCGAGCTGCCCGGGCGTGAAGTCGCGGATCTTCGCGTCCGGGTCGAAGAACCCGGAGGCGGCGTAGATCTGCACGTACCAGTTGTCGGGCGCCCAGCCGGGGACGAGGACCGCGCCTTCGTTGAGCGAGCGGTCGAAGTCGAGGAGGGCGTGGACGTCCAGGTCGGAGACCCGGCCGAGGCCCTCACAGGCCGGGCACATGCCCTCGGGCAGGTTGAAGCTGAACGCGCCGGACGTGCCGACGTACGGCTCGCCGAGCCGCGAGAAGGCGATCCGCAGCATCGCGTAGGCGTCGGTCGCGGTGCCGACGGTGGAGCGCGAGTTGGCGCCCATCCGCTCCTGGTCGACGACGATGGCCGCGCTGAGGTTCTCCAGCAGGTCGACGTCCGGGCGCGAGAGGCTCGGCATGAACGACTGGAGGAAGGCGCTGTAGGTCTCGTTGATCAGCCGCTGGGACTCCGCCGCGATGGTGCCGAAGACCAGGGATGACTTGCCGGAGCCGGAGACGCCCGTGAACACCGTGAGCCGTCGCTTCGGGATGTCGAGGTCGAGGCCGGCGAGGTTGTTCTCCCGGGCGCCCCGGACCTGGATCACGTCGTGGGTGTCGGCGGCCCGCCTGGGTGAGGTCATACCGTCCTTCTTGATACTTTAGGCTGTAAAGTGATTCTCGACCGTACATTACTTTAGGGTGTAAGGAGTCGGCAAGGTGGTCGTCTTCGCGGGTCAGGGCG
This sequence comes from Amycolatopsis rifamycinica, assembly GCF_000695625.1. GTDB lineage: Bacteria > Actinomycetota > Actinomycetes > Mycobacteriales > Pseudonocardiaceae > Amycolatopsis > Amycolatopsis rifamycinica. The sequence goes on from NZ_JMQI01000072.1 coordinate 21,778, forward strand.
ACGCCCGGCGGTCCATGGAGCTGCTGTGGGGGCCCCGGGTGGTGGCGCCCCGCACGGGCCCGGGCCCGAAACCGGGCCTGTCCGTCGAGGCGATCGTCGCCGCGGCGATCGAGATCGCCGACGCCGACGGCATGACGGCGCTGTCCATGCGGTCGGTGGGGGAGCGGCTCGGCCGCACCGCGATGGCGTTGTACACGTACGTGCCGGGCAAGACCGAGCTGGTCGACCTCATGTACGACCGCACGCTGGGCGAACTGCCGTCGTCCTTTCAGGCTTCCGATGGCTGGCGTTCTGCCGCTCTGTCCTTGGCCGGGGCGCTGTGGGATCTGCACCTGCGCCACCCGTGGCTGCTGCAGGTGTCGCCGGCGCGGCCGGTGCTGGGGCCGGGGGAGTTCCACGTCCAGGAGACGCTGCTGTCCGTCCTGGCGTCGACCGGGCTGCCGTTGTCCCGGGTCCGGTGGGTGGTGTCGGCGCTGTTCAACATCGTCCGCGGCTCGGTCCAGGCGGCCGCGGAGTCCCGCCAGGCGGCGCGCGAGACCGGACAGTCCGAAGAGGACTGGTGGTACGCGCGGTCGGCGTTGCTGGCGGAGCTGGCCCCGGACCTGCCTGCCCGGTTCCCGACGGTGGCCCGGCTGGGGGAGGAGGGCGAGTACGAGGCGCCGGCTTCGGAGGAGCCCTACCTGGAGCGGGAGGCGCGGCTGTCGTTCGAGGCGGGCCTGGAGCTGCTGCTGGACGGCGTCGAAGCGGCGATCGTCAAGGCTTCCGGGCCTCGATGAGGAACCGGGTCGTGTGGGCCACGAACGAGCCGTCGCGCTCGATCAGCTCGTGCAGCCGCCGGAGCTTGTCCCGGTACTGCCCGGCCGTGAACCGGCAGCCGGGCCGACGCCTTCGCGATGTTCGGCGGCCACGACTCGGTCGCGGCCGTCAGCGGTGGCAGGGACGGGCAGCCGCCGAGGACTTCGCCGCCGCCGGTTTCGAGGTCGAGGGCCGCCCGCGCGCGACCGAGGCGCTCGGCCAGCAGCCCTTGGTAGCCCCAGGACGGGCGGGCCTCGGTGGCGCGGCCGTCGAGCCAGGAGAAGTCCCAGCCGTCGACGGACACCGCTTCGGCTTCGGCCACCAGGGCTTCGAACATGCCTCGATCGTCACAAAGCGGACGCCGGCCCGCCACCGGATTTCCGGACCGGCGGCGGAGGCACCGGCTTGGCCAGCGCGACCGCGTCGAACGCCACCACGACCGGGCCGCGCCGGGTCTCCACCGTGCACGTCGTTCCGTCGCGGGCCACCAGGTCGCCGAGCGCGTCGGTGAAGCCGCCCTCGATCCGGTAGCGCACCACGACCCGCGTGCCCAGGGGCAGTTCCCGCAGCAGTTTCACAGGCGCGCGCTCAGTTCGTCGTCCGACGGCTCGACCAGGAACGAGCCGTCCTCCCAGACGATGGTCGGGATGCGGCGGGCGCCGTCCTGCAGTTCGCGGACCCGGCGCTCGGCCGCCGCGTCCGCATCGACGTCCACATAGGAGTATTCGACGCCTTCGCGGTCGAGCAGCGCGCGGCTGCGCTTCACGTCCGGGCACCAGCTCGCGCCGTAAACCGTCAGCTTCACGAAACTACCTCCGTCACAGGGGTCTCCACCGGGGCGTGCCCCAGCTCGGCCAGCCAGCCGCGGAACACGCGGTGCAGGGCCTCCGCCCCGACGACTTCGCCGGGGAACTCCAGCTCACGCGGGTGCACGACGAAACCGCGCTGCTGCGGCCCGCCCAGCCCGCCGTGCGAGCCCACGTGCGTCTCGAACGGCGACGCCTGGTCCGATTCCGGGTCGTAGCGGCTGTTGATCATCACGTCCGCGCAGTGCGGGAACGTGTCCACCCGGCGGATCAGGTCCGCCGCGTGCGGGCCGTACGGCAGCAGCGGGTCCTCGCCGATGACGACGCCGGTGGCCAGCCGGTGCAGCCCGTCGCGGCCGAGGACCACCGGGCCGAACTCGCGGCTGCGGACCAGCAGGAAGCCGACGCCGGGGTGGTCGACCAGGGACGGCAGCAGGTCCGGGAACTCTCGCTCGATCGTCTCCAGTTCGACGCGGCCTTCGTGCTCGGTGAACGAAACCATCGCCAGGTGCCCGGAGACGACCACCACCACGCCGGGCGCCACCCGGGTGACCGCGCCCGGCGAGCCGGACGTCGTGCGCGGGCGGTCTTCGGCGCACTCGGCGTCCTCGACCCGGGCGCGCAGCCGGCGGGCGATCGGGCCGCCGCTCTTCGTCGCCTCGGCCAGGGCCGCGTTGATCTGCCAGCTCTCGGCCTGGCGCCGCTTCCCCGAAGACGCCGTCGCCGGCGACGGCGCACCACCGCACAGCCGGCCGACGTACGCCTCGATCGTCTCGCCGAACCGCTGCGAGAACGCCTGGCCCTGGGTCTGGCCGTGGTCCGACAGCGCCACGACGTGGTAGCGGCGCGGCGCCAGCCGGCTCGCCCGGTGCAGCCGCGCGATCTGCTGGTCGATCGAGCGCAGCACGGAGAGCGTGTCGAACCGCTCGATGCCGGAGTGGTGCGCGACCTCGTCGTAGCCGAGGAAGTCCGCGTACACGACGGGCCGTCCGGCGAGCATGTCGCCCAGGATCGCGGACACGACCACGTCCCGCGCGATCACCGTCGTGCCCGGCCGGGCCAGCGGGTACCAGCCGCCGCGCGGGACCCGCGGCACGACGCCGGCGCGGCGCTGGCGGACCGAAGCGCTGATTTCCCGGAAAACGTCGGCGAGGGCGACGGCGAACGTGCGCAGCGCGTTGACCGGGTTCGCGAAGTAGGCGTAGTAGCCCGCGCCGAGGCGATCGCGGTGCCGGCGCAGCAGCTTCCTCGGCACCAGCACCGGGATCGAGCTCATCGTGAGGCTGACGTGCGCGGCGTCGCCGGAAAACAGGTTGCCGCGGCTCGCGCCGTCGCCGGCCAGGAGGCCGTGGCCATCGGAGTGCCGCCGCTCGATCTCGGCCGCGTCGGCCGGGTGCGCGCACGCCATCACGCGGTCGCGGTCCTTTTCGTACCAGCGGAAACCGAGGATGTCGTGGTTGGAGCCGTGCAGGATGCCGCAGACGCTCGCCCCGGTCTGCGAGCTCCAGTCGGTGTGCCAGCGGTCCAGCGCGTGGCTGTCCTCGGCGAGCCAGGCGGCGAACGTCGGCATGTCGCCGTCGCGGACGGCGCGGCGGACGGTGTCGTACCCGAGGCCGTCGATCTGCAGGAACAGCACGCCGGGTGGCTGGTCCCCGGCGTCGGCGGCGGGGGTGTGCCGGCGGCGGCGCCGGGCGGCGCGGCGGAAGAAGATTTCGTCTTCGTCGACGGCGAGGAGGCTGGAGACGAGCGCGCCGACGGCGGCCATCCCGAGCGTGACGATCACCGCGGTGCGGAAGCCCGCGACCTCGACACCGGGCACGGTGCGGAAGACGGCGAGGGTGCCGGCGCCGAGCAGCAGGAAGCCGAAGCCGCCGAAGGTGACGAACGCCAGCGGGTAGGCGATCCGCATGACCAGCGGCCAGACCACGGCGGTGAGCAGGCCGAGCAGCAGCGCGCAGATGGCCGGCTGCCACCAGTGCGTCATCCGGAAGCCGGGGAGGAGCACGTCGAGCAGGCGCAGCGCGCCGGTCACCGCGATCCACACGCCGACCGCGCGGGCGACGGCCCGGCCGCCGCGCAGCAGCCTGCCCTTCGGGGCGGTCGTCGTCACACCGGCTCCTTGCTCTTGCGCCGCCACCGGGCGATCAGGTTGGCCAGCACGGTGACCAGCAGGACGAGCACGGTGGCGAGCAGCGTCGCGACGAGGGGCGAGTCGAAGAGACCGCCGCTGAGGATGCCGAGCAGGGCGTACGCGGTCGCCCAGAGAACGCACGCCACGAGCGCGGCGGGCAGCAGGCGCCGCCACGGGTAGCCCAGCGCGGCCGCGGCGAGCAGCACGGGGATGCGGCCGGCCGGGACCAGCCTGCCGATCACCACGAGCTGCCAGCCGCGGCGGGCGAACTGCTCGCGGGCCTTCTCCAGCCGTTCGGCGGGCTGGCGGCGGCTGATCCAGCGGAACGCGGCTTCGCTGCCCAGGCGCGGGATCCCGAACGTCACGACGTCGCCGGCGTAGGCGCCGAGCGTGGCGAGGACGAGCACGAGCGGCAGGGACAGGTGGCCGGTCGTCGTCGCGACGGCGGCCCCGGCGCCGACGACGGCGCCGGTCGGCACGACGGGGACGATCGAGCCGAGCAGCACGCCGCCGAACACGGCGGGGTAGCCGATGGTGGCCGGGTCGGTCCAGTTCACGTGCGGTCCTTCGGCGCGGGCAGGGCGACGTCGGCGCCGGGCTCGGTGAACAGGACGTCGGTGGTTCCGCCGCCGGCCTTGACTTCGGCGGCGAACACGCGCGGCGGGTCGGCCAGCAGCCGCCGCATCCGGGCGGTGCGCCGGACGCCGGGGAGGGCGAGCGTGCCCCAGTGCACCGGGACGGCCGCCCGGGCCTGCACCAGCCCGGCGGCGACCGCGGCGCGGGCCGGGTCGAGGTGCCCGGGGCCGAGGTTCGGTCCCCAGCCCCAGACGGGCAGCAGGGCGATGTCGACCGGGCCGAATTCGCGCATGCCGTCGAAGAGGTCGGTGTCGCCGGCGTGGTAGATCTTCTTGCCGTCGCCCTCGATCAGGTGTCCGAGCGCGGGGCTCTGCGGCCCGTGGGTCAGCCGCGGCCCCCACCGGTGTCCGGAATGGACGGCTTCGGTGGCCGTGACGGTGAGGCCGCCGTCGGTGAGCGTCTCCCCGGGCGCGATCTCCTCGACGCGCTCGAAGCCCTTCCGGCGCAGCCACGTCCCGGCGCCGCGGGGGACGACGATCCGGGTGTCCGGGCCGAGCAGTCTCAGTGACGGCGGGTGCACGTGGTCACCGTGCAGGTGGGAGAGCAGGACGAGGTCGACGCCGGCGTAGCTTCCGGGCGACGGCACGGGAACGACCCGGACGAGCCCGCCGACGCGCGCGGTGAGCACGGGATCGGTCAGCACGACCCGGCCACCGAGTTCCAGGCGGACGGTCGAATGGCCGAGGAAGCGCAGGCTGAAGCCGCTCACGCCCCGAGTATCACCTCCGCCGCCGCCGAACGCCCGGCGGAGTGGCCAGGGCAACGCCGTTCAGCGACCCGCGGGAAGCAGGGACGAGATGCGCAGCGACGACGTCCCGATGCCGGTGGGGCCGCCGAAGACCGGCACCGGCGTCGGGTGGCGGCCCAGCTCCGGCTCGGTGTAGCGGCCCACGTGCTCGTGCCAGTTCAGGATCCCGGCCATCCAGTCGCGGAACTCCTGGACGTAGCCGAGCAGCATCTCCTGCACGTCCGGCTCGATCGCGTAGTCGCGGAACAGGCCGGGCAGCTCGATCGCCGCCGCGTGCTCGAACTCCGCCAGGCGAGCGTGCACCAGGTCGGTGACCACCTCGAACGCGCGTTCCTCGGGGCAGTCCAGGAAGTTCTGCACCACCAGCACCGCGTTGTGCAGCTCGCCTTCGTACTGGATCTCCTTGCGGTAGGAGTACAGGTCGTTGATCAGGCAGGCCACGTCCGTCGCCGCGTGCTCGATCGCCTGCACCGGCCGCGTCCGGTACAGCGACGGCGGCACCGAACGCCCGTGCGAGAACCGCGAGAGGCTCATCGTGAGGTCCGAGCCGAACGTCCGGCGCCGCATCTCGACGTAGTCGATCGGGTCCGGGATGCGGTTCTGCGCCTGGTTGGCCAGCTCCCAGAGCCAGCTCGACGTCATCGTCTCGACGGCCCGGCGCACCGCCCGCCGCTGCTCCGGGGCCATCTCCCCCGTGGTCCGCGGCCAGAGGTCGGCCAGGCCCGCTTCCAACGCCGAAGCCGGCACCGGCATCGGCGAGCCGTCCACCGGCATGAACGCCGACAGCCGCGCGTTGGCCGCCTTCGCCGCCGCGAGGTCGCGGGTCGGGCCGAACACCGCCGGGTAGTAGTCGTCGGCGTAGGTGCCCCAGGTGAGCCAGTCGCTCGTGACGTCGAGGGCGCCGGCCGTCGCGTCCGGGTGGATGCCCGCCGCGCACAGCGGCAGGTCGGCGGCCCGCAGCTTCCGCTCGTCCCAGACCACGCCGTCGAGAAAACCCGTGCGCCGCGCCCAGTCGACGTTGCGGCGGCGGCAGGACTCCAGGTGCGGGCTGAGCCGCAGGGGGAACGGCACTTCGACGGACGGCCGGGGCACGTCGACCGCGCGGAACGGCGTCGAGCTGTACGCGCGCAGCCGTTGCGGCGCGGTGGCGAGCGCCGACGAGAAGATGCGGGCCGCGGAGGTGCCGAGGCCGGTCGTGCCGCCCGGCTCGCGGCCGTCCAGGGCGCCTTCGTTCATGTACCGGCTGGACCGCAGGTGCCACTCGTGGCCGCCGGCCTGCCAGTCCTGCAGGCCCTTGACGTAGGCGAACGTCGCCGCGCGCGCGGCCGGGTCGACGCAGTGCTCGTCGAACAGCGCGGGCACCTCGGTGAGCGCGGTGTGCTCGAACTGGTGCAGCCGGGAGGTGATCAGGTCGTTGACCGCGTCGGCCGCCTGCTGGGTGCTCAGCCCGAGGAACTGCTCGAACACGAGCACGCCGTTGGACAGCTCGCCCTCGTCCTGCACCTCGCGCTGGTAGGAGAACAGGTCGTTGCGGAGGTGGACGCTGTCGGCGAAGCAGTCGCGCAGGACCTCCATCGGCCGGGACGCGGCGATCGCGCCGGGCACCTCGGCGTGCACCGAGTGCTCGACCAGGTTCGCCGACCACGGCGCGCCGCCGACCTTCCGCCGCATCTCGACGTACTCGATCGGGTTCGCGAGCCGGCCTTCGTTGATGTTGGCCAGCTCCCACAGCGACTCGTCCAGCAGCGCCTTCGTGCTCTCGGCGAACCGGCGCCGCCAGCCGGCCGACCGGTGCGGGACCGTCCGGTTCCACAGGTCGGTGAGGCCGCGCTCGACCGGGTTCTCCGGTGTCGCGGTGATCTCGCCTTCGGCGGGCATGAACAGCTCGAGCCGGTCGAGGTAGCCGCGCGCGCTGTCGATGTCGCCGGTGCGCTTGTACAGCTCGAGGAAGTGGTCGTCGAAGTAGAAGACCCAGACGTACCAGTCGGTGATCAGGTCGAGCTCGTCGGCGCCGGCGTCGGGGTGGGTGTACGCGCAGAGCAGCGCGTAGTCGTGGGAGTCGAGGTCGTGCTCGGTCCAGATCACCGTGCCGTGCTGCGGCACGTCGATCATGTCGAGCTCGCGGGCCCACGCCTTGCTGTGCTCGCGCGCCCGCTCGAGGTGCGGGTTCAGGCGCGCCGGATAGGGCAGGTAGAACTCGGGGAGGACGAACGGCTGATCGGGCACTCCGCGAGGCAACCAGCCGGCCGCGGTGTCCGCCAAGGGGAACAGCCGCGAAGCACACGAACGGGACGGTCCCTTCCCCCGGCCGGCGCAGCGGCGGGCCGGCCCGATCGGCACGCCGTGGCCGGCCGTCGCACGATGGGGACGTCCCCGAACGAGGAGAACCGATGACCGACGAAAACCGGGTGGCCGACAACCCGGACGAGAACCGCTACGAGCTGTGGGCGGGCGAGAAGCTGGCCGGGATCGCGCAGTACGACCGGCGCGGCGACCTCACGGTGTTCACCCACACCGAGGTCGACGACGCGTTCGCCGGGCAGGGCCTCGGCAAGGTGCTGGCGGCGGGCGCGCTCGACGACGTGGTCGCCCGCGGCGGGACGATCGTGCCGGTCTGCCCGTTCATCGCCGGGTACCTGAAGAAGCACTCCGGCTACGAAGACCACGTCCGCTGGCCGCGCGAATAGGCCGGACGGGGCGACGCGTTACGCCGTTCGGGGTGATCTGCGCGGTATGTCCGGTTCCATTGGTTATTAACCAACCTTCGTCGGTAGTGCGTTGGTTGCTCGGCAACAAAAGTGTCGGCACCGGCTTCGAACGTCACCCTGGAGGAAGTTGATGACTCCCCGGAAGACCGCCCTCAGGACCATCGCCGTCCTGTCGGCCGCCGCGCTGACCAGCGGTGTTTGTGCTTCGGCGGCCACCGCGTCCCCGTTGGCCTTCGCCGAGCTGCAGGCCCGCGCGATCACCGCCGCCACCCAGGTGGCCGACGCGCTCGGCGCCGCGTCCGGCGGCGTCTACCTCGAGAACGGCAAGGCCGTCGTGAACGTGGTCGACGACGCCGCGATGCGGCAGGTGCAGGCCGCCGGCCTCACGGCGAAGAAGGTCAAGCACACCTTCGCCGCGCTGACGAGTGTCAAGAACCAGCTGGACTCGGTGAAGAACGTGCCGCAGACCGCGTGGGGCATCGACACGAAGACCAACCAGGTCGTGGTGAAGGTCTACGACGCGGCCAGCAAGGAGACCGCCGGCCGGGTCACCGCGGCCGCCGCGCGGTACGGCGACAGCGTCCGCGTCGAGCACCGCACCGGCAAGCTGGAGCTGTACCTCGCCGACGGCGACGCGATCCAGAACAGCCAGGGCCGCTGCTCGCTCGGCTTCAACGTGACGCGCGGCGGTTCGCCGTTCCTGCTCACCGCGGGCCACTGCACCAACCTCGGCGGCACCTGGTCCGGCGGCGACGTCTCCGGCGCGCAGGTCGTCGAAAGCGACTGCCCCGGCGCCGACTCCGGGCTGCTGACCCGCCCGAACGGCACCGGCCCCGGCGAGATCAACACCGGCCAGCCGATCACCGGCGCGGCGGCGCCGACCGTCGGCGAGCAGATGCAGAAGCAGGGCTCGACCACCGGCGGCGGCAGCGGCGAGGTGACCTCGGTCGACGAGTCGGTCAACTTCGACGTCGGCGTGCTCAACCACGAGTTCGGCACCACCGCGCACACCGACCACGGCGACTCCGGCGGCCCGGCCTACGACGGCTCCACGGGCCTCGGCACCCTGTCCGGCGGCGACACCGTGACCAGCTACTTCTACCCGCTCACCCTCGAGCTGCAGGCCTACGGCCTCGAGCTCGCCTGATCCACTCCCAAGGGCGGCACTTTCACGTGAAAGTGCCGCCCCTTCGCGGGTCAGGACTCCAGGCGGCGGGCGCGGTAGACGGCGTCGGTGTGGTGGCCCTCGCCGCGCGTCTCGCACGTCTCGACCACCCAGCCCCAGGGATCGCCGAGGTAGCCGGTGATCTCCTCGGGCTCGAAGTACAGCTCTTCCGGCGGCTTCTGGCCGTCGAACTGCCGCATGGCCTTCGGCGAGTGCCCGACGACCAGCAGCGAGCCGCCCGGCCTGATCGCCGCCGCGGCCGCCGTGAAGACGTCGCGGCGCAGGTCCGGCGGCAGGTGCATGTACTGCGCGGAGACCAGGTCGTACCGCGCTTCCGGCTGCCACTCGAGGATGTTGCGGTGCAGCCAGGTCACCGTCACGCCCGCCTCGGCGCCGGCTTCCTCCGCGCGGGCGAGCGCGGTGGTCGAGATGTCGACGCCGTCGACCGTCCAGCCCTGCCGGGCCAGCCAGATCGCGTCGCCGCCCTCGCCGCACCCGAGGTCGAGCGCGTGCCCGGGTTTCAGCCCCTCGACCTCGCCGCGCAGGTTGACGTTGGCGTTCCCGCTCCAGATCCGGTGCTCGTCACGCTGGTACATCGCCTCCCAGAACTCCTGCTTGAGCATGGCGTCGACGGTCATCGGGTGGTCGTGGGGCATGGTTCCTCCTCAAGGACGTCCTCCGAGCATGCGGAAGACGTCCCCGATGAGGCAAACTCCGTTGCCGATCCGGCAACTCGGGCCGTGCCGCGGGTTCGTGTCCCGCTCGGCGGGAAAAGCCGGTGGCCGCCCGGTCGTCTCGGCGAAGATGGCGGCATGAGCGAACAGCGGGAAATCGTGGTCACCGGGGGCGGCACCGGCATCGGGCTGGCGATCGCCGCCCGGTTCGCGGCGGCGGGCGAGCGGGTGACCGTCACCGGGCGGCGCAAGGACGTCCTCGAAGCGGCGGCGGAGAAGATCGGCGCGCGGGCGGTGGCGTTCGACGCGAGCGACCCGGCGGCGGTGCGGACCGCGCTGGCGGAACTGCCCGAGCGGGTCGGCGTCCTGGTCAACAACGCCGGCGGCAACACCGACCGGGTGCGGGAGGCGCCCGCGCCGGGCGACCTGCGGGGCCTCGCCGACGCGTGGCAGGCGAACTTCGAAGCCAACGTGCTCTCCGCCGTGCTCGTCACCGCGGCGCTCAAGCCACGCTTCGCGGACAACGTGCGCGTGGTGACTCTCGGCTCCATCGCGGCGAAGCAGGGCTCCGGCTCGTACGGCGCCGCCAAGGCGGCCATCGAGGCGTGGAACACCGACCTCGCGCGGCAGCTGGGCACCGCGGGCACGGCCAACGTCGTCGCGCCCGGTGTCGTCCTCGACACGGAGTTCTTCCACGGCACGCTCACCGAAGAATGGCTGACCGCCCGGATCTCCGCGGCGTTCAACGAGCGCGCCGGCCGTCCGGAGGAAATCGCCGCCACCGTGGGGTTCCTGGCCGCGCCGGAAGCCGCGCACATCACCGGCCAGGTCGTGCACGTGAACGGCGGCGCGTACGGCGCTCGCTAGGCCATCCGGGTCGCAAGTCGGGCGGGCGGCCCACGGCGGCCGCGGTTCTCTCCATGGTGGAAGGGTCAGACCACCGGAAGAGAGAGGTGATCCGCCGTGACGGCCGCACCCGCAACCCCGGCCCTCCCGACGACCCGGCCGGACGGCTGCCCGTTCGAACCGCCCGAAAAGTACGCCACCCTCCGGGAAACCGCGCCCACGTCGAAGGTGCGGTGCCCGGCGGGCATGGACGCCTGGCTGGTGACGCGGTACGCCGACGTCCGCGCGGTGCTCGCCGACCGCACGATGAGCTCGCGCGGCGCGTCCTCGGTGCACGTCAACCCGAACGCCGACCTCGACATCGACGTCAGCCCGGGCTCGATCATCCAGCTCGACGGCGCGGCGCACGCGCGGCTGCGCAAGAAGGTGATCGCGGAGTTCACGGTGCGGCGCGTGGAGGCCCTGCGCGGATACGTCCAGGGCCTCGTGAAGAGCCACCTCGACGCGATGCTCGCGAAGCCGGGCCGGACCGCGGATCTGGTGCAGGACTTCGCGTTGCCGATCCCGTCGCTGGTGATCTGCGAGCTGCTCGGCGTCCCGTACGCGGACCGCTCGCGCTTCCAGCGGCAGAGCGCGACGCTGGTGAGCACGGACGCGACGCGCGAGGAAGGCGAGCAAGCGTACGACGCGCTTTCGGGATACCTGGCCGGATTGTTCACCGCGAAGGAGCGGAATCCGCAGGACGACCTGTTCAGCAAGCTGATCTCCACCGGCGGCGACGACCCGCTGACCATGGAGGAGCTGGTCGTGCTGGGGCTGAGCCTGCTGGTGGCTGGCCACGAGACGACGGCCAACATGATCGCGTTGAGCACGCTGGTGCTGCTGGACCACCCGGATCAGCGTGACGTCGCGCTCGCCGAGCCGGAGCGGGCGGTGGAGGAACTGCTGCGGTACCTGTCGGTCGTGCAGTGGGGCGTGCTGCGCTACGCGACCGAGGACGTCCGCGTCGGGTCGCGAGAGGTCCGGGCGGGCGAGTGGCTGGTGGCGGCGCTGAACTCGGCCAACCGCGACGAATCGGTGTTCCCGGCCGCGGACAAGCTCGACTTCCACCGCGAGCAGCCGCGGACGCACGTGGCGTTCGGGTTCGGCGCGCACCAGTGCGTCGGTCAGCAGCTGGCCCGGGTGGAACTGCAGGAGGCGTTGACGGGGTTGTTCCGGCGGGTGCCGGATCTGCGGCTCGCCGTCCCGCGGGAGGAGCTGGAGTACAAGCACAACACGCTGGTGTACGGGGTCCGGGAGCTGCCGGTCGCCTGGGGCTGAAAATCGGGGGCGGCTTCGCGGCCCGGCGGCTACGGTGGTCGGCAACGCGCTGATGGAGACGAGTAACCCCCGGAGCGCACGGGTCCAGAGAGCCGCCGGCAGCTGGGAAGGCGGTCCCGTGTCCGGGCGGCGAAGACCCTCCGGAGTGCGGGGAGGAACGGCGTCCGCGCCCCATGCCCCGCCGGCCGGCCCCCGTCACCGGGCCGCGAAGAGGCCGCCTCCGGGCGGTGAAAGTGCGGTGGCACCGCGGTTGTCCCGATCGCCCGCACTCCCAGGGATCCGCGTTGGGAGGGTGATGAGTACTCGGGTATTGGCCGCCGAGCTGTCCGGGCACGTCGGCGACCGCGTCCGCGTCGCCGGCTGGGTGCACCGCCGGCGTCGCCTCAAATCCGTCACGTTCGTCGTGGTCCGGGACCGCTCCGGGCTCGCGCAGGTCGTGCTGGGTTCAGCCGCGCCACCGGAGGAAACCGTGGTCGAGGTGCTCGCCACCGTGTCGGCGAACCCGCGCGCGCCCGGCGGTGTCGAGCTGGTCGAGCCCGTCGTGCGAACGCTGGCGGAAGCGGCGGCGAAACCGCCGTTCGACCTCTACCGGCCGGCCGTCACCGCGTCGCTGCCGACGATCCTCGACCACGCGCCGGTCGCCCTGCGGCACCCCGCGCTGAAGGAGCGCTTCGCCGTGGCCGCGGCCGCCGTGCGCGGCTTCCGGTCCACTTTGGACGCACTGGGGTTCACCGAGGTGCACACGCCGAAGATCGTGGCGTCGGCGACCGAATCCGGCGCGAACGTCTTCGGCATCGACTACTTCGGCCGCCGGGCCTACCTCGCGCAGTCGCCGCAGCTGTTCAAGCAGGCGCTCGTCGGCGTCTTCGAACGCGTCTACGAGGTCGGCCCGGTCTTCCGCGCCGAGCCGCACGACACCGCCCGGCACCTCGCGCAGTACACCAGCCTCGACGTCGAGCTCGGGTTCATCCGGGACCACCACGACGTGATGGCCGTGCTGCGCGACGTGCTCGCGGGGATGGCGGACCCGGCGCTGGTCACCGTCCCGGCGGAGATCCCGGAGATCGCCTTCCCGGCGGCGCTGGACCTGGTGGGCGCCCCGGCGGACGAGCCGGACCTCGCCCCGGCGCACGAGCGCGCGCTGTCGGCGTGGGCGCGGCGCGAACACGGGTCGGACTTCCTGTTCGTCACCGGCTACCCGATGGCGAAACGGCCGTTCTACACGCACCCGGACCCGGCGCGGCCCGGCTACTCGAACAGCTTCGACCTGCTCTTCCGCGGGGTCGAGCTGGTGACCGGCGGCCAGCGGCTCCACCGGCACGCGGACTACCTCGCGGTGCTGGGCGAAGCCGCGCCCGGGTACGCCGGCTACCTGCAGGCGTTCGCGCACGGCATGCCACCCCACGGCGGGTTCGCGATCGGTCTGGAACGCTGGACGGCGCGGCTGCTCGGCGTCGCGAACGTCCGGGAGGTCACGCTCTTCCCGCGCGACCTGCACCGCCTGACCCCGTGAGTTCGTGACCCCGTGAGTTCGTGAGTTCGTGAGGAGTGGCCATGACAGCTCGTCGCCTCTGGGCGGCCGTGGAACCGCTGCACGCCGTCGTCTACTTCGCGCCCGAGACGGCCGAAGCGGCGAAGCGGGTCGGCTTGCGCGGCTACTGGATGGGCTACTTCGCCGGGCGGCTGGCGCCGCTGGGCCCGATCGGTCCCGAACCGGCGGCGGCCGTGCTGTTCGGCTTCGCGCCGGCGATGGTGGCCCGGGCGCTGCCGGACGCGTGGTCGTTCGCCTCGCCCGAGGCCGTCGCCGGCTCCCGGATCGAGGCAGTGGCCTCGGCGTTGCGCCCGGTCGCCGCCGACGTCGGCGAGCTGAACGAGCTGCTGTGGCGGGCGGTGGACGCGTGCGAGTTCGGCGGGCGCCCGCTCGCCGCGGCGTGGGCGGCGGTGCCGAAGCCGGCGGACCCGCTGTCCCGGCTGTGGCTGGCGACGACGATCCTGCGTGAGCACCGCGGCGACGGCCACGTCCTCGCCGCGGTCCACGCCGGCTTGGGCGGCCTGGAGACGACGCTCACCCACATCGGCGACGGCGTGATCGCCCGCGCGGACATCCAGCCCCACCGCGGCTGGCCGGACGCGGAGTGGGACGCGGCGGTGGCCCGGTTGCGGGCCCGCGGGCTCCTCGGCGCGGACGGCCGCCTGACCGGCGCGGGCCGCGAGCTGCGCCGCCGGATCGAGGCCGACACGGACCGCCTGGCGGCGGCGCCGGTGACCGCGCTCGGCCCCGACGTCGAGCGGCTGCTGGAGCTGGCGGTGCCGCTGAGCCGGGCGCTGATCGACCGCGGTGTCGTCCCGGTGCCGAACCCGATGGGTGTCGCGCGTCCTTGAGCGTCGAATCCGGGTGCGGTCGTTCGACGCACCGGTGAGCGCACCCGGACATCGGAGGACCCATGACGTTGCTCGACGGCAAGAACGCGATCGTCTACGGCGCGGCGGGACGGATCGGCACGGCCGTCGCCACCGCCTTCGCCGGGGAAGGCGCGCGGGTGTTCCTCACCGGCCGCAGCCGCGCCCGCCTGGACGAGGTGGCCGGCCGCATCCGCGCGGCGGGCGGCCTCGCCGAGACGGCGGAGGTCGACGCGCTCGACGAGCGGGCGGTGGACGAGCACGCCGCGGCCGTGGGCGCCGTCGACGTGTCGGTCAACCTCATCGGCCACGGCGACGTCCAGGGCACGCCGCTGGTGGACATGGCGGTGGCGGACTACGAACGCCCGGTGCTGACGGCCGTCCGCACCCAGTTCCTGACCGCCCGCGCGGCGGCCCGGCAGATGATTTCGCGGCAGCGGCCCGGGGCGATCCTGTTCTTCGGGGGCGCGGCCGACCCGGTGCGCGAGTTCGCGGTGGGCGGGCTGCAGGTGGCGTTCCACGCGCTGGAGGCAATGCGCCGCCAGCTCGCGGCCGAGCTGGGCCAGTACGGGATCCGCACGGTGACGTTGCGGACGGGCGGCATCACGGAAACCCTCCCGGCGGAAATGCCGGGCCGGGCGGAGCTGGCGGAGAACATCGCGGGCAAGACGATGCTGGGCCGCGCGGCGACGCTGGCGGACGTGGGCGCGGTGGCGGCGTTCGTCGCCTCGGACCAGGCGGCCTCGATGACGGCGGCCACGGTCAACATCAGCTGCGGCGCCTTGGTCGACTAGGAGCTGTCCTGTAAGTCATCGGAGCCAGAGGACGATTGCGGCGATGGTGAGCTCGGCTTGGTAGTAGGCGGCGCGTTTGGCGTAGCGGGTGGCCAGGTCACGGAACTGTTTGAGGCGGTTGAAGCGGCGTTCGACCACGTTGCGGTGCTTGTAGACCTCGGCATCGAAGGCTGGTGGTCGCCCGCCGCGGGAGCCTTTGGCGACGCGGCGGGCGACCTGATCTTCCCGTTCCGGGCTGACGAAGGCGATCCGCCGGTCCCGCATCGCTTGCCGGGTCGAGGGATGCGAGTACGCCTTGTCTGCGATCACCGTCTCCGGCCTGCAGCGGGGCCGGCCTGGTCCGAGCCGGGCGACGCTGATGCCATCCAGCAGCGGCAGCAACTGCGGGTTGTCTCCCGCTTGGCCTGGTGTGAGCAGTATTCGTACCAACAGGCCTCGGCCTTCGACGGCGAGGTGGATCTTGGTGCTCAGTCCGCCTCGGGACCGCCCGAGTCCTTCCCCGTCAAGAGCGATGGCTTCGGTTCCGTCGCTGCATCCCCCTTTTTCCGGGCACCCGCAGCATGCTGATGGGCCCGGACCACGCTCGAGTCCACCGAGATGATCCACTCCAGGTCGTCGACG
Source organism: Amycolatopsis rifamycinica (assembly GCF_000695625.1). GTDB lineage: Bacteria > Actinomycetota > Actinomycetes > Mycobacteriales > Pseudonocardiaceae > Amycolatopsis > Amycolatopsis rifamycinica. Next base: position 37,422 of record NZ_JMQI01000072.1, read on the forward strand.
GCGTCGTCTTTGACGATCACCCGGTCGAGGATCTTGTCCCAGGTGCCGTCCTTGGTCCACAACCGCAGACGTTCGTGCGCGGTCTTCCAGGGCCCGTACCGCTCAGGCAGGTCACGCCACGGAGCACCGGTACGCAGCTTCCACAGAATCGCGTTGATGACCTGGCGGTGATCCCGCCACCGCCGCCCACCCGCCCTGCTGCGGCGGCAGCAACGGCTCGATCACCGCCCACGCCTTATCCGTCAACTCACCGCGACCAACCACCGCGCATAGCTACCAGAAACCCAGCTCAACCACTTACAGGACACGCCCTAGCGGCGATGGCCGGGGTGGGCGGGCGGGGCTGTGGTGTCGTGGTCGGTTGCGGCGTTGATCGGGGTCGGCCGAGCCTGGCTGCGGGCTGGCGGCGATCACCGGCGTTCACGGGGTCCGGCCGCGGTGTCGTGGTGGGTTGGCGGCGATGGCCTGGGTCGGCGGGGCGGGGCTGCGGCGCCTTGGTCGGCCGAGCCTGGCTGCGGGGGGCTGGCGGCGATCACCAGCGTCCACGGAGCCCGGCCGCGGCATCCTGGTCCGCGCCCGGCTTGGCGTCGGCGCGCTTCACCGGGTCCCGTCCCGTTGCTCGACCACCAGCCGCTGGTGGCGGGCCGCGCGCACGCGGTCGCCGCAGGTTGTCGAGCACCAGCGGCGGCGGGCGTGCTCGCGGAAGTAGTACCTGACGCACCCGTGGGCCTCGCACGGGCGGACCAGGCGGCCGAGCTCTCCGCTCGCCACCTCGATCGCGTCCCGGGCCAGTGCCGCCACCGCCGCGTCGATGCTGCCCGGCCGGGTGCTGTGCCACTCGCGCGCCGGCCCGGTCCGCCAGACCAGCGCCGGGGCCGCCGCGTCCGCGCGCGCCGCCGCGTTGATCGTCTCCACCGCCGCCGCGGACGGCTCGCGGTCTTCCGCCAGTGCCCCGAGCAGCTCGCGGACGGCCGCGCGCAAGTCCGTCAGGCGACCCAACGCGGCCGGGTCGGCGACCGCCGCCCCCACGCCCCGCGAGCGCAGCCACGCGGCCGCGTCGCCGGGTGAGCCCAAGTCGTCCGCCGACTGGCGCCGGGTGTTGACCAGCGCCAGTGCGAGCGAGCGGTCCTCGCCCGGTGCCGCCGTGACCATGTTCGCCTCCCGAAGCTCGCCCCCAGTGTCCCCGACCGTTGACAGCCTATCGTCTCTCATGGATAAATGAAAAAATAACCATGAGAGACGAGGAGAAGACCGTGTACCACCGCTACGCCACCGTCGCCGGGCACCGGCTGTTCTACCGGGAGGCCGGTCCCGCCGACGCCCCCACGATCGTGCTGCTGCACGGCTTTCCGACGAGCTCGCACATGTTCCGGCACCTCATCCCCGCGCTGGCGGATCGCTACCACGTCGTCGCGCCGGACTACCTCGGCTCCGGCGCGTCCGACGCGCCGTCCACCGGCGAGTTCACCTACACCTTCGACGCGCTCGCCGAACTCACGCTCGGCCTGCTCGACGAGATCGGCCTCGGCCGCTTCGCCCTCTACATCCAGGACTTCGGCGCGCCGGTGGGGCTGCGGATCGCCGCCGCGCACCCCGAGCGGGTGACCGCGATCGTCACGCAGAACGGCAACGCCTACGTCGAGGGCCTGGGTGCCGGGCTGCCGCAGAAGCTGGCCGCCGGCACGCTGACCGAGGACGACCTGCGCGGCATGGTCACCCTCGAGGCCACCAAGGCGCAGTACCTCGACGGCGTGCGCGACCCGTCGCTGGTCAGCCCGGACGTCTGGATCCACGACCAGGCGCTGCTGGACCGGCCCGGCGCCGCGGCGATCCAGCAGGCGCTGCTCGCCGGCTACCACCACAACATCGGCCTCTACCCGAAGTTCCACGAATACTTCCGGACCAGCCGGGTGCCGCTGCTCGCCGTCTGGGGCGGGAACGATGAAATTTTCATCGCCGACGGCGCCCGCGCCTACGCCCGGGATCTGCCCGACGCCGAAATCCACCTGCTCGATTCCGGCCATTTCGCACTGGAAACGCACTTGGACGCCATCGCCGGCTACATCCGCGGTTTCCTCGGGCGGGTGCTGCCGTGAAGGCGCTTTCCGTCGTTCCGGCCCGGTGATCGGGATGCCGGTTGCCACCCGGACCGTCCACTCGTAGGGTTTCTCCCCGAGGTCGCTTGGCGCGATCCAGGAGCGCTCCGCCGTCATCATCAAGCATGGAGGACGGAATGAGCAGACGGATTCGGATGGGGGCGATCGCGCTCGCGCTCGCCGCCCCGACGATGATCGCGGGACCGGCGGAAGCCGCCGATCCCCTGCTGTCGCAGGGAAGGCCGGTGACGGTGTCCTCGTCGGGCTGGTGCTGCCCGGCGGCGAACGCGGTCGACGGGAATTCCGCGACCCGCTGGGCCAGCGCGGCCGGCGTCGATCCACAGTGGATCGACGTCGACCTCGGCGCGGTGGTGCGCGTCAGCCGCGTGCGGCTGCAGTGGGACGCTTCCTGCGCCACGGCCTACGAAATCGGCACCTCCGCCGACCGTGTCACGTGGACGAAGATCTACGCGACGACCGCGGGCAAGGGCGGCGTCGAGGACCTGACCTCCCTCGACGGCACCGGCCGCTACGTCCGGGTGTACGGCACGAAACGCTGCCGCACCGACCGCTCGAGGGGCTATTCGCTGCAGGAGTTCGCCGTCTACGGCTCGGCGGGGGACGTCCAGCCGCCGTCACCGCCCGGCACGCCGACGCTGGTCGGTGTCACGTCCACCAGCGCCACGATCGCGTGGACCGCGGCCACCGACGACGTCGGCGTCGCGGGCTACGACGTCTACCGCGACGGCCAGCTCTGCGCGAGCACGACCGGCGCCCTCACCGCGACCTGCGGCAACCTCGGCCCGAACGGCAGCTACGGCTTCTACGTCAACGCGCGGGACGCGGCCGGGAACGTGTCGCAGGCCAGCGGCACACTGCCGGTGCGGACGCCGCCGTCCGACGACAGCACGCCGCCGTCCGCGCCCTCGGACGTGCACGTCACCGCGGTGAACAGCACGTCGATCGGTCTCGCGTGGACGGCGTCCACCGACGACGTGGGCGTCACCGGGTACCGGATCTACGACGGCGGCACGCAGATCGGGACGTCGGACACGGCGAGCACCACGCTCGGCGGCCTGACCCCGAGCACGGCGTACCACCTGCAGGTGCGGGCCGTGGACCGCAACGGCAACCTCAGCGCGCCGAGCACCCCGGTCCTGGACGTCACCACCACCGGCGGGTCGGGCTGCTCGCCGTCGCAGGGCGTCTGCGGTGCCACGCAGATCACCACGGACGACGACGTCGTGTGGGGCCTGACGACCCTGCCGGACGGGACCGTCCTCTACACCCAGCGCGACGTGCACGACATCATCCACCTGAACCCCGCGACCAGGGCGAAGACGACGATCGGCACCCTGCCGGGGGTGGAGAACACCGACGGCGAAGGCGGCCTGCTGGGCCTGGAGATCAACCCGGTGTCGTTCGCCACCGACCACTGGCTCTACCTCTTCCACACCACGGCGAGCGACAACCGGATCGTGCGGGTCAAGTACGACCCGGCCGCGGACTCACTCGACACGAGCACCGAGCAGGTGCTGCTGACCGGCATCGCGCGCAACAAGTACCACAACGGCGGCCGCCTGCGGTTCAGCCCGGACGGCCGGTACCTGTTCGCCGCCACGGGCGACGCGCAGAACAGCGCCACCGCGCCGAACACGAGCAGCCTCAACGGGAAGGTGCTGCGGATCAACCCGGACGGCTCGATCCCGGCGGACAACCCGTTCGGCAACGCGGTGTGGAGCTACGGGCACCGCAACATCCAGGGCCTGGCGTTCGACGCCCAGGGCAGGTTGTGGGAACAGGAGTTCGGCAACAACGTCATGGACGAGACGAACCTGATCGTGAAGGGTGGCAACTACGGCTGGCCTTCGTGCGAAGGGACGTCGGGTTCGTGCGACGGCTTCGTCGCCCCGAAGCGGACGTACCCGGTGGCACAGGGTTCGTGCAGCGGAATCGCGATCGTCAACGGCGCGCTGTACGTGGCGTGCGAGCGCGGCGCGCGGCTCTACCGGGCGGTGATCGAGGGCGACACGCTGACGAACGTTCAGTCGTTCTTCACCGGGACGTACGGCAGGCTGCGCACCGTCGAGCCGGCGCCGGACAGCGGGCTGTGGCTGGCGACCAGTGTGGACGGTGACAAGGACGGCGTGCCGCACAACAGCCACAACCAGATCCTGCGCGTGTCGGTGGGGTGAGGCGGTGCTGACCGGGACCGGCCCGGTCCCGGTCAGCGCCAGCTGTCGTCGCCGAAGCCGAGGGTCACCGGGCCGCGGTGGATCCCGGCCACCGTCTCCGACGGCAGCACGTCGTCCAGGAACGTGTAGTCCGGGCTGCGGGTCCGCGCGTGCCACTGGGCGATCTCGTGCCAGCCGGGGGCGGCCAGCGCGCCGCCGAAGTGCTGGACCGACAGGCTCGCCGTCAGGCACGCGAACCGCAGCCGCTCCACCAGCGGCCAGCCGGTCAGCGTCGCGGCCACGAAACCGGCGCCGAAGACGTCACCCGCGCCCGTGGCGTCCAGCACGTCGACCGGGAGGGCCGGGACCGCCGCCGTCTCGCCGGTCGTCCCGTCCACCGCCAGCACGCCCTCGCCGCCGCGGGTGATCACCGCGATCGGGACCAGCTCCGCCAGCCTGGCCAGGGCCGCTTCGGGCGTGTCCGTGCGGGTGTAGCGCATTGCCTCGATCTCGTTCGGCAGGAACGCGTGGCAGCACGCCAGCTGCTCGAGCAGCGCGGGCGACCAGGCCTCGGACGGGTCCCAGCCGACGTCGGCGAACACCAGGCTGCCCGCCTGGTGCGCGGTGTGCACCCACTCGGCCGTGTCGAGGCCGATGTGCGCCACCGTCGCGCGGCTCCGCGGCGGCGAACCGGCGAGTTCCGCGACCGGGACGGGCGGCGGGTGGCCGTGGGTGACCATCGCGCGGTCGCCGGCGTAGGCCAGCGAGACCGTCACCGGGGAGTGCCATTCCGGGAACCGCCGCGACCGCGACAGGTCGATGTGCTCCTGCCGGGCCAGCACGTCCCAGCAGTAGCGCCCGTAGACGTCGGTGCCGAACGCCGCCGCCAGCGACGTCCGCAGGCCGAGACGGCTGAGCGCGACGGCGAAGTTCGCGATGCCGCCCGGTCCCGAGCCCATGCCGCCCGTCCACACCTCCGTGCCCGGGGCCGGCGGGTGTTCGAGCCCGGTGAAGACCAGGTCGAAGAACAGCAGGCCGGACAGGAAGACATCGGTTTCGGGTGCGGGCTCAGCCGGCACGGGCGCCTCCACGTCGGTCACGCAACGGTGGCCCGAGCGTGCGTCAGCGGCGCGAGATCCGCAAGAGCTGGGCCGTTCGTGCCACGGATCGCGTGAATCCGGCTGCTAGGGTCACCGGATGCGGCAAGACGGTCGGGCGACCGGGGGACGTGCCCCGCGATGAAGCTGGCGATCCTCGGCGGCGGCGGCTTCCGCGTGCCGCTGGTGCACGGGGCGCTGCTCGACGGCGGCGGGGTCACCGAGCTCGTCCTGCACGACGTCGACGCCGGGCGCCTCGCCGCGATCGAACGGGTGCTGGCCGAGCAGGCCGGCGGCGCGGCGGACGCGCCGCGGGTGCGCACGACCACCGACCTCGCCACCGCGGTGTCCGATGTGGACTTCGTGTTCTCGGCCATCCGCGTGGGCGGCCTGCGCGGACGGCGGCTGGACGAGCAGATCGCGCACGCCGAGGGCGTGCTGGGCCAGGAAACGGTGGGTGCGGGCGGGCTCGCCTACGGGTTGCGGACGGTCCCGGTCGCCGTCGCCCTCGCCCGGCTGGTCGGCGAGCTGGCGCCGCGCGCGTGGGTCATCAACTTCACCAACCCCGCCGGGATGGTCACCGAAGCGATGGCCGCGCACCTCGGCGGCCGGGTGATCGGCATCTGCGACTCCCCGGCCGGGCTGTGCCGCCGCGTCGCCCGGGCGCTCGGGATCGACGCGGCGGCGGCGCGGTTCGACTACGCGGGGCTCAACCACCTCGGCTGGCTCCGCTCGGTGCGCGTCGGCGGTGAGGACGTCCTGCCGCGGCTGCTCGCCGACAGTGCCGCGTGCGAGTCGTTCGAAGAAGGCAAGCTCTTCGGCGCGGAGTGGCTGCGCACGCTCGGCGCGGTTCCCAACGAGTACCTGCACTACTACTACTTCGCCCGCGAGGCCGCCGGTTCGGCGTCTCGCGGGGCGTTCCTGCTGGAGCAGCAACGCGGGTTCTACGCGGCACCTTCACTGGCTTCGTGGGAACGCACGCGCCTGGAGCGCGAAGCGACGTACATGGCCGAGACGCGCGAGGGAGAGCGTGAGGACCTCGAAGGCGGTGGCTACGAGAAGGTCGCGCTGGCCTTGATGCGCGCCCTGGCGCACGGCGAGCGCACGACGCTGATCCTCAACGTCCGCAACGGTTCCACGCTGGCGGGCGTGCCGGGTGACGCGGTCGTCGAGGTGCCGTGTGCCGTCGGCGCCGAGGGCGCCCGGCCGCTCGCCACCGCGCCGCTGGCGGACCACGCGCTGGGCCTGGTGACGACGGTCAAGGCCGTCGAGCGGGCGGCGATCGAGGCGGCGACGACGGGTTCGCGGGCGGCGGCGCTGCGGGCGTTCGCGCTGCACCCGCTGGTCGACTCGGTGTCGGTCGCCCGGCGGCTGCTCGACGCCTACGCCGCCGCGCACCCGGAACTCGCCTACCTCGCCTAGACCGCCGCCATCGCGTTGAACTCCGCTTCGGCTTCCCGCTCGGTGTAGAGCCGCCACGCCCGCTCGGCGATGTCGTCCGGATCGAGCGTGCCCACCGTGAAGCCGTGGTCCTGCGACGTGAACACGCGGTGGATGTCGCCGCGCTCGACGAGGCCGCCGATGGTCAGGATCCCGGCGTGGACGCCGGTTTCCCGCAGGGCCGCGTGCAGCGTGAGCACGTACATCCGCAGTGCCGCCGACGCCGGGGCGAGGCTGCCGAGCATCGGCATCGGGTACTTGCCGCTGAGGCCGCCGGCGAACAGCAGCGAACCCGAGCCGCGCGCCAGCAGGCCCGGTAGCACGGCTTCGACGAGTCTCGCCGCCGGGGCGACGACGGCGTCGAACGACGCGCGCAGGGTGCCGGCCCCGGCTTCGGTGAGCGGCGTGATGCCCGGCCCGGCCGTGGCGTCGGCCGGCCCGAAGTACACCGCGTCGATCTCGCCGGCGTCGGCCGTGATGCGGACGAGCACGTCGCGGAGCTGGGCTTCGTCGGTGACGTCGGCCGTGTAGGTGGGGGCGTTGACGCCGGCGAGCGACGCGCGGTAGCCCGCGTGGCGCGTGTCGGTGCGGGAGACCAGCGCCGTCGTGAAGCCTTCGCGGCCGAAGCGGCGGGCGATCGACAGGCCGAGGCCGGGACCGACGCCCAGGACGGCGAGCACTTTCGGCAAGGAAACCTCCTGAAGTTGAGTATGACCTCAACTTAGCCACAACTTGAGGATGCCGTCAACTTGCGTTGTGCGTCCACAAAGGACATTTGGTGGGCCGGGCGTGCGGCCGTCCGGGCGGTTTCCGGCGTCCGGACGGGTTTCCCGGGCTCGCGCGCCTTCCGCGACGCCGGGAACGGCGCCCATCATCGGCGGCATGACCGCTGTCTATCCCGCCGAGAAGGACCATCCCGCCGTCCCGATGGGGGAGATCTACGCCGGGTACCCGCCGGTGTCCCGGATCGTGTTCCCCAGCGGGCACGAAGGCTGGCTGGTGACGCGCTACGACGACGTCCGCACGGTCTTCTCCGACCCGCGGTTCAGCCGCGACCTGCTGTACCCGGGTGCGCCGTGCCTCATCGAGCCGGGCGACTTCTCGACCGGCGAGCACAGCATCCTCAACATGGACCCGCCCGACCACACCCGCCTGCGGCGGCTGTCGGCGCAGGCGTTCACCGTCCGCCGGATCGCCGCGTTCCGGCCCCGGATCCAGGAGATCGCCGACGAGCTGCTCGAGGCGGTGGTCGCGCACGGGCCGCCGGCGGACCTGGTCGAGGAGTTCGCGTTCCCGCTGCCGACCGCGGTCATGTGCGAGCTGCTCGGCGTCCCGTTCGCCGGCCGCGAGCGCTTCCGGCGGTGGTCGCGGGTGATCGTGACGCCGATGCAGCACGCACCCGCCGACGTCGAGCAGGCCCGGCGCGACGGCGCCGAGGACATGGCCGCGCTGGTGGCGGAGAAACGGGCGCGCCCCGCGGACGACTTCCTGAGCGCCCTCGTGCACGCCCGCGACGAGGACGGCGACCGGCTCACCGAGCCGGAGCTGATCGACCTCGCCACGCAGCTGCTGCTCGCCGGCCACGAGACGACGGTCAGCCTGATCGGGTGCGGGGTCGTCCTGCTGTGCCGGCACCCGGAGCAGCTGGCGGCGTTGCGCGCCGATCCCGCGCTGACACCGGGTGCGGTCGAGGAGATCATGCGCTTCGACGGCCCGGTCGACTCGTCCCTGCTGCGGGTGGCGCTGGCGGACGTGACGCTGAGTGGCGTGCTCGTGCGCCGCGGCGAGGCGGTGCTGGCGCACGTGGGGGCCGCGAACCGCGACGAGAACGCGTTCCCGTCGGCGGCCGAGTTCGACATCCGCCGGAAGGACGCGCCGCAGCTCGGTTTCGGGCACGGGATCCACTTCTGCCTCGGCGCGGCGCTGGCCCGGCTGGAAGGCGAGATCGCCCTGCGCGCGCTGGTGGACCGGCTGCCCGGCCTGGACCTGGCGGTCCCGCCGGAGACGATCACCTGGCGGCCGCCGCTGTCGGTGCGCGGGCCCGAGGAGGTGCCGGTGACCTGGTCGGCCTGAGCCGGTGGGGCGGCCGGGGTGGGCCTGCGCCGAATGTCGGTTCCCGTTGGCGCCACCGGTGGAGCGGGGCGGGCCGCGACTGCTCCACTCGGGTAGAACCTGTTCCAGTTCCGCCGTGCGGCCGAAATCATGACCCTCGCCGTTCCCGCGAGCGAGGAGTCGCCATGGAAGCCGATCTCACCCGCCGTCAGCTCCTCCGCGGCACGGCCGCGGGCGCCGGGCTCGCCGTGACAGCCGGGCTCGCGACCCCGGCCGCCGCGACCGCGGCCCCGGCCGCCGCGGCGCCGTCGGCCGAGTACGACGTCGTCGTGGTCGGCTCCGGTGCGGCCGGCATGACCGCCGCGCTGACCGCGGCCAAGCGCGGACTGAGCGTCGTCGTGCTCGAGAAGGCGCCGACGTTCGGCGGGTCCGCGGCCCGGTCCGGGGCCGGCATCTGGATCCCGAACAACCAGGTGCTGCTCGCCGCCGGCGTGCCCGACACGCCCGCGAAGGCCGCGCAGTACCTCGCCGCCGTCGTCGGCCCGGACGTCCCGGCCGCGCGGCAGGAGGCGTTCCTGCGCCACGGCCCGGCGATGATCGCGTTCGTGCTGGCCAACAGCCCGCTGCGGTTCCGCTTCATGGAGGGCTACAGCGACTACTACCCGGAACTGCCCGGCGGCCTGCCAGGAGGCCGGTCGATCGAACCGGACGTGCTCGACGGCAACCTGCTGGGCGCCGAGCTGGCCAACCTCAACCTGCCGTACCTGGCCACGCCGCCCGGGCTGGTCGTCTTCAGCGCCGACTACAAGTGGCTGAACCTCGCCCTGGTCAACGCCAAGGGCGCCGCGGTCGCCGCCGAGTGCCTGGCCCGCGGCACGGCCGCCGCGCTGGCCGGGCAGAAGCCGCTCACCATGGGGCAGTCGCTGGCCGCCGGCCTGCGCGTGGGCCTGCAGCGGGCGAACGTGCCGGTGCTGCTGAACACCCCGCTGGTCGACCTGAACGTCGAAAACGGCGCGGTGACCGGGGTCGTCGTGCCGCAGGGGCTGGTGCGGGCGCGGCGTGGCGTGATCGTCGGCTCGGGCGGCTTCGAGCACAACGCGGCGATGCGTGCGCAGTACCAGCGGCAGCCGATCGGCACCGACTGGACGGTCGGGGCGAAGGAGAACACCGGCGACGGCCACCGCGCCGGGCAGCGGGCCGGCGCGGCTCTCGACCTGATGGACGACGCGTGGTGGGGCCCGGCCATCCCCACCCCGGGCGACCCGTACTTCTGCCTGGCCGAACGGACCCTGCCCGGCGGGCTGATCGTGAACCAGGCGGGGCAGCGGTTCGTCAACGAAGCCGCGCCCTACAGCGACGTCGTGCACACCATGTACGACAGGAACCCGTCGGCCCCGGACATCCCGGCGTGGCTGATCGTCGACCAGAACTACCGCAACCGGTACCTGTTCCGCGACATCGCGCCGCTGCTTCCGTTCCCGGACGCCTGGTACGCCGCCGGCGCGGTCTTCAAGGCCGCCACCGTCCAGGACCTCGCGACGCGGATCGGTGTCCCGCCGGCCGCGCTGAAGTCCACTGTGGATCGCTTCAACGGGTTCGCCAGGTCCGGTGTGGACAGCGAATTCCACCGCGGCGCCAGCGCGTACGACCACTACTACACGGACCCGGCGGTGACGCCGAACTCCTGCTTGGCGCCGCTGTGGGCGGCACCGTACTACGCGCTGCGGCTCGTCCCGGGCGACCTCGGCACGAAGGGCGGCATGCGCACGGACGCCCGGGCGCGGGTGCTCCGCCCGGACGGCTCGGTGATCCGCGGCCTGTACGCGGCGGGCAACGCGAGCGCGGCGGTGATGGGTCACAGCTACGCCGGCGCGGGGTCGACGATCGGCCCCGCGATGACGTTCGGCTACATCGCCGCGAACGACGTCTAAAACTCCTTTTCCACCAACGGGAGCACTTCGGTGCCGAGGAGCTCGATGGCGCGCATGACCTCGGCGTGCGGCACGCCGGACCAGTCCATCTGCATCGCGTACCGGTCCGCGCCGGTGAGCTTGCCGACCGCGATCAGCCGCTCGGCGATCTCCTGCGGGCTGCCGACGAACAACGCCTGCGCGTCACGGGTGTACTCGTCGTACTCCGCGCGGGTCGGGACCGTCCAGCCGCGGGCGCGGGCACCGTACTTCATGGTCTCGAGCCAGTACGGGAAGAAGGTTTCCTTGGCGTCCTGGGACTTCTCGGCGATGAAACCGATCGCGCCCATGGTGACGTGCAGGTCCGCGGGGTCCTGTTCGCCCGCCTCGCCGGCCCGGCGGTAGAGGTCGACCAGCGGGGCGAAGCGCTCGGGCTGTCCGCCGATCACGGCGTACACCACCGGCAGGCCGAGCAGGCCGGCGCGGATCGAGGACTCGGGGTTGCCGCCGGTGCCGACCGAGATGCGCAGGCGCCTGCCGTACGGCCGGGGCAGGATCCGCGCGTTCTCCAGCGGCGGGCGGAACTTGCCGGACCAGGTCAGCGGGTCCTCGCGGTCGATGCGCAGGAGCAGGGCGAGCTTCTCCTCGAACAGCTCGTCGTAGTCGCCGAGGTCGTTGCCGAACAACGGGAACGACTCGGTGAACGACCCGCGCCCGGCGAGCAGCTCGGCGCGGCCGTGGCTGAGCTGGTCGAGCGTGGTGAACTGCTGGTAGAGGCGGACCGGGTCCTCGGTGCTCAGCACGGTGACCGCGGAGCTGAGGGTGATCTGGCTCGTGACGCTCGCGGCGGCGGCCAGCACGGTGCCGGGGTTGGCGATCGCGTACTGGTCCAGGTGGTGCTCGCCGAGGCCGTAGAAGCCGAGGCCCAGCTCGTCGGCCAGCTTGATCCGCTCGAGGGTGTTGGCCAGCGTCTGCGCGACGGTGGGTTGTTCGCCGGTGCGCGGGTCCGGCGCGCGGTCGCCGAAGCTGTAGATGCCGAGTTTCATACAACGCTCAACTACTTTTGGGGCGGATTCGTTCCCCGGCCCCCGGCACTCAGCCGAAGCGGGCCTGGATGGCCTCGAGGTTCCTCTCCGACAGCTGCAGCGCGGCGGCGCGCAGGCTCAGCCCGTCCAGGGTGGCGACCTCGAACATGCCGGTCACCAGGGCGCGCATCCGGGAGCGGACCTTGCCGAAGGCTTCCTCGGCGTCCGCGCCGACGTCGCCGAACAGCGTCCACCACCACCAGGAGTTGGTCGCCGAGTTGGCGACGAAGTCCGGCACCACGCGGATGCCGCGGGCGTCGAGGAGCTCTTCGGCGTCCGGCGTGACCGGCAGGTTCGCGGCCTCGACGATGAGTTGCGCGCCGATCTTGGCCTGGTTGTCGGCGTCGACGCAGTAGGAGATCGCCGCCGGGACGAGCACCTCGGCCGGCACGTCGAGCCACGCTTCGGGCGGCAGCAGCCGGTCTCCGGGCTTGAGGTTGTCGCGGTCGATGCCGCCGAAGCGGTCGCGGTGCCGCAGCAGGTTTTCGACGTCGAGCCCGTCCGGGTTGGCGACGACCCCGCGCACGTCCGAGACGCCGACCACGCGCAGCCCGGCGTCGGCGAGGAAGCGGGCGGTGGCGCCGCCCATCGAGCCGAAGCCCTGCAGCACGACGCGGTTCGGCTGGTGGTCCATGCCGAGCAGTTCGAGCCCGGTGAGCGTGGCCTGCGCGACGCCGAGGCCGCCGACCAGCTCGTCGAGCCCGAGCCCGCCGACCTCGATCCGGAACGCCTCCGCCAGCCGCGCGGTCGCCGCCTCGCGGTCTTCGAGCAGCGGGTAGATGGCCTGGACCGGGCTGAGCAGCCCGATTTCGGCGATGACGCCGTCGATGACGTCCTGCCGCAGGCCGAGGTCCTCGCCCATGGTCCAGTACTGCTCGATGAGCGGCCGCATGGCGTGCAGGTACCGGGCGACGACGTCGCGGGCGCGCTCGTCGTAGGGGTCGAAGTCGATGCCGCCCTTGGCTCCGCCGAGGGGGATGTACCGGCCGTCGGGGTCGTAGTTGAGGCCTTCCTTGAGCGTCATGCCCCTGGCGAGGCCGCGGACCTCGAACAGCGAGCAGCCGCGGCGCATCCGCAGGCCCCCGCTGGCCACGCCGCGCACCAGCCGGTCGATCACCAGGTACCCGCGGCACCCGGTGACCGGGTCGGTCCACGCGACTTCGAGCAAGGCTGTTCCGGTCATCGCCCCTCCTGATCCCCCGGTCGACACCCGAGCTCGTAGGCCATCGCCTGCTCGACCCACCGAGCACAGTCCCCGGCGGTGACGGTCCCCCGCCGGCCGACGACCTGAACGGCGAGCCCGTCGAGCAACGCGGTCAACCGCCACGCGGCGCCGTGCGGATCGGGACACCGGAAGGTCCCGGCCCCGACACCCTCCGCGATGAGGGCCACCACGGCGTCCCGCCACCGAAGATCGAGCCGTTGCAGCACGGCCCGCAGATCGGCGTCCCGCATGGCCGCGGCCCCGGCCTCGATCCACAGCTGCCAGTTCTCGTGGTCGGTGGGCCCGTACAAGGCGAGCACGGCGCGCAAGCGATGGTCGGCGGGGCCGCCTTTGCCGAGCTCGTCGTCCAGCTTGGCCAGTTCCCGCTCGGCGGCCTGCCGGAAGGCTTCGATGACAAGCGTTTCGAGGGTCTTGAAGTGGTAGAAGATCAGCGCGGTGCTGACATCGAGCGAGTGAGCGACATCGGCGGCCCGCACACCGGCAATGCCCCGCAGGCGGATCTGCTGAAGCGCGGCCCGCACGATTTCGTCCCGCCGCACGGCCACAGCCTTCCGCATCATGCGGCCACCGTACCGAGGCGATGGGGGAGGCGGGAGGCGCCGAATGTGGGGCCTCGGCCTGTGCGGACGGTCAGGAGCGCTGGTCGGGGGCCAGATCGGCTGCGTGGTTGGGTGGTGTGGGCTTGCGGTGGTTTGGGGGCGCTTGGGGTTGGCCGGTGGCGGGGAGTGCGGGGCTGGTGCGGCTTTGCGGTGGCCGGGTGGTGAGCATGCCTGGCGGCGGTGGGGTGGAGTTGGGGTGGCAGGTCTGCTGCGGTCGGTCGAGGGGCGGAGCGGCCGCCGGGATTCGAGGCGGCGGACCCGGGGATGATCGCCCGCAGGTGAGGCCGGCGCCCGCCGCTGGGGTGGAAACTCCTACCGCCGGGAGCCGGGAGCCGGGAGCCGGGAGCCGGGAGCCGGGAGCCGGGAGCCGGGAGCCGGG
>NZ_JMQI01000073.1 GCF_000695625.1 Amycolatopsis rifamycinica
GGGCCGCCGTAGGCGACGTCGACCTGCTGCGCCGAGGCGACGCGGCCGCTGTCCCAGACGTCCTTCCCGCCGGCGGAGACGACGAGCTGGTACGCCGACTGCCGCTGCTGCGCGGCCGCGGACGTCAGCTTCCAGCCGAACCGCGGCTGCGCCGGGTCGACGCCGAGCGGGTTCACCCGGTTCGCGACGGTCGCGCTCGCGACCGACAGCGGTGACGCGGCGGCGGGGTCCGGAATGGTGACACGGGTGCCCCACGGCATGGTGCCGTAGGCGCCGAGATCCTCGGCGTGGGTCCAGGTCCCGTCGGCGAAGCCGGGCTGTTCCCAGCCCTCCGGGACGGTCGGCGCGCTCTTCCAGCCGGTCCCGGTGGTCAGTTCGGTGGTGCCCGCCGCGGTCGTGATCCGCAGCCGCCCGAGCAGGCCGGCCGGGCCGGCGGCGTTGCGGACGGCGACGGCGAGGGTGTTGACGCCGGGCGTCAAGGCGGGCCGCAGATCCACCGGCAGCGCCGTGCGCCACGAGTCCGCGGTGCGGGCCGCCGAGGCGAGCGGCGTGCCGTTGAGCCAGACGTCGGCGGTGTCGTCGCCGGTGAGGACGAGCCGGGCGTCGGTGACCGCGCCGGCCGGGACGGTGAACGTGGTGCGGAAGTACCGGGTCCCGGCCGGCGCGGCGACGCGGGCGTTGCCCTCCGGGAACCAGATCCAGTGCGCGCCGCCGAAGTCCACCGGTGGCGCGGCACCGGCCGGGGGCGCCGCGGCGACCGGGAGAACGAGGACTGCGGCGAGCGCGGTGGTGGCGGCACGCCAGAGCTTCGAGGGCAGCATGCAGGCTCCCTTGCGGGGGGACGGCGCCGGATTTAGAACGTTTCAACCCAACGTGCCTGGTGACTGTAACCAGAAGCTCACGCCCCGGCAATACTCCACTGGTATGCACCAATGCGGGTCCTCGCGACGGCCTAAATCGTTTCAGGACGGCGGTGCCGCCGCAGCCGGATGACGGCGATGACCACCGCCGTGCCCGCCAGGACCAGCACGATCGGCAGCGCCGTCGGCCGCCACGGCCAAGCCCGGCCTTCGAAGACGACGCCGTCGGCGGGCAGCTCCAGCACCTTCGCTGTCCACCGGGCGGTGGCGACGTCGGTGCGGCGGGACAGCCCGCTCACCGCCGTGTCGTAGGGGAAGCCCGGCCGGTCGTGGACGTACTCGGGTGCCGGGCCGCCGGGCGGCGGGGTGACGCCGCGCGTGGCCCCGGGTACGAGCAGCCGGTCGAGATCCGCCGTGGCGAGGGAAGCCCGGGGCAGGAACGTCAGCCCGTGCCGCGACCGGATCGGACCGCCGTCGGCGCTCACGGCCAGCGTGCGCGAGGACAGCGACTGGCCTTCGGTGTCGAACACCGATGCCAGTTCGACCTCACCGACGCCGTCCGCGAGCAGGACGCCGATGGTGTCGGGGTTCCAGCGGAACCCGGCGTTGACGAGCGCGGCCGCGTCCGGCATCCCGGCCGGTGGGTGCACCGGCACCGCGGTGCCGTAGCGGCGCCAGCCGATGGCCGCCGCGGCGCCGGCCGCCACCTCGCGCCCGGCGAGCCGCTCGACCCAGTGCAGCGTGCCGTCGACGCCGGAGAGGATCCCGGCGGTGGTGACGACGGCGCCGTCGTCGACGAACCGCTCGCCGCGCACCCACCGCACCGCCGGGTACTCGGCGGCCCAGTCGTCGACCTTCAGCCAGTGCGCGGTGGCCGGCCGCCCGTCGAGCAGCCCCGCGGAGGCGAGCACCGCGCCGCCGTTGCAGACGCTCAGCAGCTTCGAGCCGCGGGCGGCCTGGTCCCGCAGCCAGGTGGTGACCGGTTCGGTGCTCGGCTCGCCCACGTCCGGGAACGCCGGTACGACGACGAGGTCCGGCGCCCGGGAACCGAGGCGCGCGGCGAGGCCCGCGAAATCGAGGTCCGGCACCAGGTCCAGGCCGCCGGTCAGCGGCTTCGGCTCGCGGTGCGGGGCGACCGTGTAGACGTTGAACCGGCCGGTGGCGGCCAGGATCTCGTAGGGGGCGAGCGCGTCGGAGACGACGGCACCGCGGTCGCCGACGACGACCACCGCGGTCGGTTTGGCCGGGTCGTGGGGGACCGGCGCCGCGGCGGGGACGGGCCGCGGCGGGCCGGCGGCGTAGAGGGCGTCGAACGCTCCCAGCGCGGAGACGGTCGCGCCCACGGCGGGGACCACCAGCACGGCGGCCACCGCGGCGAAGGCGAAGGCGAGGCGCTTCAGCACGGTCAGTGCCAGTACTCGGCGCGGCGCCACACCATGGCGGCCAGCATCAGCGGGAACATGACGACGTGCCCGGCGACCATCAGCGTGCCGCCGGAGACCGCGCCCAGCCAGTACGGCACGAGCAGCGCCACGAACGGCAGGTACATCACCGCGGCCATCTCGGCGATCCGCGGCCACGAGTGGCGGCGCAGCGCCATGGCCAGGACCATCGCGACGGTCATGTTCGTGGCCATCACGAGGGCGCCGACGTCCGGGCGCTCGAGCCAGGCGGCCGGCCACAGCGGGCCGAGCGCCACCATGCCGATGAGCATGGCGACGACCATTTCGACGTAGTGGCCGGTGAACCGGACGAGCTTGCGGGCGGTGGTCCGGGTGGTTTCGGTGGTGGTCATGGTTTCCCTCCAGGTTCGTTCCTGGACGAGAATCGCGCCCGGCGGCCGTGCGGCCAGGTGCCGGAAGTCATGACCGGGGGTCATGGTCTACAGCAGGCCGAGGTCCCTCGCCCGCAGGGCGGCCTGGGTGCGATCGCGCGCGCCGAGCTTGCCCAGCACGTTGGTGACGTGGTTCTTGACCGTGCCTTCGGCGAGGAACAGCGCGGCGGCGATCTCCCGGTTGCTGCGGCCGTCGGCGAGCAGCCGCAGCACGTCGAGCTCGCGCTCGGACAGCGGCACCACCAGCGGCTGGGGCCGCGGCTGGGTCGGGTCCGGCAGCTGCGCGAACCGCGCGACGACCTTCGCCGCCACCGAGGGCTGCAGCACGGACTCCCCGCGCGCCGCGGCCAGCACGGCTTCGACCAGACGCGCCGACGAGACGTCCTTCAGCAGGTAGCCGACGGCGCCCGCGCGCAGGGCGGCGAAGACGTCTTCGTCGTCGTCGAAGGTGGTCAGCGCGATGACCCGGATCTCCGGGTGGTCCACCCGCAGCCGCCGGGTCGCGGCCACGCCGTCGAGCACCGGCATGCGCAGGTCCATCAGGACGACGTCCGGAGCCAGCGATGCGGCTTCGCGCAGGGCTTCGTCCCCGTTGCCGGCTTCGCCGACCACGTCGATGCCGTCGTGGGTGGCGAGCAGGGTGGCGAGGGCTTCGCGGAACAGCGCTTGGTCGTCGGCGAGCAGGACGCGGACCGGCGTCATCCGGGGATCTCCATGGTCAGGGCGCTGCCGCGGCCGGGGGTCGAGGTGAAGGCGAGCTCGCCGCCGAGGTGGGCGGCGCGTTCCCGGAGCCCGATCAGGCCGAAGCCCGGCGACGCGCCGCCGTCGCTGCCGCGGCCGTCGTCGCGGACCTCGACCCGGACCGCCGCGGCGGCGTAGTCGAGGACGACGTCCACGGTGGCCGCGCCGGCGTGCTTGCGGACGTTCGTCAGGCCTTCTTGCGCGGCCCGGTAGAGCGCCTCGCGCGGCTCGTCCGGCAGCGGGCGTTCGAGGCCGGTCACGGTGAGCCGGGCGGTGACGCCGGCCGCCGAGGTCTCCTCGGCCAGGGCTTTCAGCGCCTCCGGCAGCGGCGGGACCGGTCGCGGTTCGCGCAGCGCCCGCACCGAGCGGCGCACCTCGGCCAGCGCGGTCTCGGCCTGCTCCTGCGCTTTCGTCAGCACCTCGTCGGCCTTGGCGGGGTCGGTCGGCAGCACCGCCCGCGCGGCCTTCACCTGCATCTGGACGACGGTGAGCGAGTGCCCGAGCCCGTCGTGGATGTCGCGGGCCACCCGGTTGCGCTCCTGCGCGGTCGCGAGCCGCTCCGCCTGGGCCGCGTAGTCGCGGAGTTTCGCGTGCGCTTCGGCGAGTTCGGCGCGCGAGCGCTGCTCCCGCAGGTGCAGTTCGGTGATGATGGCGGCGAACAGCACCGAGATGAGCGTGCCGATGCCTTCCCGCAGCCCTTCGCCGAGCGACATCCCGAGGTGCACCAGCGGGACCACGGCGATGACGAGCGCGATCGCGGGCCGCGGCAGCCGCAGCAGCACGCACTGGCTGACCAGCACGACGAGGAACAGCGTCGTCCCGACCCCGGCGTCGATCGTGAAGAGCACGAAGGCCAGCGGCAGCTGGACGGCGACGTAGGCCGCGCTCCAGGCGAGCCGTCCGCGGTCGCGCACCCAGCCGAAGCCCGCCGTGGCGAGCAGGGCGAAGACCGCGCCGAGCACGAGCGCGAGCCGGGGTTCCCCGGAGCCGAGGACCCCGAGCGCGATCGACAGCAGGGCGCCGCAGGTCAGCACCCCGAGGGCCCGGTTCATGCGGTCACTGTGGAGGCTGCGGCGCCCCGCGGTCAACCACGAAAGCGCTCACACGGCCGTTCGACACCCCGGCGCTTACGCTGGAACCGACGGCGAAGCCGATACGGGGGTTTGACATCGATGTCAGTGCTCTGGGGCGTCTCCTTCGACGCCACCCCGCTGTCCGGGGTCGTGGTCGAGTTCCTCAAGACGGCGCGCCGCTTCGCCGCCCGGGGGTACGACGTCCACCTGGACCTCGGGTACGACATCAAGGCCGACAAGGGCGCGTTCTTCCGGCCCTACCGCGACGAGGCCCGGCTGCTGCCGGAGTGGGTCACCCTCGACCGCGTCGAGGGGGTGGCGCGGATCCGGGGCTACGACCGCGGGTTCGTCGACCGGGTGCTGACCCGGTTCGTCCAGGCAGGCGACCGGACGCTGCGGCCCGAGATCGACCGGATCGCCGCCGAGCTGGCGGACCGGATCGTCGCCACCTGGGAACGTCTCGGCGTGACCCTGGTGATGGTGGAGAACGGGACCCTCCCGGAGAACGTCGCCTACACCGAGGCGCTGTACGCCGCGATCGACCGCTACGGCGCCCGCCACCGGCTCGGCCGGTTCGTGTTCTGGCGCGACCACGACCTGATGTGGCAGAGCGAACCCGGGATCGCGAAGTACGGCACGTTCCCGTACCCCGGTGTCCCCGCGCCGCGGAACTCCCCGCACATCCACTACTTCGCCCTGCACGAGGAGGCGAAGGCACGGACGCTGGCATGGGTGCCGGAGCTGGCCTGCCTCGACGTCCTGCCCAACTCCTTCGCCATCGCCCCCGCGCGGATCGACGAGCGCAACGCGGCTTTCCGGCGTGACCACGGCATTCCCGCGGACGTCCCGCTGCTGGCCCGGATCACCCGGATCATCCCGCAGAAGCGCCTCGACCGGGACCTCCACCTGCTGGCCCTGCTGCCGGACGCGTGGCTGTTCGTCGCCGGCGACGTCGACGAGACGCCCACCGAGCACGCCCGGCTCGTCGAGCTGGCCACGGACCTCGGCGTGCGGGACCGCGTCGTGTTCGGCGGCTGGCTGACCCCGTACGACACGACGGTCCCCGGCCGGTACTCCGTGCGGGACCTGCTGGCGCACGCCACCGTCGTGTCGTTCCTGACCTCCTACGACTACGAGAGCTACGGCAACCCGGTCAGCGAGGCGATCGCGTCCGGGACGCCGTACATCACCAGCGGGTACGAGCTGTACGACGTCGTCTACGGCCGCCACGGGTTCCGGGCCCCGGTGCTGGACATCCGGGCCCGCGACCTGCCGGACGCCGCGTTCGCGCGGGAAGTCGCCGAGCTGATCACCGACGAAGGGACACGGGCGGAAGTGGTGCGGGTGAACTCGGAACTCGGGCAGGCGCGGTTCGGCGCGCGCGTCGTCGACGACCTCGTCGACCGGCTGTACCCGCCGCCGATGGGCGCGGCGACGCGGCTGAGCGTCGTGCTGCCGGTGTACAACGAAGCCGCGAACCTCCCGGAGGTGCTGCGGACGCTGCACGACCAGCGTGCCGGGGACGCGCCCCTGGACAAGAGCCGCTACGAGGTCGTGCTCGTCGACAACAACTCCACCGACGACACCGTCGCCATCGCCCACGCCTTCGCGGCCGCGCACCCGGACCTCGCCCTGCACGTGATCCACGAGCCCGAGCAGGGGGTTTCCTGCGCGCGCCGGGCCGGCATGGACTTCGCCGCGGCCCGCAGCCGCAACCGGCCCGACAGCGACCCGGGGGAGCGGTTCTACCTCGTCTCCGCGGACGCGGACTGCCGGGTCGATCCGCAGTGGCTGAGCGAGCTGTTCGCCGCGATGGAGTCGAGCAAGGCCGCCATCGGCGTCTGCGACTACTACTACAACGCCGAGCACTTCCGGGGGCGGCCGCGGCTGTGGGACGCGATCCAGCGGACGCTGCGGTGCCGCGCCGTCACCTTCGCGCTCTTCGGCGGCTTCCCCGACGGCAAGGGCTTCGCCGTCGAGCGCGACGCCTACGAGCGCGCCGGCGGCATCGAGATCTTCTACCAGCTGCAGGACGGGAAGTTCGTCAACCACCTCTCCGACGACTGGGACTTCGGCATCAAGGTCGCCAGCGGCGGCGACGCGATCACCTACGCGCCGCGCTCGCGCGTCGAGATCAACCCGCGGCGGGTCGACCACGCCATCGACGAGGTCATCGCCGGCCGCGCCTACGGCTCCGACGGCATCATCGTCATGCGCGACATCCGGCCGTCGGCGCCGTCGGAACCGGTCGACCTCACCGAAGCCGAGGCCCGGCAGGCGTGGGAGTTCTCGATCAAGGACTTCACCCCGAAGAACACCATCCTGCCGGTGCTGCTGACGCCCACGCTGCTGGAGGACGACGCCGTCATCGCGTTCTTCGGGCCCGATCTCGCCGCGCGGCTGGCCCGGCGGATCAGCGAGATCCGGCACGAAATGCGGGTCGTCGACTTCACGCCGATCCACGCCTACAAGACGCCGTCGTACCGGCTGTACTTCGAGTTCGCCGACGAGTTGTTCGCGTGCCTGCGGCGGCACGTCGGCGAGGACATCGGCGTCCCGCCACCCCTCCCGCCGTGCCTGGCGGAGGTGCCGTCCGCGCGGTTCGCGGAATTCGTCCGCTACTACTGCGAAGACCGGGAGTCGGGCGAAGCCCACAACTACTTCGGCAACGGAGGGGTGTTCTGATGAGCCTGGGCTACGAAGAGGCGATCGGCTCGCTGCACACGATCGACCCCGCGTGGCCGCGGCCGGCCGTGCTCGACGTTCTCGAAGCGCCGGAGAACCGGCACCTGCTCGACTTCGTGCAGGAGGACCCGTTCGGGGCGCACGTGTTCCCGGGCAACGTCCCCGGCACGCCGGCGGAGTTCCTGCGCGACCTCGACGCGCAGCTGGCCGCGTCCGCCGGGCCGATCCACCTGTGGTCCTACATCCCCACCTGCGCCTACCGCTGCCGGTTCTGCCAGTACCCGGTGGTGCTGGTCAAGGGCAAGATCGAAAAGGCGGCGGACTGGGTCGACCTCAACATCGCCGAGGCGCGGCTGTGGCTCGAGGCCGTGCCGCACCTGGCCGGTGCCGAGGTGGGGGAGTTCAACGTCTTCGGCGGTACACCGTCGCTGCTGCCGGAGCCGGAGATCCGCCGCCTGCTGGAGTTCTACCGGTCGAACTTCGGGTTCACGGCCGACACGACGATCCGCTTCGAGGGCGACCCGAGCACGTTCACCCCGGCCAAGCTCGAACTGCTGCGGGAACTGGGCTGCACCAAGCTGTCCAGCGGCGTCCAGTCGTTCGACGACCACGTGCTGACCCTGTGCGGGCGGGAGCACACCGCGCGGATGTGCGTCGATTTCGTCCGCAACGCGAAGGCCGCGGGGTTCGAGTGGGTCAGCATCGACCTGATGTACGGGCTGCTCGACCAGACTCTCGACAGCGTCCGCCGCGACCTCGACGTCGTGCTGGAAAACGAAGTCACGGCGGTGGTGTGCACGAAGCTGCACCTGGCGTCCTACAGCGACACCCGCACCGGCGTCACCGGGGAGAAACCGGCGGCGTGGCAGCTGCCGTCCTACCGGGACAAGCTGGTGCGCGACGGGCACCGCTGGCCCACGCTCGGCGAGCAGTACCAGATGCGGGAGCTGCTCACCGAAGGCCTGCGCGCGGCCGGGTACACCGAACACCCGACGATGTACTTCGCGCGGGACGGCCTCGGGCCGGAGAAGTGGAAGGCCATCATGGTCGACCAGGACAAGCAGGGGCCCGAGGTCGCGATCGGGCTCGGCGGCAGCTCGAGCTGCCGCGCGTCCGAGGCGATCACCGACGTCAACTCGAAGCGCTACACCGAAACCGTGCGCTCCGGCGGTATTCCGCTGGGTTCGGCGACCAAGTTCACCCCCGAAGCGCAGGAAGCCCGGGCGGTCAAGATGGCGCTGACGACGCTGCAGCCGGTGCGGGATTCCGTGCACCGGGAACGCTTTCCGGGCCGCTCGCTGTTCGCGGAACCGTGGCTGGGCAAGTTCCGTTCGCTGGAATCGCGGGGCCTCGTCCGGTTGTCGCCGGACGTCGTCGAGCTGACCCCGGCCGGGGAAGTGCTCGTCGAGGCGATCATCACCACCGAACTCTGACTCACTACATCGGGTGACAGAAGGCTCGCGGTGCGCGACCCGGGCGGGCACCATGGATCGGAGGACGTGCCAGTACCGAGATCGGAGCGTGGATGAGCCGAACCGTTGCCGGACACGCTGAACAGGGGCGGTGGCGAACCCGGCTCGCGGCGGCGGGCGCGCTGGTCGCGCTGGCTCCGGTGCTCGTCGCCCCGCCCGCTTCGGCCGCACCGGACTATTCGCTGGCCGCGACGAACTACGCGGGCACGCAGATCGCGGCGCACGAAGGCGTCCACGGGAGTCCGCGCGCCGACGCCCCCGAGCAGACGCTCGGCCACGACGTCAGCGGGCACCAGGGCCCGGTCGACTGGTCCGCCGCGGCCGGCGCCGGCGCGAAGTTCGTCTACGTCAAGGCGACCGAGGGCACCGGCTTCGTCAACCCGCAGTTCAGCCAGCAGTACGACGGCGCGCACGCGGCGGGCATCATCCGCGGCGCGTACCACTTCGCCCGCCCGGACGTCTCGGGCGGCGCGGAGCAAGCGGAGTACTTCATCGCCCACGGCGGCGGCTGGCGCGCGGACGGCACCACGCTGCCCGGCGCCCTGGACATCGAGTACAACCCGTACGGCGTGCTCTGCTACGGCAAGAGCCCGGCCGACCTGACGGCGTGGATCGCGGACTTCACGCGCACGTACCTGGCCAAGGTGAAGCGCAGCGCGCTGATCTACACGAGCACGGCGTGGTGGAAGGTCTGCACCGGCAACACCGCCCGGTTCGGGAACACGGACCCGCTGTGGCTCGCCCGCTACGGCCCGGACGTGGGCGAGCTGCCGGCGGGCTGGGACAAGCACAGCATCTGGCAGTTCGCCCGCAGCGGCACCCTGCCGGGCGACCAGAACTACTACAACGGCCCGATCGGCCGGGTGCAGGCGCTCGCGAAGGGCTAGCGCCCGCGGGCGCGCAGGTCCGGCCACGGCGGCCGGTGCACCATGGCGATTCCGGCGAGGGTGGCGGCGACCAGCCCGACGCCCACCCCCAGCAGGGCGACGCGGGTGGCGTCGTAGGCCGGTTCCCACTTGGCCTGGCCGTCGCGGACGGCGAACACGCCGACCGGCCGGTGGACCGGGAGCACCGTGGTGCCGTCCGGGGTTTCGTACGGGTCGCCGAAGACGCGCGGTTCGGTCATGTCCACCATCGAACGGGAATCCCGCGTCGCTGACAAGATCGGACAAACCCTTGTCGCCTCCGTGACCGGCTGCTTACGATCGGCCGGGGAGCTGGTCGTCATTCGTCCTTTGTGGACTCAGGAGGCGTCGTGCGCAGGTTCGCCCTTCTCGCCGCGGTTTCCGTCGCCGCGGCCGCCGTCGTCTCCGCTCCGGGCGCCGCCGGGGCCGGGCGGGCGTGGTTCACGTCGTGGGCGCAGTCGCAGGACGGCCGGGCCGACACCGCCGTGACCGGCCAGTCGCTGCGGATGATCACCCACCTCAGCCAGGGCGGCGACGCCGTGCGCGTCCGGTTCCAGAACACCTTCGGCACCGGGCCGCTGACCATCGGGCACGCCACCGCCGGGCCGAGCGCGGGCGGCGCCGCGGTGGCTTTCGCGCGTGAGCTGACCTTCGCCGGCCGCCCCGGAATCACGATTCCCGCGGGTGGCGAGGTCTGGAGCGACGAGACGAGGCTCTCGACGCGTCCCGATTCGGACCTCGCGGTGAGCATGGCGGTCGAAGGCACCGCCGTGCCCGGCCGCCACGGTGCGGCGTTGCGCGACAACTACCTCACGCCGGCGGGCTCGGGCGACCACGCCGCCGACGTCTCGGGAGACGCTTTCACGGCCACCGTCGGGTCGACCTACGTCGTCAGCGCGGTCGACGTGCACAACGCGGCTTTGCGGGGCGTCGTCGTCCCGTTCGGCAGTTCCGTCGTCGACGGCATCGGCAGCACCAACTGCGGCCCGGGCTGCACCCAGCCGGGCGCGAACCGCCGGTGGACCGACGACCTGGCGCGGCGGATGGTCGCCTCGTCCGCACCGTTCGCCGTCGCCAACGCCGGCGTCTCGGGCACGACGAGCGCCCGGTCGTGCCCGGCGATGCCGCCGTCGGTCGCCGGCCTCGACGCCGTGAGCCGGCTCGACCGGGACGTCCTCGCGCTGCACGGCGTCACGGCCGTCATCTACTACTACGGCACCAACGACCTCGCGTACGGCTGCGACGCGGCGGCGATCCTCGACAGCTACCGGGCGGTGTTCGCGCGGCTGCGGGCGGCCGGCATCTCGGTGTACGTCACGCCGAGCACGCCGAGGCCGGGGTACGGCGATCAGGCGAACCTGGCCCGGCACGAGATCGCGCTGTTCGTCCGGCGCGGGAACACCTGCGACGGCACGTGTTCCGGCGTCGTGGATTTCGACACGGTGCTGGCGGATCCGCTGAAGCCGAACAGCATCCTGCCGGCGTACGACAACGGCGACGGCATCCACGCGAACGCCGCCGGCCAGCAGGCGCTCGCGGACTTCGTCTCGGTGCCGATGCTCACCCGTTCCGGGCCGGGTTCCCACCCGATGAGGTGACTCGGCGAGTCGGAACGACGGGACTGTGCCTGCGGGTCAGCAGAGTACCTCCGGTGATGAACGAGTCGATGGACGACGCCGGGTGCTGCCTGCTGTCGGTGGCCTGGAACGTCGCCCCGCTGGCCGAAGGAAGCCCCGGTTCCCGCCGCGCCGACCTGCGGCGCACGGTGGTGGCGGCGTGCCGGACGGCGGGCCACGGCGCCCGCGACTGGGCGGCGCGCCACGGGACGGGCACGGAGGCGGAGTACCGGCCGTTCCTGCAGCTCGCCGACGTCGCCTACGAGATCGCGACGCTCCTGCTGCTGGTCGAGGACTTCCTGGTGCCGGACCTGGAGCGCGAACACCGCCGCTGGGCGGAGATCGAGGAGCTGACCACCCGGCTGACGGAGCTGTCCGAGTGGACGGCGGCGTTCCTCTTGTCAGGCGCCCCCTTACGGCTGTAAGGTCCGGCCTGACAAGGGAGGTTTCCGTGAGTACTGCGGTGTTCGCGCGTTGTTCGTTCTGTTCGAAGCCCAACACGGAGGTCGACACGCTGGTCGCCGGGCCGGGGGTGTTCATCTGCGACGGGTGCGTCCAGCTGTGCGTGTCGGTGATCGACGGAAAGCCGGCGGACGCACCGCTGATCGCGCCGTGGGAGCACGATCTGCCGCTCGAGCAGGTGCTCTCGAACCTGACCCCGGTCTCGGCGGCGAGTGCCCAGGTCCAGGAGAACCTGGCGGCGTGGGTGGGCAAGGCCCGTGCCCTGGGCGGCACGTGGTCCCAGATCGGCGAGGCCTTGGGGATGACCCGCCAGTCGGCGTGGGAGCGGTTCGCCTAGACCTTGACGCCCACCCCGGCGTAGAGGCCGTCTTCTTCGGGATCGACGACGGCGGCGAGCCGATCGGGCCGCCAGTTCGCCGACGTGGTCAGCCCGGGTTCGACGAGCTCGAAGCCCTCGAAGAGGGCAAGCACCTCGTCCTTCGTCCGTGGGTAGATGTGGTTCTGGGTGTTGCGCATGGTCTCGGCCACCCGCGGATCGCTCAGGACGGCGAAGTCGTTGGTGAGGTGGGTGAGCGCGAGGTGGCTCCCGGGCGCCAGCGCGTCCCGGTAGGCGGCGAACACCCCGCGAACCTCGGGCAGGTAGTGCCCGAGGGTGATGGCGAGCAGCCCGACGGGCTTGCGCAGATCGAGCAGCCGTTCCACCTGCTCGGACTTCAGCACGGCTTCGGTGTTCGTGGCGTCGGCTTCCAGGGCTTCGGCGTGGGGGTTGTCCTTGAGGAGCATGCGGCTGTGCGCGACGGCCACGGGTTCGTAGTCGACGTAGACCACCTTGGCTTCGGGATCGACGTCCTGGGCGACTTCGTGCACGTTGCCGACGGTGGGGATCCCGGAGCCGAGATCGAGGAACTGCCGGACGCCCTGGTCGAGCATGAACCGCACGACGCGCCGGAGGAAGGCCCGGTTCCTCCTCGCCACGGCGGCGACCTGCGGCTGGATGGCCTCGAGCTGGCGGGCGACCTCCCGATCGGGCGTGAGGTTGTGCGCCCCGCCGAGCAGGTAGTCGTAGATCCGCGCGGCGCTGGGCCGCGAGAGATCCGCACCGGCCGGAATCCAGTCGGCACCTTCGTCGTCGGTCACGGTCATCCCCTCCCGCTCGGCGGCTGCGCCCACCCTATCGACCCGGCGGTGTCCCGTCAGGGGCCGCTCCGCCCCGGTCCTGCGGGCGATACGGACGCCGGCTCCTTGGTGCGCACGCTCGCGAGTGCGGGGTGGCCGCGGATCGCGTCGGTGGCCTGCCGCCAGGCGGGGTCGCCGGCGACCAGCGCCGATCGCAGGTAGGCCCAGGTCATGCGCTGGGTGACGGCGAGCCGTTCGGGGTCTTCGTCGTCGGTCTCGGCGAGGCTGTAGCCCATGATGCCGCCGAGGTAGTGCTTCGCGCCCGGGAGGGTCAGCAGGGCGTCGGCGCCCGGGCTGAGGTGGTAGGGCTCGGCGTGCCAGGCGGCGCCGCGGGTGGTGGCGACGGGGTTGCCGTCCTGGTCGCCGTAGACGACCAGGGTCCGGGTGCGCAGGTGGGAGAAGTCGGTTCCCAGCTCGGGGTACCGCTCGCGCAGGGTGTCCGTCATGCCGTCGGCGCTGCCGGTCGAGGCGAGCAGCACACCGGCGCTGATGCGGGGATCACGCAGGTCGGGGCCGGTGCCGCCGGCCGGATCGGTGGCCCGCGCACCGAGCAGCGCGGCGACGGTGTTGCCGCCCGCGGAGTGGCCGACGGCGGCGACGCGCGCCGGATCGAGCCGTCCGGCGACGACCGGTGCCTGGGCCTCGACGACGTTCAGGTTGTCGAGGATGAGGCCGAAGTCGTCGATCCGGGAGCGCCAGAACAGCGGGTGGCCCGGAGCGTTCTCGTCCAGGCCGAGTCCGCCGCCGGGGGAACTCAGATGGGTCGGTTGGATGACGGCGAACCCGTGGCTCGCGTAGAAGTCGACGAGGGGTGAGTAGCCGTCCTTGGACTTCAGGTAGTACGAACTGCCGCCGCCGTGGGACAGCAGCACGATCGGCAGGGCGTCGCCGTGCAGGGGTGCGGTGATCCGCAGCTCCAGCGGGAGGCCGCGGTCGGGGGCGGGCAGGGTGACCGGGTTGACCGAGACGGTCGGTACTGCCGGCGGGACGGGGATGCGCCGGGCGAGCCGGACGTGGTTGTCGGTCATGGACCTACCGTGCGGCTGGTCGTCGTGATCAGCCAGGACCGATCCGGTCCTGGCTGCGGCCGCGTCCGCGTGGGCATACTGGTGAGGTGATCGACCGCCCCGGACTCGCCGCGTTCCTGCGTCGACGGCGGGCGGGGCTTTCGCCGTCGGATGTCGGCCTGCCGGAGACGTCGCGTCGCCGGACGCCCGGCCTGCGCCGCGAAGAGGTCGCCGTGCTGGCCGGCGTGTCGAGCGACTTCTACGCGCGCCTGGAGCAGGCTCGCGGCTCCGACCCGTCGGAGTCGGTCGTGGCCGCGCTCGCTCGCGCGTTGCGGTGCACCCCGGACGAGAAGGACCACCTCTTCCGGCTCGCCGGTGTGCCGGTTCCGCCGCGCCAGGTCGCGCGTCACCTCGACCCGGGACTGCGCCACCTCGCCACGCACCTGGACGGCCTGCCGACGTGCGTCTACAACGATCTCGGCGAGGTGCTTTACACCAACGCGCTCGACGACGCCCTGCACGGCCGAGACGAGCTTCGCCCCGGCCGGGACAGCAATGTCTACTGGCGGTGGTTCACCTGCCCGGCCTCCCGCGATCGCGTTCCGGAGGCGGATCGGGCCCGCCTGTCGGCGGCGCACGTCAGCGACCTCCGCGCCACCTACTCCCGTCGCGCCGAAGACGCGCAGATCACCGGGCTGGTCGACGACCTCGCGGCGCACAGTGCGGAGTTCCGGATGCTGTGGGACCGGCACGAGGTGGCCGTCCGCCGCGTCGATCTGAAGGAGGTGCGGCACCCCACGGTCGGGCTGGTCCGGTTGCGTTGCCAGGTGCTCGTGACGCCCGAAACCGGTGTCCGGATGCGGATCCTCCTGCCGCTGGAGGGAACGGACGCCGCCGAGAAGCTCGAGCTGCTACGCGTGCTCGGCACGCAGAGGTTTTCGAGGCGGAGCGAAGACGCCGGTCACGCGCCACAAGGCCGCGCGCGGGGTGCCCACCACCGGTGAGGGCCGGCCGCCGCGTCAGGTACCCGCCGGCACGAGCGGGTCGACGAGGATGATCCTTCTCATGCGCAGAAGGGGAGGAGCCGGTGGGGTGTGGCGATTCGTGCCCAGGAGGGCATCGCGCGTAGGTCGTGAGGGGGACCCGGCCTCGGCGACCGCGCGGCTGCCGGGTGATCCCGTGCTCGCCGGGCTGTTCACGGTGCTGGCGTTCGTGCCGTGGATGGGCGCGATGAGCTCGCAGTTCGGTGACCTGCCTGCCCGGCCGTCCGACGCGTTCGCGGTCGTTCTCGTGCTGGCGCAGACCCTTCCGATCGCCGTGCGCGGCCGAAGGCCTGTCGCCTGCCTGGTCGTCGTCGGCGTCTCCTGGGCGCTTTACCAGGTGCTCGCGTACCCGCCGCAGTTCGGCACTGTGACCCTCTACCTCGCGCTGTACACGGCGGCGGCCCACCAGCGTCGCTTCCGGACCGCCACGGTGGTCGCCACCGTGACCGCGTACGCGCTGTTCTCGCTGCTCGTCCACCAGCTCGGTTCGCCGTACGGCCTGGCCGACTTCCTGGTCTTCCTCGTGCTGGTCGCCCAGTGCTGGGTGATCGGGGCGTACGTCCGCCGGTACCGGGAGGGTGAGCGGAACCGCCGCCGCCTGGCGGAAGCCGAGGCGGCGGCGGGGGAGCGGACCCGCATCGCGCGGGAGCTGCACGACGTCGTGACCCACCACGTGACCGCGATGGTGGTGCAGGCCGACGTCGCGCAATTGGTCCCCCAGCGGGAAGACGTGCTGCGGGTCATCGGCGACACCGGGCGGCGAGCCCTGTCCGACCTGCGGGCCCTGCTCGAGGTGCTGGAGGAGCCGCGCAGCGTACGAGAGCTGGTGGAGCACAACGCGCAGCCCGCCACCCTCACCGAGGAGTTCGATTCGCGGACGCTGCCGCCCGTCCTCCGGCTCGTCGTCTACCGCGTCGTCCAGGAAGGGCTGACCAACGCGGCCAAGCACGCGGCCGGGCAGCGGACCACGGTGCGGATCGCGCGGGACGGGGACACCGTCGAGGTCGAGGTGACCAACGCGGCGGGGACGCCGGTCGGCGGCCTCTCCGGCGGCCGCGGGCTCGCCGGGCTGCGGGACCGGGTCGGCGCGCTCGGCGGCACGGTCACCCCGGAGCTCCTGCCGGACGGCGGCTTCCGGCTGTGCGCGAGGATTCCCGCATGACAATCCGGGTGCTGGTCTGCGAGGACCAGGAACTGGTCCGGACGGGCTACGTCGCGGCGTTCGACTCCCAGCCGGACATGGTGGTCGTCGGCGAGGCCGCCGACGGGCCGGCGGCGGTCGAGGCCGTCGCCCGGCTCCGGCCCGATGTCGTCGTCATGGACATCCACCTGCCGTTGCTGGACGGCATCGAGGCCACCCGGCGCATCGCCGGGCCGGGCGTGCCGGACGCTCCGAAGGTGCTGGTGGTGACGACCTTCAACGTCGACGAGTACGTCTACCGCGCGCTGCGGGCCGGGGCCGGCGGGTTCCTGCTGAAGGACACGCCGCTGGCGGAGCTGATCCAGGGCGTCCGCACCGTCACCCGCGGCGACTCCCTGTTGTCGCCGGCCGTGACCAGGACCCTGATCGGCCGCTTCGCCGGTCGCATCCGGCCGGGGGAGACCGGCCACGCGCGCCCGCTCGACGTACTCGCCCCGCGTGAGCTGGAGGTCCTGCGGCTCATGGCCGGGGGTCTGGCCAACGCCGAGATCGCCGAGCGGATGACGATCAGCGTGCAGACCGTGAAGACCTACGTCTCGCGCATCTTCGCCAAGCTCGACCTGCGCGACCGCGTGCAGGCGGTCGTGCTGGCCTACCGCAGTGGCCTGATGGACGGCGAGGCTTGATCGCCGTGTCGCGGCGTCGCGGGAACGAACCTGCCCCGCCTGCGGGCCGCGACGAGCATCGCGCAGCCCGCCAGGCCACCGATGAGCACGGCGAAGGCACTGGCCTCGGGACCGAACTCGCCGCCGCTGACGAGCGTCGGACCCGAGGTCACGCCGCGCAGGAGGCCGCCGGCCGTGCCGGTGGAGCCGGACACCGTGGTGCCGAAGATCCCCGACTGCGCGAAGTTCCAGCCGAGGTGGAAGCCGATCGGGAGCCACAGGCTGCGGGTGAGCGCGAAGCACCCGGCGGTCAGCACCCCCATCTCGACCGCGAGCGCGACCGCACCCCACACCGTGGCCTGCGGATTGATCAGGTGGAGCCCGCCGAAGACCGCGCTCGACACGGCCACCGCCACGAGAGTGCCGGTCCGTTCCTCGAGAACGCGGAACAGCACCCCGCGGAACAGCAGTTCCTCACAGGTGGCGATGCCGGTCATCAACCCCAGCGTGGCCACCACACCGGCCGCTGAGCCCCAGCCGGCGTGGTAGCCGCCGCACGCGAAGATCAGCAGCATCACGAGGGAGAAGAGGCCCACTCCGAGCGCGACTCCGCGCCCCGCCTGCCGCACGAGGTCACGGGGGGCGACCTCCGTGGCCGTCCGTTGTTCCAGCCGGCCCACGACCTTCGTGTACGCGAACAACGCGATCGCCGCCGTGGCGACACCCGACACCAACCCGGTGACCGGGTTCCGGGCGGCTTGCACGTTGAGCCAGGCGAAGCTTCCGTCGATCACCACGAACAGCGTCAGCAGGACCGCAACCCTGATCCAGGCGGCCCCGCGCCGGTGGACCGGACCGGTCCGGCTTCCGGAGAACCCGTTCTCGACAACCATGTTCGCTCCTTCGGCACCAGCACGGACGTGCGTCGACGCGAAGAAAGCTATGCAGGATCCGGGCGCGGGAAATCACTCCGCGGGGGACAGGCGTTGTCCCTCCCGGGAGCGACAACGGGTCCCGAGTGCATCAGGGGGCCGGCCCGGCGTCCTCAGGAAGCCGGGACGTCCGCCGGTGACCGGGTCAGCCGCCGCGCCGCCTCCACGACGAAGGCTCGCCGCCGGGCCCGCTCGTCCGGGTCGTCGGCCTCGGCGCCGGTCAGCATGGTGGCGAGCTGCGGGACGCTGAACCACCACGCCGCGAGCCCGATGATCATGAACATGAGGTGGCCGGCGTCGATGCCGCCGGCGACGGACCCGTCGCGTTGGGCCTGGCCGGTGGCGGCGACCTTGCGGCTGTAGTGCTCGACGCGCGCGGTGGCGTTGACCGGCGGCGCGCCCCGCAGACCTTCCCACAACAGCAGGCGCGCCAGTTCGGGGTGGTCGCCGTAGTAGTCGAAGGTGCGGCCGGCGACCTCGCCCATGTCGCCGAAATCCACGCCGTCCGGCGTGACGACGCGGGAAAGTTCCTCCAGTGCTTCGGTGAGCACCTCGTCGAAGAGGGCGTCCTTGTCGCCGAAGTAGGCGTAGAGCCGCTCCTTGTTGACGCCGGCGCGGGCGGCGATGCGGGTCACGGTGGTGCCGTCGGACCCGTGCGCGGCGAACTCGACCATCGCCGCTTCCCTCAGCAAGCGGCGCGTGTCGTCGACGGTTCGCTTCATGGCCGAAGACTAACACCGACGCCAACGTTGCCGTTGGTGAAAGCGGCCTGTTATGGTCAGACCAACACCAACGTTGGCGTTGGTGACCTGAGACAGGAGAGTGCCGATGAAGCCGATCGAGGCGACGGCCTACACCGACCGGGACGGCATCGTGGACGCGGTGACGCGGATCGTCGAGGGCATCGACTTCGGCGACGAAGAGCTGCTGCGTTCCGCCTTCACCGAGGACGCCGTGTTCGACCTCGGCGGCATCGACGCCAGCATCCACGTGTTCGAGCCCTACGTCGGCCGCGAACAGGTCGTCGAAACGCTGATGCGGACCGTGGGAACCGCGATGGACACCTTCCACGCCTTGGCCAACATCCGGGTGTGGGTGGACGGCGACACGGCCCACCTGACCTGCTACCTCATCGGACAGCACCACCGGAGCGGCGAAGGGCCGTCGGTCGAGTTCCAGGACCACCTCCTGCTGGGCAACCGGTTCGAGACCGACCTGGTCCGCGACCACGACCGCGGGTGGCTGGTCCGCCGCAACCGGGTCAGCTCGCGCTGGTCGGTGGGCAATCCCGCGGCCGCCAAGATCCCGCCGACACCACGACCGGGAAGTGAGGACCGCGCATGCGGGCGATCGGCCTGACCGAGTTCGGCGGCCCCGAGGTGCTGCGGGTGATCGACCTGCCCGACCCCGTCCCGGGTCCCGGTGAGGTGCGCGTCCGCGTGCACACCGCGGCGGTCAACCCCACCGACGCCATGCTGCGCGCCGGTGTCGTGCAGGCCTGGTTCGGGGGCCGGCCCGGCCCCTACGTGCCGGGCATGGACGCGGCCGGCGTGGTCGACGCGATCGGCCCGGACACCGAGACCGCACTCCGGCCCGGCGACCGGGTGATGGCGATCGTCCAGGCCTACGGTCCGCGCGGCGGCGCCTACGCGGAATTCGTGGTGGCGCCGGTGGAATCGGTGGTTCCGATGCCACCCGGCGTGGACTTCCCGGCCGCGTGCACGCTGCTGATGAACGCGCTGACCGCCCGGCTCGCGCTGGACGCGGTCACGGTGCCGGCCGGCGGCACCGTCGCGGTGACCGGCGCGGCCGGCGCCTTCGGCGGGTACGCGGTGCAGCTGGCCAAGGCCGAGGGCCTGCGGGTGTTCGCGGACGCCGCGGACGCCGACGTCCGGCTGGTGCGCGAACTGGGCGCCGACGAGGTCGTGCCCCGGGGCGACGACGTCGCCGTCCGGTTCCGCGCGCTCGCGCCCGACGGCGTGGACGCCTTGCTCGACGGCGCGGCCCAGCACGAACTGGTCGTCGCGGCGGTCCGCGACGGCGGCGGGCTGGCCGTCGTCCGCGGCTGGGACGGACCGGCCGGCCGCGACATCCGGCTGCACAAGGTCTTCGTCCCCGACGCGGTGACCGATCACGCCCGCTTGCTGCGGCTGCGGGACCAGGCCGGCGCGGGCGAGCTGACGCTGCGGGTGGCCGACGTGCTGCCGGCCGGCCGGGCCGCCGACGCCCACCGACGGCTGGCCGAGGGCGGCGTCCGCGGCCGCCTCGTCCTGGACTTCACCACCATCTGAGCCGATCGGGCGGCCGGCCGTACCGATGCGGCGGCAACGAACCCGATTTGCGGCGTCCCACCGGGGTCCGTTCGAACCGGTCGCCGATCACCGGTCGGCGATGGCGGCGACGAGGAGCCTCCGGAGCTCGCGCCGATCCCGCTGGTCGAGCCCGGCCAGGACGCGATCCTCGGCCTTGGCCACCTCGGGGTCCAGGCGCGCGAGCATGGTCACGCCCTCCCGGGTCAACGTGGCGGGCAACGACCTCCCGGAGGGCACCGTGGCCGGTCGCGTCACCAAGCCGCGGTCCTGCAGCCCGCGAACCACCTTGTTCATCGCCTGGGGCGACACCTGGGCCTCGCGGGCCAGCTGGGCGTTGGACTTCGGGAACTGCGCCAGCATCCGCAGGCAGAGGTACTCGGGCCCCGCCAGCTCCGACGGCTCGAGCACCGCGGCGGCCACTTCCGCGCGCAACGCCGCCGTGACCCGGTGCAGCAGATAGCCGAGCGGTTCATCCCGGAAACCTTCCATGTCAACCATGTTGACATATATCAACCTGGTTGACATCGTGGGAGGTATGACACGCCCATCCAGCGACGCTCTGTACGACTCCGCCTATCGAGGCCAAGCTCCCGAGATGGGGCCGGGCTCCCGGCCGCCGTGGAGCCTCGGCGAACCGCAACCTGAGATCGCCGCCCTCATCGACGCGGGCGCGTTCCACGGTGAAGTCCTCGACGCCGGCTGCGGTGAAGGCGCGACCTCGCTCGCCCTCGCCGAGCGGGGCTTCACGACCGTCGGGCTGGACCTGTCGCCGACCGCGATCGCGCTCGCCCGTGCCGAAGCCGCCCGGCGCGGCTTGGCGAACGCCGGCTTCGCGGTCGCCGACATCAGCACCTTCACCGGCTACGACGGCCGGTTCGGCACCATTGTCGACAGCACCTTGTTCCACTCGATGCCGGTCGAGCTGCGCCGGCCCTACCAGGAATCGATCGTGCGCGCCGCCGCGCCGGGTGCGTCCTACTTCGTGCTGGTGTTCGACAACGCGACCGTGCCCTCCGGCCGGGTCAACTCGGTCTCCGCGCGGGAACTGCGGGAGGTGGTGGGCGCGTACTGGACGATCGACGAGATCCGGCCGGCCCGCATCCACGCCAACGTCCCCGAGAACTTCCCGGACTTCGCGGACTTCGCCGGCACGGACGTCCGGAACGAGGGCAACGGCCGCAAATCGACACCCGCCTGGCTGCTGTCGGCGCACTTGTCCTGACCGGGACGTCGTGGCGGGTACCCGCCCGGTTTTGTCCCCCACGAGAGCGACATCCAGGTGCCTGCTCAGGGGTGACGTTTCCGGGCCGTCGGAACACTAGCGTTCGGTGATCGACATCGGGCGGAGACCGATCGCCGCGGCCGTGGGGGGTGCAGAGGATGGGGGAGACCAGCGAGCCGACCCTGCGCGAGGCGTTGGCCGATTTCCTGCGTCGGCGCCGTGACGCGTTGCCACCGCAGGCGGTGGGGTTGCCGGTCGGTCCGCGGCGCCGCACACCGGGACTGCGCCGGGACGAGGTGGCGCGCCTGGCGAACATGTCCGCGACCTACTACGAGCGGCTGGAACAGGGCCGTGGCCCGCAGCCCTCCACCGCCATCCTCACCGGGCTCGCGCGCGCGTTGCGGCTGGACCCGGCCGAACGCGCCTACCTGCACCTGCTGGCCGGGCGCGCCGAGCCCGCGGCGCCGTCGCCGGACGGTGCCGTCGACCGCCGGCTCCTGTCGGTCATGCACGCGATGGAAGCGACCTCGCCGGCGTTCGCCGCCGACGATCTGGCCACCATCCTGGCGCAGAACGAGTTGCACGCGACGCTGTTCGGCCCGGTCGCCGGCCTGCCCGGCGGGGAGGGGAACCTGTTCTGGTGCTGGTTCGTCTCCCACCGCTGGCGGCGGGCCATGCTCAACCCGCCGGACCAGCAGGAGGCCATCGGCCGCGCCTACGTCGCGGGCCTGCGTGTCGTCGCGGCGGAACGGGGCTACGACGCGGCCGCGACCGCACTGGTCGGCCGGCTCCGGGCGGCCAGTGAGGAGTTCGCGCGGATGTGGACCGAGCACCGGGTGGCCAAGCCGTCGTCTTCGATGGTCGTGACCGTGGTGGACGAGCGTGTCGGCCGGCTGGACTTCGATCCCGCGCTGCTGGTCGGCCCCCGGTCACGTCAGCGCCTGCACTCCCTGCACGCCGCCTCCGGGACACCCACCCGGCAGCGGGTGAGCAGGCTCCTCGAACTCGTGCGGCGGCACTGATATCCCCGTATCGATAGTGCGTGGTTAGTTCCCCACCACCGGACGTAGCGTTTCAGGGAGAAGCTGACCGTCCGTTCCGAGTGCGGCAACTGATGCTTTGGGGTGTCGAGTTTGGATGACAGTCTCCTCGATCGGGCTCTCAGCAGCGCATACCAGCCAGGTGTGCTGTCTGTCGAAATCGAACACAGCACGCTGCCGGCCATGCCGCAGCCGCTGGAATGGTGGAGACGAACGCCGGGCGTGAGCGCCCCCGTCGACACCGAGGCGCTCGACTGGGTGCACGGCGGGGACGTCATCGACGTCGGGTGCGGGACGGGCCGCCATCTGGAGATGCTCGCGCGACGAGGCGTGCGTGGGCACGGGGTCGAGGTGAGCCCAGCCGCGGTGGCACTCGCGAAGGCGGCAGGTGTTTCGTGCGTCGAAGCCGACGCGTTGTCCTATCAGCCCTCGCACCCGGTGGACACCGTGATCGCCATCGGCGGCAACGGCGGATTAGCGGGCACTCTCGAGGCGCTGCCCGGGTTTCTGCTCCGGCTGTCATCCTGGCTGACCGAAACCGGCCGCCTTGTGCTCACCTGCTCGGACTGGACCAAGCTGCCGCCGGAACGGCTGAACGGCGACGATTCGCCCTCCCGCGCCTATCCCGGAGACGTGCGGATGAGGTTCCGGCTCGGCGACGAAGCCGGCCCGTGGTTTCCCTGGCTGCTTGTCGACGCCGACACTCTCGAGCGGGTCTGCTCGTCGGTCGGCTTGCGGATCGCCGAGCGCAAGCAGTGGCTGGGCGGCGCGGTCCACGGCGCCCTGATCGAGCGGGCTTCCGCCACCTGACCGCCCGCGAAGAGCCGGCGCACGGCTCCCCAGTTTCCCTGAAGCGTTCAGGGAAAACCGTGAAAAATCCGTAACCGGAAGGAACACGCCCATGAACTCCCTGGTGCTGCCCACGGCCGCCGAACTGGAAGCCGACATCGCGGACACGCGTCCCGAGCAGTTCTCGGCTTACATTTCCGTCTTCACCGAGGCGGCGTACGAGAACAGCGAACTCTGCGGCTGCTGATTCGCGCGTAGGGCTGGTGGCCCCGCTGTGCGGTGGCCACCAGCCCCGGCCCGCGGGTGCGCGGTGGACCCGAGATTCCGGCACGACGGCATGGGAGGAAAATGACACGGCAGATGGCTCGTGCCGGGGGAACGACCACCGGCCGGGACGACCCGGGCTCGGTCAAGGTGGTGTTCGACGGAACGCATCGAAGCCGCCTCCCCGAACAGACGTGGCAGTGGATCAGGCCGAAGCTGCCTGGGCTCGGCATCACCCGCGTCGCGGAGGTCACCTGGCTCGACGAGATCGGCATCCCGGTTTTCCAGGCCGTCCGGCCCAACGCCCGCACCCTGTCGGTCTCGCAGGGCAAAGGGATGAGCAAGACACTCGCCCGCGTTTCCGCCGCCATGGAGGCGGTCGAGTTGTGGCACGCGGAGCACCCGCTGCCGGCCCCGACGCAGGTGGGCACGGTCGAGGAGGTGGAGCGCGTGGTCGGCTATCGCGTGCGGGACCTTCCCCTGACCGGGCGGCACTACCTCAATCCGGACGCGACCCTGACCTGGCGGACGGCGCACCTGGTCGACGGCAACGCCGCGTCCCTGGTGCCGGCGGATCTGGTTCGGTTGGACTACCGGTTCGACCGGCGATGGCTCCCGCCGCTCTTCCGGGCCAGCAGCAACGGGCTGGCGAGCGGGAACACCCTGGCCGAGGCGCTGCTGCACGGCATGTACGAGACCGTCGAGCGCGATGCCATGGCGCGCGCGGGGTCGGGGAGCCAACCGCGTGCGGTGGATCCGGAGACCATCCACAACGCCGGCCTGGCGGCGCTTCTGGACCGGTACCGTGCCGCCCGGGTGCATGTCCGCATGCGCTTCCTGGACAACCCGTTCCGCATCCCGGTGTTCGACACACGGATCTGGAGCGACGCGTTCCCGGCGACGTTCGCCGGTGCCGGTGCGCACCTGGACGCCGCGGTCGCCCTGTCACGCGCCCTCACCGAAGCGGCGCAATCGCGCGCCACGGCCATCGCGGGGGCGCGGGACGACATCGGCAAGGCGCCGTACCGGGAGGCCCGCGTCTTCGGCGTCCGGCGCTCCTCGGAGTCCCCGCCGTTCGCCGGCCAGGGCGAACCGGATCTTCCGTTCGACGCCGTCGAGTCCTCGCCACTGTCCACTTTGGACGAGGAAGTGGCGCACGTCGCCGACAGGATCAGAGAAGTGACCGGTCACGCCCCCTTGTACGTCGACCTGACGCAACCCGGCATCGCGATCCCGGTGGTGCACGTCGTGTGTCCGGGAACTGCCCTGCAAGACCATTGACGAGAATTCCTCCAGCAGAGCGGACGATCATGCCCCGATGCCTCCTCTTCGTCGGCCCGAGTCTGCCGGACGCCGCCGAACTCGTGCGCAACCCGGCCGTCGAGGTGCTGCCACCCGTGTCCGCGGGCGACCTCCCGCGGCTGTCCTTGGCCGCCGGTGACGTGGTCGGCATCGTCGACGGCTACTTCCACCAGGTCGGCGCCGTCCGGCACAAGGAAATCCTGGCGTTGCTGAGCGAGGGTGTCCGGGTGCTCGGCGCCGCCAGCATGGGCGCGCTTCGCGCTGCTGAACTGGATAGCTTCGGCATGGAAGGAGTCGGCCGGATCTACGCGGACTACCGCGACGGACGGTTGGAGGCGGACGACGAAGTCACCCTGCTGCACAGCACGCCGGAGGAGGACTACCGGCCGCTCTCGGAACCGCTGGTGTGCATGCGGGCCACGCTTTCTCAGGCGGTGGAAGACGGTGTTTGTGACAGCGCGACCGCGGCACGGCTGGTCGCCACCCTGGCCGGCTGGCCGTTCGGACGCCGCTCCTACGGCGGCCTCGTCGCGGCCGGCCGGGAAGCGGGCATCGACGCTGACGTGGTTCGCCGGTTGCGTGAGTACTGCGTCACCCACCGGCTCGACCCGAAACGCGATGACGCACTCCTGGTGCTCGACGCCCTGCAGCGGGCGAGTCACGGCGAGCACTCCACACCGTCCGCCGTGCCCGCGGTCAACCGCACCTCCTTCCTCTACCTCTGGCAAACCGCCGCGTCGGGCCTCGACATCGGCGACTCCCCGCACCACGGTCACCTCGGAGCGCTGCGTGCCTGCCAGCTGTTCGCGGAGGAGTACCCCCGGTTCCACCGGGAGGTCGTCCTTCGTGCGCTGGCGACGGCGTGCGCCGAGGAATGCGGGCCGATCCCGCCCGACGGCGACGACGCGACCCTGGCGCGCATCGCACTCCGGCACGGCGAGCACCGCGGTCTCTACCGGCTCCCGGCCGATCCGGCCCGGCTCGGGTTCCTCGCGCAATGGCTGACCGGGACCGAACGTGACACCCTGGGCCCGGCCGAGCAGCTGATCACGTTCCTCGTCCGCAGTTTCCGCGTCAATCCCGGACTGACCTGGGAGGAACTGTCGATCCAGCGGCTGCGGGACCGGCCTTCCTGGAAGGACGCGCGCACCATCGTCCAGCTTGCCTGGGAGGTCAACGACCGCGTGTTCACCGAGCACCAGGAGCGCCACGTGAACGACCTGTCGTCCGAGAAGATCCTCGACCTGTTCGCCCGGCGATGGGGAGTCGCCCGCGCCGACCTCGAGCCGGCCGCGATGGACCGCGGCCTGGAATCGCTGGACAGCTTGACCATGGCGGCTCGGGCCTTCTACCTGCTGGCGCGCTACAACCCGGATCTCGTCCGGCTCGAGATCGCTGCCGTGTAGTGCCTAACGAACCGGGCCGGATCGACGGGCGGCGACCGGCCAGGTACTCGGCATGGTCCTGGGCGAGGAGCTGCATTCGCCCGCACCCAGGCCCGAGCCGTCTCACAGCAGCTTGTCGAGGGTGATGGGGAGGTCGTAAATCCGCTTGCCGGTGGCGTGGTGGACCGCGTTCGCGATCGCCCCCGCGACGCCGGTGATGCCCACTTCGCCGACGCCGATCAGGCCGAGCGGCATCGTCGGGTCCGGGTCGTCGAGGTAGCCGACGTCGATCGGCGGGATGTCGGCGTGCACCGGGACGTGGTACTCGGCGAGGCTCGGGTTCATGATCCGTCCCGTGCGCGGGTCGACCAGGGTCTCCTCGGCCAGCGCCATGCCGATGCCCATCACGATCCCGCCGCGCAGCTGGCTGGCCGCGGTCTTCGCGTTGATCACCCGGCCGACGTCGAACACCCCGACCCACCGCGACACCCGCACCTCGCCGGTGTCCGGATCGACGCGCACCTCGCAGAACTGGGCTCCGCAGGCGGCTTTCATCCACCGCCGCTGGTCGCGCACGAACTTCGCCATGAACTTCAGCTGCCCGGCCACCCGGCCGAACCGGGTGTCGGAGCCGACGGCGGCTTCGACCGACGGGACGCCGGCCTTGGCCAGGATCGTCGTCGGGCTCATCCCGGTCGCCCCCGAGCGTTTCGCCAGCGTGTCCAGTTCCCGCTTCAGCTTCTCGCACGCGGCCAGCAGGCTGTTGGCGATGCTCGCCGTCTGCATGGACCCGCCGGCGCCGGGGCTCACCGGCAGCGTGGAGTCGCCGTACTCCACCCGGACCGCCTCGAAGGGCACCCCCAGTGCGTCGGCGGCGATCTGCGCTTGCGCCGTCGCGCCGCCCATGCCCATTTCGTGGAAGCCGCACCGCACCAGGACGGTGCCGTCGACGGAAAACCGGACCGTGACGCTGGCGGGGAGCTGCCAGGAGGGGTGGTAGGCCGACGCGACGCCCATGCCGACCAGCCACCGCCCGTCGCGCATCGATCCCGGTTCGGGCGTCCGGTCGGCCCAGCCGAACCGCTCGGCGCCCCGCGCGTAGGCCTCACGCAGCATCCGGTGCGCGAACTTCTTGCCGTCGATGGGGTTGACCGCCGGTTCGTTCCGCATGCGCAGCTCGATCGGGTCGACGCCGACCCGGTAGGCGAGCTCGTCGATCGACGCCTCCAGCGCGTAGGTTCCGATCGACTCGCCGGGCGCGCGCATCGAGGTGTTCGAGAGCAGGTCCAGCTCGACCAGGTTCTGCTGCACCAGGATGTTTTCCGCCGCGTAGAGGTGCTTCGACTGCGACGTCACCTGCTCGGGTCCGCCGCCGACCCGCCCGGTGCGCGTCACGCTGGTGTGGATGAGCGCGGTCAGCCTGCCGTCCGTGCCGGCGCCGAGCGCGACCCGCTGCGTGGACGGCGTGCGCCCGCCGACCGTTCGGTAGACGCCTTCCCGGGTGAGCGCCAGCCGGACCGGCCGTCCGGTCGCGCGGGCCGCCAGTGCGGCGAGGATCGTGCCGGGCCAGACATTGACCTTGCCGCCGAAGCCGCCGCCGACGAAGGGGGCGATCACCCGCACGTTCGCGGCCGGGACGCCGAACCGCAGGGCGAGGTGCGTGCGGAGCCAGTCGATGCTCTGCGTGCCGTCGTGGACGGTCAGCCGGTCGCCGTCCCAGGCCGCGGTGGTCGCGTGCGGCTCGAGCGCGTTGTGGTGGTGCGTCGGCGTGGTGAACCGCAGGTCGAGCGCCACCGGGGCCGCGGCGAGGGCGGCCTCGGCGTCCCCCTTCTTCGCTCCGCCGGGCATGATCATGGTGCTTTTCTGCGGCTTCGCGTGCTTTTCCTCGGCCGCGAAGTCCACAGTGGACGGAAAAGTTTCGTAGGTCACGGTGACGAGCCCGGCGGCTTCGCGAGCGGCGTCGAGGGTGTCGGCGACGACGACCGCCACCGGCTGGCCGTCCCAGTGCACCTCGTCGGTGTTGAGGTAGTCGACCGAAGTTCCGGAGACCAGGGTGCTGAGGTTGAGCGGGCTCACCTTCGGGGCCGGTTTCAGCGGGGGAGCGTTCAGGTGGGTGAGCACCGCGACGACGCCGGGGACGGCCGCCGCGGCCCCGGTCTCGATCGCGGTGATGCGGCCGCGGCTGACGGTCGAGTGCACCAGCGCCGCGTGCGCCAGGTCGGGGAGGGGGTACTCGGCCGAAAAGAGCGCGGCGCCGGTGGTCTTGGCCGTGCCGTCGACCCGGTCGATCGGCCGGCCGACGACCGGGCCGCCGGTCGCCGTCGCGGGCAGGGTCCTGGTCATGCCGCACTCCCGTCGGTGAGCAGGCGGCGCAGCGTCGCGACGATCGTGCGCTGCGCCAGCTCGATCTTGAAGGTGTTGTCCGGTCGGCCTGCCGCGGGCGCGAGCTCGGCCGCGGCCGCCCGGTGGAACGACTCTTCGGTCGCCGGTGCGCCGAGCAGGATCCGTTCGGCCTCGCGGGCCCGCCACGGTTTCGCGGAGACGCCGCCGAGCGCCAGCCGGACGTCGGTCACGACGCCGTCTTCTGTCTCCATCGCGGCCGCGACGGAGACGAGGGCGAAGGCGTAGGACGCGCGGTCGCGCACCTTGCGGTAGCGGGAGTGCGCGGCCACCGGCAATGCGGGCAGCTCGACGGCGGTGATCAGCTCGTCCGCGGCCAGTGCGGTCTCGACCTGCGGCGTGCTGCCGGGCAGGCGGTGCAGCTCGGTCAGCGGGATGCGGCGGACGCCGCGCGTGCTCTCCACCTCGACCGTCGCGTCGAGCGCGGCGAGCGCGACCGCCATGTCGGAGGGGTGGGTGGCGATGCAGTGGTCGCTGACCCCGAGGACGCCGGCGTTGCGGGCGAACCCGCCGATCGCGGCGCAGCCGCTGCCCGGGGTGCGCTTGTTGCACGCGGCCGCCCCGTCGTAGAAGTACAGGCACCGGGTCCGCTGCAGCAGGTTGCCGCCGACGGTCGCCATGTTCCGCAGCTGCGCCGAAGCGCCGTTGAGGACGGCCTGGGCGAGCACCGGGTAGCGGGTCCGGACGCTCGCGTGGGCCGCCAGCCTGCTGTTGCGGACCAGGGCGCCGATCCGCAGGCCGCCGCCGGGCAGCTGTTCGATCCCGGTCAGCGGCAACCGGGTGATGTCGACGACCACGTCCGGCTGCTCGACGTCCTCCCGCATCAGGTCGACGAGGTTCGTCCCGCCGCCGAGGAACTTCGCGTTGGGCTCGGTCGCGATCGCGCGGAGCGCCGTCTCGACGTCCGGAGCGCTCAGGTAGGTGAACGACTTCATCGCGCGACCTCCTGGATGGCCTGGACGATCCCGTTGTAGGCGCCGCAGCGGCACAGGTTGCCGCTCATGCGCTCCCGGATCTCCGCGTCGGTCAGTTCGCCGGGACCGGCGAGGTGTTCGGTGACCGCGCTCGGCGCGCCCTCCGCGTGTTCGGCCAGCATCCCGATCGCCGAGCAGATCTGGCCGGAGGTGCAGTAACCGCACTGGAAGCCGTCGTTGCGGACGAACGCCCGCTGCAGCGGGTCGTCGACGCCCTCGATGGTGGTGATCTCGCGGCCGGTGTACTGCACGGCCAGCGCGAGGCAGGAGTTGATCCGCTCGCCGTCGGCGAGCACGGTGCACGCGCCGCAGGCGCCCTGGTCGCAGCCCTTCTTCGTGCCGGTCAGCCCCAGCCGATCGCGCAGCGCGTCGAGCAGGCTGACCTGTGGTGGGAGATCGAGCAGCTCGTCGACCCCGTTGACCCGCAATCGCACCTCGACCACATGGACCCCTTCGTTCGCGGTGGATCTCGCCAAACTAACAGGACGCCGTTCTCTTAACAAGAGGACGTTGTTCTGTTAAGTGGACCGTATGATGGCTGAGAAATGTCTCAGTCGATGTTCATGCGGGCCAGGCGGCCGGAGCAGAAGGAGCAGCGGCGCGCGGCCATCCTCGCGGTGGCCCGTGAGCTGGCCCTCGAATCCGGCGTGCGCAACGTGACCTTGGGCAGCGTGGCCAACGCCGTGGGGCTGGCCAAGTCCAACGTCACCCGCTACTTCGGCACCCGCGAGGAGATCTACCTCGAGCTGGCGTCCGCGTGCTGGCGCGACTGGGCGGACGAGGTCGGCCGCCGGCTCGCGGCCGGGGACGACGTCCTCGACGTGCTGGCCGAGACGCTCGCCGAACGGACGCTGTTCTGCGACCTGCTGGGCCACACCGCGACGTCGCTGGAGCACAACGTCTCGGTCGAGGCCGCCCGCGACTTCAAGCGGGTGGTGCTGGGCACCGTCGCCGAACTCGGCGCGGTGGTCGCCCAGGCGCACCCGGACTTGACCGAGGGTGAGGGGTTCGAGCTGGTCGCGGCGGCCAGCGGCTTGGCGGGGATGCTCTACCCGGCCGCGAACCCGCCGCCGACGCTGCGCGAGGTCTACGCCCAGAACCCCGACCTGGCCGCGGCGTGCGTGCCTTTCGTCCCGACGCTGAAGCGCGCGCTCGCCGCCTTGGCCGCCGGGCTGCCGTCCCTGCGCTGACGACCCCGGCAACGGGGAACCGGCGGCGAACCTAGCCGGTGTCCGCGGCGGGGTTCCGGTGGTGGGCGAGGCCGTCGAGGAACACCCGCACCAGCCGCTCCGCCGGCTCGCGCGTGACCAGTCCCGGCACCAGTGCCGCCTCGTGCATCTCGAACAGCAGGGCCAGGTCGGCGG
Organism: Amycolatopsis rifamycinica; assembly: GCF_000695625.1. Classification (GTDB taxonomy): domain Bacteria; phylum Actinomycetota; class Actinomycetes; order Mycobacteriales; family Pseudonocardiaceae; genus Amycolatopsis; species Amycolatopsis rifamycinica. The sequence goes on from NZ_JMQI01000073.1 coordinate 30,665, forward strand.
GTTCGATGTCCGGGCGCACGGTGCCGTCGCGCTGGGCCGCCTCCAGCGCCGGGCGCAGCAGCGAGACCAGGGCGTCGGCGTGCCGGCGCCGGCTGCGCTCCGGCAGCTCGCGGAACAGCCGCACGAGCGGGCGGCGCCGGGCCTGCATGGCGAGCACCGATCGCAGCAGTTCGCGGAACGGCTCGCGGCCGCGGACCTGCGTCTTGAGCGCGGCGAGGTGGTGGGCGGCGACGGCGAGGGCGAGCGCCGTGCGGTCGGGGAAGTGGCGGTAGACGGTCGCGCGGCCGAGGCCGGTGCGGCGAGCCACGTCGTCCAGTGCGACGTCGGCGTCTTCGCTGAACGCTTCGTCGGCGGCGCGGAGGATCGCTTCGCGGTTGCGCCGGGCGTCGACGCGCTGGGGCACGGCCGCGGACGGTCGCACTGCGCGCATGGAACGGCACCCTACTCGCGAGTAGTGAGACGGGCAATCCGTTCCATCTCTCGGTTCGGGTTCCTACAGTCACCCAAAGTCACCAGCACCGCCGGAGGAGCCCGCCCATGCGCACCCTGAACCGCCGTACCGTTCTGCAGGGTGCCGTGGCCGTCGCGGGCGTCGCCGCGCTCGGAGCGGGCCGCGTGCCGGTCACCCGGGAGGAGCACCGGGTCGTGATCATCGGGTCCGGGTTCGGCGGCGGGGTCACCGCGCTGCGACTCGCCCAGGCCGGCGTGCCGGTGCTGGTGCTCGAACGCGGCCGGCGCTGGCCGACCGGGCCGGACGCCGAGACGTTCCCGCACCCGACGTCGGCCCCCGACAAGCGGATCTTCTGGCTGGGCTCGGCGCCCGCCTTGCCGGGCCTGCCGTCCCTGCCGCCGTTCGAGCGCTACACCGGGCTGCTGGAGCAGGTGAGCGGCCAGGGCATGAACATGATGTGCGCGGCAGGCGTCGGCGGCGGATCGCTGGTCTACCAGGGCATGACGCTGCAGCCGACGGCCGAGCTGTTCCACGCCTGCTTCCCCGAACAGCTCGACTACGCGCGGCTGGACGCCGAGTACTACCCGCGCGTCGCCGCCATGCTCGGCATCGCCACCGCTCCGGACGCCCTCGTCGAGAGCACGCCGTACAAGGCGTCCCGGATCTTCGCCCGCAACGCGCGCAACGCCGGCTATGCCGTCGAGAAGATTCCGATGCCGATCGACTGGAACTTCGCGCTGCGCGAGCTCGACGGCGAGATGAAGCCGTCCTACACCAACGGCGACTGCGCGCTCGGGGTGAACAACGGCGGCAAGCACTCGGTCGACGTCACCTACCTCGCGGCCGCCGAGGCCACCGGCCGCTGCACCGTCGCGAGCCTGCACAACGTCACCGGCGTCGCGCTGGCCCCGGACGGCCGGTGGGAGGTCCGCGCCGACCGCATCGACACCGCCGGGACCGTGCTCGAACGGAAGGTCCTGACCGCGAAGGCGCTCGTCATGGCGGCCGGCACGGCGAACACGACGCGGCTGCTGATGCGGGCGGGCGCGAAGGGCGACATCCCCGACCTGCCCGACGCACTCGGCACCGGGTGGGGCAGCAACGGCGACCGCATCTACACCTGGACGAACCTCGCCGACGACTTCGGTGCCCCGCAGGGCGGCCCGGTCGTCTACGGCAGCAAGGAGTGGGACGATCCCGCGACGGCCAACACCGTCATCCAGGCGTCGCTGCCGCCGCTGCCGGACCTGCGGACCACGATGCTCGTCGGCTACGGCATCAGCGAAGGCCGCGGCCGGTTCGTCTACGACGCGGCGAAGGACGACGCCGTCCTGCACTGGCCCGCGAACACCGACGCGAAGCTGAGCGCCCGCATCCACGAGCGGATCACCCGCATCGCCGGCCCGCTCGGCGTGCTGCTCGACACCACCGCCCTCGTGCCGAGCACCTGGCACCCGCTCGGCGGCGCGGCGATGGGCTCGGTCTGCGACCTGAACGGGCGCGTGCTCGGCCACCGCGGCCTCTACGTGCTCGATGGCGCCTTGATGCCCGGCACGACCGCCGCCTGCAACCCGTCGATGACCATCGCCGCCCTCGCCGAGCGCGCGCTGGACCACCTGATCGCCGAAGACGTCGACCGCGTCTTCTGAACCCGAGTCGGACTCAACGAGGAGTTCCCGTGCGCAAGAGGTCCCTCTGGACGGTTCTGCTGGCCGTCGTCGTCACCCTGTCGTCCACGGTGTCCGCGGGCGCCGTGGCCGCCGACCCGCCCCGCGGCCCGGACGGCGACGCCTTCTACACACCCCCGAGCCCGCTGCCGGACGGCGCCGACGGCGACGTCGTCCGGTGGCGGCCGCTGCCGGACTCCGGAGGTGCCAAGGGCTACCTCGTGCTGTACCGGTCGAGGTCGGCGACGGACACGCCGATCGCGGTGTCGGGCCGGGTCCTCGTGCCGGCGGCGCCGTGGACGGGCGCCGGCCCGCGCCCGATCGTCTCGGTGGCCAGCGGTACCCGCGGCATCGGCGACCGCTGCGCGCCGTCGAAGTTCCAGCCGGACTACGAGAAACCGCTGTTCGTCGACGCCATGCTGAGCCGCGGCTGGGCCGTCGCGATCACCGACTACGAGGGCCTCGGCACGCCGGGACGGCACACCTACGTCGTCGGCCGCTCGGAAGGCCACACGGTGATCGACGCCGCCCGCGCGGCCACCCGGCTCCCGGCCGCCGGCCTGGCGCCCGGCGGGCCGGTCGCGTTCTCCGGCTACTCCCAAGGTGGCGGGGGAGCGGCCTGGGCGGGCGAGCTGGCGCCGTCGTACGCACCGGAGCTGCATGTCGCCGGCATCACGGCCGGCGGCACGCCGGCGAACCTGGACGTGGTGGCCAAGAACCTCGACGGCGGCGTCGGCTTCGGGTTCCTGCTGCTGGCGTCCCTCGGCCTGGACGCGGCGTACCCGGAGTTGAATCTGCCGGCCTACCTCAACGACCGCGGCCGCACGCTGTACGCGACCCAGCAGGACGCGTGCGTCGACGCGGTGTTCGGCTACGCGTTCGGCCACATCGCCGACTACACGACGTCGAACCCGCTGACCACGGCGAAGTGGCAGGCACGGCTGGCCGAGAACGAACTGGGGGCCCACCCGCCGCAGGCACCGGTCTTCCTGTTCCACGGCAGCCTCGACGAGATCATCCCCCTGTCCCAGGCCCAAACCCTGCGACGCGAATACTGCGCGGCCGGCGTCGACGTCAAGTGGGGAACCTACCTCGGCGAGCACGTGACAACGCTGGCGTTCTCCGCGGGCGACGTCGTGAAGTACCTGGCCGACCGGTTCGCGGGCAAGCCGGCGCACTCCGACTGCTGAGCGAATCCGACGTTACGACGGAAGGCCGACCAGGCAGCTGACCATGTCGTTGAAGGTCTTCGTGTTGTTCGGGTAGTCGACGTAGACGGTGGAGAAATCGGCGTACTCGGTGTGCGCGCCGACCAACAGCGTCGGCCCCTGGCACGGGACGTAGTACCGCTCGTGGAGCTGGAACGGCCGGCCGGTGTTGTTGATCACCGAACTCGCCGAGTTGTCGACGCTGCCACCATTGTCGTAGCGCGCCAGGGACAGCCGCAGGATCTGCCCGTCATCGACGTAGCGTCCGCCGGAGAAGTAGCTGTTGCGGAACAGGCAAACCCGGTCGGCGGGGCAGGCGGGATTGTCCGCGGACGCCGGCGGCGCGAGGGCTGTCAGCGCCGCCGCTGCGAGCACGGGCACCGCGGCCGCGGTGAACGCGTGCCGAATCGTCTTGGGAAGGTTTTTCGTCGGCATGAATAGCTCCTGCTTCGTCCGAAGGTCTCTTGGGAAAGCCTAAGGAGGAACGTGGGGAAGAACAGCGGCATTCGGGTGGATTTGCGGTGAATGGATGACGGTATTTATCCCGTGGTGGCAGCGCTGCGGGTATTCTCTTCAGTACCATTTGCGGGGAACTGGAATGTGGGTAGTTTTGCCGAATTCATCGGGCAATCGGGTTTATCGATGCTGTCGTGGTCGCGTCGTTGCCGGGGTCGTCGCGCCCGCTTGAGGGTGGGATCTGAGCTGCCCGGGCGAGCTGCGGGCGGAAACGAAAAAGGCCACGCTCACTTGCGTGAACGTGGCCGATCCGGTCGGGCTGACAGGATTTGAACCTGCGACCCCTTGACCCCCAGTCAAGTGCGCTACCAAACTGCGCCACAGCCCGGACCCGCACTCCCTGAGTGCGTGAGAAGTACTTTAGCGTGCCCTCGGAACGCCTCTGCAAGCAGGGTCCATAGTCGCCCTGACCTGCGGGAACAGGTCAGGGCCACCAGATCATGCCGGGTTGGCGGCGTGGGTCAGGGTCTGCCATGCGACGAACAAGTTGTTCGAGCCCGCCGGGCGCTGGCGCTCCGTCAGCGTCTGCGTGTTCGTCATCGCGATGCCCATGCGCGTGTTCAGCGCGTTGAAGCCCACCTCCGTCACCGGGCCGAGGCCCAGGTTCAAGTGGCCCGAGCACAGCCACGACGGCACCGCCGCGCCCAGCTGGTACTTCGACTGGAAGCCCAGTGCCTGACGGAGGCGCGTGCCCACGTCCGTTCCGTACACGTCCTCGCCCTGGATGCGGAGCGTCTCCGCCACGTCCGCTATCGCCGCTATTCCGTAGCCCGTGTGGGTGAGGTCGCGGCAGGTTTCCTGGGTCAGGCCGTCCACGAACGTCGACTGGCCCTGCCAATAGCTCACGATCTGGTCCCGGGAGGTGAGGCCGCTGCCGGGGACCGTCTTCGGGAGTGCGCCGTCCGTGGACAAATACACGTACGCCGCGACGCGGTTGCGGTAGCGCGTTACCGCCTTGTCGTAGCTCGTCCTGTCTTCCAGGAACACCGCGATGCCGACCGCGGCCTCCATCATGGACAGTTCCCAGTTGCCGTTGTTGTTGGTGCCGTTGATGACCTTGCTCAAGTACACATCGCGCAGCATCGTCGCGAAGCGGCCCGAGTTCGGCCAGCTCGAATACGTGTACTTGATGATCTCCGCCGCCCGCGGCCACGACGATCCCGCCCAGCCCGTCTGCAGCGGGGCGTTGCTGTTCGTGTGGCTCGTGATCACCGCCGACCACGCGTCCATCAGTGCGATCGCCTTCTGCGCGTAACGCGTGTCGCCCGTGATGTACCAGATCAGCGCGTCCGTGTACGCCGCTATCGCGTCTTCGCGCTCGTCCGTGCAGCCGTAGTTCGGGTTCGAGTACGAGCCGCATTCGACCACCGCGCGCGGCTTCGGGGTTCGCGACAAGGATGCGTAGGGACTGGCCAGTGCCTGGTCGTACGCCGCTTTCCACGGCTGGGCGCCGGCGTTCACCTTGGCCTTGACGAAGTCCAGCTGGGGACGGCTCACCAGCACGCCCGGGTGGGTGAACGTCGCCGGGGCCGCGGGCGCCGGGGTGGCCGTCAGCCCCAGGAGCAGGGGGACCAACGCGAGGACCTTGCGGAAGCGGGACATGGCTCTCCTCGAGACGACGGTGTCTTGGGGTGCGCGCCGACCCAGTGTCATGGTCCAGACCACAAGTGGTCAAGCTTTTCCTTGTGTCCCAAGGAAAGCGTTCAGCCCGCTGAACAGACGTGTTCAGCGGGCTGAATCCGTGCGGGACGCGGTCAACGCCCGGAGAACGTCGCCTTGCCCGGTCCGTCGGCGAGGAACGACTTCACGGCGCTGCGCAGGTCCTCGGTCTCGAAGAGCTCGGCCGCGATCGTCGTGATGTGGGCGTTCGCCTCGGGGACGCCGCCGGCGGCGAAGTGGTCGAGGACGCGCTTGGTCGCCGCGTGGGCGCGAGTCGGTCCCTCGGCCAGGCGCCGCGTGAACGACCGCGCCGCGTCGTCGAAGCCCTCGTCCGGCAGCACACGGTTGACGACGTTCCAGCGCTCGAGCGTCGCCGCGTCGTAGGTGTCGCCGGTCATCACGAACTCCTTGGCGCGCCCGATGCCTGCGCGCGCCGCGAGCCGCTGGGTGCCGCCCATCGTCGGAGTCAGGCCGACGACCTTCTCGACCAGGCCGAACTTCGCGCGCTCCGCCGCGAGGATGACGTCGCAGGCCACAGCCACTTCGAACGCCCAGGTCAGGCACAGGCCGTGCGCGGCGAACACCGTCGGGAACGGCAGGGCCGCGATCCTGTCCGGCACCGCCAGCATCTCGTCGAACAGCACCTTGGCCTCGGCGGGCGAGCCCTGGGCGTCGAACAGCGAGACGTCCACGCCGCCGCTGACGATCTTGCCTTCGGCGCGGATCAGCAGTGCCCGCGCGGGTTCGGCCTCCAGCTCGCCGATCGCCGAGGCGAGCGACGCCTGCAGCGAAGCCGTGTAGAGGTTCAACGGCGGAGCGTCGACGGTCAGGACGGCGAGCCCGCCGTCACGATCGAGGCGGGCCTGCTCGGTCATGGTCACCCTGCTTCTTCGGCTTCGACGATGTCGTCCCAATACTGCTGGGCCTCGGGGCGCCAGTCGACGTGTTTGTGATGGAACAGTTCCGCCGCTTTCGTGCCGCTCCACTTCGCCGGCAGCAGCTCGGCCGGCAGCTGCGGGTCGAGGAACGGGAACCGCCGCCACTCGTGGACCAGCTCGGTCTGCGCGCGCAGCACCGCGCGGCCGCCCGTGGGGTGCAGGCCGGTGAACCGGTCGATGAAGTCCTCGTAGCGGTCCTTCAGCTCGGTCAGATCCCAGGACCGGGCGACCATGGACTCCTGCTCGCCGACCTCGCCGTACGCGGCGGTGAAGGACATCGCCTGCGCGTCGAGGCCGAGCTCGCTGACGATCTGCTGGGCCTCCCGCTGCCGGGACAGGTCCGGGCTCACCCAGACCCCGGCGACCGGTGAGCCGAAGCCCGCCCAGGTCAGCCGGGTGCGCAGCCGGTGGCGCAGGTCGCGCTTGGCCTCCGGCACCGAGACGATCAGCATCAGCCACTGCCCGTTCCAGTGGCGTTCCTCGCGGCCGAATGCGTAGATCCGGTCGGCGCCCTCGGTCAGCAGGCGGCGCCCCGGCGGCGTCAGCGACCAGCGCACGCGGCGCCCGACGCGCTCGGAGACGACCCAGCCCTCGGCGGCGGAGCGGGCCAGCGCCTGCCGCGCCGACTTCTCCTCGACGTCGAGGATGCCGAGCACCTCGACGAGCATCGACGTCCAGACCGGCTTGTCCCGCGGCAGCGCGTACTCGCCGAGGACGGTCATCAGCAGCGACCGCGCGCTGGCGTGACTGACCTCCCGGCGCCGGCTCACCGTCGGCCGTGGCGCGGACGGGCGGCTTTCCCTCGGCTTCGGCCTGCGGCCGAGGGTGACCGGGGGAGCGGGCTCGCCCATGCTGTTCACCGACCTCACTGTGTTGCGGCACTGACAAGCTGCGGGACTGACAACCGAACAGGGTACCCACAGTGAGTGATCAAAGCGCCACGGGACACACACCGTCGGTGGTTTTGACCTTGATCTGACCGTTCACCACGAGGTCGTAGACTCGGCTACCTCATGAGCGCAACTCTCGTCGCGAAGGACCTGGCCGCGGGCCACGGTGACCGCATCCTCTTCTCGGGCCTCGATCTCGTCGTCGCGCCCGGGGACGTCGTCGGCCTGGTCGGGGTCAACGGCGCCGGCAAGTCCACGCTCCTGCGGACCCTCGCCGGGCTCGCGAAGCCGGACAGCGGCGAGGTCCGGCTCACCCCGCCGACCGCGACCGTCGGCCACCTGCCGCAGGAGCCCGAACGGCGCGAAGGCGAGTCGGTGCGCGCGTTCCTGGCCCGGCGCACCGGCGTGTCGTCGGCCCAGGCCGAACTCGATTCGGCGACCGAGGCGCTCACCGCGGGCGCCGCGGGCGCGGACGACCTGTACGCCGCGGCCCTGGACCGGTGGCTCGCCCTCGGCGGCGCCGACCTCGACGAGCGGGCCGCCGAAGTGGCCGCCGACCTCGGGCTGGCCGTGGACCTGGACCAGCCGATGACGGCCCTGTCGGGCGGCCAGGCCGCGCGGGCGGGGCTCGCTTCGCTGCTGCTGAGCCGCTACGACGTCTTCCTGCTCGACGAGCCGACGAACGACCTCGACCTGGACGGCCTCGCCCGCCTGGAGCGGTTCGTGTCCGGCCTGCGCGCGGCGACCGTGCTGGTCAGTCACGATCGCGAGTTCCTGGCCCGGACGGTGGACCGGGTCGTCGAGCTCGACCTGGTCCAGCAGCAGGTGAACGTCTTCGGCGGCGGGTACGAGGCGTACCTCGAAGAGCGCGAAGTCGCCCGGCGGCATGCGCGCGAGGACTACGAGGAGTACGCCGACACGAAGGCCTCGTTGGAGGCGCGGGGGCGGATGCAGCGGGCGTGGATGGAGAAGGGCGTCAAGAACGCCCGCCGGAAGCAGCCCGACAACGACAAGGCCGCGCGCAAGTTCCGCACCGAGGCGACGGAGAAGCAGGCGTCGAAGGCGCGGCAGACCGACCGGATGATCGAACGGCTGGAGGTCGTCGAGGAGCCGCGCAAGGAGTGGGAGCTGCGGATGGAGATCGCCGCGGCACCGCGGGCGGGCGCGGTGGTCGCGACGCTGCGCGGCGCGGTGGTCCGGCGCGGCGAGTTCACGCTCGGCCCGGTCGACCTGCAGATCGACTGGGCGGACAAGGTCGCCATCACCGGGGCGAACGGGGCGGGCAAGTCGACGCTGCTGGCGGCGCTGCTGGGCCGGGTCGCCCTTGCGGACGGGGCGGCGGCGCTGGGGCCGGGTGTCGTGGTCGGCGAGGTCGACCAGGCGCGGCGGCTGTTCTTGGACGACGTCCCGCTCGCTTCGGCGTTCGCGCGGGAGGTGCCGGAGCTGGCCGACGCCGAGGTGCGGACGTTGCTGGCGAAGTTCGGCTTGAAGGCCGCGCACGTACTGCGCTCCGCGGCGACGCTTTCCCCGGGCGAGCGGACCCGGGCGGCCCTGGCGTTGCTGCAGGCGCGCGGGGTGAACCTGCTGGTGCTGGACGAGCCGACCAACCACCTGGATCTGCCCGCGATCGAGCAGCTCGAGGCGGCGCTGGACAAGTACCCGGGGACGTTGCTGCTGGTGACGCACGATCGCCGGATGCTCGACGCGGTGCATGTGACGCGCCGGCTGGTGGTTGAGGGAGGCAAGGTCACCGAGCGGTGATCTTGCCGTTGTGAGCGGTGCGCTAACCGAGAGCATTGCTCTCTGCCGGGAGTAGCGCTCTGGAAATGGATCACTGCTCTCTTATGGGATCGGTGCTTCCCATCCAGTGGTGGTCGGCGGGTGAGTGCCGCTCTTCACGGTGGCAACGCTCGCTCTTGTGTGAGAGCGCTGCTCCGGACGCGGAGCAGTGCCTGTAGGTAGGTGAGAGCACCGCTCCAAACTGGAGCAGTGGGCGCAGGCGAACGAGAGCAGTGCTCTCAAGTTGAAGCACTCGCTAGCGCAGAGTGAGAGCGGCGCTCTCGATTTAAGCTGCTGTAACCCGGCGAGAGCGGTGCTCTCGATAGAGAGCGTTGCTCTTGCGGAAATGGTTCGGTGAGACCGTGGTGGAGAGCACTGCTCTTGACGGCGTCCGCGACCGTCGAACACTGCTCTTGACGGGGGTCCGCGATCGCCGCGCTGACGAGAGCGGCGCTCTCCAGTGCATGCCCTGCTCTGATCAGACGGTGAGCAGTGCTCTCGCGAATGAGCGCTGCTCTCCTGTCAGGTGAGAGCAGTGCTCTCGCCAACGAGCGCTGCTCTGTGGCTAGGTGAGAGCGGTGCTCTCGTGGGGTGCGCTGCACTCCGGTGCGGATGAGCAGTGCTCTCGCAGGGCGGACTCTAGTGCAGGTGAGCAAAGCTCTCGGAGGTGAGCAGTGCTCTCGCGGGCGGCGGACTCTAGCGCGCGTACGTGCTCGACTCCCCGGTAAGCACCCATGCCCAGGTGCTGGTCAAGAAAAGCAACCCAGGCCAGGCGGGACATCCCGCTCACCGGCGTGGCCGCCGCCAAGCGGGATGTCCCGCTCGCCCGTCACGGCCGGTCGCTCAAATACCCGCCCATCGTCTTGAAGTACTCGTGCGCCGGCAGGTCGGTCCCGTCCGCCGTGCGAACGCGCTCGACGAGCAGGCCGGGGGACCGGCCGCGGCGGGCGTCCGGTCCGGCGACGATCACCACGCCGTCGCCTTCGCGGATGAAGATCCGGCCCGGCGTGCCGCCGTAGTGGCCCTGCGACACCGACGCTCGAATGATCCGCAGTTCCTCGCCGCGGTGGTAGGTGAACGCGTTCGGGTACGGGTCCGCCAGCGCGCGCACGAACCGCTCGATGTCCGCCGGCGGCTGCGTCCAGTCGATCAGGCTGTCCCGCTTGGCCCGCTTGTGGAAGAAGCTGGCCTTCGATCGGTCCTGCGGCACCGGCGTGTACCCCGTCTCGATCAGCGAGATGGCTTCGGCCGTGATCGGGGCGATGAGGTCGACCGTGCGGTGGAACAGGTCGGTCGTGGTGTCGGACGGCCCGACCGGGATCGCGCGCTGCAGCACGATGTCGCCGGCGTCGAGTTCGCCGTCCATCATGTGGGCGGTGACGCCGACTTCCGGCTCGCCGTTGATCATGGCCCAGATGAGCGGCGAGAAGCCCGCGTACGCCGGCAGTAGCGAGTCGTGGATGTTCAGGGTGCCGTGCCGCGGCAGCTCGAAGATCTCCGGTGGCAGCCAGGTGCGCCAGTTGTTGGCCACGATCAGGTCGAGGTCGGCGGCCTTCAGCTCGGCCAGCAGCTCGGCGTCGTCCGGGCGGTTGCGCAGCAGGACCCGGATGTCGTGCGCGGCGGCGAGGTCGGCGACCGAGTCGGCCCAGATCCGCTCGTAGGCGTGGTCGCTCTTCGGGTGCGTGACCACGAGGGCGACCTCGTGGCCGGCGTCGATGAGCGCCTGGAGGGTCCGGTGCCCCCAGGTCTGGTAGCCGAACATCGCCACGCGCATTCGAGAGTGCCTTTCATGGTCGGGGGACGAACATCACCACGAACGTACTAGGCGAGGCTCGCCTAACTTAGGTTAGGGTTCCCTGAACCGTACCGGAGCGCGCGAGGGAGCAACATGACTGCAGAGGTCCCGATCTACGACATCGTCGGCGTGGGCTTCGGACCGTCGAACCTGGCCCTCGCGATCGCCCTCGCCGAGCACAACACCGGACCGGGGGAGCCGGTGACCGCGCACTTCCTCGAGCGGCAGCCGCGGTTCGGCTGGCACCGCGGGATGCTGATCGACACCGCGACCATGCAGGTGTCGTTCCTCAAGGACCTGGTCACCATGCGGAACCCGACCAGCGAGTTCAGCTTCCTCAACTACCTGCACGCCGCCGGGCGGCTGGTCGACTTCATCAACCACAAGAACCTCTTCCCGCTGCGCGTGGAGTTCCACGACTACTTCGAGTGGGCGGCCGCGAAGGTCGACGACGTCGTCTCCTACGGCACCGAGGTCGTCGCGGTGACGCCGGTGTACGACGGCTCCGAAGTCGCGTACTTCGACGTCCGGGCCTCGGACGGCTCGGCACTGCGCGCCCGGAACCTGGTGGTGGGCACCGGCTTGCGGCCCCAGCTGCCCGAGGGCGTCACCGCCGGCGACCGGATCTGGCACAACAGCGAACTGCTGTTCCGCGTCGACGCCTTGCGCGGTGCCGACCCGAAGCGGTTCGTCGTGGTGGGGGCCGGCCAGAGCGCGGCCGAGGTCGCCGCGCTGCTGCACGAGGAGTTCCCGCGCGCCGAGGTGTGCGCGGTGTTCGCCCGCTACGGCTACAGCCCGGCCGACGACAGTTCGTTCGCGAACCGCATCTTCGACCCCGAAGCCGTCGACCAGTTCTACCGCGCGGGCGAGCCGGTGAAGGACCGCCTGATGCGCTACCACGGCGCGACGAACTACTCGGCCGTCGACATCGACCTGATCGACGAGCTCTACCGGCGCGTCTACCGCGAGAAGGTGCTGGGCGTGGAACGGCTGCGGCTGTTCAACGTTTCGCGCCCGGTCGAAGTGACCGACGCGGGAACGGTGACGGTCGAATCCCTGACGACCGGTGCGCAGACGGTGCTGGAGGCCGACGCGGTCGTCTACGCCACCGGATACCGGCCCGCGGACCCGACGCCGCTGCTCGGCGAGCTGGGCCCGCGGTGCCTGCGGGACGAGACCGGCCGCCTCCGCGTCGAGCGCGACTACCGGCTGGTGACCGACGCGCCCCTGCGCGGCGGGATCTACCTGCAGGGCGGCACCGAGCACACGCACGGCATCACGTCGTCGCTGCTGTCGAACACCGCCGTGCGGGTGGGGGAGATCCTGCAGTCCGTCGTGGACCGCCGCGTGGTCGCGGAGCCAGCCGGGGAGCTCGCGGTCAGCGCGCGCTGAGCTGCTCGCGGAGGATGTCGCCGTGGCCGGTGTGCCGGGCGAGTTCCTCGATGAGGAACAGGTAGACGAAGCGGAGGGTGACTTCGCCGACGGCCGGGTGCGTCCACCGGTCGTCGAGCGAGAAGCCCGCCGCGATTTCCCGTGAACGCGCGCTGGTCCGCTCGTACTCGGCGATGACGTCGTCGACCGTTTCGTCGTCGGCGACGGCGAAACTGGGGTCTCCGGGCGTCGAGGGGCCGTCGATCTCGGCTTCGCCGAGCCCGGCGATCAACCACTGGAACCACCGGCGCTCGGCGACGGCGGCGTGCTTGACCAGGGCGATCGGCGTGGTCAGGGACGGGACCAGCCGGCGCCGCGCGTCCGCTTCCGACAGGCCGCGCGCGTTGTCGACGAGCGCGCGGCGGTTGCGGTCGAGCATGGCCTCCAGTAGTTCGCGCTCGGAGCCGGTGGTCTTTTCGGGCAGCACGTACACGGCGATCAGCTTCCTGGTGGGGGATCCGGCCGGATCGGTCCTCGGAGACGGTGAGGAAGGCCGGGCCCCAGGATAGCGTCGATCCCGCGTCCGTGAACGGCTTTCAGGCCTGGTGCGCCGGCGCCGGGTGGTGGCGGCTGATCGGGATCACCATCGGGGTGCCGCTCACCGGGTCCGGGCTCACCCGGCAGCGGACGTCGAAGACCTCCTCGACCAGGTCCTCGGTGATCACCGACGCCGGCTCGCCGGAGGCCACCACGCGGCCCGCCTTCATCGCGATCAGGTGGTCGGCGTAGCGGCAGGCCTGGGGCAGGTCGTGCAGCACCATCACCACCGTGCGGCCTTCGGCGCGGTTGAGGTCCACCACCAGGTCCAGCACGTCGATCTGGTGGGCCAGGTCCAGGTAGGTCGTCGGCTCGTCGAGCAGCAGCACCGGCGTGCCCTGCGCGACCGCCATCGCGATCCACGCGCGCTGGCGCTGGCCGCCGGAGAGCTCGTCCACCGGACGGTCGGCCAGGTCGGTCAGCCCGGTGGCCGCCAGCGCGGAAGCGACCGCGCCTTCGTCCGATGTGGACCATTGGCGCCACCAGCTCTGGTGCGGGGCGCGGCCGCGGCCGACGAGGTCGGCCACCGTCATGCCCTCGGGCGCCACCGGGGACTGCGGGAGGATGCCGAGCCGCTGGGCGACCTGGCGGGTCGGGAGGTCCTGGATGGAGCGGCCGTCGAGGTACACCCCGCCCGCCTTCGGCGTCAGCAGCCGGGCCATGGTGCGCAGCAGCGTCGACTTCCCGCACGCGTTCGCCCCGACGATCGCGGTGATCTTGCCGGGCGGGATGTCGAGGTCGAGGCCGTCGATGACGACCCGGTCGTCGTAGGCGACGCGCAGCTCCCGCACGCGCAGGGACGGTGTCATCTTCTCAGCCTCCGGAGCCGGATCGGTTGGCCCTGGCCAGCAGCCAGAGCAGCAGCGGGGCGCCGAGCGCGCCGGTCACGATGCCGACCGGCAGCGGGGACGCGGTGACCGTGCGGGCCAGGAGGTCGCCGCCCAGCACCACGACGGCACCGGTGAGCGCGGACGCCGTCAGCGGCGGGGACGCCTGGCGCGCCAGGCGTTGCGCGATCTGCGGCGCGGTCAGCGCGACGAACGAGACCGGGCCCGCGGACGCCGTCGCGAAGGCCACCAGCCCGGCACCGGCCAGCAGCAGCCCCAGCCGGACCGGCTGCACCGGCGTGCCGAGGCCGGCCGCGACGTCGTCGCCGAGCTGCAGGGTGCGCATCCACCGCGAGAGGGCCAGCACGAGCGGCAGCAGCACCACCAGCGCGCCGGCCAGCGGGACGACGTGCTCCCAGCCGCGGTTGGCGAGATTGCCGACCAGCCAGCCCATCGACGCCTGCGCTTCGGTGATCTGCGCTCGGCTGAGCAGGTAGTCGGTCAGGCTGGTGCACATCGCGAAGATCCCGATGCCCACCAGGATGATCCGGTAGCCGGTGGTGCCGCGCCGCCACGCGAGGACGTACACGAGCAGGCCGGTCAGCAGCCCGCCCAGCAGGCCGAGCGTGGTGGTGCCGAGGCCGCCGCCGAAGCCGAAGGAGATCCCGGCGACGACGGCGGTGGCCGCGCCCGCGTTGATGCCGATCATGTCCGGGCTGGCCAGCGGGTTGCGCGTGACGGTCTGGAACACCGCGCCGGACGCGCCGAACGCGAGCCCGGCCAGCAGCCCGGTCAGCGCCCGCGGCAGCCGCAGCTCCCGCACGATGTAGCCGGTGCCGCTGTCGCCACCGCCGAACACGGCGGACAGGACGTCGGACACGCTCAGCGGGACGTCGCCGATCGTCATGCCCACGCAGAACAACGCGAACGCCAGCACGGCGAGCACCAGCGAGACGGCGACCGGCCGGAGCCGGATCCGCCCGGACACCGCGGGTTTCGCGAGGCGGAAGGTGACGCGGTCGCGCCGCACCTGCAGCAGGCTCATCAGGCCTCCACCAGCTTGCGGCGGCGGACCAGCCAGATGAAGAACGGCGCGCCGAGGAACGCGACGATCACCCCGGAGCGCACCTCGCCGGGCCGGGCCATGACGCGGCCGAGGATGTCCGCGGCCAGCAGCAGGCACGGCGCGAGGACCGCGGTGTAGGGCAGCAGCCACCGGTGGTCGGGCCCGACGACGAACCGCACGGCGTGCGGGACGATCAGGCCGAGGAACACGATCGGGCCGGCGACCGCGACGGAAGCGCCGGTCAGCAGCGTGATGGCCAGTGCGCCGCGCAGCCGCAGCGGCCCCAGCCGCCGCCCGAGGGCCACCGCGACGTCGTCACCGAGCGCGAGGCTGTTCAGCGCGGGTCCGCTCGCGATCGCCAGCACGACGCCGGCGACGAGGAACGGCAGCACCCGCAGCAGCGAACCGCTGTCGACGCCGGCCAGCGAACCGGCGGACCAGAACCGGTAGCGGTTGAGCGCCACGGGGTCCGACAGCACCATCGCGCTGGTGAACGACCCGAGCAACGCGGTCACGGCGGCCCCGGCGAGGGCGAGCTTGACCGGGCTCGAGCCGCTGCGGCCGCGGGTGCCGAGGAAGTAGACGGCCGCGGTGGCGCCGAGCGCGCCGGCGAAGGCGAACCAGATGTAGCCGTAGAGGGAGCCGACGCCGAGCACGGTGACGGAGAAGACGATGGCGAACGCGGCTCCGGCGCTGACGCCGAGCAGGCCCGGGTCGGCCAGGGGGTTGCGGGTCAGGGCCTGCATGACGGTGCCGGCCAGGCCCAGCGCGGCGCCGACCAGCACGGCCAGCAGGGTTCGCGGCATCCGGACACTGTGGATGATCACCGCGTCGGTCGAACCGTCGTCGTGCCGGAGCACCTGCCAGACGGCGCCGAACGAAATCTCCTTCGACCCCAGCCAAACGCTCAGCAGGCACAGGAAAACCAGGACACCGAGAGCGGCCAGCAGACCGAGGGCGCGGCCCGTGTGTGGCGGGCGTCGCTTGAGAGCGATCCCTCCGGGGTCTGTTCGCACCGCACCTCCGACTGGTACTCATTTTAGGTAAGGCTAACCGATGGTACAGGAGTGCATCCTCACCATCTGTTTGTTAGGGTCACCTAACTTCGCGTCCCGATCGGGGCGCCGTGAGCAGCGGGAGGCTGGTCTACCGGTGAGCAACGGTGACGCTGTGCAGCAGCAGGTGTCGAGGCTCGGATTCTGGCGCGACCGGCTCGCTTCGGCGCCGAAGGAGCTGCCGCTGCCGGTCGACCGGCCGTACCCGGCGGAGCCCGGCGCGCGGGCGCGGCTCACCCGGCCGCGGCCCGCGGCCGACGAGGCGGCCCTGCTGGCGGCGTTCGCCGTCCTGCTGTCCCGGTACGCGGGCACCCCGGACGTCGTGCTCGGCATCGGCGCGCTGGTGCCGCTGCGGGTCGACCTCGGCGGCGCGCCCGGTTTCGCCGACGTCGTCACCCGCGTGCGCGAGGCACGGGATGCGGCGCTGGCCCACGAAGTTCCCGTGGACGACCTGATCGGCGAGCTGGCACCCGAGCCCGGCCGCGGGGGATCGGTGCTCGTCAACGTCGGCTTCGGCGCGGAAACCGCGCTCCCGCTCGACCTGAACCTGCTCCTCGAGGGTGACGTGCTCGTCGCGGACTACCGTGCCGACGTCCTCGACGAATCCACTGTGGACCGCATGCTGGACCACTTCGGGCACCTCCTCGCCGACGCCCACGATCGTCCACAGTGGCCGGTGACCCGGCTGGACCTGATGACGGCGCCGGAACTGCACCGCGTCCTCGAAGAGTGGAACGACACGGACCTCGCGGCGCCCCTGGCCACGCTGCCGGAGCTGTTCGCCGCCCGCGTCCGGGAGGCACCGGACGCCGTGGCCCTCGTCTTCGAGGACGAGGAACTCACCTACGCCGAACTCGACGTCCGCGCCAACCGGCTCGCCCACGCCCTCGTCGGCCGCGGCGCCGGGCCGGAACGGGTCGTCGCCCTCGCCGTGCCGCGCTCGCCGGAGATGATCGTGGCCGAGCTCGCCGTGCTCAAGGCCGGCGCCGCGTACCTGCCGCTGGATCAGGACTACCCGGCCGAACGCCTCGCCTTCATGGTCGCCGACGCGCGCCCGGTGTGCGTGGTGACCACCGGCGAGCTCGCCGGCCGCTTCGACGGTGACGTCCTGCTCCTCGACGAGCTGGACACCGACGGCGAACCGGCGACGGACCCGGCCGCGGCGATCGTCCCGGCCAACGCCGCCTACGTCATCTACACCTCCGGCTCCACCGGGCGGCCCAAGGGCGTCGTCGTCTCCCACGCGGGGGTCGCGAAGCTCGTCGCGACGCAGTCCGAACGCTTCGGCGTCGGCCCGCACAGCCGGGTGCTGCAGTTCGCGTCCCCGAGTTTCGATGTCGCCTTCTGGGACCTGTGCCTGGGCCTGCTCTCCGGCGGCCGCCTGGTGATCGTCCCGGCCGAACGCCGGGTGCCCGGTCCGGAGCTGGCCGAATACGCGCACGCGCACGGCGTCGACTTCATGATCCTGCCGCCCGCCCTGCTCGCCGAATTCCCCGAGGACTGCGACCTGCCCCGGGACAGCGTGCTGCTGGCCGGCACCGAGCGGGTGTCGCCGGAGCTGGTGCGCCGGTGGGCGCCGGGGCGGCGGATGTTCAACGCCTACGGCCCGACCGAGGCGACGACCAACTCCACGCTCGGCCTCTGCGATCCGGAGATCGCCCCCGGCTCGGCGGTGCCGATCGGGGTGCCCGACCCCGGGACCCGGGCGTACGTCCTCGACGCGGCCCTCGCGCCGGTGCCGGTCGGGGTCGTCGGCGAGCTATACCTCGCGGGTTCCGGTCTGGCGCGCGGGTATCTCGGGCGTCCGGGGCTGACGGCGGAGCGGTTCGTGGCGGACCCGTTCGGGTCCGGTGGGCGGCTCTACCGCACGGGTGACCTGGTGAAGTGGTTGCCGGACGGCCGTCTGGTGTTCCTGGGCCGGGCCGACGACCAGGTCAAGATCCGCGGCTACCGGATCGAGCTGGGCGAGATCGAGTCGGTCCTGGCCGAGCACCCGCGCGTCGGCCAGTCGGTCGTCGTCGCCCAGGACGGGCAGCTGATCGCGTACGCGGTGCCCGTGCCCGACCGCGACCAGGCGGCCGAGCAGGGCCACGTCGACGAATGGCACGACGTCCACGAGGAGATGCTCGCCGGTTCCCACGGCATCGAAGAGAACTTCGCGGGCTGGAACTCCAGCTACGACGGCACCGAAATCCCCCTCGAGCAGATGCGGGAGTGGCACGCGGCGACGATCGAGCGGATCCGCGCGCTGCGGCCGGAGCGCGTCCTGGAGATCGGGGTCGGCAGCGGGCTGATCCTGTCGCGGATCGCGCCGGACGCCGAAACCTACTGGGGCGTCGACCTTTCCGAGAGTGCCGTCGAGAACGTCCGCCGCGAGGTCGCCGCCGTGCCGGAGCTGGCCGGCAAGGTCCACCTCGCCGCACGGCCCGCCCACGACCTGGGCGAACTGCCGGACGAGCCGTTCGACACCGTGATCATCAACTCCGTCGCCCAGTACTTCCCCAGCGCGGACTACCTCGCCGAGGTCGTCAGGACGGCCGCGGATCTGCTGGCCCCGGGCGGCACGATCTTCCTCGGCGACATCCGCAACCTGCGCTCGCTGCGGCCCTTCCGGACGGCCGTCGAGCTGCACCGCGGCCGGGCCGACGTCGCCGCGGTCGACCAGGCGATCGCCCGCGAGGGCGAGCTGGTCCTCGACCCCGACTTCTTCCCGGCACTGGCCCGTGGCCTCGACGGCTTCGGCGAGGTCGACCTGTGGGTGAAGCGCGGCACCGCGCACAACGAGCTGACCCGCCACCGCTACGACGTCGTCCTGCGGAAGGCGCCGCGGCCCGAGCCGGTCGACGAGCAGGTCGTCGCGTACGGCGACCTCGAGGCCGTGGAGCGGTTCCTGACCGCCGAGACGCCGGCGCGGCTGCGGGTCACCGCGATCCCGGACGCCCGGCTGGCCGGCGAGCTGGCCGCGGTCCGCGCCCTGGACACCGGGGACGCCGAGGCGGCCCTGACCGCCCTCGGCCGGCGCGACGGTGTCGACCCCGAAGCGCTGTATGAGCTCGGTGAGCGGATCGGCTACCGCGTGGCGGTCACGCCGGCGGCCGACGGCGGTGAACTGGAAGCCGTCTTCTCGAGGGGCGAAGACGGTCCCGCGTACCGCCCGGTGCGGCAGACGGGCGCGCCGGGGTCCTACGCCAACAACCCCGCGGCGCGGCGCGAAACCGGTGCGCTCGTGGCGTCGCTGCGGGCGCACGTGCGCGACCGGCTGCCGCTGTACATGGTGCCCTCGGCGTTCGTCGTGCTGGACAAGCTGCCGGTGCTCGCCTCCGGCAAGCTGGACCGCAAGGCCCTGCCCAGCCCCGAGCGGTTCACTGCCGGGCCCGGCCGCGCGCCGCGCACCCCCGTCGAGCAGCTGCTGTGCGAGATGTTCGCCGACGTCCTGGGCCTGCCGCAGGCCGGGCCGGACGACGACTTCTTCGCCCTCGGCGGGCACTCGCTGCTGGCCACCCGGCTGATCCAGCGGATCCGCGCCGCCGTCGGCGCCGAGGTGCCGGTGCGGGCGGTGTTCGACGCCCCGGCGCCCGCCGCGCTCGCGGAGCTGGTCACCGGAGCCGTCACCGGCACCGAACGCCGTCCGCTGACCCGCGTCACCGAACGGCCCGAGCGGCTGCCGCTGTCCTTCGCGCAGCAGCGGCTGTGGTTCCTGCACGGCCTGGAAGGCGGCTCGGCGACCTACAACGTCCCGCTGGTCATGCGCCTGGCCGGGGAGCTGGACGTCGAAGCGCTGCGCTCGGCGCTCAACGACGTCGTCGCCCGGCACGAGGCCCTGCGGACCGTCTTCCCCGTCGCCGACGGCGTCCCGTACCAGCGGGTCCTGCCCGAAGGAACGGTGGAGCTCACCGTCCGGGAAGTGGCGGACGCCGACAGCGAGGTGGCCCGGCTGGTCCGCGGCGTGTTCGACCTCGGCGCCGGGGTGCCGGTGCGCGCGGAACTGCTCACCGCCGGCCCGCGGCGGCACGTGCTGGTCCTGGTCCTGCACCACATCGCCGCCGACGGCTGGTCGCTCACCCCGCTGTGGCGGGACATCGCCACCGCCTACCGCGCCCGCCTCCACGGCGACGCTCCACAGTGGACTCCGTTGCCGGTGCAGTACGCGGACTACACGCTCTGGCAGCGCGAGCTGCTGGCCACGGAGGAGCCGGCCCAGCTCGCCTACTGGCGGAAAACCCTGGCCGGCCTGCCCGACCGCATCGCGCTCCCGCTCGACCGGCCGCACCCGCCGGTGTCGGCCCACCGCGGCGAGTTCTTCGCCTTCGCCTGGGACGCCGGGCTGCGGGCCGGGCTCGCCGGCCTCGCGCGCGCCTGCGGGGCCAGCCCGTTCATGATCGTGCACGCGGGCCTGGCCGCCCTGCTGTCGCGGCTCGGCGCGGGCACCGACATCCCGATCGGCACCCCGGTCGCCGGTCGCGGCGACCCGGCACTGGACGACCTCGTCGGCTTCTTCGTCAACACCCTGGTCCTGCGGGTGGACACCGGCGGCGATCCGTCGTTCCGCGATCTCGTGGCGCGGGTGCGCGAGCGCGGCCTCGACGCCTACGCCCACCAGGACGTGCCGTTCGAGCGGCTGGTCGAAGCGGTGAACCCGGCCCGGTCGCTGGCGCACCACCCGCTGTTCCAGACCATGCTCGCCTGGCAGAACACCCCCGGGACCGGCGTCGAGCTGCCCGGCCTGACCGTGACCGGGCAGCCCGTCGGCACCGGCACGGCCAAGTTCGACCTGTGGTTCTCCTTCACCGAGCGGGCCGACGGCCTGCACGGCCTGGCCGAGTTCAACGCCGAGGTGTTCGACCGGGCCACCGTGACCGGCCTGCTCGACCGCCTGGAAACCCTGCTCCGGCAGGTCGTCGCCGCCCCGGACCGGCGGCTCGGCTCGCTGGAGGTGCTCACCCCGGCCGAGCGCGACGGCCTCGAAAGCACCTGGTCGGGCGCGATCGAAGACGTTCCCGTGGTCACCGTCCCCGAGCTCTTCGCCGCCCAGGTCGCGCGGACGCCCGACCACCCGGCGCTGGTCTTCGAAGACGAACAACTCACCTACGCCGAGCTGGACGCCGTCTCCACCCGGCTGGCCCGCGTGCTGGCCGCGCGCGGAGCCGGGCCCGAACGCGTGGTCGCACTGGCGCTGCCCCGCTCCACGCACCTGGTCACGGCCATCCTCGCCGTGCTGAAGACGGGCGCGGCCTACCTGCCGCTCGACCCCGGCTACCCGGCCGGCCGCATCGCGTTCATGCTCGAAGACGCCGGCCCGGCGCTGGTACTGGCCGTCGCGGAGACCGCCGTCCCGGGCGCGCTGCTGCTGGACGACCCGGACACCCTGGCCGGAGTGCCGGACACGCCCCTCGACGTCGTGTGCCGGCCGGAGCACCCGGCCTACGTCATCTACACCTCCGGGTCGACGGGCCGGCCGAAGGGCGTCGTCGTCCCGCACGCCGGCATCGTCAACCGGCTGCTGTGGATGCAGGACGAGTACGGCCTCACCGCCGGGGACCGCGTGCTGCAGAAGACGCCGTCCAGCTTCGACGTGTCGGTGTGGGAGTTCCTCTGGCCGCTGATCACCGGCGCCACCGAGGTGCTCGCCCGGCCGGACGGCCACAAGGACCCGGCCTACCTCGCCCGGCTGATCCGCGAACGCGGCGTCACGACCGTCCACTTCGTCCCGTCGATGCTGCAGGTCTTCCTCCAGGAGCCGGCGGCGGGGGAGTGCACGAGCCTGCGCCGGGTGCTGTGCAGCGGTGAGGCGCTGCCGCCGGACGCGGTCGCGCGGTTCGGCCGGGTGCTGGACGCCGAACTGCACAACCTCTACGGGCCGACCGAAGCCTCGGTCGACGTCACGTCGTGGCGGACGTCCACCGAGGACACTTCGGTCCCGATCGGACGTCCGGTGTGGAACACCCGCACCTACGTCCTCGACGCCGCCCTGCGCCCGGTGCCGCCGGGCACGCCCGGCGAGCTGTACCTGGCCGGCGTCCAGCTCGCCCGCGGCTACCTCGGCCGGGCCGGGCTCACCGCCGAGCGGTTCGTCGCCGACCCGTTCGGCGCGCCGGGCACCCGGATGTACCGCACCGGCGACCTCGCCCGCTTCCGCCCCGACGGCGTCCTGGAGTTCCTCGGCCGCGGCGACGAGCAGGTCAAGATCCGCGGGTTCCGCGTCGAGCCCGGCGAGATCGCCGCGACCCTGTCCGCGCACGAGGACGTCGCCCACGCCGTCGTCGTCGCCCGGGAAGACCGGCCCGGCGACGTCCGGCTGGCCGGGTACGTCGTCCCGGCCGAGGACGGATTCGCCGGCCGGAGCACCACCCTGCCCGCGGACCTGCGCACCTTCGCCGCCGAGCGGCTGCCCGAGCACATGGTGCCCTCGGCGATCGTCGTGCTCGACGCGCTGCCGGTGACGGCGAACGGCAAGCTCGACCGCCGGGCGCTGCCGGCGCCGGAGGTGCGCGCGCCGGTCTCGGACCGCGAGCCGCGCACGCCGGTCGAACGGCAGCTGTGCGAGCTGTTCGCCGACGTCCTCGGCCTGCCGCGGGTCGGCCCGGACGACAGCTTCTTCGCGCTCGGCGGCCATTCGCTGCTGGCCACCCGGCTGATCGCCCGCGTCCGCACCGCGCTGGGGGCCGAGCTCGAGGTGCGGGCGGTCTTCGAGACACCGACCCCGGCCGGCCTGGCCGGGGTGCTGGCCACCGCCCGCGGGACCGCGCGGCCGCCCCTGGCCGCCACCCGCCGCCCGGACCTCGTCCCCCTTTCCGGTGCCCAGCAGCGGCTGTGGTTCCTGCACCACCTCGAAGGGCCCTCGGCCACCTACAACGTCCCGCTGGTCATGCGGCTCGAAGGTGACCTCGACGCCGAAGCGCTGCGCTGGGCGCTGTCGGACGTGGTCGCCCGCCACGAGGCGCTGCGCACCCGGTTCCCGCAGCGGGACGGCGTGCCGTACCAGGACATCCTGCCGCCCGAGGAGGTCCGCCTGCCGGTGCGCGAGGTCGCCGACCTCGATGCGGCGCTGACCGGCCTGGTCCGCGGCTCGTTCGACCTGGAGCGGCACGCGCCGATGCGCGCGGAGCTGCTGCGGCTGGGGGCCCGCGAGCACGTCTTCGCGCTGGTGTTCCACCACATCGCCTCCGACGGCTGGTCGATGGCGCCGCTGTGGCGCGACATCGCCACGGCCTACGCCGCCCGCCGGGCCGGGGAAACTCCACAGTGGACACCGTTGCCGGTGCAGTACGCGGATTACACGCTGTGGCAGCAGGACCTGCTCGGCCGCGAGGACGATCCGGACAGCGTGCTCAGCGCGCAGCTGGACTACTGGCGGACGGCACTGGAGGGCCTGCCCGACCGGATCGAGCTGCCGCTGGACCGGCCGCACCCGGCGACCGCGACGTTCCGCGGCGAGCTGCACACCTTCACCTGGGACGCCGGGCTCCACGCCGGGCTGGCCGGGCTGGCCCGCGAGTGCGGCGCCAGCGTGTTCATGGTCGTGCACGCGGCCCTCGCCGCCCTGCTCACGCGGCTCGGCGCGGGCACCGACGTGCCGATCGGCTCGCCCATCGCCGGCCGGACCGATCCGGCGCTGGACGACCTCGTCGGCTTCTTCGTCAACACCCTGGTCCTGCGGGTGGACACCGGCGGCGAGCCGACCTTCCGCGAGCTCCTCGCCCGGGTCCGCGAGCGCAACCTCGACGCGTACGCCCACCAGGACGTCCCGTTCGAGCGGCTGGTCGAGGTGCTCAACCCGGCGCGGTCCCTGTCGTACCACCCGCTGTTCCAGGTGATGATCGCCGGGCAGAACAACGCCCGCGCCGAGGTGACCCTGCCCGGCCTGGCCGTCACGGAGGTCCCGGTGACCACCGGGACGGCGAAGTTCGACCTGTCGATCTCGCTGACCGAGCGCGACTCCGGGATCGCCGGGGTGCTCGAGTTCAACGCCGACGTCTTCGACCACGCGGGCGCGAACGCGATCCTGCGCCGGCTCGAAGTGCTGCTGCGCGCGGCCTTGGCCGAGCCCGACCGGCCCGTCGGCGCCCTCGACCTGCTCGAGGGGGACGAACGGGACCGGGTGCTCACCGAGTGGGCCGGCTGCGTCGAACCGGCGGGCACCGAGACGTTCCCCGGGCTGTTCGCCCGCCGCGTCGCCGAGGCCCCCGGCGCCGTGGCGCTCGTGTTCGAGGACGTCGAGCTCACCTACGCCGAGGTGAACGCCCGCGCCAACCGCCTCGCGCACCTGCTGCTCGACCGCGGCGCCGGCCCGGAGCGCGTCGTCGCGCTGGCCGTGCCGCGGTCGGCGGAGATGATCATCGCCGAGCTGGCGGTGCTCAAGGCCGGAGCCGCGTACCTGCCCGTCGACGTCGACTACCCGGGCGACCGGATCGCCTACATGGTCGAGGACGCGGGCCCGGTCTGCGTGGTGACCACCCGGGACGTCGAGGCGAAGCTGCCCGCGACGCTGCCTCGGGTCCTCCTCGACGACCCGGCCCTCGACGCGGCGTCCACAGTGGACCCCGAAGTGACGGTCAGGCCGGAGAACGCGGCGTACGTGATCTACACGTCCGGCTCGTCCGGACGGCCGAAGGGGGTCGTCCTCCAGCACTCCGGTGTCGCGAAGCTGGTCGCCACCCAGGTCGACCGCTTCGGCGTGGGCCCGCACAGCCGGGTGCTGCAGTTCGCGTCCCCGAGTTTCGACGTCGCCTTCTGGGACCTCTGCCTCGGCCTGCTCTCCGGCGGCCGGCTGGTCGTGGTCCCGGCCAAGCGGCGGGTCGCCGGGCCGGCGCTCACCGAGTACGCGCACGCGCACGGCGTCGACTTCATGATCCTGCCGCCCGCCCTGCTCGCCGAATTCCCCGAGGACTGCGACCTGCCCCGGGACAGCGTGCTGCTGGCCGGCACCGAGCGGGTGTCGCCGGAGCTGGTGCGCCGGTGGGCGCCGGGGCGGCGGATGTTCAACGCCTACGGCCCGACCGAGGCGACCACCAACTCGACGCTCGGGGAGAGCGACCCGGCCGAGCTGGCGGACGCGACGGTCGTCCCCATCGGCGTCCCCGACCCGGGCACCCGCGCGTACGTGCTCGACGCCGGGCTGCGGCCGGTCCCGCCCGGGGTGGTGGGGGAGCTGTACCTCGCGGGTTCCGGTCTGGCGCGCGGGTATCTCGGGCGGCCGGGGCTGACGGCGGAGCGGTTCGTGGCGGACCCGTTCGGGTCCGGTGGGCGGCTCTACCGCACGGGTGACCTGGTGAGGTGGTTGCCGGACGGCCGGTTGGTGTTCCTGGGCCGGGCCGATGACCAGGTCAAGATCCGCGGTTACCGGATCGAGCTGGGCGAGATCGAGTCCGTGCTGGCCGAACACCCGGCCGTCGGGCAGTCGGTCGTCGTCGCCCAGGACGGGCGGCTCATCGCCTACGCCGTGCCGTCGGCCGGACGGGACGAAGAAGCGGAGCTGGACCACGTCGGTGAGTGGCGCGAGCTGCACGAGAACGTCTTCACCGAAGCGGCGTCCGGCGGGCTGGAGGAAAACTTCACCGGCTGGAACTCCAGCTACGACGGCACCGAGATCCCGCTCGAGCAGATGCGGGAGTGGCACGCGGCGACGATCGAGCGGATCCGCGCGCTGCGGCCGAAGCGGGTGCTGGAGATCGGGGTCGGCAGCGGGCTGATCCTGTCGCGGATCGCGCCGGACGCCGAGGAGTACTGGGGCGTCGACCTGTCCGAGAAGGCCATCGGCAACCTGCGGCGCGAACTCGCGGCGGCGCCGTTCGCGAGCAAGGTCCACCTGGCCGCGCGGCCCGCCCACGACCTGGGCGAACTGCCGGAGTTCGACACGGTGATCATCAACTCGGTCGCCCAGTACTTCCCGAGCGTCGGCTACCTCGCCGAGGTCCTCCGCACGGCCGCGGCGCACGTCCGGCCGGGCGGCGTGATCTTCCTCGGCGACATCCGGAACCTCCGTTCGCTGCGGGCGTTCCGGACGGCGACCGAGCTGCGCCACGGCCGCCGTGACGTCGCCGCCGTGGACCAGGCGATCGCCCGTGAAGGCGAACTCGTCCTCGACCCGGACTTCTTCACGGCACTGGATCTCGACGGCTTCCACGACGTCGACCTGTGGGTCAAGCGCGGCACGGCGCACAACGAGCTGACCCGGCACCGCTACGACGTCGTGCTGCGGAAGACCCCGAAGCCCGCCGCGGCCGCCGAGCAGGTCGTGCCCTTCGAGTCCGTCGGCGAACTGGACCGGCTCCTCGCCGCGCACCCGTCCCGGCTGCGCGTGACCGGGGTGCCCAACGCCCGGCTGTCCGGCGAACTCGCCGCCGTCGCCGCGCTGGCCGGTGGCGACGCCGGGACCGCGCTGTCGGCTTTGGACGACCGGTCCGGAGTGGACCCCGAGGACCTGCACGACCTCGGCGAGCGGCACGGCTACCGCGTGTACGCGACCCTCACCGCGGACGAGGGTGCCCTGGAAGTCGTGTTCACCACGGGCGAGCCCACGCGGATCCACCGGGCCCGTCCCGTCCGCGCCGCCCTCGAAGCGCTGGGCAACCACCCGGCCGGCCAGCGGGACACCGGCGCGCTGGTGGCGGCGCTGCGGGCGCACGTGCGCGACCGGCTGCCGCAGTACATGGTGCCCTCGGCGTTCGTGCTCCTCGACCGGCTCCCGCTGCTGGCGTCCGGCAAGCTGGACCGGCGCGCCCTGCCCAGCCCGGACCGGCAGGCGGTCACCGCCGGCCGTCCGCCGCGGACACCCGTCGAAGAGGTCCTCTGCGGGCTGTTCGCCGAGGTCCTCGACACGTCGTCGATCGGCGTCGACGACGACTTCTTCGCCCTCGGCGGGCATTCGCTGATGGCGACCCGCCTGGTCGCGCGCCTGCGCGCGGTCTTCGGCGTCGAGCTGCAGGTGCGGTCGGTGTTCGAGACGCCGACGGTGGCCGGGCTGGCCGCCCTGCTCGCGACGTCCGGCTCGGCGCCCGCCCGGCCCGCGCTCGTCCGCGCCGAGCCGCGGCCGGACGTGCTGCCGCTGTCGTTCGCCCAGCAGCGGCTGTGGTTCCTGCACCGGCTGGAAGGCCCGTCGGCGACGTACAACATGCCCTCGGCGGTCCGGCTGACCGGCGACCTCGACGTCGACGCGCTGCGCACGGCCCTGTCCGACGTGGTGGAGCGCCACGAGGCCCTGCGGACCGTCTTCCCCGGGATCGACGGGGAAGCCCGGCAGCTCGTCCTCGACGGCGTCACGGTCCCGCTGCCGGTCCGCGCGGTCACCGAGGCCACGCTCGCCGACGCGGTGTCCGAGGCGGCGGGCACGGCGTTCGAGCTGGAGTCGGAGCTCCCGCTGCGGGCACAGCTGCTGCGGCTGGGCGCTCGCGAGCACGTTCTGGTGCTGGTGTTCCACCACATCGCCTCGGACGGCTGGTCGACCGCGCCGCTGTGGCGAGACCTGGCGACGGCCTACACCGCCCGCCAGGCCGGCGAAGCTCCCCGGTGGACGCCGCTGCCGGTGCAGTACGCGGACTACACGCTGTGGCAGCGGGACGTCCTCGGCGAAGCCGTGATCGAACCGCAGCTGGCCTACTGGCGGGACACCCTCGCCGGGCTGCCCGAGCGGATCGAACTGCCCACCGACCGGCCGCACCCGGCGGAGGCGTCCTACCGCGGCGAGCAGTTCGCCTTCGGCTGGGACGCCGGACTCCACAACGGACTCGTCGAGCTGGCCCGCGCCTGCGGGGCCAGCGTGTTCATGGTCGTGCACGCCGGCCTCACCGCGGTGCTGACCCGGCTCGGCGCGGGCACCGACATCCCGCTCGGCACGTCCATCGCCGGGCGCACCGACGCCGCGCTCGACGACCTCGTCGGCTTCTTCGTCAACACCCTCGTCCTGCGGGTCGACACCGGCGGCGATCCGTCGTTCCGCGACCTCGTGGCGCGGGTGCGCGAGCGCAGCCTCGACGCCTACGCCCACCAGGACGTGCCGTTCGAGCGGCTGGTCGAAGCGCTGAACCCGGCCCGGTCGCTGGCCTACCACCCGCTGTTCCAGACGATGCTGGCCTGGCAGAACAACGCCGTCGCCGACCTCGCGCTGCCGGGGCTCACCGTCGCGGAGGAACCCGTCCGCACCGGCACCGCGCGGGCCGACCTGACGTTCTTCGTCGGCGAGGGGCCCGGCCACCGGACCGGGATCCGGGGCACGGCCGAATACAACAGCGACGTCTTCGACCGCGCGACCGTCGAGGCGATCCTGGAGCGCCTCCGCGTGCTCCTGGCCGCCGTCGTCGCCGACCCGGACACCCGGATCGGCGCCGTCGACCTGCTCACCGCCGCCGAACGCGACCAGCTCGCCGCCGACCCCGCGACACCCCTGCCCGCGGAGACGGCCGCCGAGCTGTTCGCCGCCCAGGTCGCGCGGACACCGGACGTTCCCGCTTTGGTGTTCGGCACCGAGCGGCTCACGTATGCCGAGCTGGACACGCGGGCCACAGCGCTGGCCCGGGCCCTGCTCGCGCGGGGCGCCGGCCCGGAACGCGTGGTGGCGGTCGCGCTGCCGCGGTCGGTGGAGCTGGTCGTCGCGCTCCTCGCGGTGCTCAAGACCGGCGCCGCCTACCTGCCCCTCGACCTCAACCACCCGGCGGACCGCATCGAGCTGATGCTCACCGACGCGGCTCCGCACCTGGTCATCGCCGAAGACGGCTTCGGGGATCGCCTGGTCCAGCCGGGTGACACCGCAGCGGAGCAGGCCTGGCCGTCGATCGGCCCGGACCACCCGGCGTACGTGATCTTCACGTCGGGCTCCACCGGACGCCCGAAGGCGGTCGCCGGCACCCAGCGCGCCCTGGCCAACCGGCTGCACTGGGGCCGGGACCTCGCCCGAGGCGTGCGGATGGCCAAGAGCGCCTTGACGTTCATCGACGGCTCGACCGAGCTGCTCGGCGGCCTCGTCGCGGGCGACCCCGTGGTCCTCGCCGACGACGCGACGGCCACCGACCCGATCGCCATGGCCGAATTCGTCCGGGAGACCGGCGCGCAGGTGCTCACCGTCGTCCCGAGCCTCCTCGACAGCTTCGCCGAGGACGCTCCGGCCGGCGCGTTCGACGCGGTGACCACCTGGATCACCAGCGGTGAACCGCTGACCGAAGCCCTCGCCGAGAAGGTCGCGGCTCGCTGGCCGTCGGCGAAACTGGTCAACCTCTACGGCTGTTCGGAAGTCGCGGGCGACAGCCTCGCCCAGGTCTGCGGGCCGGTGGCCATCGGGCGGCCGATCGCCAACACCCGCGCGTACGTCCTCGACGCCGCGCTGCGGCCGGTGCCGCCGGGCGTGCGCGGGGAGCTGTACCTGGCCGGAGCCGGCCTCGCGCGCGGCTACCTCGGCCGGCCGGCGCTCACCGCCGAACGGTTCGTCGCCTCACCGTTCGAGCGGGGGGAGCGGATGTACCGGACCGGTGACGTCGTCCGCCGCCGCGCGGACGGGACGCTGGAGTTCCTCGGCCGCGCCGACCAGCAGATCAAGATCCGCGGCTTCCGGGTGGAGCCCGGCGAAGTCGAAGCCGTGCTCACCACGGACGCCGCGGTGGCGCGCGCGGCCGTGATCGCCCGCGAGAACCGGCTCATCGCCTATGTGGCGCCCGCGGGCGACCCGGTCGCGCTCCGGGCCCTGGTGGCCGAACGGCTGCCGGAGTACCTGGTGCCCTCGGCCGTCGTCGTGCTGCCGGACCTGCCGGTCAACGCCCACGGCAAGCTCGACCGCGCCGCCCTGCCCGCGCCGGAGGTCCGCTCGTCCGGCCGGGTCGCGCGAACCCCGGCCGAGCAGGCGCTGTGCGAGCTGTTCGCCGACGTCCTCGGCGTCGCGGCGGTCGGCCCCGACGACGGGTTCTTCGCCCTCGGCGGGCACTCGCTGCTGGCGACGCGGCTGGTCAGCCGGATCCGCGCGCTGCTCGGCGTCGAAGTGCCGATCCGGGCCGTGTTCGACGCGCCGACCCCGGCCCGGCTCGCCGAGACACTGGACCCGGGCCGCCGCAGCCGGCCGGCCCTGGTCCCGGCGCGGCGGCCGGAGGTCCTGCCGCTGTCGTTCGCCCAGCAGCGGCTGTGGTTCCTCGACCGCCTCGACGGAGCCAGTGCGACCTACAACATCCCGTGGGCGTGGGAGCTCACCGGACCGGTCGACATCGATGCGCTGCAGGCCGCGTTGGCCGACGTCGTGGCGCGCCACGAGGTCCTCCGGACGCTCCTGGTCGAGGAGCACGGCACGCCCCGGCAGGTCGTGCTCGACCGGGCCCACCCGGTGCTGGTCACCGAGACCGTGTCCGCGGCGGAGCTCGACGAGCGCGTCACGGCGGCGGCGTCGCACTGCTTCACCCTCGACGCCGAGCTCCCGATCCGGGCGACCCTCGTCTCCGCCGGGCCGGAGCGGCACGTGTTCGTGCTGCTGGTGCACCACATCGCGGGTGACGGCTGGTCGCTGCCGCCGCTGAAGCGGGACCTCGACACGGCCTACGCGGCCCGGCTCCGCGGCCAGCGTCCCCAGTGGACGCCGTTGCCGGTGCAGTACGCCGACTACACGCTGTGGCAGCGGGAGATGTTCGGCCGCGCCGACGCCCCGGACAGCCTCCTCGGCCGCCAGGCGGCCTTCTGGCGGGACACCCTCGCCGGGATCCCCGACGAGCTGGCGCTCCCGGCCGGCCGGCCCCGCCCGGCGCGGTCGACGAACCGCGGCGCCGCCGTGCCGTTCACCGTGCCCGCCGACGTCCACCGGGGCCTGCGGGAGCTGGCCCACCGCAGCGACACCAGCACGTTCATGGTCC
This sequence comes from Amycolatopsis rifamycinica, assembly GCF_000695625.1. Lineage (GTDB taxonomy): Bacteria > Actinomycetota > Actinomycetes > Mycobacteriales > Pseudonocardiaceae > Amycolatopsis > Amycolatopsis rifamycinica. The sequence goes on from NZ_JMQI01000073.1 coordinate 61,300, forward strand.
TGCAGGCGGCACTGGCCACCCTGCTGACCCGGCTCGGCGCGGGCACGGACATCCCGCTGGGCACGCCGGTGGCCGGCCGGACCGACCACGCGCTGGAGGACCTCGCCGGGTTCTTCGTCAACACGCTCGTCCTGCGCACCGACACCGGCGGCGACCCGACGTTCCGGCAGCTGCTGGACCGCGTCCGGGAGGCCGACCTGGCGGCGTACGCCCACCAGGACCTGCCCTTCGAGCACCTCGTCGAACTGCTCAACCCGCCGCGGTCGCTGGCCCGGCACCCGCTGTTCCAGGTCATGCTCGCGGTCTACCACTCGGGTTCGGAGCCGGAGCGGCTGCTCGGGCTGGACGCGGCCTACCGGGACACCGGGCTGCGGCAGGCGAAGTTCGACCTGTCGTTCGACCTGGTCGAAACGGCCGGCGGCATCGACGGCGACCTCGAATACAGTCTCGACCTCTTCGACGAGCCGGCCGCCCGGACGCTCACCGAGCGCCTGGTCCGGGTGCTGGCGGCGGTCGTCGCGGACCCGGACCGGCCGCTCAGCCGGATCGACGTCCTCGACTCTTCGGAACGGGACCGGATCCTGCGCGACTGGGGTGCCGGGGCGCCGCTGACGCTTTCGGCGCCGACAGTCGTCGACCGGCTGGCCGCCCAGGTGGCGGCGACGCCGGACGCGACCGCGCTGAGCGACGCGTCCTCGCGCGTCACGTTCGCGGAGTTCGCCGCGCGGACCGACCGCCTCGCCCGGTGGCTGGCGTCCCAGGGCGCGGGGCCGGAGAAGGTGGTGGCGCTGGTGCTGCCGCGGTCGGCGGCGGTCGTCGAGGCGATCTTCGGCGTGTTCAAGACGGGTGCGGCGTACCTGCCGGTCGACCCGGATCAGCCGGTGGACCGGATCTCGGCGATCCTCGCCGACGCCGGTGCCGCGCTCGTGCTCACCAGCCGTTCGCTCGCTGCCCCCGTCCCCGGCGCGCTGTTCATCGAGGACATTGTGGACAGTGACGCGGCGCTTGCCCCGCCGTCGCCCGCGAATCCGGCGTACGTGCTCTACACGTCCGGGTCCACCGGCAAGCCGAAGGGTGTGGTCGTCCCGCATTCCGGGCTGGTGAACCTGTTCCACAGCCACCGCGAGACGCTCTACCGCCCGGCCGTCGCCGCGGCGGGCGGCCGTCGGCTGCGGGTCGGGCACGCGTGGGCGTTCTTCTTCGACGCGTCCTGGCAGCCGCAGCTGTGGCTGCTCGACGGGCACGAGGTGCACGTCGTCGACGACGACACCCGCCGCGACCCGGACCGGCTGGCCGCGGTGGTGCGCGAGCGCGGGCTCGACTTCCTCGAGCTCACGCCGTCGCACTTCGCGCAGCTGGCCGCGGCCGGGGTGATCGCCGATGACCGCTGCGCCCTCGGCGTCGTCGGCGTCGGCGGTGAAGCCGTCTCGCAGACGCTGTGGGAGACCCTGGCGTCGATGCCCGGCACGGCGGCGTACAACCTCTACGGCCCCACCGAGGCCACTGTGGACGCTCTGGTGGGCCGCTTCGGCGACGCCGACCGGCCGGTGGTCGGCCGTCCGGTGCACAACACCCGCGCGTACGTCCTCGACGGCCGCCTCTCGCCGGTTCCCGCCGGGGTGCCGGGCGAGCTGTACCTGGCCGGCGCCGGGCTCGCCCGCGGCTACCACGGGCGGCCGGAACTCACCGCGGACCGGTTCGTCGCCGATCCCTTCGGGACGCCGGGGGAGCGGATGTACCGCACCGGCGACCTGGTGCGGTGGCGGCCGGACGGGCAGCTGGAGTACCTCGGCCGCACCGACGACCAGGTGAAGATCCGGGGCTTCCGGATCGAGCCGGGCGAGGTCGAGACGGCCCTGACCCGGCACGACGACGTGACGCAGGCGCTCGTCGTGGTCCGGGACGAGCGGCTGGTCGCGTACACGACTCCGGCGACCGCTGATCCGGTGGCACTGCGGGAGTTCCTCGCGCGGTCGCTGCCGGAGTACATGGTGCCGTCGGCGATCGTGCCCCTGGACGCCTTCCCGGTGACGCCCAACGGGAAGCTGGATCGCGCGGCGCTGCCCGCGCCCGAGTTCGAAACCCGCGGCCGGGCCCCGGAAACGGCCACGGAAAAGGCGCTCTGCGAGATCTTCGCGGAGGTGCTGGACCTCGCCGCCGTCGGCGCCGACGACGACCTGTTCACCCTCGGCGGGCATTCGATGCTGCTGGTGGTCCTGCGCAACCGCATCACCGAGCGGCTCGGGACCGAGCTGCCCATCGCCGAGTTCTTCCGCACCCCCACCGCGGCCGGGCTGGCCGCCGTGGTGGAACCGGGCTCCGCCACCCGGAACCCCGCAAATTGAACCGAGACACGGAGTAGACGTGCACCGCACCCTGATGAACGCCAAGATCCACCGCGCCACCGTCACGCAGGCCGACCTGCACTACGTCGGCTCGCTGACCATCGACGCGGACCTGATGGCCGCCGCGGACATCGTCGAGGGCGAGAAGGTCCAGGTCGTCGACATCACCAACGGCGCCCGGCTGGAGACCTACGCCATCACCGGCGAGCCGGGGTCCGGCGTGATCGGCGTCAACGGCGCCGCCGCGCACCTGGTGCACCCGGGCGACCTGGTCATCATCATCACCTACGCGCAGGTGGAGGAGGCCGAGCGCGCCGGGCACCGGCCGCGGGTGGTGCACGTGGACGCGGACAACCGGCAGGTGCACCTGGGTCACGACCCGGCCGAGCCGGTGCCCGGAGCGGAAGCGCAGCTGTCGGGCCGTGGGCGGTGACACAGTTGCCTTGCGAGGGTGCCCTAAATAAGGTGTGCCTATCCTAAAGCTCAGCGAGAGGTCGTTCATGTCCGTGTTCCAAGGCGCTGCCGGGCTCAGCCGGCGTGGTTTCCTGATCGGGGCGGGCGGCCTCGCGGCCGCCGCCGCCCTCACCGCGTGCGGCAGCGGGGACGACAAGAAAGCCGGTGGCGCCACCGGCCCGTGGGAGTTCACCGACGACCGCGGTCAGAAGGCCTCGCGCGACCAGCGTCCGGCGCGGGTGGTGGCCTACGCCAGCTCGGCCGCCGCGCTCTGGGACTACGGCGTCCGCCCGGTCGGGGTGTTCGGCCCGCAGAAGACGGCCGACGGCGGCAAGGAGATCCAGGCCGGCAACATCGACCTGAACGCCGTCACGTCGATCGGCAACGCCTGGGACGACTTCAGCATGGAGAAGTTCGCCGCGCTCCGGCCGGACCTGGTGGTCACCGGCCTGACCGGCACCAAGCCGACGGACATGTGGGTGCTCACCGACGACCTCGGCTCCAAGGTGCAGCAGGTCGCGCCGATTGTCGCGCTCTCGGAGTACAAGGTCACGCTGCCGAAGGTGATCGAGCGCTACTCGCAGCTCGCGGTCGCCCTGGGCGGCGACGCGAACTCGGAAACCATGAAGAAGGCCAAGGAGGACTTCGACAAGGCGTCCGAGGACCTGCGCGCGGCGGCCAAGGAGAAGGCCGGCCTCAAGGTCCTGGTGCTCTACGGCGACAAGGACGGCCTGTACATCGCGAAGCCCGACTTCTTCGCCGACCTTGCGTACTACCGCGAACTCGGCCTGGACATCGTCTCCGGCGGCGGCAGCGAGGACTACTGGGAGCAGCTGTCCTGGGAGCAGGCGGGCAAGTACCCGGCGGACCTGATCCTGACCGACTCGCGTTCGTACGCGCTGCCGCGCGCCCAGATGACGCAGTTCCCGACGTGGAACCAGCTGCCCGCGGTGAAGGCCGGGCAGCTCGGCGACTGGTCGGCCGAGCCGCGCTTCAACCACCTGCTCGCCACGCCGGTCATCCAGAAGCTGACCGCGCTGGTGAAGGGTGCCCGCACGGACATCACCGCCTGAGGAGGCCCGCCGTGACCAACCCGTTCGAAGACCCCGCCGGGACGTACCTGGTCCTGGTCAACGCCGAAAACCAGCACAGCCTGTGGCCGGAGTTCGCGGACGTCCCGTCCGGCTGGACGGTCGCCTTCGGCCCCTCGTCGCGCCAGGAGTGCCTGGACCACGTGGAAGCGAACTGGACGGACATGCGCCCCAAGTCCCTGGCCGACGCCATGGACGCCTGACCCCCCTCCCGCACGACACGCCGGGAGCCCCGCTCCCGGCGTGTCGTCCCCCCAGTCACGCGTGTCGTCCCCTCAAGCACGCGTGTCGTCCCCTCCGACACGCGAGATGCCCCTCCCCGCACGCGAGATGCCTCTCTGCGCACGCGAGATGCCTCTCGTAGCACGCAAGATCGCCGCTCGATCACGCGAGTGAAGTGGCCCCGGGCCATCCGACGCGCGCCGCCCCACGGAAATTGCGTTGGCCGCGGCCCCGCCCGCCGCTACCCTTTCCCGGAACTCGCCCACCGCGTCGAACGAAGGGAGCCGGCCGTGCGTCGTCACGCTGCCGTCGCTCCCCGCTCGCGGTCCGAGGTGATCCTCGTGTCTCCGCGTCCCCGGTGCCTGCCGCGCGGCTCGCACCGGATCCCGTGACGCCTTCCTGACCTCGCCGTCGCGGGGAATCGCGCCGTCCCGATCACTTCGTCCACAAAGGACAGCGTCGTGCGCACCCCAATCCTGGCCACCGTCCGCAACCTGGGCATCCTCGCCCACGTCGACGCGGGCAAGACCACCGTCACCGAACGGATCCTCCACCGCACCGGTACCACCCACAAGACCGGCGAGGTCCACGACGGCACCACCGTCACCGACTTCGACCCGCAGGAACGCGACCGCGGCATCACCATCTTCGCCGCGGCCGTCAGCTGCACGTGGGACGGCCACCGGCTCACCCTCATCGACACGCCCGGCCACGTCGACTTCACCGCCGAGGTCGAGCGGTCGCTGCGGGTGCTCGACGGCGCCGTCGCCGTGTTCGACGCCGTCGCCGGGGTCGAGCCGCAGAGCGAAACCGTGTGGCGGCAGGCCGATCGGTACGGCGTGCCGCGGATCGCCTTCGTCAACAAGCTCGACCGCGCGGGGGCCGACCTCGACGCCGCCGTCGCCTCGATCCGGGCGCGGCTGCACCCGGCGCCGCTGGTCGTGCAGCTGCCGATCGGGCGGGAGGACGGCTTCACCGGCGTCGTCGACCTCGTACGCCCGCGGGACGTGCCGGACGACCTCGTCGCCGAGGCCCGCCGGAGGCGCCGCGTGCTCGAGGAGGCCGTCGCCGAGCTGCACCCGGTGGCCCTCGACGAGTTCTGTGCCACCGGCACGGTCTCGGCCGAGACCCTGGAAAAGGCGCTGCGGGAGCTGACCCTCAGCGGGGCCGGGCTGGTCGTGCTGTGCGGGGCGGCCTACCGGGACCGCGGGATCGAGCCGTTGCTCGACGCCGTGGTCGCGTACCTGCCGTCGCCGGCGGACGTCCCGCCGGTGCGGCCCGACCGGCCCGCCGATCCGGCGGCGCCGCTGGCCGCGCTGGTGTTCAAGGTCGTCTCGACGGCCACGGGACGGCTGACGTACCTGCGGGTGTACTCGGGAACGCTGCGGAAGGGAGACCAGGTGGCGGACGCGGGACGCGTCGAACGCATCGCCCGCGTGCTGCGCGTGCAGGCCGACCGGCAGTCCGAAGTGGACAGTGCGGTGGCCGGCGACATCGTCGCGGTGGCCGGGCCGAAGGCGGCGCGCGTCGGCGCCACGCTCTGCGCGCCCGGCGCCCCGGTGCTGCTGGAGCCGCCGGTGACGGCGGACCCGGTGGTCTCGGTGGCGATCGAGGCCCGGCGCGACGGCGACCGGCTCACCGAGGCGCTCGCCCGGCTGGCCGAGGAGGATCCGTCGCTGGTCGTGCGGGTCGATCCGGAGACCGGGCAGACCGTGCTGTCCGGTCTCGGCGAGCTGCACCTGGAAGTGGCGGTGGAGAAGCTGCGGCGGGACCGCGGCCTCGAGGTCGTGGTGGGCCGTCCTTCGGTGGCGTACCGCGAGACGGTGGTCAGCGGCGTGTCCGGGCTGGTCTACCGCCACGTCAAGCAGGACGGCGGGGCGGGCCAGTTCGCCCACGTGGTCCTGGACGTCGCCCCGGCGGCCGACGGCTTCGAGTTCGCCTCGGCGGTCGTCGGCGGCCGGGTGCCGCGGGAGTACGTCCGCGCGGTCGAGGCGGGCTGCCGTGACGCGCTGGCGGAGGGACCGCTGGGCGGGCACCCGGTGACGGGCCTGCGCGTGACGCTGACCGACGGGGCGACGCACCCGAAGGACTCGTCGGACCTGGCGTTCCGCACGGCGGGGCGGCTCGGGCTGCGTGAGGCGCTGCGCCGCTCGGTGCTGCGGTTGCTGGAGCCGGTGGCCGAGGTGTCGGTGACGGTCCCGCCCGAGGCGGTCGGCGGCGTGCTCGGCGACCTCGCGGCGCGCCGGGGCCGGGTCGCGGGTTCGGAGGTGCGGCCGGGCACGGCGGTGGTGACGGCGACGGTGCCGGTGGCGGAGCTGTTCGGCTACGCCACCCGGTTGCGGAGCCGGACCCAGGGCCGGGGCACGTTCACCGCCCGGCCGGCGGGGTTCGCTCCGGCGCCGTAGCACGTCGTGAATGACTCATTCGGGGCCTGCGAGGTCCTGAATGAGTCATTCACGACTCGGCATCAGGGACCCGTTCGGCGCCTCAGGGCAGGGGAGCGCCTCAGCCACGGGCAAGGGACTCCACGCCGGCCAGCAGCCGGTCCACGTCGTCCTCCGTCGTGTAAGGCGCGATGCCCGTCCGCACCGCTCCGGCGTCGCCGAGCCCGAGGTGCCGCGAGCACTCGATCGCGTAGAAACTGCCCGCCGGAGCGTTCACCCCCCGCGCGCCGAGGTGCTCGTACACCGCCTGCGACGCGACCCCGGCCACCGCGAACAGCACCGTCGGAGTCCGGTGCCGCTCCGGTGCCCCGTACCGCGTGACGCCCGGCAGCGCGGCCAGACCGGCGTCGAGCCGCGCCAGCAGGGCGTTCTCGTGCTCCTCCAGCCCCGCCATCGATCCCCGCAACCGCGATCGGCGGGACCCCGTCCCCGGTACCAGCCCGGCGAGGAAGTCGATCGCCGCGGTCGTGCCCGCCAGCAGCTCGTACGGCAGGGTGCCCAGCTCGAACCGTTCCGGGACCGCGTTGGTCGACGGCAGCAGCTTGTCCGGGTGCAGCGTCTCGAGCGCCGCCGGCGCCGCCGCGACCACGCCGAGGTGCGGGCCGAGGAACTTGTACGGCGAGCACGCGTAGAAATCGGCCCCGAGCTCCGTGATGTCCACCAGGGCGTGCGGGGTCAGGTGGACGCCGTCGACGTACAGCAGCGCGCCCGCGGCGTGCACCTGCGCCGCGATCGCCGGGATGTCCGGGCGCGTGCCCAGGAGGTTGGACGCCGCCGTCACCGCGACCAGCCGCGTCCGCTCGGACAGCAGCGGGCCGATCGGGGCGAGTTCGCCCGTGCCCGGGTCGAAATCCACCCAGCGCACGGTGGCGCCGGCCGCCGCCGCGGCCTGGACCCACGGGCGGATGTTGGCGTCGTGGTCGAGGCGGGTCACCACGACTTCGTCGCCCGGGCCCCACTTCTGGGCCAGCGTCCGGGAGAAGTCGTAGGTCAGCTGGGTCATGCTGCGGCCGAAGACGACGCCGGCCGGATCGGCGGCCAGCAGGTCGGCGACGGCGAGCCGGGCTTCGGTGACGACCGCGCTCGCCCGGCGCTCGGCCGCGGTGACGACGCCGCGGTTGGCGATCGCCGCGCACAGCGTGCCGGCCACCGCCTCCCCGACGACGTCGGGGACCTGCGAGCCACCCGGTCCGTCGAAGTGGGCGGCGCCGCCGTCGAGGGCGGGGAAGTGCGCTCGGATCGCCTGAACGTCGTAGGTCACGGCGCCAGCATGCCCAACCCGGGCCACCGGCCTCAAGATCCGCCCGGTGGGAAGTCAGCGCCCGCGGTTGCGGGGGTGCTCGCGGGCCCGGCGTTCGTTGCCGTGCTTGTAGTTGCCGGTCACCCGCGCCATCAGCAGCTGCGGGTCGTCACCCCGGGCCACCGCGGCCAGGAACCGGGCGGCGGCGGCCGCGCGCAGCGTCCCGGCGGGCCGCCCGTGGTGCGTGATCGTCACGGTGCCGCCCTCGTCGCGGTAGGCGAAGCCCTCCGGTGTCCCCATGCGCCCAGGGTGGCACGGGCGGCAACCGGTTTTCCCCGGGTCGGTTCCGGGGGGTTCCCGGATGGTGCCCGGGCCGGGACCCGACAGAATGCGAGGAATGACCGGAGGGGGAGCAGCGGCGCGGGCCAGGCCGGGGAGCTCGTGGGTCCTGCTCGGCGCGCAGCCGCTCGTGCTGGTGGCGGTGCTCGTGTCGTACAACGGCGGCCGGTGGCGGTTCCCGGCCTACCGCGTGGACCTCGACGTCTACCGGCTCGGCTCGACGGCGCTCCTGCACGGCCAGGCGCTGTACGGAACGCTGCCGCCCACCGGCGACGGCCAGTTCCTGCTCTTCACCTACCCGCCGTTCGCGGCGATCGTGCTGACCCCGCTGGCCGTGCTGCCGTACTGGGCCGCCTGCCTCGCGCTCACCCTGCTCACGCTCGGCGTGCTGGCGGTGGTCCTGGTGACGGTGCTGCGCGCGTTCGGCGCACGCTGCGACCGGCGGCGGGTGGCGGCGCTGCTGCTCGCCGCCGAGGTGCTGGAGCCGGTGCTGCGCACGCTCTACGCGGGGCAGCTCGACCTGCTGCTGCTGGCGCTGGTCGTGCTGGACGTTCTGGTGGACACCCCGCGCTGGCCGCGTGGCCTGCTGATCGGCCTCGCCGCCGCGGTGAAACTGACCCCGGCGGTGTTCCTGCTGTACTTCCTGTTCCGCCGCGACACGCGGACGGTGGTGACCGCCGCCGTGACGTTCCTGGCCGCGACGGCGCTGGGTTTCCTGCTGGCCGGCGCCGGCTCGGTGCGGTACTGGACGAGCGCGCTGTGGGACACCGGCCGCGTCGGCGAGCCGACCTACGCCGGCAACCAGTCGCTGCTCGGGCTGCTGGCCAGGGCCGGGGTGTCGCCGGAGGCGCGAACGGCGTGGTGGCTGCCGCTGGTGGCCGTCGTGCTCGTGCTGACGGCGTGGGGCGTGCGGCGCGCGCTGGCCGCGGGGGAGCTGACCGTCGCGCTCGGCCTCAACGCGCTCGGCGGGCTCCTGGTTTCGCCGATCTCCTGGACCCACCACTGGGTCTGGGCCGTGGTGGTCCTGCTCGGCTGGGCGGAGCTGGCCCGCCGGACCCGGCGGCGGGCGTTCGCGGTGCCGGCCGCGACGGGCGCGGTGCTCTTCGTCGCCGGGCCGCAGTGGTGGTGGCCGCGCGGCGGAGAGGTCGAACGGCACTGGGCCTTCGTCCAGCAGCTCACCGGCAACGGCTATGTCCTCTTCGGACTCGCGGTGCTGCTGACCGCGGTGCTGGTGCGGTTCCCGCGGCGGGAGGACCCGCTCAGCGGCGCCGTGCCCGCCCGCGCCGGAGCCAGCCCACGCCCAGGATGAGCATCGCCGTGCCGAGCGCCAGGTCGAGGCAGATCCCCGCGGTGTTCAGCGGCAGCGTGTCGGTGATCGCGGACGGCAGCGGCAGCAGCCCGGCCAGCCCCACCACGGCGTAGCAGGCACCGGCGACGACCAGGAACCGGGCGGCCCAGCGCGAGGAGCGGGTGCAGAACACGGCGGTGGCACCGGTCAGCAGGTGGACCAGCGTCCACACCCCGGAGACGGCGAGCACGCCGAACAGCACGCGCGGGCCACCGCCGGCCGGGACCCCGAACATCAGCTCCAGCGCGGCGAGGACGAGGAACAGCAGGCCGATCAGCATGCCCATGCCCTGCACGGGGGCGGGACCCCGCCGGGGGGCCCGGGTCTCGGGTTCGGTGGCCGTCATGCCTTCGGAGTTCCCCGCCGGCACCCTTTTAATGCACCGCATCAGGGGTATCCGGGCGATCCGGACGCCGACGAGGAGTGAGACGATGACCGAGTACCGCCACAGCGTGACCGCCGACATCCCCGCGGACGAGCTGTTCGCGTTCTTGAGCCACCCGGAGAACCTGCCCCGGTACTTCCCGGAGATGAAGGTCGCCGAGCCGAAGGGCGGGGACAGCGTCCACGTGGAGGCCGAGGTGCACGGGAAGCGCGTCGCGGGCGAGGCGTGGCTGCACACCGACCCGGCGACCCGGTCGCTGAAGTGGGGCGCGGAGGGACCCGACGACTACCACGGTGAACTGCGCATCGCCGAAGACGGCCCGGCGTCGTCGGAAATCACCGTCACGCTGCACAGCGTCCGCGAAGCCGAAGGCGACGAGGTCCAGCAGGGCCTCGAGCGCACGATCGCGGCGATGACGCACGCCGCGTCCGCCGACGCCGACGTCGAGGCGGCCGAGAGCCAGGGCGGCTGGACCTCCTACGACGACAAGAAGGACACGCCGAACTGAGGCGTATAACGACCTATACGTCTCCGCTGGTGAAGAACGAAAGCAGCGCGGCGACCACGAAAAGCCCGCACGCGACGGCCGCGGCGGCCTGCACACTCGCGGTGCAGGCCGCCCGGGCCGCCGCGAGCAGCTCGGGGGCCGCCGCCAGGCCGTGGGCCGCGGCTTCGGCCTGTGCCGGCCCGGCCGAAGCCAGCCGGGCCGCCGCGTCCGGCACGCCGGGCGGCAGCACCAGGCGGGCGGTGTAGACCGCGGCCGCCAGTGAGCCGAACGCCGTCGTGCCCAGGCCGGCGCCCAGCTCGTAACCGGTCTTCTCGACCGCGGCCGCGCCGCCCGCCCGGTCGGCGGGTGCGGCCGTCAGCAGCGTGTCCGTGCTCGACGTCAGCGCGAGGGCCATGCCCAGGCCGGCGCCGATCAGCGCGCCGCCGAGCCACCACGGCGACGTCAGCCCGCCCGCCGCCGGGACGCCGAGGGACGCGGCCGCCGTGGCGAACCCGGTCGTGCGGACGCGGGCGTTGCCGAACCGGTCCAGCAGCGCCGGGGCCACCACGCTGCCCACCGCGGACGCGCCGAGCACGAGCAGCAGCCGCGCCGCCGCGGCGGTCGGGGAGAGGCCGAGCACCACCTGCAGGTACTGGGCGAGCAGCAGGCCGAGCCCGACCAGCGTGCTCATCACCAGCAGCACCCCGCCGGCCGCGGCCGGCACGCCCGGCCGCCGGAAGAGGGCGAGGTCCAGCAGCGGAGCAGCGGCCCGCCGCTGGCGGCGCACGAAGAGGGCGAGCAGGACGCACCCGGCCGCCCCCGCCGCGAAGCCGCCCCCCGACGGCCCGACGGCGGCGGCGATCCCGAGCACCCCGCCGGCGGCGAGGACGGCGCTGAGCGCGTCCCACGGGGCGGGCCCGGGCGGGCTCCGCGGCAGCCACCGCAGCGCCGCCACCACGGCGGCCAGGATGACCGGCGGGTTGACCAGGAACGTCGCCCGCCAGCCCCACAGCTGGACCAGCAGCCCGCCGAGGACCGGCCCGAACACCGAGCCGGTCCCGGCGATGCCGCTGCACACCGCGATCGCCGTGCGGCGACGGCGCCGGTCCGGGAACAGTTCCCGCAGCAGCGACATCGTCACCGGCATGATGAGGGCGCCCCCGACGCCGAGCGTCGCGCGGCCGGCGAGGAGGGCCGGGACGCCGGGGGCGAACGCGCAGCCGAGTGAGGCCAGCCCGAACACCGCGTAGCCGAGGACGAGCACCCGCCGCCGTCCGAAGCGGTCGCCGAGGGTGCCGAACGGCAGGAGCAGCGGGGCCGCGGCGAGCGGGTAGCTCGCCACGATCCACACCTGGGCGGCGGCGCCGGGCCGCAGCTGCCGGACGAGGTCGGGCAGCGCGACGTGCAGCACGGTGGCGTCGACCGCGACGAGGAAGAGCCCGGCACCGAGCACGGCCAGCAGCGGCCACGCGCGGACGCCCGCCCGGGTCACGGCCACAGCAGGCCCGCCAGGTGCCGCGCGACGACGTCGACGTGCGGCGGGTCGACCACGGACAGGTGGTGCGCGGCCACCGGGACGATCTCCAGCCGCGGGCACAGGCCGTCCCACCCGGCGGCGAGGTCGGTGCGGGAGTAGCGCGGTTCCATGGCCAGCCCGGCGGCGTAGGGCTCGGTGGCCCGGTACAGCACCACTCGGCCGTCGTAGGGCCGCGGTGTCCCGCGTTCCGCGGCCAGGGTGTCCAAAAAGGACTCGCGCTGGTGCCGCAGCACGCCGGGGCTCAGCAGCCCGGCTTCGGCGACCCGGCGCATGGTGAGCTCGATCTGCGCTTCTTCGGGCAGCGGCGCGAGTTCGTCGTGGCCGAGGCGGACGGTCCGGCCGTAGGTGCCTTCGACGTAACCGGTGAAGCGCAGGAACCGCCGGGCCGACGACGCGCGCGGGTCGAGGTCCGGTTCGGGCAAGGGCATCATGGTGTCGATGAGCGCGACGAGCTCCACCGGCTCGCCTTCGTCCGCGAGCCGCGTGGCGAGGCCGTAGGCGAGGGCGCCGCCGAAGGACCACCCGGCGAGGCGGTAGGGCCCGTGCGGCAGGCGGGCGCGGACCAGCGGCAGGAGCCGTTCGACGCGGTCCTCGATGCGGGCGCCGGGCACGCGTTCGAAGCCGAGGCAGGGCACACCGGCGGGGAGCCGGTCCAGGAGCGGCCGGTAGACGGTGCAGGTGCTGCCGCCGGGGTGGAACAGCAGCAGGGGAGCGGTACCGGCGTCGCCGTGGTTGAGCACGTGCACGGGCCCGCGTTCTTCGCGCGTGTCGAGCAGGGCGCGCGCGACGTCGGCGACAGCGGCGAGGGAGTCGTGCCGGAGCAGCTCCGCCGGGTCGACGGGCGTGCCGAGCTCGGCGGTGAGGCCGTCGGCGAGCAGCCGGGCGAGAAGCTGGGGCTGGTTGGTGCCGGTGAGGCGGAGGTGCGGGCCGCCGTCGGTGCCGGTGTGCTGCCGCCAGAGCCGCAGGACGAGCCGGTCGGCGGCGTCCCAGGCCCGGCCGCGCGCGGGGGTCCGGCCGCCGCGGAGGTCCCGGCCGAGATCGGCGAGGGTGGCCCCGCGGAGAACGGCGGCGGGATCGGGTTCGGCGCCGAGTTCGCGCCGGACGGCATCGCGGATCCGGTTCGCCATGAGCGAGTCGAGCCCGAGTTCGACGAGAGGGGCGTGGGGGTCCAGGCGCTCGGGGGCGAGGCCCATGATGGCGGCGACGATGCTGGTCAGCCGGTCGGCGGGGGTGCGTGGGTCGGCTTCGGCGGGTGTGGCGGTGGGTTGGGTGGCTGAGCCGGGCGCGGTGCCGGTTTGGGTGGCTGAGCCGGGCGCGGTGCCGGTTTGGGTGGCTGAGCCGGGCGTGGTGCCGGTTTGGGTGGCGGAGCCGGGCGCGGTGCCGGCTTGGGTGGCGTCGGTGGGTTGGGTCGCGCCGTGCGAAGGGGTGGGTTGGCCGGCCCGGCCGGGCGCCGCGCTGGGTCGTCGGGGTGCGCCGGTGTCGGTGTACCAGTGTCGCTCGTGGCGCCAGGGCATCGGCGGTACGTCCGTGAGGTGGGCGTCCTCGTCCGGGGTGGTCAGGGTGATGCGGGTGCCCGCGCAGTACAGCGTGGCCGCGGCCGCGGCGAAGGCGCGGACTTCGTCCTGGCCCCGGCGCAGGGTGCCGGTCACCACCGCGTCCGTGATGCCGGCCGCTTCCAGGGTGCGGGTGAGCGAGCCCCGCAGGATCGGGTGTGGGGAGAGCTCGACGAACACGCGGTGCCCGTCCGTGGCCGCCGCGGTGACCGCCTGCCGGAAGCGGACCGGGCGGCGCAGGTGCGCGGCCCAGTAGCCCGCGTCGAAGTCCGGGAGCTCGCGCGGGTCGGCCAGCACCGTGTCGTACCAGGGCACCAGCGGCCGCCGTCCGCCCAGCTCGGCCAGGGCGTCGCGGAGGGACCCGAGGACCGGCTCCACCCCGGCCGAATGCCCGGCGACCCCGACGGGCAGCCGCCGCGCGCTCCGGCCGGCGGCCTCGAGCCCGGCGACGAGCCGGTCGAGCACGGCGGTGTCGCCGGCGACCGTCAGCTGCCCCGGCGCGGAGTCCACGGCGAGCTCGACCCCGGGGTGCCCGGCCAGTTCGTCCGGGGTCAGTTCCACCGCGGCCATCGCACCGCCCGGCCCGACCGTGCCCAGCAGGCGGGCGCGGGTGGCGACCAGGTGGACCGCCTCGTCGGCGGTCAGCACCCCGCCCACGACGGCGGCGGCCGCGGACCCGAGCGAGTGCCCGACGACGGCGGCGGGCCGGACGCCGAGGGCCTCCCACCGCGCGGCCAGCGCCACCTGGATCCCGAAGATCGCCAGCTGCGTTTCCGCGAGCGACCGGGGCGCGGCGCCGGTGAGGAGTGACCGCAGCGACCGTCCGGCGTGCTCGGTGAAGGGATCGCCGAGCTTGTCGACCTGAGCGGCGAACGCGGGTTCGGCGGCCAGGAGGTGACGGCCCATCCCGGCCCACTGCGACCCGTGCCCGGAGAAGACGAAGACGGGCCCCTCCCCGGCGACGGCGGCACCGGTAAACGCACCGGCGGGCAGCGGATCGGCGTTGTCGCCGACGGCCCGCAGCAGCCCGGCGAGCTCCCGGTGATCGGCGGCGACGAGGGCGGCCCGGTGCCGGCCGGCGTTGTCGCGGCGGAAGAGGGTATGGGTGACGTCGGCGAGCGAGCTGCGGCGCCCGTCGGGGGAGTCGAGCCAGGCGGCCAGCTGCGCGGCCCGTTCGGTGAGCCGGTCACGGGTCCGGGCGGAGAGAAGACCGATCCGGACGCCGGCGGTGCGGGACGGGTGGTCACCGTTCCGGCCCGCGGCGCTGGGGGAAGGCCGCTCGGCGTGCCCTGCCGGGGTGGTGGCGGAGGCTCGCGTGGCGCTGAGAGGCCCGTCGTCGGCGTGGGCCGGCGCCGCCGCTTCCTCCAGGACCACGTGGGCGTTCGTCCCGCCGAAGCCGAACGCCGAAACCCCCGCCGTCGCGCGGCCGGTGTGGCGGGGCCACGGCGTCGGCTCCGTCACCACCTTCAGCCCCAGCGCGCCGAAGGCGATGTGCGGGTTCGGGGCCGTGAAGTGCAGCTGGGGCGGCACGAATCCGTGCCGCAGGGCCAGCACCACCTTGATCAGCCCGGCGATCCCCGCCGCGGCCTCGGTGTGGGCGATGTTGGTCTTCACCGAGCCGATCAGCAGCGGGGCGTCCGGCGCCCGGCCCGCGCCCAGCACCGCGCCGAGCGCGCCGGCTTCGATCGGGTCGCCGAGCAGCGTGCCCGTCCCGTGCGCTTCCACGTAGTCCACAGTGGACGGATCGACGACGCGGTAGGCCTCGCGCAGCATCGCCTGCTGCGCCGCCGGGTTCGGCGCGGCCAGGCCGTTCGACCGGCCGTCGGAGTTGACGACCGACGCGCGGATCACCGCGAGCACCCGGTCGCCGTCGCATTCGGCGTCCGCCAGGCGCTTGAGCACCACGACGCCGCAGCCCTCGGCGCGCGCGATGCCGTCCGCGCCCGCCGCGAACGTCTTGCAGCGGCCGTCGCCCGCGAGCAGGCCCGCCGCCGCGAACGCCGCCGTCGGGCCCGGCAGCAGCATGAGGTTGACCCCCGCCGCCAGGGCCAGATCCGCTTCGCCGTCGCGCAGCGCGCGCACCGCGTGGTGCACCGCGACCAGCGAAGACGAGCACGCCGTGTCCACCGCCATGCTCGGCCCGCGCAGGTCGTAGACGTACGAGAGCCGGTTGGCCGCGATGCTGCCCGCCGCGCCCGTGGCCGTCCACAGGTCGGGCTCGCCGCCGGCCATCGTGAGGTGGCCGTAGTCGTGGGTGGCGATCCCGGTGAACACGCCGGTCCGGCTGCCGCGCAGGGACGACGGCGCGATGCCGGCGTGCTCCAGCGCCGCCCACGTGACCTCCAAGAGCATCCGCTGCTGCGGGTCCATCGTCGCCGCTTCGCGCGGCGTGATGCCGAAGTGCTCGGCGTCGAACCCGGCGACGTCGTCGAGGAACCCGCCGAGCACCGGGGCGGCCTCGGCGCTCCAGCGGCCCGGCGGCGCCGTCCGGACGGCGTCCCGCCCGTCGCGCAGCAGGTCCCAGAACTCGCCCGGTCCGTCCGCGCCGGGGAACCGGCAGCCCAGGCCGACGACGGCGACGGGATCGGTCCGGCGGCGGTCGGTGCCCGGCCGGACCTCGGGCTCGTCCCCGCCGGTGAGGCTGCGGACGAGGTGGTCGATGGTCGGGCTCTCCCACAGCAGCGTCGGCGGGAGCCGGCGGCTGAGCCGTTCCTCGAGGTCGGCGGCGATGCCGACGGCCTGGCGGGAGGACAGGCCGTAGTCGCCGAGCGGGTGGTCGGGCTCCGCGGTGACGCCGGTGTGCTCGGCGACGGTGTCCAGGAGCCAGCGGCGCAGGGTGTCGGTCGTCGGCTCGCTCATCGCGCCAGTGCCTTTCCGTAGTCGCCGGCGAGGTAGCGGTCGCGGCAGGCGCCGCGGGCGATCTTGCCGCTGGAGGTGCGCGGGACCCGTCCGGGTGGCACCAGGAGCACGTCCCGCAGCGCGAGCCCGTGCGCGTCGGAGACCCGCCGCCGGATCGCGGCGGCGAGCGCGCGTTCGGCAGGTTCGGCCAGGTCCGCGTGGCCGCGGTGTTCGGCGACCACGACAACGGCCTCGGTGTCGGTGCCCGCGACGGCGAAGGCGGCGACGCTGCCGGGGCGGATCGCGGCGTCGGCGGACGCGGCGGTCGCCTCGACGTCCTGCGGGTAGTGGTTGCGGCCGTCGACGATGATGAGGTCCTTGATCCGGCCGGCGATGTAGAGCTCGCCGTCGTGGCGGACGCCGAGGTCGCCGGTCCGCAGCCACGGCCCCTCGGGCAGGCCACCGGCCAGGCGGGCGCCGAACGTTTCGGTGCTCTCCAGCGGCTTCCGCCAGTACCCGTCGCCGACGTTCGGCCCGTGCACCCAGATTTCGCCGACCGACCCGTCGGGCAGTGTGACGGCGGTTTCCGGGTCGACGAGGGCGACGAGCTGCCCGGCGGGCGCGCCGCAGGCGACGAGCTGGACGCCGTGGCCGGCCGGCCGGGCCGTGCCGGTGGCGAGGGCGTCGCGGTCGAACGTGGTGACGCGCGGGGCCGCGGCGGGGCCGGTGGTGACGAAGACGGTGGCTTCGGCCAGCCCGTACGCCGGGCGGGTCATCTCCGGCCGGTACCCGGCCGCGGCGAAGGCGGTGTGGAAGCGGTCGAGGACGTCCGGGTTGATCGGCTCGGCGCCGTTGACGATCGCCGTGACGCGGCCGAGCCGCAGCCGCGCGCGGTCGACGTCGCGGATCCGGCTCGCGCAGTAGTGGAAGGCGAAGTTGGGGGCCGCGCTCCAGCCGCCCGGGTGGTCGCCGAGCAGTTCGAGCCAGCGGACCGGTCGTTCGACGAAGGCGAGCGGGTCCATGAGCACCGACCGCAGGCCGAGGGCCAGCGGGGTGATCAGGCCGAGCACCAGGCCCATGTCGTGGAACAGGGGCAGCCAGGAGACCGTGGTGGCCGCGGCCGGGTCGAGCCCGAGGCCGCGGACGGCCTGGGTGACGTTGGCGAGCACGTTCGCGTGGGTCAGCACCACACCGGCCGGGCTGCGGGTCGAGCCCGAGGTGTACTGCAGGTAGGCCACGTCGTCCGGGGCCGCGGTGGGCGCCGGCCCCGGCCGCACCGGTTCCGGCCGGTCGGCCGCGACGATGGCCAGGTCGCGCCCGAGGAACTCTTCGACCGCCGGCCGGGCGGCCGCGGTGGTGACGACGGCGGACGGCGCGCAGTCGGCGAGGACCGCGGCGAGCCGTCCGGCGTGGCCCGGCAGGCCCGGATCGAACAGCGGCACCGCGATCGCGCCCGCGGTGACCGCGGCGAGGAACCCGACGACGTAGTCCGGGCCCTGCGGGCAGAGCACGGCGACCCGGTCGCCCGGCGACACCGGCAGCGCGGCCGCGGCGGCGTCGACGCGCTCGGCCAGCTGCCGCCAGGTGAGCGTGCGCCGCCGCCCGGCGGGATCGGCGGCGAAGTCGGCGAAGGTCAGCGCGGGGGCGTCCGGGGTGGCCGCCGCCCAGTGGCGCAGGCACGCGGTCAGGGTGTCGCCGCCCACCGCCGGGAAGTTCTCCTGGGACATGGGTTCTCCTTGCGGGTTCTAGCGGCCCAGCCGCGGGGCCGCGTGCTGCCACGCGGCGACGGCCAGGGCGTCGAGGTCGAGGCCGGTCGTGCCGGCGTCGCGGAGCAGGACCAGCGCGCCGCCGGCGGCGATGGCGACGGTGCGCAGGCGCAGGCCGGGCAGCTCGGCGGGCTGGCCGGGGAGGGTGAGGATCTGCTGGTAGGACACCGATCGCGCGCCGGGAACGGCGGGCGCGGTCCCGACGGTCGTGGTCGAGACCGTGGGGACGTCCCCGTCGTCGAGCGTCACCCGGGCGCAGCGACGCGCCTGCGCGGCCCACTCGGCGAGGTCGGGCAAGTGCGGTGTGCGGGCGACGAGTTCGGACACCTGGCCGCCGGGGACCGCCGTCTGGAAGCCCTGGCCGGCGACGGCACCGGGGCCCAGCAGCCGGCCGTGGACGACGGCGGAGCACCCGGTGTCGTCGCGGCGGTCCTGAGTGGACAGTGCGGTGGCGACGTCGAACACCTCGCGCGGCGCGGGCGGCCCGGGGATCGCCTCGGCGGGCAGCAGTGCGGCCGGCGGCACCGCGGGCGGGCCGGGAACGGGGACCGCCGTGGCCGGTTTTGCGGGCGAAATGGTCGCCACCGCGGCCACGGCGACCAGGACGAGGGCGACGCGAGCCGGGGGAAAGCGAATTCGGGCAGCCATGAAGAACCCTTCCGGAAGTATTCTCGGGGAGATGCGGCCCCTGCGCTGGAACCCTTCGCCAGGGACGCGGAGTACGGCGTCCGATCCGGCGGCTTGGCGAACGCTACGCCGGGAAATCGGTTACCGGAAGCACCTCAAGACTCCGTAAACATCGGCGAGCACAGCGTGTGAGCTGCGGAGTTGCTGGTTACCGGCGAGTTCGGCCCGGTGTTGTGGCACGGGCGTCCGAGATCGGTGACGCTGCGCGACCGGTGACTCACCCTGGCGGGGGAGTTTGTTTTCCTGCGCTTCACATTGTCCGCTCACATGCTGGACAGGACAATTGCGCTCCGGGACGTCTTTCCTTTAGCTTGGCCGGACCATTCGAATGACCGGGAAAGGAAACGCATGCGCCCTTTCGTGAGGTGGTGCACGGCACTGGCGGCCGTGGCGTGCGCGCTGCCCGGCACGCCCGCGCTCGCCGAGTCCGGTGTCCCGGACGCCCGGGCCGACGACGGCTCGCACGTCGTCGCCCAGACCACTGTGGACGGTGACGCGCGGGTGCTCGACCTGACCGTGCGCTCGGCGGGCGTCGGGGCGTACGCGATGGTCCGGCTGATCCTGCCGCGGGCGTGGGCGGCCGAGCCGGACCGGCGCTGGGCCGCGGTCTACCTGCTGGCCGGCGAGACCCGGCGGGAGGACTACCGCGGCTGGAGCGCGAACACCGACGTCCGGCGGCTCGCCGACGACGCCGGTGTCCTGGTCGTCATGCCCGGCTCGGGGCCGGCGGGCTTCTTCAGCGACTGGTGGAACCACGGCAAGGACCTCGCGCTCAACCAGTGGGAGACCTTCACCGCCGTCGAACTGCCGCAGCTGATCGACCGCGGCTACCGCGGCGACGGCCGTCGCGCGGCGGCGGGGCTGTCCCTCGGCGGGTACGGCGCGCTCGAGCTCGCCGCGCGGCGCCCGGGCGTGTTCCGCTACGCCGCCTCCTTCAGCGGCAACCTCAACCCGGCCGGCCCCGCCGGCGAACTGCTGACGAGCGCGATCGTCACGTCGGCGCACCTCGATCCGGAAGCCCTATGGGGCGACCGGCGCCGGGAGGCCGCCCGGTGGGAAGCGCACGACCCGCTGGTGAACGCGGACCGCCTGCGCGGCACCGAGCTGTACCTCTCGGCGGGCAACGGGCTGCCGGGCCCGCTCGACGCCAAGCTCCCGCTCGACGTCCTGCCCGGCGCGATGCTCCTGGAGTTCCTCTGCGGCGCCCAGACCGCGGCGATGGCCGGCCGGCTGCGCGAGCTCGGCGTCCCGGCGACGGTCGACCTGTACGGAGCGGGTACGCACCAGTGGGCGTACTGGCAGGAGCAGCTGCACAAGACGTGGCCGCGGATGCTGCGGGTGCTGGCGTCGTGAAACCGTCCTATGTGGTCACCGGAGCGGCGGGCGGCATCGGCCGCGCCTGCGTGGCGGAGCTGGTCCGGCGGGGCGCCCACGTGTGGGCGAGCGTCCGCACCGACGGCGACGAAGCCGAGCTCGAACGCGCGTACGGCGAAGAGGTCACGGTGCTGCGGATGGACCTGCGCGACGCGGAGTCGATCGCGCGGTGCGGGCAGCGGGTGGCGGCGGCGGGACCGTTGCGGGGCTTGGTGAACAACGCCGGCCTGGCGCGACCGGGGCCGCTCGAGCACGTGCCCCTGGCGGCGTTCCGGGAGCAGCTGGAGGTGAACGTCACGGGCCAGCTCGCGGTGACGCGCGCGATGCTGCCGGCGCTGCGGCGCGCGGAATCGGCCCGGGTGGTGACGATCGGGTCCATCGGCGGCCGCATCGCCGGACCGATGGTCGGGCCGTACCACACGTCGAAGTTCGCGCTGGTCGGCTTGACGGACAGCCTGCGCGCGGAGCTGGCCCCGGAGGGCATCCGGGTGGTCCTGGTCGAGCCGGGAGCGGTGGCGACCGCGATCTGGCCCCGGGCCCGCGAGGCGGCGGAGGAGGTCCGCGCGGGACTCTCCCCGGCGGCCCTGCAGCGGTACGGCGGCCAACTGGCGGCGGCGGAACGCAGCGCGGCCCGCTCGGCCCGGACCGGGGTGCCGCCCCACCGGGCGGCCGAGACGGTGGTCCGCGCGTTGACGGCCCGCCGCCCGGCCCCGCGCTACCTGGTGGGCGGGGACGCCCGCCTGGCGGCGCTCCTGGCGAGCCTGCCGTTCCGGCTGCGGTACCGCTTGACGGAGGCGAAGCGATGAGCGGCCCGCTCGGCCGGCGCGGGGCGGCTCGGTGTGTGGGTTGCTCGGTCGCGGTGGGTCGGAGGTGGGGTGGTCGGCGCTGTGCGGTCCCCGGCCGGTCCGGGGCGGCTGGGCGTCCGGGTCGCTCGGTGGCGGTGGGTCGAAGGCGGAGTGGTCGGGGCCGTGTGGTGCTCGGCCGGTCCGGGGCGGCTCGGTGTGCCAGTTGCTCGGTCGCGGTGGGTCGAAGGCCGGGTGTTCGGCGCAGTGCGGTCCCCGGCCGGTCCGGGACGGCGCGGTGTCCGGGTCCCTCGGCCGCTGTGCGTCGGCGGCGGGGTGGTCCGCGCAGTGCGGTCCCCGGCCGGTCCGGGGCGGCACGATGAGCCGCCTGGTCGTCATCGTCGCGCCCGGGTCGCGCGGCGACGTCCAGCCGTGCGTCGCGCTCGGGTGTGGCCTTGCCGCCGGTGGGGATCGCGTGCGGATCCTCGCCGCTCCCGGCTTCCGGGTGCTCGTCGAATCGCACGGCCTGGGCTTCGCGTCGCTCTCCGCCGATCCCGCCGCCGTCCTCGGCTCGGCCGCCGGGCGGGCCTGGACCGGTGGCCGGCGGCGGGCCTTCCTCTCCGGGCTGCGGGCCGTCCTGCGGCCCGTGCTCGACCGGCTCCTCGCCGACGTCCACGCCGGTGCCACCGGGGCCGATCTCGTGCTCGCCCCCACGCTCGGCTTCCTCGGCGCGCACCTGGGTGCCCACCTCGGCGTCCCCGACGTCGAATTGCACTACCAGCCCAGCGTGCCGACCCGCTCCTTCGCGCACCCGCTCCTGCCGGGCGCCGCCCGGCTCGGGCCATGGGGACGGCACCTCAGCTTCGCCGCCGTCGACGCCCTCGCCTGGCAGGTCCTGCGGCCCGAGATCGACCGCTGGCGCGTCGGCACCCTCGGCCTGCCCCCGGCCGGGCGGCGGGGGCCGCGGCGGCGGTCGACCGTCCTGTGCGGGTTCTCCGACGCCGTCGTGCCGCGGCCGCCCGACTGGCCCGGCCGGGTGCACGTCACCGGCTACTGGTTCCTCGGCACCGCCGTCGCGCGGCCGGATCCGCGGCTGCGTGACTTCCTCGCCGCGGGGCCGCCGCCGGTGTACGTCGGTTTCGGCAGCATGCGGCCCGCGGACGCGGAGGCCACCTTCGCCGTCGTCCGGACCGCGTTGCGCCGGGCCGGGCTGCGCGGTGTCCTCGGCGCCGGGCTCGACGCCGACGACCTGCTGGTCGTCGGGGACGTCCCGCACGAGTGGCTGTTCCCGCGCACCGCCGCCGTCGTGCACCACGGCGGGGCCGGGACCACCGCCGCCGGGCTGCGGGCCGGGGTGCCCGCGCTGGTCTGCCCGGTCTTCTCCGACCAGCCGTACTGGGGCGAACGCGTCGCGCGGCTGAGTGCCGGCCCGCAACCGCTGCCGCTGCGGCAGCTCGACGTCGACGCGCTCACCGCGCGGTTGCGGGAGCTGACCGGGAACCCGCTGTTCCGGCGCGGCGCGCAGTGCGTCGGCGCACGGCTGCGGGCCGAGGACGGCGTGGCGCGTGCGTGTTCGGTGCTGCGCCGGGGCTAACCGAGGATCGCCAGCGCCAGGCCGGTGCCGACGATCAGCACGCAGGCCGCGATCGTCGTCCGGCGGTAGTGCAGGATGAGCGCCGCGAACTCGCGCAGGAGCGCGCTCGGCAGGAAGTACCGGGCCGTCGGCGAACCCGTCGCGTGGAACGGCAGGCCGAGCCGCCGGCACTCCACCGCCGTCCGGAACACGTGGTAGTTGCTGGTCACCGCCACCACCCGCCGCGCGCCGGCGGGGAGGAGCTCCGCCGAGAACCGCAGGTTCTCCTCGGTCGTGCGGGCCCGGTCCTCGCGCCGGATCCGGTTGTCCGGCACGCCGCGCTCCCGCAGGTAGGCGTGCATCGCTTCGGCTTCGCTGACCGTCTCGCCGGGACCCCGTCCGCCGGAGACGACCAGCAGGGGCGGCGTCGCCTCCCGGGCGTGGAGCCGGATCGCGCGGTCGAGCCGCCCGGCGAGCAGCGGCGGCACGCGCTCGCCGTTGAGGCCGCAGCCGAGCACGATGATCGCGTCGAACCCGCCCCGGCGGCCGAGCCGGCTGTAAACCACGGAATAGACCAGCAGCGACAGGAACAGGAACCCGAAGTAGCCGGCGAGCACGGCCGCGATGGCGACCAGCGCCGACCCCCACCGGCCGAGCGGCGCGAAGGCCAGCGCCTCCAGCGTCAGCAGCCCGGCGCCCAGGCCGAGCGACAGCAGGTTCCCGGCACTGCGCCCTTCCCGCCGCCACATCCGCACGCCGTTCGCGATCAGCGCGGCCGGCAGCACCAGCGCGACGAGCACCGCCGCGACACCGAGCAACCCCACCAGCAGCGGTGTCAGCCACTCCAGGTGCAGGGCCGCCCGCAGCAGCCACAACCCGGTCAGCAGCAGGGCGACGCCGAGCCAGACGGCGTTGCCCAGCCGTCGTGGTTCGCGCACCAGCCGGACCGCGAACACGACGAGAGCCACCCCGGCGGCGCCCGGCAGCACCGCACCGGCGATGTTCACCCGGCCTCCCTGGAATTTCCCCCGTACGGGTGCCAACGTAGCCGGACCCGGCTCTGGCATCGTCCCCGAGGTGACCGATGGACGACCGGCGTTCGTGCTGCACGAGCACTTCCGCCCGCAGCACCACTTCGACCTGCGGCTGGAGGAGAACGGCGTGCTGCGGTCGTGGGCGGTCCCGCGCGGCCTCCCGCCGGACGCCGGCACCAACCGGCTCGCCGTCGCCGTGCCCGACCACGCCCTCGGCCACCTGGGCTACGAGGACGAGACGAAGAAGATCGCCGACACGGGCTGGTGGGAGGAGCACGACCGGACGGCCAAGCGGATCCTGTTCACCCTGCACGGCCGGGCGGGCGCGGTGCGGTACGCGCTGATCCGGACGGCACACGACTGGCTCCTGCACCGCACCCGCGATCAGCCGGACGGCGAGGCCGGGTAGCCGCGACCCGACACTCCCGGGCGCTCCGGTCAGGTCGCGGGAGCGGCCGGGCGGAAGCGGACCCCGGCCGGCATCGCGCGGTGGGCCCAGTAACCCAGGACGCCCAGCAGCGCGATCTCCAGAACCATCATCACCCGCTCCACCAGGCCGGTCGCCACGGTCGGCAGGTGGCCGCCGAGGATGACGTTGACCGCGAACGGGACGATGAACGGCAGGTAGAACGGGATCGCCGCCAGGGCCAGCCGGCGGGACCAGGTGGCGATGCGCCGCCAGCGCGGGTCGTCGCGGTGGCGGCGGCCCAGTGCCCAGCCGACGATCGGCAGGCTCAGGCACGTCACCGCCGAGGCGTAGAGGTGGATCTTGCCCGTCGCCGTGACCGCGCCGCCCTGGGGGTCCTTGGCGAAGAGCGCGACCGCCGGCAAGCTCACGCACCACAGGGCTTTCGCCGCCACGACCGCCGGGCCGGCCAGCAGGCCGCGGCGGTGGAGCGCGACCAGCAGCAGCGCCGATCCCGTACTGGTGAGCAGCAGCGCGCCGTCCCACAGCCCGCGGCCGGGGCTCAGCGCGTAGTCGCTCAGCATCGTGCTGATCGGGTCGAGGGGCGCGAGCCGGCGGTCGAGGTGCAGCACGGCGAGCAGGACGACGGCGCCGGCGAAGGCGGCGAGCGCTCCCGGGACGAGGAGACGGGCGCGCAGACGGGGACGGACGGGTGCGGGACACAGCATGTGGGAAAACACTCCGGGACGGTTCGGCTGGTTCAGGCGCAGGCGCGGACGCTACCCGTGACCTTTCCGTGACCATTGCCGACGCGCCCGTGCTGTGACGCAGGACACCGTCAGTGGTCGCCGTCCTGGGGGATCTCGGCCGAATCCGTGAGCCGCAGCTTGCGGCGGGCGCGCTGGTAGAACGTCGTCATCCCGAGCCGGACCACCCGCGCCGCGCTCGGCCGGCCGCGCAGGTCGAGCCGTTCGCCGGGGGAGACGTACCCCTCCACCTGGCCGTCGACCTCCACCGCGAGCCGTCCGCTGGTCGGCAGCAGCTCCAGCGTCACCTCGTCGTGCACCGAGAGCACCACGCCCCGGCTGTACGCCGAGTGCGGCGCCGCCGGCGTCACCAGCAGGGCCTCCACCGACGGGCTGGTGATCGGGCCGCCCGCCGAGAAGCTGTACGCCGTCGAGCCGGTCGGGGTCGCCACCACGACCGCGTCGGCCGAGTAGCTCACGAACGGCTGGCCGCCGACGCGGACGGCGACCACCGCGCTGCCGTTGCCGGGGACGCGGACGACCGCGATGTCGTTGAACGCGGTGATCCGGCGCCCCTGCAGCACCGCGTCCACGGCCAGCCGCGGCTCCACCGTGAACTCGTGGTCGTCGATGGCCGACAGCGCGCCGGGCAGGTCCGGGACGTCGACCTCGGCCAGGAAGCCGAGCTTGCCGAGGTTCACCCCGAGCACCGGCGCGCGCTGCCCGTCGGCCAGCCGCATGGCCCGCAGCATCGTGCCGTCGCCGCCCAGGCTGACCAGCAGGTCGGCCCGGCGCCCGAGTTCCTCGGCCGTCACCCCCCGCGCGGCGCAGTTCAGCCGGACGATCTCGTCCTCGATGCCGAGGATTTCGATGTTCCGGTTGCCCGCCCAGCCGAGCACGGCTTCGACGGCGGCCGCGGAGTCGCGGCGGGGGTGCAGCACGAGTCCCGCGGAGCGCATGTCAGCGGCTCCGGGCGGGGGAGGTACCGGGCGTCATGCGCTCAGTCTGCCCGCTCCCGCCCCCGGCCGCCGCGAGAACCGCAGGGCGCCGTCGTCGATCCGGCCGTGGCGGAGCTTGACGACGTCGTGCGCGTAGCTCATGCCCAGCTGCCACGGCGCCCGCGAACCCGCCTTCGGGAACTCGTCGATCGACCGCAGGACGTACCCGGCGTCGAAGTCCAGCAGCGGCCGCTCGGTGACCGCCGGGTCGTCGTTGACCGGGACGGCCTGGTCGTAGCCGTGCCGGTCGAGGTGCCGCAGCAGCCGGACGACGTACTCGCCGACGAGGTCGGCCTTGAGCGTCCACGACGCGTTCGTGTAGCCGATCGTGAAGGCGAAGTTCGGCACGCCGCTGAGCATCATGCCCTTGTAGGCCATCGTTTCCGGCAGCTTCACCGGATTGCCGTCCACGGCCAGCTCGATGCCGCCGAAGGCCAGCAGGCGCAGCCCGGTGGCGGTGACGACGACGTCCGCCTCGAGCTCGTCGCCCGATTCGAGCCGGATGCCCCGCTCGGTGAACTCGGCGATCCGGTCGGTGACGATCGAGGCGTCACCGCGCCGGATGGACCGGAACAGGTCGCCGTCCGGGACCAGGCACAGCCGCTGGTCCCAGGGCTGGTAGCGCGGCTTGAAGTGGGTGTCGACGGCGTACCCCGGCGGCAGCTGCTTCACCGTCGCCTTGCGGATGAGCGCCTTCACCACGCCCGGGCGGCGCCGGCTGAGCTGGTAGATCAGCGTGCTCACCGCGACGTTCTTCCAGCGCGCGATCGGGTAGGCCAGCCGCGCGCCGAGCAGCCCGCGCAGCCGGTTGGCCAGCGCGTCCTCCGACGGCAGCGACAGGATGTAGGTGGGGGAGCGCTGCAGCATCGTCACGTGCGCGGCGCGGTCGGTCATCGCCGGGACGAGCGTCACCGCCGTCGCGCCGCTGCCGATGACGACCACCTTCTTGCCGGTGTAGTCGAGGTCTTCGGGCCAGTGCTGCGGGTGGACG
Source organism: Amycolatopsis rifamycinica (assembly GCF_000695625.1). Taxonomy (GTDB): domain Bacteria; phylum Actinomycetota; class Actinomycetes; order Mycobacteriales; family Pseudonocardiaceae; genus Amycolatopsis; species Amycolatopsis rifamycinica. The sequence continues at coordinate 87,939 of NZ_JMQI01000073.1, forward strand.
ACGGTGCCGCCGAAGCGCTCCAGGCCGGGGAATTCCGGGGTGTGCCCGGCCGCGTAGTCGTAGTAGCCGCTGCACAGGTAGAGGAACTTCGCGGTGAATTCGACGGATCGGCCCTCGTGCTCGGCCTCGACCGTCCACCGTGCGTCCGCCGTGGACCATCCGGCGCGGATCACCTTGTGCCCGAACCGGATGTGGCGGTCGATCCCGGCGTCGGCCGCGGTGTCGCGGACGTACTCGAGGATCGAGGGACCGTCCGCGATGGCCTTCGCGTCGGTCCACGGCCGGAAGCGGTAGCCGAGGGTCTGCATGTCCGAATCGGACCGCACACCCGGGTAGCGGAACAGGTCCCAGGTGCCGCCGATCGCGTCCCGGGCCTCGAGGACGGCGTAGGTCTTGCGCGGGAACGCCGTGCGCAGGTGGTGGGCCGCGCCGACGCCGGACAACCCGGCGCCGACGATCAGGACGTCGAGGTGTTCGCTCATGTCACACGGTCTCCGTCCGCCGGGCGCGCCGCATCACGCGCGTCAGCACGGCGTTGTAGTGGGTGGGGGTGATGCGGGCGAGCGCGTCGAACAGGTAGGCGTCCGGGCCGACCAGGATGCGGGCCTTCCCGCGGTCGACGCCGGCGTGGATGATCGCCGCCGCCTTGTCCGGCGAGGTCATCGTCATGGCCTCGAACTGCGCGGCCATCTGTTCGTGGGTGCGTCCCCGGCCCTCGGGGTCGCGGCGCACCCGGGCGTTGCGGGCGATGTTCGTCGTGATGCCGCCCGGGTGGACGGTCACCGCGCGGACACCGGTGCCGCGCAGTTCGTGGCGCAGCGACTCGGTGAAGCCGCGGACGGCGAGCTTCGCCGCGCAGTACGCGCTCTGGTACGGCATTCCGAGCAGGCCGAACACGCTGGAGGTGTTCACGATCGCGCCTTCGTCCTGCTCGACCAGCAGCGGCAGGAACGCCCGCGTCCCGTGCACCACGCCGCGGAAGTTGATGTCGTGCAGCCAGTCGTCGTCCTCCGGCACCGCGTCGAGCACGGTCGAGGTGACCGCGACGCCGGCGTTGTTGAACACCGCGGCCAGTGGCGCCGGGAGCCAGTCTTTCACTTCCGCGGCGAAGTGCAGCTGGTCCTCGGCGTCGCGGACGTCGAGGACGCGGGTCAGTACCTGGCCGGGCAAAGCGGCCGCGGTGGCCTTGAGGCCGTCTTCGTCGACGTCGGCCAGGGCGACCGGCGCGCCGAGCCGGGACAGCCGGGTGGCCAGTGCCCGGCCGATGCCCGACGCCGCGCCGGTGATCACGACCGGACGGCCGGTGATGCTACGAGGCCGGGACATCGCTGCTCCTCGCGTGCTGGTCGATCAGGTCGAGGACGGTCGGCCAGGCGCCTTCGGGCAGGTCGTGGCCCATGCCGCGGACGGTTTCGAGCCGGGCGCCGCGGATGGCCCGCGCGGTGGCGGCGCCGCCGGTGGGGTGCACCATCCGGTCGCGGTCGCCGTGGATCACCAGCGTCGGCGCGGTGATCCGGCGCAGCAGCGGCGTCCGGTTGCCGGACTTCATGATGGCGGCGAGCTGGCGGCCGACCCCGCCGCTCGTCGGGTCGCGGTCCCAGCCCGTCCCGGCCAGCTCGCGCACGAAGGCCTCGTCGAACGGGAAGCCGTGGGAGCCGATGTGGCGGAACATCCGGACGGCGCTTTCGACGGCTTCTTCGCGGGACTTCGGCGGCTTCGCGCCCATCATCCGCAACGTCGAGAGCGCCGGACGGCCGAGCACGCGGGACCCGGTCGTCGACATGATCGACGTCAGGGTACGGATCCGGTGCGGGTACAGCGCGGCGGTGGTCTGGGAGATCATGCCGCCCATGGAGACGCCGGCGATGTGGGCGGTTTCGAGGTCCAGGGCGTCGAACAGGCCGATGGTGTCGGCGGCCATGTCCGTCAGGTCGTACTGCTGCGCGGGGAACCGGCCGGCGAGCATGCCGAGGAGGCTCGGCGGCCGGAACCGCGGGTGCGTCGAGCGGCCGGCGTCGCGGTTGTCGAACCGGATGACCTCGTAGCCGCGTTCGGCGAGCTTCGCGCAGAAGGCGTCGGGCCAGCTGTGCAGCTGCTGGCCGAGCCCGGCGACGAGGACCAGCGGCTCGGCGCCGGTGTCCCCGATCCGTTCGTAGGCCAGGGAAATGCCCCGGCCGGCGTCGGCGATCTGTTCGGTCACTGCTCTCCTCCGGTCGTTCGGCGGCGCACGACCGCGCGGCCGCCCTTGGCGGGGGCGTAGGCCACGCCCCGCGAGTGCCAGCGTTCGCCGGGCGCGTCGGTCGGTACCAGCGTGAAGTCCCGCAGCAGGGTCCGCAGCACGACGGTCATCTCCATGGTCGCGAAGGCGGCGCCGAGGCAGCGGCGGGTGCCGCCGCCGAACGGGATCCACTGGTAGAGGTCCGGGCGCGCGCCCAGGAAGCGGTGCGGGTCGAAGGTGCCCGCGCGTGGGAAGACGGCGTCGTCGTCGTGGATCAGCGCGATGCTGACGAGGACCGCGTACCCCTTCGGCAGCGTCCACCGGCCGAGCCGGAAGCCGTCCTGCTTGACCTGCCGGGCGGTGAGGTCGATGACCGGGCGGGTGCGCTGGACCTCGAGGATCGTGGCGTCCAGCAGCTTGGGGTCGCCCTCGTCCAGTTCCGCCAGCAGCGCGGGATGCCTGCGGAGCCGCTCGACCGCCCAGGCCAGCGTGGTCGCCGTCGTCTCGTGCCCGGCGGTGAGCAGGGTGAGGAGCTGGTCGGCGATCTCTTCGCGGCTCAGCCCGGACCCGTCGTCGTAGCGGGTCTGCAGCATCATGGAGAGGACGTCGTCTTTTTCTTCGGTTCGGGCCTTGGCGATCAGCCGGTCGACGATGGCGTCGTACTCCCGCCGCATCCGCTCGAAGCGGCGCCACGGGTTGACGCGGCCGCGTTTCGGGATCGGCAGCACGGCCAGCCGCGAGCCGAGCGTGACGAACGGCGGGAGCAGTTCGCGCAGCTCGGCGAACTCGGCCCCTTCGGCGCCGAAGACCGCGCGGAGGATGGCGTTGAGGGTGATCCGCATCATCGACGGCAGCGTGGCGAAGGACTTTCCCTCCGGCCAGGTCGCCAGTTCGCGGACGGTCTCCTCTTCGACGATCTTCTCGTACGCCGCCAGCCGCCGTCCGTGGAACGGCGGGACCAGCAGCTTGCGCTGCCGTTTGTGCTCCTCGCCGGACAGCGCGAACATCGACCGGGAGCCGAGCACGCGGCCGAGGTTGACCTCGAGGTTGTCGACGAGCTCGGGCCCGGAGGTGAACAGCTGCTTGATTTCGGCGGGGCCGCTGATCACCACGGCGTTGCCGAAGATCGGCACGTTCACCGTGAACGCGTCGCCGTAGCGCTGCTTGAGCCGCCGCATCCCCCGCAGCGGCTGGGTCAGCGCGTAGGCGCCCTGGACGGCGCGGGGCGCGGTGGGCCCCGGTGGCAGCGTCGTGGGGCGTGTCATGGTCGTCATCGACCCTCCAGGAAAGGTGGTACGCGAGCGTACCGTCGGTACGGTACGCCGGTGTACCATCCGGTTTCAAGAGGAGGGGTATACGGTGACTTCCGTGGACGTCGACACCCGCCCGCACCGGCAACGGCTGCTGGACGGACTGGCCGGGTCGATCACCGAGACCGGCTTCCGCGACACGACGGTGGCCGACATCGTCCGCCGCGCGCGGACCTCCCGCCGGACGTTCTACGAGCACTTCGCCAGCCGCGAAGAGTGCTTGATCGCGCTGCTGGCGGACGCGAACCGCTCGATGATCCGGCAGATCTCCGAGGCGGTGGACCCGCGCGCGCCGTGGAAGGTCCAGGTCCGCCAGGCGATCGAGACGTGGATCGGGTGCGCGGAGTCCGAGCCGGAGATCACCCTGAGCTGGATCCGGGACGTCCCCGCGCTCGGTGCCCCGGCCCGCGAGCTGCAGCGCGACGCGATGGAGGGCTTCATCGCGATGACCCAGCGGCTGACGGACACGCCGTCACTGCGCGCGGCCGGGATCAGCCCGCCGTCCCGCCAGCTGGCGATCATGCTGCTGGGCGGGCTGCGGGAGCTGATCGCAACGACCGTCGAGGACGGCGGCCGGGCCGGCGACGTCACGGAGGTCGCGGTGCGCGCGTCGATCGCGTTGCTCGGCCCGGCTTGACGGGATCTCGGTGCGGTGCGGCAGGGGATCGTCGGTGACCGCGTACCAGCTGCGCAGGTTCGCCGGCCGGTTCCACCGCTCCATGGTCTCCGCGAGCTGGTCGTGGACGAAGAGCGCATGACTGCAGGCTTCGTGCCAGGCACTGAGGAGCTGTTCGCGCGTGCGGCAATGACGGAAGAGCTCGGTCTTCAGCGCGAACAAGCAGTGCAGCGAGTGGCGGAAGGCCGCTTCTGCCGGGGCATCGGCGTTTTCCAGCCAGTCGGGAGCCGCTCCTTCGCAGACCGGGCAGGAGCAGTCCCACAGGTGCGCCATGTCCGGCGTCGCGGCGAAGAGGTCAGCGCAGGTCTCGAGCCGGTGATAGCCGAGCAGCCGGGTGACGAAGGGGGACACACCCGGCCGAGCTGCTCCGCCTCGTGCCGTTACCGGGTACAGGTGGCGAAGGGCACTGGTGGTCCCCACCGCCGCGGCGTGCGCGCCGTGACAGAGCACGCCGATCGCGGAGACGTCGGAACGCAGGAGGGCGACCGGCACGGTGGAGGTCGCCAGGAGGCGGAGGAAGCCACGTAACAGGTACTGCGCGCCGAACGGGTCTTTGGCGTGCTCGAGGACCAGGGCGACCGGCGCCTCGAAGGCGTTGATTTCGCGGGTGAGGGCGTCGGCGATCGCCGGCTTGGCGAACCAGCGCGCGGCCAGCGGGAGCACGGCGACGACGGGCTGCGGGTCCCGGGCGGCCGCGCGGAGGATCGTGCGGAGCCCGATCAGGTCACGCGGAGGCAGGTAGCCCGAGTCGGTCAACGGCAGCAGATCGAGTTCACGTTGCCGGCGGGACCACGCGGGGTGGGTGCCCCACCTCGCCCTGGCTCGTTTCCTGCCGGAGTACCGGTCGGCGTCGCAGAGTATCGGGCCGTCGAACCCCCGGTCGCGAAGCCGGCGGACGGTGGTTTCCGGTGATGTCCCGGTCAGCACGATCCCGGTCTCGTGCTCCTTCGCGATCGCGAGGACGGCTTCGGCGTCGGCCGGCCGGCACTGGATCAGAAGCCGCCCGGACAGTTGCTCGAGGGAATGAGCCATTCCTTCACGGTGAACGGCTTCCGAGGTGCGTGTCAGTGTGTTCACACCGATGCCGACCGGATATCGCGCCAACGGCGCAGCAGCTCTTCACGGGACGGAAGGGGCCGTGGTCATGTGAGTGATGTCGCCGCGGTCCCGGCCGTGGGGCACGACCGGAACCGCGGCGGCTGCTACGCGTCCAGGTCCTGCGCTATCAGCTCGGCCAGTGCGTCGACGGACTCCTGGGCCGCGTCGCCCTCGGCGGTCAGCTCCACCTCGTCCCCGAAAGCGGCGCCCAGGGTCATCAAGCCGAGGACGCTGGCCGCGTCGACCGGGTCGCCGGCCACCCCTCCGGTGATCTTGGCGATCTTCACCTTCGCGGCCTGGCCGGCCGCCGTGCGAGCGACCAGGCCCGCCGGCCGGGCGTGCAGCCCGACGCTGCTGGCGACGAGCGTACGACGTTGGTACACAGTGGACTCCTTCACGCGTTGACGGGCTGACCGGAGACGGCGGCGGAGCGCTCGACAGCCCGGAAGCGCACCTGCTTGAGCGCGATCACCGAGCCGGCGGCCACCAGCGTCCCGGCGATCAGCGCCACCAGGAACAGCAGCGGGTTGCCGATCAGCGGGAGCACGAAGATGCCGCCGTGCGGGGCGCGCAGCGTCGTGCCGAACGCCATCGACAGCGATCCCGTCACCGCCGAGCCGAGCATGATCGAGGGGATCACGCGGAACGGGTCCGCCGCGGCGAACGGGATCGCGCCCTCGGTGATGAACGAGGCGCCGAGCAGCCAGGCCGCGCGGCCGTTCTCGCGTTCGGCTTCGGTGAACAGCTTCTTGCGGACCGTGGACGCCAGGGCGAGCGCCAGCGGCGGCACCATCCCGGCCGCCATCACCGCGGCCATGATCTGCAGCGACGCCGTCGCGCCGGTGGTCAGGCCGCCGACCGCGAAGGCGTACGCCGCCTTGTTGACCGGGCCGCCCATGTCGAACGCCATCATCAGGCCGAGGAGCGCGCCCAGCAGCAGGGCGCTCGCGCCGCTGAGGCTGTTGAGCCAGTTCGTCAGCCCGGTCGTCGCGGCCGCCATCGGCTTGCCGACCACGACGTACATCAGCACACCGACCACAATGGACCCCAGCAGCGGGTAGACCACCACCGGCATGATCCCGCGCATCGCCTTCGGCACCCGGACCTTCTTCAGCGCCAGCACGACCCCACCGGCCAGCAGACCGGCGACCAGGCCGCCGAGGAAGCCCGCCCCCACGGTGACGGCGATCGCGCCGCCCACGAAACCGGGGGCGATCGCCGGGCGGTCGGCCATCGCGAACGCGATGAACCCGGCCAGTACCGGCACCAGGAAGTCGAAGGCGGCGCTGCCGATCTGGAACATCAGCGCGGCCCAGCCGGTCACCGACCCCGCGTCGAAGTGCTCGGTGACCTTCGGCGCGTCGACGATCTGGTAGCCACCCAGCGCGAAGCTCAACGCGATGAGCAACCCGCCCGCGGCGACGAACGGGATGAGGTAGCTGACGCCGGTCATCAGCCACTGGCGGACCTTGGTGCCGGTTTTGTCGTTCGCGCCGACCTTCGAGGTCAGCTCCGGGGCGGCCGGCGCGGCGGGAGCGGGTTCGCGGGCCGCGGCCTTGGCGCGCTCGAACAACCCGGCCGCGTCGTTGATCGCGGCCTTGACCGGCGCCTCGACGATCGGCTTCCCGGCGAAGCGGTCCCGGCCCCGCACCGCCAGGTCCGCGGCGAAGATGACGGCGTCGGCCCTCGCGATGTCCTCGGCCGACAGCGGTTCGGACCCGGCCGAACCCTGCGTCTCGACGACGATCTCGTCACCGTTGGCCTTGGCGGTCTGTTCGAGGGACTCGGCCGCCATGTAGGTGTGGGCGATCCCGGTGGGGCAGGCGGTGATGGCGACGAACTTCATGATCAGGCCACCTCCTGGCGGATGTACTCGGCGACGGCGGCGGGCTCGGCGGCGGCCAGGAGGTTCTGCTTGAACTCGGCCCGGACCAGCCGCCGGGCGAGGGCGGCGAGGACCTTCAGGTGGTCGCCGCCCCCGCCTTCCGGTGCGGCGATGAGGAAGATGAGCGTCGCCGGGCCGTCCGGCGCGCCGAAGTCGATGCCCGCGTCGCTGCGGCCGAACGCCAGCGTCGGCGCGGTGACGGCGGCCGAGCGGCAGTGCGGGATGCCGATGCCGCCTTCGAGCCCGGTGGCCATCTGCTCCTCGCGGGCGGCGACGTCCTTCAGGAACAGGTCGAGGTCGGTCACCCGCCCGGCCGTGACGAGCCGCTCGGCGAGCGCCCGGGTGGCGGCCCGCTTGTCGGCGGCGTCGAGGTTCAGGTCGACCAGGTCGGCGGTGATCAGGTCTGGGGTGGTCATGCGGCGGCTCCGCTGAGGGTGAAGGTGGGATCGGCGGGGAGCACGCGCACCTGGTCGGGGTGCACGTCCTGCGGGGTGGGCATGCGGCTGCCCTCCTGCGTGACCGCGGCGGTGCCGTAGGCGACCGCGGTCCGCAGGGCTCGGGGGCCGGTTCCTCCCGCATGGAGGAACCCGGCGAGTGCGGCGTCTCCGGCGCCGACGGTGCTGCGCACGGCGACCAGGGGGCCGAGTGCGTGGCGGGTTTCGGTCTCCTCGACCAGGACCGCGCCGCGGGCGCCGAGGCTGACCAGCACGCGGCCGACGCCGCCGGAGATCAGCTCCCGGCAGAACGTGACGACGTCGCCGAGCCGCGGCAGCGGGCGGCCGGCGAGCTCGATGAGCTCGTCGAGGTTCGGTTTGAGCAGGTCCGGGCCGGCCGCGCAGGCCGCGGCGAGCGGCGCGCCGGAGGAGTCGACGGCGACCTTCGCGCCGGCTTCGCGGGCGAGTTTCGTCAGCCGCGCGTAGAAGTCGTCCGGGACGCCGGCGGGGAGGCTTCCGCAGCAGACCAGCCATTCGGCGCGGGCGGCCAGCTCGACCGCCCGCCGTTCGAGGGTGGCGAGCTCCGCGGGGGAGATCTCCGGGCCCGGCTCATTGAGCTTCGTCGTGGTCCCGTCGGCTTCGACGAGGGTGATGTTGCTGCGGGTCGAGCCGGCGATGGGCACCGCGACGACCGGGACGCCTTCGGGGGCGAGCAGGTCGGCCAGCCGCTCGCCGACCGGGCCGCCGGCGGGCAGCAGCGCGACGGCCGGGGTTCCGGCGGCGGTCAGCGCGCGGGCGACGTTGACGCCCTTGCCGCCGGGGTCGAGCCGGACGGCCGACGCGCGCAGCACCTCGCCGCGGCGCAGCTCGGCCAGTTGCATGGTCCGGTCGAGGCTCGGGTTCGGGGTCACGGTGACGATCACGCCAGCACCACCTCCGGGCCCGCTTCTTCGAGTTCGGCCACCGCGCCGGCGTCGATGCCGCTGTCGGTGATCAGGACGTCGATCTCGCTCAGCCGCGCGAAGCGGCTGAGCTGGTCGGTGCCGTACTTGCTGTGGTCGGCCAGCAGCACCCGCTTGCGGGCGGCGGCGACCACGGCGGCCTTCACGGCGGACTCGGCCATGTCCGGCGTCGTGCAGCCGTGCTCGGCCGAAAAGCCGTTGGCGCCGAGGAAAGCGACGTCGACGAGCAGGCCGTCGAGCGCTTGCAGGGTCCACGCCTCGACGGCGGCCAGGGTCGTCCCGCGGACGCGGCCGCCCAGGATGTGCAGCGTGATGCCGGGGCGGGTGGCGAGGATCGAGGCGACCGGGATCGAGTTGGTGATCACGGTCAGTTCGCGCTCGGTGGGCAGCAGCGTCGCCAGCCTGCTGGTGGTGGTGCCCGCGTCGAGCAGGATCGAGCCGCGGTCGGGTACCAGGTCCAGGGCGGCCCGGGCGATCGCGTCCTTTTCGGCGGCGTTGGTCCGGTCCCGCTGCGCGACCTCGGGTTCGAAGTCGAGCCGCTCGACCGCGACCGCGCCGCCGTAGACGCGGCGGACCACGCCCTGGCGTTCGAGGACGCCGAGGTCGCGGCGGATGGTCTCGGGGGCGACACCGAGTTCGGCGGCGACGTCACCGACGTCGACGCGGCCGTCACGTCGTGCGCGTTGCGCCAAGAGCTGGTGCCGTTCGGCGGCGTACATGCCCGTTCTCCTCCGATGTTTGCCCGTTGCCGTTTGATTGTGCCCGTTGTTACCGTACTGTCAATCCCCAGTTACGAGATCCTTTGCTCCCGGAGGTCCTTCCATGCCGTTGTCCGGAGTCGGAGTCAGTCCCGGTCACGCCGCCGGTCCCCGCGTCCTCGTGGCCGCTGACCTGCCGGAACCCGCTTCTTCGCCCGCTCCCGCCGACCTCGGGGCCGAAGCGGGCAGGATCGGGCAGGCGGCGGCTTCGGTGGCGGCCGCGTTGTCCGATCGTGCCCGTTCCGTGTCCGGAGATGCCCGGTCGGTCTTGGAGACGACCGCCGCAATGGCGGCCGACCCGGCGTTGACGGCGTCCGCGGAGAAGCTCGTCCTCGAGCGATCGCTCCCGGCACCGCGTGCGGTGTGGGAAGCGGCGGGGGAGTTCATGGCGGCGCTGCGGGCGGCCGGCGGCTACCTGGCCGAGCGCGCCCGGGACGTCGCCGACGTGCGCGACCGGATCGTCGCGGCGTTGCTGGGCGTGGCCCCGCCGGGCGTGCCGGACCTGACGTCGCCGAGCGTGCTGGTCGCCCGCGACCTGGCCCCGGCCGACACCGCCGGGCTCGACCCGGACCTGGTCCTGGCCCTGGTGACGGAGGAGGGCGGCCCGACGAGCCACACCGCGATCCTGGCGCGGGCGCTGGGCATCCCCGCGGTGGTGGCCTGCGCCGGCGTGCTGGAGCTGGACGGCCCGGGCCTCGCGGTCGACGGATCCGCGGGCACGGTGGCGGCGTCCGACGGCACGGTGCGCGCCCCGGCCCGGACGTCCCGCCCGGCGTGGGACGGCGTCGGCCGCCTCGCCGACGGCCACCGCGTGAAGCTGCTCGCCAACGTCGGATCCGCGGCGGACGCCGCGGCCGCGGCGGCGGCCGGTGCGGAGGGGATCGGCCTGTTCCGCACCGAATTCTGTTACCTGTCGGCGGCGGCCGAGCCGACGGAGGCCGAGCAACGGGCGGCGTACGCGGCGGTGCTGTCGCCGTTCGCGGGCAAGCCGGTCGTCGTCCGCACGCTGGACGCGGGCTCGGACAAGCCCCTGGCGTTCCTGCCGATGGGCGAGGAACCCAACCCGGCACTGGGTGTCCGCGGCCTTCGCGTGGCGTTCGACCGCCCGGAACTGCTGGACCGCCAGCTGCGAGCGATCGCGGCGGCGGCCGGGGACAGCGGCGTCGAGCTGTCGGTGATGGCCCCGATGGTGGCCACGGCCGCGGAAGCGGCGTGGTTCGCCGCCCGCGCCCGCGCGGCGGGCATCCCCCGGGTGGGCGTGATGATCGAGATCCCGGCGGCGGCGTTGTGCGCCGGTTCGATCCTCGCGGAAGTGGACTTCGTGTCGCTGGGCACGAACGACCTGGCCCAGTACGTGTTCGCGGCGGACCGCCAGCTGGGCGCGGTGGCGGCGCTGAACGACCCGCACCAGCCGGCGTTGCTGAGGCTGGTGGAGATGGTCGCGGCAGCCGGCGCGGCCTCGGGCAAGCCGGTGGGCGTGTGCGGCGAGGCGGCGGCGGACCCGGCACTGGCGCCGGTGCTCGTGGGGCTGGGCGTGACGTCGTTGTCGATGAACGCGGTCGCCTTGGCGGGCGTGGGCGCGGCTTTGGCCGAGGTGGACCTGGCCGCTTGCCAGGCCGAGGCGCGGTGTCCCCGGCCCTGACTTCGCGCGCGGCTAAGTGACGGCCGGATCGCCGAGGGCGAGCTCGGGTGGCCGTCCCCGGCGGGTGACGATGACGGCCGCGGATCCGAAGGGGGACGCCGTGCCGGCCGGCCGTGACATCTCGAGGCGCAGCAGGCGGGCGCCGGTGACGTCGAGGTCGATCTGCGCCGGCTTCCCGGCCGCCACGTCGTGTTCGGACCGGGGCGCCCCGTCGAGCACCACGCGGACCCGCCCGACCTGGAAGGGATCCCGGGCGTCGTCGAGCACGCCTGCGACGGTGCTGAACCGCCGGTAGTGGCCGCCGAGGTCCAGTTCGATGAATCCCGTCCCGGCGGCGGACGGCGTCCCCGGCCGCAGGACGATGCTGTTCTCGTAGTGCAGGCCGTCGATCCACGCCGTGCCGCGCCGGACCCCCGGGCTGGTGCACGTCCACGGCAGTTCACCGGCGAGCACCCGTCGCGGTTCCCCGGCCCCGCCCCGCCAGACCCCGCGGCGGGGCTTCGGGTGCCGGCCCCGGCCGGTGATCGCGGCGAGCAGGTCGGCGACCTCGGCGTCGGTGAACTCCGAGATCACGTACCGGGTCATGGAGTAGGGGTTGAGGAACTCGGGGATGTCGTCGATCGAGTGGCCGGGCAGGACGACCGGGAGGACCCGGCGGGTGCCGTCCTCGATGTCCTTGGTCAGCTTGTTGCGGATGATGGCGGTCTCGAACTGGGCGCCGCGGCCCTCGTCCGGTGGCGCGTCGCCGTCGGCCCGCGCCCGGTACAGCGGAGACGCCACGACGATGACGAAGTCGGCCGCCTTCAGGTTCCGGGTCGCCCACAGTGACCAGTCGATGCGGACGTTGTCGTGCCACTGGTCGAGGACGACGTCGAGGCCGATCCGGCTGTGCAGGAAGGTCGCGAACCGCCGGACCTGCGTCTTGTGCTCCTCCGAGTCGTGCGAGTAGCTGAAGAACACCCGGGGGGCATCGTGCTCGGACATCGGGTTCTCCTCGGGATCGGTCGGTGATTCACCGATCCGCGAGATCGGTATTCCGGAAACGACGGCCGCTTTCCGCCGCAGTGCTCGCCTGTCATATATCCAGGGCTCGGCGAGTTGTCAAGAGTACGTTTTCCGGGAAATTCCGAGCCTGGCCAGTTATTGTCCTGGATCTGTCAGGTCTGCCGTCTTCTTCCGTGGACCGCAACGGATCTAGGATCGAACCCGCCTGCTGGGAGCGGCGAAGGGGCGGCGGCGCGCGTGTACGAGTACGACGTGTTCATCAGCTACTTGCGCACCGCGGGCGACATATCGGCGTGGATCCGGCACCATTTTCACCCGCGTCTGCTCGAAGTGCTCGACAACAACCGGTACGAGGACGTCAAAATCTTCTTCGACGACCAGGTCCGCGTCGGCGCCGCCTGGCCGGCGGAACTGAACTCGGCGCTGCAGCGCTCCCGCGTGCTGGTTCCGGTCTGCTCCCCGAAGTACTTCCGGGACGAATGGTGCCTGGCCGAATGGGCCTCGATGGCGGAGCGGGAGACACTGACCGCCGCCGCGCCGGGTGAGCACCGGCCGCCCCTGATCTACCCGGTGATCTTCTGCGACTCCCGGCACTTCCCCGACTGGGCCCACGCGCGGCGTCCCCGTGATCTGCAGCAGTGGAACCACCCCTTCGAGCACTTCCAGACCGCGCCCGCCTACCTCGACTTCAACCAGCAGATCAAACAGATCGCCGCGGAGCTGGAGGAGCTCATCGAACGAGCGCCTGAGTGGCGGAGCGACTGGCCGGTGCGCACGCCGCCCCCGGAACCGCCCCAGCCGGCGCGGATGCCGAGGTTCTGACCGATGCCGGGATCGGTGTTCACCTTCTACTCCTACAAGGGCGGGGTCGGCCGCAGCTTCACGCTGGCCAACGTCGCCGTCCTGCTCGCCCGCTGGGGCCACCGGGTGCTCTGCCTGGACTGGGACCTCGAGGCACCCGGCCTCGGCGACTACTTCCGGCCGCAGCTGCCGGAGCCACCGCGCGGGGGTGTGATCGACTTCGTCGACGACTTCCGGCACGGCCGGTTCGCGCCGGAGACGCACGTCCAGCGGCTGCTCACCGACACCGGCGTGCTCGACTTCGTCGCCGCCGGCGGTGAGGAGCCGGGCTACGTCACGAGGGTCCAGCAGATCGACTGGGACGGCCTGTACGACGACGGGTTCGGCGAATACCTCGAGAAGTGCCGTGAGCAATGGGTGGCGCGCTACGACTTCGTCCTCATCGACAGCCGCACCGGGATCTCCGACATCGGCGGGATCTGCACCGCGCACCTGCCCGACCACCTCGTCCTGTTGTTCACCGCGAACCGGCAGAGCATCCTCGGCGCGGTGGAGGCGGCCCGGCGCGCCGATGTGGCGCGCAATCTCCTGCCGTTCGACCGTTCGCGGCTGACCGTCCTGCCGGTGCTGTCGCGCTTCGACAACCGGGAGGAGTACGACCGGTCGGAGACGTGGCGCCGCATCGTCGTCGAGGAGACCGCCGAGCTGTACCGGACCTGGCTCGACCAGACGGTCGAGCCGGCGACGATGGCCCGTCACCTCACCCTGCCGTACGTGTCCTACTGGAGTTTCGGCGAGCAGCTGCCGGTGCTGTCGGAACAGACGCCGGGCGCCGACCAGATCGGCTTCGCGCTCGAGACGGTCGCGGCCGTGATCGCGTGCCGGCTCGACCGGACCGATCTGCTGGCCGAGAACCGGGACGCCTACGTGGCCTCCGTGCGGTCGAGCCGGCGGGAGTTCAAGCACGAGCTGCGGGTCAGCATCCCGAGAGCGGCCTTCGGCCCCGCCGGCGAGCTGGTCGCGGAGCTGGAGAAGCTGGACGTCCGGGTGGTGAAGTCCCTTTCGGGCGATCGTTCGCTGCTCGCGCGCGTCGAAGACGACGCCCGGCACCTCTGCCTGGTCGTCGACGGCAAGGTCAGCCGCTGGCAGGCGGCCGAAGTCGAGCTGTTCCTGCACCGCACCCTCGGCCAGGACCGCCGGGTGATCCCGATCCTCACGGCGGGTACGGACGCGTCGTCGCTGCCGGGCTACGTCGGGAACCTCCGCTACCTGCGCCTCAACGGGTCGCGGGGACCCGTTGAAGTGGCCCGGGATCTGGTCGGCCAGCTGAAGGGCTTCACCTCGCTGGCCGACGCCGACGCCGACGCCGATCTCGACCTCCCCGCACTGCTCGCACAGGCACGCGGATCCCGGCTGCGCCCGTCCCGGTGGGACCTCGTCGACGAGCTGGTCACGGCCCTGCAGACGGCCGTCGGAGCCGGCGACAGCGGGCGGGTCCACGACCTCGCGGCGGACCTCGAGGTGGCGGTGAAGCCCCGCTTCCCGAACGGCGCGGACCAGCACGCGGCCCCGCCGGAGACCCGCCGGTCGATCGACTGGCTCCTGCGGACCCTCGACACCCGCGCCCGGACCACGACGAAGCCGAACCACCGGAAGGATCTCGGATGACCGACCGCTTGGGACACAAGCAGACCGCGGCGATGTTCACGCTGATGGTGCTGGGCCGGGAGGTGCCCAACCCGGAATTGAAGGAGCTCGTGGGGTTCACGCTCGTCGGCAAGGAACGCACGCAGCTGAAGGACGCCGGGTACATCACCAGCGAACAGATCGGCCGCCCGTTCGTCCACCAGCTGACCGACCGGGGGTGGGCCTGGTGCGAGAAGGAGCTCGGGGAGGGGACTCCGCCGCCGCCCCGGCCGCAGAGCACGCTGTGCTCGGTGTTGTACCTGGTCCTCGGAGGTTTCGACCAGTTCCGCCGCGGCCGTGACCTGCGGTTGGCCGACGTCTTCGGCACGTCGGCTCCGCCATCGCCGGTCCCGGTCGAAGATCTCGAGACCCGGATCCGCGTCGCCTACCGGGAGCTCGTGACGGAGCCACGCGGCTGGGTCGGCCTGGTGGACCTGCGGCCCAAGCTCGGCGCCCCCGCGGCCGAGGTCGACGCCCTGCTCAAGGAACTGAGCCGCGCCGGCAAGATCCACCTCGTCCCCGAAGACAACCGCAAAGCGCTCACCGCGGCCGATCACGAGGCGGCGATCCGCATCGGCGGCGAGGACAACCACCTGTTGTCGATCGAGGCGTTGTGATGGACCGGTTGCAGGCGCTGGCCACGCTGAGTTTCGACTGGGCGGACACCCCCGACCACGTCTGGCGGGATTCGCCCTACCACGTCGACGGGCTGCACGCCGACGCGCTCGCGGCCATCGACACGGGCATCCGCGACGCCTCGATCACCGACGGCCCCAGTCCGATCGGCCTCGTCCTGCAGGGACTGAAGGGGGTCGGCAAGACCCACCTGCTGGGCTTGGTCCGGCGCCAGGTGCACCGCGCGCGGGGGTATTTCTTCCTCGACGACGTCACCGCGGCCGAGGCGTTCTGGGAGAACACGGCCGAGGCCCTGCGCCGCGGACTGGCCCGGACGGACGATTCGGGCGAGTCACAGCTGCGGAGGTTCCTGCTCCGGGTGTGCTTGCGGTCCCACGTCGATCCGGAAGTCGAGGCCCGGATCCGCCGTGGCCGCGGGCTGACCCCGGAGGACCTCGAGGCGTTCGTCGACGGGGTGGCGTCGCTCGACGAGGTGGTCGCCGACGAATGCGGGGACACCGCCCGGGCCCTCGTGCTCATCGCCAGCCGGGACCCCGGTGCCAAGTACGTCGGGGACGACTACCTGGACGGGGACACGGAACTCACCTCCGAAGCCCGGAAGTGGAACATCTACTCGCGGCCGAAACCCTCCCGGGTCCTCGTGCAGGAAATCACCCGGTTGCTCGCCCTCACCGGTCCCGTCGTGATCGCCGTGGACCAGCTCGACACCCTCGTCGCGCGGTCGGTGAAGCGCACGCAGGAAATCGGGGACAGCGCCGAGGAAGACCTGCTCGTGGCGCAGATCGCCGACGGCCTCATGGGGTTGCGGGAAGTCACCCGCAAGACCCTCACCGTGCTGGCCTGCCTGCCGAGCACCTGGCAGCAGATCAAGACGAAGGCGGCGGGCACCGTACCCGACCGGTTCCGCGAAACGGTGGCGCTCGGCCGGATCACCGACGCCGGCGTGGGCCGTGCGTTGGTGGAGAAGCGGCTCGGGGTGGCTTACGAGACCATGGACTTCACCCCACCGCATCCGACCTGGCCGGTGGCGCCCGTGGCGTTCGACGAACCCTGGGACGAGTGGACCCCGCGCCAGCTGCTGAAACGCATCGGCGCGCACATCGAGCTGTGCCTGCGCGCCGGTCAGGTCAAGGAGCTCACCTCGTTCGACGAGAAGGCCCCGGTGCCGGCCGCCCCGGTGCGGACCGAGGCCGAGCACGACCGGTTCGCCGAACTCGACGCCGAGTTCGAGAAGCTGCGGGCGGAAGCGGATCCGAAGACGCTGCTCGCCGAGAAGACCGTGGACCGGGCCATGCCGGATCTTCTCTCCGCGGCTCTGCGCTGCTGGGTCACCGAGGTCGGGGACGACGAGCTCGAATGGTCCTGCGAGCGCCAGAACGGGCGCAGCGAGGTCCACGCCTGGCTGTCCCGGACCCTCGACGAGGCCGCGGACCTGCAGGAGCATTGGGCGTTCCGTGCGATCGCGGCCCGCGACCCCCGGGCGGCGCTGAGCCGGTTCCGGAAGGCGCGCTCCGCGGCGGGACAGTTGCACGGCGCGGAGAACCGGCACCTCGTCATCCTCCGGGACGCCTGGGGACGCGGGGCCAAGACCCGGGAAGAGGTCGCGAAGTTCACCGCCGCCGGTGGCCGGACGATCCGGCTGGCCGACGGGGACGTGCGGACCTTCTGGGCCCTGCAGAAGCTGCTCGGCAACGGCGGTCGTGAGCTGCACGAGTGGCTGATCGACCGGCGGCCCGCCAGCCGGTCCGGCCTCCTGTCCGCCGTGCTGCCCGAGAAGCCCGCCGGGGTGGGTGCCGAAAAGGCGGCCGAGCGGCAGCCCGCCGGAGCCACGCACCCTCCGCCCGCCGACGGCGAAATTACCCTCGGGACCGTCGTCGGGTCCGGGGAGCCCGTGCGGATCGAACTGTCCGCCCTGCGCAAGCACGCCGCCGTCTTCGCCGGGTCCGGCTCGGGGAAGACCGTGCTGCTCCGGCGGATCGTCGAAGAATGCGCCCTGCAGGGCGTCTCCGCCATCGTCCTCGACCCCAACAACGACCTCGCCCGCCTCGGCGACGCCTGGCCGGAACCGCCGGGCGGCTGGACGAACGGTGACGCCGAGCTCGCCAAGCAGTACCTCGCCGAGACCGACGTCGTCGTCTGGACGCCCGGGCGGGCCACCGGGCAGCCGCTGGCCTTCCGGCCCCTGCCCGACTTCGCCGGGGTTCTCGACGACACCGACGAGTTCACCGCCGCCGTCGAGGTGGCCGTGGCGACCCTGGCCCCTCAGGTGCGGCTCACCGGTTCCACCGCCAAGGCCAACATCGGGCTGGCCGTGCTCCGGCAGGCCGTCGTCCACCACGCGCGGACCGGGTCCCGGAGCCTGCCGGACCTGATCGAGCTCATGTCCGATCTGCCCGAGGGCGTCAGCAACCTCAACGACGCCAAGCGCATCGCTGCCGATCTCGCCGAAGTGCTGAAGGCCGCGATGGTCAACGACCCGCTCTTCGCCGGCGGGGGCGAGCCGGTCGATCCGGGCGTGTTGCTCGCTCCCGGTGACGGCAAGCGGGCCCGCGTGTCCGTGATCAGTTTCGTCGGGCTGCCGGCCGAGGAACAGCGGCAGAACTTCGTCAACCAGCTGCAGATGGAACTGTTCGCCTGGATCAAGCGCCACCCCGCCGGCGACCGGCCGCTGGGCGCGTTGTTCGTCATGGACGAAGCCCAGACGCTGGCCTCCTCCGGGAGTCTCACGGCGAGCACGCGCAGCACGATCGTGCTCGCGTCCCAGGCCCGGAAGTACGGCCTCGGGCTGCTGTTCGCGACTCAGGCCCCCAAGGGGCTGCACAACCAGGTGGTCGGCAACGCGATGACGCAGTTCTTCGGCCGCCTCAACAGCCCGGCGCAGATCGCCGCGGCCAACGAACTGGCCCGCGCGAAAGGCAGCCCGGTCGCGGACATCTCGCGGCTCGAGCGGGCGCAGTTCTACGTGGCGGGGGAGGCCTTCGGCTTCCGGCAGGTGGCGACGCCGCTGTGCCTGTCGCACCACCCGGCCAGCCCGCTGCGGCTGGAGGAGGTGATCGCGCGGGCCAGGCTCGACTGAACGCTGTCGATCCGGGCGAGGCTCGTTCGACGCGTCGGTGAAGCCCAACCGACCGGAGGAGCCCCCATGATCCGTCTTTACATGACGATGTCCCTCGACGGCTTCGTGGCCGGGCCGGACGACCGTCCCGGCCAGGAACTGGGCCGAGGCGGCGGCCGGCTGTTCAACTGGCTGGACGACCGGCACGGCGACGGCGCCAGCGGGCAGATCTTCCGCGAAGCGCTGGCGACGGGGGCGCTCATCTCGGGCCGCCGCACCTTCGAGCTGGCCGGCCGGTGGGGTGGCGACCACCACGACGGCGTGCCGATCCACGTGCTCACCCACCACATCGACCCGGCCGACACCCCGCCCGGCAGCGCGCGGTTCTTCACCGACGTCACCGCCGCCGCCGAGGAAGCCCGTGCCGCGGCCGGCGACCGCGCGGTCATGGTGCACGGCGCCGGGGCCGCGCAGTCGTTGCTGGCCGCGGGTTTGCTGGACGAACTGGAACTCCACGTCGTCCCCGTGCTCCTGGGCGAGGGACGGCGGCTGTTCGACGGGACGAAGGCGGAACTCGAACTCGTCCGGCGCCTGGAGGACCGCGACGTGCTCCACCTGCGCTACCGGGTGCGGTGAGCGCGTCGCCCCGGCGGGGAGGACGCGGCAGGTGCCCGGCCCCGCGTCCGGGACCGGGCACCGAAGCTCAGTCCGCCTCGGGGAAGTGGATGTCGGTGACGTGGACGTCGACGACCTCGACGTCGAGGCCCAGGTACTGCTCGACGGCGTCGATCACCGCGACGCGGATCTGCTCGCCGACCGCCTTGACCGCGTGGCCGAACTCGACCACCACGGGGATGGTGACCCAGGCGACCTCGTCGGCGAGCTCGACCTTGACGCCGTCCTCGGCGACGCTGTGCACGCCGTCGGTCTGGGCGGCGATCCGCAGCACGATCTTGCCGACCACGCCGTCGGCGATCGTGGTGCTGCCGCGGGAACCCGGGGCCGGGCGGGCCGCGGCCGGCTCGGCGTCGGCGACCGGCTCGGTCCCGGCGACGGGTTCGGTCCCGGCGACGGGTTCGGCTTCGGAAGGGGATTGGGCTTCGGGAGCGGCTTCGGCGACGGCAACCGGCTCGGCCGTGTCCTCGTCCTCGGTCGCCGCTTCGGCTTCCGCCGCGTCGTCGGTGACGGCCTCGGCTTCGTCTTCGGTGGCGTTCGGGTCCGTGTCGTCGTCCTCGGTCTCGGCGACCTCCGCCGAGGCGTCGACGGTGTCTTCCCCGGCTTCTCCGGTTTCCGCCGTGGTTCCGGACTCCGATGCGGAATCCGCTTCCTCGACGACGACGGCCTCGTCCGGAACGCTCTCGGCGGCGGGCGCCTCGGTGACCTCCGGGGCGGGCTCGACGGCGCCGTAGGCGTACCCGCCCGGGTCGGGGTTTTCGTTCTTGGGGCGGCCGAAGATGCTGTTCATGACGTCGGACATGGTTTCCCTTTCCGGGAGCGACGACTTACCTGTGGGGACAGCAGACGGCGACATGTTAGGGGACGGCCCGTGACGTGCGTCACGGGCCCCGCCTTCGAGACTCGCTTGTGTCCCAACAGATATCCGCCCGATCACCGTCCGTCAGACCGCGTTCGGCGGTCGGTGATCACGCGGGGGAAACCGCGTCCGGAAATTGTCTTCTTTTTGCCGCTCGGCGTTTCTACCGGTCGTTCCGGAAAAGGACGGCCGGAACGCTCGAACCGAGCGCCTGGTATCCCGCCGGGTTGAGGTGCAGGTGGTCGCCGATGTCGTAGGCGGGCAGCAGCCGGGAGGGCGCCGAGGGATCGCGGGCCACCTTGTCGAAGTCCAGCAGCGCGTCGAAGTGGCCCGGCTGGCGGATCCACGCGTTGACGCGCTGACGGGCTTCTTCCCGCATCGGGTCGTCGTAGCCGGTGTTGCCGCCGAACGGGGTGATCGTCGCGCCGTACACGCGGATGTCCTGCGCGTGCGCGCGGGTCAGGATCTGGTCGTAGGCGTCGATCAGCTGGTCCGCCACGTCGGCGGCGGCCGCCGGGGTGGCCGTGCCGATGTCGTTGACGCCCTCGAACACGATCGCCCACGAAACGCCGCTCGTGGACAGCAGGTCGCGGTCCAGGCGGGCCAGCACGTTCGGGCCGAGGCCGTCCTGCAGGACGCGGTTGCCGCCCGCGGCCTGGTTCACCACGGACACGCCGTGCAGGCGCGCGGCCAGCACGTTCGGCCAGCGGTCGTTGCCGTTCGTCGTCGAGCCGCGGCCGTCGGAGATGGAGTCGCCGATCACCGCGACCGCGGACGCCGGGGACAGCACCTCGATGCCGCTGAGGAAGTACCAGTGGTCGACCGGGGTCGCGCCCGGCAGATCGAGGTCGGCGACGTGGTTGCCGGCCAGCAGGTACGACGTCGTGCGCGAGCCGGGGTGCGAGGTGATCGACGTCGACGCCTGGCCGTGCGCCAGGTACGCCGTCACCGCGATGTTCTCCAGCGGCCGCACCGGGAAGGGCAGCGGGTCGGAGACCACCTGCGCGCCCTGCGGGACCGTTGTCGACGGCTTGCCGTGGAAGGTCACCGGCACGACGCTGCCCGGTTCGACACCGGAGACGCCGGCCGCGCCGCCGGCCGGGCGCGCCACCGAGACCGCGGTCAGCGGCAGCGGCGCTCCGCCGAAGGCGTTGGAGAACCGCAACCGGATCCGCGGGCCGCCGGCCGTCACCTGCGCCGTCTCGCGCAAGGAGGCGTTGTCGAGCACCCGGTCGGCCCCGGTGAACGGCGCCGGCGGCATGTTGCCCGGCTCCGTCAGCTGGGGCATCGACGTCCACGTCGCCACCCAGTGCGCGGGCGCCGGGCGGGCGGAGGCGCCCACGAACAGCACGGTCAGCACGGCCAGGAAGAAGATCACCAGTGGACGTCTCACAATGAGAACTCCGGGCTCAGGACCCGGTCGGCGCCGACGACGCGGCGCGGCCCGGTCAGCGTGCAGTGCAGGGTCGCGACGATCTCTTCACTCGAGGTGCCCACCCGCAGCTCGACGTCCCCGGGGTCGACCTGGCGCTGCCGCGCGCGGCCGGTGTAGGACGTCAGGTCGGCGTGCAGGGCGATCTCCAGGACGCAGGTTTCGCCAGGGGGCAGGGAAACCCGGCGGGCGGCGATGAGCTGGCGCTCCGGCCGCGCCACCTCGGCCACCGGGTCGTGCAGGTAGACCTGGACGACCTCGGACGTCTCGCGCCGGTGGTCGTTGCGCAGGGTGACCCGGACCCGGCAGACGCCGTCGGTCGGCCAGAGCGAGCCGGTCGCGCTGACGTCCAGCCAGGTCGCCGGCGCGTAGGACAGCCCGTGCCCGAACGGGAACAGCGGCGACGGGTCCACTGTGGACACCTCGCTGCGGCGGCCGAGCGGGGCGGCCAGGTAGGTCGACGGCTGGCTCGCGCCGGCCGCCGGGAAGCTCACCGGCAGCCTGCCGGCCGGGTTGATCCGGCCGCTGAGGACGTCGGCCAGCGCGCCGGCCCCTTCCTCGCCGGGGTAGAACCCGCAGACCACCGCGGCCAGCCGCGGCAGCTGCCGGGACAGCTCGTACGGGCGTCCCGAGAGCAGGACGACGACCACCGGCTTGCCCGTGTCGAGCAGGGCGTCCAGGAGTTCCTCCTGGCGGCCCGGCAGCCGCAGGTCGGCCGCGTCGCAGCCTTCGCCGGACGTCCCGCCGCCGAACAGCCCGGCCCGGTCGCCCAGCACCGCCACGCACACCGACGCGTCCGCGCACGCCGCGACGGCCTGCGCGATGCCTTCGTCGTCCCCGCCGGTGACCGGGCAGCCCAGGGCGTAGGTCACGTCGTAGGCCGAGCCCAGCGCCTCGAGCACGGTCGGCACCGAAACGCCGAACGGGACGTCGGGGTGGTGGACACCGACGTGCAGCGGGAAGGAGTAGCAGCCGAGCATCGCGCCGGGGGTGTCCGCGCGCGGCCCGACCACGGCGACGCGGGTGCCGGGGGAGAGCGGGAGCGTCCCGTCGTTGTGCAGCAGGACGATCGAGCGCTCGGCGACCTCGCGGGCCAGCGCCCGCGATTCGGCGTCGTCGAGGTCGATCTCTTCCGGGACCTCCGGCGCCCAGCCGGCGTCGAGCAGCCCCAGCTCGCACTTCTGGCGCAGCACGCGTTCGAGGGCGCGGTCGACGGCGGCGACGTCGACCGCGCCCCCTTCCACCGCGGCGAGCAGCGGCTCGCCGTAGCAGTCCATGGTCGGCAGCTCGACGTCGATGCCCGCGGTGAGCGCCTGCCGGGCGGCGTCGGCGCGGTCGGCCGCGACGCCGTGGAGGCGGTGCAGGAACGCCACCGAGAAGTAGTCGGCGACCACCGTGCCCTCGAACCCGTAGGTGTCGCGCAGCAGATCCGTCAGCAGCGTCGGGTCGGCCGCCCCGGGCACGCCGTCGACGTCGGTGTAGGTGTTCATCACCGAGCGGGCGCCGGCGCGCAGCGCGTGTTCGAACGGCGGGAGCAGGACGTCGGCGATTTCGCGCGGGCCCACCGAGACCGGCGCGAGGTTGCGGCCGGCCCGCGAGGCGGAGTACCCGACGAAGTGCTTCAGCGTGGCGACCACGCCGGCCGACTCGAGGCCGGCGACGTAGGCGCTGCCGATCGTCCCGACCAGGTAGGGGTCTTCGCCGATGGTCTCCTCGACCCGGCCCCAGCGCAGGTCGCGGGCCACGTCGAGGACCGGCGCGAGGCCCTGGTGCACGCCCAGCTCGCGCATGGTCCGCCCGATCTTCGCCGCCATCCGGCGCACCAGGTCCGGGTCGAAGGTCGCGCCCCACGACAGCGGGGCCGGGTAGATCGTCGCCTGCCACGCGGCCAGCCCGGTCAGGCATTCCTCGTGCACCACCGCGGGAATCCCGAACCGGCTGCTGGCGACGATCTGCCGTTGCGTGCGCGCGAGGCTGTGCGCCCCGATCACCGGGTCGACCGGCCGGGTGCCGAACGCGCGGGTCAGCTGCCCGATGCCGTGCCGGACCAGGTCGTCGAGGTCGACCGCCGCGTCCACGAAGTCGTGCTGGTGCGGTGCCATTTCGCCGCCGGAGTCGATGCCGACCCAGACTCCGTAGAGCTGGGCGAGCTTTTCGCGCAGGGTCATCCGGGCCATCAGGGCCCGGACGCGTTCGCCCGGGTCGGCCGCGGGGTCGCGCCACTGCTCTCCGGCCGTGGTGGGCTGCGTGGTCAAGGCTGGTCCGCCCTTCGTCTGGGGAGGAGGTGAGGAGGAGGAAACGGTTCAGGGGAGGGCGCGGGTGGAATGCCGCACCACCAGGCCGGTGTCGAGCGTGACGTGGGTCCGCTCGACCTCGTCGCCGTTGATCAGCGCGATGAGCATCCGGATCGCCCGGTGCCCCATCTCGCGGATCGGCTGGTCCACTGTGGTCAGTGGCGGGCGGCAGAGCGCCGACTCGGGCACGTTGTCGAAGCCCACCACGGAAAGGTCGTCGGGCACGGCGAGCCCGAGCTCGCGCGCCGCACCCACGGTCGCGATGGCCGAGATGTCGTTCGCGGCGAACACCGCGGTCGGCCGGTCCGGGCCGGTCAGCAGGGCGTGCGCCGAGGCCGCGGAGACCTCCGGGTCGTAGGCGCCGACCCGGATCAGGTCCTCGTCGGGCGTGATGCCCGCCGCCGCCAACGCCCGCAGGTACCCGGTCTTCCGCAGCTCGGCCGACTGCAGGTCCGGCCGGCCGGCCAGGAACGCGATCCGCCGGTGCCCCAGGTCGAGGAGGTGCTCGGTGGCCAGCTGCGCGCCGCGGAGGTTGTCGGAGTCGATGGTCGGCAGGTGCGACGGCCCGGTGTGCGGGTCGACGGCGACGACCGGCGTGCCCGGCACGACGTCCAGGGAAACGGTGGGGGTGACCAGCACGGCACCGTCGACGAGGGTGCCGCTCAGCCGGGAGAGGTAGCGCTTCTCCCAGCCCGCCGGGTCTCCGGTGCGCCCGCCCGCGGAGTAGACGACGAGTTCGAACCCGCTGCCGCGGATGGCGTCCGCGGCTCCCTTGAGCAGCTCGGTCGAGAACGGCTCGAGGTCGGCGACCAGGATGCCGATGACGTTCGTCCGGTGGTTTCTCAGGCTTTGCGCCACCAGGCTCGCTTCGTAGCCGAGCTCTTCGATCACGGCGCGGACTCGCGCGAGCGTCGCGGCGGAAACGCCGTAGCGCTCGTTGATCACCTTCGAAACCGTGGCCACCGAGACGCCGGCCCGGGCGGCGACGTCACGGATGGTCACCCTGGAACTGGGCTGCATCGGCTCAGACTAGCCATAGAAAACGTTATCGACAACGATTGACACGGCATTTGTCCCGGAGCAGACTCTTCGCCAACCCGGGCGCCGAGCCGCCCCGTTCTACTCGGCCGAAGTCGTCAGGAGTGGACCCACGATGTTTGTGAAACGCCGGATCACCGTTCTCGCCGCCTTGGCGGCCGTAGTCCCGCTCGCGCTGGCCGCGTGCAGCGGGGGCGGCGATACCCCCGCACAGCAGCAACAACAGCAGCCGAGCGGCCCGGTCACGTTGACCTGGTGGCACAACGGCACCACCGATCCGATCAAGTCGGTCTGGGCGCAGGTCGTCGCCGACTACCAGAAGGCGCACCCCGAAGTCACGATCAAGGCCCAGCCGCTGCAGAACGAGGACTTCAACACGAAGGTCCCGCTCGCCCTGCAGTCGCCCGAGCCGCCGGACATCTACCAGTCCTGGGGCGCGGGCGACCTGTCCGGGCAGATCACCTCGGGCAAGGTCGCCGACATCACCGGCGACACCAAGTCGTGGATCGAGCAGGCCACCGGCAAGTTCGGCGAGAAGTGGCAGGTCGACGGCAAGCAGTACGGTGTGCCGTTCACGCAGCACTTCGTCGGCTTCTGGTACCGCAAGGACCTGTTCCAGCAAGCGGGCATCACCACCCCGCCGAAGACCATGGACGAGCTGAACGCCGCCGTCACGGCGCTGAAGGCCAAGAACATCGCGCCGATCTCCGTCGGCGGCAAGGACCGCTGGCCGGATGCCTTCTACTTCAACTACTTCGCCATCCGCGAATGCTCGACCGCGGTGCTCCAGCAGTCGGTGAAGGCGGTCAAGCTGGAAGACCCGTGCTGGACGAAGGCCGGTCAGGACCTGAAGAACTTCCTGGCCACCGAACCGTTCCAGACCGGGTTCGCCGGCACGCCCGCCCAGCAGGGCGCGGGCAGCTCCGCCGGTCTCGTCGCCAACGGCAAGGCCGCGATGGAACTGCAGGGCGACTGGGAGCCCGGCACGATGTCGTCGCTGACCGAGGACAAGGACCTGGACTCGAAGATCGGCTGGTTCCCGTTCCCGACCGTGGCGGGCGGGCAGGGCGACCCGGCGGCCGCGCTCGGCGGCGGTGACGGTTTCGCCTGCACCACCCGGGCCTCCAAGGCCTGCACGGCTTTCCTGCAGTACCTGGTCAGCGAGCCGGTGCAGACCGAGCTCGCCGCGAAGGGGACCGGCCTGCCCGTGAACGCCGCGGCCGCGAAGTCGCTGAAGACCGACACGCTCCGGCAGGTCAACGACTACGGCACGAAGGCCCCGTACGTGCAGATGTACTTCGACCGGGCGTTCCCGACGGCGGTCGGCGCCGCGCTGAACGACGCGGTGGCCAACATGTTCGCCGGCCAGGGCACTCCCGAAGGCATCGTGACCGCCGTCAACCAGGCCGCGGCGGGCAACAAGTGACCACGGCGACGACCCCGGTGCGGACGGCGGCGCGGCCGTCCGCACCGGCGGTCCACGCCCGGGGGAAACGCTCCGGCCTCGGCAAACGCCTGGAGCTGATGGTGCTGCTCGGGCCGGCCCTGCTGGTGTTCGCCGGGTTCGTCCTGGTGCCCATCGGAATCGCCGCCTTCTACAGCCTGTTCGAGTGGAACGGCTTCGGCGCGCTCGACGACTTCGTGGGGTTCGACAACTACGCCGACGCGTTCAAGGGCACGGTGTTCCAGAGCGCCATCGTGCACAACCTGATCATCGCCGGGTTGTCGATCGTGGTACAGCTGCCGCTGTCGATCGGGCTGGCGATGCTGCTCAACCGGAAGCTGCGGGGCCGCGCCGTGCTGCGCGCCCTGGTGTTCGCCCCCTACGTGCTGTCCGAGGCGATCACCGCGGTCATCTGGTCGCTCATGCTGCAGCCGAACAGCTTCGCCGACCAGGTGCTCGGCAGTGCCGGGCTCGGCGGGCTGGTGCACAACTGGCTGGCCGACCCGGGCATCGTGCTCTACACGCTGTTCGCGGTGATCACCTGGAAGTACATCGGCTTCGGCATCATCCTGCTGCTCGCCGGCCTGCAGGGCGTGCCGGCCGAACTGCGCGAAGCCGCGGCGCTCGACGGCGCTTCGGCGTGGCAGACCACCCGGCACGTCGTGCTGCCGCTGCTCGGCCCGACGATCCGGATCTGGATCTTCCTGTCGGTGATCGGCTCGCTCCAGCTGTTCGACGTCGTCTGGATCATGACCAACGGCGGCCCGGCCAACGCGTCGACGACGATGGCGACCTACCTGATCGACCACGGTTTCAAGCGCTACGAGTTCGGGTTCGGTTCGGCGGTGGCGGTGATCCTCTTCGTCATCTGCTTCCTGTTCGCCCTGCTGTACCAGCGGTTCGCGCTCCGCCGGGACACCCAGGGCGCCCTGACCAGGATGGTGGGCTGATGCGGTCCGGCAAGTTCGGCCTGTCGATGGGCTACCTCGCGGCGATCGTCATCGTCGGTGTGACGGTCGTGCCGTTGCTGTTCGTCGTGCTCGGCGGGTTCCGCACCAACGCCCAGATCAACACCGACCCGGCCGGGCTGCCCGGCCCGTGGGTGACCGACAACTACGCCTCGGTCCTGGGCTCCAGCGCGTTCTGGACGTTCCTGGGCAACAGCGCGCTGATCGCCGTGATCGCGACCGCGCTCGCGGTCGCGCTCGGGTCGATGGCCGGGTACGCCCTCTCGCGGTACCAGTTCAAGGGCCGGGAGGCGTTGTACACGCTGTTCACCATCGGCCTGCTGTTCCCGCTGACGGTGGCGACGTTGCCGCTGTACCTGTGGCTGCGCCAGCTGGGCATGCTCGAAAGCTTCTGGGGGGTGGCGATCCCGGAGGCGGCGTTCTCGCTGCCGGTGACCATCGTGATCCTGCGCCCGTTCATGCACGCGATCCCCGGCGAGATCGAGGACGCGGCCGTGCTCGACGGGACGACCCGGCTCGGGTTCTTCTGGCGGATCCTGCTGCCGCTGTCGACGCCCGCGCTGACCACGGTCGCCGTGCTGGCCTTCGTCACCAGCTGGAACGCCTACCTGCTGCCGCTGCTGGTGTTCAACGACTCCGGGCACTTCACGCTCCCGCTCGGCGTCGCGATGTTCCAGTCCCAGTTCTCCCAGGACACCGCCAGGGTGCTCGCCTTCACGGCCTTGTCGGCGATCCCGGCGCTCGCGTTCTTCGTGCTCGCCGAACGGCGCATCGTCGGCGGGCTGACCGGATCCGTGAAGGGCTGACTCAGGAGGTCTGCCGTGTCGTCCGAGGTCCACCGTCGTACCTTCCTGCAACTACTCGCCGCGGCCGGCGCGGCGGGGTCCGTAGCCGCGCCGGGCCTCGCCGAAGCCGGAACCGGGTTCCCGTTGTTCTCGCGGGGAAAGGCCGCGACGATCGTGGTCGGCGCGGGCGACTTCCCCGGCGTGCGGCGCGTGGTGGGCGACCTGGCCGCCGACGTCGAACGCGTCACCGGCGTGCGGCCCGCGGTGTCGGTCGACGTCGTGCCCGCCCGGGGCCCGGTCGTGCTGGTCGGCACGCTCGGCCGCAGCCGGCTGGTCGACGACCTGGTCGCGGCGGGCAAGCTGGACGTCACCGGCATCGCCGGGAAGTGGGAGACGTCGCTGAGCCAGGTCGTCGACGGCCGCCTGGTGCTCACCGGCAGCGACCAGCGCGGGGTGATCTACGGCGTCTACGAGGTCTCCCGGCGCATCGGCGTCTCGCCCTGGTACTGGTGGGCGGACGTGCCGCCGCGCCGGCAGGCGGAGCTGCACCTGCCGGGCGAGCGGTTCAGCCTCGGGACGCCGCACGTGAAGTACCGCGGGTTCTTCATCAACGACGAGAACCCGGCGCTCGGCACCTGGGCCCCGGCCTACTTCGGGCCGGGCCAGGCGCCCGGCTTCCCGAACGGCTTCAACCACCTGTTCTTCGCCAAGGTCTTCGAAACCATGCTCCGGCTGCGGGCCAACTACCTGTGGCCGGCGGTGTGGGGGCGCGCGTTCGCCGAGGACGACCCGCTCAACCACGCGACGGCCAAGGAGTACGGCATCGTCATGGGCACCTCGCACGAGGCGCCGATGATGCGCGGGATCGAGGAGTGGAACCGGCACGCGGTGCCCGCGGTCCGCGACGCGGCCGGGAACATCACCACACCGGGGCACGACCCCTACGGCGGCACGGGGGAGTGGAGCTTCCGCCGCAACGGCGAGGCGATCAAGGCCTACTGGACCGACGGCATCCGCCGGATGGTCCGCGAGGACTTCGAAGGCGTCGTCACGCTCGGCATGCGCGGCAACGGCGACGTCGGCCTGCCCGACGGCGACGGCATCGAGCTGATGCGCGAGATCATCGCGACCGAACGGGAGATCCTCGCCCGCGAGACCGGCCGCGACCTCACGACGGTGCCGCAGGTCTGGACGCTGTACAAGGAAGTCCAGCGGTACTGGGCGAAGGGCCTGCGCCCGCCGGACGACGTCATCGTCGTGTTCACCGACGACAACTGGGGCAACATCCGCAAGATGCCCGACCCGGCGCTGCCGCCGCACCCCGGCGGGTACGGGCTGTACTACCACTTCGACTACGTCGGCGGCGGCCGCAACTACAAGTGGGTCGACACCGCGCTGCTGGCGAACACGTGGGAACAGCTGCACCAGGTCTACGCCTACGGCAACGACCGGCTGTGGGTGGCCAACGTCGGCGACATGAAGGGCAACGAGCTGCCGCTGCAGTTCTTCCTCGACTACGCCTGGGACCCCGCCTCGCTGCCGGCCGAACGGCTGTCCACGTGGGAGCGTTCGTTCGCCTCGGAGAACTTCGGTGCGGCACTGGCCAGGGACATCGCCGGGGTGCTGCACGACTACGGCCGCCTGCAGTCCCGCCGCAAGCCGGAACTGCTGAACCGGCGGATCACGGTGGACGCCGCCGGGACGATCACCTACGACGACCGGATGACGCCGTTCAGCCTGGTGAACTACGGCGAGCTGGACACGGTCACGCAGGAGTGGCAGGAGCTCTCGGCCCGCGCCGAGAAGATCTCCGCCCGGCTGCCCGCGGCCTACCGCGACGCCTTCTACGAACTGGTGCTCTACGCCACGAAGGCGACGGCGAACCTGTACGCGCTGCGGCGCGCCGAGTTCACCAACCTGCTCTACGCGGCGCAGGGCCGGGCTTCGGCGAACGCGCTGGCCGCGGTCACGGAAGCCCGGTTCGCCGACGACCTGGCGCTGGCGGAGAAGTACAACACCGGCATCGCGGGCGGGAAGTGGCGGGGATTCCAGACCCAGCCGCACATCGACTACGGCGACGTCGAGCGGTACGGCCCGAACGCGCCGTGGCAGCAACCGGAGAAGGACAACGTGGCCCTGCCGGACGTGATCTTCCCCGCGGTGAAACGGATCGAGCTGCCGTCAGCGGCGTCGCTGGGGGTCGCCGTCGACGGCTCGGAGCAGTGGTGGCCGTCGGCACCCGGGCGGCCGGTGCTGCCGGAGTTCAGCCCGTACCAGAGCGCGCCGCCGCAGTACGTCGACGTCTTCAACCGCGGCCGTGAACCGTTCCGCTGCACGGTTTCGGCCGGGGCACCGTGGGTGCTGGTCGAGCCGCGCGGCGGCCGGGTGACCGAGGAGCTGCGGATGACCGTGCGGATCGACTGGGCCCGGGCGCCGAAGGGCACCACGACGGTGCCGATCACGGTGTCGGGCGCGGGTGCTTCCGTGGTGGTGGACGCGGTCGTGCGCAACCCGGAGCTGCCACCGGCGTGGCGGCGCGGGTTCGTCGAAGCCGGCGGGTACGTGTCGATGGAGGCCGAGCACTGCAGCGCGAACATCGGCGCGGCGGACGTGCGCTGGCGGCGCATCCCGGACATCGGACGGACCGGGGCGGGGATGACCCCGTTCCCGGTGACGGCGGCGAGCCGCGCACCGGGGACGGGGCCGCGCCTGGAGTACCGGATGACGCTGTTCACGACCGGGCCGGTGACGGTGTGGGCGTACCTGTCCCCACGCAGCAACGTGCTGGCGGGCGACGGACTGCGGTACGCGGTCTCGTTCGACGACGCGGAACCGCAGGTCGTGAACATCACGAAGGCGACGGGGGCGGACGACACGTCCATGAACCGCCAGTGGGAACGGACCACTTCGGACAACGTGAACCTGACCGCGACGCGGCACGAGATCGGGGCGCCGGGACCGCACGTGCTGAAGTTCTGGATGGTCGATCCGGCGGTCGTCGTGCAGAAACTGGTGATCGACACCGGTGGGCTGCGGGCGAGCTACCTGGGTCCGCCGGAGAGCCGGCGGTGGCCGTGGTGAGAAAGACCGAAGGGCTCGGCCCGGGACTACGCCGGCGGGAAAGGCTGCCGAGCGGCCGCCCGCCGGGGGCGCCCCCCGTTTTCCACTCTACCGGTGGGCACCGACAGTTCCGGGGCTCGGAAGCCGCTGACCGACCGCCGGCGCCGCGCCCGCCGGCCGTGGATCAGCTCCGCTCCGGTCTACCCGGCGCCGCCGGTCAGCACCCGGTAGCCCCGGTGCGCCGGCGCCGCCGTGCTGTGCCGGACCACCAGGCTGGTGGCCAGTTCGAGGCGGTGGCTCTCCGTGTCCACCCCGCGGGCCAGGGAAATCGCCAGCCGGGCGCCGGCCGCGGCCATCTCCTGCAGCGGCTGGCGGACCGTCGTCAGCTCCGGGGTCAGCCAGCGGGCGATCGGCAGGTCGTCGAAGCCCACCACCGAAAGGTCGTCCGGGATGCGCAGCCCCGCGTCGCGCGCCGCCTCGTACACGCCGAGTGCCTGCAGGTCGCTGCCGGCGAAGACCGCCGTCGGCCGGTCGGGGAGGGTGAGCAGTGAAGCCAGTTCCCGGTAGCCGGCCCGGACGTGGAAGTCGCCGCGGCGCACCAGGGCCGGGTCGAACGCCAGCCCGGCCGTCTCCAGCGCCGTGCGGTACCCGTCGATCCGGGCCCGGCTGCACAGCACCCCTTCGGGTCCGCCGATCATCGCGATCCGGCGGTGGCCCAGCTCCACGAGGTGCCGGGTGGCCGTCAGCCCGCCCTGCCAGTTCGTGGCCCCGATCGAGGGCGTCTCCGGTCCCGGCGCGCCGGCCGGGTCGACCACGACCAGCGGGATGTCCCGGGCCCGGAGCTTCGCCAGCTGCCCGCCGGTGAAGTCCGAGCACACCGAGACGATGCCGACCGGCCGCCGGGCGAGGACGCTCTCCAGCCAGCTCTGCCCGGGCGTGTGCCGTCCCGAAGATTCCGCCAGCACGACCGCCATTCCGTTTTCGCGGGCCACGCACTCCACCCCGCGGATGATTTCGAGTGCCCAGGTGCTTTCGAGTTCGTGGAACATCAGTTCCAGGAGCCGGGAACGGCGGGAACGTTCGTCGGCGCGCCGCCGGTACCCGTATTTGCCGATGACCGCTTCGACGCGGGCGCGGGTGCTTTCGGCGACGTCGGGGCGGCCGTTCAGCACTTTCGAAACTGTCGGGACGGAGACACCGGTCTCGGCGGCGATCCGGGCGATGGTCACCCGCGATCCGGACGGCTCGAGCTCGTCAGACTTCGTTGTCATGACGGAGATTCTAGGTCATCGAAACCTGATTTGAAACGGTTGGAAAGTTTCGGAGCACCATTGTCTCACGGAGGATGAAGATGCCGGGAAGAATTCCTAAGAAACGCGTCATGCTGACCGTCGCGGCCGTCATGGGTATTGCCGCGTGGCAGGCGCCTGCCGCTTCGGCGGGGCAGGCTTCGGTGCCGCTGCAATACACCACGAACCGTTACGTCGGCAGTGCCGTGGCCGCGGCCTACCTGGCCTCGGAAACCGATTACCGGGCCGTGCTCACCCGGGAATTCGACAACGTGACACCCGAGAACGAGATGAAGTGGGGCACGGTCGAAGCGGTCCGGGGCCAGTACGACTGGTCGGGCGCGGACGCGATCGTGCGGTACGCGCAGACGCACCGCAAGACCGTCCGCGGCCACACGCTGGTCTGGCACTCCCAGCTGCCGGACTGGGTCGGCGCGCTGCCCGCCGACGAGCTCCGCCGGGTCCTGCGCGACCACGTCACCACGGAAGTCAAGCGGTACAAGGGAAAGATCCGCGCCTGGGACGTCGTCAACGAGATCTTCAACGAGGACGGCACCTGGCGGGACACGGTCTTCCACCAGAAGCTCGGCGAGGGCTTCGTCGCCGACGTCTTCCGCTGGGCGCACGCGGCCGACCCGCACGCGAAGCTGTACATCAACGACTACAACATCGAAGGGATCAACCCGAAGAGCGACGCGGTGTACAACCTGGTGAAGACGCTGCGGCGGCAGGGCGTGCCGATCGCCGGCGTCGGCATCCAGGGCCACCTGTCGATCCAGTACGGCTTCCCCGGGCAGTACCGCGAGAACCTGGCCCGGTTCGCCGAGATCGGCGTGGAGACCGCGGTCACCGAGGCCGACGTCCGGATCCCGACCCCGCCCGACGCGGCGAAGCTCGCCACCCAGGCGGAGTACTTCGGCCGGCTCTGGGACGGCTGCCACGCCGTCCGCAAGTGCGTCGAGTTCACGACGTGGGGCTTCACGGACCGGCACTCGTGGGTCCCGGACGTCTTCCCCGGTGAAGGCGCGGCCTGCCTCTTCGACGAGAACCTGCA
The DNA here is from genome assembly GCF_000695625.1 of Amycolatopsis rifamycinica. Classification (GTDB taxonomy): domain Bacteria; phylum Actinomycetota; class Actinomycetes; order Mycobacteriales; family Pseudonocardiaceae; genus Amycolatopsis; species Amycolatopsis rifamycinica. The sequence goes on from NZ_JMQI01000073.1 coordinate 121,003, forward strand.
CCCGAAGCCGGCCTACTTCCGCCTCAACCCCTGATCCGCGGCCCTGACCCGGTGTCCTGAATCAGTCATTCAGGACGTCCGGGCGGGGACGGCGGGGACCGGACCGGGACGCAGCCCGCGCTCGGCGAGCGCGGCGAGGATGCGGGGCACCGCATCGAGGGTGGCCGGGCGGCCTTCGTGCATCAGCACGACGCCGCCCGGCTGCGCTTCCCCGGCCGCGGCGGTGATTTCGTCCGCCGTGCAGCCCGCCCAGTCGCGGGTGTCGACGCTCCACAGCACCTCGGTGAGCTCGTGCGCCGCCAGTGCGCGGGCCACCGAGGCGTCCGTGTCGCCGTAGGGCGGCCGGAACAGCGACGGCCGGAGCCCGGTCAGCCGGGTCAGGAGGTCCTGCGTGCGCCGGATCTCCTGGTCGCGGCCGGCCGGGGAGAGCGTGGTCAGCCGGGGGTGGGTCCACGTGTGGTTGCCGATCGCGTGCCCCGCCGCGGCGATCGCCCGGACCAGGTCCGGGTGGGCCGCGGCGTGCTCGCCCCACAGGAAGAAGGTCGCCCGCGTGCCGCCGAGCGCGGCCAGCAGCGCCGGGGTCGTCTCGGGGTACGGGCCGTCGTCGAAGGTCAGCGCGACCGTGTCCATCGCTCCAAGATCACCGGCTCCGCGGCGGTGGGCAAGGACTTTCGGCCGGCTTTCGGCCGGCTTTCGTCAGCGGGCCAGCGCCGCCAGCCGCTTGGCCGTCGGCCAGCGGACGTTCCAGGCCCAGCCCAGCTTCTCGAACACCCAGATCAGCCGGGCCGAGATGTCGAGCTGGCCGCGCAGCACGCCGTGGCGGGCCGACGTGGGGTCCGCGTGGTGGGTGTTGTGCCAGGACTCGCCCATCGACAGGATGGCCAGCGGCCAGAAGTTCGCCGACCGGTCGCGGCTGGTGAACGGGCGCTCGCCGATCATGTGGCAGACCGAGTTCACCGACCACGTCACGTGGTGCTGGAAGGAGATCCGGGCCAGCCCGGCCCACAGGAACGCGGTCAGCGCGCCCCACCACGACATCGTGATCAGCCCGCCGAGCAGGGGCGGGAGCAGCAGGCTCAGCACCACCCACAGCGGGAAGAGCCGGTCGACGACGCGCAGGTCGCGGTCGGCGGCCAGGTCCGGGGCGAACCGCTCGACGTTGGTCTTGTCGCGGCCGAAGAGCCAGCCCATGTGGGCGTGCCAGAAGCCGCGGGCGAGCGCCACCGGGGACGTGCCGAACAGCCACGGCGAGTGCGGGTCGCCGTCGCGGTCGGAGAAGGCGTGGTGCCGGCGGTGGTCGGCGACCCAGCCGATCACCGGGCCCTGCGCCGCGAGGCCGCCGGCGATGGCCAGCGCGATCCGCAGCGCGCGCTTCGCGCGGAAGGAGCCGTGGGTGAAGTAGCGGTGGTACCCCACGGTCACCCCGAGGGTCGACACCACGAAGAACGCGCCGCCGATGGCGAGGTCGAGCCAGCTGATGCCCCAGCCCCAGAACACCGGGACGGCGACGGCCAGTGCCAGGAACGGGACCAACAGGAACGTGCGGATGGTGATGAGCTCGGGGATCGTCTGCTTGCCGGCGAGGACGGGTTTCGGGGCCGGACGGGCCTTCACGGAGGCGGTCATGCACTACTCGATTCGAAGTCTGCGCCGCGCCGGATCGAGCCGGGCGCGGAAGGGCCGGGGGCGGGAACACCCGGCGGTCAACGGTCTGGAGGTGACCGGGCGGGTCGCCGCTCCTGCCGGCGATCGGCCTCGAGGCCACGTGCGAGAGTGCGACCGGCCGGACGCCGGTCTGCGGGGGATTGCTCTCGACCTCTCCCACGCTACCCGACTGTTGTGAGTTCGCAGTGTGAGACGAACCCAGCGAGACGAACCCAGCGAGACGAACCCAGCGAGACGAACCCAGGGAGACGAGCACGGTGACGAACCCGGTGTGGGAGGAAACGAGGAAGGCCCCCGCCCCGGTGGGGGCGAGGGCCTTCGGGTGCCTCGTGGCTCAGATGACGCTGACGCGCTGGGCCTGCGGGCCCTTCTGGCCCTGGCCGATTTCGAACTCCACGCGCTGACCCTCGTCAAGCGACTTGAAGCCGCTGCCCTGGATCTCGGAGTAGTGGACGAACACGTCCGGACCCCCGCCGTCCTGCGCGATGAAGCCGAAGCCCTTTTCGCCGTTGAACCACTTGACACTGCCCTGAGCCATACCCATACCTACTCTTTGTAGTGAGCCTGGACGCCCCGTTCGGACACCCGGTCTCAAGACCATCCTCCCATTACTGGCCCGGCGAGGCCACCCCCGGTGGTCAAACTCCCCAATCGGGGCGCAGCGGCATGCTCATCCCGCCCTCGCTGTCGGTCCGTACGCCCAGGATGTGGTGCAGTTCGATCTCGCGCCGCTCGAAGGCCAGCCGGCAGGCCGCGAGGTACAGCGCCCACACCCGGCTGCGCCCGGCACCGGCCTCGGCGACGGCTTCGTCCCAGTGCTCGTCGAGGTTGGCGCACCACCCGGCCAGGGTCTTCGCGTAGTGCTCGCGGAAGTTCTCCGCGTGCCGCACCTCCAGACCGGCGTCGTGCATGGCGGTCATCAGCTCGCCCGGGGCCTCGAGTTCGCCGTCCGGGAAGACGTAGCGGTCGATGAAGCCCCGCGAGCGGTGCGCGACGCTCGTGTCCGGGTTGGTGATGCAGTGGTTGAGCAGCCGTCCGTGCGCCTTGAGCTTGCCCGCCAGGAAGCGGAAGTAGCCGGGGACGTTGCGGGCCCCGATGTGCTCGGTGAGGCCGATGGAGGAGATCGCGTCGAACCCGGTCTCGGTGACGTCCCGGTAGTCCTGGTGGCGGATCTCGGCGCGGTCGGCGATGCCCAGCGCGACGACGTTCTTCTGCGCCCACTGGGCCTGCTCGCGGGAGAGCGTGACGCCGATGGCCTCGACGCCGTAGTGCCGGACGGCGTGCGCGACCATCCCGCCCCAGCCGCAGCCGACGTCGAGCAGCCGCATCCCCGGCTTGAGGCCGAGCTTCTTGCAGACGAGGTCGAACTTGTGCGCCTGCGCCTCCTCCAGCGTGGCGTCCTCGTGCGGGAACACCGCGCAGGTGTAGGCCATGGACGGGCCGAGGACCAGCTCGTAGAACCGGTTGGACACGTCGTAGTGGCTGGCGATGGCCTCGCTGTCGCGCGCCTTCGAGTGCCGCAGCGCGGTCAGCCCACGCCGGAACCGGCTCGGGTGCTCCTCGGCCGGCGGCTTGACCACCCGCAGGTGGCGGGGGCCGAGCTTGCGCAGCAGCCACAGCCGGTCGGCCGGGGTGAGCTGGTCGACCTGCGTGGACAGCGCCCGCAGCGCCGTGTACAGGTCGCCCTTGACGTCCAGCGCACCGGCGACGTACGCGCGGGCCAGGCCGAGGTCGCCGGGGGAGGACATCAGGTAGTCCAGCGCCAGCGGGGAGCGCACCTCGATGCCCACCGGCGCGTCGGCCGGGCCGCTGCGGCTGCCGTCGTAGGCGGTGATCGACACCTCGGCGCGGGGGCCGAGCAACCGCTCGAAGACGGCGCCGACGGTGATGTTTTCCTCAGTCACGTTCGTTCCTTTCACCGGCGGCGGACGCATTTTTCGTAGAGGCCGAGCAGTCGCTCGCGCGGGTCGTAGGCGCGCTTGAGTTCCCGGTAGGCGTCGCCGTTGTAGAGCCGCCAGAACTCTTCCTCGGTGTAGAAGCTGTCCGAGTAGAGCGACTTGTGCCCGCCGAGGCGGGTGACCTCGGCTTCGATCATCCGGTTGTGCACGCCGTCGCGCTCACCGGGGTCGAGCGGCACGGCCGACCAGAACCCGAAGTTGACGTACAGCTGTTCGGGGTCCAGTTCGTACAGCGGCCAGCGGACGCCGCCGGGGCGCTGGCGCAGCGGGCAGATCCAGACCGGGCTGATCGGGATCTCCCGTTCGAAGAACTCGAGGAACTCCGCGGCCCGGCCGAGCGGCACCTCGATGTCCTGCACGATCGTCTCCTCCGGCGGCAGCCGCCGGAGCTTCAGCAGCCGCTCGGCGATCCGGAACCGGCGGTCGAGCGCGACGGCCTTCCAGTAGACCGAGGACCGCAGGAACCGGCGTCCGAGCAGCAACCGGGGCAGCCGGTGCTGGACGCCGAACGCCCGCGAGCACCAGAACCAGTCGGTGTCCCAGCGCCAGAGGTAGTCGCGGACGGTCAGGTGGTCGGTCTCGCGGGCCCGGATCGACCGGTAGTAGATGTCCAGCCAGGTGTAGTCGCTGGTCGCGGGCGCGGTGTCGGTGAACGTGCCGAGCGTCAGGTACAGCTCGTCCGGGCCGAAGACCGTGCCGTCGACGAAATCGACGTGCTCGCCGTCGTGTTCGCTCTTCGCGCAGATCTCGCCCAGCGCCTCGAAGAACTTCCCGCGGTCGTGGTGGCGGACGTGCCGCAGCTTCACGAACGGCTTCACCGGCTCCAGCAGGATCCGCAGCCGCAGCGCGTAGCCGAGGGTGCCGTAGGAGTTGGGGAAGCCGTGGAACAGGTCGCGGTGCTCGTTGTCCGCCGTGGCGACGACGATCCGGCCGTCGCCGGTGAGCACCTCGAGCTCCAGCACCGACTCGTGCGGCATGCCGTTGCGGAACGACGAGGACTCGATGCCGAGCCCGGTCACCGCGCCGCCGAGGGTGATCGTCTTCAGCTGCGGCACGACCAGGGGCATCAGCCCGTGCGGCAGCGTGGCGTCGACGAGCTGCTCGTAGGTGACCATGCCCTCGACGTCGGCGGTGCGGGTGTCCGGGTCGACGCGCAGGACGTGGCTGAACCCGGAGACGTCCAGTCCCGGGTGCTTGACCGCGGCGCGGGAGCGGAAGAGGTTGGACGTGCGTTTCGCGAGCCGGACGGTCGCTTCTCCGCTGATCGCGGTGAGCTGCCGTCTCAGTGCGTCGACGCGGGCTTCGTGCGCGGGGAATGCCGGGCCCGGACGGGCTTCGGGCACCCCGGCCTGATCGGTTGTCACGCCCTTGATCCTGCCTCACCGGGGGTCCGCGTGGCTCGCCGGACGTCGGGAAATGACTCGTTCACGTAACCGGGGCCCGGAGTCGTGACGGCTCACGCGACCGCGCGAAGGGGCTTTTGCTCCTCGAGGACCGATTCGGCGTCGGCGAGGAAGGCGTCGATCCGCCGCAGCCGGTCGGCGGTGCGCCGCTCGATCGCGGCCAGCCGGTCGGCGCGGCGGCGGGCGTCGTCGACGATCCGGTAGGCCTGCGCCCGGGCGTCCTCGGCGCGCCGCCGCGCGGCCTCCTCCGCTTCCCGGGCGATCGCGGTGGCGCGCTCCCGCGCCGCGGCGACGATCTCGCCGGCTTCGGCGTGCGCGAGTTCGAGCAGGTGCCGGACGCGGTCGCCGACCGCGGCCGGGTCGGCGGGGGTGCGGCACAGCCGCTCGATGCGGGCGCTGAGTTCGGCGTGGTCGGCCCGGGCCCGTTCGAGCTGCCGCGCGAGCTGTTCGGCCTCGGCGACGGCGGCGTCGCGGTCGGTGGTCAGCAGGTGGATCTCGGCGAGCAGCTCGTCGATCCGCTCGTCGACCTGCTCGCGGTCGTAGCCGCGGAAGGTCAGCGCGAAGCTTTCGGGCAGGGGGAGCGGTGCGGTCATCGGGCCGCGACCGGCCGGCGCAGCAGCGCGGCGAGCTCGGCGGTGTCGCCCGCGGTCCGCAGTTTCACCGGGTCGGGCCGTCCCACGCTGTGGTCGTCTTCGTGCAGGGCGGTGACGAACCGCGCGACCCGGCGCGGCGACGGGGTCAGCGTGTCGCCCAGGTAGCGCAGGACGATCAGGTCCTCGCCGGAGTGCGTCTCGATCGCGGCCGCCCAGCCGCGTTCCTCGTCCCACACCAGCGCCACGTCGCGGTCGGGGTAGTGCGGCAGCCGGGTGTCGAGGGCGACGTACGCCGAGACCGGGCGGTCGTGGTCGAGCGTGCAGGACTCGAGGCCGATGCCGAGTTCGGCGGTGACCTCGCGGAGGTAGCCGAGCAGCGCGGGGACGGCGGGGTGCTGGTAACCGGTCGGGAGTTCGATCGATGCGGTCACGGAGTCGGGGTGCCTTTCTCTCGGGTGAGTCCGTTCTAACATGTCATCGGATCGATGACAAGCAAGATGTCGCCGGATGGACGACATCAACTGTCCGCTTCGCCGGGATTGAGCGGCGTGCCGCCGGGGTACCCGATCGAGTGATCGCGGAGGATCCCGCGGCGGGACGGGGAAAGCGAGGCGGCGTTGAGCATTCTGATCGACTTCGGGCGCGACACGGAGTTCTCGTTCGAGCGGCGGTTGCGCGGCTACGTGGGGGCGGTGGCCCAGGCCCTGGGGGTGGGATGGGAGTCCTGCACGCTCGACGCGGGCACCCCGGCGGCGGCCTACATCGCCCTCGACTGGCAGCTGTCCCGCTTCCCCGGTCACGACCTGGCCCTGGTCTGGGACGAAGAGAACGGCTGGGCCGCGGCGATCGAAGACGCCACCGGCCCGACCGTGCTGTGCTACCTGGGCGGAGAGGTCTTCCCGGAGCCCCGGGCGGTGGTCCGCTTCGTGGCGGCCGTCCGCGCGGACGACCCGGACACGGGCACGCTGGAGCCCCCGGTCCTGCGCGAGGCGGGCGACCACGAGCACCTGCTGGCCATGCTGCCCGCCGGCCGGAGCTGATCGGTTTCGGGCACACTGGGTTTCCATGGGGAACCTGACGGCGGAGGCCGTGGTCGACCGGCTGGTGCCGAGCACGCCGCGGCTGTCGCCGGACGGCCGGTGGGTCGTGTTCGCGAGCTCGCCGGTGGGTCGTCCCGGGGAACACCCGGTGAGCGGGCTGTGGATCGCGCCCGCGGACGGGAGCGAGCCGCCCCGGGAGTTCGCCGCCGCCGGGGTGGCGGACCGGGCGCCGCGGTGGTCGGCTGATTCCGCGTGGGTGTACTTCCTCTCCGACCGGGCCGAGCGCGGGACGGCGCAGCTGTACCGGGCCCGGCCGGACAGCGAGCCGGAACGGTGGACGGACTGGCGCACCGGCGTCACCGGCTACGTGCTCCTGCCGGAGGACGGCGCGGTGGTGCTCGTCGCGCCGGAGGAGAAGGAAGCGACGGCCGACCCCCGGGTGCGCGTGGTGCGGCCGGGTGCCGCCGAGGCGCCCACCTGGGACACCGCCGACCGGCCCGATCGGCTCTGGCTCCTCGACCTCTCGACCCGCACCGTCCGCCCGCTCGGCGGCTTCGGCTCCCGGCACGTCGTCGAGGCCACCGCCCGGCCGGACGGCCACACCCTCGCCGTGCTCACCTGGTCCGTCACCGACCAGGACCCCGGGCTCTACGAAGCCGGTCTCCACCTCGTCGACCCCGTCACCGGTGCCCGGCAGGACCTCGGCGCCCCGGCGCGGGAGGCCGAGTCACTGACCTGGTGGCGCGACGACGCCGGCTGGCGCCTGGCCTACCTCGGCATCACCCCGCCCGGCCTGATCGGCGGCCGCGCGGTCTTCGACGCCGACGGCCACCGGAACCTCACCGCCGGGATGAGCGGCTGCCCGATCGAACTGGCCGGGTCCGGCGACGGCCGGCTGCTGGCCCTGTTCGCCGAAGGCCTCGACACGACGGTCCGGCGCTTCGACTCCGCCGCCGTCGGTTTCACCGAGCTCCGCCGCGCGACCGGCAGCCTGCTGGACCTGAGCGCAGGTGGCGACCGCGTCGCCGTCGTCGCGAGCAGCGCCACCGAACCCGACGCTGTCCACTGTGGACCGCCCGGCGGTCCGCTCACCCGGATCGGCGAACCGCCCCGGCCCGGAATCCGGTGGGGCACCCAGGAACGCCTGTCCTACCGGGCCGGCGACGGCTTGGCGCTCGACGGTCTCCTGGTCCTCCCACCCGGCCGGACCCGCGCGGACGGGCCCTTCCCGCTGGTCACCCTGGTCCACGGCGGCCCGTACGACCGCTTCGCCGACCGGTTCCAGCTCGGCTGGTTCCGCAACGGCCAGTGGCTGGCCGCGGCCGGGTTCGCGGTGTTCCTCCCGAACCCCCGCGGCGGCCTCGGCCACGGTCACGCCTTCGCGGCGAGCGTCGCCGGCGACGTCGGCGGCGCGGAGTTCACCGACCTCCTCACCGGCATCGACCTGCTCGTCGAGGCGGGCGTCGCCGACGAAGACCGGCTCGGCATCGGCGGCGGGAGCCACGGCGGTTTCCTGGCCGCCTGGGCCGTCACGCAGACGGACCGCTTCAAGGCGGCCTTCGTCAACGCCGGCGTCGTCGACTGGCCGCTGCTCGCCGCGACCGGGGAGTGCGGCCGGTACGACCTCGCCCTCGGCGGCCGGGAGAACAGCCCGATCACCCACGCCCACCGCATCCGGACACCGGTCCTCATCCTGCACGGCGAGAAGGACACGAACGTCCCGCTCTCGCAGGCCGAACTCCTGCACCACGCTCTCCGCGACCGCGAGCACGAGTTCGTCGTCTATCCCCGGGAGGGCCACTCGCTGCGCGAACGCGACCACCAGATCGACTTCCTGCACCGCACCCGTGCCTGGTTCTCGGACCGGCTCGGGCCGGCTTGAACCCCGCCCTCGCGGGGTAACCGGAGGGGGTGACCAGGACCAGGGTGTACCGCGACGGCGTGCTGCAGAAGGAAGACTTCCCCGTCGAGGACGTCCCGGAGTTCCTGGCCGCACCGGGCACCACGGTGTGGGTCGACCTCTGCGAGCCGGCCGAAGCCGAGCTGGCGCGGCTCGCCGGCGAACTGGGCCTGCACCGGCTCGCCGTCGAGGACGCGGTCGCCGAACACCAGCGGCCCAAGCTCGACCGCTACGACGGTCACGCCTTCCTGGCCGCCTACGCGGTGCGGTTCGACGCCGGCACCGGCCGCGTCACCACGGCGGAGTTCGGTGCCTTCGTCACGCCGCGGGCGCTGGTCACCGTGCGCAAGGACGACGGCTTCGACATCGAACCGGTCGTCCGAGCCTGGGACGAGGCGCCGGAGCTGGCGAAGTCCGGCGTGCCGTTCCTGCTGCACGGCCTGCTCGACCACGTCGTCGACGGGCACTACGAAGCCGTGCAGGCGCTCGACGACGAGGTCGAAGCCCTGGAGGACCTGGTCTTCGAGGACCGCCCGGACTCCTCGGAGCTGCAGCGCCGCTCGTTCCGGCTGCGCAAGAGCCTCACCGCGCTGCGCCGGGTGGTGCTGCCGATGCGCGAGGTGATCAGCTCCCTGATGCGGCCGGAGCTGGAGCTGGCGGACGAGCTGACCCGGCCGTACTTCGAGGACGTCCACGACCACGCCCGCCAGGCCGCCGAGCAGACGGAAGCGCTGCGCGAGCTGATCGCGACGGTCCGGGAGACCCAGCTGAACCTGCAGGGCAACCGGCTGAACCTGATCATGAAGAAGGTCACCGGCTGGGCCGCGGTGATCGCGGTGCCGACTGCGGTGACCGGGTTCTACGGCCAGAACGTGCCCTACCCGGGCAACGGCGCGCCGAGCGGATTCTGGACGTCGACGGTCGTGGTGCTGGTGCTGTCGCTCGGGCTGTACGGGGTGTTCAAGAAGAAGGACTGGCTCTGATCGAACTCCACAGTGGAGTATCCACATCGGAGTGTCCACATCGGACGCTGAATCCGGGCGCGGCGAAGCGCGGCGACGGCGCGTGCGCGCAGGCCACCACACCGCGGTACGGCATTCAGCCGAACGGGTCAACGCGGCCGGATGGCCTGCGAGAGAACGGAAAGGCTTTCGAGCACCGCCTGGGGAGCGCACGTGGACACCGGCGCGGCTGGTTGCTCAACCGTTGCCGCTCAGCATAGTGCAGCTGCTCTATGCTGAGCCATCCGATGCGCGGACAGCGGGTCAGACGAAGGAACGGGTGACGGATGAGCGGGGCAATGGTCGAAGGGACGCGCCCGGGTGCGGGAGCGGACGCTTCGGGCGTGGGCGAGGCCGGGGAGCAGGAGCTGCGCCGGTTGCTGGCCGGTCTCACCGCCGTCCGCGACGGCGACTTCGGCATCCGGCTGCCGGGCGGGGCCGACGGCCTGCTCGGCGAGATCGCCACGGTGTTCAACGGCATGGCCGACCAGCTCTCCCTGTTCACCTCCGAGGTCACCCGCGTCGCGCGGGAGGTCGGCAGCGAGGGGCAGCTCGGCGGGCAGGCGAAGGTCCCCGGCGTGTCCGGCACGTGGAAGGACCTCACCGACTCGGTGAACGCCATGGCCGGCAACCTGACCACCCAGGTCCGCGACATCGCCCAGGTGGCGACCGCGGTCGCGAAGGGTGACCTGTCGCAGAAGATCGACGTCGACGCCCGCGGCGAGATCCTCGAGCTGAAGGACACCGTCAACACGATGGTGGACCAGCTGTCTTCGTTCGCCGACGAGGTCACCCGGGTGGCGCGCGAGGTCGGCAGCGAAGGCCGCCTCGGCGGGCAGGCCCAGGTGCCCGGGGTCGGCGGCGTGTGGCGTGATCTCACCGACTCGGTGAACTTCATGGCGGGGAACCTGACCGACCAGGTCCGCAACATCGCCCAGGTGACGACGGCGGTGGCGAAGGGCGACCTGTCGCAGAAGATCACCGTCGACGCCCGCGGCGAGATCCTCGAACTCAAGAACACGATCAACACGATGGTGGACCAGCTGTCGTCCTTCGCCGACGAAGTCACGAGAGTGGCGCGCGAGGTGGGCACGGAAGGCCGGCTCGGCGGGCAGGCCGACGTCAAGGGCGTCTCCGGCACCTGGCGCGACCTCACCGACTCGGTGAACTTCATGGCGGGCAACCTGACCGACCAGGTCCGCAACATCGCCCAGGTCGCCACCGCGGTCGCGAGCGGCGATCTCTCGCAGAAGATCAACGTGACGGCCCGCGGCGAGGTCCTGGAGCTCAAGGACACGCTGAACACGATGGTGGATCAGCTGTCCGCGTTCGCGGACGAGGTCACCCGGGTGGCGCGCGAGGTCGGCACCGAGGGCCGGCTGGGCGGCCAGGCGGACGTCAAGGGCGTCTCCGGCACCTGGAAGGACCTCACCGAGTCGGTCAACGTCATGGCCGACAACCTCACCGCGCAGGTCCGGTCGATCGCCCAGGTCACCACCGCGGTCGCCCGCGGCGACCTGTCCCAGAAGATCCGCGTCGACGCCCGGGGCGAGATCCTCGAGCTGAAGGACACCATCAACACGATGGTGGATCAGCTGTCCGCGTTCGCGGACGAGGTCACCCGGGTGGCGCGCGAGGTCGGCACCGAGGGCAACCTCGGCGGCCAGGCGACCGTCCGCGGCGTGTCCGGGACGTGGAAGAACCTGACCGACAACGTCAACGTCATGGCGTCCAACCTGACCGGCCAGGTGCGCTCGATCGCCCAGGTGGCGACGGCGGTCGCGCGGGGTGACCTGTCGCGGAAGATCACCGTCGAGGCCAAGGGCGAGGTCGCGGCCCTGGCCGACGTCATCAACACGATGGTCGACACGCTGTCGGCCTTCGCGGACGAGGTCACCCGCGTGGCCCGCGAGGTCGGCACCGAAGGCATGCTCGGCGGCCAGGCCCGGGTGCCGAACGTCGCCGGGACCTGGAAGGACCTCACCGACAACGTCAACTCGATGGCGAACAACCTCACCGGGCAGGTCCGCAACATCGCCCAGGTGACCACCGCCGTCGCGCAGGGCGACCTGACCCGCAAGATCGACGTCGACGCCCGCGGCGAGATCCTCGAGCTGAAGACGACGATCAACACGATGGTCGACCAGCTCTCGGCCTTCGCCGCGGAGGTCACGCGCGTGGCGCGGGAGGTCGGCAGCGAAGGCCGCCTCGGCGGCCAGGCCGAGGTCGAAGGCGTGTCGGGGACGTGGAAGCGGCTCACCGAGAACGTCAACGAGCTGGCCGGGAACCTCACCCGGCAGGTCCGGGCGATCGCCGAGGTGACCAGCGCGGTCGCCGAGGGCGACCTGACCCGCTCGATCACCGTCGACGCCTCCGGTGAGGTCGCCGAGCTGAAGGACAACATCAACTCGATGGTGGAGTCGCTGCGCGAGACCACGCGGGCGAACCAGGAGCAGGACTGGCTGAAGTCCAACCTGGCCACCATCACCGGCCTGATGCAGGGCCGCCGCGACCTCGCCGTCGTCGCGGCCGCGGTGATGGACGAGCTCGTCCCGCTGGTCAACGCCCAGTACGGCGCGTTCTACCTGGCCGACGACACGGCCGAGGTGCCCGAGCTGCGGCTGGTCGGCGCCTACGGCCACCCCGAGTCCGGCGCCGTCGGGGACGGCCCCGCGATCCGGTTCCGGGTCGGCCAGTCGCTGGTCGGGCAGGCCGCCCGCAGCCGCCGCGCGATCGCCGTCGACGACGTCCCGCCCGGCTACGCGACGATCTCCTCCGGCCTCGGCAGCACCACGCCGGCCAGCCTGATCGTGCTGCCGATCGTGGTCGAGGACCAGGTGCTCGGCGTGATCGAGCTGGCCTCGGTGCACGGGTTCACTCCGGTGCACCGGGCGTTCCTCGAACTGCTGATGGAGCAGATCGGCGTCAACGTCAACAGCATCGTCGCCAACGCCCGCACCGACGAGCTGCTCGGCGAGTCGCAGCGGCTGACCGCGGAACTGCAGGCCCGCTCGGAGGAGCTGCAGGCCCGGCAGGAGGAACTGCAGTCCTCCAACGCCGAGCTGGAGGAGAAGGCGGCGCTGCTGGTCACGCAGAACCGCGACATCGAGACGAAGAACCTGGAGATCGAGCAGGCCCGCCAGGAGCTGGAGGCCCGCGCCCAGCAGCTGACGCTGGCGTCGAAGTACAAGTCGGAGTTCCTGGCCAACATGAGCCACGAGCTGCGGACCCCGCTCAACAGCCTGCTGATCCTCGCCCAGCTGCTCGCGCAGAACCCGACCCGCAACCTCACCGCCAAGCAAGTCGAGTACGCCGGCATCATCCACTCCGCGGGTTCGGACCTGCTGCAGCTGATCAACGACATCCTCGACCTGTCCAAGGTCGAGGCCGGGAAGATGGACGTCACCCCGGAACAGGTGTCGCTGCGCGGCCTGCTGGACTACGTCGAGGCGACGTTCCGGCCGATGACCTCGCAGCGCAACCTGGACTTCCGGATCACCGTCGCGCCCGGCTCGCCGGCCGAGCTGCTCACCGACGACTCGCGGCTGCGGCAGGTGCTGCGCAACCTGCTGTCCAACGCGGTCAAGTTCACCGAGGTCGGCGGGATCGAACTGCACATCGAGCCGGTCGACCCCGAGCGGCTGCCGAAACCGCTGCGCGCGCACGGGCCCGCCGTCGCGTTCCGGGTCACCGACACCGGCATCGGGATCGCCGAGCACCAGCTCGAATCGATCTTCGGCGCGTTCCAGCAGGCCGACGGCACGACCAGCCGCAAGTACGGCGGCACCGGGCTCGGCCTGTCGATCAGCCGGGAGATCGCCCAGCTGCTCGGCGGCGTGATCACCGCCGAGAGCACCCTGGGCGAAGGCAGCACCTTCACCTTCTCGCTGCCGGTCGCCCGCCCGGACTTCGCGCCGCTGCCGGCGGGGGAGCACCCGGGCACCGCCGTCGCGACGACCGAGCCCGGTGCCGCCGTCGCGGCGTCGGGACCGCGGGCCCACCGGCGGCTGCTGGTCGTCGAGGAACGCCCGCACGGCCTGCTGACCCTCGTCGCCGAAAGCGCGGCGGCGGACCTGGCCGACAGCCGCGACATCGGGCTCTCGCCCGCCGACGTCGAAGTCGTGACGGCGGTCGGCACGCAGGAAGCGGCCGCCGCGCTCGCCACCGACGCCTACCACTGCGTGGTGCTCGACCTGGACCTGCCGGAGCGGACCGCGTTCACCTTCCTCGACGCGATGCAGGGAGACAGCGCGTTGCGGCTGGTCCCGGTGCTCGCGCACAACAGCCGCCGGCTCGACGGGGAGCTCGAACAGCTGGTGCAGTCCCGCGCGGACGTGCCGTCGCTGGAGGTGCTGTCCGGGCTGGACGAGCTGCGTGAGCGGATCGCCTTGCACCTGTCGGCGGAGGAACCCGGCGCCGTGCTGCCGCTGGTCCGCCCGGACGAGCCGGCCGCGCCGGTGCGCGTGGCCGACGTCGACACCACACTGGCCGAGCGGACGGTCCTGATCGTCGACGACGACCCGCGCAACGTCTACGCGCTGACCGGGATCCTGGAACTGCACGGGATGCACGTGCTGCACGCCGAGGACGGCCGCAAGGGCGTCGAAACGGTCGCGTCCCACCCGGGCATCGACCTGATCCTGATGGACGTGATGATGCCGGAGATGGACGGCTACACCGCGACGGCGAAGATCCGCGCGATGCCGGAGCACGCGGAGATCCCGATCATCGCGGTGACGGCGAAGGCGATGCCGGGCGACCGGGAGAAGAGCCTCGCGTCGGGCGCGACCGACTACGTGACGAAGCCGGTCGACGCCGACGACCTGATCGCGCGCATCAAGCGGCACGTGACAGCGTGACCGGGGACGAGCGGCTGCCCGCCGCCGACCCGGCCGTCCTGCCCGCGCCCGCCGAGGTGTCGGCCAACCTGGCGCGGCTGGCCGACACCGTCGCCCGCCTGCGCGGCGAGGTCGACCACGCGCACGCCGTCGCCGACGGCCGTGCGCTGATCGAGCTGGCCAAGGGCGTGCTGATGGAACGCCTGCACTGCACGCCGTCGGACGCGGCGAAGCAGCTGGAGTCGCTGGCCGAGCGGTCCGGGTTGACGCCGCTGGAGTTCGCCGCGGAGGTCGTCGGCGAAGCGGCCGAGGACCGCATCACCGAGGTGACGCAGGAGTTCCTCGCCCGCGCGGAAGGCGAAGAGTCCGTCGCCGTGCGGCTGCGGACCGCCGAGAGCGGCGTGCTCGCGGCGGGGGACACCCAGCGCGTCGCGGAGTCCATTCTGGAGCACGCGCTGCGGCCGCTCGGCGCGACCGCCGTCGCCGTGTGGCTCGCCGGGCCGGACGGATCGCTGACGCTGGCCGGTTCGGCCGGCTTCTCCGCCGAGGAGGCGGCGCGCTGGTGCTACGTCCCGCCCGGCGTGGCCACGCCCGCCCGCAACGCGCTGCTCGAGCGCGACACCGTCTGGCTCCCCACGCTCGCCGGCGCCGGGCTGCCCTCGATCGGGCAGCACACGCTGTCGGGCGGCGGCCGCGTGACGGTGCCGACCGGCACCGGCGGCCGGATCATCGGCGTCGTCGAGATGTGCTGGCCCGAGCCGCTGCCCGCGGAACCGGGGCGGCAGCGCCGTCAGCTGGAGGCGCTGGCCGAGCTGTGCGCGCACACCCTCGACACCTGGGACGGCGTGGTCGCGCCGGTGGCGGGCGGCGACTTCCTCGGCGAGCTGGTCGACTTCATCGACGGCCTGCACGACCCGGCCGTGCTGCTGTCGCCGTGCGTCGACGGCGGCGACCGGCTCAGCGACTTCCGCATCCACCACGCCAACGTCCGGTTCGCCGACCCGGGCGGGCGGCCGCGCAGCCGGATCGTCGGCACCCGGCTGCTGGAGACCTACCCGCTGGCCGCCGAGGAGAGCGGGCTGCTCGACAAGATCCAGCGCGTCTACGCCACCGGAGAGCCGTTCCGGGCCGACAGCATGGCGATCACCACGCTGGTCGACCAGGTGCCGCTGACCGTGCTCACCGACGTCAGCGTCACCCGGTTCGCCGGGAACGTGCTGCTGATCCTGCGCATCCAGGACGACGCGGCGAAGCTCGCCGTGCTGCTGCAGCACGCCCAGCGGCTCGGCCGCATCGGTGGGTTCGAAGAGAGCGTCGTGACCGGGGAGATCACCTGGAACACCGAGCTGTTCTCGCTCTACGGCCTGCCGCCGAGCGCGACCCCGCTGGCCCTGCAGGACCTGGCCGCGCACGCGCACCCCGACGACGGCCTGGCGATCGGCCGGTTCCTGCGGGCGGTCCTGCACCACAAGCGCCCGTCGTCGACGGCGTTCCGGCTGCAGCGCTCCGACGGCGTCGCCCGGCACATCCGGGTGGTCGCCGAGCCGGTCGTCGACGCCCGCGGCCAGCTGGTCGCGGTCCGCGGCGCCTACCAGGACGTCTCGTCGCAGCACTGGACCGAGGTGGCGCTGGCCGCGACGCGGGACAGGCTCGCCGAAACCGAGCAGGAGGCGATGGAGCGCAACCGGCTCGCGTTGCAGCTGCAGCACGCGATCATGCCGCCGGCCAAGGGCCCGATCGACATGCCCGGCCTGCGCGCGGTGGTCCGCTACCGGCCGGCGGAGAAGGAGCACCTGGTCGGCGGCGACTGGTACGACGCGGTCGCGTTGCCGACCGGCGAGGTGCTGCTGTGCGTCGGCGACGTCGCCGGCCACGGCATCGACGCGGCGACGGGCATGGTGAGCCTCCGCAACGCCCTGCGCGGCCTCGCGGCGACCGGCGCCGGGCCGGCCCAGCTGCTCACGTGGCTGAACCTGGTGGCCTACCACCTGACCGACCACGTGACGGCGACGGCGGTGGCGGCGGTCTACGACCCGGCGCACCGGAAGCTGCGCTGGGCCCGTGCCGGGCACCTGCCCCCGATCGTCCGCCACCGCGACGGCACGGCGACGACGTTGCCGCTGATCCGCGGGTCCCTCCTGGGCGCGGTCCGCGACGTGACGTACGAGGAGGACGAGCTGCAGCTGGCCGAGGGCGACATCCTGCTGATCTACACCGACGGCCTGATCGAGCGCCGCGACCGCCCGGTCCAGGATTCGGTGTCCCGCCTGGTCACGCTGGTCGACGGGCACGACGGCGGCCTCGAGCACCAACTGGACGCCCTGCTGACCTACAGCACCGCGGACACCGACGACGACACGTGCGTGGTCGGCATCGAGGTCATCTCCGCCTGACCCGTGTCGTCCCGCCCATCACGCGTGATGCCCCGCTGATCACGCATGATGCCTCTCCCATCACGGGCGATGCCTCTCCGAGCACGGGCGGGACCGCTCGCCGCCGGTCGACCGGTGGACCGGAGCGGCATCGGCCGTGCGCTGCGGGGACTTGTGCGTGATCAGGCGGGCATCTCACGTGACTGGAGAGGCATCACGGGGGTCAGGGGTTGATCGCCAGGACGAGGAAGCCCGCCAGCAGGACCAGGTGCACGCCGCCCTGGAGGCGGGTGGCGCGGCCCGGGACCACCGTGAGGACGCTGACCACGACCGTCAGGGCCAGCAGCACGATCTGCGTCGAGCCCAGGCCGAGCAGCAGCTGGCCCGGCAGCCACACCGACGCCAGCGCGATCGCCGGGATCGTCAGGCCGATGCTCGCGATCGCCGAGCCGTACGCCAGGTTGAGGCTGATCTGCATCCGGTCGCGCTGGGCCGCGCGGACCGCCGCCAGTGTCTCCGGCAGCAGCACCAGCAGCGCGATCACCACGCCCACGAACGACTGCGGGAACCCGGCGGCGCGCACCCCGGCTTCGATGGCGGGCGACTCCACCTTCGCCAGCCCGACCACCGCCACCAGCGCCACGAGCAGCAGCGCGAGGCTGCCCAGCGCGGCGCGGTTCGACGGCGGGACGGCGTGGTCGTCCTCCTTGACCGCGCCGTCGGCGGCCACCGGCAGGAAGAAGTCGCGGTGGCGGACCGTCTGCGTCAGCACGAACGTCCCGTACAGCACCAAGGACGCCAGCGCCGCGAACGTCAGCTGGGTGGGGGAGAAGGCCGGCCCGGGCGTGCTGGAGGTGAACGCCGGCAGCACCAGGCTCAGCGTGGCCAGCGTCGCGACCGTCGCCAGTGCGGCGCCGCTGCCTTCGGGGTTGAACAGCGTCGAGCCGTAACGGCGGGCGCCCACGAGCAGCGAGATGCCGACGATGCCGTTGGTCGTGATCATGACGGCGGCGAACACCGTGTCCCGCGCGAGCGAGCCGGCTTCCGGGCCGCCGGAGACCATCATCGTGACGATCAGCGCGACCTCGATGACCGTGACCGCCACCGCGAGCACCAGCGAGCCGAACGGTTCCCCCACCCGGTGGGCGACGACCTCCGCGTGGTGCACCGCCGCCAGCACGGTCGCCCCCAGCGCGACGGCGACGACGGCGACGAAGACCGGGCCGAGGTCGCGGCCCCAGGCGAGCGCCAGCACGAGCACGCCGAGCACCGGGGTGACGGAGGTCCAGGACAGCAGGAAGGATCTCAGCGCGGCGACCATGCCTCCACCCTGGCACACGCGGGCGGTTTCCGCTGCCGGGCAAGGCGATGCTCACATCGTCCCTTGTGGACGGTCAAGGTCGGCGGGCACCAGCCGCGGCGCGGCGGCCAGGACGTGCCGGCGGAAGGTTTCGCTCAGCGGCGGGAGATTCCGGCCCGCCGCCCAGGCGAGGCCGATGTCGCGCGCGGCGTCCACATCGGTCAGTTCCAGGTGCGGCGCCGGAAACGCCGCCGTGTGCGGCAGCGGCACCACGGACACGCCGAGCCCGGCGGCGACCAGGCCGCGCAGCGTCTCCACTTCGTCGCCCTCGAACCCGGTGCGCGGGGTGAACCCGGCCTCGGCGCACAGCCGCTCGGTCGTCTCGCGCAGGGCGTACCCCGGGCGCAGGAGGATGAACGTCTCGGCCGCGACGTCGGCGAGGCGCACCCGCCGCCGTCCGGCGAGCCGGTGGTGCGGGGGAACCGCGAGGCGCAGCGGCTCGACGAGCAGCCGGGACCAGTGCAGCCGCGGGTGCCCGGGGTCGCCGCTGGTGATGACGACGTCGGCGGTGCCCTCGAGCAGCTCGGCTTCGAGCCCGGCCTCGCCGTGCTGGCGCAGCTCGAAGCGGGCGCCGGGGTGCTCGGCGAGGAAGCCGCGCAGCACCGCGGGCACGAGCCAGGTGCCGAACGTGTGCAGGAACGCCAGCGGGACGACCCCGGTGTCCGGCGCGACGATCTCGCCGACCTCGCGCAGGCCCTGGTCGAGCTGGTCGAGCACGAGGTCGACGTGCCGCTTGAAGGCGTGCCCGGCCGGCGTCAGCCGCAGCACCCGCCCGGACCGGCGGAACAGCTCGGCGCCGGCGTCGTGCTCCAGCCGCCGGAGAGCCCGGGACAGGGCGGGCTGGGTGAGGTGCGCCCGCGCGGCGGTCTCGGTGACCGTGGCGCCGGCCGCGACCTCCCGGAACAGCCGCAGCGTCTGGACGTCCATGCCTCCAGTGTATGGATTTTCAGCCAATCAGGCATTGGACGCATCGGTCGGCGCGGGCCAGGGTGGAGGTATGGCTACCGTGGCAGAACAACTGGTCAGGACCCTGCGTGACGCCGGGGTCGAGCGCATCTACGGCATCGTCGGGGACAGCCTGAACCCGATCGTCGACGCCGTCCGCCGCACCGACGGCATCGACTGGGTCCACGTCCGCCACGAGGAGACCGCCGCCTTCGCCGCCGCGGCCGAAGCGCAGGTCACCGGCAAGCTCGCCGTCTGCGCGGGCAGCTGCGGCCCGGGCAACCTGCACCTGATCAACGGCCTGTTCGACGCGCACCGGTCCGGGGCGCCGGTGCTGGCGATCGCGTCGCACATCCCGTCGAACCAGATCGGCACCGGCTTCTTCCAGGAGACCCACCCGGACCGGCTGTTCGCCGAGTGCAGCCACTTCAGCGAGGTCGTGGCGGACCCGGCCCAGCTGCCGCGCCTGCTCCGGATCGCCACGCAGGCCGCCGTCGGCAAGGGCGGCGTCGCGGTGCTGACCATCCCGGGCGACCTGGCCGACCGCAAGGCCACCGGCCCGCTCACCGAGCGCCTCCCGCTGGTGACGCCGTCGCCCGCGGTGCCTTCCGCGGAAACCGTCCGGGAACTCGCCGGCCTGCTGAACTCCGGCGAGAAGGTGATGCTGTTCGCCGGCGCGGGCGTCCGCGGCGCGCACGACGAGGTGATGGCGCTGGCGGAGAAGCTCGCCGCGCCGGTCGGGCACTCGCTCGGCGGCAAGGAGTGGATCCAGTACGACAACCCGTTCGACGTCGGCATGAGCGGCCTGCTCGGCTACGGCGCCTGCTACGACGCGATGCACGAGGCCGACCGGATCGTGCTGCTGGGCACGGACTTCCCGTACGACAACTTCCTCCCGCAGGCGCGCACGATCCAGCTCGACCACGACGCCTCGCGCCTCGGCCGCCGCACGCCGCTGGACCTGGCGGTGCACGGCGACGTGCGGGAGACGCTGCGTGCGCTATTGCCGCTGCTGCGGCCGCGCACCGACCGGGCGTTCCTGGACCGGATGCTGCGTGAGCACGTGCGGAAGCTGGAGAAGGTCGTCGGCGCGTACACGACGAAGATCGAGCACCGACGTCCGATCCACCCCGAGTACGTCGCTTCGGTGCTCGACGAGGTCGCCGCCGACGACGCGGTGTTCACCGTCGACACCGGGATGGGCAACGTCTGGGCCGCCCGCTACCTGACGCCGAACGGGCGCCGCCGCGTGCTGGGTTCGTTCCGGCACGGCAGCATGGCGAACGCGCTGCCGCACGCGATCGGCGCCCAGCTCGCCCAGCCGGGCCGCCAGGTCGTGTCCCTCTCCGGCGACGGCGGGCTCGCGATGCTGATGGGCGACCTGCTGACGCTGCCGGCCTACGACGTCCCGGTGAAGGTGGTCGTGTTCAACAACGCCACCCTGGGCATGGTGAAGCTGGAAATGCTGGTCGACGGCCTCCCGGACTTCGGCACCGACCACGCCCCGGTGAACTTCGCGGCGATCGCGGCGGCGTGCGGTGTGTTCTCCGAGCGCGTCGAGGACCCGGACGACGTGCGCGGCGCGCTGGAGAAGGCGTTCGCCCACCCGGGTCCGGCGGTGGTCGAGGTGGTGACGGACCCGAACGCGCTGTCGATCCCGCCCCGCATCACCGGTGAAATGGTGCGCGGATTCGCACTGGGCGCGACGAAGACGGTGCTCAACGGGGGTGTGGGGAAGATGGTCGACCTGGCGCGCGCCAACCTGCGCAACACCCCGCGGCCGTAGCCCGGACCCGACGGCGGGTGCGGTCCATTGTGGACCGCACCCGCTTTTGCGTCCCGCCTCCGGCCGGTCCGGCTACACACGGTGGTGATCGACCACTCGTTCGGCTGCTGGGGCGGCGGCGGGGTTGCCTCCTACCGTCGAGGGAGTGCTCGCCGTAGGCGTCGTGGGAGGTGTGACCGGCGTGCTCGTGGCCCTCCAGCAAACCGGCGAAGACCGGCCGCTCCCACCGGCGGCGGAGCACGTGGTGGCGTTGCTGCGATCGTGGGGCCCGGGCCCCCAGCACCTGCCGGGGCTGGCACTGGCGGGCATCACCCTGCCGACCCGGCTGGGGCCCCGGTTCGTGGACGCACTGGTGTTCACCAGGTGCGGAGTGGTGGTGATCGCGGCCCACGAGCCGGGCCCGCCGGAGTGGCCGGGACCGGGCGACCGCACGGGTGCGGTGGTGGCGGC
Source organism: Amycolatopsis rifamycinica (assembly GCF_000695625.1). Taxonomy (GTDB): domain Bacteria; phylum Actinomycetota; class Actinomycetes; order Mycobacteriales; family Pseudonocardiaceae; genus Amycolatopsis; species Amycolatopsis rifamycinica. The sequence continues at coordinate 142,314 of NZ_JMQI01000073.1, forward strand.
GGCGAAAGGGGCGCTTGCCGGGCATGAAGGGGGCCGGCATGTGACGGGGCTGGTCGCGGTGGTGCCGCCGGGGGCGGGGTCGCGGGGGAGCGAGGCCGCGCCGGGCGGTGGGTTGCCAGGCGGCGGGCCGGAGGCGGTTTCGCGGCTGGCTGGGCCCGGGGTCGCCGGGCGCGCGCACGAAACGGCGGAGGAGCATTCGCCGGGAAACGATTCGGCGGACCCGCACTCGGGCGGTCCGGCGATGGCTGGACCGGGGAGTGGTTCGGACAGCGGTGGGCCGGCGGTTTCGCAGCTGAGTGAGCCGGCGGCGGCCACAGAAGCGCGCTCAACCGGGCCAGAATCCGATCAGCCGAACAGTGCGGCAGCCGAGCCGGCCCCGAACGTGTCCAGCCGAGAAGTCACCTTACCGGAAGACCCCGCGCATCCCTCGGTCCTCCACTGGCCCGACCCGCACCCCGTCCCCGGGGTCGCCGTCGTCCTCGCCGATCCGCGGGGGCTGCGGCGGATCATCGCGCAGCACAACCGGTGGCGGACCGTCTGGTCCGCCGATGACGTCCTCGACGCCTGCTACGCCCTTTCGCTCGCGCACCTCGCCCCGCCCCGGGCCGCGCTCATCGCCGAGGGGTTTCCCGCGCGGCTTCCCGTCCTCTCCCGGGTGCCGGACCGGCCCGCCGTGATCCCGGTGGCCCCGGAGCTGCCGCCGCCGCCGGCGGTGGTCGCCGAGGACGAGCCCACTGCCTGGGGCGCGCCGGCGCGGGGGCCCGTCTCGGCCGCCTTCCCGCGGCAGCGGCCGATCCGGCAGGTCCCCTGGGGGCTGCTGTTCGTGCTCGCCGTGCTCGTCGCCGTCGGGGTGGTGGCCGCCGTGTTCGTCAACCAGGTGTTCCACGGCTCCTGAACTGCCACGATCGATTCGCGTCAGCTCCGGCATCTGCACCGTTTCCGCGCGGCGTCCGCTGGGCACCTCCCGGTAGACGTGAAAGGGGTTCACGATGCCGCGCACCCGAGCGCTTGTCCTTCTCGCCGTCCTCGCCGGTTCGTCCCTCACCGGCTGCAAGCTCGCCGACGAACTCGCGTCCGGGGCCGGGCCCGTGACGCAGGCACCCGGCACCGTCGCCGCCCCGCGGATCGCGCCCGCGCAGGCGCGCAACGAACTGGCCGCGCTGAAGGTCGCCGTGCGCGGCACCATGGACGGCTACAGCCGCGACGAGTTCCCGCACTGGGACAAGGTCGACGCGAACTGCGACGTCCGGGAGCAGGTGCTCAAGCGGGACGGCAAGGACGTCGAGACCGACGCGCAGTGCGCCGCGAAATCCGGCACCTGGGTCAGCCCGTACGACGGCGAGACCTGGCACAAGGCGTCCGATGTGGACATCGACCACATGGTGCCGCTCGGGCAGGCCTGGATCAGCGGCGCGAAGAGCTGGACGCGGGAACGGCGCGAGCAGTTCGCCAACGACCTCGTCCGCCCGCAGCTGAAAGCGGTCACCGACAACCTCAACGTGCAGAAGAGCGACAAGGCTCCCGACGCCTGGAAGCCGCCGCTGGTGTCCTACTGGTGCGCCTACGCCACCGACTGGATCGTCGTCAAGCGCAACTACGGCCTGACGATCACCGTCCCGGAGAAGAAGGCGCTGGAAACCATGCTCGACCGCTGCTAGAACGAGCGGGCCGCGGCCAGCGCCCGCTCCGCATAGGACTGTCCGAAGAGGACCGTGTGGACCAGGAGCGGGAACAGCTGGTGCAGCCCGATCCGGTCGCGCCGGCCGTCGGCCAGGGGACTGACCTCGTGGTACGCGCCGAGGATGCGGTCCAGGTGCGGGCAGCCGAACAGGTGCAGCATGGCCAGGTCCGTCTCGCGGTGCCCGCCGTGGGCGGCCGGGTCGATCAGCCACACCTCGCGGCCGTCCCACAGGACGTTGCCGTTCCAGAGGTCGCCGTGCAGCCGCGCGGGCGGCTCGGCCGACGACGGGATCCGCGCGCAGGCCCGCTCGAACACCGCCGCTTCGGCCGGGCCGAACGTCCCCGCGTCCACGGCCAGCCGGACGTAGGGCAGCACGCGGTCCGACGCGTACCAGGACGCCCAGCCGCCGGCCGGGACGTTGGCCATCGGCGCCCGGCCGATCCACGCCTCCGCCGGTCCGCCCGGTGGTGGCGCGCCGAACGCCGGGGCGCCCGCGGCGTGCAGCCCGGCCAGGCCGCGGCCGAAGCGTTCCGCCGCCGGGGCCGAGGGGCGCCCGGCCGGGACGCGGTCGATGACCAGCCGGTCCTCGTCGGCACTGCGCACGGCCGGGATCGGCACCGTGCCCGCCGCGGCCAGCCAGCGCAGGCCCGCCGCCTCGGCCGCCGTCGCGCCGGGAGCGTGGCCCCGCTTGACCACCACCTCGTCGCCGTCTCCGGACTGCGTCATGTCCCGCACGGTACCGGCGCGCTACGGTGGTCGCCTGAACAAGGGGGAGCGACGGTGACGGTGCGGGTCCGGGAACTCGAACAGCTGCTCGGAACGCTGGCGGAGGTCCAGCGTTCGGAAGCGCGCGACTACTCGTCGTTCAGCGTGCGCGGCAAGCGGTTCGGCTACTTCTGGCCGCGGACCCGGACCGTCGGCCTCAAGCAGACCGTCTCCGAGCAGCTGGCGCTGGTCTCGGAACGACCGGACGTGTTCGAGGTGCAGTTCACCGCCGGCGGCTTCGGCTGGGTGGTCGTCCACCTCGACGGCATCGACGCCGACGAGCTCGCCGAGCTCCTCTACGAGGCCTGGCGGCTGTCGGCCCCGGAGGAGCTGGTGTCGGAGGTGCCCTTCACCAGGATCGCCCGCGCGTAGAGCAGGTCGAACCCCTGGCGCTGCGCGTTCTGGTGCGACTTCGACCCGGGCTGCGTGGTGACGACGGCCAGGTCGCACCCGGCCTCGGCGGCCGCCGCGAGCCGGGCCCGCAGCAGGGCCGTCTGGACGCCGCGGCGGCGGTGGGCGGGCACGGTCGCGGCGCCGCCGAACTGCGCGATCCCCTCGGTCACGCGGAAGCACGCACCGCCGGCGAACTCGCCGTCCCGCTCCGCGACGTACCGCCGGACCCCGGCCATGTCGCGCAGTGCGTTCCGCAGGAGCTCACGGGGGAAGTGCTCGTTCGAGGGCAGCCCCTGGTCGTCGGCGACCGCGGACGCGTCGGCCATCGCGGACAGCCAGGCCTCCAGTTCGTCGTCGCGGCAGAGCCGGACGTTCCCGGGGAACTCGCCGGCACCCACCCGCCGCCCGAGCACGTTCTCGTACGACTCGAGCCGGTAGCCGCGCGCGGTCAGGAACGCCCCCACCGCCGAGTCGGCGAGCTGGGAAAGCTCGACCTGCACCGGCGCGCCCAGCTCGGCGAAGGCCGCTTCGACCTCGTCGAGGCCTTCGGGCAAGCCCGCGAAACCCAGGCCGGCGATCTTGGTGAAGGGCGAGCCCGCCTCGGCGAAGGTCGCGACGCCACCGGCGAGCGGGCGCCTGAACCCGGCACCACCCGTCCGGGCCCGTGTCGCGTCGCTGCAGGCCGCGACGAACCGCGCCTCCGCGCGTTCGATGCGCTCGGCCAAGGCCGTGTCACAGAAGAGCCGTTCCCCGTCCACGTCCCCACAGTGGCGGACGCGGACGGGGAACACCAACCGGTTTATCCCTCCACGCGGTGCGCCGCCCAGAACGACGTCAGGTCGGTCGACCCGGCCGCCGCCTGCGCCGCGGCCTTGAACTCCGCCGTGGTCGACACGCCGTACCAGTGCGACTGGGCGTACGACCTGAGCAGGTTCGCCATCGCCGTGTCGCCGATCAGCCGCCGCAGGTCGTGCAGGGTGCACTTGCCGTAGTTGTAGACCACCGTGGAGTACCGGGACGAATGCGCGTCCCAGTAGGCCATCGAGTTGGTCAGCTTCTCCGCGCTCGACTGCCACGTGATGCCGCAGCCGCTGCCGGTGACGCCGCGGTAGAGGTCGGTGGCGTAGTCGGTGAAGCTCTCGTCCAGCCACGGGGAGTTGTACTCGTCGTCGCCGACGATCCCGTAGAACCACTGGTGGGCGATCTCGTGCGGCAGCGCCACGTTCGACACCAGGTCGAGCACGAAGCCGGGGTACTCCATGCCGCCGAACCAGAAGTTGTTGTCCAGCACCACGTCCAGCTCACCGTACGGGTAGTCGCCGAAGCGGCCGGAGTGGACGTCGACGGAGTCGGCGGCCAGCGACAGCATCGAGTTCGCGCTGCTGGTGGAGATCCCGCTGACCGAGTAGACGTTGACGCGCACGCCCTTGCCGGACGTCGTCGCGATCTTCGCGAACGGCCCGGCGGCCCAGGCGAAGTCGCGCACCTTCGAAGCCACGGCGTGCGTGGTGGTCGTGCTGCCGCTGGTCGTCTCGGCCGACGTGCCGGTGGCCGGCGTCAGCAGCGACGCCGGGTGCACGAGCGTGACGTCGAAGTCGCTGATCACCGTGTAGAACGACTCGCCGTTGTTGGTGTACGGGTCGAGGTGCCAGCCCGCGCCGTCGCGGACCGCGAGCACCGGCAGCGCGTTGCCGATCATGTTGTACGCGCCGTCGTGGCCGAACCGGTCGGCACCGCTGGGCACGACGATCTTCAGGTCGAACCCGATGGTCGCCGACTGGCCCTGGGCCAGCGGCGCGGGCAGCGTGACCTTCATGGCCGTGCAGTCGACGCTGAGCGCGGACGGTGTGCCGCCGGTGACGTTCGTGACCGTGATCGGCGTCGTCGGGCAGGCGCCGTGGTAGTTGTCCCAGAGCCGCAGGTACACCTCGGGCAGCGCGGTGGCCGAGCCGTTGGTGAAGCTCACGCTCTGGTGCCCGGTCCAGGTGTCGCCCGCGGTGTTCGACGTCAGGTTCACCGTGTAGGCGGGGTTGACCGGGGTGCGCGCCGAGTCGGCGGGGGCGGCCGAAATCGTCCACGTGAAGGTGGCGCTGCCGCTGTTGCCTGCCGGGTCCTTCGCCGTCACGGTCACCGAGGACGTGCCCGCGGTCGCCGGCGTGCCGGTGATCTTGCCCGTGGCCGCGCCGATCGTCAGGCCGGCGGGGAGGCCGGTGGCGCTGTAGGAGAGCGCGTCGCCCTGCGGGTCGCTCGCCTGGATCTGCAGCGACGCGGCCTGGCCGACGGCGCCGGTCTGGGCCCCCGGCGAGGTGACGACCGGCGACTGCGGGTTGCTCGTCCCGGTCGTGCTCAGCGCGAAGTCGTCGAGGACGAAGTTGGTGGCCAGGCTGGAATCCTCGGTCCCGGTGATCTTCAGCGTCACCGTCTGGCCGAGGTAGCGGGAGACGTCCACGGTGCGCTGGACGTAGCCGGTGTTCTTGTCCAGGTTGGAATAGCTCGCGAGCGTGTCGGAGCCCGCCTGGACCACCAGCATGTCGTACTTGGTGCTGGTCGTCGTCTCCTTGGTGTCGATGTGCGACCACCACGAGAGCGTCGCCGACGCGCAGCCGGCGGGGAGCGTCAGCGACTGGGACAGGGTGTCGGTGTGCGTGCCGCCGGTGCCGTCCAGCCAGGCGATCATCGTCCCGCCGTGCGCGGGTTCCGCCGTGGTGGCGGCGGAGATGACGCCGCTGGTCTGGGTCCACGGCGTGGTGCCGCTTTCGAACCCGCCGTTGCCGATGACCTGGTCACCGCAGACCGCGGCCGCCTGGGCGGGTGCGGCGACGGCGACGGTGCCCAGCAGGCCGATGGCCACGCCGAGCACGGCAGGAAGCACCCTCGATCTCATGGAGGTCGTCCTTTCCCGGCTCCGCCCGTGGGAGCCAGGAGAAGCGTCCTCTTCGGCCCGGATGGGCGGAACCCGCCAAGAGTCGGGTTCCGCCCGCCCCCGTGCCGCTTTCGTCGTGTATGCGCGGCAACGTCCGGGTGTACGGATCTTGTACACCGCATCGCGAGCTTGGGTCCTTCCGACAGGAGGAAGACAATGGCCCCGAAGTTCAAGGCGCTCACCGTGGCCGTCGGCGCGCTGCTCGCGCTGGCCGGCAGCGGGACCGCGCACGCGGCGCCGGCCGCGGACGCCACCGGCATGGAAGCGATCTTCAACACCCCGCCCGAGAACGGCGACCGCGACCACTCGATCGAAACGCGGCTGGTCCGGCTGACCGACGGCACCCCGGCCGGGGCGGAGATCCACATCTCCCTCTTCAGCTGGACGCGCCCGGCCCTCGCCGAGGCGGTCAAGGCCGCGCAGGCCCGCGGCGTCAAGGTGCGGATCGCCCTCGACGGCGCCGCGGACGACGACCCGGCCAACACCGCGATGCTGATCCTCAAGTCCGCCGGCCTCACCCAGCTGGTCTTCTGCGGCACCGGCGGCGACAACACCGGGTGCATCGCCCACGACGGCAGCCCGCACTCGATCAACCACGACAAGCTCTGGATGTTCTCCGAGACCGAGGGCAAGAAGGACGTCGTCGTCATCGGCTCGTACAACCTGACCACCGTGCAGGGCAACATGTTCAACAACGCCCTGCTCACCCACGGCGACCCCGACCTGTACGCCTTCTACCTCGGGCACATGCAGAAGATGCTGGCGCAGAAGAAGAACAACGACTACTTCGCCGACGCCGGCTACCACAAGACCCTGACCACCATGGTCACCAGCTACCTTTCGCCGCGCGCCGACTCCCGGGGCGGCGATTCCGAGGAGTTCGCCACCGACACGTGGGCGCAGCTGCTGAAGTACATCACCAAGTACGAAACCGGCTGCTCGCTCAACGTCGTCCAGGCCAACATCGCCGACTCGCGCACCCCGGTCGTCGACGAGCTGGTCCGCATCGGCAAGCTGGGCTGCAAGGTCCGGATCGTCTACGACGACATGGGCACCGCCGCGCTGAGCGCCCTCAAGGGCAAGGCGAACGTGACGCTCAAGAAGTTCCACACGACGGCGAACGACCGCGAGATCACCGTGCACTCGAAGTACATGCTCTACACGGGCAACTACAGCGAGAAAGCCGGCCGCTCGCTGGTCTTCACCGGTTCGCACAACATCTCCGGCGCGGCCCTGCGCGACAATGACGAAATCCTCATCAAGGTGGAGAACGCCGCGATCAGCGCCGCCTACCAGGACAACTTCGGCACCATCCTGGGCCGCGCCAAGTGCACGCCCCCGGCCACCTGCTGAGTGGTAGGCCGGTGCTGACCCGCCTTGCCACTCACGACGGCTCGAGGACGCGGGCGGCTCGCGTCTCCAAGGGCCGGTAGCCGGCCTGGGCGGCGAGCTTGGCCGCCGCTTCGCCGTGGGTGCGGGCCAGGTCGGCGTCACCCAAGGCGAGCGCCGCTTCGGCGAGACCGGTCAGCGCCGCGGCTTCACACCACGTGAAGCTCGTTTCGCGGGCGATGTCCCATGCGGCGCTCAGGTGCGTGACCGCGTCCGCGGGGCGGTCCAGCCGGAGGCAGGTCTCCCCGAGCGAGGTCAACGCCGACGCTTCGGTGCCGCGGTCGCCGATGCGGCGGGTCAGCTCCACCGCCTCCGCCGCGTCGGCCAGGGCCCGGGTGCCGTCGCCCGCCCGGGCCTCCAGCACCGCGCGGCCGGACAGCGCGGCCGCTTCGCCGTACTGGTAGCCGAGTTCGCGGTTGGCGGTCAGGGCCCGCTCGTAGAACTCCGCCGCGACGGCGTTCCCGAGATCGCGGTGGACGTGCCCGAGATCGACCAGCAGCACGGCCACGCTGAACCGCGCGCCGTCGCGTTCGGCGATCTCCAGCGCGCGGGCGAAGTGGCCGAGGGCGGCGTCGAAGTCGCCGACCTGACCGCACGCGAAACCGAGGTTCGCCAGCGCCATCGTGATGCCCGGCATGGCGGCTTCTTCGCACAGCCGCAGCGCTTCCAAGCCGCACGCGATCGCTTCGCGCGCGTCGCCGAGGCGCTGGAGCACGGCGCTGAGGTTGTTGAGCGCCGCCGCCCGGCCGGGCGGCCACTCCGCCGCCAGCCCCTCGTCCAGGACCGTCGTCAGGTGTTCCCGCGCTTCGGCGTAGCGGCCGCTGTTGACCCCGGCGAGCGCGATCGACAGCCGCATCGCCGCCTGGGCCCGGTGATCCCCGGCGACCTGGGCGGCGGTCAGCGCCGTGGTCGCGGTGTCGATCCACTCGGTGTGGTGGCCGCGGTGGTGGAAGAACGCCCGGAGCGCGTCGGCCAGGTGCCAGGCGTACTCGCCCGGGCCGTGCGCGGCCGCGTGCTCGACGGCGGCGGCGAGGTTGGGCCACTCGGTGTCCAGCCAGGCCAGCGCGTCCTCGGTGCCCTCGAACGGCTGCTCCGGTTCGGGCCGGGGGAGCCGGAGGAAGTGGGGGATCAGCAGGCGGCCCGCCGCGTCGGCCGTCGCGAGGTAGTGGTCGAACAGCCGCCGCCGGGCCGCGTCCGCGTCGCCGGCGGTGTCGTCGGCCGCGAGCCGCCCGCCCGCGTAGCTGCGCAGCAGGTCGTGGAAGCGGTAGCGGCCGGGCAGGTGCCGTTCGACCAGGTTGGCCGCGGCGAGGGCCTTGAGCTGCCGGCCCGCCGGGCCGTCGGCGACCGCCGCGAGCCGCGCGGCCACCGGCGCGGTGAACGTCTGGCCCGGCACCAGCGCGAGCCGGCGGAACAGCAGGCGGTGCTCGGCGGGCAGCGCCCGGTACGACACGGAAAACGCGGTGGTGACGGCGCTTTCTTCGGCACCGTCGACGCTCAACCCGGCGAGAGGATCGCCGTCGGCGAGTTCGCGGGCCAGCTCCGCGATGCCGGACACGTCGCCGGCGCCGAGGTTCGCCGCGGCCAGCCGCAGGGCGAGGGGCAGGTGCCCGCACAGCCGGGCCAGCTCCGCCGCCGCGGCCGGCTCGGCGGCGACCGCGGGCGGCCCGAGCACGGTTTCCAGCAGCTGCCGCGAGTCGTCGGCAGGCAGCACGGACAGGGGCACGGCCCGCGCGCCGGTGCGGGCGATGAGGTCGCCGAGCCGCTGGCGGCTGGTGACGACCACCGTGCCCGACGGCGGCAGCAGCGGTGTCACCTGGGCGCTGTCGCGGGCGTTGTCGAGCAGCACGAGCACCTGCCGGTCGGCCAGCAGCGAGCGCCACAGCGCGGTGCGGCCGTCCGCGTCCGGCGGGATCGCCCGCGGGTCGGTGCCCAGCGCCCGCAGCAGTTGCGCGGCCGCGCCCGCCGGGGTGAGCGGCTCGTGCTCCGGGTCGAACCCGCGCAGGTCGAGGTAGAGCTGGCCGTCGGGGAACCGGTCGCGGACGCGGTGCGCCCAGCGGACGGCGAGCGCGGTCTTGCCGACGCCCGCGGTGCCGGTGACGACGCGGATGTCCGCCCCGGGACCGGGCCCCGCCGGTTCGTCGAGCCGGGCCAGCTCGGCGGCGCGGCCGGTGAAACCGCGGACGTCGTGGGGCAGCTGGGCCGGGCGCACCGGCTCGGGCGGCGGCTCCGGCGCGGGGTCCAGCGCCGGATCGCCGGCCAGGATCGCGGCTTCGAGGCGGACCAGCTCGGGTGCCGGGTCGAGCCCGAGCTGCTCGACGAGCCGGGCGCGCAGCCCGCGGAAGGCGGCGAGGGCGGCGTCCGTGCGGCCCTCGCGGTGCAGGGCGAGCATGAGCTGGCCGACGAACCGCTGCCGCAACGGGTGCGCGGCGACCAGCGTGGTCAGCTCGGCGAGCACGTCCCGGCCCCGCCCGAGCCGCAGCTGCGCGTCGATGCGGTCCTCCAGTGCGCTCCAGCGGGCTTCGGTCAGCCCGGCGAGCAGCCGCCCGGCGACGTCGGCGGACGCCGCACCGGCCAGCGCGTCGCCCCGCCAGAGCGAGAGGGCTTCGTCGAGCAGAGCGATGGTGGTCTCATCGTCGGCCGCGCGGGCCCGGCGGGTGAGGGCGGTGAAGCGGTGGGCGTCGACGGTGTCCGGGTCGGCGCGCAGGACGTACCCGTGGCCCTCGGTGGCGAGTTCGGGGCCGCCGGTGGTGCGGAAGACCGCGCGCAGCCGCGAGACCAGCGCCTGGACGGTGTTGCGCGCGCTGGGCGGCGGGTCGTCGGGCCAGAGGACGTCCACGAGGGTGTCCAGGGCGACCGGGAGCGGGGTCTCGAGGAGCAGGACAGCGAGGACCAGGCGCTGTTTGCGCGAGCCCAGCTCGACCGGGGCACCGTCCGCGGTCGCCTCGACGGCGCCGAGGACGCGGAACTCCACCCGGTCACCCTCCGCTCGCCTTCACCCGATCGTGGCGTGCAAGCGTACTGCAAGCCTGGTGCAGGCCCGGTCCGCCATCCTGGCGGGGCCGCGGGACACGTTCCCGACGATGTCCGCGGCCGGCTCGGCCGCCGGGGAACCGGCGGTTTCGGCTGTCGTCGTCCCGTACGCGGCACGAGCTGGGGGTAGGACCACCACGGCGGCCCCTCCACGGTCGCCGTGGTGGCCCTTTTCGCTGCCTCGGGCAGCTGCCGCCGCGGGCTGCCGCCGCGCTCCGGTGGCGGCGCGCCTGCGTGGGACGCAGAATGCGCGCATGCAGCCGACGGTCGTCCGGGTGGCGCGCCTGGCCGACCCGGCCGGGCCCGCCGACGGCACCCGCGTGCTCGTCGAACGCCTGTGGCCGCGCGGGACCGCCCGCACGGCGGTGGTCCTCGACGGCTGGTACCGCGGCCTGGCGCCGTCCGACGAGCTGCGCACCTGGTACGGCCACGACCCGGAGCGCTTCGCGAAGTTCGCCGAGCGCTACCGCGCGGAGCTGCGCGAGCCCGACCGAGCGGCGGCCCTGGACCGGCTGCGGAGGTGGGCCGCACAGGGCCCGCTGACGCTGCTGACGGCGAGCGGCTCGCCCTCGATCAGCCAAGCGGCCGTCCTCGCGGCGGTGCTCACCGAAGACTGAGCCAGCGTCGTCCGCCCAGGCACGCGTGTCGTCCGTTCAGGCACGCGTGAGCTCCGGCCGCCGACCGTCGACACGGACAGGTCCGCGGCGAAAGGCGGGTACCGCAGGTGCGAAAAGTCCGGCCGCCGGCGGGTTGCTCAGCGCAGGGTCGAGGCCCGGACGACCAGCTCCGGGGTGAATACGACTTTCCGGTGTTCGTGGCCGGGTTCGGTGGCTTCCGCCAGCAGCAGCTCCACCGCCGTGCGGCCCAGGCGCCGCCGGGGCTGGCGGACCGAGGTCAAGGGCACCGCGGCCGCCGCGGCGAACTCGATGTCGTCGTAGCCCACGATCGCCAGGTCGTCCGGGACGCTCATGCGGAGGTTCGCGCACGTCTGGAGCAGGCCCAGGGCGACCAGGTCGTTGGCGCAGAACGCGGCGGTCGGGCGGACCGGCGCCGGCAGTCCCGCCAGCCGCTCGCCGGCGCCGCGGCCGTCGGCCACCGTCAGCGCCGTCGTCGTCAGGTCGACCAACGCCTCCGGGCCGAGCCCGGCGGCCTCCAGGGCCCGCAACGCGCCGAGCCGCCGGTCGCGGACCTGGCCGACGCTCGTGTGGTTGCCGACGAAGGCGATCCGCTCGTGGCCCTGCTCGACCAGGTGCCGCACGGCGATCTCGCCGCCGTGGACGTCGTCGACCGCGACCGAGCAGTGCGTGGTGCCCTCGGGCGTGCGGTCGACGACGACCACCGGCGTGCCGCGGCGGGCGATCTCGCCCAGCACCGGCGCGTCCGGGTCGACCGGCGTGATCAGGATCCCCTGGACGCGCTGCTGTTCGAGCCGGCCGAGGTAGGCCGCTTCCCGCGACGGCTGGTGCGCGCTGTTGCAGAGGAACAGGGAAAGGTCACCGGCGGCGTCCGCGGCGTCCTCCATGCCGGCCGCGACGTCGGTGAAGAACGGGTTGCTGCCGTCGAGCATGACGTAGGCCAGCACCCGGCTGCGCCCGGCTCGCAGCTGCCGCGCGGATTCGTTGCGCACGAACCGGAGGTCGGCCATCGCGGCTTCGACGCGCGCGCGGGTCGCGGGGCTGACCCGGTCGGGCCGGTTGAGCACGTTGGACACCGTGCCGAGGGAGACGCCGGCCGCCGCCGCGACCTCCTTCATGCCCGCCGCGCGCGGCTCCCTGATCACCATCCGACCGCCTCTTCGACGCTGCCGTTGAAACGTAACATCACGCGCATGACCTGGGGAAGCTGCCGTTTGGCCACGCCTGCGCCGATGCATTGACTTCTCGTTCCGCCGCATAGTAGCTTCACCGCACCAGATTTGTGAAACCTTTCAATCCGGAGGTCGCGATGACGCGCCCAGACCCGGGCCGGGCCCCTCTGCTGGAGGTGCGCGGCGTGACGAAGTCGTTCGGCGCGGTCGCGGCCGTCGCCGGCGTGGGTTTCGGGCTGTACGCCGGAGAGGCCCACGCGCTGGTCGGGGAGAACGGTGCCGGCAAGTCCACCATCGTCAAGATGCTGGCCGGCGTGCACAAGCCCGACGACGGCACGCTGCTGCTGGACGGCGAGCCGGTCGAGTTCGGCTCGCCCGCCGACGCGAAGGCGGCCGGCATCGCGGTCATCTACCAGGAGCCCACGCTGTTCCCCGACCTCAGTGTCGCCGAGAACATCGTGATGGGCCGCCACCCGCGCAAGAGCCTCGGCCGGATCGACCGGGCGGCGATCCGCGCCGAGGCCGAGCGGCTCTTCGCCCGCCTCGGCGTCCGGATCGACCCCGCCCGGCCCGCCAGGGGACTGTCGATCGCCGACCAGCAGATCGTCGAAATCGCCAAGGCGCTCAGCGCCGACGCCCGCGTGCTGGTGATGGACGAGCCGACCGCCGCACTGACCCGGATCGAGGTCGAGCGGCTGTTCACCGTCGCCCGGACGCTGCGCCAGGAAGGCGCGGCGATCATGTTCATCTCCCACCGCTTCGAGGAGATCACCGAGCTCTGCCAGCGCGTCACCATCATGCGCGACGGCAGGCACGTCTCCACCGACGCTCTGGCGGACGTCACCGTCGACGAGATGGTGAAGCGCATGGTCGGCCGCGACCTGGACGCGCTGTTCCCCAAGCAGGACGTCGAGCCCGGCGCGGTCGTGCTGGAGGTCGAGGGCCTGGCCCGCGAGGGGGTGTTCCGCGACATCTCCTTCTCCGTGCGCGCCGGGGAAATCGTCGCGTTCGCCGGGCTCGTCGGCTCCGGCCGCTCGGAGGTCGTCCAGGCGGTCTTCGGCGTCGACGAACGGGACGCGGGAGTCGTGAAGGTGAGCGGGAAGAAGCTCAAGCCGCACTCGTCGCGGGCCGCGATGGCCGCCGGGATGGCCCTGGTCCCCGAGGACCGGCGCCAGCAAGGCCTGATCATGGACCTCTCGATCGAGCGGAACGTGACGCTCCCGCGCTCGCGCGCGCTGTCGAAGGCCGGCTTCCTCACCGGCGCGAGCGAACGCCGGGAGGCGCGGCACTGGACCGAGCGCCTGCGCACCAAGTACCGCCGCCTCGGCGATCCGGTCGGCACGCTGTCGGGCGGCAACCAGCAGAAGGTCGTGCTGGCCAAGTGGCTGGCGATGGCGCCGAAGGTGCTGATCGTCGACGAGCCGACGCGCGGCATCGACGTCGGCACGAAGGCCGAGGTCCACCGGCTGATGTCGGCGCTGGCCGCCGAAGGCGTCGCGATCGTGATGGTGTCCTCGGAACTGCCGGAGGTGCTCGGCATGGCCGACCGCGTGCTGGTCATGCGGGAAGGCCGGATCGTGGCCGAGCTCCCGCGCGCCGAGGCGGCCGAAGACTCGGTGATGTTCGCCGCGATGGGGCAGGGGGCCGCCGCATGACCGTGACCGAACAGGCCCGGGTGACCGGCGACCCGATCGTCCACTCGCGACGGTCGTGGGCCGCGAACGTGCTGAAGGCCCGGGAATCCGGCATCGCCGGAGCCCTGATCGTCCTGGTCGCGTTCACCGCGACGCAGAACTCGCGGTTCCTGTCCGGGCAGAGCATCCGCGACATCCTGCTGGGGACGGCGATCCTGGCCGTGCTCGCCGTCGGGCAGGCGATCGTGATGATCACCCGCAACATCGACCTGTCGGTCGGCTCGGTGCTCGGCCTGTCGGCGTTCGCCGTCGGCACGCTGATGAAGGACCACCCGGGCCTGCCCGTGATCGCCGCCATCCTGGCCGGGCTCGCCGTCGGCGCGGTGTGCGGGCTGGTCAACGGCGCCCTGGTGCGGTTCGGCCAGGTGCCCGCGCTGGTCGTCACGCTCGGCACGCTCTACGCCTACCGCGGCGTCAGCTACTTCTGGGCCGGCGGTCGGCAGATCAACGCCGACAAGCTGCCCGCGTCCTTCCTGGACTTCGGCACGGCGTCGCTGCTCGGCGTGCCGTGGCTGGTCCTCATCGCGCTGCTGGTCCTGGTGGCCGCGGGGATCGTGCTGCGCAGCTACCGCGCCGGCCGCGAGCTGTACGCGATGGGGTCGAGCCCCCAGGCCGCCCAGCTGGCCGGCATCCGGGTCGGCCGCAACACCAGCGCGGCGTTCCTGGTCAGCGGCGCGCTCGCCGGCCTGGCCGGGGTCCTGTTCGCCGCCCGGTTCGGCACCGTGGACGCGGCCGCCGGCACCGGCTACGAGCTCAACGTGGTCGCCGCGGCCGTCGTCGGCGGGGTGGCGGTGTTCGGCGGCAGCGGCTCGGTCTGGGGCGCGGGCCTCGGCGCGCTGCTGCTGACCGTCATCGGCAGCGCACTGGCCGTGCTCGACATCAACCAGTTCTGGCAGCAGGCGATCGTCGGCGCGCTGATCCTGCTGGCCATCGGCGCCGACCGGCTGGTCGCCGTGCGGGTCGCCAAGGCACTGAAGAAGAGGGATTCCCATGTCTGACCAGGGGAACCGGCTCGGCAGGCTGCTCAGCTGGGACGCCGCCGTCGTGCTGGTGACGGTCATCGTCCTCATCGTCGCCTCCGGCGCCGTCGAGAACTTCGGCACCAGCCGCAACTTCACCTTCCTGCTGCTCGACCTGCTCCCCATCGCGCTGGTCGCGCTGCCGATGACGTTCATCATCGTCACCGGCGAAATCGACCTCTCGGTGGCGAGCACGCTCGGCCTGACATCGGCGGTGCTGGGCTCGCTGTGGGACGCCGGGATGACGATCGAGACGATCATCCCGCTCTGCATCGTGCTCGGCGCGGTCCTCGGCGCGCTGAACGGCTTCTTCGTCACCGTGCTGAAGCTGCCGTCGCTGGCGGTCACGATCGGCACCCTGGCCCTCTACCGCGGGCTCGCCTTCGTCGTGCTGGGCGACGGCGCGGTCGCCGACTTCCCGCGCGACTACACGAGCTGGGTCACCGGGACGATCGGCGACGGCCCGATCCCGAACGTGTTGATCCCGCTGGTCGTCGTCGCCCTGGTGTTCGGCGTCGTGCTGCACGCGACCCCGATCGGCCGTGGCGTGTTCGCCGCCGGCGCGGGCGAGCAGGCGGCCCGGTTCGCCGGCATCCGCACCGGACGGCTCAAGTTCTGGCTGTACGTCGTGAGCGGCGCCGTCGCGGGTCTCGCCGGGGTGCTGTGGACGCTGCGGTACTCCAGCGCCCGCGCCGACAACGGGTTCGGCCTCGAACTGGCCGTGGTGGCCGCCGTGCTGCTCGGCGGTGTGTCCATCTTCGGCGGCAAGGGCACGCTGCCCGGCGTGCTCGCCGGGGTGGTCCTGCTGGCGACCCTGCAGAACGCCCTGCGCTTGCAGGACGTCTCCAACGAGGCGCTCAACATCGTGACCGGCGTGCTCCTCATCGTGTCGGTCCTGCTCCCCAACATCGTGCGTGCGGCGTCGCGGCGCCGTCCCCGCCAAGCGGTAACTCCGGAAAGGTGACGAAGATGTCCCGACGGTTCCTCACCGGCGCAGTGTCGGCCGGGCTGGTGCTGGTCCTGGCCGCGTGCAGCGGTACGACCAAGAACGACAACGCCGGCTCCGGCGGCCAGCAGTCCACCGCCGCGGCGAACCCGAACGCGGCGGCGAAGGAGGGCGTCAAGATGGCGTTCCTGCCCAAGCAGCTCAACAACCCCTACAGCGACATCGAGGTTTCCGGCGGCAAGGAGGCCCTCGGCGAGCTGAAGGGCGAGTACAAGCTCGTCGGGCCGAACGACGCCAGCGCGTCGTCGCAGGTCAGCTACATCAACACGCTGATCCAGCAGCAGCAGGACGTCATCGGCATCGCCGCGAACGACCCGAACGCCGTCTGCCCGTCGCTCAACCAGGCCCGCGGCGCCGGCATCAAGGTCGTCGCGTTCGACTCCGACGCCGCGAAGGACTGCCGCGACGTCTTCATCAACCAGGCCACCACGCAGGGCATCGGCGAGCAGCTGGCCAAGCAGGCCAAGGAGCTCTCGGGCGGCTCGGGCGAGGTCGCGGTGCTGTCGGCGACGCCGAACGCGACCAACCAGAACGCCTGGATCGAGGTGTTCAAGAAGGAACTGGCGAAGCCGGAGTACGCGAGCCTGAAGCTGGACAAGGTCGCCTACGGCAACGACGACGACCAGAAGTCGTTCCAGGAGGCCCAGGGCCTGCTGCAGTCGTTCCCGAACCTCAAGGTGATCATCGCGCCGACCACGGTCGGCATCGCGGCCGCCGCGCGCTACGTCAGCTCGTCGAGCTACAAGGGCAAGGTCGCGGTGACCGGGCTCGGCACGCCGAACCAGATGCGCGCCTTCGTCAAGGACGGCACGGTCAAGCAGTTCGCGCTGTGGAACCCGGCCGACATCGGCTACCTCGCCGCCTACGCGGGTGTCGCGCTGAAGTCCGGCCAGATCACCGGCAAGCCGGGCGAGAAGTTCAAGGCGGGCAAGCTCGGCGAGTACACGATCGGCGAGAGCGGCGAAATCGTCCTCGGCCCGCCGACGACGTTCGACGCGAACAACATCGACAAGTTCAACTTCTGATGCCCCGGTACTGCTTCTGCCTCCAGGTCAAGCCCGAGCGGACGGCCGAGTACGCCGAGCGCCACCGCGCCGTCTGGCCGGAGATGCGGCAGGCCCTGCACGACACCGGCTGGCGCAACTATTCCCTGTTCCTCCGCGACGACGGCCTGCTGATCGGGTACGTCGAGGCGGACGACCTCGCGGCCGCGCGGGCCGCCATGGCGGCGACCGACGTCAACACCCGCTGGCAGGCGGAAATGGCGGAGTTCTTCACCGGCCTCGGCTCCCGCCCGCCGGATGCCGGGTTCCAGCTGCTAGACGAGGTCTTCCACCTCGACGTCCGGGAAGGACAGTGATCGCCATGGCTGATCTGACCGCGGTCAAAGCGGCTTTGCGGGCCCAGCGCATCGAAACGCCGTCGTGGGCGTACGCGAACTCGGGCACCCGGTTCAAGGTGTTCCCGCAACCGGGCGTGCCGCGGACGCCGGAGGAGAAGATCGCCGACGCCGCGGTGGTCCACCGGCTCACCGGGGTCGCGCCGAGCGTGGCCCTGCACATCCCGTGGGACAAGGTCGACGACTACGCCGCCCTGACCGCGTACGCGCGGGACCTGGGCGTCGAGATCGGCGCGATCAACACCAACGTCTTCCAGGACGAGGACTACAAGCTCGGTTCGGTGACCAACCCGGACGCGGGCATCCGCCGCAAGGCGACCGACCACCTCCTGGAAGCCGTCGACATCATGGACGCGACCGGTTCGCGGGACCTGAAGCTGTGGTTCTCCGACGGCATCAACTACCCGGGCCAGGACGACATCCGCGACCGCCAGGACCGGCTGGCGGCGGCCTTGCGGGAGACGTACGAGCGGCTCGGGGAGCACCAGCGGATGCTGCTGGAGTACAAGCTGTTCGAGCCGGCGTTCTACGCCACCGACGTCCCGGACTGGGGCACGTCCTACGCCCACTGCGTCGAGCTGGGGGAGCGGGCGACCGTCTGCATCGACACCGGCCACCACGCGCCGGGGACGAACATCGAGTTCATCGTGGCGTTCCTGCTGCGGGCCGGGAAGCTGGGCGCGTTCGACTTCAACTCGCGGTTCTACGCCGACGACGACCTGATGGTCGGGGCGGCCGACCCCTTCCAGCTGTTCCGGATCATGTACGAGATCGTCCGCGCCGACGCCCTCGACCCGGCGTACGGGATCGCGTTCATGCTCGACCAGTGCCACAACATCGAGGCGAAGATCCCGGCGATCATCCGGTCGGTGATGAACGTCCAGGAAGCGACGGCGAAGGCCCTGCTCGTCGACCGCCCGGCGTTGCGCGCCGCGCAGCAGTCGGGTGACGTGCTCGGCGCCAACGCCGTGCTGATGGACGCCTACAACACCGACGTCCGGCCGCTGCTGGCCGAGCTGCGGACCGACGCCGGGCTCGACCCGGACCCGATCGCCGCCTACCACCGCAGCGGGTACCAGGACAAGATCGTGGCCGAGCGCGCCGGCGGCACGCAGGCCGGATGGGGAGCATGACGATGACCGTGCCGGAGCAGCTCATCGCGCGCAGCAACGCGCTCGGGGCGGACCCGCGCAACACGAACTACGCCGGCGGCAACACCTCCGCCAAGGGGGCGGTGACCGACCCGGTCACCGGCTCGCCCACCGACGTCCTGTGGGTCAAGGGCTCCGGCGGCGACCTCGGCACGCTGACCGAGGCCGGGCTGGCGGTCCTGCGGCTGGACCGGCTGCGTGCCCTGGTGAACGTGTACCCGGGTGTCGAGCGCGAAGACGAGATGGTCGCCGCGTTCGACTACTGCCTGCACGGCCGCGGCGGGGCGGCGCCGTCGATCGACACGGCGATGCACGGCCTGGTCGAGGCCCCGCACGTCGACCACCTGCACCCGGACTCCGGGATCGCGCTGGCCACGGCGGCCGACGGCCCGGCGCTGACCAAGGAGTGCTTCGGCGACCGGGTCGCGTGGGTGGACTGGCGGCGGCCCGGGTTCCAACTGGGCCTGGACATCGCCGCGGTCAAGGCGGCGAACCCGCAGGCCATCGGCGTGATCCTCGGCGGGCACGGCATCACCGCGTGGGGCGCGACCTCGGAAGAGTGCCAGGCCCACTCCCTGGAGATCATCCGGACCGCCGAGGAGTTCCTTGCGTCCCGGGGTGCTCCGGAGCCGTTCGGGCCGGTCGTCCCGGGCTTCGAAGCACTGCCCGTCCTCAACCGGCGGGCGCGGGCGGCCGCGCTGGCACCGGTGATCCGCGGGCTCGCCTCGACCGACCAGCGGGTCGTCGGCCACTACACCGACAGCGACGTCGTGCTCGAGTTCCTCGCGAGGGAGAAGCTCCAGCCGCTCGCCGCGTTGGGCACGTCGTGCCCGGACCACTTCCTGCGCACCAAGGTCCGGCCCCTGGTCGTGGACCTCCCCGCGACCGCGCCGCTGGAGGACGTCGTCGCGCGGCTGAAGGAGCTGCACGCCGAGTACCGCGACTCCTACCGCGCCTACTACGAGCGGCACGCCGACGCCGATTCGCCCGCCATGCGCGGGGCCGACCCGGCGATCGTGCTCGTCCCCGGTGTCGGGATGTTCTCCTTCGGCAAGGACAAGCAGACCGCGCGGGTGGCGGGCGAGTTCTACGTCAACGCGATCAACGTGATGCGCGGCGCCGAGGCGGTGTCCACCTACGCGCCCATCCCGGAAAGCGAGAAGTTCCGGATCGAGTACTGGGCGCTGGAAGAGGCGAAGCTCCAGCGGATGCCGAAGCCGAAGCCGCTGGCCGGGCGGATCGCGCTGGTCACCGGGGCCGGCTCCGGCATCGGCAAGGCCATCGCCCAGCGGCTCGCCGCCGAGGGTGCCTGCGTGGCCATCGCCGACCTGAACGGTGAGGCCGCCGCGGAGGTGGCGGCCGGGATCGGGAACGCGGACAAGGCGGTCTCGTTCCTCGCCGACGTCACCCATGCCGACGCCGTGCAGGCCGCCATCGACGCCACCGTGCTCGCCTTCGGCGGCATCGACCTGGTGGTGAACAACGCCGGGCTGTCCATCTCGAAGCCGTTGCTGGAGACCACCGAACGCGACTGGGACCTGCAGCACGACGTGATGGCCAAGGGCTCGTTCCTGGTCGCCCGCGCGGCGGCCAAGGCCATGATCGACCAGGGCATCGGCGGCGACATCGTCTACATTTCGTCGAAGAACTCGGTGTTCGCGGGCCCGAACAACGTCGCCTACGGTGCCGCGAAGGCCGACCAGGCCCACCAGGTCCGGCTCCTGGCCGCCGAACTCGGCGCGCACGGCATCCGCGTGAACGGCGTGAACCCCGACGGCGTCGTCCAGGGCTCCGGCATCTTCGCCGGCGGCTGGGGCGCCCAGCGGGCCGCCGTGTACGGCGTCGAGGAGTCGAAGCTCGGCGAGTTCTACGCCCAGCGGACCATCCTCAAGCGCGAAGTGCTGCCCGAACACGTGGCCGCCGCGGTGTTCGCCCTCACCGGCGGCGACCTCACCCACACCACCGGGCTGCACGTGCCGGTGGACGCCGGGGTGGCCGCCGCGTTCCTGCGCTAGGAGAGCCCATGACGCTCGACCGCATCACCCCGCGCCGCACCCGCGTCGGCCTCGTTTCCGGCGGGCTCGGGGCGTACTGGCCGCAGTTCCCGGCGCTGCTGCCCCAGCTGCGGGCTTCGGCCCGGCGCGTCACCGAGCGGCTGTCCACCCTGGACTGCGAGGTGGTCGACGCGGGCTTCGTCTCCGACGCCGTCGAGGGCGCGGCCGCCGCCGAAAAGCTGCGGGTGGCCGGGTGCGACCTGATCGTCGGGTTCCTCACGACGTACCTGACGTCGAGCATGCTGGCGCCGGTCGCGCAGCGTTCGGGCGCGCCGGTGCTGCTGCTGAACCTGCAGCCCACCGAGGCGATGGACCACGAGTCCTTCGATACCGGCGCCTGGCTGGCCTACTGCGGCGCCTGCCCGCTGCCGGAGATGGCCAACGCCTTCCGGCGCCTCGGCGTCGAATTCCGCTCGGTGTCCGGGTACCTGGAGGATCCGCGCGCCTGGACGCGGATTTCCCGCTGGATCAAGGCGGCCGGCGTCCGGGCGGCGCTGCGGCACGGCCGCCACGGCCTGCTCGGGCACCTCTACCCGGGCATGCTGGACGTCGCCACCGACCCGACGCTGGTGCCGGCCCAGCTCGGCGGGCACCTCGAGATCCTGGAGGTCGACGACCTGCGGGTGCGCGTCGAGGAGGTCACCGACGAGGAGACCGCCGCGCGCGTCGCGCTGGCCCGGGAAGTGTTCACTGTAGACGAGTCCGTTGTGGACGAAGACTTCGCATGGGGCGCCCGGGTTTCGGTGGCGCTGGATCGGCTCGTCGCGGACTTCGCGCTCGACTCGCTGGCCTACTACCACCGCGGCCTGGACGGCGAAACCCACGAACGCGTCGGCGCCGGGTTCATCCTCGGCGCGTCGCTGCTCACCGCCCGCGGCATCCCGGCGGTCGGCGAGTACGAGCTGCGGACGTCCCTGGCCATGCTGGTCATGGACCGGCTCGGCGCCGGTGGCTCGTTCACCGAGCTGCAGGCGCTGAACTTCCGCGATCGGGTGGTCGAGATGGGCCACGACGGGCCGGCGCACCTGGGCATCAGCGCCCGCAAGCCGCTGTTGCGCGGCCTGGGCGTCTACCACGGCAAGCGCGGCTGGGGCGTGTCGGTGGAGTTCGACGTCCAGCACGGGCCGGTGACGCTGTGCGGGCTCGGGCAAGGCCGCGACGGGACGTTCACGCTCATCGCGTCCGAAGGCACGGTGGTGCCCGGGCCGCTGCTGCGGATCGGCAACACGACCTCCCGCGTCGACTTCGGCTGCGACCCGGGGGAGTGGACCGACGCCTGGTCCGCGAGCGGCATCGCGCACCACTGGGCGCTCGGCACCGGCCACCGCGTCGCCGAGCTGACGGCCGTCGCGGACCTGCTCGGCCTCCAGCTGACGGTGGTGCGCCCGTGAAGCGGGTCGCGGCCGTCGACCTCGGCGCGTCCAGCGGGCGGGTGGTGGCCGGCAGCGTGGGGCCTGGCGTGCTGAGCGCCGAGGAGGTCCGGCGCTTCCCGAACGGCGGAGTCCGCGCCGGGCCGTCGCTGTACTGGGACATCCTGGGCCTGTACCGCGAGACCCTGGCCGGGATCCGCGAAGCCGGACGCCTCGACGGCATCGGCATCGACTCCTGGGCCGTCGACTACGGGCTGCTGGACGAGCGCGGCGCGCTGCTCGGCAACCCGGTCTGCTACCGCGACCCGCGCACGGACGGCGTGCCGGAATCGGTCTCGGCCCGGGTTTCCGACCGCGAGCTCTACGACGTGACGGGGCTGCAGCGGCTGCCGTTCAACACCCTCTACCAGCTGGTCTCGGAGCGCGGCCGCCTCGACGCGGCCTCGACGATGCTGCTCATCCCCGACCTGCTGAACTACTGGCTGACCGGGACGATCGGCGCCGAGCGGACGAACGCCTCGACCACGCAGCTGTACGACGTCCGCGCGCGGGCTTGGGCCACTTCACTGGCCTCGCGCGTCGGGATCCCGCCTCGGCTGCTGCCGCCACTGCGCGACCCCGGCACGGTGGTGGGCACGGCGGCCGAGCTGGGCGGCCTGCCGGTGGTGGCGGTCGGCTCCCACGACACGGCGTCGGCGGTGGTCGCCGTGCCCGCCGGCCCCGGCGCGAACTTCGCGTACATCTCGACCGGCACGTGGTCCCTGGCCGGGCTGGAGCTGCCGGCGCCGGAGCTGAGCGACGAGGCACTGGCGGCGAACTTCACCAACGAGGGCGGCGTCGACGGCACGATCCGGTTCCTGCGCAACGTGATGGGCCTGTGGGTGCTGTCGGAGACCTTGCGCACGTGGTCGTGCCCGCAGGACCTGCCGGCGCTCCTGGCCGCCGCCGCTTCGGCACCCGCGCTGGCGGCGGTGGTGGACATCGACGCCCCGGCGTTCCTGCCCCCGGGCGACATGCCGGCCCGGCTGGTCGCGGCGTGCCGGGCCACGGGCCAGCGCCCGCCGTCCGGCCGGGCGGCGGTGGTCCGCTGCATCGTGGACAGCTTGGCGCTGGCCCACCGCCGCGCGATCCAGGCGGCGGCCCGCGTTTCCGGTCGTCCGGTCGACGTGATCCACCTGGTGGGCGGCGGTGCCCGCAACGAGCTGCTGTGCCAATCGACGGCGGACGCGTGCGGGGTCCCGGTCCTGGCCGGCCCGGTCGAGGCGGCGGCGCTGGGCAACGTGCTGGTCCAGGCCCGTGCGCTGGGGGAGGACCTGCCGGACCTGGCGGCGATGCGGGCGTTGGTCCGGCAGACGCAGGAGATCCGGCGTTATGAGCCGTCAGGCAGCGCGGATTGGGCGGCGGCGGAGGCTCGCCTGCACGGCTGAGCCGGCCGGCTCGGCGAGCCGACGGACAACGCCGTCCGTGCCCTTCGCCCGCGACGGTGGGAGAGCGCTCTCACAGCGTGCTACAAAAGACGGGTGACGACGCAGCCGCCCACCCTGGAGGACGTCGCGCGGGTCGCCGGCGTCTCGCGCGCCACGGTCTCCCGCGTGGTGAACAGCGTGCGCAACGTCGATCCCAAGCTGCGTGAGACGGTCGAACGGGCCATCGCCGACACCGGGTACGTGCCGAACCGGGCGGCCCGCTCGCTGGTCACCCGGCGCACCGGGGGGATCGCGCTCGTCGTGTCGGAGCCGGAGCGGCACGTCGAGGCCTTCACCGGCGGTGTGTTCGGTGACCCCTTCTTCGGCCGGGTCGTCGAAGGCGTCATCGCGCACCTGCGGCCCCACGGGCTGCACCCGCTGCTGATGCTCGTCGACAGCGACGAAGAGCGCGAGAAGCTGATCCCGAAGCTGCGCCAGGAGCAGGTGAGCGGGGTGCTGCTGATCTCGCTGCACCCGGCGGAGGACCCGCTGCCGCACGTGCTGACCGGCGCGGGGGTCCCCACGGCGCTGTTCGCCCGGCCGGGCCGACCGGCGCCGGTCTGCTACGTCGACGTCGCCCACCAGGACGGCGCCCGGCTCGCGGCGGAGCGGCTCGTCCGGCGCGGCTGTCACCGCATCGCGACGATCGCGGGCCCGGCGGGCACCCCGGCGGGGCAGGACCGGCTGGCCGGGTTCCGCGACGCGATGGCCCGCCGCGGCTACGCGTACGTGGCGGTCGCCGAGGGCGATTTCACCGAGCAGGGCGGCGAACGGGCGATGGAGCGCCTGCTCGCCGAGGACCCCGCGCTGGACGGGCTCTTCGTGGCCAACGACCTGATGGCGTACGGCGCCCTGACGGTGTTGCGCGAAGCGGGCAAGCGCGTCCCGGAGGACGTGGCCGTGGTCGGCTTCGACGACAGCCGGGTCGCGCTCAGCTGCCGCCCCCGGCTGACGACCGTCCGCCAGCCGGTCGAGGCGATGGGCGCGGCGATGGCCCGCATGGTGCTCGAGCGCGTGGCCGATCCGGCCCTGCGCGCGGAGTCGGTGATCTTCGACCCGGAACTGGTGGTCCGCGACTCGGCCTGACGCGCCGGGTCCTGGTCGCACGCTGCTCGGCCTCGTCCACCACCTGACCTTCGCCGAGCGGGTCCGGTTCGGCCACCACGCCGCTGGTGGCCCGGACCCTGGGGACGGGGGGATGGCGGTCCCGGAGGGGCGCACCCCGGCGTGACCGGCCGCTGATCTGTCCGGGACAAGTTCCCGCCGGTGGTCTGGACATCGCCGGAGGCGCTGTGCTCAGCTTTCCAACGTTGTAACGCCGCCGAGTCCCCTTCACCGGAACGGAGTTCCCCCGTGCGGACCAGAACCGCCAGATCCATCCGGCGCGCCTGCGCGCTCGCCGTCGCCGGGAGCGCCGTCGCGGCGGTGACCGTCGCGACGCCCGCCGTGGCCGGGCCCGTGCGCCAGACCGTCACCGCCGGGAACGCCCGCTTCCAGGTGCTGTCCCCGACCCTGATCCGTACCGAGTACGCCGGCGACGGCCGCTTCACCGACGCGGCCACCTTCAACGCCGTCGGCCGCGGGGCCTTCACACCGACGCCCTACACGAGCACGGTGTCCGGCGGCGTCCTCACCATCCGCACGAGCGCGACGACGCTGACCTACCGCCTGAACTCGGGCCCGTTCGACGGCGGCAACCTCGAGGTCCGCACGAACGCCGGCGCGACCCCGGTGCTCGCCGCCCCGTGGCGCCACCTGACCTGCGCGACCGGCGCCCGGTGCGAGGCCGAGGACCTCACGACCGACGGCCTCGGCGTGGCCACCGACCACTCCGGCTACACCGGCGAAGGCTTCCTCGCCGGCTTCGAGAGCACCGGCAACTCGGTGACGGCGGACGTCCTCGCGCCCGCCGCGGGCACGTACTCGCTGACCGCGCGCTACGCCAACGGCCAAGGCGGGGACGGCCAGCACGTCACCCGCACCCTGAGCGTTTCGGTCGACGGCGGCGCGGCCCAGAAGCTCACCCTGCCCGCGACGGCCGACTGGAACGCCTGGGCGCTCGCCTCGGTCCCGGTCACCCTCGGCGCCGGCCACCACAGCGTCCGCCTCGAGCGGACGGCGGGCGATTCCGGCAACGTCAACCTCGACGGCCTGGCCGTCCTGACCACCGGAGCGCCCTTCCCGCCGGCCTCGGCGCGCGCGTTCACCGGCTGCCCGGCCGGGGTGAGCTGCGAGGCCGAAGCCGGGCTGCGCTCCGGATCCGCCGTCGTCGCGACCGACCACACCGGGTACGCCGGGCGCGGGTTCGTCGCCGAGCTCAACCGCGCCTCGACGCTGACCCACCGCGTCGCGGACGTCCCGGCCGACGGCACGTACCTGCTGCACGTCCGGTACGCCAACGGCACCGGCGGCGACGGCCGCCACGAGACGAGAACCGCGCCGGTCACCGCGAACGGCGTCACCCGCACGCTGTCGCTGCCGGCCACCGACGGCTGGGACGCGTGGCAGAGCGCGTCCGTGCCGGTCGACCTCAAGGCGGGCACGAACGACGTCGTCCTCGCCTGCCCCGAGGACACCAGCTGCCACGTCAACATCGACACCGTCGCCGTCACCCCGGCCGGGGGCACCGCCCCGCCGCCGCACCTCGCGCTCGGTGGCTACCGGCGCGGTCTCGACGGCGTCAACGGCGACAACGGCGGGCCGTCGACCACCGAAGGCCTGCTGCACTCCGACGGCTGGTACCTGCTCGACGACACCCCCTCCGCGCTGTACGACACGCGCACCCGCGCGGTGACGCAGCGGCCGCCCCACGGCGGAAACCCCTACCAGGACGGCTACCTCTTCACCTTCGGCCACGACTACAAGGCCGGGCTGCGCGACCTCGCGACCCTCACCGGGCCGCCGCAGCTGCTGCCGCGCTGGGCCTACGGCGTCTGGTACTCCGAGTACATCGACCGCACCGCGGCCGACTACCGCGACACGATCCTGCCGCGGTTCCGCAGCGAAGGCGTCCCGCTGGACGTCCTGGTGACCGACACGGACTTCAAGGCGCCGGACACGTGGAACGGCTGGCAGGTCGACACCGCGAAGTTCCCCGACCCGGCCGGCTTCTTCGCCTGGTCGAAGGCCCAGGGCCTGCACAACAACCTCAACATCCACCCCAGCATCATGGGTTCCGACCCGCAGTTCGCCCGCGCCCAGGCGACGGCGAAGGGCAAGCTGGCCAAGTCGAACTGCGGCACCGACTGCTACGTCTTCGACTGGGGCGACCCGGACCAGCTCAAGGCCTACCTCGACCTGCACGCCGGGATGATGCGGCAGGGCAACGACTTCTGGTGGCTCGACTGGTGCTGCGACGCCTCACGCTCGAGCCTGCCCGGCGTCACCCCGGACGCCTGGATCAACCAGCAGTACGCCGACCTCGCGGCCCCGGCGACCGGTCGCGGGTTCGTCATCTCCCGGGCGTACGGCTCGCTGCAGGCCGGCGGCTACGGCGGCCCGACCGGGCTGGCGACGGGACCGTGGGCGGACAAGCGCAGCACCCTCCACTTCACCGGCGACACGTCCTCGACCTGGGGGACGCTGCGGATGGAGGTCGGCATCACGCCGGCGGAGTCGGCGGCGACGGGCATGTCGGCGATCAGCCACGACATCGGCGGCCACAACGACACGACCGGCCTGCGCGGCAGCGAGACCTACACCTCCGGCGGCCAGCAGCACCAGACGTTCAAGCTGCCGGACGACCTGTACGCGCGGTGGGTGCAGCTGGGCACGTTCCAGCCGATCGACCGCCTGCACAGCAACCACAGCGACCGGCTGCCCTGGCAGTACGGCGACGCGGCCAAGTCGTCGGCGACGAAGTTCCTGAACCTGCGGGAAAACCTGGTTCCCTACACCTACACGCTGGCCCAGGAAGCCGCGACGACCGGCGTTCCCGTCGTGCGTCCGACGTACCTGGAGTACCCGGAGGAGCCGGGCGCGTACGCGGCGGCCCAGAGCGAGTACTTCTACGGGCCGGACATGCTGGTGGCGCCGGTGACGTCCCCGGGTGCTTCGGCGACGACGCCGGTGTGGTTCCCGCCGGGCCAGTGGACGGACTACTTCACCGGCAAGACGTACACGGGCGGGACCACCCAGCAGGTCACGTCGGACCTGGGCACGATGCCGGTGTTCCTCCGCGCGGGCGGCATCACGGTGACCCGCACGGCGGACGTCACCAACGACGTCCAGAACCCGCTGAACCGCGCGACGGTGACGGTGGCGCCGGGTGGCTCGGGGACGTTCTCGCTGTATGAGGACAACGGGGTGTCGTCGGCGCGTTCGTCGTCGGCGAAGATCACCTACACCGAGCGCTCCGGGGCGCACACGGTGACGGTGGCCTCGCCGGTGGGCTCGTTCCAGGCGGCGCCCCGCGAGTGGACGGTGAAGTTCCTCGGTGTCGCGTCGGCTCCCGACCGGGTGAAGGTGGGCACCGGCTGGGCACCGTCGACGGCGTGGAAGTGGGACGCGGCCACGAAGACGCTGACGGTGACCGCGCCGGCCCGCCCGGGCCGGGCACCGGTGACGGTCTCGTACTGAGGCTCGGTGAAGGGGAGCCGGACCGTCGGCGGTCCGGCTCCCCTTCAGGCCGTCTTCGCGAGCACTTCGCCTTCGCGGGCTCCCTCGGCGCCGACGTCCCGGGCCAGCTCGCGGGTTCCCGCGTCCGCTCCGGAAGCCTGTTCCCCACGCGCCAGCACGACGAGCTGCGCGGCGTGCGCCCGCAGCAGGGCGACCAGTCGCCGGTCGAACGCGACGCCGTGATCGCCGCGCAACGCCACCAGATCGGCCGCCGTGACCATCCCCGGCATCCGATGTCCACTGTGGACATCGCTCGCCGGCAGCCCGGCCCGGTCACGGGCGGCCCGCAGGCGGGCCAGCAACCGGTCGTGGCGATCCGCGCAGTCGGCGGCCGCCGAGCGGACCAGCGGGCTCGCCGCGTGATCCGGCGCCAGCCGGGCGGCCGCCAGCGCGTTCTCCGTCATCGGCACGACCAGCTGCAGCCACGCCACGTCGGTCGCGTTGACGGCCGCGGGCGCGGGGCCGGTGGGGACGGGACCGGTGGCGGCGCACCCGCTCACGACCAGCGCCACCACCGCCGCCCCTACGGCCCACCTGCTCACGGCCGGCCGGGCAGCCGGTAGTTCGGCCCGAGCACGCTGCCGCGGTCGGGCTTGTAGAGGTCGAACCCGCGCGGGTCGCACTGCAGGCCGCCGTTGATGCAGTGCCGGACCAGCGCCGCCAGCGTCTCGGGATCCCACGCGTTGAAGAAGTCGTAGTGCCACGAGTACCCGCGCCCGCTGGCCAGGTGCACGCCGGACATGTCGCCGCTGACCGGGAAGGCCATCTTGAACTCGAGCATCGGCACGGCCACCGGGTGCCCGGGCGGGCACGTCAGCGTCGCCCGGTCCGGGTAGGCCAGGTGGCTCTTGTGGTCGGCCGAATCCAGGTGGACGCCGTCCCAGCAGCTCGGCGCCTGGTACCGGATGTTGAGCTGGCTGCCGGCCACGCACCGGACGGGGACGTCCCAGTTGTGGAAGCTGTCCCCGCACTCCCAGCCTTCGACCGCGCCGGGCGCGTGCTGGAACTCGTCCTGCGTCGCCGTGGCGCTGCCGGCGACGTACCGCAGGCCGGGCGGGAACGGGACCACCTTCGTGTAGTCGAGGATGCCGGACTTGTAGTAGACGACCTGCGCGAAGTTCGGCAGCACGACCTGGTTGCCGTTGTAGACCGTCGGGAACCAGTAGGCGGACAGGTCGTCCGGCGCCAGGCAGGTCGTGGCGCCGACGCCCGCGGCCTGCAGGGATTGCGTGGTGCTGGCCGCGTTGGTGGTCTTGTTGCCGAGGAAGGTGTGGTCGTGCGACGCGCCGGGCAGCCCGGGGTAGACGATCGGGTCGTCCGGCTGGTGGTGGCTCGGGGCGCAGTTGACCTGGAACTCGTGATGGGTCACCAGGTCGTCGGCTCCGGCGGGCGACCAGGTGGCCGCGGTCAGGAACGCGCCGGCCAGCACGGTGGCGGCGGTGCAGGCGAGGAGCGCGGCTTTCGGTGCCAAGGGTCCTCCACGGTGAGGGGTGCCAAGGATGGGAGAGCGCTCTCCCGCAGCATGCGCGCCCGTTCGGCGAACTGTCAAGAAGCACCCGATTCGCGAAGCGGACAGTCATTGTCGGGTTCGCGCCCGGTGCTTGACAGCTCGCGGGTGCGTGCCGAACCATCGGTCGCGTCGGAGAGCGCTCTCCAAAGCGCCGTTCCCCAGCCGTCCGGGAGTCACCGTGGACCGACCGTCGCTGCTCCGTGCCGTTCTCGCCGTACTCGTGCTGGGTTTCCTGGCCGGTCCGTCGCCCGCGGCGGCGGCCGCCGGGCCCGGCGTCACCCGGGTGGCCGGCACGCCGGGGAACTGGCAGCTCACGGTCGACGGGACGCCGTGGACCGTCAAGGGCCTCACCTGGGGGCCGCCGCCCGGCGAAGCGGCCGCGCGGATGCCGGAACTGCACGCGATCGGCGTCAACACCGTCCGCACCTGGGGCACGGACGGCACGACCCGGCCGCTGCTGGACGCCGCCGCGGCGAACGGGATCAAGGTCGTCGCCGGGTTCTGGCTGCAGCCCGGCGGCGGCCCCGGCAGCGGCGGCTGCGTCGACTACGTGACGGACGCCAGCTATCGGAACACCGTGCTCGGCGAGATCCGGAACTGGGTCACCGACTACCGCACGCACCCGGGTGTACTGCTGTGGAACGTCGGCAACGAGTCGATCCTCGGCATGCAGAACTGCTACTCCGGCACCCGGCTGGAGGAGCAGCGGATCGCCTACACCCGGTTCGTCGACGAGGCCGCGCGGGCCATCCACGCCCTCGACGCGGACCACCCGGTCACCTCGACCGACGCCTGGACCGGCGCTTGGCCGTACTACCGGGCGTACGCGCCGAACCTGGACCTCTATTCGGTCAACGCCTACGGCCACGTCTGCCAGGTGAAGCAGGACTGGCTCGCCGGTGGCTACACGAAGCCGTACCTGATCACCGAGACCGGCCCGGCCGGCGAGTGGGAGGTGCCGAACGACGTCAACGGCGTGCCCGCCGAGCCGACCGACCAGCAGAAGCGCGACGGGTACACCAGCGCGTGGAACTGCGTGCTGGCCCACCCCGGGGTGGCCTTGGGGGCGACGCTGTTCCACTACGGCACCGAAGGCGACTTCGGCGGCGTCTGGTTCAACATCACCACGGGCGGCGAGAAGCGGCTCTCCTGGTACGCCGTCCGCAGGCTCTACAGTGGACAGACAGGCGGCAACACGCCGCCGGTGATCGCGTCGATGACCCTCGGCCGCGTCACCGACGTCCCGGCCGGCGGCACGTTCACCGTGACGGCCGCGGTGTCCGATCCGGACGGTGACCCGATCGGCTACACGATGGGCTACAACAGCAAGTACATCAACAACGCCTCGGGGCTGATCCCGGCCGCGTTCACCGGGAACGGGACCTTCACCGTGACCGCGCCGCAGCAGCCGGGCGTCTGGAAGCTCTACCTCTACGCCCGGGACGGCCACGGCAACGTCGGCATCGAGACGCGTTCGCTGCGCGTGGTCGCCCCGCCGGTGCCCGGCACGAACCTGGCGCGGGGCGCCCCGGCCACGGCCTCGACGTACCAGGCCGACGGCGCCGGCGCGCCCTACCCGCCGCAGGCCGCCACCGACGGCGACGGCGCGACGCGGTGGGCGAGCGCGTGGAGCGACCCGCAGTGGCTGCAGGTGGACCTGGGCCGCAGCCAGGCGTTCGACCACGTCCAGCTGGTGTGGGAAGCGGCGTACGGCAAGGCCTACGAGATCCAGGTGAGCGACGACGCGGCGAACTGGCGCACGGTGTTCGCGACGACGTCGGGCGACGGCGGTGCCGACGACCTCGCGATCGCGGCGACCGCGCGGTATGTGCGCGTGTACGGGACCCAGCGCGGCACGGGGTACGGCTACTCGCTGTACGAGTTCGGGGTGTACCGGACCTGACGTCGTGGCCCTCGGTCCCTCGGTC
This sequence comes from Amycolatopsis rifamycinica, assembly GCF_000695625.1. Taxonomy (GTDB): domain Bacteria; phylum Actinomycetota; class Actinomycetes; order Mycobacteriales; family Pseudonocardiaceae; genus Amycolatopsis; species Amycolatopsis rifamycinica. Next base: position 173,516 of record NZ_JMQI01000073.1, read on the forward strand.
CCTCGGGACCGGGGGCCACGACGGTGTCAGCCTTCGGCCAGGCAGAAGAGGTGGCCTTCGGGGTCCTGCAGGACGGTCCAGTCGCCGCCACCGGGCTGGAACTCCGGTTGGGTGGCGCCCAGTGCCACGAACCCGGCGGTGGCGGCGGCGAGGTCGCCGACCTTGAAGTCGAGGTGGGCGTGCTTGGCGTCGCCGGGCCAGGCGGGGCCGCGGTAGCCCGCGACGCGCTGGAAGCCGAGGACGGCCGGGCCGCCGCCCAGCTGGACGGTGTCGGCGTCCTCGTAGGTGACTTCCCAGCCCAGCGCCTTGGCGTAGAAGGCGGCGAGCGCGGCCGGGTCGGCGCAGTCGAGGACGACGGCGGTGAGTTCTGCGGGCACGGATGGCTCCTTTCGTCGTGCGGCAGCCTGCCCGCCGTCGCGGGCCGCGGTCTTGAAGATCCTTGCGGGCCGGAAACTGTCGTACCCCCGGCGTACGGTCCGTGACGTGCGTGACGCAGTGGAAGTGGTGGCCCGCCCCGGGTATGCGGTGAACGTGGTCCGCTGCGCCGACGACCACACCGGCTGGTCGGCGGCGGAGGTCTCGGCCGGCCACCGGATGGTGCTCGTCCGCCGCGGCCGGTTCCGCCGGCGCGTCCGCGGAGTGATTGCGGACGCGGAGCCGACGGCGGCGTACATCGTCGAACCCGGCGACGAGGAGTGCTTCGCGCACCCGGCGGGCGGAGACGTGTGCACGTCGGTGGAGTTCGGCGCGCGGTTGTGGCGGCGCCTCACGGGCGACCGGGCGGTGCCGTCGACGGTGTACGTCGACGGCGCGCTCGAGCTCGCCCACCGCCGGGTGGTCGCCTCGGCGGCCGACCCGGACTACGCGCTGGCGGAACAGCTGCTGGTGCTGGTGGGGGGCGCGCTCGCGCAGCCGGCGCGGGCGGCGGGCGCGAACGACCGCACGCTGGTAGGCCGCGCCCGCGAGGCGATCGTGACGGACGACCCGGCGGCGGCCGGGCTGTTCCCGCTGGCGGAGGCGCTGGGGGTGTCGCCGTACCGGTTGAGCCGGGCGTTCCCGCGGGAGCTGGGTGTTTCGCTGACCCGGTACCGCAACCGGGTGCGGGTGAGCCGCGCTCTGGAGCGGCTGGAGGCGGGGGAGCGGGAGCTGGGTGTGCTGGCGGTCGAGCTGGGGTTCGCCGATCAGGCCCATTTGACGCGGACGGTGCGCGAGCACGCCGGAGCGCCGCCGGGGGTGGTGCGCCGGCTGTTGGCGAGATGAGGGTGGTGTCGCCGCGCCGGCGGTGACCCTCGCGTGGGCGGGTCCGCTGGCGCCGGCTCGGCGTGTCGGCGCGTGCGCTTGATCCGCTGAAGCTGCCTTGCCGGTGCGCGGGCTCGATCCACCGCCGTCCGAGCCGAAACCCTCCACCCCAGCGGGAAAGCGAGAGGGGCGGCGCGGCGGTGAGGGTGGGGCGCGTGGCCACCCCCAGCGGCCACGTGAGTCACCCGCGGGCCGCTGCGCCACCCCGGGCCGGTGTCAAGTTTCCGAAACACCGGTCAGGCGTATCGTAGTCTTTCCGACACAGGGTGTGTCAAGTTTTCAGGACAGCTAGGCTGACCGGTGTCACGTTTCATGGCTGCGGGTGGTGTGTGGTGAGCGAAGAGCGCAGTTTCGCCGAACGGCTGGCGCACCTGATCGCGACCGTGCACCCGCCGGATCGGAAGCCGTACTCCTACCGGGAGATCGCGCACGGCGTCGCCGAACAGACCGGCGTCACGATGTCGGCGACGCACGTCCAGCAGCTCGCCGTCGGCGCGCGCAAGGACCCGAAGCGCTCGCACATCCAGGCGCTCGCCCAGTTCTTCGGCGTGCCGGTGACCTACTTCTTCGACGACCGGGTCGCCGGCCAGGTCGACCAGCAGGTCGAAGACGTCGTGGCGTGGCGCGACAGCGAGGCGCGGAACCTCGCGCAACGGGCCATGCGGCTCTCGCCGCGCGACCGCGAAACCGTGACGGCCCTGCTCGATCAGCTCACCAGCTACGACGAAACCCGGCGTCGCACCGGCCGGCGGCGGAAGCCGGAGTGACCGCGGCCGGCTCGGTTACGATGGCCTCGTCCGTCTTCGCGCCCCGGTGCACCCGGCTGGCGCCCGGTGACCGGGGAGGACCCATCGACGAGCGCGGCCTGCCGGCCCTCCGCGCGCGGGCACGCGAGCGCGTGCGGGCGGTGCTCGCCGCCGTCCCGATGCCGCGGCCGTGGTCGATGAACGCCTGGGTCGACGGGCTCGAAGCGTGGCGCGGGCGCGAGATCGACCTCGTTCCCGTCGCCCACCGGCCCGGGCAGCCGTCCGGTGCGTGGCAGGCCCGCCCGGACTACGACCTGATCGCCTACACCGAGCACACGTCGGCGCTGCACCAGGACCACATCATCGCCCACGAGCTGGCCCACCTGCTGTGCGCGCACACCGGGACGTGCCTGATGTCGGAGGCCGAAGCCGCCGAACTCGCCCCGGACCTGGCGCCGCGCGCGTTGTCGCACCTGCTGACGCGCGTCACCACCGGGACCGACGAGTACGAGGCCGAGCTGATCGCCGTCCTGCTGATGAGCGCGGCGACGAGCGAGCCGGCCGCCGTTCAGCCGGGCGCGTCCGGCCGGGCGGCGGATCAGGCTAGGCGGCTGGCGGCACTCCTGGGATAGTCGCGTTCCGTGATCGACCTACTTTTCGTCGGAGTCGGGCTCTTCGCGCTGTCGGCCGGAATCTGGCGAGCGGTCCGCGCGCGCCGCACCGGCGCGGGCGCCGGCCTGGCCGTCTCGCTGATCGCGCTGGGCGCGGCGTTCTGCTTCCTGTCCAACCGGGCCCAGCAGTTCGAGAGCGAGATCCACCCGAGTCTCGGCCGGCTGCTGTCGAACCTGGCGACGATGGTCGCGGCATACGGCATCGGCCTGACGGTGGCCGAGATCAGCGGTACCCGCGACCGCGGCCGCCGCACCCGGCTGGTCGCGCTCGGCGTGGCGCTGACGGTGCTGGTGGTGACGTTCTTCAGCACCTCGGACCTGCCGCGCGGCGTCGGCGTGTTCGACGAGCTGTACCGCACGCACCCGACGCTGGTGGTCTACGTCTTCACGTACACGGTGTACCTGGGTTTCGCGGTGCTCGACATCGGCTTCGTGGCCGCGGTGACGATCCGGGCGAGCGGGGGAGCGCTGCGGGCGGGCCTCGCGTTGTTGCTGCTGGCGTCGGCGTTCGCGGTCGCCTACCTGGCCGGGAAGGTGGTCGCGACGATCGGCGCGCTGCAGGCCGACCACCCGGTGAAGGCGTTGTGCCGGGGGCCGTTCTCGACGTTGCCGTGCACCCTGGACGTCGGGTTCCCGGCGGTGTCGGTGTTGCTGATCGTGCTGGGCCTGACGATCCCGGCGATCCCGGGCTGGGCGGCCTCGCGCCGCGACGCCAAGACGCTCCGCCTGCTGCGGCCCCTGCGCGACCACCTGACGCGGCGGTTCCCGGAGATCGTCCGGATCGACCCGGCGGGCCCGTCCCGCCGCGAGCGCCTCCTGACGGCGATGAGCGAGACGAACGACGGCTTGGTCCTGGCCGGGGTGACCCCGGCGGTCCCACCGACGACGGCGGCGAGACTGGTGCGCGACCTGCCGGACGAGCCGTCCGGGACGGAGCCGCCCACCGCGGCGACGGAGCCGTTCGCCGCGGACGTGGCCCGGTTGCGCGCGATCGCCCGCGCGTACCGGGAGCTGGAGCGAACGGCGGCTCCCGAAGTCACCGGGCCCTAGCCCAGCGGGCGGTCGCCTCCGCCGCCGAACGGTGCCGACAGCCGCGGCTCCCAGCCGCGGTCGGTGAGCGCCACCCACTGCAGGGACTCCGCGCGATCGGTCAGCGGCAGCAGCGGCCGCACTTCATCGGCCACCCGCGCGAGAGCCTCGTCCGAACCACCCATCGCGACGGTCAGATGGGCGACCGGGCGAGGACCGAACCGGCCCCCGTACGGCAGGATCCCGGGCCACCGAGCGCACACCGCGTCGGCGACCGCCTGAAGCGCCGGAGCGGCGAGGGACACGAAGCCCGGTGCCACCACCAGCTCGGTGAGCCGGACCTCGAGCGGGGGAAAGCCCGCCGCCAGCGCGCGGACTGCCTCAAGGACCTCTTCGCTCGGCGACGGGTCCGGCAAGAACGGGTACAGCGCCGTGACGTGGGCGGGCAGGCCGGGACGGACCAAGGCGGGATCGACCCGCCGGGCCGCGGCCAGCACCGGCTCGGCGGCGGGCAACAGGATCACCAACGCGGTGGTTCCGAGTTCGGGCACTCCCGCATCATGGCAGCCGGGCGGTCACGGCGGCCGAGCGCGGATTGCGGTCACGGCCTTGCCGAGCCGGGCGGTCACTGCGGCCACGGGCTTGCCGTAGCTGGGCGGTCATCGCGGCCGAGCGCGCATTGCGGCCACGGGCTTGCCGCGCTCGAGTGGTCTACTGCGGTCACGGGCTTGCCGTAGCTGGGCGGTCATCGCGGCCGAGGGCGCATTGCGGCCGCGGCCTTACCGCAGCCGAGCGATCGCAGCAGCCGAGCGCTCACTATCGCCACCGCCTTGCCGAAACCGGGCGATCGCGGCGCAGCCACGCGTTCACCCCGGCCACGCCATCACGGCCGTCAGGCGGTCACCGCGGCCGGGCGCTCAACCCAGCCGGGCGCTCAGGCGGCCGCCGCCTCCGGGAAGCGGCCCGAGCGGGCCAATGCCAGGCTCCGCCGGCACAGCTCGATCAGCTCCTGGTTGGCCCGGCTCCGCGGGACGGCCCCGCACAGCCCGCACCGGATCGTCACCTCGCCGGCGAGCTCGTCCACCGCCACCAGGGCCTGGTGGTCGCAGCGACGGCACCAGCGGTACCCGATCGCCGGGTTCGTGTGGACCGGCGAGGCCACGCAGTCGTGCAGCCAGCGGCGGTGCGTCCGGCACGTCACGCGGTCGGTCGGGTCGAGCCTGCCGGCGTCCTCCAGGTGGTCTTCGCGGGCCAGGGTCGTCGTCAACAGCGGCTGGCGTGGTGCCGCCGGCCGGTCCTGCGGGTTCGGCGCGGCCCACGCGTGGTGGTCGCCGCATCGGCACTTCTCGGTCATGTCGCCCCCAGTGGTCGGGCTGTTCGTCGGGTCGAGTGTGAGCTCGGCGACAGAGCACGGACAACCGGAAAAACGCGCACTTTCGACCGGCGGCACGTCACCCGCGGCAGGCGGACGAGCGGACTTCGGCGCACGGGTATGCGAACATATGTTCTATGACAGACGAGGGGCCCATCCTGCACGCCGACCTCGACTCGTTCTACGCCTCGGTCGAACAACGCGACGATCCGGCCCTGAAGGGGCGGCCGGTCATCGTCGGCGGCGGGGTCGTGCTCGCCGCGAGTTACGAGGCCAAGGCCTGTGGCGTGCGCACCGCGATGGGCGGCGCGCAGGCCCGCCGGCTGTGCCCGGAGGCGGTCGTCGTGCGGCCGCGAATGTCGGCGTACCTGGCCGCGAGCCGGGCGGTGTTCGAGGTCTTCCACGACACGACGCCGCGGGTGGAAGGCATCTCGATCGACGAGGCGTTCCTCGACGTCGGGGGATTGGCCAGGATCGGCGGGCGGCCGAGCCGCGTCGCCGAGCGGCTGCGGGCGGCCGTCGCCGAGCGGACCGGGCTGCCGATCACCGTCGGGGTGGCGCGGACGAAGTTCCTCGCCAAGGTCGCCAGCCGCGTCGCAAAGCCCGACGGCCTGCTCGTCGTCCCGCACGACGGCGAGCTGGCCTTCCTGCACCCGCTGCCGGTTTCGGCGCTCTGGGGCGTCGGCAAGGTCACCGCCGAGAAGCTGCGGGCGCGCGGCATCACCACCGTCGGGCAGCTGGCCGCGTCCGAGCACGTCGACCTCGTCGGCCTGCTCGGCCGGGCCGCCGGCGCGCACCTGCACGACCTGGCGCACAACGAAGACCCGCGCCGCGTCGAGATCGGCACCCGGCGGCGCTCGATCGGCGCCCAGCGGGCCCTCGGCCGCGGCAGGCGGACGCCGGCCGAGCTCGACGTCGTGCTCGTGGCGCTGATCGACCGGATCGCCCGCCGGTTGCGCGCCGCCCGCCGCGTCTGCCGGACCGTGACGATCCGCCTGCGCTTCGCCGACTTCTCCCGCGCGACCCGCTCGCACACGCTGACCGATCCCACCGCCGGCACCGGTGTGCTGCTCGCCGCGGCGCGGGAGCTGCTCGTCGCCGCGCTGCCGCTGATCGCCGACCGCGGAATCACCCTGCTGGGCGCGGCGCTGTCCAACCTGGCCGACGAAAATCCGTTCCAGCCGGCGTTGCCGTTCGAACGGGAGCGCTCGAGCGAGCTCGACACCGCCCTCGACGCCGTGCGGGACCGGTTCGGGAAGGCCGCGGTCACCCGTGCGGTGCTGCTCGGCCGTCCGGACGATCTCGAGGTGCCGATGTTGCCCGACTGAGCCGAGCCCGGCTCAGCGGGGAACGCGAGCGGGGGCCGGCGCGGCTCGCCGCCCTCCGGTGGCCACCGGCTCGACGGCTTCGACGTAGCCGTTCCCGGCCGTGTCGCGCAGTTCCGCGGGCGGCAGGTGGCCGGTCGCGATTTCCGATCCCGCGGCGAATCCGCCGAGCTTCCGCAATGTCGCGGCAATCGCGGTCCGGGTCGGGTACGCGGTGACACCGAGCCAGCCTGCGAACACGGGGCGAAACGGGTCCAGTCCACTCTGGACGAGCTGTTCCCGGAGCGGATCGGCTTCGGAGTCGATCGGGACGAACGTCACCGAAGGCGGTTGCCGACGCCGGCGCCCGTTTGGCCTCCTGAGTCGCCGGGTGGTCGACCTCGAACACGTGGAATCATCGCGACGGGGTCCGGTATGCGAACGAATCGAGGCCGGCGCCGAGAATCGGATACTGGTCTATACCAGAATTGCGGTGCGTCAGGCTCGCTCCGGCGAACCGGCTCAGGTATGCCGCTTCGGCGCGGGCGCCGACCGGGACCGTAGGGTTGGTGGTAAACCAGGAGTTCCTCGGTGTGGTCGCCGAGGAGGCGTTCGGCGAGAGTGCTGGAGAAGAGGAACGGCTCGGTGTCGACGAGCAAATGTGCTGCTCGCGCGGCGGCGGCCGTGAAGGTGGTCCGGCCGGCGCGGGGTCATTAGCGGGAAATCCGGCCAAACTCATGTCGACGCGGTACCGATTCGATTTCGAGCATATCACAAAATCAAATCACATCCAAGGTGGCGAGCATTTCGGGCCGGTTGCGGTCACGCTGGACGCGGGCGACCCGCTCGCCCGGGCGGCCATTGTGGACGCTTCAGGGTGTCGCGCGTGCCGGGCATGATTCGACAGGTTAGGGTCTGTCCGACCGTGTTCTGGAGAAGATGAGGAACGACGAATCATGGCGCAACGGGTACAGGTCCAGATGGTGGACGACCTCGACGGCAGCGAGGCTTCGCAGACCGTCCCCTTCAGCCTCGACGGGGTGACCTACGAGATCGACCTGTCCGAGGAGAACGCCTCCGCGCTGCGGGACGAACTGGCTCGCTACGTCGCCGCCGCGCGGCGCATCGGCGGCCGCAAGGTCCGCCTCGCGACCGGCCAGTCGCTGTCCGGCGCGTCCGGTTCGGGTACCGACCGCGAGCGCAACCGGCAGATCCGCGAGTGGGCGCAGGCGAACGGCTACGAGGTCGCCGAGCGCGGCCGCCTGTCCAGCGAGATCATCGCGGGCTTCGAAGCCGACCAGGCCGCGGCGGCCGAGCCGGCCGAAGCCAAGCCGGCCCGCAAGCGAGCGACGCGCAAGAAGGCTTGAAAGCCGTGCCCGTGCCGGCGAAGCCACGCCACCGAGCGCGGCCTCGCCGGCCGGTCGCCGCTTGAGCGCACTCAGGTGGCGGTCGGTGTTCTCGTCGTATCTCACCGTCACGCGTCCGGTTCGAAGTGGACGGCCGTGACACTCCCGGAGCGGCCAAACGGGCACCGCCCGGCCCAGCGCGCCGCGAAAGCTTGTCGGGAAGCGGCTCCGGTGGCCAGACTGTCAGTGCTCCGCGCGGCCGGTACCGCGGCGGAGCACCGGTCCGGTGGCCGCCTCCTCCCTCGATGGCCACCGGGCCGCCTCCCTCCGCGGCGTGACGGCTGCCGCGCTCAGTGAGTGCCGCACGCGGTGAAGCGGCCAAGCCCCTCCCTTTCGCGACGTGACCGCCGCTCGGCGAGTGCCGCGTGCAATGAGCTGCCAGGCCCTCCTCCGCGGCGTGACTGCCGCGCTCGGTGAATGCCGCACCCAATGAGCGGCCAAGCCGCCTCCCTTTCGCGACGTGACCGTCGCGCTCGAGTGCCGCCAAGCGGCCGACTCTTCGGCCGTGCCTCGAGATCCGCCGGACCGCTCTTGTCGCGGACTCGGCCATCCGGGCGCCTACCACCCCTCCCAGTGGACATCCCAGCCCAAGAAGCGCACACTTGGGCGACAGGATACTGCATACAATCTCCAGTCTGCGGAGAGGCGGTCGCCATGGCCGAGGTGCGTGAGCTCCGGGACGTCTACGGACGGCGGTACCGCGTCGGCGAGTCCGACCGCGACCTGCTCGGCCGGCCGCGGACGTGGATCACCTGGCTCGCCGCCGCGGCCATGCTCGCCGCCGGGGTGCAGCAGTACGGCTTCGGCGCGATCGTCCCGTCGCTGAGCCGGACGCCCGGCTGGACGTTCGGCGGGGTCGTCCTTTCGCTCGCGGTGTGGGCCCTTTGCCAGGCCGGCGCCGCGTTCCCGGTGGCCTGGCTCCGGGAACGCGGTCTGCTCCCGGCGCCCGCGGCGATGGCCGCCGGAGCGGTCCTGTGCGCCGCCGGGCTCGTGACGCTCGGCCACGCGACCAGCCTGCTGACCGTGTTCGTCGGATACTCCGTGCTCGGAGGGCTCGGGACCGGCCTGGTGTACGCCACCTGCGTCGGCGCGGTGCTCGCCTGGTTCCCGGATCGCACCGGCCCCCGCGCGGGGTTGGTGAGCGGCGCTTTCGCTTTCGGCAGCGTCCCCTTCGTCGTGCTCGCCGCCGCCCTGCCTGCCGCGCGTTCGGTGCTCTTGGACGTCACCGCCGCGGTCGTGCTCGCCGTCATCGCCGGGTGCGCGGTGCTGCTGCGGTACCCGCCGCGGCACTGGTGGCCCGTCGCGCCCGAACCCCGGGCCTGGGCGCTCGACCGGACGCACAACCGCCGTCCGGCGGTCCGCCACTACCGGCCGGCGGAGCTGTTCCGGTGCGGGACGACCCTCGCGCTGTACCTCGTCGTCGTGCTCGCGGCCGCCGTGCTGCTGTTCGACCTGGCCTACCTGGCGACGTTCACGGCCGCGCGCAACGGGCCCGGGCTCGCCGCGGCCGCGCTGGCGTTGCTCGCCGCGGCCACCGGGAGCGGACGTGTCCTCATCGGACGGCTCGCCGACCGGCTGGGCCGGCCCAGGATCCTGCGGTTCGCCCTGTTCGCGGGCGGTGTCGCCCAGTTCGTGCTGTGCTACTCCGGTGAACACCGGCACGCCGCCGGCCTGCTGCTGGGCGTCGCGCTGGCCGGTCTCGGCAACGGCTGCTGCTACACGCTGCTCGTCGGGCTGGTGCGCGAGTACTTCGGCGAGGAGTCGGCCGCGCAGAACTTCGGGATCCTCTACAGCGCCAAGGCCGTCGGGGCGGCGGCCGGGATCGGGTTGGCCACGCTCGCCGTGCCGGAACAGGGATTCGTCGCGGCCGGCGTGCTGAGCCTGGCCGGGGCGGTGCTGTCCGGGCGGCTGACCCAGCCGGGCCGGCCCAAGACACTGCTGCCGGCGGCGTGACGTGGGGCGGATGACCAGCAGGCGGCGGGTGCTGCGCGTCCACGACGGCGGGCACACCACGCGGCCGGACACCCTGACCGTCGAGGAACCCCTGGAGATCCGGGTCGCCGGCAAGCCGCTGACGATCACGATGCGGACCCCGGGCGACGACTTCGACCTCGCCGCCGGGTTCCTGGTCGGCGAAGGCGTGGTCCGCGCGGCGGCCGACATCCGGTCGATCCGCTACTGCGCCGGCGCCACCGCGGACGGCGGCAACACCTACAACGTCCTGGACGTCGTGCTCGCCGACGGCGTCGCCCCACCGGACGCCTCGGTGGAGCGCAATTTCTACACGACGTCTTCGTGCGGGCTGTGCGGCAAGGCCAGCCTGGACGCCGTGCGCACGACGGCCACGTGGCCGGTCGACGGCGACCCGTTCGCGACCGACCCGGCGACACTGGCCGGGTTGCCGGACGAACTCCGGGCGGCGCAACGGGTCTTCGACCGCACCGGCGGCCTCCACGCGGCGGGCTTGTTCGACGCCGACGGGAAGCTGCGGTGCCTGCGCGAGGACGTCGGACGGCACAACGCGGTGGACAAGGTGGTCGGCTGGGCGACCCGGGACGGCGGGCTGCCGCTGTCCGGGACGGTGCTGATGGTGAGCGGGCGGGCGTCGTTCGAGCTGGTGCAGAAGGCGGTGATGGCCGGGATCCCGGTGCTGGCCGCGGTGTCGGCGCCGTCGTCGCTGGCGGTCGACCTGGCCGCGGAAACGGGCCTGACCCTGGTGGGTTTCCTGCGCGGGACGTCGATGAACGTCTACACGCGACCCGACCGCCTCGGCCTTCAGCCGAGCTGAGCGAGCACGGCGGCCACGGCGGCGCCGGGCTCGGCCCGGTGCACGGCCGCGAGCTGCCACGGAACGGGCCGCGCGAACCGCCGCACGGTGAGCGCCGGGAACCGCGCGGCGGCGGAGGCGGGCAGGACGCAGGCGGCGAACCCGCCCCGCACGAGTTCGACGGCCACGGCGAGATCGTCGACTTCCAGCGAAATCCGGCGGCCGGGGAAGGCTCGGTCGACGGCCTCGCGGATCGCCCAGCCCGGCGGGAAGTCCACAAAGGAGAGTGCTGAGAGATCGGCGGGGGCGGACCGCGAGCCGCCGGGCGCGGTGACGAGGATCAGCTCTTCCGGCGGGAGGAGGGTCGTGGTGCGCGCCCGGTCTCCGGGTGCGGGGGTCGCCGGGCCGGGCGCGTTCCTGGCGGAGTTGGCGAGGTCGCCGCCCGAGGTGGGGGCGGTTGGTGCGGGGGTTGCCGGGCCGAGCGCGTTCCTGGCGAAGGTCGGGAGGTCGCCGCCCGAGGTGGGCGCCGGGCCGGACGCGTGGCCGGCGGAGTTCGCGAGGTCGCCTCCTGCGGGCGTCACCACCATGTCCACATCGGACTGCCATACTGCGCACGCCACCTCCTCCGGCCGCACGGACCGGACCGCCACCTCCAGCCCCGGGTGCGCGTGCCGCAGCGCCGTGAGCGTCCGGGGCAGGTCCGCCAGCAAGCCCGGGCACACGCCCACCCGGACCCGGCCGCGCACCGGGGACACCGCCGCCCGGGCGCGTTCCGCCGCCTCGAGGGCCGCCCGGGCCGCCGGGACGAACGCCTCGCCCGCGGGCGTCAGGACCACCCGGTGCGTCGTGCGGTGGAACAGCGGGGTGCCCAGGTCGCGCTCCAGGGCCCGGACCACGGTGGACACCGTCGACTGGACCGTCCGCAGGCGCTGGGCGGCCGCCGTGAACCCGCCCTCCTCGGCGACCGCCACCACCACCGCCAGCTGGCGGAGCTCCATCAGCCGAGCAGCTCGCGGGCCAGCGCCGCCGTCTCGCTCGGCGTGCGCCCGACCCGGATGCCCGCCGCCTCCAGGGCCGCCTTCTTCGCCGCGGCCGTGCCCGCCGAGCCCGACACGATCGCGCCCGCGTGGCCCATCGTCTTGCCTTCCGGGGCGGTGAACCCGGCCACGTACCCGACGACCGGCTTCGACACGTTGGCGCGCACGAACTCCGCGGCCCGTTCTTCCGCGTCGCCGCCGATCTCGCCGATCAGGACGATCAAGTCCGTCTCGGGATCCTTTTCGAACGCCTCGACCGCGTCGATGTGCGTGGTCCCGATGATCGGGTCGCCGCCGATGCCGACGCAGGTGGAGAACCCGATGTCCCGCAGCTCGTGCATGAGCTGGTAGGTCAGCGTGCCGGACTTCGACACGAGCCCGATCCGGCCCGGGCCGGTGATGTCGGCCGGGATGATGCCGGCGTTCGACCGGCCGGGGGAGATGACGCCCGGGCAGTTCGGGCCGATGATCCGGGTTCGCCCGCCGGCCGCGACGGCGTGCGCCCACAGCCGCGCGCTGTCGTGCACCGGGACGCCTTCGGTGATGACCACCGCGAGCCCGATGCCGGCGTCCACCGCTTCGACCACGGCGTCGGCGACGAACGGGGGCGGCACGAACAGCACGCAGACGTCCGCCCCGGTCGCCGCCATCGAGTCCGCCACGCTGCCGAACACCGGCAGCGACGCGTCGCCGACGGCCACGTGCTGCCCGGCTTTGCGGGGGTTCACCCCGCCGACGACGTTGGTCCCGGCGGCCAGCATCCGCCGCGTGTGCTTCGCGCCTTCGGAACCGGTGATGCCGGAGACGACGATCCGGCTGTTCTCGTCCAGGAAGATGGCCACGGTCAGACCTCCGCCATCGCGAGCTTCGCCGCCTCGCGGGCGGCGTCGTCCATGGTGGCCACCACGGTGACCAGGGGGTGCGCGGCGTCGGCGAGGATCCGCCTGCCTTCGGTGACGTTGTTGCCGTCGAGCCGGACGACGAGGGGCTTGGTGGCCCGCGGACCGAGGATCTCCAGCGACCGGACGATCCCGGTCGCGACGGCGTCGCACGCGGTGATGCCGCCGAAGACGTTGACGAAGACGCTGCGCACCTGGGGGTCGCCGAGGACGACGGTGAGCCCGTCGACCATCACCTGCGCCGACGCCCCGCCGCCGATGTCGAGGAAGTTCGCCGGTCCCCGCGCGCCCGCATCCGCCGCGGCCGCCGCCACCACGTCCAAAGTGGACATCACGAGGCCTGCCCCGTTGCCGATCACGCCGATGTCGCCGTCGAGCTTGACGTAGTTGAGTCCTTTCGCGTGCGCCTCGCGCTCCAGCGGGTCACCGTCGGCCGCGGTGCCGAACGACGAGGAACGCCGGAAGGCGGCGTTGTCGTCCAACGTGATCTTGCCGTCGAGTGCGACGATCCCGGTGGCCGTCAGCGCCAGGGGATTGACCTCGACGAGCGTGCAGTCTTCGGCGGTGAACACCTCCCACAGCCGCTCGACGACCCCGGCGACCTCGGCGCGGACGTCGGCGGGGAACACGGCCGCGACGGCCGCGGCGTCGACGCCCGCCAGCGGGTCGACCGGGACGCGGACCAGGGCGTCCGGCCGGGTGGCCGCCACCTCCTCGATCTCCATCCCGCCTTCGGCCGACGCCATCGCGAGGAACGTCCGCCCGGCGCGGTCGAGGAGGAAGGAAAGGTAGTACTCGTCCGCGATCTCGCTCGCTTCGGTCACCAGGACGCGGTGCACGGTGTGGCCCTTGATGTCCATCCCGAGGATGTCGTCGGCGGCCTGTTCGGCGTCGTCGGCGGTGCGCACCACGCGAACGCCGCCCGCCTTGCCGCGCCCGCCGGTCTTCACCTGGGCCTTGACCACCACCGGCCCGCCGAGGGCCGCCGCCGCGGAACGGGCCGCGGCCGGATCCGCCGCGACCCGGCCACGGGGCACCGGTACGCCGTGTTTTTCGAAGAGTTCGCGGGCTTCGTGTTCGAAGAGGTCCATGCGGGGGCGTCCTTTCCGCGGCGGGGCAGGGCGAGGAAGTCCGCCGTGTCCGGGCGCGGAGCGGTGGTCCGCGGGGGCCGGTTTCGAGTCCGGAAAAACCTGCGGATGGCCCTGGACACGGGCTGCCAGAAGAGTGACTATATGCCTACCCCATACGGTATGCAATCTACAGTCTGCCGCGAAGGGGTCGCTGACCTCGGAAAAGGCGACACGCACCGCCGGACAGGAGAGATCCGGCGGCGGACCAGAGGAGTTGAGCCATGGCGCTGACCACGACCGGCACCACCGCGGGGGAGAGTGCCGCAGCGACGAACGGCGCCGAGCCCGCGCCCGCCGGGATATCCGGCGGCCACCTGGTGGCCAAGGCGTTGAAGGCCGAAGGGGTCGACACGATCTTCACCCTGTGCGGTGGCCACATCATCGACATCTACGACGGCTGCGTCGACGAAGGCATCGAGGTCATCGACGTCCGCCACGAACAGGTCGCGGCGCACGCGGCCGACGGCTACGCGCGGATCACCGGCAAGCCCGGTTGCGCGGTGGTCACCGCCGGGCCGGGCACCACCGACGCGGTCACCGGCGTCGCGAACGCGCTGCGCGCGGAGAGCCCGATGCTGCTGATCGGCGGCCAGGGCGCGCTGACCCAGCACAAGATGGGGTCCCTGCAGGACCTCCCGCACGTGGACATGATGACGCCGATCACCAAGTTCGCCGCCACCGTGCCGCACACCGCCCGGGTCGCCGACCTCGTCAGCATGGCCTTCCGCGAGGCCTACGCCGGCGCGCCCGGACCGTCCTTCTTGGAGATCCCGCGGGACGTCCTCGACGCGCGCGTACCGCTGGAGCACGCCCGGATCCCCGAGGCCGGCCGCTACCGGGCGTCGACGAAGAACGCGGGCGACCCCGCCGACGTCGAGAAGCTCGCCGACCTGCTGGTGCACGCCAGGAAACCGGCCATCCTGCTCGGCAGCCAGGTCTGGACCACCCGGGCGACCGGCCCGGCGACCGAGCTCGTCCGGACGCTGAACATCCCGGCGTACATGAACGGCGCCGGCCGCGGCACGCTGCCGCCGGGCGACCCGCACCACTTCCAGCTCTCGCGCCGGTACGCCTTCGACAACGCCGACGTCATCGTCATCGTCGGCACCCCGTTCGACTTCCGGATGGGGTACGGCAAGCGGCTGTCGAAGGACGCCACCGTCGTCCAGATCGACCTCGACTACCGCACGGTCGGCAAGAACTGCGACGTCGACCTCGGCATCGTCGGCGACGCCGGCCAGGTGCTCGCCGCCGTCGCCGAGGCCGCGTCCGGCCGCACCGACAACGGTGCCGTCGGCCGCAAGACCTGGCTCGAAGAACTCCAGGCCGTGGAGGAGAAGGCCAAGCAGAAGCGGCTGCCGCTGCAGCACTCCGACGCGCGCCCGATCCACCCGTACCGGCTGGTCCACGAGATCAACGAGTTCCTCACCGAGGACTCGATCTACATCGGCGACGGCGGCGACATCGTCACCTTCTCCGGCCAGGTCGTCCAGCCCAAGTCGCCCGGCCACTGGATGGACCCCGGTCCGCTCGGGACGCTCGGCGTCGGCATCCCGTTCGTCATGGCCGCCAAGCACGCGCGCCCGGACAAAGAGGTCGTCGCGCTCTTCGGAGACGGCGCCTTCAGCCTCACCGGCTGGGACTTCGAGACGCTGGTGCGGTTCGACCTGCCGTTCGTCGGGATCGTCGGCAACAACTCGTCGATGAACCAGATCCGCTACGGCCAGGCCGCGAAGTACGGCCCGCGGCGCGAGCGCGTCGGCAACACCCTCGGCGACGTCCGCTACGACGAGTTCGCCCGGATGCTCGGCGGCTACGGCGAGGAGGTCCGCGACCCGGCCGACATCGGGCCGGCGCTGCTGCGGGCGCGGGAGTCCGGAAAGCCGTCGCTGATCAACGTCTGGGTCGACCCCGACGTGTACGCCCCCGGAACCATGAACCAGACCATGTACAAGTGAGCGGAGGCCAAGGCATGGGCAAGGCACTGGAGGGCGTCCGCGTCCTCGACATGACGCACGTGCAGTCCGGTCCGTCGTCGACGCAGCTGCTCGCCTGGCTCGGCGCGGACGTGATCAAGCTCGAAACCCCCGGCCGCGGCGACATCACCCGCGGGCAGCTGCGCGACCTGCCGGGCGTGGACAGCCTCTACTTCACGATGCTGAACGCCAACAAGCGCAGCATCACGCTCAACATGAAGAGCCCCGAGGGCAAGGGAATCTTCGAGAAGCTCGTGTCCGGAGTGGACGTCCTGGTGGAGAACTTCGGCCCGGGCGTCGTCGACCGGTTCGGCTACCCGTGGGAGACGCTGGCCGCGCTCAACCCGCGCCTGGTCTACGCCTCCATCAAGGGGTTCGGCCCCGGCCGCTACGCCGGCTTCAAGGCCTACGAAGTCGTCGCGCAGGCCATGGGCGGCGCGATGAGCACCACCGGCTTCGAGGACGGGCCACCGACCGCGACCGGCGCCCAGATCGGCGACTCCGGCACCGGCATCCACCTGGTGGCCGCCATCCTCGCCGCGCTGTACCAGCGGACCTCCACCGGCCGCGGCCAGCGCGTCCAGGTCGCCATGCAGGACGCCGTGCTCAACCTGTGCCGGGTCAAGCTGCGCGACCAGCAGCGGCTCGCCCACGGCCCGCTCGGGGAGTACCCGAACGACCAGTTCGGCGACGAGGTCCCGCGTTCGGGCAACGCCTCCGGCGGCGGCCAGCCCGGCTGGGCGGTGAAGTGCGCGCCCGGCGGACCGAACGACTACATCTACGTGATCGTCCAGCCGCCCGGCTGGGCCCCGCTCGCCCGGCTGATCGGCAAGGCCGAGCTGGCCGACGACCCGGCCTGGGCCACCCCCGAGGTCCGGTTGTCCAAACTGGACAAGATGTTCGCGCTCGTCGAGGAGTGGACCGAGAAGCACACGAAGTGGGAAGTGATGGAGAAGCTCAACGCCCGCAACATCCCGTGCGGCCCGATCCTGTCCACCAAGGAGCTCATCGAGGACGAGACGCTCGCCGAGCTCGGCTCGGTCGTCGAGGTCGAGCACCCCGAGCGCGGCACCTTCAAGACCGTCGGCTGCCCGCTCAAGCTGTCCGACTCGCCGGTGGAGATCCACCGGTCGCCGCTGCTCGGCGAGCACAACGACGAAATACTGACCGAACTCGGATACAGCGAAGCGGAACTCGGCGAGTTCCGCGCGGCGGGGGTGATCTGACGTGGCGGATCGTGCGGCGGTCGAACGGATCCTCGGACAGGCGGCCGCCGAAGGCCGGACGTCGCTGACCGCGCCCGAGGGGCGTGCGGTCTGCGAGGCCTACGGCATCCCGACCCCCGCCGAGCGGCTGGCGGCGACGGCTGCGGAGGCGGTGGCCCACGCCGAAGACATCGGGCTGCCCGTGGTGCTCAAGATCGTCTCGCCGGACATCCTGCACAAGACCGAGGCCGGCGGGGTGCTCGTCGGCCTGCGCGACGCCGCGGCGGTCAAGGCCGGCTTCACGAAGATCGTCGAGAACGCGAAGGCGTACCACGCCGGAGCCCGGATCCTCGGCGTCCAGGTGCAGCAGATGCTCACCGGGGGCCAGGAGGTGATCATCGGCTCGGTCACCGACCCGACGTTCGGCAAGATCGTCGCGTTCGGCCTCGGCGGCGTGCTGGTGGAGGTGCTCAAGGACGTCACCTTCCGGCTCGCGCCGACGAGCACCGAAGAAGCCCGGTCGATGGTCGACGGTATCCAGGCGGCCGAGATCCTCCGGGGCGTCCGCGGCGCGGATCCGGTCGACCGCGACGCCCTCGCCGCCGTGATCACCGGGCTCGGCGAGCTGGTCACCGACTTCCTGCAGCTGTCGGAAGTGGATCTGAACCCGGTGCTCGCCACCCCCGGCGGGGCCACCGCGGTCGACGTCCGGATCCTGGTCGACCCGGACGCGGCGAAGGAGCCGCACCGGTTCACCCGGGAGGAGATCCTCGCCTCGATGAACCGGATCATGAAACCGGCGTCGGTCGCGGTGATCGGCGCGTCGGCCGAAGCCGGGAAGATCGGCAACTCGGTGCTGAAGAACCTGGTCGACGGCGGGTACGCCGGGGAAATCCACCCGATCAACCCCAAGGCCGCCGAGATCCTCGACCGCAAGGCCTACGCGAGCATCACCGACGTGCCCGGCGACGTCGACGTCGCCGTGTTCGCCATCCCGGCGAAGTTCGTCCCCGCGGCGCTGGAAGAGGCCGGGAAGAAGGGCGTGGCGGGGGCGATCCTCATCCCGTCCGGCTTCGGCGAAACGGGCAACATCGCACTGCAGGACGAGGTCGTGGCGATCGCCCGCAAGCACGGCGTGCGCATCCTCGGCCCGAACATCTACGGCTACTACTACACGCCGGAGAACCTGTCGGCGACATTTTGTACACCGTATGACGTCAAGGGCGGCGTGGCGCTGTCGTCGCAGAGCGGCGGCATCGGGATGGCGATCCTCGGTTTCAGCCGGTCGGCGAAGATGGGCGTCTCCTCGATCGTCGGCGTCGGCAACAAGGCCGACATCGACGAGGACGACCTGCTCACCTTCTTCGAGCAGGACGACAACACCCAGCTCGTCGCCATGCACCTCGAGGACCTCAAGGACGGCCGGGCGTTCGCGGAGACGGCGAAGCGGGTCTCCCGGCGCAAGCCCGTCGTGGTGCTCAAGGCCGGCCGGACGTCGCAGGGCGCGAAGGCGGCCAGCTCGCACACCGGCGCGCTGGCCGGCGACGACAAGGTCTACGACGACATCCTCCGCCAGAGCGGCGTGATCCGGGCGCCCGGGCTGAACGACATGCTCGAGTACGCCCGCGGCATCCCGCTGCTGCCGACGCCGAACGGCGAGAACGTCGTCATCATCACCGGGGCCGGCGGCTCGGGCGTGCTGCTCTCGGACGCCTGCGTCGACAACGGGCTCGACCTGATGGCGATCCCGCCCGACCTCGACGCGGCGTTCCGGAAGTTCATCCCGCCCTTCGGCGCGGCCGGCAACCCGGTCGACATCACCGGCGGGGAACCGCCCTCGACCTACCGCAACACGATCGCGCTGGGCCTCGAGGACGACCGCGTCCACGCCCTGATCCTGGGCTACTGGCACACCATCGTCACCCCGCCGATGGTGTTCGCGGAACTGGTGTCCGAAGTGGTCGGCGAGTACCGCGCGAAGGGCATCCACAAGCCCGTCGTCGCGTCGCTCTCCGGCGACGTCGAAGTGGAGGAAGCCAGCGACTACCTCTACGACCACGGCGTCGTCGCCTATCCGTACACGACCGAGAAGCCCGTGGCCGTGCTCGGCGCGAAGTACCGCTGGGCGCGGGCCGCGGGCCTGCTCTGAACGTCTCCGCAGGGGCCGGCCGACGCACCAGGAAAGGACGAAGATCCACCGCACGGACGATGGCAGCAGAGGGACATGAGTCAACGGTGACGAAAGAGAACTCTTATGACCGCAGCCACGTATCAGGAGATCACCGACAAGAACGGAAGAGTCTACCGGGTCGGTGAGTCCGACCGGGACATCATGGGCAGGCCGCGGTGGACGATGGTCGTCCTGCCCTGGGTGGCCATGATGGCCATCAGTTCATCGGAATACGCGTTCACTTCGGCCGAGGACACATTGTCCGCGGCGCACGGCTGGCACGGCGCGCACATCTTCTGGTTGCTGGCCGTCTGGGTGTTCTTCCAGGCCGCGGTCGCGTTTCCCGCGGGCAAGATGCGGGAGAGCGGCCGGCTGTCCGCCCGGTCGGCGATGCTGCTCGGCGCGTTGGGCACCGTGCTCGGCTACCTGGCGCTGGCCTACGCACCGAGCGTCTTCTGGGCCTACCTCGGCTTCGGCCTCTTCGGTGGCGGCGGCGCCGGGTTCGTCTACGCGACCTGCATCAACATGGTCGGCAAGTGGTACCCGGAGCGCAAGGGCGGGAAGACCGGGTTCGTCAACGGCGGGTTCGCCTACGGTTCGGTGCCGTTCATCTTCATCTTCACGAACTACCTCGACCTGGGCAACTACGGCGCCATCCTGCCCGCGGCCGGGCTCTTCCTGGCCGGGGCCGTCGCGGTCAGCGGGCTCTTCTTCCGCGACCCGCCGAAGAACTGGTGGCCGGCGCACGTCGACCCGCTGAAGGTGCCGGACGACCCGCGCGTGCGTCGGGCGCTGGCGAAGAACCCGCCCGCGGTCCGGCAGTTCACCCCGCGGGAGGCGGTCCGGACCGGGATGCTGCCGCTGATGTGGATCTGCCTGCTGTGCACGGCGGGCGTCAACATCTTCGGCATCTCCGCGCAGGTTCCGTTCGGCAAGGAGATGGGCTTCGCGGGCGGCATCGTCGCGCTGGCGATGAGCCTCAAGGCGGTCATCAACGGCGCCGGGCGCGGGGTGATCGGCTGGATCTCCGACCGCTACGGACGGCGGCAGACGCTGCTGCTGGTCTGCGTGGTGCTGGGGCTGGCCCAGATCGCGGTGTACCTGTCCGGCTCGATCGGGAGCATGCCGCTGTTCCTGCTGGCGTCGATGGTCTCCGGGTTCGGCGGCGGGGCGATCTTCCCGCTGTTCGCCGCGCTGACCGCCGACTACTTCGGCGAAAACAACAACGCCAGCAACTACGGCCTCGTCTACAGCTCGAAGCTCGTCTCCGGGATCGTGGGCGCCGGCCTCGGGAAGCTGGTCATCGACGGGTGGGGCTACGGCGCCGCCTTCTCCCTGGCCGCCGGGACGAGCCTGCTCGCCGCCGGACTCGCCCTGTTCCTGCGCCAGCCGGGCCGCAAGCCCGGCGGCATGCGTCACGGGCTCGCCGAAACCGAGCTCGTCGCGCGGCCCGCCACCGGCTGACGGCCGGCACCGCAGTGAAGGGACCCGAGCCGGCGGAGGGAAGAGATCGCTCATGACCACAATGCGGTACCAGGAGATAGTCGACGAGAACGGACGCGTGTACCGGGTCGGCGAGACCCCGCACGACATCATGGGGCGCTCGCGCGGCTGGATGGTCTGGCTGCCCTGGATCGCCATGATGGCGGTCAGCGTCTTCGAGTACGGCTGGGGTGCCGTGGAGGGCACCCTGGAGCAGAAGTACGGCTGGACGCTGTCGGACGCGTTCTGGCTGGCCAGCATCTGGGCGGTGTTCCAGGCCGCGGTGGCGTTCCCGGCCGGGCGCCTGCGGGAGAAGAACATCGTGTCGGCGAGGACGGCGATGCTCGCCGGCGCGGTGTGCAGCGCGGTCGGCTACTTCACCATTTCGCACAGCGGCAACCTCGTGCTGGCGTTCGCCGGCTATTCGGTGCTCGGCGGCATCGGTGCCGGGCTGGTGTACGCGACCTGCGTCAACATGGTCGGCAAGTGGTACCCCGAGAAGCGCGGGGCACGGACCGGGTTCGTCAACGGCGGCTTCGCCTACGGTGCCGTCCCGTTCATCTACGTGTTCGCGGCCTTCCTCACCCCGGCCAACTATTCGGTGATCCTCGACGTCATGGGCGTGTACATGCTCGTCGCCGTCGGGATCTGCGGGTGCCTGTTCAAGGACCCGCCGAAGAGCTGGTGGCCGAAGGAGGTCGACCCGCTCGCCTGGGTCCGCGACCGGCGGTCCACGACCGGGGGACTGGCAAAGAACCCGCCCGCGGTGAAGCAGTTCTCGCCGATGGAGGCGGTCCGGACCGGGATGCTGCCGCTGATGTGGGTGTGCCTGGTGATCATCGGCGGGGTTTCGCTGTTCGGCATCAACTTCCAGGTGCCGTTCGCGAAGGTGAGCCACTTCGGCGCGTTCGTCGCCGCTTCGTCGGCCGGCGTGCTGGCCATCGTGAACGGCACCGGTCGCGCGGTCGTCGGCTGGGCGTCGGACAAGCTCGGGCGGCGGCCGACGCTGACACTGGTCCTGGTCGTCGCGGCCGTCGCGCAGTTCGGCGTGCTGTACGCCGGGAACACGCACAACCTGGTGCTGTTCATGGTGTTCGCGTTCCTGACCGGCTTCGGCGGCGGCGCGTTCTACCCGCTGTTCGCCGCGCTGGTGCCGGACTACTTCGGCGAGAACAACAACGCGTCGAACTACGGCCTGGTCTACAGCGCGAAACTGGTCGGCGGTGTCGGCGGCGGCGGACTCGCCGCCGGGGTCATCAGCGTGTGGGGCTACACGGGCGCCTACCTCCTCGCCGGGTGCATCGCGCTCCTGTCGGCGGTGCTGACGCTGTTCCTGCGCCAGCCCGGCCGGAAGCGCCACCAGCTCGCCGAAACCGAGCTGGTGGCGCGACCGTCGGCCGCTGCCGACGGCTGACCCGCCGGTTTCAGCGGCGCTCGATCCCGCCGGGGGTCCGGGGACTTGCCCCCGGCGGGGTCGGGGGCTCGGCGTCAGAAGACGCGGCCGGGCGTTCGTGGTAGGCCTGGCGGGTGCGTTCGGTGTGCTTGGCCATGATCTTCTCGGCAGTGTCGGCGTCCTGGGCGGCGATCGCCTTGATGAGCTCTTCGTGCTCGTTCCACGCGTCCCGCCCGCGAGGCCGGGCGATGGGCGTGTAGTACCAGCGGACCCGGCGGTCGACGAGACCGATCAGCTCCGCCAGCACCTTGTTCCCGGACAGTTCGGTGATGAACGCGTGGAGGGCGGCGTTGGCCGCGACCAGCCCCTCGGTGTCCTCCTTGGCCAGCGCCTTGATCCCGGCCTGCTGCAGTTCGTGCAGGCGGAAGACGTCCGCCGGCTTCGCGTTGCCGGCGGCGAGCTTCGCGGAGTGCGTCTCCAGCACGCTGCGGACGCTCAACAGCTGATCGGCCTCCTCGTCGGTGGGGAGGTGGACGAACGCGCCCTGGGCGGGACGGAGGTCGACCCAGCCTTCGCTCTGCAGCCGCTGCAGGGCTTCCCGGACCGGCTGCCTGCTGACGCCGAGGTACTCGGCGAGGTCGGCCTCCACCAGGTGCTGCCCGGGTTCGAGGGTGCGGTTGACGATCAGTTCGGCGAGGGCCTCGTAGACGACCTGCCGCAGCGGCGCGGGCCGCTCGACGCGCTTGGCGGGGGTCGAGCTGAGCGAGCCCTTGGCCGTGCGGCGGCCGGTCGGGCCGCGTTCGGGCAGCGGGGATGCGGGCTGGCTCACGGGACACCTCGACTCGGGGAGGAAAGCGGTGATCTGCCACCAGGATACAGGTTTTGGTATGCAAAATCCCGGAACTCACCCGCAGGCGGGGACTTCGGCCGATGTGGATCAGCGACGACCGGGCGAAGTGACCCATGGTGTCCGGTTTGTCGCTCTTCGCTGAGCCGCCCGGGTGGCCGTGCCGGAAAAGCTGGTCCCGTCGGTGGATCCAGGATACTGTATGCAATACCTCGTCGACCTGGGAGGCGCGTGATGAAGGTGGCTGTTCTCGGGGCCGGGGCGATCGGCGCCTACGTCGGGGCCGCGCTGCACCGCGGCGGAACCGAGGTGCACCTGATCGCCCGCCGGGCCCACCTCGCGGCGATGCGCGAGCACGGCGTCCGGGTGCTCAGCCCCCGCGGTGACTTCACCGCGCACCCCCACGTGACGGACGACCCCGCCGAGGTGGGCGAGGCCGACTTCGTGTTCCTCGGCCTGAAAGCCCACTCCTACGCCTCCTGCGGTGAGCTGCTCGCGCCGCTGCTCGGCCCGGAGACGGCGATCGTGGCCGCGCAGAACGGCATTCCGTGGTGGTACTTCCACGGCCTGCGGGGGCACCCGCTCGAAGGGCGGCGGATCGAGACCGTCGACCCCGGCGGCTCGGTGACGGCGGTGCTCGGGCTGCGGCGGGCGATCGGCTGCGTCGTCTACTGCTCGACGGTCATCGAGGAGCCGGGCGTCGTGCGGCACCTGGAGGGCACCCGGTTCTCCCTCGGCGAGCCGGACGGCGAGATCTCGGCGCGTGCCAAGGTGCTCAGCGCGGCGATGATCGCCGGCGGGCTCAAGGCGCCGGTCGAAGCGCGGCTGCGCGACGACATCTGGATCAAGCTGATGGGCAACGTCGCGTTCAACCCGCTCTCGGCGCTGACCCGGGCGACCATGGCCCAGATGTGCGAGCACCCCGACACCCGCGAGCTCGTCGCCACGATGATGACCGAGACACTGGCCATCGCCCGCGCGGCCGGCGCCGACCCGCGGATCTCCGTCGAGAAGCGCATCGACGGCGCCTGGCGCGTCGGCCACCACAAGACGTCGATGCTGCAGGACCTCGAAGCCGGCAAGCCCCTGGAGATCGACGCGATCATCGGCGCGGTCGTCGAGCTGGCCGGCCTGACCGGCGTGCCCGCGCCCGCCCTGCGGTACGTCCACGCCGCCGTTTCGCTGCTCGACCACACCAGCAAAGTCCCCGTCGGGTCGCACTGACCGGAGGTCACCGTGAAGCGCAGGAACACCGAGCCCTACGTCCGGCTCACCCGGCCCCTGGTGCGTGATTCCGGCGTGCTGCGGCCGGCCACGTGGGCCGAAGCCCTCGACCGGGCCGCCGCCGGGATCCGCCGCACCCTCGACGGCAAGGGGCCCGAGGCGTTCGGGATGTTCTCGTGCGCCCGCGCCACCAACGAGATGAACTTCGTCGCGCAGAAGTTCGCCCGCGCGGTGATCGGCACGAACAACGTCGACTCGTGCAACCGCACCTGCCACGCGCCCAGCGTCGCCGGGCTGGCCCGCGTGTTCGGCAGCGGCGGCGGCACGTCGTCCTACCAGGAGATCGAGGACGCCGACGTCATCGTGATCTGGGGCGGCAACCCCCGCGAAGCGCACCCGATCTTCTTCCACCACGTCCTCAAGGCCGTCCACAAGGGAGCGAAGCTCTTCGTGGTCGACCCGCGGCGGACCAGCACCGCGAGCTGGGCGCACCGGCAGCTGCAGCTCGAGGTCGGCACGGACATCCCGCTCGCGCACGCCATCGCGCGCGAGATCATCCACTCCGGACTGGCGAACCGGACGTTCGTCGAGCGGGCCACCGAGGGGTTCGCCGAGTTCGCCGCCTCGGTCGAGCCCTGGACGTTGGAGGTCGCGGAGAAGACGACCGGTGTGCCGGCCGGGCTCATCCGCGAGCTGGCCCACACCTACGCCCGCGCCGACCGCGCGCAGCTGTCGTGGACCCTCGGCATCACCGAACACCACAACGGCACCGACAACGTCTTGTCGCTGATCAACCTGGCGCTGCTCGCCGGGCAGGTCGGTCGCTACGGCGCCGGGCTGAACCCGTTGCGCGGGCAGAACAACGTCCAGGGCGGCGGCGACATGGGTGCCATCCCGGACCGGCTCCCGGGCTTCCAGGACGTCCTCGACGCGGACGTCCGCGCCAAGTTCGACACGGCGTGGGGCTCGTCGATCCCACCGCACCGGGGCCTCAACCTCACCCAGATGCTCGACGCGATGGAACGCGGCGACCTGACCTGCGTGTACATCATCGGCGAGAACCCCGTGCAGTCCGAAGCGGACTGCGAGCACACGATCAAGCGGCTGGCCAACGTCGACCACCTCGTCGTCCAGGACATCTTCCTCACCAAGACCGCCCAGCTCGCCGACGTGGTGCTGCCGGCGACGGCGGCCTGGTGCGAGAGCGACGGCACCTTCACCAACTCCGAGCGGCGGGTCCAGCGCGTCCGCAAGGCCCTCGAACCCCCGGAAGGCGCGCGCGACGACATCGAGCTGCTGTCCGAGCTCGCCCGCCGGCTCGGGCACGACTGGCACCACACCGGCGGCGAAGAGGTCTGGGACGAGCTGCGGTCGCTGTCCCCGATGCACGCGGGGATGTCGTACGCGCGGCTCGAAGAGCTCGGCGGCATCCAGTGGCCGTGCTACTCCGAGGACACCCTCGAACCGACGTTCCTGCACGCGCGGCTGTGGGCCGAGGACCCGGCCGAGCGCGGCCGCCCGGCGCCGTTCACGGTGCTCGAGCACAGCCCGCCGGTCGACCTGCTCACCGAGGAGTTCCCGATCCGGCTCACCACCGGGCGGCGCCTGGACTCCTACAACACCGGCGTCCAGTCCGGTGGGTTCCCCTCGCCGCTGCGCCGGGGGGAGACCCTCGACCTGTGCCCGGAGGACGCGCGCGCCCTCGGCGTCGAACCCGGCGAACTGGCCCGGATCTCGTCGCGGCGCGGGGAGATCGTCGCACCCGTGCGGCTGGACGACGGGCTGAAGCCCGGCCTGGCCTTCATGACCTTCCACTTCCCGGACGAGGTCGACGTCAACGTCATCACCATCGAAGCCACCTGCCCGATCGCCGGGACCGCCGAGTACAAGGCCGCGGCCATCCGCGTCGACAAGCTGCCGGTGGAGGTCTGACGTGGACCTCAAGCTGCTGGACGCCGTCGCGTCGCACGAAGAACGGGAAGCGGTCGCCGGGTTCGCCGGCGGCGGCCGGGACCAGCTGCTCCCCGCGCTGCACGCGGTCAACGACCGGGTCGGCTGGATCAGCCAGGGCGCGCTCAACCTCATCTGCGAGACGCTGCACGTGCCGCCCGCCGACGCGTACGGCGTGGCGAGCTTCTACTCGCTGTTCGCGCTCGAGGAACGCCCGGAGCGGGTGGTGCACGTGTGCACCGACCTGGCCTGCCGGCTCAGCGGCGCGGAGACGGTGTGCGACGTCCTCACCGAACACGTCGGCGCCGCGGGGAAGGCGCGCGGCGGGGTCACGTGGCAGCGAAGCCCGTGCCTCGGCGTGTGCGAACGGGCCCCCGCGGCGCTGACGTTCCAGGCCGGCGCCCCCGCGACGACCGAGCTGCTCGCCCCCGCGACCGGTGCCGCGGCGGTGCTGGCGGCGCACCGGGCCCCGGCGGCGGAGGGCGCGGCGCCGGTCATCCACCAGAAGCGGGGACTGCGGCTGCTGCGCCGGGTCGGCGTCGTCGACCCGGCCAGCCTGGACGGCTACCGGGCGTCCGGTGGTTACGCGGCCCTGCGCAACGCCCTGCGGATGGGCCAGGCCGCGGTGATCCGCGAGGTCACCGACTCGGGCCTGCTCGGCCGCGGCGGCGCCGCCTTCCCGACCGGGCGCAAGTGGGCGGCCACCGCCGCCCAGCCGGCCGGGCCGCACTACCTGGTGTGCAACGCCGACGAGAGCGAACCCGGCACGTTCAAGGACCGCGTGCTGCTCGAAGGCGACCCGTTCGCCCTCCTCGAGGCGATGACGATCGCCGCCTTCGCGATCGGCGCCCGGCAGGGGTACGTCTACCTGCGCGGCGAGTACCCGCGGGCGCTGCGGCTGCTGCGGAACGCCCTCGCGGTGTGCCGCGAACGGGGGTTCCTCGGCGCCGGCATCATGGGCCACGAGGGGTTCTCGTTCGACATCGAGATCCGGCGCGGCGCGGGCGCCTACATCTGCGGCGAAGAGACGGCGATCTTCAACTCGATCGAGGGCTTCCGCGGGGAGCCCCGGACGAAGCCGCCGTTCCCGGTCGAGCGGGGGCTGTTCGGCAAGCCGACCGTGGTGAACAACGTCGAGACCCTGGTCAACGTGCCGCTGATCCTCACCGAAGGCGCGGCCGCGTACCGGGCGATCGGCACGGAGGCGTCGGCCGGGCCGAAGCTGTTCTGCCTGTCCGGCCACGTCGAACGGCCGGGTGTCTACGAGGTGCCGTTCGGCGCTTCCTTGCGCGACCTGCTGGCCTTGGCCGGGGGAGTGCCCGAGGGCCGCACGCTGCGCGCGGTGCTGCTGGGCGGCGCGGCGGGCGGGTTCGTCCGGCCGGACGAGCTGGACCTGCCGCTGACGTTCGAGGACGCGCGGGCGGCGAAGACGACGCTCGGCTCGGGCGTCGTCCTGGTCCTCGACGACCTGGCCGACCTCGGCGGGTTCCTGCTGCGGATCGCGGAGTTCTTCCGCGACGAGTCGTGCGGCCAGTGCGTGCCGTGCCGGATCGGGACCGTGCGGCAGGAGGAGGCGATCCGCCGCGTCCTGGCGTCCGGCTCCCAGGAGCGGCCGCTGCTGCGGGAGGTCGGCGGGGTCATGCGCGACTCGTCGATCTGCGGACTCGGCCAGACCGCGTGGAACGCCATCGAATCCGCCATCGACCGGCTGGGAGCCTTGAAGTGACCATTGTGGACCTCGGAATCCCGAAGCGGCTGGTCGAGTTCACCGTGGACGGTGAGCCGGTGCGGGTCCCCGAAGGCTCGACGATCCTGGACGCCTGCACGGCGGCGGGCAAGGCGATCCCCACGCTCTGCTACGGCGACACCCTCGAACCGGCGAACGCCTGTCGCGTCTGCATGGTCGAGGTCGAAGGCTCGCGGACGCTCGCGCCGTCGTGTTCGCGCCAGGCCGAGCCGGGCATGGTGGTCCACACCGATTCGGCGCGGACGCGGACCAGCCGCAAGGTGGTCCTCGAGCTCCTGGCGTCGGCGACGGACCTGTCGACCACCCCGGGCGTCGCGGAGTGGATCGCGGAAACCGGCGCGGACCCGGGCCGCTTCGGCCCGGACGCGGCCACCGTGGCGCAACCGGCCCTGGTGGACAACGAGCTGTACGTCCGGGACTACGGGAAGTGCATCCTCTGCTACAAGTGCGTCGACGCGTGCGGCGAGCAGTGGCAGAACTCGTTCGCGATCAGCGTGGCCGGCCGCGGGTTCGACGCGCGGATCTCGACGGAGTTCGCGAACCCGCTGCCGGACAGCGCGTGCGTGTACTGCGGCAACTGCGTCGAGGTCTGCCCGACCGGGGCGTTGAGCTTCAAGCGCGAGTACGACAAGCGTGAAGACGGCACCTGGGCCGAGGAACGCCAGACGCGGACGACGACGGTCTGCACGTTCTGCGGGGTCGGCTGCAACCTGACCCTGCACGTCCAGGACAACGAGATCGTCAAGGTGACCTCACCGCACGACAGCTCGGTCACCCACGGGAACCTGTGCATCAAGGGCCGCTTCGGCTGGCAGCACGTCCAGAACCGTTAGGACCACGCGGCCAGCACGCGGTCGAGGTTGACGAGCACGGTCTGGTGTTCCTCGACGGCTCGGCGGCGGCGCAGGGCCGTGAGCAGAGCACGTTCGTCACGGCGCTCCGCCGCCTGCACGGCCTGGATCCGGGCGTAGGCGTCCTCGTCGTCCAGCGCCCGCTCCAGCAGGGCCGTCGCTTCGCCGCGGGCTTCGATGAGGTGCCAGACGGCGGCCGTGCGGGTGTTCGGCTCGGGCCGGGTGAGCAGCGGCGCCAGGTCGGTGACCAGAAGTGCCCCGGAAGCGGCCAGCGCCCGCATCGTGTGCCAGGCGACGTCGGGGTCGGGGTCGGCGAGGAGCTCGCGGGCGCGGCCGGCGAGATCCGGGGTGCCGAGCGCGCCGAGGACGCGGATCGCCTCGGCTCGCACGGCGGCTTCGGGGTCGGCCAGCGCGTTCCGGGCGGCCGGGGCCACGGCCGCCCGGACCGTCCGCGCGGCGGCGAGCGCCGCCGCGCGGACCCGGGCGTCCGGGTCGGCGGCGGCCGCCGCGAACGCCGCGGCCGCCGCGGGGCCGGTCGAGGGCAGGTAGGCCACCGAGAACGCGGCTTGGGCCCGCCGTCGCGGATCCGGGTCCTCGGCCAGGACGGCGAGGAGGGTGTCTTCGCCGCCGGGGAGCTTGTGGCCGAAGCCCGAGACGGAGCACCCGGCCAGCAATTCGTCGAGCCAGCGGTGGTACCACGCGAGGAAGTCCTCGTCTTCCAGCACGTACGGGGCGGGCACCCCGTTGAGGTCGAGGTTGACGAGCCGTCCGCGGCCCGGGCCGGACACGACGAGGTGCGTGTACCCGGTGCAGCCGTGGTGGACGACCGCGAGCGTGCCCTGGGTCGGGTCGGGCCGGTCGTCCGGGCCCCGGAAACCGTCCCACCAGTCGTTTTCGAACCACCGGCCCGGCCGGAACGGGCTCGGTGCGCGGAGGTGGCCGGGGAACGAGCCGGACACCTCCGCGTAGGCGTCGGCGAGCGGAAGCAGCCCGTAGCTCGGGCCCGCGCCGCCGTCGCCGGCCTCCAGCAGGAACGTGCGGTAGCTCTCGGGCAGGCGGATGCCGTGTTTCGCCTCGAAGGCCGCGACCTCGTGCGCGGGCCGGGGCGGGTTCAGCCGGAACCGGTGGTGGCCGGCGCCGAACACGTCGCGCAGCCGCGGGTCGGCGGCGGCCCGATCGAGTTTCGCGACGATCCGGGTGCGCTCTCGACTCATGTGTGCCCCTCGCGGTTCGGAACGAGCGTAACGGGCGGGCGTTGACCTCGTCGCAGGTCACGAGCTATTCTCGATATGCGAAAGAAAAATTCCGGATAGCGAAATTCGAGGTCGCGATGCCTGAAGGTCACTCCCTGCCGTACGTCGCCAACCTGTCGATCCTGTTCAAGGAGGTCCCGTTGCTCGAGCGCGCGGCCGCCGCGCGGGACGCCGGGTTCACCGACGTCGAGTACTGGTGGCCGTTCGACACCGCGGTCCCCGCGCGCGACGAGGTCGACGCCTTCGTCGCGAGTCTCGACGGAGTCCGCCTGCGGGGCCTGAACTTCTACGCCGGGGACATGGCGGCGGGGGAGCGGGGCCTGGTCTCGTGGATCGGCCGGGAGGCCGAGTTCGCCGACAGCCTCGTCGTCGCGCTGGGCATCGCCGAACGCACCGGCTGCCGCAGCTTCAACGCCCTCTACGGCAACCGGATCGACGGCGAAGACCCGGCCAAGCAGGACGACCTGGCCCGGGTGCACCTGGACAAGGCCGCCGACGCCGCCGCGGAAATCGGCGCGCAGCTGGTCCTCGAACCGCTTTCCGGCGCCGATCGCTACCCGCTCAAGACCGCCGCGGACGCCGTGGCCGTGCTCGACGACCTCGGGCGCGACAACGTGCGGCTGCTGGCCGACCTGTACCACCTGGCCGTCAACGGCGACGACCTGGACGCGCTCGCGACGACGCACCTCTCCCGGATCGGGCACGTGCAGATCGCCGACGCACCCGGGCGCCACCAGCCCGGCACCGGCTCGCTGGACATCGAGGGACACCTCGTGAAGCTGCAGAACGCCGGCTACGCCGGGTTCGTCGGAATCGAGTACGTCCCGGAACCCGACACCGTCACGTCGCTGGAGTGGCTGCCGAAGACCCGAAGGGGACGAGCATGAAACTGGGATTCATCGGACTGGGCGTGATGGGCGCCCCGATGGCCGCGCACCTGGTCGCGGCCGGGCACGACGTCAGCGGCTACGACGTCACCCCGGCCGCGGGGGAGAGGCTCGCGGCCGCGGGCGGGCGGGCCGCGACCGGGGTCGCCGACGCGGTCGCCGGGGCGGACGTCGTCATCACGATGCTGCCGAACCACCCGCAGGTCGAGGCGGTCGTGCTGGCCCCGGACGGGGTCCTGGACCACGCCGAGCCGGGCACGCTCCTGATCGACATGAGCACCATCCGGCCCGAGACGTCGATCGCCGTCGCGGAAGCCGCGCGGGACAGGAAGATCCGCGTGCTGGACGCGCCGGTCTCGGGGGGCCAGGCCGGGGCCGAGCAGGCGTCGCTGTCCATCATGGTCGGTGGTCCGGAAGAAGACTTCGAAGCCGCGAAACCCGTGTTCGGCACGCTCGGCAAGACGATCGTGCACGTCGGCCCGCACGGCGCCGGCCAGGTCGTGAAGGCCGCCAACCAACTCGTCGTCGGCGGGATCTACGGCTTGGTCGCCGAGGCGATCGTGCTGCTCGAAGCGTCCGGTGTGGACGCCGCCACGGGGCTGGACGTGCTCGCCGGCGGCCTCGCGGGCAGCCGGATCCTCGAGCTGAAGCGCAAGTCCATGGTGGAGCGGGAGTTCGCGCCCGGCTTCCGGATCGACCTGCACCACAAGGACATGGGGATCGCGCTCGCGGCCGCCCGGCAGGCCGAAGTCGCGCTCCCGCTCACCGGGCTGGTCGCCCAGCTCGTCGCCGCCGGCCGCGCCATGGGCTACGGCTCCCTGGACCACTCGGCCTTGCTGAAGGTCGTCGAACAGTTGTCGGGCCGCGTCCCGGCGGAGGTGTGACATGCCCCGGATCCCCGCGATGCAAGCGGTCGTCGACGTCCTGGAGAGCGAAGGCGTCGACACCGTCTTCGGCTGCCCCGGCGCCGCGATCCTCCCGCTGTATAACGCCCTACAAGGCCGGGCGATCGAGCACCTGATCGTCCGTCACGAAGAGGGCGCGACGCACATGGCCGACGGCTGGGCCAGGACGAACGGCCACGTCGGCGTCGCCATCGGCACGTCCGGCCCGGCCGGGACCAACATGATCACCGGGCTCTACACCGCGCACGCGGACTCGATCCCGATCATCTGCATCACCGGCCAGGCCGCGACCACGAAGCTGCACCAGGAGGCGTTCCAGGCCGTCGACATCGTCGAGATCGCCAAGCCGGTGACGAAGTGGGCGGTGCAGGTCAAGGAGGCCGCGCAGCTGCCGTGGATCTTCCGCGAGGCGTTCCGGATCGCTCGCTCGGGCCGGCCCGGCCCGGTGCTCGTCGACCTGCCGATCGACGTGCAGAAGCAGGACATCGAGTGGGACTCTTCGATCGACTCCCCGCTGCCGGTGCCGGCGGTGAAGCCCGCGCCCGCACGGGTCGAACGGGCCCTGGACCTGCTGCTGGCCGCCGAGCGGCCGATCATCCTGGCGGGTGGCGGGGTCGTGCTCGGCGAGGCGAGCGAGCGGCTGCGGGCCGTGGCCGAGCGCCTCGGCGTCCCGGTGCAGGTGACGCTGATGGGCAAGGGCAGCTTCCCGGAGGACCACGAGCTGTTCGCCGGGATGGCCGGCATCCAGACGTCCCAGCGCTGGGCGAACGCCGCCTTCCTGGAGTCCGACCTCGTGCTGGCGCTCGGCGCCCGGTTCGGCGACCGGCACACCGGCGAGCTGTCGGTCTACCGGGGGCGGCGGAAGTTCGTCCACGTCGACATCGAGCCCACCCAGCTGGGCAAGGTGTTCGGCCCGGACCTCGGGATCGTGTCGGACACGCGGGAGTTCCTCGATGCGTTGCTGGCGGCCCTGGAGAAGCGCTCGGTGCCGTCCCGGCGCGAGTGGGTGGGCCGGGTCGCGGAGCTGAAGGAAGCGCTTCCCCGCCGGGAGGACTTCGACAGCCTGCCGATCAAGGCACCGCGGGTGTTCAAGGAGATCAACGAAACCTTCGGCGAGGACACCTACTTCGTCACCGCGATCGGGCTCTACCAGATCTGGTCGGGTCAGTTCCAGAAGGCGCACAAGCCGCGGCACTACCAGGTGTGCGGCCAGGCCGGCCCGCTCGGCTGGGAGATCCCGGCGGCGATCGGCGTCAAGAAGGCGCGGCCGGAGGCCGAGGTCGTCGGCGTGGTCGGCGACTACTCGTTCCAGTTCCTCGTCGAAGAGCTGGCGGTCGCCGCCCAGTACGACGTGGGGTTCGTGCTGATCATGCTGAACAACACCTACCTCGGGCTGATCCGGCAGGCCGAGACCGGCTACGAGATGAACTTCGAGGTCGACATCCACTACGACACGATCGGCACGGACAACGTGAAGATCATGGAGGCCTACGGCTGCTCCGGCACCCGCGTGCACGAGCCGGGCGAGATCCGCACGTCGCTGGAGTGGGCGCGCAAGGAGGCCGAGCGCACCAGCCGCCCGGTCCTGGTGGAGATCATGATCGAGCGCGAGGGCAACGCCGCGATGGGCGCCGCCCTGGACGCGGTGAAGGAGTTCGAGCCCTGCTGATGCTCGTGAGGGGTAGGGCGGGCTAAACCCGCCCTACCGCTTTCACGAGCCCCCGCGTGACCAAGGCCGCCGTGCGAGATCCGGACCTCGTGCGGCGGCCTTGGCGTGCCCGCGGCGCGCCGGTTGGAGGAAAGTACAAACGCGAGCCGGAAATTCACCCGTCTTTCAGGGGTTTTGCCGTGGTCCCCGCCACAGCCGAGCGTGTGTACTTCTTGCCGAAGCAGCCCCGAAAGGACGTCCACAGTGGAATTCCTCCGACCCGCCTCGCTGGCCGACGCGCTCGCCGCGAAGGCCGCGAACCCCGGTGCGGTGCCCATCGCCGGCGGCACGGACGTGATGGTCGAAATCAACTTCGACCACCGCCGCCCGGAGTCGCTCCTCGACCTCGGGCGCGTGCCCGAACTGCACGAGCACGGCACCGACGACGGCCGGATCCGGATCGGCGCGGCCGTGCCGTACGCCCGGATCATCGCCGACCTGGGCGCCAGGCTGCCCGGGCTGGCCATGGCCGCCCGGACGGTCGGGTCGCCGCAGATCCGCAACCGCGGCTCGGTGGGCGGCAACCTCGGCGCGGCTTCCCCGGCGGGCGATGCCCACCCGGCTCTGCTGGCCGCCGGCGCCGAGGTCGAGATCGCCTCCGTGCGCGGCACCCGGATCGTCGCGGCGAAGGATTTCTACACGGGGGTGAAGCGCAACGTCCTCGAACCCGACGAGCTCGTCACCGGCGTCCTGCTCGCACCGGCCACGGGGCCGCAGCAGTTCAGCAAGATCGGCACCCGCAACGCCATGGTCATCGCCGTCGCCGCGTTCGGGCTGGCACTGCACCCGGAGCAGCGGCGGGCCGGGACGGGGATCGGCTCGGCCGCGCCGACCCCGCGCCGGGCCCTCGAAGCCGAGGAGTTCCTGGCCGGCGAGCTGGACTGGGACTCGCCGAAGCCCCTGAACGACTCGGTGAAGCGCCGCTTCGGTGACCTGGTCGCGGCCGCCGCGGCGCCGATCGACGACGTCCGCGGCAGCGCCGCCTACCGGCGCCACGCGCTGGGTGTCATGGCGCGGCGGACGCTGACCTGGGCCTGGACCGAATACTGCGGAGGGAGCGCGAAGTGCGCGTGAACGTCACCGTCAACGGCGAACCCCGCCGGGCGGACAACGTCTGGGAGGGCGAAAGCCTCCTCTACGTCCTGCGCGAGCGGCTCGGCCTGCCGGGCGCGAAGAACGCCTGTGAACAGGGTGAATGCGGGTCGTGCACGGTCTACCTCGACGGCGTCCCGGCGTGCGCGTGCCTGGTCGCGGCGGGGCAGGCCGAAGGCCGCGAGGTCGTCACGGTCGAGGGGCTGGCGGACGGCGACGAACTGGACCCGGTGCAGGAGGCGTTCGTCGAGCGCGGTGCCGTCCAGTGCGGGTTCTGCACGCCCGGCCTGCTGGTGGCCGCGCACGACCTGATCGAGCGGAACCCCGAGCCGTCCGACGTCGAGATCCGCGAAGCCCTCGCCGGCAACCTCTGCCGCTGCACGGGTTACGAGAAGATCCTCGACGCCGTGCGCGACGCCGCCGCGAAGAAGGCCGTCCGATGAGCGCGCCGGCCCGCTCCCCGCAGGAGCTGCACGACACGATCGCCGGCGGCATCGGCGAGAGCCCGCTGCGCCCGGACGGCACGCTCAAGGTGCGCGGCGAGTTCGCCTACTCCTCCGACCTCTGGCACGAGGACATGCTGTGGGGCGCCACCCTGCGCAGCCCGCACCCGCACGCCCGGATCGTCGGCCTCGACGTCTCCCGCGCGCTGGCCCGGCCGGGCGTGCACGCGGTGCTGACGCACGAGGACGTCCCCGGCGAGAACGTCTACGGCCTCAAGGTCCAGGACACCCCGGCCCTGGCCGAAGGCGTCGTGCGCTACCAGGGCGAACCGGTGGCGATCCTCGCCGCCGACCACCCGGAGATCGCGCGGCAGGCGCTCAAGGACATCGTCGTCGAGTACGAGGTGCTCGAGCCGGTCACCGATCCCGAGCGGGCCGCGCACGACGACACGCTGCCGAAGCTGCACCCGGGCGGGAACCTGGTGCGCCACCAGCGGATCGTCAAGGGCGACCCGGAAGCGACCGCGGAGGTGGTCGTGTCGGGCGTGTACGAGATCGGCATGCAGGACCAGGCGTTCCTGGGCCCGGAGTCGGGGCTGGCCGTGCCGGCCGAGGACGGCGGCGTCGACCTCTACCTGGCCACCCAGTGGCTGCACGTCGACCAGCGCCAGACGGCGAAGGCCCTCGGGCTGCCGCTGGAGAAGGTCCGGCTGACGCTGTCCGGCGTCGGCGGCGCGTTCGGCGGCCGCGAAGACCTGTCCATGCAGATCCACTCGTGCCTGCTGGCCCTGCGCACCGGGCGCCCGGTGAAGATGAGCTACCACCGCCTGGAATCCTTCTTCGGCCACGTGCACCGCCACCCGGCGAAGATGTACTACGAGCACGGCGCCACCCGCGACGGGAAGCTCGTCTACGTCCGGGCGAAGCTCTACTTCGACGGCGGCGCGTACGCGTCCAAGACCCCGGTCGTGGTCGGCAACGGCACGACGCTGAGCGTCGGCCCCTACGACGTCCCGAACGCCCACATCGAGGGCTGGGGCGTCTACACCAACAACCCGACCTGCGGCGCGATGCGCGGCCTCGGCGCGGTGCAGCCGACGTACGCCTACGAGTCCCAGATGGACAAGCTGGCGTCCGCTTTGGACATGGACCCGGCGGAACTGCGGATCCGCAACGCGCTCGGCGAGGGGTCCACGGTGGTCACCGGCCAGGTGGTCGACTTCCCGGCGCCGGTGGCGGAGCTGGTGCGGCGGGTCCGTGACCTGCCGCTGCCGCCGTCGCGCGGCGGTGACGCCGACATCCGCGAGCTGCCCGGCGGCGCGTCCAACACCACCCACGGCGAAGGCGTCGTGCGCGGGGTCGGCTACGGCGTGACGATCAAGAACATCTCCTACGCCGAAGGTCTCGACGACTACTCGACCGCCCGCGTCCGCCTGGAGGTGATCGGCGGCGAAGCGGTGGCGATGGTGCACACCGCGGCGGCCGAAGTCGGCCAGGGCCTGGTGACGCTGCAGCAGCAGATCGCCCGCACCGAGCTGGGGGTGACGCGGGTGAGCGTGCACCCGGCCGACACGAGCGTCGGCGACGCCGGCTCCAGCTCGGCGTCGCGCCAGACGTACGTCACCGGTGGTGCGGTCCGCAACGCCTGCCGCGCGGTCGCGGATACGGTATACAGCCGGCTGGGACGCTCGGCCGAAGGCATGACCCTGGCCGGCGGGAAGGTCGTCGCGGCCGACGGCGAAGTCGTCGCCGACCTCGCCGAGCTGCTCGGCGACACGGCGATCGAGGAGACCCGCGAGTTCCACCACCGGCCGACCTACCCCCTGGATCCGGAGACCGGGCAGGGTGACGCCCACGTCCAGTACGGCTTCTCCGCCCACCGCGCGGTGGTCGACGTCGACCTCGACCTGGGGCTGGTCAAGGTGGTGCAGCTGGACTGCGCCCAGGACGTCGGCAAGGCGATGAACCCCGACGCCGTCGTCGCCCAGATCCAGGGCGGGTCGGCGCAGGGCCTCGGCCTCGCGGTGATGGAGGAGATCCTGGTCGAGGGCGGCAAGGTGCGGAACCCGTCGTTCACCGACTACCTCATCCCGACCATCCTCGACGTGCCGCCGATGCGCGTCGAGGTCCTCGAGCGGCCCGACCCGCACGCGCCCTACGGCGTCCGCGGCGTCGGCGAACCACCCACGATCTCGGCCACGCCGGCGATCGCCAACGCCATCCGCGCGGCCACCGGCCTCGAGCTGCCGCGCGTCCCGATCCGCCCCGAGCACATCACCGGAGTCTGAGATGACCACGTCCGTTTCCGTCGAGCGGGACTGGCTCGACGAAGCCGTCCGCATCGCCACGCGCAACGTCGAGAACGGCGGTGGCCCGTTCGGCGCGCTGATCGTCAGGGACGGCGAAGTGGTCGCGACCGGCGTCAACCGCGTCACGGCGAACCTGGACCCGACCGCGCACGCGGAGGTGGTCGCGATCCGCGCGGCCTGCCAGGCGCTGGGCACGTTCAAGCTGGACGGCTGCGTGCTCGTCTCCAGCTGCGAGCCGTGCCCGATGTGCCTGTCCTCGGCGCTGTGGGCCCGGGTGGACCGGATTCTGTATACCGCCGACCGCGACGACGCGGCCAGGGCCGGTTTCGACGACCGTGCCTTCTACGAACTCTTCGACCGTCCGCGCGAGACGTGGACCGTTCCCGTGACGCGGCTGTCCGCCAAGGACGGGTTCGCGCCCTTCGGGGCCTGGCTCGACAAGAGCGACCGCACCGACTACTGACCGGCACTTTCCCATGAAAGTGATCCGGAGTGCCGACTCCAGGTCACTTTCACGTGAAAGTGCCCAACAGCAAGGGCAGGACGCATGACCCAGACCGAGATCGACACGCCCGTAGCAGATGAAGTACCCGTACGACGTTCGCTGCTCGACAAGGTGTTCGAACTGCGGGGGCGGCAGACCACGATCGGCCGCGAAGTCCGCGGCGGTGTGACCACGTTCGTCGCGATGGCCTACATCGTGCTGCTCAACCCGCTCATCCTCGGCGCCTCCGCCGACATCACCGGCGCCCGGCTGTCGGCCGCGCAGGTGACCACGGCGACCGCGCTGGCCGCCGCCGTGATGACGGTCCTCATGGGACTCGTCGGCAACGCGCCCCTCGCGCTGGCCGCCGGTCTGGGCATCAACGGCATCGTCGCGTTCCAGATGGCCCCGGAGATGACCTGGGCGCAGGCGTTCGGGCTGGTCGTGCTCGAAGGCGTGTGCATCGTGCTGATGGCGGTCAGCGGTGTGCGCGAACGGATCATGAACGCCATCCCGCGGCCGCTCAAGATGGCGATCACCGTCGGGATCGGGCTCTACATCGCGCTCGTCGGCCTGGTCAGCGCCGGGTTCGTGACCCGGATGCCGGACTCGGCGCAGACCACGGTCCCGGTCCGCCTCGGGGCGGGTGGCCACCTGCACGGCTGGCCGATCGTCGTGTTCTGCTTCGGTCTGCTGCTGATGATCGTGCTGATGGCCCGGAAGGTCCCGGGCGCGGTGCTGATCAGCATCGGGGTGGCCACCCTGTTCGCCGTCGTGCTGCACGAGGGTTTCGGCGTCGGCGGCTGGGGGCTCACGGCTCCGGCCCTGCCCGACCACGTCGTCGCCGCCCCCGACTTCGGGCTCTTCGGCCACATCGACCTCTTCGGCGGCTTCGCCTCGGCGGGCGCGCTCGCGGCCACCGTCTTCCTGTTCACGCTGGTGCTGTCGGGCTTCTTCGACGCCATGGGCACGATCACCAGCGTCTCCGACGAAGCCGGCCTGTCGAAGAACGGGAAAGTACCGCGGATGGGCCGGATCCTGCTGGTCGACGGCGCGGGCGCGATCGCCGGCGGCGTCACCGGCTCGTCGCCGAACACGGTGTTCCTGGAGTCCGCGGCCGGCGTCGGCGAAGGCGCCCGGACCGGGCTGGCCAGTGTCGTCACCGGCCTGCTGTTCGCCGGGACGCTGCTGTTCACGCCGCTGGCCGGCGTCGTCCCGGCCCAGGCCGCGGCCCCCGCGCTGGTCGTCATCGGCGGCCTGATGGTCGCGCAGTGCCGGACCATCCCGTGGCACGACCCGGACTACACGATCCCGGTGTTCCTGACGGCGGCGCTGATCCCGTTCACCTACTCGATCACCAACGGCGTCGGCGCCGGCCTGATCGCGTTCGTGCTGATCAAGATCGGCCGCGGCCGGTGGCGCGAGGCCGGCTGGCTGCTGTCCCTGCTGGCCCTGGTCTTCGCGGTGTACTTCGCCATCGACGGCGTCGAAGCCCTCTTCCGCTAAGGAGTTCCCGTGCCCCTGATGTTCTTCAACGGCGGCGCCATGCGCGGCGAGCCACTGCACCACCTGCTGGCCGGATCGCCGTTCGTGGCGGCCACGGAGACCGCGCCGAAGTACCGGTTCTACGCCGTCGGCGACCAGTGCCCGGCGCTGTACCCGGTGTCCCACGGCGGCGCTCCGGTGACCGGCGAGGTCTACGACGTCTCACTGGACGCCCTGCGGGACAAGGTGCTGCCCGCCGAGCCGCACGAGCTGGAGCTGGGGGTGGTCGAGCTGGCGGACGGCAGTTCGGCGTTCGCGATGCTGCTGCGGCGGCCGTACACCTCGCACGTCGCCCTGCGGGACATCACCGAGATCGGCGACTGGCGGGCGTTCCGGGCGAGCGCGTGAGGGTCCTGGTCGCGCCGGACAAGTTCAAGGGATCGCTGACCGCGGCCGAGGTGGCGTCGGCGGTGGCCGCCGGCCTCGCCGACGTCCACCCCGCCCTCGCGGTGACGACCCTCCCGGTGGCCGACGGCGGCGAAGGGACGGTGGACGCCGCCGTCGCCGCCGGGTTCCGCCGTGTGCGAGTTCCGGCACGCGGGCCGACCGGGGCGCCGGTGACGGCGTCCTACGCGGTGCTCGGGGACACGGCGGTGGTCGAGCTGGCCGAGGCGTCCGGGCTGCACCGGCTGCCCGGCGCCCCCGAACCGCTCACCGCGACCAGCGCGGGAACCGGCGACGTCATCGCCGCGGCGGTCCGGGCGGGGTGCCGCCGGATCGTGCTCGGCGTGGGCGGCAGCGCGTGCACCGACGGCGGCGCGGGCATGCTGGCCGCGCTGGGCGCCCGGCTCCTCGACGACGACGGCCGTGACCTCCCGTCCGGCGGGGCGGCCCTGTCCCGGCTGGCCTCGCTCGACCTGACGAACCTGTCCCGCGTGGACATCGAGCTGGCGAGCGATGTGGATCATCCGCTGCACGAAGCGGCTTCCGTCTACGGACCGCAGAAGGGCGCGTCTCCGGAGGA
This sequence comes from Amycolatopsis rifamycinica, assembly GCF_000695625.1. Taxonomy (GTDB): domain Bacteria; phylum Actinomycetota; class Actinomycetes; order Mycobacteriales; family Pseudonocardiaceae; genus Amycolatopsis; species Amycolatopsis rifamycinica. The sequence goes on from NZ_JMQI01000073.1 coordinate 213,611, forward strand.
CGTCGGGATCCTTGCTGCCGCACTACGGCACTGGGCCTCGATCGCCGGACCGGAGTTCGCTTCCCGCCCGGGTGCCGGAGCGGCCGGGGGAGTGGGCTTCGCGGCGATGGCCGTGCTGGGCGCCCGGATGCGGCCCGGCATCGAGCTGCTGCTCGACCTGCTGGGCTTCGACGCGGCGCTGACCGGTGCTTCGCTGGTCGTCACCGGCGAAGGGTCGCTCGACGGGCAGACGCTGGCCGGCAAGGCCCCGGCCGGGGTGGCCCGCGCCGCGGCGGCCCGGGGTGTCCCGTGCGTCGCGGTGTCGGGACGTTGCTCGCTGTCCCCGGCGGAGCTGGCGGGCGCGGGCATTTCGGCCGCGTACGCGCTGACCGACCTGGAACCGGACCCGGCGCGCTGCATGGCCGAGGCGGCGCCCCTGCTGCGCCGCCTCGCCCACCGCGTCGCGGCCGGCTACTTCTCGCTGTCGAGGTGATCGAGCTGGGCGGCGGCGTACCGCCCGCCGGCCGCAGCCCCGGCCGGCACGGCGGCTTCGATCTCCGCCAGGTCGGCGCCGCTCAGCTCGACGTCCGCGGTCCCGAGCGACTCGGCCAGCCGGGCCCGGGTCCGGGCGCCGACCAGCGGCACGATGTCGTCGCCTTGCGCGGCGACCCAGGCGATGGCGAGCTGCGCGGTGGTGACGCCCTTGGCCGCGGCGATCTTGCCGAGCGCCTCGGTCAGCGCCAGGTTGCGCTCGAGGTTCTCACCCTGGAACCGCGGGCTGTGGCTCCGGAAGTCCCCGGCGGCCAACTCCCGCGACGGTGTCCAGTGGCCACTGAGCAGGCCCCGGGACAGGACGCCGTACGCGGTGACGCCGATGCCGAGCTCGCGCGCGACCGGCAGGATTTCGGCCTCGATCCCGCGCGAGAGCAGCGAATACTCGATCTGCAGGTCGGAGATCGGATGCACGGCGGCGGCCCGGCGCAGGGTCTCGGCGCCCACTTCGGACAGTCCGATGTGGCGGATGTAGCCGGCCTGGACGAGCTCGGCGAGCGCGCCGACCTGGTCTTCGATCGGCACGGCGGGATCGAGCCGGGCCGGGCGGTAGACGTCGACGTGGTCGGTACCGAGCCGCCGCAGGCTGTAGGCGAGGAAGGTCCTGACGGCCTCGGGACGGCTGTCGTAGCCGAGCCAGGAGCCGTCCGGGCCGCGCAGCGCCCCGAACTTCACGCTGATGACCACCTGATCGCGATCGCGGCCCCGCAGGGCATCGCGCAGCAGCAGCTCGTTGTGCCCCATGCCGTAGAAGTCGCCGGTGTCCAGCAGGGTGACCCCGGCGTCGAGGGCGGCGTGCACGGTGGCGACGGACTCGGTCTCATCGGCCGGGCCGTAGAGGTCGGACATGCCCATCAGGCCGAGCCCGAGGGCGCTGACGGCCGGACCGGTCCGGCCGAGGGTGCGGGTACGCATGACATCTCCTGTGTTTCCGTTGATACCTGAACAACCGTATCACCGATACCGAACAGGTGCTACCGACGATTTGTTATCATCGGAACCATGGCAACGAAGACGGCGCTGGACACCCGCGAGCGCATCCTCGAAGCGGCGGCCACGCTCCTGGCGGCGGAAGGCCGCGACGGCCTGTCGACCCGCGCGGTGAGCGCGGCGGCGGGCGTCCAGCCCCCGGCGTTGTACCGCCTCTTCGGCGACAAGGACGGCCTCCTGGACGCGGTGGCGGCCTACGGCTTCGACGAGTACCTGAAGAGCAAGCGGGCCATGGGCGCGACGGCCGACCCGGTGGAGGACCTCCGCAGGGGCTGGGACCTCCACATCGAGTTCGGCCTGTCCCGCCCGGAGTTCTACGTCCTCATGTACGGCGACGCCCGCCCGGGCCGGACATCGCCGGCGGCGCGCGAAGCGGAGGCCATGCTGCGCGCGATCGTCGAGCGGGTGGCGGCGGCAGGCCGCCTCCGGGTGAGCGTCGAGCGGGCGGCCCGCCTGACCCACGCGGCAGGCATGGGCGTGGTGCTGACCCAGATCGCCACACCGGAAGAGCAACGGGATCCCGAGCTGTCGGCCACGGCAAGGGAGACAGTCCTCTCCCGCATCTTGACCGGCACGAAGAAACCGGCGGGCTCGGACCTCCCGGAGCGGGCGATCGCCCTGCGGGCCGGGCTCGAAGGCGCCACGGCCCTCACCGAAGCGGAGCGCACCCTCCTGGCCGAGTGGCTGGACCGCATCGCCAACGCATGACCAGCCCCGGGGCCACCGGTCTGGATCGATAAAGTCCGATCGGACATTGCCAGCCACCTCGGCACGCCGCAATATGTTGCGACCCACAACATATTGAGCGACAACGCCGTCGGAGGACCCCGATGCCCAGGTGGAAAGCCGTCCTGACCTGCACAGCAACCAGCATCCTGCTGGCCGCGACCCTCCACGGAACAGCTCAGGCGAGCGGAACGGCGGCGGACTGCTGCGGCGGCGGCGCCTCCTGGGCCACCGGCAACAAGGCGGCCCTCGGCACCGCCACGACCACGGCGAGCCCGGTGTGGTTCACGGTCGCCAACGGCGTCACGTCGGAAGTCTTCTACCCCCGAGCCGACGTCCCGAACATGCAGGACATGCAGTTCGTGGTCACCGACGGAAGCACCTTCGTCGACCTGGAACGCGACGCGACGAACCACGTCGTGAGCATGCCGGACGAGAAGGCACTCCAGTACCGGATCACCAACACGGCCAAGAGCGGCAAGTACCGCATCACCACGGACTACGTGACGGACCCGGCCCGGGCGGCCCTCGTCACGAACACCCGCTTCCAGTCCCTGGACGGCGGCACCTACCGCCTCTACCTCCTGGCCAACCCCTCGATGGCGGGCGGCGGAGCCGACGACAACGCCTGGTGGGACGGCACCGGCCTGCTGGCGAGCGGAACGGAAACCCTCTTCGGCGGAACGCCCACCACAGTCGTCTCCGCGCTGCGCGCCTCCACCGGCTTCACGGCCCACGACAACGGCTACACCGGCGCACCCAGCGACTGCCTGGTCGACCTCCGCGCCGACCGGACCCTGACCAACCAGTTCGACAACATCGCCGGAACCGGCAACGTCGTCCAATGCGGCCAGATCCCGGTGGGAACGGACACCACGTTCACCGTCGCCCTCGGCTACGGCGGCACGTCGGCGGCGGCCACGTCGAACGCGACCGCGTCCCTGAGCAACGGCTTCACGGCCGTGTCAGCGTCCTACCGCTCAGGGTGGAATTCCTACGTCGGCGGCCTGAAACCCGCCCCGGCGAGCGTCTCCGGCGACACCCAGCGTCGCCGCACCTACTACGTCGCGGCCATGGCGCTGAAGACGGCGGAAGACAAACAGCACCCGGGTGCGAGCGTGGCGGGCCTGGCCACCCCCTGGGGCGACTTCACGAACGGCGACCACCTCAACGACGGCTACCACCGCGTCTGGGGCCGTGACCTCTACCAGCAGGCGACCGGCCTCCTGGCCGCGGGCGACAGCGCACAAGCCCGGCGGATGGCCCAGTTCCTCTGGAACTCCCAGTGGATCGGCACCCCGACCGCCGGCGACGGCACGACGTACCCGGCCGGGTCGTTCCCGCGCTACAGCCCGGTGTCCGGCGTCGCGGGAGCGAGCGCCCAGCAACTCGGCTGTTGCGAACAGCTCGACCAGGACGCCGACGCGATCCTGCTGGCCTGGCAGACCGGCCTCACCGACGCCTCGACCTACGCCAAGGTCAAGACGACCGCGAACCACATCGTGTCGACCGGCCCGGACACCACCGAGCGGTGGGAGGAGCAGTACGGCAAGTCACCGTCCTCGGTGGCCGCGGAGATCGCCGGGCTGATCGCGGCCGGGGCCATCGCCCGGGCGAACGGCGACGCGGCGAGCGCGACCTCCTGGGAGTCCACAGCGGACTCCTGGCGCGCCTCCCTCGCCGGCTGGACCGTCACGACCTCCGGTTACTGGGGCGGCCACACCTACTACGAGCGCCTCGACCGGGCCGGCAACCCGAACGACACCGCGACCCTCTGCTTCGACGAAGGCTGCTTCTACGAGCACGACGTCACCGACTTCGGCTTCCTCGACCTGGTCCGGCTCGGCATCCGCCCGGCCGGCGACGCCACGATCGCGAACTCGGTGGCGCCGACGGCCGCGGCGTCCGACGGCAACTCGGCGATGCAGGTGACGCTGCCCAACGGCGACGTCTACTTCCACCGCTACCCGCACGACAACTACGGCGAAAGCACCGCGGACTGCAGCGGCTGGCCGGCGGGTGGGAGCCGGCGGTCCGGGCGCCTGTGGCCGGTGCTGTCGGGGGAGCGCGGCCAGTACGAGCTGGCCAACGGCCGGTCGGCGGCGGTCTACCTGAAGTCGATGGCGGATTCGGTCAACGAGGGCTACTTCGTGCCCGAACAGGTCTGGGACCGCGCGGACGTCGGCTGCTTCGGCCTCGGCCGCCCGACCGGCAGCGCGGGCCCGCTGATGTGGGCCGAGGGCCAGTACCTGCGCCTGGCCCAGAGCATGGACGCCGGCCACAACCTCGACACCCCGTCGATCGTCCAGGCCCGCTACGGCACCTGACCCCACCGTGTCGTCCCTCCGGACACGCGTGTCGTCCGTTCAAGCACGCGTGTCGTCCGTTCCGTCACCGCACCAGGCGGACGGTCTTCGCCGCGGGGGCGAAGGTCGCCGTCTGGCCGCGGGTGAGGGCGACCGTGTCGGCTTCGAGGCCGTCGCCGAACGCGACCAGGCGGTCGGATTCGACCTCGACCGTCAGGGACGTGTTCGTCAGCTCCCCCTCGGTGCGGGTGGTCCCGGTCGACGGCGACGGCCACGCCTCCCTCACGAACCAGACCAGCCGGGCCTCGCCGGGGGACGGCAGCGACAGGCCGCTGCGGCGGTCCCGCCACACCGAGCCGCACCAGCCGGTGGCCCCCGTGCCCGTCCCGACCAGGATCCCCGACGAGGCCTGGCGTTCCGCGCGCCCGCCACCGACCCCCAGCCGGTAGCGGGCCGTCTGGTGCCCGGCGTGCCCGAGGTAGATCTCGTTGAGGGCGAGCAGCCGCTGGCCGTCGTCCGCGGTGAGCTGCGCCATCGTCCGGTGCTCGACGTCGCCGGTGGACCGCACCAGATCGGCGACGGCCTCGACCGGGTGCTTGACCAGGACGCCGGGCTCGCCGGGCGCGACGCCGATCACCGGCTGGCCGTCGAGGTACTTGGCCACGTTGGCGATCAGGCCGTCCTGCCCGACCACGACGACGACGTCCTCCGGGGTGAACAGGAACCGGTCGAGGTCGGCGCGTTCGACCTCGCCGCGGCGCCAGTCCAGCGGGATGGCGGCACTGGCCGCGGCGAGCGCGGCGCGCAGGGCCGCGTCCGCCGCGGCCACCTCGCGCAGGTCGCGGCCGCGGGTGCGCAGGAAGAACTCGGCCTGCCCGCGGGTGCCGTGGCGGGCGACGAGCTCGTCGAGTTCGGTGCGGCGGTGGACGAGCACGACCCGCGGGGCGAGGCTCACGACCGGACGCCCAGCTTCGTCAGCAGGGGCGCGAGCAGGTCCGGGGTCAGCACCAGGCTCTCGATCTGGGGCAGGTTGCCGGCCAGTTCCTTCAGCGCCAGCCCGGTCAGCACGCCTTCGGGCAGGTCGCGGTACGCGGCCAGCCGGGCGGCCTCGCCCGCCGCTTCGGCTTCGCCGAGCGCTCGCCGGCCGTCGGCCTTCACCTGCGTCAGCCGCTCTTCGCGCGAAGCCTGCGCCTCCGTCTCGATCCGGTTCGCCGCCGCGGCTTCCTCGGCCTGGCGCCGGGCGTTCGCGCCGCGCTGGGCGAGCAGCTGCTCCTCGCGGCGGGCCAGCTCGATCTGGTTCTGCAGCTCGTTTTCGCCGATCGCGCGTTCGCGTTCGACGGCGAGCGCGCGCCGCTCGAAGGTCGCCCGGTCGGCCTCCTGCTGCACCTTCTCCCGCGCGGTCGTCTGGAGCGCCTTCTCGACCTCCGGCTCGGCCCGGATCGCGACGACGCGGACGTCGACCACGGCCGAACCGGTCTGCGCGAGCCGGGTGTCCTCCTCGGCCAGGCCGGCGCGGATGCGGTCGCGGACCGCGCGGACGCCGTCGACGAGCGCGGTGGCCAGCGGCGTGCGGGTCAGCACCTCGACCGCGTACTGCTGGACGTTTTCGGTGAGCAGCCCGCTGATCTGGGCGAGGGGATCGCTTCGCCACCGGCCGGTGTCCGGGTCGACGGAGAAGTCGATGCGCTGCGCGGCCAGCGCCGGGTCCTCGATCCGGAAGGTGAGGGCGAGCTGGACGGTGACGTCCTGGAAGTCGGCCGTGCGGGCGTGGAACAGCAGCGGCAGTTCGCGGTCGTCGACCGGGACTTCCGAGACGACCGCGGTCAGCGGCCGGTACCAGAACGACAGCCCGACGCCGTCGTGCGCGAGCTTGCCGCGGCGGTAGTGGCGGATGTGCACGGTGGGGGCACCGCGCAGGTGCCGGAACCCGAACCGGCGGTTGATGTCGGCCATGGAGCCCTCCTCTTATCGTCGTCGTGACGATATGGGGTGGACTCGCTAATCGTCAAGCTGACGATTAGGGTGGTGGCATGGGTCACCCGCCGTTCGCCGTCACCGTGGACCTCGTCGTGCTCACCCTGACCGGGGAGGAGCTGTGCGCGCTGCTGGTGCGCCGGGGAATCCCGCCGTACGAGGGCGAGTGGGCGCTGCCGGGCGGCTTCGTCCGCGAGGACGAGGACCTGGCGGACGCGGCCCGGCGCGAGCTGGCCGAGGAGACGGGGCTGGCGCCCGGGACCGTCCACATCGAACAGCTGGCGGGCTACGGCGCCCCGGACCGGGACCCGCGGATGCGGGTGGTGACGGTGGCGTACCTGGCGCTGGCCCCGGACTTGCCGGTGCCGCGCGCGGGCACGGACGCGGCCGAGGCGCGGTGGGCGCCGGTGCGGTCGTTGCGGACCGAGCGCCTGGCGTTCGACCACGACCGCATCCTGCGCGACGGGGTGGAGCGCGCCCGCGCGAAGCTGGAGTATTCGCCGCTGGCGACGGCGTTCTGCGCGCCGGAGTTCACGGTCGCGGAGCTGCGGAGGGTGTACGAGCTGGTCTGGGACACGCGGCTGGACCCGCGCAACTTCCACCGCAAGGTGACGGGAGCCGAGGGCCTGCTGGAACCGACGGGCCGGACGACGACCCGCGACGGCGGCCGCCCGGCCCGCCTCTACCGGCGGGGCGCGGCGAAGGTGCTGTACCCGCCGATGCTGCGGAGCTGAACGCGGGCCCGGTTCAGGACGTCCGGCGTCCTGAACGGGTCATGCACGACGTCCGCGGGCCCGGATCACCGCGACGTATTCCCCGGCACCGCCCGGAACCACAGCGTGAACTCCGTCTTCTGCGGCACCAGCCGGTACCGCGGCAGCACCCCCGGCCCGCACGACGCCGTCCCGAGCCCGTGCTGGGCCACGTCCAGGGTCACGTGCACCAGCTCGCCCGGCACCAGGTCGTCGGTGTGCCGGGCCTCCTCCAGCTCGGCCGCGGTCCAGCGGCGGGCCGTGAAATCGAAGACCGGGTCGCCGTCCACCCGCAGGCCCGCGCCGTCCGGGTCCGTCAGCCGCAGCCACCGCACCGCCGTGCGGTTGCCGTTCTCCTGCGGGAACACGTACGGCGTCTGCAGCCCGTCGACGCTGCGGGAAAACCGGCCGATCCGCGCCGCCTGGCGGCTGTCCGGGTAGGCCTCGCCCGGGCCGCCGCCGAACCACTCCGCCGAGCCGAGCGTGCCCGGGACCGCCATCGCCAGCCCGAGCCGGGGGAGCGTGCCGGGGAACTCGCCGTCCGGGGTCACTTCGACCCGCAACCGCAGGCGGTCGCCGAACGCCGTCCACGTGTAGTCCGCGAACAGCCCGAACGCCTGTGCCGGCGGCGCCACCCGGGTGCGCACCACGAGCTCTTCGCCGTCGGCGTCGACGATGATCACCCGGTGCTGCAGCCGGTGCAGGCCGGCCTCGCGCCACTGGTCGGCGTCGGGCCGCCCCGCGAACGCACCGCGGTCGTTGTCGGTCGTCGCCCGCCGGACGTCGAGCCGCGGGCCCGTCACCACGTGCCCGCCGAGGGCCGCCAAGGCGCCCGTCACCGGGTCGAACCCGCCGACGCCCAGCACCAGCCGCCCGCCGGTGCGGAACACCGGCCCGCGGGGCGGCAGCGGCGCCGCGGCGGGGGCCGCCGACACCGCCAGCTGCCCCCACCCGACGACGTGCCCGGCCGGCGCCCACGCCGTCGCCGCGGTCAGCGACGCCGATACGGTCAGCCACGACTCGCCGCCCGTCGTCGGCAGTGCGGGCAGCGGCACCGAGACACTCTGTCCCGAGGGGACGGACGGAACCTCCAGAACGCCGTGGGCGACGGCGATTCCTTCGTCCTCGAGCAACCAGGTGAACGACAGGTGCCCGGTGCTCACGAAGTCGTAGTGGTTGCTCACCCGGATCCCGGCCGCGTCCGCCTCGATCCGGACCGGCTCGATCACCTTCGCGAACTCCAGCAGCCCCGGGGACGGCGTCCGGTCGGGGAAGAGCAGGCCGTCGATGACGAAGTTGCCGTCGTGGATCGGCTCGCCGAAGTCGCCGCCGTAGGCGAAGCGCCCGCCGTCGGCGAGGCCGTGGTCGATCCACTCCCAGACGAAGCCGCCCTGGCAGTTCGGGTAGCGCTCGAACAGCTCCCGGTACTCCAGCAGCCCACCCGGGCCGTTGCCCATCGCGTGCCCGTATTCGCACAGCAGGAACGGCAGGTCCCGCCGGCGCGCGTTGGCGTCCTCCCGGCGGCCGATCTTCCCGACCTCCTCGTGCGTGGCGTACATCCGGCTGTGCACGTCGACGTAGGCGCAGTCGTGGTCGCCTTCGTAGTGCACCGGCCGGGACGGGTCGCGCTCGCGCACCCACGCCGCCATCCGCGCGAGGTTCTCACCGGTGTGGCTTTCGTTGCCCAGCGACCAGAGGATCACGCTGGGGCGGTTCTTGTCCCGCTCCACCGTGCGCCGGATCCGGTCGAGGTACGCCTCGGCCCACCTCGGGTCGCCGCTGGGGTTGCCCGCCCAGCCCAGGAGCTCGAAACCGTGGGTCTCCAGGTCGCACTCGTCGATCACCCACAGGCCGTGGGTGTCGCACAGCTCGAGGAACGCCGGATCGGGCGGGTAGTGGCTGGTCCGGACCGCGTTGACGTTGTGCCGCTTCATCAGCAGGACGTCGGCGAGCGCGGTCTCCGGCGGCACCACACGCCCGGTGCGCGGGTGGTGCTCGTGGCGGTTCACTCCGCGCAGCATCAGCGGGCGGCCGTTGACCTTGAGCTGCCCGTCCTCGATCGTCACGGTCCGAAACCCGATCCGCACCGGCACCCGCTCGGCCGCGGTGGCCAGCGTGCCCTCGTACAGCCGCGGGGTTTCGGCGCTCCACGGCTCCACCGGGCGCTCGAGCGGTTCTCCGGCCGGGTGCCCGGCGACGCCCAGTTCGGGGATGTCCAGCACGACGTCCGGGCCGGTTTCGACCCGCAGCGTGCCCAGACCGGTGGTGTGGTCGTAGTCCGCGTGGACCCGGTAGTCGCCGATGCCGCCGGCGGGGCGGGCGAGCAGGGTGACGGCGCGGAAGATGCCCGAGAGCCACCACATGTCCTGGTCTTCGAGGTAGCTGCCGGCCGACCACTGGTGCACGCGCACCACGAGGACGTTCCCCGACGGCCGCAGCAGCGGGCCGACCTCGAACTCCGAGGGGAGCCTGCTGCCCCGCGTGACGCCGAGTTCGGTGCCGTTGAGCCAGATCCGGCCGCACGAGTCGATGCCGTCGAAGCGCAGCACGGCGGACCCGGCGGGCCACTCGGCGGGCAGGTCGAACCGCAGCCGGTGGTCGCCGGTCGGGTTGTCCGACGGCACGTGCGGCGGGTCGACCGGGAAGGGGTAGGGGACGTTCGTGTAGGCCGGACGCCCGTGGCCGTGCAGCTGCCACAGCGAAGGCACCGGCAGTTCGTCCCACGCCGAGTCGTCGAACCCCTCGGCCTCGACCCCGATCGGCGCGGCCGCCAGGCTCGGGGACAGCCGGAACCGCCAGGTGCCGTTCAGCGACAGCGCCGACGCGTCGGAGGTGAAGGCCGCGCGCGGCGGAAGGGCCCCCCAGCCGGGGCCGGGGTCTTCGAGGTACGACATGGGTTCCTTCCGGCTCTCCGCCTGGGACCGGGAACGTTCCCGACGCCCCGGAGTGTGCTGCGCGGCCGGACAGGGTGTCAAGGGATTCGGTGGATTCACGCAGGTGGAGCCGGGTGTGGGTGATCATGGGCGCCGTTGTCCGGGTCGGCCGGGGATTGAGGCGGATTCGCGGAGGTGGAGAGCGGACGATCGGTGACGCGGGGCGAGGGGAGCCGCGGCGTCCGCGTTACCCGAGCGGGGTGCGTTCGCGGCGCTTCACGAAACGCCAGCCGACCGCGAGGACCACGGCCAGGACCGGGATCGAAGAGAACGCGATCCTCTCGGCGCCGTCCGAGAAGCCCATCAGCGCCACCACCAAGGCCAGGAAGCCCAACGTCGCCCAGCCGCTGTAGGGCGCCCACGGCATCCGGTACGACGGGCGCTCCAGCTCGCCGCGTCAGCAGCGCGACGCCGACGCCGGCCGGAGACAGTCCACTGTGGTCGGTCAGGTTGTGCGCGCCGGCGGGCGTGCCGCCGATGTCCGCGCTCGTCAGCCCGCCGAACACCTTCACCGACAGCAGGTTCACCGCCAACAGGACGCCCAGCGCGATCAACGCGGTGATCCACTGCGGCACGTCGGGCAGCCACTTGTGGACGTAGATGGTGACCGCGGTGATCTCGGCGATCCCGGTCATCGCCCAGAGCTTGCCGCCGGCGCCGAGGAAGAGCCCGACGCCGATCGCGCCGCCGATGGCGGGATCACGGCCGTTCGATCCGCCGAACCGGGGTGCCCGCCGCCCGCGCCGGAGCGCCTTCTACGCTCGGGTTCGTGGATCTCGCGGCGCTGCTGGACCGGATAGCCGACGACGTTGCGACCGACATCGGCCGCGGCGTCGTCGCGGACTACATTCCCGCGCTGGCCAGGGTCGAGCCCGGGCGGTTCGGCATGGCGGTGGCCGAAGTGGACGGTGCCGTGCACGGCGTCGGCGACTGGGAGCGCCCGTTCTCCGTGCAGAGCATGTCCAAAGTGTTCACCCTGGCCCTGACCCTTTCGCGCGGCGACGGCGTGTGGGCCCGCGTCGGCCGCGAACCGTCGGGTGATCCGTTCAATTCGCTGGTGCAGCTCGAACACGAGGACGGCATTCCGCGCAACCCGTTCATCAACGCCGGCGCGCTGGTGGTCACCGACGAACTCGCCCGCCACGGCGACGCGGCGGACGCGCTGCTCGCCTTCCTCCGGCAGGAGAGCGGCCGCCAGGAGATCACGGTGGATCCCGAGGTGGCGGCTTCGGAGGCCGGGCACGCCGACCGCAACCGCGCGCTCGCGTACTTCATGGCTTCCTACGGCAACATGCGCCACCCGGTGCCGTCGGTGCTGGACCAGTACGTCCGCCAGTGCTCGATCGCGATGAGCTGCGCCGACGTCGCCCGCTCGGCGTTGTTCCTGGCCCGCCACGGTCTGCGCAACGACGGCTCCCGCCTGCTCGGGCTCAGCGCGGCGAAGCGGATCAACGCGGTGATGCTGACGTGCGGCACGTACGACGCGGCGGGCGAATTCGCCTACCGGGTCGGCCTGCCGGGCAAGAGCGGCGTGGGCGGCGGCATCCTGGCGATCGTCCCGGGCCGGTGCGCGGTCTGCGTCTGGAGCCCGGGACTGGACGCCCGCGGCAACTCCGTGGCCGGGGTGGCCGCGCTCGACCGGTTCACGACGCTGACCGGCTGGTCGATCTTCTGAGTCAGCGCAGGTAGTTGTAGACGCTCGCCCGCGAGATCCCGAGCAGCTCGGTCAGCGACGGCACCGCGTTCTTCAGCTCCAGGAACCCCCGCTCCTTCAACGACCGCACGAGGTCCTTCTTCGCCGCCGCCGGCAGGCCGCGCGGGGTGTGGCCGCGCTCGGCCGCGTAGTCCTCGACCGCGGCGCGCAGCTCGCCGGCCGTCCGGGCGCGCAGGGACTCGGTGAGCGGGGCCGGTTCGCCGGTGGCGGCCAGCCGGGTGAGGGCGTGGGCCGCCGAGCCGAGCAGGGAGACGTCGAGGTTGAGGCACAGCGCCGCGACGTACTCCCCGGCCGAGTTGCGCAGGCCGATCGACGTGCTCTTCGCCGGCCGCCCGTCCGGGAACCGGTTCGGGTAGTTCTGCAGCACGTCCGGGAACTCCGCGTCGGCGATCCGGGCCAGCCCCAGCTCGGTGGCCGGGTCGCCGACCGCGCGCCCGGACAGGCCGCCCTCGATCGCGCGCACCGCGTGGGCCGGGTCGCGCAGGTCGTGCAGCACCACCTCGCACAGGCCCGGGAACATCCGGCCGACGGCGTGGGCGATCTTCTCCGCCTCGCGCAGCAGCAGCTCGTCCTCGGTCATCCGATCAGCTCCCGCAGCCGGTCCGCCGCCTTCAGCCCCGAGCCGGTGAGCACGACGACCGTGGTCTCGCCGGGCCGGATGGCCCCCCGCGCGCGGAAGACGCCGATCGCCGCGGCGGCCGTCGCGCTGGTGGGCTCCGCGTAGAGGCCGAGGGACGCCAGGCGGCGGGCGGCCGCGGCGATGTCGTCCTCGGCGATCGCCGCGGTGTCCCCGCCCGAGCGCCGGATCGCCGCGACGACCTCCGGCAGTCGCACCGGACGGCGGATCGCCGTCCCTTCGGCGACCGTCGGCGCGAACCCGGGCGGCTGCCGGTCGTGGAAGGCCGCGTCGACGGGGGAGCAGTTCCGCGGCTGCGCGACGAGCAGGCGCGGGCGCCGCGCGATGGACCCGGCGGCCAGCAGCTCGCCGAACCCGAGGTCGCAGCCCAGCACGATGCTGCCCGCGCCGGCCACCGTGACGACGGCGTCGGGGGCGCGGAAGCCGAGGTCCTCCCACAGCTCGTAGGCGAGGGTCTTGGTGCCCTGCAGGAAGAACGGGTGCCAGTTGTGGCTGGCGTAGGTGGTGCGGTCCGAGCGGCGGACGGCCTCGGCGGCGGTGTCGTCGCGGGTACCCGGCACCAGCTCGACGGCCGCGCCGTACGCGCGGGTCTGCAGCACCTTCGCCGGTGACGTCCCTTCCGGCGCCAGGACGGTCGCCGCGATCCCGGCCGCGGCGCTGTAGGCCGCCACCGACGAGCCGCCGTTCCCGGAGCTGTCCTCGAGCAGCTCCCGCACCCCGGCGCCGGCCAGCGCGGAGACCATGACGCTGGAGCCGCGGTCCTTGAAGCTGCCGGTCGGGCTGAACCATTCGAGCTTGAACCGGACCTCGGTGCCGTCCCAGACCCGCGGGACCAGGGGAGTGCAGCCTTCCCCGAGCGACACCGGGCGGAGGTCGCCGGGCAGCGCGGCCCGGTACCGCCAGAGCGAGCGGACGCCGGTGTCGACGTCGTCCGGGCGCAGGCCGCCCAGCGGCGCCACGGTCAGCGGGGCGCCGTCGTCGCCACGCCAGCGCACCGCGTCGCCGGGGTACCGCGCTCCCGATCGCTCGTCGGTGTACCAGTACTCCACCGTCACCTCCCGGTCCTGGACGAACGGTCCAAGTCTAGACGTACTGTCCAGTACTACTCCCGAGTACGCGAAATGTCTTCAGCTTCTTCTCAGGAAAAGCCGGTAACGGACAGGCGGAAAATTTCGATCACGCGTGTCGCTCAGGTGCGCCGCCGACGGTCGCTCGAATACGGGCCGGCGTGCTCGCGGCGGTGCCCGTGGCCTCCGGCGTCCCTCGTTCGTGGTCTCGTGAGCACCGAGAATTCCGGAGCGTGACCAATCCACAGTGGACGTCCGTGGTGGCGCGGGAGTGGCGCCACGTATTCTTCGGGCGATTGTTTCCGCGACTCCGTAAAACGCCGGGAAATCGGCGCGAAGAATCGGCGTCGGCCGGTGGGCGCGGATCGGTGAAGGAAGCGCCGGCACCCGTCTGCTTTACCGCCGGGATAAGCGGCGGAGCTCGCGGCGAAACCTCGGAGCGACGGTCGACGTGGTCCGGAGTGGTCAACCGCGCGGCGTCCACCGGACGGGATGGCCTGCGCCGTCCGGCGGCGCGTGGCGGGTGGACCACGCCGCGGAACCGGTCCACCGCGGCCGGCTGGGCCCGCTTCGGCACCGGGAACGTGACGGTGACGTTAAATTCTTGCGCCCTCGGCCTGGTCCATCCCGAATTTTCTGAACCTCGGCGATGAAATCGTGGTCACTTGTTGACGGCACGGGCGGGAACCCGCTTAAGTACCTCCCGTTACCCTTCACCCTTTCGTGCGTAGCGGGAGTTCCCATGCGTCTCTCGAAAGACGACTCCGTGCCGGCCGGGTTGGTCGTCGCCGTGTCGCCGCTGCGATGGCCGTCGGCGCGCGGGGTCGCGGCCGCCGCCCGCGGAGGCGGGCTGGGCGTGCTCGACCTGACGGCCGGGGGCACCACGGCCGCGGAAGAGCTCGCGCTGCTGGGCGAGTGGGGTATCCCGGCGTTCGGGGTCCGGCTGGCACGGCCGGCGGACCTGCCCGAAGCCGCGACCACCGTGCTGCTGACCGAGGACGCCGAGTGCGCGCCGCGGGACTTCCCGGGCCGGCGGGTGCTGGCCGAGGTCAGCTCCCGCGCCGCGGCCGGCCGGGCGGCCGCCGCCGGCGCCCACGGCCTGATCGCCCGCGGGCACGAATGCGGGGGCCGGGTCGGGGAGCTGAGCACGTTCGTGCTGCTCCAGGCCCTGCTGGCCGACGATGGCCTCGGTGTCCCGGTGTGGGCGGCGGGCGGCATCGGGCCGCACACCGCCGCGGCCGCGGTCGCGGGTGGCGCGGCCGGCGTCGTCGTCGACACCCAGCTCGCCCTGCTGCCGGAAGCCGAACTCCCGGCCGCGCTGACCACCGCCGTCACCGGTCTCGACGGCTCGGAGACGACCGTCGCCGGCGGCGTCCGCGTCCTGGCCCGGCGCGGCACCGAGCCTCTCGAAGCCGGCCAGGACGTCTTCCTCGCCACCCGGTTCCGCGACCGCTGGGGCACGGTGACCGCGGCGGTGCGCGGCCTGGCCGACGCCGTCGGCGCGGCCCTGCGCCTGCCGGACGCGGTCCTCGGTCCCGGCAGCGCGGGCAGCCGCGCCCTCGGCACGGCGCTGCCGGTCGCCCAGGGCCCGATGACCCGCGTCAGCGACCAGCCCGCCTTCGCGGCGGAGGTCGCCGCGGGCGGGGCGCTGCCGTTCATCGCCTTGGCCCTCTCCGGCCCGGAGCAGACCCGTGACGTGCTGGAACGGACCCGCGCGGCCGTCGGCGACGCGCCATGGGGCGTCGGTGTCCTCGGCTTCGCCGCCGACGACGTGAAGGCCGCGCAGCTGGCGGTCATCCGCGAGCTGCGGCCCACGCACGCGATCATCGCCGGCGGCCGGCCCGCACAGGCCGTGGCCCTGGAAGACGCCGGCATCGCCACCTTCCTGCACGTGCCCTCGCCGGGCCTGCTGAAGCAGTTCCTCGAGGCGGGTGCCCGCAAGTTCGTCTTCGAAGGCTCGGAGTGCGGCGGCCACGTCGGCCCGCGCACCAGCTTCCCGCTGTGGGAGGCCCAGCTCGGCGTGCTCGCCGACTTCCTCGCCGCCGTCCCGGACGCGGCCGCGGACCTGCGGCTGCTGTTCGCCGGCGGCATCCACGACGAGCGCTCGGCCGCGATGGTGGCCGCCCTCGCCGCCCCGGTGGCCGCCCGGGGCGCGGCGATCGGGGTGCTGATGGGCACCGCCTACCTCTTCACCCGCGAGGCCGTCGACGCCGGCGCGGTGCGCCCGCTGTTCCAGCGCCGGCTCCTGGACGCCGAGCACACCGATCTGCTCGAAACCGCGCCGGGGCACGCCACGCGCTGCGTGCGCAGCCCGTTCACCGAGGAGTACGCGGCGATCAAGGCCGGCCTCGCCGAGCGCGGCGTGCCGAGCCGGGACGCCTGGGAGCAGCTGGAAACCCTCAACGTCGGGCGGCTCCGCCTGGCCAGCAAGGGCATCGAGCGCGTCGGCGACGAGCTGCGTGACGTCGGCGAAGACCGTCAGCTCGCCGAAGGCATGTTCATGGCGGGCGAAGTGGCCGTGCTGCGCTCGGCCGTCACCACGATCGCGGAACTGCACCACTCGGTGGGCGAAGGCGCGAACGCGTTCCTGCGCGCGCGGGCCGCGGCGTTCGGCGCCGCCGAGGCGGAACCGGTGGCGCCCGCGCCCCTGGACATCGCGATCGTCGGCATGGCCTGCATGTTCCCCCAGGCCCCGGACCTGGCCGCGTTCTGGGCGAACGTCCTCGCCGGCGCCGACGCGGTCACCGAAGTGCCCCCGCAGCGCTGGGACACCGCGCTGTACTACGACCCCGAGGGACAGGGGGAGCGGACGCCGTCGCGCTGGGGCGGCTTCCTGCCCGAGATCGGCTTCGACCCGCTGCGGTACGGCATCCCGCCGTCGTCGCTGGCCAGCATCGAACCCGTGCAGCTGCTGGCCCTGGAGGCCGCGCACCGGGCGCTGGCCGACGCCGGCTACGCCGACCGCGCGTTCGACCGGGCCCGGACGTCGGTGGTGTTCGGCGCCGAGGCGGGCAGTGACCTGTCGAACGCGATGACGCTGCGCTCGGTGCTGCCGTCCTACGTGGGCGAACTGCCGTCCGAACTGGACGAACGGCTGCCGCGGATCACCGAAGACTCCTTCCCCGGCGTGCTCGCCAACGTCATCGCCGGCCGGATCGCCAACCGGCTCGACCTGGGCGGGGCCAACTACACCGTCGACGCCGCGTGCGCGTCCTCGCTCACCGCGGTCGACGTCGCCTGCAAGGAACTGACCGCCGGCACCAGCGACCTCGTCCTCTGCGGCGGCGCGGACCTGCACAACGGCATCAACGACTACCTCCTGTTCGCCTCCGCCCACGCGCTTTCGCCGACCGGGCGGTCGGCGACGTTCGACAGCGCGGCGGACGGCATCGCGCTCGGCGAAGGCGTCGCCTGCATCGCCTTGAAGCGCCTCGCCGACGCCGAACGCGACGGCGACCGCGTGTACGCCGTGATCAAGGGCGTCGGCGCGGCCTCGGACGGCCGCGCGCTCGGCCTGACCGCGCCCCGGCCCGAGGGGCAGCACACCGCGTTGACCCGCGCCTACCGCAACGCCGGCGTCTCGCCCGCGCGCGTCGGCCTGGTCGAGGCGCACGGCACCGGCACCGTCGTCGGCGACCGGACCGAGCTCGGCACGCTGACGAAGGTGTTCACCGAGGCCGGCGCCGCGCCCGGCGGGTGCACGATCGGCTCGGTGAAGTCCCAGATCGGGCACACCAAGTGCGCCGCGGGCCTGGCCGGGCTGATCAAAGCCGCGCTCGCGGTGCACACCGGCGTCAAACCGCCGACGCTGCACCTGTCGGCGCCGAACCCGGCGTGGGACCCGTCGACGAGCCCGTTCGTGTTCCAGACGACGGCGCAGCCGTGGACCGCGCCGCCGTCCGAGCGGCTCGCCGGGGTCAGCGCGTTCGGCTTCGGCGGCACCAACTTCCACGTGGTGCTCGCCGCGCACGACGGCGTGCCGCCCGCGCAGGCCGCGGACGAGTGGCCCGCCGAGCTGTTCACCTTCACCACGGAATCCGCGGCGCGGACCCTGCTGGAGCTGGCCACCGACGTCCCGGCGGGACGGCAGCCGTGGCGGCTGCGGGACCTCGCCCTCGGCGCGTCCCGGCGAGCCGAAGCGGCGGGCGGCCGGATCCGGCTCGCCGTCGTCGCGTCCACTGTGGACGAGCTGGCCGGCTCGCTGCGCAAGGCGCTGGACGGGCTCGACGCCCCGGGCGTGTTCCGCGCCGGCGAGGACGAACCCGGCGACGTCGCGGTGCTGTTCCCGGGCCAGGGCAGCCAGCGGCCGGGCATGTTCGCCGAGCTGTTCGTCACCTTCCCCGAACTGCAGCGGTACCTGCGCCTGGACCCGGCGACGGTCGACGTCGTCTTCGGGCCGGCGGTGTTCGGGGAGCGGGCGCGGCAGGCGCAGGCCGAGCGCGTCACGGACACCCGCGTCGCCCAGCCCGCGCTCGGGGTCACCGGGCTCGCGGCGTTCCGGCTGCTGACCCGCGCCGGCGTGCGGCCCTCGATGCTCGGCGGCCACAGCTACGGCGAACTGACGGCGCTGGCCGCGGCCGGCGCGCTCACCCCCGAAGCCCTGCTGCACGCCAGCCACGCGCGAGCCGGGGCGATCGTCGCCGCGGTGCCGCCGGACGACCCGGGCGCGATGGCCGCGGTCTCGGCGGGCGCCGCGGAGACCGGGAAGGTCCTGGCCGACGCCGGCCTCGGCGCCGTCGTCCTGGCCAACCACAACTCGCCGAAGCAGACGGTGATCTCCGGGCCGACGGCCGACGTCGAGGCCGCCGTCGGGCACCTGCGGGCCGCCGGGCTCGGGGCGAAGCGGATCCAGGTCGCGTGCGCGTTCCACAGCTCGCTGGTGGCGCCGGCGGGAGAGGCGTTCGGCCGGGCCCTGGACGCGATCGGCGTCGTGCCGCCCGAGGTCCCGGTGTACGGCAACCGGACGGCCGCGCCCTACCCGGCCTCGCCGGACGCGATCCGCGGCGAGCTGGCCGCCCAGCTGGGCGCGCCGGTCCGGTTCGTCGAGCAGATCGAGGCGATGTACGCGGCCGGGGCCCGGGTGTTCGTCGAGGCCGGGCCCGGGGCGGTGCTGGCGAAGCAGGTCGCGGCCATCCTCGGCGACCGGCCGCACCGGACGGTCGGCTTCGAACAGCCGGGCCGCCGCGGCCTGCCGGGCTTCCTCGGCGCGCTGGCGCGGCTGGCGGTGTCCGGGGTGCCCGTCGAGACGGGCTGGCTGTTCCGCGGCCGCGACGCGGTCGACGCCGGCACCGCGCCCCGCCCGAAGCGTCCCGGGTGGACGGTCGACGGCCACCTGCTCCGCGCGGCGGACGGCACGATCCCGGCCGGCGCCCTCCGCCCGGCGGAGCGGATCTCGCTCGGGGTGGCGGCGGCTCCGCCGGCGGCCACGTCGGAGGCGATGGTCGCCGACTTCCTGCGCACGAGCCGCGAGATGATCGCGGCTCAGCGGGACGTGCTCCTGGGCTTCCTCGGCAGCGAGACGCCGTCGCCGGTCCCGCCGCCGATCACGGTGCCGGTGATCGAGCCGCCCACGGCGGCGCCGGTCGTGGCGCCGGCGGCGGTGCCGGTGCCGGTGTCGGTGCTGGAGACCGTGGTGGCGGTGATCGGGGAGCGGACGGGGTATCCGGTGGAGATGATCGAGCCGGACCTCGATCTGGAAGCCGACTTGAGTGTGGATTCGATCAAGCGCGCCGAGATCGCGGGCGAGCTGGCGTCCCGGCTGGGGCTGGCCGGCGGTGACGTCGAGGAGTTCGCGAAGGCCCGCACCGCGGCGGCGATCGCGGAGCTGATCGGTGACCAACGCCCCGAGCCGGCGCCGATCCCCGCGCCGGCGGCGGTGTCGGTGCTGGAGACCGTGGTGGCGGTGATCGGGGAGCGGACGGGGTATCCGGTGGAGATGATCGAGCCGGACCTCGATCTGGAAGCCGACTTGAGTGTGGATTCGATCAAGCGCGCCGAGATCGCCGGGGAACTGGCCACCCGCCTGAACCTCGACCCGGGTGGTGACGTCGAGGAGCTGGCCAAGGCCCGCACCGCCGCGGCGATCGCCGAGCTCATCGGCGGCGAGCGCCCGAAGGTCACCTCGGGTGCGTTGAGCGCACCGAAGGCCGCCCTGGAGCCCGCCGGGTCGGCCGAGCCCGCGCCGCTCGTCGTCGCGCCGAAACGTCTGGTCATGGCCGAGGTCGAGCTCGCCTCCGCCGGGACCTCCGACGTCGCCGGGCGGACTTTCCTGGTGCTCGGCCGCGGTGCGCTCGCCGAGGCCGTCCGGACGCGCCTCGCCGGGCTGGGCGCGTCCGCCGAGGTCGCCGACGAGGTCCGCGGCGGGTTCGACGGCGTCCTCGTCCTCCCGGACGACCGGCCCGTGCTGCCCGCCGCCTTCCCCCGGTACCAGGCCGCCCTCGCGACGAAACCCGCCTGGCTGCTGACCGCCGGACCGGGCGAAGGCTTGCGCGGCTTCCACCGCAGCCTCGCCCGCGAATACCCGGACACGCTCACCCGCGTCGTCGAACTGGCCCCGGACGAAACCCCCGGACGACAGGCCGCCGCCTTCGTCGAAGAGCTGTCCACAGTGGATCGGGAACCCGTCGTGGTCCGAAAAGGCGAACACCGCCTGGGCTTCCGGATGACCGAACAGGACCTCGGCCCGCTCGGCGCCAGCGGCGCGGGCCCGGCGGGCGACGGCGCGGCCGAAGCCGCCGCGATCGGGCTGGACCGCGACTCGGTCGTCCTGCTCGTCGGGGGCGCCAAGGGCATCACCGCCCGGTTCGCCACCACCCTGGCCGCCGCCGCCCGGTGCCGGGTCGAACTCCTCGGGCGGACGCCGGTCCCGGCGGCGGACGAACACCCGCGGGCCGGGACGGCGCGGGACCTCCGGGCCGCGCTCATCGCGGCCGGGCTGAAGAGCCCCGCCGAGATCGAACGGACCGTCCGCCGGATCCAGGGCGAACGCGAGGTCCGGCAGACCCTGGCCCAGCTCGAAGCCCTCGGCAGCCCGGCGCGCTACCAGTCGGTCGACATGCTCGACGCCGAAGCCGTGCACCGCGCGGTGAAGGAGATCCACGCCGAGCACGGCCGGCTCGACGGCATCGTCTACGCGGCGGGCGTGATCGAGGACAAGCTCGTCGCCGAGAAGACGCCGGAGTCGTTCGAGCGCGTGTACGGCACCAAGGTCGACGGCGCCCGCACCCTGCTGGAGGCGACCGCCGACCTCCCCGACGAGCCGGCGTTCGTCGTCCTGTTCGGCAGCATCGCCGCGACACTGGGCAACCGCGGCCAATCCGACTACGCCGCCGCCAACGACGCCCTCGAGACGCTCGGCCACCGGTGGCCGGCCGGACGCGCGGTGACCGTCCACTGGGGACCGTGGGCCCCGACCGGCGAGCACGACGGCATGGTCACCCCCGAGCTGATGCGCGACTACGCCCGCCGCGGCGTCGCGCTGATCGACCCGGAGGAGGGCACCCTCGGCCTGCTGCGCGAGCTCGCCTGGGGGCGCCCGGAGACCAGCGCCGTCGTCCACACCGCCTCGGGCTGGTGACGCGGATGCCGGACCCCGTGACCGGCCGGGTCGCCATCGTCGGGATGTCGGTCCTCCTGCCCGGCGCCCCCGACCTGGCGAGCTACTGGCGCAACCTCGCCGGCGGCGTCGACGCGATCACCGAAGTGCCCCCCGGCAGGTGGGACGGCGTCCACTACGCCCCGGACGAACAGCGCCGGGCCGACCGCGTCTACTGCCGTCGCGGCGGGTTCGTCGACGAACTGGCCGAAGTGGACGTCACCGGCTTCGGGATCATGCCGAACTCCGTGCCGGCCACCGAGCCCGACCAGCTGATCGCTCTCCGCGTCGCGGCGCAGGCCCTCGCGGACGCGGGCGGCCCGGACCGGCTGCCCGCCGACCGCGCGAAGGTCGGTGTCGTGCTCGGCCGCGGCGGCTACCTGACCCCCGGGCTGGTCCGCCTCGACCAGCGCGTCCGCACCGCCAGCCAGCTCGTCCGCACCCTCGGCGAGCTGCTGCCCGACCTGGACGCCGACCGGCTCGAGGCCGTCCGCCAGGCCTTCACCGACCAGCTCGGCCCGGAGGCGCCCGAGTCCGCGATCGGGCTGGTGCCGAACCTGGCCGCGTCGCGGCTGGCCAACCGCCTCGACCTGCGCGGGCCCGCGTACACCGTGGACGCCGCCTGCGCGTCCTCGCTGATCGCCGTCGACCACGCGGTGCGCGAGCTGGCCACCGGCCGGTGCGACGTCGTCCTCGCCGGCGGGGTGCACCACTGCCACGACATCACCTTCTGGAGCGTGTTCACCCAGCTCGGCGCGCTGTCGCCGTCCGAGCGGATCCGGCCGTTCCACCGCGACGCCGACGGCGTGCTGATCGGCGAAGGCACCGGTGTCGTCGTCCTCAAGCGCCTCGCCGACGCCGAGCGCGACGGCGACCGCGTCTACGCCGTGATCACCGGCACCGGCGTCGCCTCCGACGGGCGGACGGCGAGCCTGGCCAGCCCCGACTCCGGCGGTCAGGTCCGGGCCGTCCGCCAGGCGTGGGCCGCGGCGGGCCTCGACCCGGCCGCACCCGACTCGATCGGCCTGCTGGAGGCGCACGGCACCGCGACCCCGGCCGGCGACGCGGCGGAACTGGCCACCCTGGCGGCGGTGTTCGGGAGCACGGGCTCCGCCGTGCTGGGCTCGGTCAAGTCGATGATCGGCCACACGATGCCCGCGGCCGGCGTCGCCGGGCTCGTCAAGGCGGCCCTGGCCGTGCACCACGGCGTCCTCCTGCCCACCCTGCACTGCGACGACCCGCACCCCGGGCTGGCCGCGACACGCTTCTCGACGTTGGACGCCGCCGCGCCGTGGGACGCGCCGGTCCGCCGCGCCGGGGTCAACGCGTTCGGCTTCGGCGGCATCAACGCCCACGTCGTGCTGGAGCAGGCGCCGGGCCGCGCGAAGCCGGTCGCGGTGCGCGAGCCCGAACGCGTGCTGCGGCTCGCCGCGCCGACCGTGGAAGCGCTGCGCGAGGCGTTCGACCGGCCCGGGACGCCGGAGAGCGGCGACGGGCCGGTCCGGCTCGGCGTCGTCGACCCGACGGAGAAGCGGCTGGCCCTGGCCCGGAAGGTGCTCGCGCGGGGCCGGGCCTGGCGCGGCCGCAACGACGTGTGGTTCGCCGACCGTCCCCTGCTCGGGCCGGGCGGCGGCAAGATCGCGTTCCTCTTCCCGGGCCTGGAATCGGAACTCACGCTGAACTGCGGCGACGTCGCCCGCCACTTCGGCCTGCACTGGCAGCACGCGGACGTCGAGGTCGGCGACGTCGGGCGCCAGGGTGCCGCGGTGTTCGAGCTGGGCCGGTTGCTGCACAGCGCCCTCGGCCGGCTCGGCGTCACACCGGACGCCGTCGCGGGACACAGCCTCGGCGAGTGGACGGCGATGGCCGTGGCGGGCGTCTACGCCGAAGACGAGGTCGACGCCTTCCTCGGCGGCTTCGACCCGGACGCGCTCGTCGTCCCGGGCCTGGCCTTCGCCGCGATCGGCGCGCCCGCGCCCCGGGTGACCGAGGAGCTGGCCGGGCGGGCCGACGTCGTGCTCTCCCACGACAACTCGCCGAACCAGGCCATGGTCTGCGGTCCGGAAGCGGCGGTCGGCGAGCTCGTGCGGCGGTTCCGCGACGCCGGGATCGTGGCGCAGGTGCTGCCGTTCCGGTCCGGCTTCCACACCCCGATGCTGCGGCCGTACCTGGACCCGATCCGCGAAGCCGCCGAGCGCTTCACCCTGCACCCGCCGTCCCTGCCGCTCTGGTCGGCGACGACGGTGTCGGAGTACCCGGCGGCCGAAGCCGAGGTCCGCGACCTGTTCGTGCGCCACCTGCTGCAGCCGGTCCGGTTCCGCCCGCTCGTGCGAGCGTTGCACGACGCCGGGTTCCGCGCGTTCGTGCAGGTAGGTGCCGGGCAGCTCGGCTCCCTGGTCGGCGACACCCTGCACGGCGAGGAACACCTCGTCGTGGCGGCGCACTCGGCGCAGCGGCCCGGGCTGGCGCAGCTGCGCCGGGTCGCGACCGCGCTGTGGGCCGACGGGCTCGACGTCGGCTTCGGCCGCCTGCCCGGCGAGCGCCCGGCGACGCCCAAGGCGGTCAAACTCGACCTCGGCGGCCGCCTGATTTCCCTGGACGACCAGGTCCGCGCGCGGATCGCGCTGCCCGCCGGCCGCCAGTCCACGGTGGACGACCTGGCCGCCAAAGGCCCGCTCGCCGCCGAGTTCGCCGCTCTGCTGGCCGACACGGCCGACTTGGCGTCCACCGTCCTCGGCGGCCGCCCCGACACGGCACTTTCCCCTGAAAGTGCCCCAAGTGGTCACTTTCACGTGAAAGTGCCGCCGCCGCGGGAGCTGGAGACCACGCTCACCGTGTCGCTCGAGGCGATGCCGTACCTGCTCGACCACTGCTTCTTCAAGCAGCCGCCCCAGGCCGAGCCGGGGGACCGGTGGCCGGTCGTGCCGGCCACCACGGTGATCGACCACCTGATGCGGTTCGCCGAGCAGGCCGCGCCCGGCCGCCACGCGGTCGCCGTGCACGACGTGCGGCTCAGCCAGTGGATCACCGCGGTCCCGGCGGTCACCGTGCCGGTGCGGGTCCGGCCTCAGGGGCCCGATCGGGTGCACGCGGCCCTCACCGGCTATTCGCAGGCCGTCGTGGAGCTCGCCCCGCAGTACCCGGCCGCGGCGCCGGCGCCGTGGCGGTTCCCGGCGTCGGCCGAACAGGTTCCCGAAACCACGGCGGCCCAGCTGTACGACGAACGCTGGATGTTCCACGGCCCGCGGTTCCAGGGCGTCTCCGAGCTCACCGCCGTCGGCGAACGGCACGTGCGGGCCGTGCTGACCACGCCCGCCGCGCCCGGCGCGCTGCTCGACAACGTCGGTCAGGTGCTCGGCTACTGGATCATGTCCCGGCTGCCCGAGCGGACCACCGTCTTCCCGGTCGCCATGCGCGAAATCCGGTTCCACGGCCCGCACCCGGCCCCGGGCGCGCGGCTGGAGTGCCTGGTCCGGATCACCGGGCTGACGGAGGAGTTCCTCGACGCGGACATGCAGCTCGTCCACGACGGACGAGTGTGGGCCGAGTTCACCGGCTGGCGCGACCGGCGGTTCGACAGCACCGCGCACATCCGGCAGGCCGACCGCACGCCCGAGCGTTCGACGCTGTCGCACGAGCAGCCGGGCGGCTGGGCGCTGGTGTGCGAGCAGTGGCCGGACCTGGCCACCCGCGAACTGATCATGCGCAACTACCTCGCCGGCCCCGAGCGCGACGCCTACGAACGCCGTCCACCGCGCGGGCGGCGCCAGTGGCTGCTCGGCCGGATCGCGGCCAAGGACGCGGTCCGCCAGTTCCTCTGGGCCCGCGGCGAGCCCGAGATGTTCCCCGCCGAGCTGCGCATCGGCAACGACGAGGCCGGCCGGCCGGTCGCGACCGGCGCCTACGGCCGGGCCCTGCCGCCGGTGACGATTTCCGTGGCGCACCGCGGCGAAGCCGGGGTGGCGATCGCCCGGTACGGGCCGTGCGGCATCGACGTCGAGGAAGTCGTCGCGCGCTCGCGGTCCACTGTGGAGGCCGCGCTCGGCCCGGGCGAACTGGCGCTGTTCGCGAGCCTGTCCGGCGACCCCGAGCGGTGGTTCGCCCGGTTCTGGACGGCGAAGGAGGCCGTCGCGAAACTGCGCGGCACCGGCCTGCGCGGCGAACCCCGCGACTTCGCGGTCGTCGCGGCGACGCCGGAAGAACTGATCGTCCGCGTCGACGGCGACGAACACCGCGTGTGCTGCGCCGACGTCGAGAACCCGCCTGGTGCCCCGCCACGCCGCTACGTCGTCGCCTGGACCGAAGAGACGAAGGAGACCGCCGGATGAGCATCGAGACCACGGCCGCGAACGAGGTGACCGTGCTCGCCCAGCTGGGCGGGATGCTGCGGGAGCTGCTCGAGGAGTACGGCCTCGACGACGCCGAGATCACCATGGACACGACGTTCCACGACGACCTCGAACTGGAGAGCGTCGACCTGGTGGCGCTGTCCGGGCAGCTGCGCGAGCGCTACGGCGACCGCGTCAACTTCGCGACCTTCATCGCCGAGCGCGACCTGGACGAGATCATCGCGCTGACCGTCGGCGAGCTCGTGCGGTACATCGTCGCCTCCCTGCGGGCGACGGAGTGAGCCGGATCCGCGCGGGCGAGCTGGACGTGCACGTCCAGCGGCTCACCCCGGACGTGCCGCTGGACGGCGACGCGCCGATCGTCGTCTGCGTCCACGGCCTGCTCACCGACAGCCTGGCCAGCTACTACTTCACCCTCGGCCCGGAGTTCGCCGCGCGCGGGCTCGACGTGCTGATGTACGACCTGCGCGGGCACGGGCGGACGACGCGGCCGGCGTCCGGGTACCACCTGGAACGGTTCGTCGACGACCTCGTCGCGGTCCTCGACGCCTCCGGCGTCACCCGGCCGGTGCACGTCGTCGGCAACTCCTTCGGCGCTTCCGTGGCGTTCGGGCTGGCCACCGCCCGGCCCGACCGGGTGGCCAGCGTCGTCGTGCTCGAGGGCGAGCCGCCGACCGAGGAGTGGACCCGGCACATGGCCGACGGGCTGGCCGACGCCAAGACCCGGCTGGCGCTCGACGAGGTCATCGGCTGGATCGCCGACAACCACGGCGCCCACACCGCGCGGCTGTCCAAGGCCGCCAACAGGATCCTGCAGACCACCACGATCGCCGAGGACATCCCTCGCAGCGCGACGATCGCCGCGGACCTCTCGGCGGTGCGCTGCCCGGTGTTCGCGATCTTCGGCGGCGACTCCGGGCTCTCGGCGCAGGTGCCGCACTTCGAGACACACCTGGACGGCCGCTGTGTCGTGCTGCCCGACCAGGGCCATTCGGTGCTGGTCGAGCGGACCGCGGAGATCACCGAGCTGATCTTCGGGTGGGTCCGCGACACTTCGCGCACGCGGGCGCGGGTGCGGTAGTGGCCCGGTACCTCTTCGTCGTCCCGCCGCTGGTCGGGCACGTCAACCCGGCCGTCGGCGTGGCGGCCGAGCTCACCGCGCGCGGCCACGAGGTCGCCTGGGCCGGCCACGACGACCTGCTGGGGCAGCTGGCCGGTCCGGAGGCGCTCGTGTTCTCGTGCGCCGTGCCGCGGGAGCCGCCCGTCCGGCCGGCCGGGCTGAAGGGCCCGGCGGCGCTGCGCTTCCTCTGGCAGGACTTCCTCGTTCCCCTGGCCGACGCGATGGCCCCCGGCGTGGCCGCGGCGCTGGCGGCGTTCGAGCCGCACGTGGTGGTCGCCGACCAGCAGGCACTGGCCGGCGGGGTGCTCGCCGAAGCCGCCGGCCTGCCGTGGGTGACGTCGGCGACGACGTCGGCCGAGCTCGTCGACCCCCTGGCCGGGATGCCGAAGGTCGGGGAGTGGGTCGGCGCGCTGCTCGACGGGCTGCGCGCGCGGATCGCCGGCGGCCGGGGCGCGGCGGACCCGCGGTTCTCGCCCCACGGCGTCCTCGCGTTCACCACCCGCGCACTGCTCGGCGCGGCCACCCTGCCGCCGTCGGTCCGGCTCGTCGGGCCCGCCCTCGGCGCGCGGCCGTCCACGACGGACTTCCCGTGGGAGTGGCTCGACCCGCCGCGGCCGACGGTGCTGGTTTCCCTCGGCACGGCGAACACCTCGGCGGGAGCCGGGTTCCTGACGGCGACGGCGGAAGCGTTCGCGGGCCTGCCCGCGCGCGCGGTGATCGCCGACCCGGGCGGCGTGCTCGGCGACGTCCCGCCGAACGTCCTGGTGCGGCCGCGGGTCCCGCAGCTGCCGCTGCTGGCGCGGATCGACGCGGTGCTGTGCCACGCCGGCCACAACACCGTCTGCGAAACCCTGTGGCACGGCCTCCCGCTGGTGGTGGCCCCGATCCGCGACGACCAGCCGATCGTGGCCGCCCAGGTGGTCGCGGCGGGCGCGGGAATCCGCCTGCGGTTCGGCCGCGCGGACGCGGCCCGCATCGCGGCCGCGGTGACGGAGGTCCTGACGGAACCGGCGTACCGCCGCGCGGCGGAGACGGTGGCGGCCTCGTTCCAAGCGGCGGGCGGCAGCGCGGCGGCGGCCGGGCACCTGGAGCAGCTGGCGCTGGAAAGCCTGGCGCACCTCGCACGCTGAGGCCGGTGGATCCGGTGGGGCGGCTGGTGTTGGAAGGCTGGCGTTGGAAGGCCTGGCGCACGTCGCGCCCTGAGGCCGGTGAATCCGGCGCGGCACGGGCGAATCGACGGTGCAGATGGACGCGCAGAACGCCGGTGCACCCGCTTTCCGCGGCGCACAAGGCTTTCGGTGGCCTGGACGCGCAGCCGGGCCGTTCCCGGGTCACACTGGGAGCCATGGGCTTCCTGGACGGGCGGGCCGTGGTGATCACCGGAGCCGGACGCGGGCTGGGGCGGGCGTTCGCGCGGCACGCGGCCGGGAACGGCGCCGCGGTCGTCGTCAACGACGTCGACGCGGAACCGGCCCGCGAAACCGTGGCCGCGATCGCCGCCGACGGCGGCACCGCCGTGGCGAGCGTCGGGTCGGTGGCCGACGCCGAGTACGCCCGGTCGCTGATCTCCCTGTGCGGCAGGCGGTTCGGGGCCGTGGACGGGCTCGTCAACAACGCCGCCGTCGGCTACCACGCGCCGCCGTGGGAGGACGACGACGCCGAGCGGGCCCGGGCACTGGTCGAGACCAACGTGCTCGGTCCGCTCCACTGCGGCACCGCGGCCGCGAAGGTCATGTGCGCGCAGGGGCGTGGCGTCATCGTCAACGTCACGTCGGGGTCCATGATCGGGCAGCGCCGCGCCGCCGCCTACTCGGCGTCGAAGGGCGCGGTGGCCTCGATGACCTACTCGTGGGCCGTGGACCTGGCCGAACACGGGGTGCGCGTCAACGCCGTCAGCCCGATCGCCTGGACCCGGCTGATGGCCGCCGATCCGAACGGCAACCCCGACGCGCCGCCGCCCGAACGGGTGGCGCCCCTGGTGACTTACCTGCTCAGCGACCTCTCGGCCGGCGTCACCGGGCAGGTGCTGCGGCTCGCGGACGGGCACCTGCACGCCGTCCGGCAGCCGGGCATCATCCGGCCCGTCCTGCGCCGGGACAACTGGACGGTGGAGGAGATCGCCGCGGCCGTCGGCGGCGAGCTCGTCCTCGAGTCACCGCCGCGGGAACGCTGGACGCTCTGAGCGGACCACCGGAACGGGTGGCTATCCACAGTGGACGCCCGCTACTAGCTTGGAGAGATGACGGCCACCGCGGAGGTCACCCCCGGCGCCGCGGCGCCGCCCGCACTGAGCCGCGGCCGGGTCAACGCCGTGTTCGGCGCCGTGCTGCTCGGCATGCTGCTGGCGGCGCTGGACCAGACCATCGTCGGGACCGCGCTGCCGACCATCGTCGGCGACCTCGGCGGTGCCGGGCACCTGTCCTGGGTGGTGACGTCCTACCTGCTGGCCGAGACGATCATGACCGTGGTCGTCGGCAAGCTCGGCGACCTGTTCGGCCGCAAGCTGATGTTCCAGCTGTCGGTGATCGTGTTCGGCGTCGGCTCGTTCTGCGCCGGGTTCGCCGACAGCATGGTCTGGCTGATCGTCTGGCGCGCGGTGCAGGGGCTGGGCGGCGGCGGGCTGATGGTCACCTCGACCGCCCTCATCGCCGACGTCGTCCCGCTGCGCGAGCGCGGCAGGTACCAGGGCGTGCTGGGCTCGGTGTTCGGCGTGGTGACCGTGGCCGGGCCGATGCTCGGCGGCTTCTTCGTCGACCACCTGTCGTGGCGGTGGGCCTTCTACGTCAACATCCCGCTGGTCGTCGTGGTGCTGGTGGTGGCGTCCTCGGCGATGCCGAACGCGCGCGCGGCGGTCAAGCCGGTCATCGACTACCTCGGCATCCTGCTCATCGGCCTCGCCGCGACCGGCCTGACCCTGGTGACGAGCTGGGGCGGCACGCAGTACGCGTGGGGCTCGCCGGTGATCATCGGGATGGCGATCGGCTCGATCCTGCTGCTGGGGGCGTTCGTCTTCGTCGAACTGCGGGCGAAGGAGCCGATGCTGCCGATGCGGCTGTTCCGCAACCCCGTGTTCACCGTCGGCGGGATCATGAGCTTCGTCGTCGGCTTCGCGATGCTCGGTGCGCTGTCCTACTTGCCGACGTACATGCAGTACGTCCAGGGCACGTCCGCGACGACGTCCGGGGTGCGGCTGCTGCCGATGGTGCTGGCGCTGCTCGTCGCGTCGATCGCCGCGGGCAACGCGGTGAGCCGGACCGGGCGGTACAAGATCTTCCCGCTGGCCGGGGCGGCGGGCATGACGATCGGGCTCTACCTGCTTTCCCGGCTGGACACCGGCACCGGGTTCTGGGAGGCGTCGGCGTACATGGCCGTGCTGGGCCTGGGCATCGGGCTCGGCATGCAGGTGCTCACCATCGCCGTGCAGAACACCGTCGACTACGCCGACCTGGGCGTCGCGACCTCCGGCGTGACGTTCCTGCGTTCGATCGGCAGCTCGTTCGGCGCGGCGATCTTCGGGACGGTGTACGCGAACCAGCTGACGCCGAACCTGGCCGCGGTTCCGGTGCCGCCGGGCGTCGACCCGCGGGCGCTGCAGGTGCCGACGGCGTTGCACGCCCTGCCGGAGTCGGTGTCGGCCCCGGTGATCAAGGCCTACAGCGACTCCCTGCACGTCGTGTTCCTCGCCGCGGCCCCGGTCGGCCTGGTGGCGTTCGCGCTGGCGTTCTTCCTCAAGGAGGTCCCGCTGCGGGACACGGCCCGCGCGGCGGCCCCGGACCTGGGTGACGGCTTCGCGATGCCGGAGGCGCGCACCGACGACCGCGAGCTCGAGCGCGCGGTGGCGACGCTGTTCTTCCGCGAGCGCCGTCAGGTGGCGCCGGCGATCGCCGAGCGGGCCGGAGGCGACCTCGACGAAGGCGGGATCTGGTGCCTGCTGCAGGTCCACCTGCGGCGACGCCGCGGCACGCCGGCGACGCCGCGGGCGATCGGCGAGTACTTCGGCGTGCCCGCACCGGTGCTGGAGCCGGCGTTCAACCGCCTGGAGCTGACCGGGCACCTGCGGTACACGCGGGAGGGCTGGGAGCTGACGGCCTCGGGCCGGGAGGAGTTCGGGAAGGTGGTCCGGGCCTGGCACGACTGGCTGGCCGACCGCCTCGGCGACTGGGGAACGGCCGACCGCGCCGAACTCGACGCGGCCATCGGCCGGGTCGCCGGCCGCCTGATGGACCAGAGCGCGGAGTCACGAACCTCCGGCCGCCACGCTCTCACCTGACCCCGCCACTTTCCCGGGGAAAGATCCGCCCCGTAATGCGCCACTTTCCCTGGGAAAGTGGCGCCTCGGGGCTGGTCAGCCGCGCCGGAGGTCGTGGGGGCCGGGGCGGAAGGTGTCTCTTTCCCTGGGAAAGTGGCGCCTCGGGGCTGGTCAGGGGCGCCGGAAGTCGTGGGGGCCGGGACGGAAGGTGTCTCTTTCCCTGGGAAAGTGGCGCCTCGGGGGCTGGTCAGCGGCGCCAGAAGTCGTGGGGGGTGCGGCCGGGGCGGAAGCCGCAGGACTCGGCCAGGGCCGCGGCCTCCGCGAAGCCGTGGCCGACCAAGCCCGGCTCGTGGGCGTCGCTGCCGAAGGCCACCGCCTCGCCGCCGGCCTGGTACCACCAGCGCACCACCGCACCCGGCAGCGGCACCTTGGTGTTGACCTCCAGCGCGCGACCACTGCGGGCCAGCGCGCGCAGCACCGTGCGGAACTCCTCCTCGAACTCTGCCGCCGCGAACGGCGGCCCTTCGCCCGGCCACGACCGCAGCGGGTAGTCGATGTGCGCGAGCACCGCGAAGTCCGCCGTCGACTCGACCAGCTCCAGCACCTCTCCGAGGTACGCCCGCAGCAGCTCGCCCGGCGGCTGGTCCACCACGGTCACCTCATGGTGGTGCTCGCCGTCGGGCAGGGAATGGACCGAACCCAGCACTCGATCGAAGTCGTGGGCCGCCAGCAGCGCGTCGGCGCGCGGGCGGTGCCAGTGCGGCTCGCTCAGCTCCACGCCCGAAAGGATCCGCAGCCCGGGGAACCGCGAGCGGCACTCCTCGACGCACGCCAGGTACCCGGAGACGTCGAGGTCCGGCGGCTCCAGGACGCCGTCCGGGCGCAACCGCACCCGGAAGTGCTCCGGCAGCACCGGCCGGACCGGCTCCGGGATCAGCCACGGCGTCAGGTCCGCGTGTTCGGTGAACGCCACCGACGGCAGGCCCACCTCGATCGCCCGTTCGCACGAGCCGATCATCGATCCGGTGACCGTGTCCCAGGACCATTCGGTGTGGACGTGACCGTCCGTCGGAAGGCTCACCGAGCCACCGTAGCGAGTAGCGTCTGCGCCATGGCGGACAAGGCTGTAGAGCTCGAAGTCGGGCACCGGACCGTCCGGATCTCCAACCCGGACCGGGTCTACTTCCCGGCCCGCGGCGAAACCAAGCTCGACCTGGTCAACTACTACCTCTCGGTGGGCGACGGCATCGTCAACGCCCTGCGCGAGCGGCCCTGCATGCTGCACCGCTTCCCGTCGGGCGTGGCGGGGGAGAAGGTGCACCAGAAGCGCGTGCCGAACGGCGCGCCGCCGTGGCTGGAGACCGTCCGGGTCGACTTCCCGCGCTACGGCCGGCACGCCCACGAGCTGTGCGTCACCGAACTCGCGCACGTCGCGTGGGCCGTCCAGATGTCCACAGTGGAGTTCCACCCGTGGAACTCCCGCCGTGCCGACACCGAGAAGCCCGACGAGTGGCGCATCGACCTCGACCCGATGCCCGGCTGCGGCTACGACCGCGTCCGCCGGGTCGCACACGTCGCCCACGAGATCCTCGACGAGCTCGGGGCGGTCGGCTGGCCGAAGACCTCCGGTGGCCGCGGCCTGCACATCTACGTCCGGATCGAACCCCGCTGGGGCTTCTCCGACGTCCGCCGGGCGGCGCTGGCCTTCGCCCACGAGGTCGAACGGCGGGCGCCGGACGACGTCACCACGACGTGGTGGCGCAAGGACCGCGACCCGCGGCTGCTCTTCGTCGACTACAACCAGAACGCGCGTGACCACACGATCGCCAGCGCCTATTCGGTTCGCGGCAATCCCGAAGGGACGGTCTCGACGCCGATCCGCTGGGCGGAGATCGACGACGCCGAGCCGGGTGACTTCACCATCGCCACGGTTCCGGCCCGGTTCGCCGAGCTGGGCGACCTTCACGCCGGGATCGACCAGGCCGTCTTCTCCCTCGAGCCGCTGCTGGAGTGGGCCGACCGGGACGGCGTGGAGGAGCCACCCGACTCCGACTGACGTATTTCCCGCGGCTGGTCGTGCGTGGTGAGGCGGG
>NZ_JMQI01000074.1 GCF_000695625.1 Amycolatopsis rifamycinica
CGCAGCTCACCACGGTCGACCAGCCCCACCAACCGCGCCAGCTGCCCGGCATCACTCCGCACGAACAGATCGATCCCCCGCACCCCACGCCCCTCATCCGACGGCGCGGGCATCCACACCGTCGTGTTCACTACCACCCCGCCCGGACGGACCACACCAGCCAGCGCGGCCAGCTGCTCCGGAGCGACCGGGGCCAGATTGAGGGCCAGATCGACCGGCTCGGTCACCGCGTCGGTCACCGCGGTGGCGGTGTGGTCGACGACCTCATCAGCGGTCTTGACCGCCTCGGCACTACGCGGACTGGCCGTCGCGATCACATAAGCACCAGCGTTCTTCGCCAGCTGCACCGCATAACCCCCGACCGCACCCCCCGCACCGTTGATCAGCACCCGCTGCCCGGCCGCCAGCTTCCCGTGATCGAACAACGCCTGATACGCCGTCAATCCCACCACCGGCAACGCCGCGGCCTCGGCCAACGGGATGCTCCTCGGCGCCGACGTCAGCACCTCCACCGGCGCCAGAACGTACTCCGCCGCCGCACCGGTCCCGTCCATCGGCAGAAAACCGACGACCGGATCACCCACCTCGAACCCGGTCACACCTTGACCCAGCGCGTCGACCGTCCCGGCGACGTCCAGACCCGGCGTGTGCGGCAGCACCACCGGAATCGGCCCCTGCATGAATCCACCCCGGATGTTGCCGTCGACGGAATTGAACGACGTCGCCGCCACCCGGACCCGCACCTGCCCGGGCCCCGCCACCGGCAGCTCGACATCCTCGTAACGCAGGACCTCGGGGCCGCCGTACTCGTGGAAACGCACTGCCTTCATCGGGCTTCTCGCTTTCGTCCTGCACCGGTGATCCACACGGCCTCAGGATCGCGGGCCCGGGCCGGATCAGCCTGGGCCGGCTTGGCCCACCCTGACGACGGACGGCGCACCGGCGGCGCTGACGACCTCGCCGAGCCGGGCCGCGTCGGCCGAGCCCGGTGCCGCGGTGAGGACCACCGCCATCAAGCCGTCGCCCGGTACTTCAAGCAGGTTCCCGTCGAGCCTGATGTCCCCACCGTCCGGATGCCGGAACACGGCCGGGTTCTCGTACGCGCCCACCGGTTCCGGCACCCGCCACAGGGTGTCGAACGCGCGGCTCGTGGTCCGCAGGTCGTCGACGAGCTCGTCGAGCGAGGCGTCGGCGGGGTAGCGCACGGAGGTGTCCCGCAGCCGGGCCGCGAGCAGCGCGCGGAACCCGGCCGCCTGCTCGTCCGTGCGGCTGATCCCCCGGCGGGCGTCGCAGAAGGTGCGCCAGGCGACGTTCCAGTCCCGGGCGTGGCCGGTCCGGCCGCCGCCCTGCAGGGCGAGCCACGCGCCGTTGACGGCGAGCACGTTCCACGCCGGATCGGCCAGGAACGCGGGGGTGCCGCCGAACCGTTCGAGCAGCCGCAGGGCCGCCGCCCCGGGCGCCCGCGGCACCTGCCCCTCCACGGCGGCGTACCCGGCCAGCGCGCAGAGCCGCTCGTAGTCCGCCCGCCCGAGCCGCAACGCCGCGGCGATGGCGGTCACCACCCCGGCCGAAGGGTGCCGGCGGCCCTGCTCCAGCCGCCGCACGTAGTCCGCGGAGACCCCGGCCAGCTCGGCGAGCTCCTCCCGCCGCAAGCCGCGCGTCCG
The DNA here is from genome assembly GCF_000695625.1 of Amycolatopsis rifamycinica. Classification (GTDB taxonomy): domain Bacteria; phylum Actinomycetota; class Actinomycetes; order Mycobacteriales; family Pseudonocardiaceae; genus Amycolatopsis; species Amycolatopsis rifamycinica. The sequence goes on from NZ_JMQI01000074.1 coordinate 1,665, forward strand.
CCGACGGCCACCCGGCAGCCCGGCCGCGGCCGGGTCGGTGTTCTCCCGCAGCCGGCGCACCGCGGCGCCGAGATCGTGCGAAGCCATGGCACCAGGGTGCCAGCAGCCGTTCCGGCCGGCGGGCCGTGTCCCCGGGGGGGCGGCCCGGCCCGGCCGGCCACAGTGGACGGTGGTCAGCTCACCTGCAGGTCGATGCAGGCGTAGAAGGCGTTCGCCGTGTCGGCGATGTTCCACACCGCCAGGACCGTCTGGCGGCCCGTGTGGCTGCCCAGGTTCACCGAATGCGAGACCGTCGACGGCGGCTGCTGGTCGTTGCCGCTCACCTCCGCGATCTTCTGGCCGCCGATGAAGTACTGGTAGTTCGACGTGCGGTGGCGCGCGGTGAACGTCCAGTTGAACGTCACCGTTCGGCCGACCGCCGCCGCGCGCCAGCCCTTGCCGTTGTCGTTGAGCTCGGCGAACTGGGCCACGCCGCCGTTGCAGGACCGCAGGCCCTTGGGTCCCTCGACGCTCTGGGGTTCGTACTGGATCTGCCCGCACGACACGATGTGCTGGGCGCACTGCGCCTGCCGGCTGGCCGGCGAGCTGACGTAACCGTGCGCGCTCGCGACGCCGGCCGGGTTGAGCACCACCAGCACCGGGGCGAGCAGGACACCCGCCGCGGCCGCGGCCAGTTTGCGGTTCATACCGAGCTCCTTCGGGGACAGGCTCACCTCCCGCCGCCGGGCACGGCGAGGCCGCGGCCCCGGCCTCACCGGAGGTCCGCCGCGACGGGAAGGGTTACGAGCGAAGGAAAATTGTGGTCTAGACCATACGTCGCATCGTTACCCAGGTCAACAGCTGGCAAAGTCACGGTTGATGTTGGCAATACCCCAACTGTCACCCGCTGTTCCGGTGAGCGGGACCGCCACGGCGAGACCGGCGGCGGAGCACGGGGCACGTGCCTCTAGGATCACGCCGGTGACCACCTACGACGACACGTTCGAGCACCTCGACCCCTCGGCACTGCCGGAGCGGCAGCAGCGGATCCTGGTCGCGATCCGGGACTGGGTGGTCCAGCACGGCTACTCCCCCAGCACGCGCGAAATCGGCGAGGCCGTCGGCCTGCAGTCGACGTCGTCGGTCTCGAAGCACCTGGCGAGCCTGGAGGACAAGGGCTACCTGCGCCGCGGCGCCACCGTGTCCCGGCCGATCGACGTGCGCGCGTTCCTCAACGGCTCGGCTTCTTCCGAGGACGCCGACTCGGTGCCGGTGCCCGTGGTCGGCGACATCGCCGCCGGCACGCCGATCTCGGCGGTCGAGCACACCGACGACGTCCTCAAGCTGCCCCGCGACCTCACCGGCCGCGGCACGGTGTTCGGCCTGCGCGTCCGCGGCGATTCGATGATCGACGCGGCCATCTGCGACGGCGACATCGTCGTGGTCAAGCAGCAGTCCGAGGCCCACTCGGGCCAGATCGTCGCGGCGATGATCGACGAAGAGGCGACGGTCAAGGTCTACCGCCGCCGCGACGGCCACGTGTACCTCGAGCCCCGCAACCCGGCCTACGACGTCATCGACGGCGACCGCGCGGTGATCCTCGGCACGGTCGTGTCGGTGCTGCGGAGCGTCTGACCCACCAGGCGACCGCCGCCGGGAAGGGTCTGGGGTTGCGGGCGGCTGTGCGTGGACCGCCGGCGCGACGCGGCAGCGGCCGCTGTGCGTGGACGGGACGCCCGGCAGCCTTCCCGCCCCGGCGCTCGCCGGTCGCCACCGCAGCTCGAGCCGGCCGGACTACCTCCGGGCGGCCAGCCCGTCGAGGTGGAGCACTCCCCCGGCGTGGTGCTCCACGACGAACTCCGGCCCCTTCGTGACCAGCCGGACGATCGCCGTCGCGTGGCCGTGGCCGAGGCCGTGGTCGGCCACCACCGTCTCACCGACAATTTTTCTTGTCAAGCCCGCCTCGCGAACACCGCCAGCGTCGAGTACGGCAGCACGAAGCTCCCGCCGAGCTCCTCGATCGCCGCGGCGACCTCGGACAGCACCTCCGCCAGCGCTTCCGGCGGCAGCCGCGTCAGGCCACCGGTCGTGGGCAGGAAGTCGAGCCACTCGTCCCGCGTGTACGTCCGCTCCCACGCGAAGCGACAGCGCTCGGGGGCATCGAGACCTTCCGTCTGCGCGATCGCGTCGGCGAAGCCGGTGAACATCACGTCGTAGATCTCCGCGGCCGGCCGGGACTCCCCGGCGAAGGGCGAGCCGGGCAGCACGCGGCGGCACGCGGCCGCGAAGGCGTCCGCCACCGCGGCGGGCGGCTGGAACACGTGCGCGAACACGGCGAGCAGCCCGCCGGGCCGCAGAACCTGCGCCGCCTTGGCCGGACCCGTGACCGGATCCACCCAGTGCCACGCCTGCCCGGCGACGACCGCGTCGAAGGTCCGCCCGGCCGGCTCCCAGTCCTCGAAGGTGGCCACCTCGACGTCGATGCCGCCACGGCGCGCGAAGGCGGCCATCCGCGCGTCGGGGTCGACGCCGAGCACCCGGCAGCCGGCCGCGCGGAACTGCCGCGCTTCGATCCCGGTTCCGCAGCCGATGTCCAGGACGTCGGCACCGGGGCTCGCGGTGACGATCTGGTCCACCAACTCCTGGGGGTAGGCCGGCCGCGCCCGGTCGTAGCGTTCGGCGTCGGTCCCGAAGGATTCCGCCATCGAGCGAGCTTCATGAGGTTGAGTGGGCATGCGCCCACCTTAATGGGCACTCGCCCACTAGGGCAACCGCGCGAGTGTTCGCGGCGGGCGTACCGGAGAATGACCCCATGCCGACCGGGGTCCACCTGCGCGACGTGCGCAAGCAGCTGTTCGACGCGGCCGAGCGGGTCCTGCTCCGCGACGGCCCGCACGCGCTGACCAGCCGGGCGGTGACGACGGAGGCCGACGTCGCCAAAGGCGTGCTGCACCGGCACTTCGCGGACTTCGACGACTTCCTGGCCGAGCTGGTCCGCGACCGCATCGCCCGCCTGGGGGACCAGGCCGCGCTCCTCGAGGCGGCGGCGGGCACGCGGACGGTGGCGCAGAACCTCGTCGACGCGCTGGCGGAGCTGTTCGACCCGGTGACGGTGGCCTTGACGAGTCTCGTCTTCTTCCGCGACGAGCTCCGCACCCGTGTCCGCGCGCGGCGGGGTCTGCCGATCCTGGCGGAGGCACGCGACATGCTGGCGGGCTATTTGTCGGCCGAAAGGGAACAGGGCCGCATCGCCCCGGACGCGGAAATCGATGCGTTGGCGCTCGCCTTGATCGGCGCGGCCCACCTGCTCTTCGCCGGCCGCCGCCGGGAAACCCTCCCCGACCTGGCCGAGCTGGAGAAAACGGTCCACACGGTGATCGCGGACGTGGTCCAACGCCGCCTACTGTGAACAACCAGTCCGAAGTGGATCAACCCCACGGAACGCAACAGCGCAACGCAACCACACGCGGGGGTCCCGGGGGCCGCCCCACGGAACGCAACAGCGCAACGCAACCACACGCGGGGGTCCGGGGGCTCGCCCCCGGCGGGGGTGTGGGGGCTCGGCCCCCACAGGACACAACGAGAAGAGCCCCGCTTGCGCAGTCGGCAAGCAGGGCTCTCCCAGCGAATCTCGTGGGCGATACTGGGATCGAACCAGTGACCTCTTCGGTGTGAACGAAGCGCTCTCCCCCTGAGCTAATCGCCCGCGGTACGAACTTCCACGAAATCCGGGGGTGGACTCGTGGTGCGCGATACTGGGATTGAACCAGTGACCTCTTCCGTGTCAGGGAAGCGCTCTCCCGCTGAGCTAATCGCGCGCTGCGGAACTCCGTACTGACAGAAGCATATCGGACCGTCCGACCGGCTTTTGCGGGGGGTCCCGTGAGACGAAAACCGCCTGACAGGGGAGGTCGGGAACGGGCACACTGCGAAGGACGCTCCGTGTTCGTCACGGTCGTCCCGGCCGACCAGGAGACTCCCACCCCGATGACCGAAACCGTGTCCACCCCGTCCGCCGACGTGAAGCGCGCCCCGGCGCGCTCGGGACTCCTCATCGGGGTTCTCGTGCTGTCGGCGTTCGTGATGATCCTCAACGAGACGATCCTGAGTGTCGCGTTGCGCGACCTGACCGTCGACCTGCACGTGCCGACGACCACCGTGCAGTGGCTGACCAGCGGGTTTCTGCTGACGATGGCCGTCGTCATCCCCACGACCGGGTTCATGCTGGAGCGGTTCTCGCCGCGGCAGGTGTTCCTGTTCTCGCTGTCGGCGTTCACCTTGGGCACGCTGCTGAGCGCGCTGGCGCCCGGGTTCGGGCTGTTGATGGCCGGGCGCGTGGTGCAGGCGTGCGGGACGGCGGTGATGCTGCCGCTGCTGATGACGACGGTGATGCGGCTGGTGCCACCGGAGCGGCGTGGCGCGACGATGGGCACGATCACGATCGTGATCGCGGTCGCGCCGGCGATCGGGCCGACCATCGGCGGTGCGGTGCTGTCGTCGCTGAGCTGGCGCTGGATGTTCTGGATCGTGCTGCCCTTGTCGGTCGCCGCGCTGGTGGCCGGTGCGCTGCTGCTGCGGCTCGAGAGCGAACGCCGCCGGGTGCCGCTGGACGTGCCGTCGGTGGTGCTGTCGGCGATCGGGTTCGGCGGAGTGCTGTACGGCCTGTCGTCGGGCGGGGAGAGTGCCGGCGCGGAGCCGCTGGTGCCGGGGTGGGTGCCGATCGTCGTCGGCGTCGCCGCGCTGGTGGTGTTCACCTGGCGGCAGCTGCGGCTGCAGCGCCGGGACCGGGCCCTGCTGGACCTGCGGCCGTTCACCCACCGGAGTTTCGTGGTGGCGCTGGTGCTGACGGCGTTGCTGTTCGTGTGCCTGATCGGCGCCGCGGCGATCCTGCTGCCGCTGTACCTGCAGACGGTGCTGCACACGAGCACGTTCGTCAGCGGGCTGGCGGTGTTGCCGGGCGGGCTGGTGCTGGGCTTGCTGGGCCGCCCGGTGGGCGCGCTGTTCGACAAGGTCGGCGGCCGCCCGCTGGTCATCCCGGGCGCGGCGGCGATGGCGGCTTCGCTGTGGCTGTTCGCGGTGCTGGGCCCGGATTCGCCGCTGGTGGCGGTGATCGGGATCCACGTGCTGATGATGGCCGGGCTGGGGCTGATGATGACGCCGCTGTTCACCGAGTCGCTCGGCGTGCTGCCCGAGCACCTGTACTCGCACGGCAGCGCGATCCTGTCGACGCTGCAGCAGGTGGCCGGCGCCCTGGGCACGGCCGTGTTCGTGAGTGTGGCCACCCTGGGCAGCCACGACGCGACGGCCACGGGCCCGGACGCGGCCGGCCTGCGGGCGGCGTTCATCGTGGCCGGGGTGGTCGGGCTGGTGGCGTTCGCGGGCAGCTGGCTGATCCGCCGGGGAAAGACCGTGACCCCCGCCACTTCGGCGCACTGAAAGCCCGCATCCGCCCGTCGCCCCGCATCCGGCGGCGACGGGCGGATCGAGCCGAGCCCACGCGAAAAAAGTCCCGCTTCCGCTCGGCCAAGGCTGGGGGGAGACCTGCGAGCGGAAGCGGGAGTTCAGGGCCGGTACGGGGGTCGCCTCGCGGCGGAAGGCGCTTCACGGCTCCAGCCGGGCTGGTATTCCGTGGAGGCGAGGGGTGAGGCCCGGGGACTCCGCCGTACCGACACCCCTTACAACGCCCCTGCCCGGCCGGTGTTCCCCGACGTGACCCGGCTCATGCCTCGACCTTCGGGGTCGCGCGGACGCCGCTGTGCAGGTACCGCTCCCCCGTCGGCAGCGTGTAGAACGTCGCCGGGATCCAGGAGCGGGCCCCCGGCTCGCGGAAGACGAACTGGGCGCCTCCCATCGGGATCAGGTCGTGTTCCGTCGTCGGTTCCGGGACCAGGGCGGCGATCGGGCCCGTGATCGTCTGGCGCATCCGCAGACCCGCCTCCCCCTCGAAGACCTCGATCCGCATCGACGCCCGCTCGTACACCCCGACGAAGCCGGCGACGTCCACGGACGGCGGCACGGCGGCGGGCGAGATCGGCCGCGGAAGCGCCACCCCGGCCAACTCCGCGAAGATTTCGCGGTACAGCTCCTCGTACAGGTCGCGTGCGTTGCCGCCGTTGGTGAGCAACGTGACGGCCAGCCCGTGCGACGGCAGGAGCCGCAGGAACGCCGACTGCCCGATCGTGTTGCCGTCGTGGCCGATGACGCGGTGGCCGTCCCAGTCGAAGCGGATCCAGCCGAGGCCCCACGAGTCGCCCAGGGTGTGCTTGTCCGGCATGTCCGCCTGCCACTCGGTCATCGCCGACGCCGACGCGGCCGACAGCACGTCAAGGCCGCCCGCCAAGTGCATGCGGGCGAACGCCAGGACGTCCGCCGCCGACGCCGTGATCAGCCCGGCCGGGCCCGCCGAGCGGGGCAGCCCCCACGCCGGGGCCGGGTGCGGCTCGCCATCGCCGGCCGCGACGTGGCCCATGGCCGCGCGGTGCAGCAGGGCTTCCTCCGGCAACGTCCCCGTGTGGGTGAGACCCAGTGGGGTGAACAGCCGCTCGCGCAGCGCCGCGTCCCAGGTCTGGCCGGTGAGCTTTTCGATCACCCGGCCCACCAGCACGAACCCGGAGTTGCAGTAGGACAGCGTCGCCCCGAGCGGGTGGTTCTGCGCGACCTCGTCCAACAGGCCGACGAACTTCTCGAGGCAGTCGTCGCCGCGGCCGGTGTCGGTGAACACGTCGCCGTCGATGCCGCTGGTGTGGGTGAGCAGGTGCCGCAGCGTCACCTGCTTGGTGACGTCGGGGTCGGCCAGCCGCAGCTCGGGCAGCACGTCGGCGATGGGCGCGTCCAGCTTCAGCCGGCCTTCGTCGACCAGCTGCATCGCCACCGTCGCCGTCCACACCTTGGTGATCGAGCCGATCTGGAACACCGAGTCGTCGGTGACCTCGACCCCGGTGGCGGTGTTCAGCACGCCGTGGCTCGCCAGCACCCGGTCCTCGCCGCGGAGGATGCCCAGTGCCGCCCCGGGGACGCGGTGCTTGCGCGCGAGCGCGGCCAGGCGCCGCCGCCAGTGCGCCGCGTCCAGCGGCACCCGCGCCGGCTTGCCCGGCTCGCCCGCGTACTGCGAGACCCAGTCCACGATCCGGCGGTTGAAGTCCCGCCGGTGCGACGGTTTCCCGTCGAGGATGAACAGGTGGGACGCGCCGGGGTAGAGCACCAGGCGGGTGGGGACGCCCTGTTCGCGCAGCGCGGTGAACCACTGCTCGGCCTGCCCGGGCGGGCACCGGTCGTCGGCGGCGCCGTGCACCACCAGGGTCGGCGTGCGCACCTTCTCCACCTGGGACAGCGGGGAAAGCGCCGCGTAGTGCGCCCGGTCCTCCGACGGGATCGCGCCGAGTTCGGCGACGCCGAGGTAGTGGCCGCTGTCGGAGGTGCCGGCCATGCTGACCACGTCGCTGACGACCCCGCCGGCCACCGCCGCGGCGAAGCGGTCGTCGCGGCTGGTGAGGTAGCAGGTCATGAAGCCGCCGTAGCTGTAGCCGGCCACGGCGAGCCGGCGCGCGTCGGCCACGCCCTCGGCGACGAGGGCGTCCAGCGGTTCGAGGAAGTCGCGGGCGTCGGCCACGCCCCAGGCGCCGACGGCCGCGGTGTAGAACGCTTCGCCGTAGCCGTCGCTGCCGCGCGGGTTGAGCAGCAGCACCGCCCAGCCGCGGGCGACGAGTTCCTGGTGGTAGAGGTGCACGGCGTCGGCGGTGCCGCTCCACGCGTTGTGCGGGCCGCCGTGGATGTCCAGCAGCAGCGGGAGCGGGCCGGAGCGGGCGGGATCGCGCAGCAGCCAGCCGGCCACGACCGTGCCGTCCGAGATCGTGAACTCGCGTTCCTCGGAGACGAACGGCTCGAGGTCGCCGGCCCCGTGCGCGGTGCGGACCGCCACCGCTCCCCCGGCGACGGCGACCGTCGCGATCTCGCCGTAGGACGTCGGCGTGGCCAGCACGATCGCCGCCGTGTCGCCGGCGAGGGACATCGCGGCGACGGTGTTCCCGGTGCCGCCGACGACCAGCCTCGGCTCGCCGCCCTCGGCGTCGACCGCGTACAGCTGGGTGTAGCCGCGGTCGCGGGCGCAGAACAGCACGGTGGAGCCGGCGAGCTGCGGGAGCGCGCCGGGATAGCCGGGGGCGCCCGGCATGACGTTCCGGTCCAGCGAGGCGGCCAGGTCGGTGGTTTCGCCGCCGTCCAGCGGGATCCGCAGCAGCCCGAGGTGCCCGGGCGCGGTGTCGCGGCGGCCGACGACGAGCAGCGCGGTGCCGTCGGCGGTCCAGGTGACCGTGCCGCACATGCCGTCGCCGGAGCCGACCGGCCGGGGCTCCCCGCCGGGCTCGAGGACGTACGCGCCGGAGCGGAAGGTCAGGTCGGCGTCCGCCTCCGGTCCCGCGGGGAAGGCCAGCCGCCCGCCGTCCGGCGCCCAGGCGGGGTCGCCCGCGTGCCAGTCCCCCGACGTGACCTGCCGGACTTCGCCGGTGGCGACGTCGAGGACGTGGACGTGCTTGCGCAGCGTCCGCAGCAGCCCGGCGCCGTCGGCCTTGAAGTCGACGCGGTCGGCGACGACGGGAGCGCCCGCGCGGCGGGCACGGGCGGCGTCGTCCTCGCCCTCGTCCGCGGCGAGGTCGACCGGCGCGGCGAAGGCGATCTCGGCGCCGTCCGGCCGCCAGACCGGGGTGCCCGCGCCGAGCGGGAGGGTGGTGACCTGCTCGGGCTCGCCGCCGTCCGCCGGGAGCAGCCACAGCTGCGCCGGGCCGTCCTGGGCGCGCAGGAACGCCAGGCGGGTGCCGTCCGGCGACCACGCCGGCGCCAGGTCGGCCGGGCCGCGGGTGAGCCGGCGCGCCGCACCGCCCCCGGTGCCGACGAGCCACAGCGAGCGGGTGTCCTCGTCCTTGTCGCGGTCGGCGGTGCGCAGCACGTACGCGATCCGGCTGCCGTCCGGCGAAAGCGCCGGCTGCTCGGGGAACACGAAGTCGTACAGGTCGTCGGTGCCCGGACGTCGGGTCATGCGGATCTCCTCGATGGGTGACGGTCTCACGCGGCGAAGTGGCAGGCGGCGCGGTGCGGCCGGGCGCCGGCGCTCCCGGCCGGGTCGGCGGTGACGCAGACGGTGCGGTCGGGGTGCACGAGCGGCCCGATCGGGCAGCGCGGGTGGTAGCGGCAGCCGGGCGGCGGGTGGTGCGGGTCGGCGGGTTCGGTGTCGGCGAGCGCGTCGGTGCCGGTGCCGGCGTCGTCGAGCAGGCCCCGGTGCGCCGACGGCGCCGCGGCCAGCAGGTCCCGCGTGTAGGGGTGCCGCGGATCGGTGAGGACCTGCTCGGCGGGCCCGGCCTCGACGATCCGGCCGAGGTACATCACCGCGACGACGTCGCTGACGTACCGCACCACGGCGAGGTTGTGCGAGATGAACAGCATCGACAGCGCCAGCCGCCGCTGCACGTCCCGGACCAGGTTGAGCACGGCGCCCTGCACCGAGACGTCGAGGGCCGAGGTGATCTCGTCGGCGATCAGCACCTTCGGCCGCCCGGCCAGCGCCCGGGCGAGCGCGACGCGCTGGCGCTGTCCGCCGGAGAGCCGGCCGGGCAGCGCGGCGGCGCGGTCCGGGTCGAGGTGCACCAGTTCGAGCAGCCGGGCGACCTCGGCCCGCCGCTCCGCGCGGGACGGGCCCGGCGGCATGGCCTCGGTGATGGACTCGCCGATCGCCATCCGCGGGTCCAGCGACGAATAGGGGTCCTGGAACACCATCTGCAGCGGACGGCGCCGGGGCAGCCGCCGCACGTCGACGCCGTCGAGCAGCACCCGGCCCGCGCTGACCGGCGCGAGCCCCGCGGCCGCCCTGGCCAGCGTCGACTTGCCCGAGCCGGACTCGCCGACCAGGCCGACGACCTGTCCGGAAGGGACGGTCAGGCTGACGCCGTCGACCGCGGTCAGCTTGCCGTAGCGGACGCTCACCGAGTCGAACTCCAACGCGCTCATGCGCGCGCCTCGCCGACGCTCGATGCGGCCGGCGCGGTGGTGGATGGCTGGTTCGCGGGCTCGCTCACGCGGCACCCTCCTCGTGGGACTGTCCGGAAAGGACGGTGGCCTGCGGGTGCCAGCAGGCGACCCGGTGACCGCGGTGATCCGGGTCTTCGAGCACCGGGTCTTCGGTGCGGCAGCGGTCCGACGCCAGCGGGCAGCGGGCGGCGAACGCGCAGCCCTCGGGCACCTGGTCCGGTTCCGGTGGACGGCCGGGGATGACTTCCAGTGGCCGGTCGCGGTCGGTTTCGAGGTCGACCGTCGTGGCCAGCAGCGCCCGCGTGTACGGGTGCCGCGCCGGGGTCCCGGTCGGCAGGTCCTCGACGACCCGGCCGGCGTACATCACCAGCATCCGTTCGCAGGTCTGGGAAACCACCGCGATGTCGTGGCTGATCAGCAGGATCGCCGCGCCTTCGGTTTCGCGCGTGCGGGCCAGCAGGCGCAGCACCTGCCGCTGGACGGTGACATCGAGCGCGGTCGTCGGCTCGTCGGCCACGATCAGCTTCGGCCGGCCCATCAGGCCCATGCCGATCATCGCCCGCTGCCGCATGCCGCCGGAGAACTCGTGCGGGTACTGCCGGGCGCGCCGCTCGGCGGCCGGGACGCGCACGGCGGCCAGCCGGTCCACCGCGCGGGCGAACGCCTGGCGACGCGACAGGCCGTGGTGCCGCTGGGACACCTCCGCCAGCTGACCGCCGACGCGGCGACCCGGGTTGAACGACGTCATCGGGTCCTGGAACACCATGGCCAGTGCCGTGCCGAGCTCCCGGTCCGACGCCGCGGCCAGGGGCTTCCCGGCGAACTCGAGCCGGTCCGCGGTGACCACGCCGGGCGCCTCGACCAGCCGAGACACGGCCAGCGCGGTCAGGCTCTTGCCGGATCCGGACTCGCCGACCACGCCGACCGCTTCGCCGGCGCGGACGCTGAAGCTGACGCCGCGCACCGGAACCGTCCAGCCGTGCGGGCCCGGGAACGCCACCCGGAGGTTGTCCACCACGAGCACCGCGTCCGCGGGTTCCACCAGAGCCGCGGGCCGGGCCTCCGGCGGCCGGGGTGCCGGGCGCCGGGTCACGCGCGTGCGGACCCCGACCACCGCGGCGACCGTCTCGCCGACCAGGTTGAACGCCAGCCCGGCGAGCACCACCGCCGCGGCGGGCGCGAGCGCGGCGGCGAGGTTGACGTAGATGCCGTCGAGGCCTTCGCGCAGCAGCCGTCCCCAGTCGTAGTCCGGCGCCTGCACGCCGATGCCGAGGAAGGACAGCCCGGCGAAGGCCAGCAAGGCCGAGCCGGCCCCGATGGTCGCGTTGACGACGAGCGGCTCGCCGATGTTCGGCAGCACGTGCCGGGCCAGCAGCCGGACCCGGCCGACGCCGGCGATCCGGGCCGCGGCGACGTAGTCGCGCCCGCTCACCGACGCCGAGAGCGTCTGCACGAGCCGCGCGAACGCCGGCGCCATCGCGAACCCGATGGCCAGCACCGCGCCGTGCGTGCCGACGCCGAAGATCACCGCCAGGAACAGGGCCAGCAGCAGGCCGGGGAACGCGACGGCGATGTCGACGACCGCGGTGAGCAGCCGTCCCGCCCGGCGGGGCAGCACCGACGGCAGCGTCCCGAGCACGACGCCGGTGCCGGCGCCGATCACGGTGGCGAGCACGGCGAGCCCCACCGAGATCCGGGTCGCCACCAGGGTCCGCAGCAGCAGGTCGCGGCCGAGGGAGTCGGTGCCGAACGGGTGCGCCCCGGACGGTCCCTGGCCGATCGCGTCGGTGTCGATCGCGGCCGCGCCGTCGCCCCACAGCAGCGGGGCCAGCACCGCCAGGACGGCGACCAGGGCCAGCAGCACCGCCGAACACGCGCCCACCGGCGTGCGCAGGGCCGCCGCCCACGTACCGCGTCGCGCCATCTCACGCCTCCCGAATGGCCGAGCGCGGGTCGAGCAGCCCGAGCACGACGTCGACCAGCAGGTTCACCAGCAGCACGCCGGCGCCGTAGACGAGCACGATCCCCTGGACCAGCGGGTAATCCTTCTGCAGGATCGACTGCACGATCGTCGAGCCGAGGCCGGGCCAGGCGAACACGTTCTCCACCAGCACCGTGCCCGCGACCAGCCCGGTCAGCAGCAGCCCGCCCAGGGTCAGCGTCGCGGTCAGCGCGTTCGGCAGTGCGTGCCGGAGGTAGACCAGCCGCGCGGGCAGCCGCTTGGCCCGGGCGGTGCGGACGAAGTCGGCGCCCAGCACCGAGAGGAGCTCGACCCGGAGCATCCGCGCGAGCACCGCCGCCGGCCCGGCCGCCAGGGCCGCGACCGGCAGCACGTACGCGCTCGCGTCGTCGCCGCCGGCCACCGGGAACCAGCCGAGGCCGACCGCGAACAGCGCCACCAGCGCGACCGCGACCAGGAACTCCGGGATGGCGCCGAGGAAGACGCTCACCGACGTGAACGCCAGCTCGCTGCCCCGGCGGCGGCCGCCGCGGGTCAGCACCGCGAAGACCACCCCGGCCGGGACGGCGACGGCCACCACGACCGCGAACGCCGGGATCGCCAGCTGCAGCGTCGCCGGCAGCCGGTCGCCGATCACCTGCGTGACGGGCTGCCCGCTCGCCATCGACGTCCCGAGGTCGCCGGTGACCAGGCCGCGCAGGTAGTGCCCGTACTGCACCCAGAGCGGGTCGTCCAGGCCGAGCTCCAGCCGCTTCGCCCGCACCAGGTCGGCCGGCGCGGTCATGCCGAGCGCGGCCCGCACGGGATCACCGGGTACCAGGTGGATCATCAGGAACGCCGCGGTGAGCAGTGCCCACAGCGAGACCGCGAACCGGGTCAGCCGCCGCGCGGCGAACGCCGGCCACGGTCCGCCCCGCAGCCGCGCGGGCGCCGCCGCCGTCGTCATCGCGCGTACATCCGGATCGACGACGGCGTGACGCTGCCCTGGCTGACGTCGAACCGGGAACCGCTCGCGTAGAACGGCACCACGGAGTCGATGTAGGGCACCACGTCGACGCGCTTGACCAGGGCGGTCTCGGCCGCCTCCCAGGCCGGGCAGCTGGCGGGACCGCTCATCGCGGCGGCCTGCTTCACGCTCCGGTCGTACTCGGGGTTGGCGATGTGGCCGAAGTTGGTCCCGTCGGGCGCCACCGGGCCGGACACGAACGGCACCAGCTGGCTGGGCAGGGTGAGCCCGAGCGGGCCGAGCGACACCTCCCACTCACCGGTGCCGAACAGCACCTGGGACAGCCCGGGGCTGTCGACGGCCTTGAGCGTGACCTCGGCGCCGAGCGACTTCCACGTCTGCTGGACCAGTTCGGCGGTGGGCGCCATGGTCGGGCCGAGCTGGGTGCCGTAGAGGACGGTGAGCGTCAGCCGCTTGCCGCCCTTGACGCGCACGCCGTCCGGGCCCGCCTTCCAGCCTGCACCGTCCAAAGCGGACCCGGCCGCCGCGGGGTCGTGGTTCGGCAGGTGGCCGGTGACGGTGTCGCCGGAGCACGCCTTCGGTTCGGCGGTGACCAGGCTCTGCGACGGCTTGCCGGTGCCGTTGGTCAGCACCTTGCCGAGCTGCGCGAGGTCGAGCGCCTGGGTCAGCGCGCGCCGCACGGCCTCGTCCTGGCCGGGGCGTCCGGTGGCCTGGTTGTAGAAGATCTCCCCGAGCGGCGCGGTGAAGTCGGCGTGGAAGAGCTTCCGCCCGTCGAGCCGCTGGCGGTCCGGGCCGTTGATCTGGCTCGCGTTGAGCTCGCCGGACAGCAGCAGGTTCGCCGCCGTCGAGGTGTTCTGGACGACCCGGGCGACGACCTTGTCCGGCAGGCCGGGCTGCTGCGCTTTCCAGTCCCCCGGTCCCCAGGTGTAGTCCTTGCGGCGGGTGAACGTGTAGTGGTCGTTCGGCACGATCTCGGAGACGGCGAACATGCCGGTCCCGCTGCCGCCCTTGGCCAGCAGCTTCCGGTCGGCCAGGCCCGCGCCGCAGACGATCGGCAGCCCGCCGACGTTGCGGAGCAGGAACGCGTCGGGCGCGCCGCTGGTGACGGCGATCGTGCGGGTGGCTTCGTCGGCCGTGGCCTTGGTGCCCGGCGCGACGGTCAGGCCGGCGAACGGCGACTTGTTCGCCGGGTCGCCGACGAACCCGATGTTCGCGGCGACGTCCTTGGCGGTCAGCGGCGTGCCGTCCGCGCAGGTGATCCCGGGGCGCAGGGTGAACGACGCCGTCGTCGCCGTGGCGTCCCACTTCTCGGCGAGCGCGGGCAGCGGCTTGCCGTCGGCGGTCAGTTCGAGCAGGGGGTCGTAGAGGAACCGGTCGACCTGGCCGGTCACGGCCAGCACCGACATGTGCGGGTCGAGGTTGCCGGGGTCGGAGGCGATCCCGAGGGTGAAGGTCTTGCCGTCGGCGAGCGTGCCGCCGCCGGCCGCGCCGGTGTCACCCGGTCCCCCGCAGGCCGTCGCCGTGAGGGCGAGCGCGCCGAGCAGGACCACCGCTGTCCGGGGGTGAGTCATGGGTTTTCCTTCCGCAGGTGGTCCACGGCGAGGCGGCCGGCCTTGCCGATCGCCGCGTCGATGGCGGGTTGCCGTTCGGCCAGGGAGTTCGCGCGGGTGAAGACGGCGACGGCGAAGCGGCGGCCGTCCGGGTAGGTGACGACGCCGGCTTCGTTGCGGACCGCGGGCAGGGTGCCGGTCTTGGCCGCGACGGCGACCTCCGCGGGGAACCCGGACGACAGCCGGTGCGGCCAGATCTGCCGTGCCATCATCGAGCGGACCTGCTCGCACGCCGCCGCCTCGCCGGCCCGGTCGGTCCACACCGCGTCGAGCAGCTCGGTGATTTCCCTCGGTGTCGACGACGTCGTGCGCTCGGGGTCCAGCACCGCGAGCTTCCACGTCTGCTCGGGAGTCATGTCCGCGAACACGGCGTCGATGTCGGCGTCCTCGGACGCCCCGGCATCGGCCAGCACGGAGGCGAACAGGTCCTCGCAGCAGCCGGCCAGCCGGGTGCGGCCCAGGCCGAGGCCGGCCAGCAGCCGGTCGACGGCCGCCTGCCCGATCCGGTGGTAGATGACGTCGGTGGCGGCGTTGTCGCTCATCGTCAGCATGAACAGCGCGAGGTCGCGCCAGCTCATCTCGACGTCGTCGGCGCAGCCCGCGGTGCCGACGCCGCCGATGCGGTAGCGCGACCCGACGCGGGCGCGGGCGGTCTCGTCCAGCCGTCCCGCGGCCACCTCCCGCGCGTAGGCGACCGCGACCGGGATCTTGAACACCGAGGCCAGCACCACCGGATCGTCCGCGCCGACGGCCACTTCCGGCCCGCCGCCGATCTCCCGCGCGTGCAGGAACCCGCGCGCGTCCGCTTCGGCGAAGACCGCGGCGATCGCCGCCTCGACCGTGCTCACGCGCGCACCCGCCGGTCGGCGCGGCCGGTGTGCAGGTACAGCGCGCGGCCGGTGCCGTCGTCCCCGACGAAGGCGTGCGGGATGTACATGCCCTGCATCGGCTCGGCCAGGATCAGCGTGTCGCCGTTCATCGCGACCAGCTCGGTCTTCTGCGGCTCGGCCAGCTCGGCGAAGATGCCCTTCGGGACGCGCTCGACCCAGACCCGGCCGTCGGCGTCCTGGCTGACCACGATGTCCGCCACCGAGGACGAGTACTCGCCCACGTACCGCGAGGCGTCGACGCGCGGGGCGGCCGGGTCCGGCACCGGCGGCGCGGCCAGTTCGATGCCGGTCAGCTCGCGCAGGAGGTGCCCGACGACCTCGGCGTAGACGGCGATCGGGTCGCCGCCGTTGGTCAGCAGGGCCACCGCGACGCCGTGCTCGGGGGCCACGCGCAGGAACGCGGACTGGCCGATCGTGGTGCCGTCGTGGCCGACGACCGTCCCACCCGCCCCGCCCGCCCCGTCGAACAGCGACCAGCCGAGGCCCCACGCGTCGCCGAACAGGCCGAGGTCGGGCAGCTCCACCAGGCGTTGCCGCATCGCGCGGGCGCTGTCCGCGCTCAGCACGCGGGTGCCGTCGGAGCCTGCACCGTCGTTCAGGTGCATGGCGGCGAAGGTGACGAGGTCCCGCGCGCGCATCGCGAGCATCGAACCGGCCGGAGCGTTGGACGGCGCCAGCGCCCAGAAGCCCGCGGGCTCCGGGTCGGCGTCCGGCGACGGGCTCAGGTGCCCGAGCGCGGCGCGGAACCGGATCGCCTCGTACGGGCTCGGAGCCGCGTGGGTCAGGCCGAGCGGCGCGAACAGGTGATCCTGCAGGCAAGCGCCGTATTCCTTGTCCCGCAGCACTTCCACGAGCCGGCCGAGCACGCAGAACGCGGCGTTGTTGTAGGAGAACATCTCGCCGGGGGCGAACAGCTGGGGCACGTCGCCGAGGGTCGCCACGTACTTCTCGACGCAGTCGGCGCCGCGGCCGGTGTCGGTGAAGATGTCCCCTTCGAAGCCGGCGGTGTGGGTCAGCAGCTGCCGGACGGTGATCCGCGCGGCCGCGTCCTCGTCGGCGAGGACGAACTCCGGCAGGTACTTCCGGACCGGCTGGTCGAGGTCGAGGACGCCGTCGTCGACGAGCTGCATGACGAGGGTGGCCGTCCAGACCTTGGTGATCGAGCCGATCTGGAACAGCGAATCGGCGTCCGCCTCGACGCCGGTGCCCGTGTTGAGCACCCCGGCGGCGTGGTCGACGATCTCACCGCCGGCGTAGACGGCGACGGCGGCGCCGGGCACCCGGTGCTCGGCCAGCAGGGCGGGCAGGCGGGTCCGCAGCCAGGCGGAGAGTTCGCGGAGTTTCGGCATGGGGACCTCTCGTTTCGCTAAGCGAGCCAGGACTTCGCGGTGGTCACCTCGGCCAGCCGCTCGGGGATCGGGGTGACGCCGAGCCCGGGCCCGGCCGGCACGGGCAGCCGCCCGGCCTCGAGCACGAACGGCTCGGTGATGTCGGTGCGGTAGAACCGGTCCGACGCCGAGGTGTCGCCGGGCAGGGTGAACCCGGGCAGCGACGCCAGCGCGACGTTGGCGGCCCGGCCCAGCCCGGTTTCGAGCATCCCCCCGCACCAGACCGCGACGCCGTGGGCGGCGCACACGTCGTGCACCCGCCGCGCCTCCAGGTAGCCGCCGACCCGGCTCGGCTTGATGTTGACGATCCGGCAGGCGCCGAGCCGGATGGCGGCCGCGGCCGAGGCCGCCGACACGATGGTTTCGTCCAGGCAGATCGGCGTCCGGAGGTGCTTGGCCAGCTCGGCGTGGCCGAGCACGTCCTCCTCTTCCAGCGGCTGCTCGATCAGCAGCAGCCCGAACGGGTCGAGTCGGCGCAGCTGCTCGACGTCGGACAGCGTGTACGCCGTGTTCGCGTCCACCTGCAGCAGGATTTCGTCGCCGAAGCGTTCGCGGACCGCGCGCACCGGCTCGACGTCCCAGCCGGGCTCGATCTTCAGCTTGATCCGGAGGTACCCGGCGTCGAGGTAGCCGCCGACCGCGTCCAGCAGCTGCGGGATCGAGTCCATGATCCCGACGGACACCCCGCACGGCACGGTGTCCTTTGTGGAGCCAAGCGCGGCGCCGAACGACAGGCCGTGCGCGCGCAGCTCGGCGTCCAGCACCGCCATTTCCAGCGCGGCCTTGGCCATCCGGTGGCCCTTGAACTTCGCCAGCAACGGTGCGACGCGGTGCGCGGTGACGTCCCCGGCGGCCAGCAGCGCCGGCACGAGGAAGGCCTGCAGCACGTGCTCGACACCGTCGATGTACTCCGACGAGTAGAGCGGGCCGGCCATCGCCCCGCACTCGCCCCAGCCTTCGCCCTCGGCGGCGACCACGCGCAGGAGCAGCAGCTCGCGCGCCGACTGCGTCCCGAACGACGTCCGGAACGGGGCCACCAACGGCATCCGCACGCGGAGCAGTTCCACACCGGTGAGTTTCACGACGGCTCCTTGGTCAGCACGTACCACCCGGCACGATCGAATCCGGTCACCGCGGCGCCGCCGGCGAGCAGGCCGCCCAGCACCTCGCGCACCGCGACCCGCCACGCCCGTCCCCGTCCCGGGTCGGCGCGCCGGAGCGCCTCGATGTCCGGCGGGATCGCGACCAGCACCACCGGCGCGTCCGCGGGGCCGGGCACCGGCCCGCCGTCCGGACCGGCCGCCAAGGCGGCCACGGCTCCCCCGGCCCGCAGCGCCGCGGCGTCCACCCGGTCCGGCCGGCCGGCGGCGGCCGCCCGGACGGCCGGGCTCGCCAGGTCCCAGGCGACCATGAGGCGGTCGGTGTCGCCGGTGCCGTTGATGCCGTCCTGCATCGGGCCGTAGAAGTCCGGCAGGTAGTGCGCCGGGCGGGCGGCGAGCTTGGTCAGGTTGAAGTGGGCGTTGCGGCGCACCAGCGGGTCGAACGTCCAGGAGATCACCGCGACGCCCTGGCGCAGCGCCCACGCGCGCTGGTGCAGCTTGAGCGCGAAGCCGATGCCGCGACCGTGCCCGGCCGCCGCGACCCCGGCGATGTGGCTGTGCAGTCCTCCCTTCGCGGGTTCGCCGAAGAACGCGAAGCAGGCACCGAGCAGCTCGGTCCCGTCGAACGCGCCGGCCACGTAGTTGCCCGCCGAGACCATCGCCCGCAGCAGTTCGGTTGTCACGAGCGGGTTTCCCGGGGCGGGCCGCCAGATCGCCTCGAACAGCCGCGACACCGCGGCCAGGTCGGCGAGCTCGGTCAGGGTCCGGATCCGGACGCCCGAGGCGAGCGCGGCGCCGGCCGCCGCGGCGGCCGACTCGTCCGGCAGCGGCGGGGCTGTGTTCGTCACGACTTCTGTCACGCCCACCATCCTTTCCGGACGTTCGCCGCCGGTCACCGTTGTCCCGCACCGGATCGGCCGGCCGCGTTCGTCGGCGCGGACGAAGTCCGGTGCTTCAGCACGGTTTCGGTGAGCGCGGCGAGCAGCGCGGTCCGCCGGGGCAGCTCCGCGACGACGACGTGTTCGTCGTCGGCGTGCGCCCCGCCGCCGACCGCGCCGAGGCCGTCGAGCGTCGGAACGCCCAGCCCCGCCGTGAAGTTGCCGTCCGACGCGCCGCCGACCGCGGCCTGGGCGAGCGGCCCGATGCCGAGCCCGGCCGCCAGCCGGCCGGCCAGCGCGAACAACTCCGCCGAAGCCGCGGCGGCCAGCGGCGGCCGGTTGATGCCGCCGCCGATGCGGATCCGCGCGTCCGCGAGCACCGGCGTCAGGCTCCGCACGGCCCGGTCGACGCGGTCCTGTTCGGCCGCGTCCCACACCCGCGCGTCGACCGCGACGCTCGCCGCGGCCGGCACGGTGTTGGTCGTGGTCCCGGCGCTCAGCGCGGTCGGGACGACGGTGGTCCCGCGGGCCGGGTCGGCGAGCGCGGCCACCGCGAGGATCTGGTGCGCCACCTCGATCCCGGCGTTGACGCCCTTCTCGGGTTCGAGACCGGCGTGCGCGGCGCGCCCGTCCACTTCGATCCAGTACCGGGAAACGCCTTTGCGGCGGGTCTTCAGCGCGCCGCCGTCGGCCGAGGCTTCGAGCACGAACACCGCGTCGCAGCCGCGGGCCTCCTCCTCGATGAGCCCGCGGGAGAGCGGGGAGCCGATTTCCTCGTCGCCGGTGACGAGGATGGCCACGCCGGTGCGGTCCGGCAGGGCCGCGGCCGCGTGCAGGGCCATCACGACGCCGGCTTTCATGTCGAAACAGCCGGGACCGCGCAGGATGCCGTCGTCGACGGCGAAGGGGTGCGTCCGCAGGGAGCCCAGTGGCCACACGGTGTCGTGGTGGCCGAGCAGCAGGACCCGCGACGGGCCGTCGCCGAAGCGCCACCGCAGGTGCGTGCACCCGTCGGTGACCAGGCGCTCCGGCTCGGCTCCGAGGAGACGGCGGCCGACCCCGGCGACGGCTTCGGCGCTGCGCGCGACGGCTTCGAGGTCCGCCGAGGGCGATTCGCAGCGGACGAGCGTTTCGATGTCGGCGATCAGGTCGCTCACCGCGGCTCACCCCGCAGCGGCTTGCCGGGCAGCGCGGCGGTGTCGAGCTTCCCGTCGGCGACCACCGGGACGCCGGCGACGTACAGGTGCCGGACGCCCACCGAGGGGCGGGTGGGGTCGGCGTAGGTGGCGGCGTCGGTGATCCGGTCCCGGTCGAGGACGACGATGTCGGCGTCCGCTCCGGCGCCCAGGTGGCCCTTGCGGCGGGCGGCGGGCGCGACGTCGTCGAGGAGCCGGGCGGGCAGCGAAGAACAGCGGCGGAAGGCTTCGAGCCAGGTCCAGGCGCCGGTTTCGCGGACCATCAGGCGCAGGGTCTTAGCGAAGGTGCCCGCGGTGCGCGGGTGCGTCCGGCCGCCGGGCGGCAGCGGCCACTCGGTGCTCTCGGAGCGGCCACCGGGCCAGGAGACGGGCATCGCGTCGCTGGCGACGACGGCGTCGGGGAAGGCCAGGGCCCGGTGCAGCAGCGCGCGTTCGCGGGGGTTCTCCTCGTCGAGGAACTCCAGCAGGCAGGGCGCGCCCGGGTCGTCCCGGCGCAGCTGACGCAGGCGGGCTTCGTCGCGCACGCGTTCCCCCGTTTCGAGGATGACCACACTGGACGGGCGGAGTCCCTTGAGCCGCAGGCGGTCCGGCTCGATGAAGGCGGCGCCGACCGCGGTGCTGCCCGCGCCGTAGGGGTAGGCCTCGACGGTGACGCGGGAGCCTTCGCGGCGGGCGCCGTCGAGGGTCGCGAGGACGCGGTCGAGGTGGTGACCGGAGGTGCTGTTGACGTGGCAGTGGTGCATCGCGGCGCCGGTTTCCCCCGCGGCGGCGGCGATCTCCGCCGAGCCGTCGACCGGGATCGCGGGGTCGACCTCGACCAGCTCGCGCACGTGGGTGTAGGTCGGCACCCCGGCCATCGCGGCGAGGTGGGCGACGGCGAGGAACTCCCCGGGGTCGGTCTGGGGCGCGTAGCCCATGAGGACGCCGATGCCCAGGGCGCCGTCCGCGAGCTCGGCGTCCAAAAGGGACAGCCAGGCGGCCAGCTCCGTCGGCGACGACGATCGTTGCCAGGCCGGGTTCCCCAGGACGGCCAGACCGCTGTCGATGTTCGCGTCGGGCGCGATCCCGGCCAGCACCTGCGCCCGGGCGGCGCCCCAGGAGGCGGAGAAGCCGTAGTGCAGCGGCCGCCCGGCCGCGGCGGCTTCGGCGTAGGCCCGCTCGACGGGCATCAGGCCGGCTTCGAGGTCGAGCGCGGTGGTGACGCCGTCCATCGCCTGCAGCCGCTGCCCGGCGACGGAGTGCACGTGGCTGTGCAGGTCGACGAACCCGGGCCCGACGACGAGCCCGCTGACGTCGACCTCGGTGACGCCGTCCTCGGTGGCGCCGTCGGTCAGCCCGGTGCCGACGGCCTCGATCCCGGCCTCGGACAGGAGCACGTCGGCGACGCCGTCGAACCCGGTCCCCGGGTCTACGACCCGGCCGCCCCGCAACAGTGTCCGCACCCGCCGCCTCCTCGTCACCGCCGATCGAGGTGACGTTAGGAGGATTTCCCCCGCCGCCGTTCGTCCGCGACGACGAACTCGGCCCGCCCGATCCATCCGCCCGAACGAACCCAGCCGGACGACACGCGTACCCCACCGGACGACACGCGTCCCTGAACGGACGACACGACAGCCACCAGCCCGATCCCCGTGTCGTCCGCCTGAGCACGCGTGTCGTCCGGCCAGGTACGCGTGTCGTCCGCCTGGACACACGTGTCGTCCGGCTGAGCACGCGTGTCGTCCGTCTGAGCACGGGTGGGTTCGATGGTGACGTCGGGCGCCCCTGGCGAGATTCCGGCGGCCCCTGGCCATCGAGCCACTGGCTGCCCGCGCGGCCCGTTCCTAACGTCGACCGCGTGATCGCGATCCTGGCGCCGATCCTCATCGGCCTCGTCTACGTCCTGCTCAGCTCCCTGATCCCCGACCGGCACCGCCGGCGGTTCAACGCCGTGCTGGTGGGCGGCGCCGGCGCGGCCTACCTCTCCGGGGGTGCGCTCGGGCCGTGGGAGGTGGCGTTCTGCGCGGTTCTGACGTACGTGGCGTTCCGCGGGCTCGACTCGTGGACGTTCATCGGCCTCGGCTGGCTGTTGCACACCGGCTGGGACATCGTCCACCACCTCAAGGGCCAGCCGATCCTGCCGTTCGCCCACGACTCGTCGTTCGGCTGCGCCATCTGCGACCCGGTGATCGCGATCTGGTGCTTCACCGGCGGCCGGCCGGTGTGGGCGTGGCGGCGGGTTGACGCGCCGCCGCCGGGGGTACCCGGGTGACATGAGCGCCGACGTCGAACGCGCCGCGCACGCCTACTGTCCCCGGTGCCACCCGGCTCCGCACCCGGGGGACGTCATCACGGCCCTGTGCGGCGCCCGCCACCCGTACTACGGCCGCCGGGAGCGGCCGGTCAACACCTGCCCGGCCTGCGTGACGCTGGCCTCGGCGAACGTCTACGCCTGCGGCCACCCCGGCGCCTGAGGGCGTACGCCGGAAGGCCGCCCCGGGATTCCCGAGGCGGCCTTCGCACCGCGTGCTCAGTTCACGAGGCCAGCGAGGACAGCGGAACCGCGAAAACCGCGCGTCCGCACACCTGGCTCTTCGCCGTGCAGTCGGCCGTCGACCACTCCGACTGGGACCACACCAGGCCGGTCGACCAGTCGTAGGTCAGGGCCTCCGGGTGGACCGCCCAGCAGGCCGTCGTGCCGGTGCCGCAGGTGGCCGAGCTGCTCTTCGCCGTCGTCTGGGTCCAGAGCTGGCCGTTGATCGTCGCCGAGCTGTGGGCGACGTAGTACTTGCCGTTGTTGGACAGCACGCCCTGCATGTTGCCCACCGAGCTGCGCAGCGCCTCGGTGGCGGCCACCGTGCCCGACGACGCCGACAGCAGGTAGTCCGTGCCGATCGGGTAGCGGTAGAGGCGGCCGTGGAGGCTCTGGTCGGAGAAGTACTCGGTCGTCACGACCGTGGCCGGGGTGGTGCTGCGGTCCAGCGACATCGACGAGAAGCACGGCACTGCCGTGTCGGACTCCATGGTGCAGGTGCCGCCCGCGTAGGTGTAGTACCCGACCTGCATCATCGCGTACTTGTAGGTGTAGGCGGCGTACCCGCCCGAGGTTCTGCCGATGGAGTTCGACGTCGTGTCGGTCATCTGGAGGATGTGCTTGGTGCTGAAGACCCGGATGGCGGTCGACGTGCTGCCTTCGGCCGTCACGTAGATCTTGTCGCCGTACCAGGCCATCCCGCCCATGTGGGC
This sequence comes from Amycolatopsis rifamycinica, assembly GCF_000695625.1. Lineage (GTDB taxonomy): Bacteria > Actinomycetota > Actinomycetes > Mycobacteriales > Pseudonocardiaceae > Amycolatopsis > Amycolatopsis rifamycinica. The sequence goes on from NZ_JMQI01000074.1 coordinate 24,875, forward strand.
CTGCGCCGCGGAGAAGCTGGTGCCGGTGCTGTTCGGCACGGCCAGGTACAGCATCCGGTACGACGGCGAAGCGGGGTCGTTGTAGTTGATCGCCTGGATCCGCGCGTCGTTGTACCGGCCGAGCGCGTCGGTGCCGTGCCAGCCGGACAGGATGATCTTGTCGTCGCCCCACTTGCCGTCGTCGTCGGCGTCACCGGAGGTGGTGATGCCCTGGGGGCTCCACGTCGTCGTCCCGGCCCGGTCGGCGTCCCAGCACATCGACTTCGTGGCCACCGGCGCCTTCGGCAACGAAGCCTTCTCCGCGGCGGTACAGCCGGTCATGTCGTAGCTGGGGTCGTTGACGACGGTGTTGAGGCTGACATTCGGCAGTGCGCCGTCCAGCGCGGTCAGCGCGGCGGCCGGCGTCGCGTGCCACACGAGGCTCTGCTTGGCCGTCGTCGTCAGCGGGTCGCTGTAGGCGGCACTGGCCGTCCCGGGCAGCGCCAGCGCGCCGGCCGCCACGGCCAGCGCGAGCAGGATCACTTTCGGAGTTCGCATGGGAGCAGTACGCCAGCCGGTGATCCAAATTCCGTACACCGGCCTTGTACGGCTCTTGTACCGCGGGAATCACACCCGCCGCACCGTTCACCCGGTCCGCGGCCAGGTCGGTCAGGGCCCGGTCCGCCGCGGTCGAGTCGTTGACCGTCAAAGGGATTGAGCTGTTCGTGCACATTCCTGTCTGCGACGTAACGACTTTCCCGCCCCGCGCGCCTAACCGGACGGCGTCCGCGCCAGTCCGGTCCCCGCCGCAGGAGGAGTTCGTGATGGGTTCCCGTCGTTCCCTGGTCCCGCGAAGATCAAGACGCGCACTGGCGGCGGGGGTGGTCGTGCCCCTCGCCGGTGCCCTCGCGGTGGCCGTCGCCGCCGCGGCGCCCGCCGCCGCCGTGCCCGCGGGCTTCACCGACACGGTCGCCATCGGCGGCCTCAGCTCGCCGACCGCCGCCGCGTTCGCCCCCGACGGGCGGGTGTTCGTCGCGGAGAAGAGCGGCCTGGTCAAGGTGTTCGACTCCCTCGCCGACCCGACGGCGACCGTGTTCGCCGACCTGCGCACGCCGACCCAGGACTTCTGGGACCGCGGCCTGCTCGGACTGGCGGTCGACCCGACCTTCCCCACCCGGCCGTACGTCTACGTCTCCTACACCCTCGACGCCCTCCCGGGCGGGACCGCGCCGCAGTGGGGCGACACCTGCCCGACGCCGCCGGGCGCGACCGACTCCGGCTGCGTCGTGACCGGCCGCGTCTCCCAGCTCACCATGGGCCCGGCTGGGACGGCCGTGAGCGAGAAACCCCTGGTCACCGGCTGGTGCCAGCAGTACCCCAGCCATTCCATCGGCTCGCTGGCCTTCGGCCCGGACGGCGCCCTGTACGCGGGCGGCGGCGACGGCGCCAGCTTCAACTTCGCCGACTACGGCCAGGTCGGCAACCCCTGCGCCGACCCGCCGTCCCCCGCCGGCACGAACCTCACGCCGCCGTCGGCGGAAGGCGGCGCGCTGCGCTCGCAGTCGCCGCGCCGCCCCGCCGGGCAGCCCGTGCTGCTCAACGGCACGCTGCTGCGCATCGACCCCGACACCGGCGACGGCCTGCCCGGCAACCCGTTCGCGAGCAGCACCGACGCCAACGCCCGGCGCGTCATCGCCTACGGCTCGCGCAACCAGTTCCGCTTCGGGTTCCGGCCGGGCACCGGCGAACTGTGGGCCGGTGACGTCGGCTGGAACACCTGGGAAGAGATCAACCGCGTCGCGAACGCCGGCGACGCCGTGGCGGAGAACTTCGGCTGGCCCTGCTTCGAAGGCACCGCCCGGCAGGCCGGCTACGACGGCGCGAACCTCGACCGCTGCGAATCGCTGTACTCGGCGGGCGGGCAGACCGCGCCGTACTACGCCTACAACCACAGCGCCAAGGTGGTGGCGACCGACCCGTGTCCGACCGGGGGCTCCTCGATCAGCGGGATCGCCTTCGAGTCCGGCAGCAACTACCCCGCCGAGTACGCCGGCGCGCTGTTCTTCGCCGACTCCTCCCGCGGCTGCATCTGGGCGATGCAGACCGTCTCCGGCCAGCCCAGTCCCAGCAAGCTGGTGCCGTTCGTGACCGGCGTCAACACGCCGGTGCAGGTGCTCACCGGTCCCGGCGGCGACCTGTTCTACGTCGCGCTGGGCGCCGGCGAACTGCGCCGGGTCGGTTACGCGGGCGGTGCCAACCGGCCGCCGGTCGCCGTGGCCACGGCGACGCCGTCCAGCGGGCCGGCCCCGCTGACCGTGCAGTTCGACGGCACCGGCTCCACCGACCCGGACGCCGGTGACCCGCTCTCCTACGCCTGGGACCTGGACGCGGACGGCGCCTACGACGACGCCACGGCCGCGCGGCCGACCTGGACCTACACCTCCGCGGCGACGGTCGACGCCGGGCTGCGGGTGACCGACTCCCACGGCGCTTCGGCGGCCACGACGGTCCGGGTGACCGTCGGGACCCCGGCCGGGCTCGATCCCGTGCCGGTCATCGACACCCCGGCCGCCACGCTGACCTGGTCTGTCGGGCAGACGGTGGCCTTCTCCGGCCGCGCCGTCGACGCCCAGGACGGCGAGCTGCCGCCCTCGGCGCTGTCGTGGCGGCTGGCCATCCGGCACTGCGCGGCCAACGGCACCTGCCACACCCACAACGTGCAGGACTTCCCCGGCGTCGCCGCGGGGTCGTTCGTCGCACCGGACCACGAATACCCGTCCTACCTGCAGCTGACGCTGACCGCCACGGACTCGACGGGCCGCACGGCGGCCAAGACGATCGACCTCCAGCCGAAGACGGTGACGCTGAACTTCACCTCGAACCCCAGCCAGGCGATGCTCACCGTCGGCGGGACGCAGCAGCGCACGCCGTTCTCCCGGACGGTGATCGCCGGGTCGGTCAACTCGATCAGCGCGGACAGCCCGCAGAACCTGCCCCCGCTGAACCTGAAGTACGCCTTCACCGGCTGGGCCCACGGCGGGGCGCGGACGCAGAACGTCGTCGCGCCGGCCACGGGAGCCACCTACCAGGCGAACTACCGGCTCTGCTGGCTGCTGCAGCCCTGCTGAGCGGGGTGGCCCGGCGCCGAGCGGCGCCGGGTCACTCCCCGGGGGTCTTCGTCTTCTCGGCCTTCTTCGACGCTTTCGATGATTCCTTCGCGGCCTTGGACGACTCCTTGGCCGCTTCTTTGGACGCCTTCGCGGCTTCCTTGTCCGGGTTGTTGCCGACCCCGTTGCCGTTGTTGCCGTTGCCGTTGCCGTTGTTGCCGTTGTTGCCGGTGGTACCGACGTTGCCGTTGGTGCCGGCGTTGCCGTTGCCCGCTGCTCCGGTCTGCCCGGGCGCCCCGGCTCCGGGCGACTCGCCCGCCGGCTGCGCGCCGGTCGGCTCCCCACCCGGGACGCCGGGCGCCGTCCCCGGCGCGTCCGACGTCGGCACGACGCCGTCCGGCGGGATTCCGGCACGGGAGCCGGCCTGCGGCCCGGTCCCCGCGGGCTGGGTCGTCGTGCCCTGGCGGCCGGACAGCGGCGGCGGCGCGTCACCGGACGTGGCCGCGCCGATCGTCACCGTCGTGACCAGGGCCGCGCCCGCGGCGGCGACCTTCGCCGCCGTGGCCCACGACAGGACCGAGGCGCCGGTGCCGGTGGCGCCGGCGGCGGCACCGGAGGTGGCGATCGAGCCGCTGGTGGACAGCCACTGCGAGACGATCGGGATGCCCAGGATGAGCGGGGCCACCGTGGCGGGCAGTTCCTGGTTGAGCTGGCGGAGCCCGTCGGCCAGCTCCCGGCACTCCGGGCAGCGCTCGAGGTGGGCGGCGATCCGGTGCGCCTTGTGGTCGGAGATGCCGTCGCGCACCCACCGGGCCAGCTGCCCCGAGATGTTCCGGCAGGTGCGTCGCCGCGCCTCGGGAACGTGCTGGTCCAGGTAGGCCTGGCGCAGGCCCTCCCGGGCGCGGTAGGCCAGCGCGGCCACCCCGTTCGGCGTCATCCCGAGGTCCTCGGCGATCCGGGCGGGCGATTCGCCGTCGATCTCGGTCCGCCACAGCACCGTCCGCCACCGCTCGGGCAGGCTCGCGAACGCGTCCGCGGCGACCGTGGCGTGCATCCGGCTGCCCACCGGTTCGTCACTTCCCGCACCCGGCAGGACGTCCGGGACCTCGGCCACCAGTGAGACGGCCGAGTCGCGCCGCCGCCAGCTGATCATCGTGTTCCGGATGGTGGTCAGCAGGTACGGCCGGAAATCCTCGTCCGGACCCTCGCCAGACCGCAGAATCCGGAGTACGCGGGTGAAGCCTTCGGCGATCAGGTCGTCCCGCTCCGCCTGGTCGGCCGCGATCGCGGCCGCCACCCGGCGGGCGGCGACGAGGTGCCGGTCGTAGAGCTCGCCGTAGGCCGCGATGTCGCCACCACGGACCGCTGCGATCAAGGCCGCGTCGCTCGGGACGTCCGTCGTCCCGGCCACCGCCGGCGCCACTTCGGTCACCACACCCCCTCGCCGTGCGGATGCACGTGCAGAACGTCCCGAGATAGTCGCGCAACGAGTGACCCCTGCGCAAGGTTGCGGCGCCGAAAGCACTTTCTTGGATTGGCCGGGAACGAGTGCCGGAGCCGCCGGCTTGTCACATCGCTGAGCGTTTCCGGGCGTCTTCCCGCCGGTTCGCGGACACGGCGTTGCCCCCGCCATTACCGGCGAGTAGAAGACAAAGGCGGTGGCCCGCGGGTCGCCGCCCAGTGTCCGTTGTGGACGGTACGGGCGCCGGGAGCCGCTCCCGCACCGTCGACCACCAGAAGGGTTTACCCATGCGCAGAGCCCTGCTCGTGCTGCTGACCGTGCTCCTGGCATCCGTCCTGATCACCGGGACCGCCCCGGCCGCGCCGTCCGCCGCCGCCCCCACCGTCACGGCGGTGCCCGCGAACGCCGGGCGGGGCTGGCCGGTCAGCGGCGCCCAAGGCGTCCTGGACCTCGCCGCTCGCGGGTACGTCGAGGAGGAATACCTGCTCTCCGGCCAGGCCGACACGTTCGACCAGGTGGGGCTGTGGACCGAAGACGGCCGCTGGACCACGCGCGTGGCCACCACCGGCAACCCGTACACTACCCGGATGGTCGTGGTGCGGCCGCGCGACGCCGCCCGGTTCACCGGCACGGTGGTGGTCGAATGGCTCAACGTCAGCTTCGGCGTCGACATCCCGGTCGACTTCTCGCAGTCCTACGAACACTTCATCCGTGAAGGCCACGCCTACGTCGGCGTGACGACCCAGAAGGCCGGGGCCGACAAGCTCAAGAGCCTCGACCCCGGACGCTACGGCGCGGTGAACATCAGCGGTGACGCCCTTTCCTACGACATCTTCGCCCAGGCCGCGCAGGCCGTCCGGGCGAACCCGCAGCTGCTGGGCGGCCGGACGGGGCCTCTCACCGTGCTGGGCACCGGGCACTCGCAGTCCGCACTGCGGCTGACCACCTACGCGAACGCGATCCAGCCGGTGCGGCGCAGCCACGACGGCTTCCTGATCCACGGCCGGGCCGCGCTGGCGGCCCCGATCGGCGACGGCGTTCTCGGCCCGCTGTCGGCCCGGATCCGCACCGACCTCGGCGTCCCGGTGTTCGTCCTGCAGTCGGAGACCGACGTCGTCGCGTCGGCCTCGGTCCGCCAGGACACCGCCCGGGTGCGGACCTGGGAGGTCGCCGGCACCGCGCACGCCGACCAGTACGGCCTGAACCTGTACAACGCGGCCAACGCCCGGGACCGCTCGATCAACGACGGCGCCCCGACGACGTGCGACAAGCCGGTCAACAGCATGACGTTCCGGTACGCGGAGAACGCCGCGTTCCGCCACCTCGACCGCTGGGCGCGCGGCGGCGCGGCCCCGCCCACGGCGGCGCCGATCTCGATGCTGCTCAACCTCATCATCCTGCGCGACGGTGACCAGAACGCCCTCGGCGGTGTCCGGCTGCCCGACTTCGACGTCCCCGTGGCGTCCTACGCGCCGAACAACAGCGGCGGCAACGTGCCGGGCGCGTGCCTGCTGCTGGGCACGACCACGCCGCTGACCCCGGACCGGATCCGGCAGCTCTACCCGGACCACGCCACCTACGTCGCGAAGTTCACCGCGGCGGCGGACCGGGCCCTGCGAGCCGGCTACCTGCTGCCGCCCGACCGGGACGAAGCCGTCGCCAGGGCGCAGGCGGCACCGGTGCCGTAACCGTCCACAAAGGAGCGAAGCCCGCCTCGGCGCCGGGGCGGGCTCGCGCCGTGGAAACCACGGAAACACCGCCCCGCGACCGCTGTCCCCGCTACCCTGGCCCTCCGATTCCGAACAGATGAGGAGGTGGCGATGCGGTTCAAGGCTGTGCGCGTCGCGGTCGCGGCGGCGGTGGCCCTGTCGCTGGCCGCGCCCGCCCAGGCGAGCCCGCGGCCCGATCACCCGGTTTCGCTGGGGGGCAAGAAGGTGCTGCTGGTCAACGACGACTCGGTGCAGGCGGCGAAGCCCGACGGCTCGGACGGGCGCGGCATCTACGTGCTCCGGCGGGCCCTGTGCCGGGCCGGCGCCGACGTGGCGATCGTCGGCCCGTGGGCGTCCCAGGGCGCGAAGAGCCGGTCGACGGCGGGCTCCCCCGCGGCGTCCGTGGCCCCGCCCCTGGCGGTGCCGGCCGAATTCGCCGCGGACTGCGCGGACGCGCCGGGGCACGGGCTGGTACTGGGCGCGTGCCAGGGCGGCACCCCGTGCGGCCCGGGCAGCCCGTCGATCACGCCGGCGGACGTGGCCGAGCTCGCGCTGACCGGCGTCCTGCCGCAGCGGCTCGGCTGGACCACGGGCCCGGACCTGGTCGTTTCCGGGGTGAACGCGGGCCCGAACACCGACGTCTCGATCAACCTGTCCGGCACGGTCGGCGCCGCCACGGCGGCGGTCGAGCGGGGCATCCCGACGGTGGCGGTCAGCGCCGGGACGCGCGTGGCACCCCCGCCGTCGACGGAGACGTACACGGCCGCGGCCGACGCCGTTGTCCGGCTGCTCTCCTCGCCCCGGGTGTGGACGTTCGCGCGGGACATGGTGCTGGTGAACGTCAACCAGCCGGACGTCACGCCGGGCTCCGGACCGTCGCCGGTGCGCTGGACGAAGGTCGGCCGGGTGGCCCAGGGCTGGGTGACGTACGTGCCGTCGGGCGACGTGACGTACCAGCTGTCGTACAACCCGGTGACGCCCGCGCCGGAGTTCGAGGCCGACAGCGACACGAAGGCCCTGTTCGACGGGTACCTGAGCGTGTCGGCGGTCGCGGTGAACCGCGGCTACCCCGCCTCGCCGCCCAGGTAGGGCGCCGGTCGTGAGTGGTCAAGCGGGTGAGCACCCGCTTCACCACTCACGACGTCCCGGCACGGAACTCACTGAAACCTGTTCCACCACGCGACCCACCTGACAAACCCTTCCCATCCGCCGTATCGTGTCGAGAACAGTAACGTGTTCTAGTCTTGCGCCGTGGAAGGGACCGGGATGGACGAGCAGGCGATGCGGTATCCGAACCACCTCGGCCACCTGGTCGTCTCCGCCCTGAAACGCCACCGGGACAAGCCGGTCATGGTGCTGGGCGAGACCACGATGACCGGGGGCCGGACCGCCGAGCAGGTCAGCCAGTACGCGCAGGCCTTCGAGGCGCTCGGCGCCGGCACGGGCGCGCCCGTCGCGCTGCTGTCGCTGAACCGGCCGGAAGTCCTGCTCATCATCGCCGCCGGCCAGCTGCAGGGGTCGCGGCGCACCGCGCTGCACCCGCTCGGCTCGCTCGACGACCACGCCTACATCCTCGGCGACGCCGGGATCACCACGCTCGTCATCGACCCCGTGCCCGCCTTCGTCGACCGCGCCCTCGGCCTGCTCGAGAAGGTCTCCGGCCTGACCCAGGTGCTCACCATCGGCCCGGTGCCCGAGCGGCTGGCCCACGTCGGCAAGGACCTGACCGCGGCCGCCGCGACGTTCGACCCGCGGCCGCTCGTGCCCGCCGCGCTGCCGCCGGACCAGGTCGTCTCGATCACCTACACCGGCGGGACGACCGGCAAGCCCAAGGGTGTCATGGGCACCGCGCAGGCGATGACCACGATGACGCAGATCCAGCTGGCCGAATGGGAGTGGCCCGAGGCGCCGAAGTTCCTGATCTGCACCCCGCTTTCGCACGCCGGCGCGGCCTTCTTCGCCCCGACGCTGCTCAAGGGCGGCTCGCTGATCGTGGTCCCGAAGTTCGACCCCGCCGAAGTCCTGCGGATCGTCGAAGAGCAGCGGATCACCGCGACCATGCTGGTGCCCACCATGCTCTACGCGCTGATGGACCACCCCGACTCGCGCACGCGGGACCTCTCTTCGCTGCAGACGGTGTACTACGGGGCGGCGTCGATCAACCCGGTGCGCCTGCGCGAGGCGATCGACCGGTTCGGCCCGATCTTCGCCCAGTACTACGGCCAGTCCGAAGCGCCGATGGCGATCAGCTACCTCGCCAAGGGCGACCACGACGACGCGCGGCTGGCCTCCTGCGGCCGCCCGTCGGCCTTCCTGCGCACGGCGCTGCTCGGCCCGGACGGCACCCCGGTGGCCCCGGGCGAGCCGGGCGAGATCTGCGTGGCCGGCCCGCTGCTCGCCGGCGGCTACTGGAACCTGCCGGAGATCACCGCCGAGACCTTCCGCGACGGCTGGCTGCACACCGGCGACGTCGCCCGCGAAGACGAGGACGGCTTCTGGTTCATCGTCGACCGGGTCAAGGACATGATCGTCACCGGCGGGTTCAACGTGTTCCCCCGCGAGGTCGAGGACGTCGTCGCCGAGCACCCGGCGGTCGCCCAGGTCGGGGTGATCGGCACGCCGGACGAGAAGTGGGGCGAGGCGGTGACGGCGGTCGTGGTCCTGCGCGAGGACGCGGACGGCGACCTCGGGAAGCTCACCGCCGAGATCCAGGCGGCGGTGCGCGAGCGCAAGGGCCCGGTGCACGTGCCCAAGCAGGTGATCGTGGCGGAGTCGCTGCCGATGACCGGCCTCGGCAAGCCGGACAAGAAGGCGCTGCGCGCCCGGTACGAGCCGCGCAGCGCCGACGTGTAGGTCGTTATACGGCGACTGGGGTCACCGGCCGGGATCCGAGGAGGTACGCTAGCCGATATAGTCAACAAATTGAGTAGGGCAGGTGGGCATGAGCAGCTTCCGCAAGGCCGTCGAGGCACGCGATCCCGACGCCATGGCCGCGACGCTGGCGGAGAACGTCGTGTTCCGCAGCCCGGTGGCGTTCCGGCCGTACCCCGGCAAGGCGATCACCGCCGCGATCCTGCGCGGCGTGCTGCGGGTGTTCGAGGACTTCCGGTACGTCCGCGAGCTCACCGGCGGCGAAGGCCGGGACCACGCCCTCGTCTTCGAGGCCCGGATCGGGGACGTGCGGATCGAGGGCTGCGACTTCCTGCACCTCGACGAAGCCGGCCTGATCGACGAGTTCACCGTGATGGTCCGGCCGCTGTCCGCGGCGCAGGCCCTCGCCGAGGCGATGGCGGCGCAGTTCGACCGGATTCAGCGCGAAGCAGTCAACTAGTTGAGTATGGCACTGCGCCACGCGCTGATGGCGGCGCTGCTCGAAGGCGAGGCGTCGGGCTACGACCTGGCGAAGGGGTTCGACGCCTCGGTGGCGAACTTCTGGGCGGCCACCCCGCAGCAGCTCTACCGGGAACTCGACCGCATGGCGGCCGACGGTCTGGTGCGCGCCCGGGTGGTCCACCAGGAGCGGCGGCCGGACAAGCGGCTGTTCTCCCTCACCGAGGCCGGGCACCGGGCGCTGCACGGCTTCACGGCCCGCCCGCCCCGCCCGGGCGTGATCCGCGACGAGCTGCTGGTGCAGGTCCAGGCCGTGGACGCGGGCGACGAGGCGGCGGTCCGGCGCGCACTGGCCGAGCGGATGGCCCGGGCGGAAACCAAGATCGCCGGCTACGAACGGCTGCGCGCCCGGCTGCTGGACGGCCGCTTCGAAGACGACTACCTCGCCGAAGCCGAGCGGGTCGGCCCGTACCTGACGCTGATGCGGGGACTGTCGTTCGAGCGGGAGAACCTGCGGTGGTGCGAGCAGTCGCTGAAGGTGCTCGACCGGCGGGCGGCGCGGTGACCGGCCGGCTCAGCCCGGCGTCGCGATCGCCGTCCTGGGCCGGTTCACCGAGCCGAGCCCGGTGGAGACGTGTCCGATGTGGACTTTCACGGGTGGATCCACCGGACGCCGGGGCCGACCGTCCTCAGTGGACCCGGCCCCTCAGTGCGACAGCCCCGAAACGGTATTTGTACGCCTCTTGTACGGGCAGGCCCGACGATCGGCGGCATCACCAGCCCGGCGACCAGTCCGGGCGCCGACCACCGAGGTTCCGATGTCACTGCACCACCGCATCGCGCAGGCCGTGCTGGCCGCCGGCGTGCTGGCGGGCCTGGCGGCCGCACCGGCGTCCGCCGCCGCGGCCGCGCCGTCGACCCTGCCCGCCGACCAATACACCCTGACCGCCAACTACAACCAGTTCGACGCGGTGAACAGCGCCCTGGTGTCGAAACTCGGCACCGCGGCCGTCCACACCGTGATGGAGAACGCGAACCACGACCGCACCGCCCTGCCGTCGTCGTTCTCCGTCGCCGGGCTCTCGACCGGGTTCCGGTTCGACAGCGGCGACAACTCCGACTGCACCAACTACCCGCAGGGCATCACCACCAGCCGCGACGCCGTGGGGACCGCCAACGGCGGCAACTACGACGGGCACCAGCTCGTCGCGGTCAGCTGGTACACCAAGGACAGCTGTGACGGCGGCCAGGAACGCAGCCGGATCACCCTGGTCGACTGGGACGCCGACTACCCGAACGCCTACCGCAAGATCCTCCTGGTCGAGCCGACCGGGACCGCGGACGCACCGGACTTCAAGGACATCCCGATCCACGTCGGCGGCATGTCCTGGTACGGCGACTACCTGTACGTCGCCGACACCGGGAAGGGCATGCGCGTGTTCGACATGCGCAAGATCCTGAAGACCAGCAGCGGCGGCACCGCCGACCAGATCGGCCAGCAGAGCGGCAGCACGTACTACGCCCACAACTACGCCTACGTCCTGCCGCAGGTCGGCACGATCTCCTCGAAGACGACATCGGGCACGAACCTCGCGTGGTCGTCGATCTCCCTCGACCGCGTCAGCAAGTCGATCGTGATGACCGAGTACACCTGCTCGTCCGGCTGCACGGACTACCCGAACCGGGCGCCGCGGGCGATCCGCTACCCGTTCGCCTCCTCCGGCGTCTTCGCCGCCACGACCACGGCGAGCCAGGCGTTGCAGCTGCCCTGGTACAAGCTCAACGGCGTGGCTTCGCACAACGGCCGCTGGTGGTTCCAGTCGTCGGGCCAGAAGCAGCTCTACTACTGGAAGCCCGCGGCCGCCGCGCAGACCTTCGCCTGGGTCAGCGGTGGCGAGAGCATTTCCTACTGGGAGGACGACACCGCGGCCGACCTGCTGTGGTCGCTGCAGGAAGGCGCGGGCAACCGCAACGTCTTCGCGGTCACCCAGGCCACCTACGGCGGCGGCTGAGCCGGCCGGAACACGCGAAAGGCCCGTCCGGGACGATTCCCCCGGGCGGGCTTTCCCGTTCGGCCGGCAAGATCGGGTTCGCGTCGGCGTGGCTCGGCGCTCCCGGGGCCGGTGCCTGCCATCCTGTGCCCGCAAGAGGTAGCGGACGAGAGGACACCCCGTGGGCATCATCGCCTGGATCGTGCTGGGTCTCATCGCCGGGGTGATCGCGAAAGCCCTCATGCCCGGCAAGGACCCGGGCGGCTGCATCATCACGATCCTGCTGGGCATCGCCGGCGCGTTCGTCGGCGGCTGGGTGGGCAAGACGCTGTTCCACACCGAACTCGGCACGTTCTTCGACCTGCGCACCTGGGGCCTGGCCATCCTGGGCGCCCTGATCATCCTGGCCGGCTACCGGCTGATCTTCCACCGCCGCGACTGACGCACCGGTGGGGGCACCGGCGTGGCGCCCCCACCGGCGTCGCTTCAGTTGAGGGTGACGCCGTACGCGCTCAGCGCCTCGCCGACGGGCTGGAAGTAGGAGCTCCCACCGCCCATGCCGGAGGTGATGCCCAGGCCGACGCTGCCGGCGAACAGGCAGCCGCCGGAGTCACCGGGGTTGACCAGCGCGTTGGTCTGGATCAGCTGGTACACCGAGCCTTCGGCGTAGTTCACCGTCACGTTGGTCCGCTGCACCGACCCCGAGGTGAGGTGGGTGGTGCTGCCGCTCTTGCTGATCCGCTGCCCGACGGTCGCGGTGCCGGCGGAGGTGATCCGCTGGGTGGAGCCGTTCCACAGGGTGACCGCACCCGGCGCGCTCCCGGTGGTGTTGCGGATCAGGCCGTAGTCGTTGGTGGGGAAGCTGGCACCCTGCGACGGCCCGACGTTCCACTGGGAAACGGCGCGGGTGCAGTGCCCGGCGTCGATGAGGTAGTTCTGGCCGCCGCGGTTGGTGTTGAAGCCGGCCGAGCAGCGCGTGCCGCCGCCGGTGATGGCTTCGCCGTTGTAGATCGCGGTGTGCATCTCCCCGGCGACGCGCTCCACGCGAACCCGGTCACCGAGCGACCCGGCCGCCTTCAGCAGCGCTTCGGTGCCCTTGGCGGCGCCGGCGACGGTCAGCACGACCTGGTTGGCCTTCGGGTCGAGCCCGATCGAGGTGTGCGCCACCGCGGGCAGCGCCTGCAGGGCGTCCTGCGCGCTCGCCAGCGCGGCACTGGAGTGCTTGACCAGCCGCGCCTGCGCACCGGCCCGGACGGCCTGCTCGGCGGCGGCCTGGTCCAGCACGTTGACGACGGGCTTGGCGGCGGCATCGAGGTAGCCGTCGGCGGCGCGCGACCCGAGGGAAGCGGTGACGCGCTGCAGGGTGTCGACACTGGCTGCCTGCGTACGCAGCAGCGCAACGGCGGCGGACTCGCTGATCCCGGCTTCCGCGGCGAGGGAAGCGACGGCTTCCCGCTGCACGGCGGCGGAGTAGCCGTCGATGGCGGTGGCACCGGCGGAGACGGGCGTGAGGAAGCCGATGACCGCGGCGGCGGCCACGAGGGTGGTGGCGGAGCGGTGTCCCGGGAACGTTCTGCGCATGCCGGTGACTCCCTTTCGCGATCGAGGAGGGGCCGGCGCCGGGGTGACCGCGCCGGAGTGAGCCGGCGCGGGGCCGGCACCGGTGATCCGGTGCGTCCGAGGGTGATCCCGCGGCCGGGCGGGACGGTACCGACTTTCGTCGGACAGGACGAAAGATAGGTACCGGGCAATTCGCCCAGTGGCGTTTTGCGCACAGCAACCCGGTTGTGCGGGTTTGGGTCTTGTGGCGCGGGTTCGGTTCGGCGGCGCACTCCGGGTCGTCCGGCCGCAACGGCGCACTCCGGGTTCGTGAGTTCGGTTCGGCGGCGCACTTCGGGTTCGTGAGTCCGGTTCGGCCGCGGCACCACCGCCGGACCCGCGATACCCCGTCGACCCGACATCACTTCGGCGTGCGCCCTGCTCCCCCGCAGCGACCGGCCGATTCGGCGGGCAACCGGCTTTCGGTCGCCGAAACCGTTGCCCATCAACGCGAACGGCCCACCTGGCGAGTCGCCGCGCCTCCCGCCGCCCGCGGGGGCGCCCCCCGGTTCCAGCGTATCGGTGACCACCGACAAAACCGGCGCGTCACTGCGTGCTGCTCCGGCGTACGAGTGGTTCCCCCGCCACCGGCCTTCCCGCGGCGTAGCGTTCGGAGCACGGACACGGCGTGCTCTCTCCCCCCTCGGAGCGCGCCGTGCCCGCCAGCGGAGATGGTGGGACACCGCGGTTTTCGAACTGATGTGAACGAGAATCGGCTGTTCGCCCGAAGGTGTTCGCCGCTTCGCGTGTCTATGCTGGACGGCGGCCTGACTTTCGGTTCCGGGAAGACGCGCGACATGAACGACCAGCGGCAGGTGCTCGTCCGGGCGGAGTCCCGGCACGTCTGCGTCTCCGACGTCGACGGCGGGCGGGAGACACTCACCTATCCGGGCGTCACGCTCACGCGCGTCATCGCCGGCATCCCGGACGAAGGCCTCTGGCTCCCGATGGGCGAGCGTCCCAGCGAGGTCGACGACGAAGCTCTCATCGCGGCCCTGCGCGCGGCCTTCCTCTGGCGCATCGGGCTGCCCTAGCGAGCTCGGCCGAACGAACGCCCGCCGGATGAGTATCGGCCGCGTCACCGGGTAGGCCCTCCGCAAAGGAGGAGTCGCACGGTGCGAGTGAACTGGGGAACGGCACAAGAGCCGGGGTGGCAGGTGCTGGACGTCGCCGGGGCGGATCCCGCGGGGCTGGCCTCCGCGCGCCGGTGGGCCGCGGCCAAGCTGGCCGCGCTCGCCGAGACCGACCGGGTCGACGCCGTCATCGTGGTCGGGGAGCTGCTGGAGAACGCCTACGTCCACGCCACCGGCCCCAGCCAGCTGCGGCTCCACCTCACCCGCGACCCGTGCGTGGTCACCGTGGCCGTCGCCGACACCGGGCGCGGCGAACCGCGGCAGCGGGCGCCGGGCCGCTCCGGCGGCCGGGGCCTGCTGCTCGTCGACGAGCTCGCCCTCGACTGGGGCGTGAGCCACCACGACGACGGCAAGGTCGTGTGGGCGCGCCTCCCGTGCGAGGACTCGCGGTGATGTCCAGGCCCCCGGGTCAACCGGCGAGCCACCCTCCCCCGGACATCACCACTAACGGCCGTTCCAGTGGACGACGTCCGGGAACTCGACGAACTTCCGCAGGTGCTGCTGCTCGGTGCGGCCCTGCACGGGCAGCCGGAAGACCGAGCCGTCCGGCCAGGTCAGCGTGCTCTTGCGGAAGCTGAGCTCCGGCGCCTGCGGCTTGCGCGCCTCCCAGACGATCCTCGGCGGCGGCGCGTCGCCCGGGTCGGTGGCGGTCGGCCCGGTGTCCACCACCGCCAGGCACGACGGCGAGCACGCGAACCACGCGCCCCCCACGGAGCGCAGCCGGTCGGCCAGGTCGAGCGCCATCGCGTTCTCCGGGCCCGACACGCCGATCGTCCGCCGGAACGGCAGACCCGGCCGTTCGCCGTGAGCCAGGGCGAACACGGCGAACACCGCGGCGCCGATCCCCCGCAGGACGTTCCAGAAGAACCGCCGGACGAGCCGCTTCCCCTGGACGGTGCCGTCCTCGCGGCGGCCGGGGACGTCGTAGCCGACGTCGGTGTCGCCGAAGTGCAGCACGATGACCGGCTCGTGCCACCGGTCCCGCAGCAGCGCCTCGACCCGCTCGCGGTGCCCGGGCCGGACCCGGGTCTCCTGCGCCCAGTTCTCGATGCGCTCGCTCAAATGTCCAGGTCCCCGCGCGTCTGCTCCGGGCTCCGGTCGCCGCCGATCTCGCTCTTGTCGAACCACGGCTCGTCCCCCTCCGGCGTGACGGCTTCCTTGCCTTCGGCGAAGGCGCCCTTGCCCGCCCCGATGCCGGCCTTCACGCCCGCGCCGGCGAGGAACGGCTTGACGCCGGCCGAGGTGCCGAACATCGTCGTCAGCGCCCGGTTGCTCGGCTGCCAGCCCTGGGCGACCGCGCCGAAGCCGAACTTCGTCTCACCCGGCATCACGCCGATGCGCAGCTTGCGGGCGAACACCTCGAGCTTCCCCGAGTACCGGACCAGGAACTCCATGAACTTGTCGAGCAGCTTGCCGAACTTGCCGAGGTAGCGCGTCACCTTCTGCAGCACGCTCGCGGCCTTGGCGATCGAGGCGGTCATCGCGGCCGCGACCGAGCCGCCGAAGCTGATCACCGACGCGGCCAGCGCGGGCAGCCACAGGGTGATCAGCCAGGACACCAGCTCGGTGATGATCCCCTTGATCACCTCTTCGATGACCACCATGACCATCGACCACATCTGCAGCACCTCGGCGACCGAACCGGCGGCCGAGCCGATGCCGCGGATGCCGGAGGAGAAGTCGCCGAGCGCTTCCTTCGCCGCGTTGCCGGCGTCGTCCACCCACTCGGCCAGCGCCGTGTCGCCCGTGCGCTCGAAGTCCTCGGCGAGCGCGACGAAGCCCTGCGCGATGGTGACGAAGTTCTCCGAGGCGTGCCCGATGGCCGGGCCGTCGCCGGTCACCTGGTGCAGGGCGTCCTGGAGGGGCTGGACCAGTTCGAGCAGCATGTTGAGGCCGTGGCTGACCAGCCAGCCGATCGGGTCCATGGCGAAGGTGACCATGTCGCCGGCCGCGGCGCCGACGAACGCCGCGCCGTCACCCACCAGCGCCGCCCCCGCGGACGCCAGCTCGGCCGGGCCGTCGGCCTCCGCGGCCTGCCGGGCGTGCTCGCCGATCTTCTTGCCCGCCTTGTAGGCGGTGCCGGCCACCGGCACGTACCCGGCCGCGCGGTCGAGGTTGGCGCCCATGCTCTCGTCGTAGGCCCCGACGTCCAGCGCGTCGGCGATGCTCTTCTTCGGCTCGGTCATCGGTCCTGCCCGATCGCGTCGATTTCCGCCTCGTACCGGCCGAAGGTGACCTTCCCGGCGTCTTCGGCGCCCTGGTACATCTCGGCGGCCTTGGTCAGCTTGGTGGTGAACCCGTCCACGCCGTCCTTCAGATCGGTCAGCAGCGAGCGCAGTTCGGCGAGGCGGTCGGTGTAGCCCTGCTTGGCGAAGAGGCCGACCAGCCCCCACGCCTCGTTCGTGACGTCGGCCGCGTCGATCTTGGCGCTGAACTTGTCCGCTTCCTGCTCGTAGTACGGCAGCTGCTTGGCGTAGGCGGAGATCGCGCCGATGTTCGTCTGAATTCCGTCTGGCATCGCGGGTTTCCCTAGGATCGGCGGAGGATGGGGCCCTGGTCGAAGTCGTCGTCGTCATCCCCGGCGACGGGCCGGCGGACGGGCCGCGACGGCTGCCGCGGCTGTGCCTCCGACGCGGGTTCGGCCGCCGCGGTTCCGAACGCTTCCGCCTGGGCTTCGCGCACCTGCGCCGAGACGTCGACGCCGAACGCGTCGCCGAAGGCCTCGTCCACGATGCCGGCCTGCTGCTGCGCGGCCCCGGCCGCCGCCCGGCGGATGGTGTCCATGATCGTCGCGGCCAGCTGCCCGGCCTCCACGCGGGTGGCCCCGGCGGTGAGCCGCAGGTCGGTGATGGTCCCGCCGGCGCCCGCGGTGACGGTCACGGTCCCGTCCGGCGAGGTGACGGTGGTCGTCAGCCGGGCGATCCGCTCCTGCATGTCGCCGACGCCGGCGAAGCGGGCCTCCGCCTGCCGCACCTTGCTCTGGAAGTTCTGGAACTGGGCGATCAGCTCGTCCATCTGGGCGGACATCGTGTCTCCCTCGGTGCGTCTCGGGCCGTTGCCCGCATCATGGCAGATCGGTTCCGCCGCCGATCGTGTTTCGCGCCGATCGCGCGATCAGAAGTCGACCAGCTCCACGGTCACGGTGCGGGTGTCGCCCACCTCGAGGCCTTCGGCGGCCCGGACGGCCCGCTTGAGCGGCAGCACGTAGGCCTCGCGCGAACCGTCCGGGAAGATCGAGGTCTTCCAGCTCGTGGCCCCGATCGTCACCCGGACGCGCACCGAGCCGAAGCCCCGCCGCGGCCCGGCGGCGAGCTCGCGGATGTCCGCCGACGCGTCGGCGGGCAGGCTGACGAAGACCCAGCTGTCGGTGCGCCGGGCGTCCCATTCCCAGAGTTCGGCCTCGAAGACGATGATCACGCCCGCAGTGTCACACGGGGCACCGACGGTTTCCGGCCCAGCGCCACCTGCCCGGACGGGCCGGCGGGCCGCACGGCTAGGCTCTTCGTCGGCGAAAACGACCACCTTCGCCGACGAAAGCGCACCACGACGCGGGGAGAACACCCAATGCTGGACCGAGCGGTCATCGACGCCCTCTTCCCTGCCGACCTGCCCGAACCCGAGCACTGGGAGCAGCAGTACCCCGCCCGCGACCTCCCCGAAGGCGCGCTGGTCACGCGCCTGGGCCCGTCGCCGACCGGGTTCGTGCACCTCGGCGGCATCTACGTCGGCCTCATCGACCAGGACGTCGCCCGGCGCTCCGGCGGCCGGTACCTCGTCCGCGTCGAGGACACCGACCAGTCCCGGGAGGTCGAAGGCGCCCTCGAGCAGTTCGAACGCGGCTTCCGCTACTTCGGGCTCGCCGCCGACGAGGACATCGACCGCGGCGGCGGCTACGGCCCCTACCAGCAGTCGGCCCGGGAGCGGATCTACCTCACCTACGTCCGCGAGCTCCTCCGCCAGGGCAAGGCCTACCTCGACTTCGCCACCAAGGAAGAGCTCGCCGCCATCACCCAGCGGCAGCAGGCCACCAAGCTGCCCACCGGCTACTACGGCAGCTGGGCGATCTGGCGCGACGCCGACCCGGCCGACGTGCGGGCCAAGCTGGACGCCGGCGCCCCGTACGTCGTGCGGTTCCGCGCCCCGGACGACACCGGCGCGCGCGCCCGCTTCACCGACGCGATCCGCGGGCCGCTGGAGGCCGAGGCCAACCGCAACGACGTCGTCATCCTCAAGAGCTCCGACCAGAGCCCGCGGCTGCCCACCTACCACTTCGCGCACGCCGTCGACGACCACCTGATGCGGGTCAACCTGGTGATCCGCGGCGACGAGTGGATCTCGTCGGTGCCGGTGCACCAGCAGCTGTTCGCCGCGCTCGGCTTCGAGCCGGTCACCTACGCGCACATCGCGCCGCTGATGAAGCAGGAGGGCGGCAGCAAGCGCAAGCTGTCCAAGCGCAAGGACCCGGAAGCGTCGGTCGACTTCTACATCGAGGCCGGCTACCCCGCCGAAGCCGTCCTGTACTACCTGCGCGGCCTCGCCAACGGCCGGCTCGCCGAAATGCCGCTCGAGCAGGCGCTGACCGAGCCGATCAACCTCGACGAGTGCGGGGTCGCCGGACCGCTGGTGGACCTGGTCAAGCTCGACGACATCGCCGCCGACCACATCGCGACCCTCTCCGGCGCGACGATCCTCGAGGCCGTCCGCACCTGGGCCGAGCGGTTCGACCCCGAACTGCGCCGGGTCCTCGACGAGGAGCCGGACCTGGCCCTGCGGGCGCTGGCCGTGGAGCGCGAAGGCGCCGAGAACCCGCGCAAGGACCTGAAGAAGTGGAGCGAGTTCCGCGCGGTCTACGGGTTCTTCTTCCCCCAGCTCCACGCGGCCGTCACCGGGCCCGACGACGAGCGCATCGCCGCCCTCGGCGTCGACCCCGCGGTCGTGCGGGCCGTGGCCCGGGACTTCGCCGCGGACTACCGCCAGCTCGACGACGGCCAGGAGTGGTTCGACCAGATCCGCGCGGTCGCGGCCAAGCACGGCTTCGCCCGCAACGCCAAGGAGTTCAAGAAGAACCCCGAGGGCTTCCCCGGCTCCATCCGCGAGGCCTCGCAGATCATCCGCATCGCCCTCACCGGGTCGACGCGCAGTCCCGACCTGCACGCGATCACGCAGGCGCTGGGCCAGGAGGAAGTCCTCGGCCGGATCGCCGCGCTGACCAAGTAGCGCCCGCGGGCTCCGGCGGCGTCAGGCGCCGCCGGAGCTTTCGTCGTTCTCGAAGGGCTGGAAGCCGAAGCGCACCACGCTCGCCGGCTGGTTCCGGCCCCCGCTGTCGGCCACGGCGGTGATCAGGCCGGCCGCGTCTTCGCCGTCCAGCCGGGCCAGGAGACGGGCCAGCGCTTCCGGCGCCCCCACCGGTTCCGCCGGCGTCTGGATCAGCGTGCGGTGGAGGATCCCGACGTCCCAGCCGTCCGCGCGGCCACTGCCCGCCGGCGACCGGATGGTCGCGTCGAGCAGCCAGCGCGGCGGTTTCCCGGTGAGCGCCGGTGTCGCGTGCGCCGTCAAGCCGACGACCTGGTCGGCGCGGAGCAGGCCATCACTGAGTGTCGCGAGCCAGACCTTGGTCAACCCCATGGATCAACGGATAACACCCGGCGGGCGCGACCGCAATCACTCGGGCTGGTCCGGTTCCGGTTCTTCCGTCATCGGGCAGTCCGAACGCGCCGGGGAGCAGAACCGCCCACACGACCTTCCCGCCGGCCCACGACCGGCGGCGCACCGGGTGGTCCAGCGTCGCCGCCGCGGACCCCAGGTCGGCGCGGACCGGACGTAGCGGTCGACCACGTGGCGGGCCCGCAGCGCCGGTCCGCCTGGCGACCAGGGAGAACACGCTGACCAGCCCGCTGATGTCGGCCACGAGGCCCTCCGGCGCGTCCGTGGCGATCTTGAGGAGGCCGTCGCGCAACGTCGGGTACGAGGCGGGGTTCAGCGTCCACCTCCCTTCTCACCTGACGGTCGTGGAGCCCGGCCGCCGAATGGACGAGGGCGCCACGGTCACCGTCGGCGGCGACCGGCGAAAATCCACCGCACCGCCCGGCGGCCCGGCACGGGATCCCTCGTGCCGCGGATCCACCCGGCGACCAGCGGACCGTTGTTCCCGCGGGCATGAGATGCTCGACCACGCAGGCAGGCCGAAGGCGGGAGGCGCAGCGGGTGACCAGCTGGATCGACGTGATCAACTTTGTCCGGACGCGGTACGAGGTCCTCGAGGAGTCGGAGGGCTGGCTGCGGTTCCGGCTGGAGGGGCCGCGGGACCGGACCCAGCAGGTGACGGTGCACCACCTCGCCGAGCTCGACGGCGGCTCGTGGATCGAAATCTCTTCGCCGGTCGGCTGGGCCGACAAGGTCGACCTGCGGCGGCTGCTCGAGCTCGCCGGCGCCTCGGCGGTCGGCGGCGCGGCGGTGGTGGACGGCGTCGCGCTGCTCAAGCACACCGTGCCGCTGGAGGACCTCAGCATCCAGGAGGAGTTCGAGCGCCCGCTCAAGGCGGTCGTCGCCCGCGCGGACGCCTTCGAGCACGAACTCACCGGTACCGACGACTTCTGAGCGCCCCTACCCGGTTCACCCGGAACGGCGGGCCCGGTCGGTGCGGCGCCGGTTCTCCTTCTCCAGCGCGGTGACGAGTTCCTCTTTGGACATCCGCGACCGCCCGGGGATGCCGAGCTGCTTGGCCCGCTCGTAGAGGTGCTGCCGGCTCGCGGTGGCGTTGACGCCGCCGCGGGTCGGCTTTTCGCGCTGCCCGGCACCCCCGGCGGCCTGCTCGTCCGACGGGCCGGGTTCGGGCTTGGGCTCCCAGTGGTCGCCGACCTTCTCGAAGGTGTGCTTCAGGGCCGAGAAGGCGGTCTGCTGCGCCCGCCGGCCGGGGCCGTAGGTCTTCAGCGCGGAGTCGTGCGCGGCCACCCAGGTGTCCTGGGCCTTGCGCGGCGACCGCAGCAGCGTGCTGGGCAAGTCATCACGTCCGGGCATGACGGGCTGGCTACCCGCTCCCGCGACCGGCAAACACCCTCCGCACCCGCCCAGCCTCCTGGTACGCGAGCCTGCCCTCTGGGTACCTGGAACCGGCCGTCCGTTCGGGCGGAGCCTCCCGTGCGGGGTCGTGCGGGGTCGGGCATGCTGATGACCACTGCTTACGGGGACGAGGGGACGAGAGGGCGAAATGGGTGCTTCACCCGAATTGACCATTCCGGCGAGCGTGGAGAGCCCGGTGCCGCCGCAGGCGCCCGCTTCGCGCGGGGCCCGGTGGCTGCTGGAACACCGCGTCGCCCCCGTCGGACGGGCCGGCGGTGAGGACCACGGCACGCCGCAGGCCTGGTGGAAGGTCATGTGCCTGACCGGCGTCGACTACTTCTCCACCCTGTCGTACCTGCCCGGCATCGCCGCGCTCGCCGCCGGGGCGCTCTCGCCGCTGGCGACCCTGCTGATCGTCGCGCTGACGCTGCTCGGAATGCTGCCGATGTACCGCCGGGTGGCCCGCGAGAGCCCGCACGGCCAGGGCTCGGTCGCGATGCTGGAGAACCTGCTGCCGTTCTGGCGCGGCAAGCTCTTCGTCCTCACCCTGCTCGGGTTCGTCGCCACGTCGTGGATCATCACGATCACGCTGTCCTCGGCGGACGCCACCGTGCACATGCTGGAAAACCCCTACCTGCCGGGCTTCCTGCACGGCCACGCGGTGCTGATCACCGTGGTGCTGCTGCTGATCCTCGGCGGGGTGTTCCTGCTCGGCTTCAGCGAGGCCGTCGGGGTCGCCATCCCGCTCGTCGCGGTGTTCCTGCTGCTCAACGCCGTGGTGACGGTCGCGGGCGTGATCGACCTGCTGGGCGACTCCACCGCGCTGTCCCACTGGACCGACGCGCTCACCGCCGGCGGCGGCGGGTTCTCCGGGGTCATCGGCCCGGCCGTCCTCGCGTTCCCGCTGCTGGTGCTGGGGCTGTCCGGGTTCGAAACCGGCGTCAGCATGATGCCGCTGGTCGCGGCCGACGGGAAGACCGGCGAGGAGAAGCTGGAAGCGCGGATCCGCAACACGCGGAAGCTGCTGACCGCCGCCGCGCTCATCATGTCGGTGTTCCTGATCGCGACGAGCTTCGTCACCACCGTGCTGATCCCGGCCGACGCCTTCAAGGAGGGCGGCGAGGCCAACGGCCGGGCCATGGCCTTCCTCGCGCACCGCGAACTGGGCGAGGTCTTCGGGACCGTCTACGACGTCAGCAGCGTGCTGATCCTGTGGTTCGCCGGCGCCTCGGCGATGGCCGGGCTGATCAACATCGTGCCGCGGTACCTGCCGTCCTACGGCATGGCACCGGAGTGGGGCCGCGCCGTCCGGCCGGTCGTGCTGGTCTACACCGCGATCAGCGTGCTCATCACGATCGCGTTCGGCGCCGACGTCAACGCCCAGGCCGGCGCCTACGCGACCGGCATCCTGGCGATGATGGTCTCCGGCGCGGTCGCGGTCAGCATCTCGGCGGTCCGGCGGCGCCAGCGCGGCGCGGCCGCGGGCTTCGTCGTCCTCACGCTCGTCCTGCTGTACGCGCTCGTCGAAAACGTCATCGAAAAGCCCGACGGCATCGCGATTTCGGCCCTGTTCATCCTGGGCATCATCGTCGTTTCGCTGGTGTCGCGGGTTTCGCGGACGACGGAGCTGCGCGCCGACCGCATCGAGTTCGACGACGAGGCTCGCCGGTACATCGCGGATTCACTGGCCCACGACGGCGCCCTGAACGTCATCGCGAACAAGCGACAGGCGGGCGACCACGCCGAGTACGCCGAGAAGGAAGCCGAGCAGCGCGGGATGAACCCGGTGCCCGGCGCCGCCGACATCCTGTTCCTGGAGATCGACGTCGTGGACCCGTCGGAGTTCAGCAACGTCCTGCAGGTGCGCGGCGTGGAGATCGACGGCTACCGGATCCTCCGCACGAGCAGCCCCGCGGCGCCCAACGCGATCGCCGCGATCCTGCTGGCCCTGCGCGACGTGACGGGTGTCCGCCCCCGCTGCTACTTCGAGTGGTCCGAAGGCAACCCGCTCGGCCACCTGTTCCGCTACCTGCTCCTCGGCCGCGGCGACACGGCACCGGTCGTCCGGGAGATCATCCGCAGCGCCGAGAAGGACCCGGCCCGCCGGCCGGGCATCCACGTGGGCGGTTAGAGCCGACGCCGCACTCCCCCGGCCACCCGCACCTTCACGGCGACGCGGACGGCGGGTTCGGCCTGCCGGAGTGGAGGTTTCCGCCGCCCTCGGGTGACGGGAACGCCGGGCTCGGCCCGCTGGAGTAGAGGCTCCCGCCGCCCTCGACGACAGGAACGCCAGACTCGGCCCGCCGGAACTGAGAGTCCAGCCGCCTCGACGAAGGACCGCCGAACTCAGCCCACCGGAGCAGAAGTTCCCGCCGCCTCGGGTAATGGGCCGCCAGGTCAGCGTCCGGTGGGCGGCGGGCCGGCCCGCCGGACCGGAGCGCGAGCCGGTGTCCGCGCGGGGCCGCGGCCGTCCTGCGGACGGGGTGCGCGAGCGGGTGCGCGGCCGGGTGCCGGTGCCCGCGCCGGTCCGCGAGCCGGTGGCGGGGGCGCCGGGCGGCCGGACCGGGCCGGCCGTTCGGACGGCGGCACCGCGCGCGGGCGGTTGACCCAGGAGTCGAACAGCAGGATCAGGCCCGCGAACACCGCGCAGCCGATGCCCAGTGCGATGTGGACGAGCGCGCCGAGGATCCCGGCGACCAGCAGCACCGGCAGCACCGCCAGCAGGCAGAACGGGTCGATCCGGCCGAATTTCGGGCGCGAGGGCCCCTCTCGGGGACTCACCGTGCGGTTTCCGGGTTCCTGCGCGCCATTCCAGCAGTATGCAACGGCGGTGCCCGGCCCTGCCACCTGGTTGCTCCACCCGCCCCGCCCATGATCACACCGGGTCACCGGGCGGACCGCCGTCGTGATGGACAGGACCGGACAGGATCCGGGCGGATCCGCCAGAGGTATCGCGGTTCCGTGGTGCAATGGCGCCGTCGCCGGAAGGGGTACGCGCATGAGGAACGGCTTCCCGCAACGGATCGGTCACCTGCTCCTGGCCCTGGCGACGGCGGCGGGCGCGCTCGCCGGCGCCGCTCCGGCCGCGGCGAGCCCGGCGCCGCCCGCGCTCGAATTCGCCGACGCCGAGAGCCAAGCCCTGTTCGGGACCGCGTACACCGCCGCACTGCGGAACCTGTTGCGCACCAACACGATGGCCTACGACGCGCGGTACGACCGCAGCGGCCTGCTCGACCCGGCGACCGGCATCGTCCGCGCGGGCGGCGGCTACGCCCAGCCGTGGACGCGCGACGCGTCGATCAACAGCTGGAACGCCACCAGCCTGCTCGACCCCGCGCTGGCGAGGAACACGCTGTGGGCCGTGGTCGACAAGGACGCGGGCGGCGGCCTGCGCGTGCAGCAGGACGACCAGCAGTGGGACCAGGTGGTGTGGGTCACCGCCGCCTGGCACCACTTCCTCGTCACCGGCGACCGGGCGTTCCTGCAGGACGCCTACCGCACCGCGGCGGCCACGCTGACGATCCGCGAACACGCCACCACGGCCGGCTACAACCCGGCCTACGGCCTGTTCACCGGCGCTTCCTTCTTCAACGACGGCATCGCCGGCTACCCCGCCCCGCCCGCCGACGCGACCGAGTCGGTCAGCACCGGCAGCATGCCGTGGCCGGGGGTCGCGAGCGGGATGTACCTGAGCACGAACGAGCTGTACTACGCCGCGTACGTCAACGCCGCGAACATGGCCGGGCAGCTGGGCCGTCCGGCGCAGGAGAGCACCGGGTACCGGAACAAGGCCACCGCGCTGCGGACGGCGATCAACCGGAACTTCTGGAACCCCGCCACCGGCCTGTACGACTACCAGCTCCTCGCCGACGGCTCCCGCGGTGCCTTCCAGGAAGGCACCGGGCTGGCGTTCGCCCTGATCTTCGGCATCGCGAACCCGGCGCAGGCCCGGTCGATCATCGGCCGCGCCCGGGAGCTGCCCTGGGGCATGCCCGACACCTTCCCGCACTGGGCGCGCTACAGCGACGCGCAGCCGGGGCGGCACAACGCCATCGTCTGGCCGCTCGTGCAGGGCCTGTGGGCGAAGGCACTGGCCGGGCAGGGCGAAACGAACGCGTTCGCGGCGGAAACCGCGCGGCTGGCCAAGCTGGCCGGGAGCAACAGCGGGTTCTGGGAGATCCACAACGGGACGACGGGGGTCGTCGACGGCGGCTGGCAGCGGCTGGGCGACACCGTGAAGTTCCACTGGGGTTCCGAACCCGACCAGACCTGGTCGGCCACGGCGTTCCTCGACATGGTCCACACCGGCCTGTTCGGGCTGACGTTCACCGACCGCGGGCTGTCCGTCGCGCCGCACCTGCCGGCGGGCTGGGGCGACGTCACCCTCCGGAACGTGCGCTACCGCGGCGCCAACCTCACCATCGCCCTGCACGGCGCGGGCAGCACGATCCGGTCGTTCCTGGTCGACGGCCGGCCCGCGGCGCCCGCCGTCCCCGCCACCCTCACCGGCGACCACACGATCGACGTCACGCTCACCGGCGCGCCCGCGGGCGACCGGGACGGTGACGGCGTGACCGACGACCGGGACCGCTGCGCCGACACCGCGGGCGCGGGCGCACTGAGCGGCTGCCCCGACCCCGCGCACCTCGAAGCCGAGGACGCCCGCAACACCGGCGGTGTCAAGGCGAACGTGAACCACACGGGCTACTCGGGCCGCGCGTTCCTCGACGGCCTGTGGGCGCAGGGCGCGTCGACGTCGTTCACCGTGCACCGCGCCACGACGGCGGCGGAGCGCGCCGCGATCACCGTGCGGTACGCCAACGCCAACGACGACACGCGGACGATGACCCTGTCGGTGGACGGGCAGCCGGTGCGGCAGGTCGGTTTCCCGAAGGTGTCCGGCAGCTGGGACGCCTGGGGCACCACGACCTTCGCCGACGTCCCGCTCACCGGCCGGGACCCGGTGGTGACCCTCTCCTACGGCACGGGCGACACCGGCGCGATCAACCTGGACTGGCTCGAGTACCGCCCCTAGCGAACCGCGAAGACCATCCCGATGTCGGCGGCTTCCTGGACGGGGTCCTGCGCGGCCTCGACCGCGAAACCGCGTGCGGCGAAGACGTCGCGGACGGTGTCGCGGTGCCGCCGCCACCCTTCGACCTCGACGACGGCCTGCCGGACCAGCGGCCAGTGCCGGTCTTCCAGCCCGCGCAGGACGTCGAGTTCGGCCCCTTCGACGTCGACCTTGAGCAGGTCGACGCGCTCGATGCGCTGCTCGTCGAGCACCGCCGACAGCGGCCGGACGCGGACGCGGTGGGTTTCGAGTTCCCGCATCACCCGCAGCTTGCGCCCGACGATCCCGCGCAGGATCGGCGCGGGCACCCGGCGCAGCCCGGCGCCCAGCCCGCCCCGGCGGATCATTTCGACGACGCTGGCGGTGACCCGGCGCCGCTCGGCCTCGACGTTCCCGGCGTCCCGCCACGACGACGAGAAGATGGTCGCCGCCGGGAAGTAGCTGAAGTCGAGCTCGTCCTCCGCGGCCGCCAGCCCGTAGGGCAACGCGGTCAGCCGGCCGCCGAAGAAGTCGCGGCCGTTGCGGTCCAGCGTCGCGTGGAGCGGCGGGAGCGGCTCGAACGCGTAGATCCGCACGTCGCCGTCGAGCCGCTCGTACACGGCCGCGGAGAAGACGCCGATGTTGGCGCCGACGTCGAGGACGGTCGCGCCGGGCGCGAGCTCCACGCCGTGGGCGAAGTAGGCGCCGACCTCCTCGCGCAGGAAGGACACCTCCCACGGGTTGATGCTGTGCAGGTCGATCGTGTCCATGGTCACGCGCAGAGGCTTATCAGGATCCCGCCCCGCCGGGCACCCCCGTTCGGCGGCTGCTCCGCCGGCGCGCGCGGACCTCGGCGCGGCCCCGGGCGGCGTACCACTGCAGCGCGACGACGAGCGCGAGGCCGAGTTCGACGACGTCCCCGCCGTAGTACATGAGCTGGGCACCGGCCTGCCGGTCGGCGACGGCGAGCACCACGCCCGGCGGCGGGGTGACGTACAGGGTCTTGGCCAGCACGGCGTGCGCGGCGGCGGCGCCGATCAGCGCGCCCGCGCGGACGCCGAACCCGGCCCGGTGGCGCAGCGGGTCGAGCCGGCACACGGCCGTGGTGAACAGCAGCCCGGTGAGCAGGACGTGGACGTGCAGCCAGGGTTCGTCGCCGATCGCGGCGAACAGGCCGGTCCGGTAGAGCAGCCACAGGCTCCCCGCCTCCAGGACGGCCGCGACCGGCGGGAAGACCAGCAGCCCGGCGGGCCGCGAACCCAGCACGCGCTTGAGCGGGCGGCGAGCCGCGGCGGGGACCGCGCGCAGCAGGAGCGTCACCGGGCGGCCGAGCACGAGCAGGAGGGGCGCCACCATGCCGAGCAGGACGTGCTGGAGCATGTGCCCGGTGAAGGTCGGCGAGCCCGGCGCCAGCGCCGCGAGGACGCCGGCCCCGAACACGACGTCCCGCACGGGCGGCCACCGGTCGCCACGGCGCCGCAGCCGCCACGCGCCGGCTTCGTAGGCCGCGAACGCGAGCAGGGCCAGTCCCGGGTGGAGGAGGCTCACGCGGTCGCCCGCGCGCGACGCAGCAGCACCACACCGGCCACGACCAGGAGCACCGCGACGACGTTCCACGTCCAGTCGTAGGGGGTGAGGTCCACGGCGTAGCGGATCTGGTGCAGGCCGAGCAGCTTGTGCTGGATCGTGCCGTCGTAGAGCTGGAAGGCCCCGGCGCCGGTGAGGACGCCACCGGCGAGGGCGCGGCCGTCGAGCCGGTCCCCGCGGCGCAGGTCGGCGACGAGGACCAGGCCGAACACGATGGCGAAGAAGCCGAAGGCGTGGAAGAGGCCGTCGGAGACGAGCCCGGCATCGGAGGTCGACCGGTCGTAGAAGTGGTGCCAGTGCAGCAGCTGGTGGAACACGGTCTCGTCGACGAACGCGGCCACGCCGATCCCGGCGAGCACCCCGGCCCACGCCGATCGTGCGGTCAGTCTGGGCACGCACACCACCTCCGGTGCTCGGTTACCCGCCTGGGTGTGGGACACGCGCGTCCGTTCGGCGGCACCGGCGGCGAAGGGAGATCGCCACGCCGCCCTTGCCGACTACGGCCAGCTCCGGCCGGGTCGAGCCGGGCCGGGCCGGGCCGGGCCGGGCCGGGCCAAGCCGAGCCGGACCAAGCCGCGCCGGGCCAGGCCAAGCCGGGCCGAGTCGCGCCAGGCCAGGCCAGGCCAAGCCAGGCCAAGCCAAGCCGGACCAAGCCGCGCCGGGCCAGGCCAAGCCGGGCCGAGTCGCGCCAGGCCAGGCCAGGCCAAGCCGAGCCGAGCCGGGCCGAGCCGGGCCAAGCCGGGCCGGGCCAAGCCGAGCGGGGCCAAGCCGAGCCGGGCCAAGCCGAGCCGGGCCAGGCCGAGCCGGACCAAGCCGGGCCGAGCCGAGCCGGGCCAAGCCGAGCCGGGCCAAGCCGAGCGGGGCCGGGTCAGGCCGAGCCGGGCCAAGCCGGGCCGGGCGAGCCGGCCAGGCCGGTCGCCACTGACCTGACCCCCGCCCGAACCGGCGCCGGCACCCGGGACCGCCCGGACGTCAGCGACCCCCGCGCTCCCCTTCCACGTGCAACGCGCCCTGCTCCGGCCCGGCGGCCACCGCCGAGCCCGCCTCCGCGCCCACCTGGTCGGGTTCCGTGTCGGCCGGTGGTCCGTCGCCCTCCACCGCCTGGAGCTGGATCGGGTAATCCGGGGTTGCTCCGGTGTCCGGGTCGGCGTCCGCTTCCTGGTCCGTCCGGGCGGTGGGGGCCGCCGGTGGGACCTCCGTGGCCGGGTCCGGGAGTTCCTCGCCGATCCGGTCGCCCAGGCCCCTCGGGTGCGCCTGCTCCCACGGGGTCATGCCGTACTTCGTCACGCCCGACCAGTGCTCCGGGGGATCCATGCCCTCCTCGAGCGGGTCGGCGCGGATCCGGTCTTCGTCGAGGTCCTCGGCGCTGTTCAGCGCCGCCGGGTCGGTCTCGACGGCGTCCGGTTCGCCGGTGTCCTGCGGCGGGTCATAGCTCTGCTCCGGTTCGGTCATGTTCCCCGGGCTTCCCCCTGACGCGACGGCGAAACACCGGCCGCCGGCAGCCTTCGCCGGTGCGGGCCAGCAGGATCACCCCCACCACGGCCACCGCCGCGGCCGGGACCCACACGAACGCGTGACCCGGTTCGAGGCGTTCCCCCGTCAGGAACCGGGCGGCGGGCACGGCCGCGAGCGGGTCGAGCAGCACCAGCGCCGGCATCGACCACGACAGCGCGCCCCGCGCGTACGCCTGCTGGCTGCCCAGCTGCGCGACCACCGCGACCACCAACGCCGCCCACAGCGCGCTGCCGCCCAGGGTGTGCGGCAGCCCGCCCTCGCCGAACGTCTTCACCGCCGCGGAGATCAGCACCGCCGCGATGCCCGCGGCGACGCCGGCCGCCGCGCCGCACGCCAGCGCGCCGCCCGGCCCGCGCCGGATCCGGCTGCACACCGCGACGAAACCCACCGCGACGAGCACCGCGGCGACGACGGCGTACCAGGGTGGCAGCTGGTCACCGGTGCCGGTGGCGGGACGGGCCGCCACCAGGAACACGGCCAGGCCGCCGCAGGTCAGCACGGCGCCGATCCCGTCGAGGCGGGACGGCAGGCACCGGTCGCGCACCGACCGGATCGCCAGCGCGACCACCAGGCCGCCGGCGAGCACCGGCTGCACGATCGCGACCGGCGCCAGGGCCAGCGCCACCACCTGCAGCAGCGTCCCCAGGACCGTCGCGCCCTGTCCGAGCATCCACTTCGGACGCGTCACAAGCACGCGCAGTTCGACTCCCCGCTCGTGCGCGCTGCTCGCGGCGGCCTCGTGCTGCAGCACCGAGCCGACGGCGAACAGGACGGCCGCGGCCGCGGCGACCGCCGTCCCGGGGAGGAAGGCGGCGATTCCGGCGGGGAGGGGCACGCGGCCCGGGTACCCCCGCCGCCGCCGGTTATCCCGCGGCGTTTGTGCGGCCGCACCAGCGGTATCCGAAGGCTTCCGGATCCCCGAACACAGAGGAGGCGTCATGCCCCGACCGGTGTCCGACCAGGTGGTCGTGCTCATGGGCGCGTCGAGCGGGATCGGGCGCGCCACCGCGCTCGCCTTCGCCCGCCGAGGGGCGCGTGTCGTGTGCGCCGGACGCACCGCGCGGGCCCTCGACACACTGGTCGAAGAGATCCGCGGCGCGGGCGGGACGGCACTGGCCGTGCCCACCGACATCGCCGAGCCGGACGCCGTCCGCGCGCTGGTCCGGGCGGCCGAAGCGGAGTACGGCCGGATCGACACCTGGGTCAACCTCGCCGGCGTGTCGGTGTTCGGCCGCGTCGAAGACATCACCGACGAGGAGTTCGACCGCGTCCTGCGGGTCAACTTCCTGGGCCACGTCCACGGCGTCCGCGCGGTGCTGCCCGCGTTGCGCCGGGCGGGCGGCGGGTCGGTGATCGGCGTGGCGTCGGTCGAGGGCGTGCGGGCGGTGCCGCTGCACGCGCCCTACACCGCCAGCAAGTTCGCCCTTCGCGGCTTCTACGACTGCCTGCGCATCGAGCTCGCCCAGGAGGGCGCCCCGATCGCCGTCACCACGATCCTGCCCGGGGCCATCGACACGCCCTTCTTCGAGCACGCACGTAGCAAGCTCGGCGCGCTGCCGAAGCCCCCGCCGCCGGTGTACGCGCCCGAGACGGTCGCCGACACGATCGTCTTCGCCTCGACGCACCCGCGTCGCGAAATCCCCGTCGGCGGCGCCGCGGCCGGCTTCTTCCTGGGACAGCGGCTGTCCCCCGGCCTGACCGACGCGCTGCTCTCACTGCGCCGGATCGGCTCGCGCAGCTTCCGCAACACGCTGCCGGACAACGGAACCGACAACGTCGACTCTCACGTGGACGAACCGGGTCAGGTCCACGGCAGCCACCCCGGCAAGGTGGTCCGGCGCAGCGCGTTCACCCGGCTGGTCGGCACGCTGCCCCGGCCGGGCGACCTGCTCACCGCGGCGGTCTCGCGCCGCCACCGCGCCGAGGGTTGACCGGCGCGCGGCGCGGGTAGCCGCAGCGGTATGGATCCGATGCGCGATGGTCACGCCCGGTCGAAGCCCGCCTGGGCGCACCGAGTCCTGCGGAAGGCCGAAGACGCCGAAGCGCTCGACGGCCCGGCCACCGGGCTCAAGCGGGCGCTGGAGGGTGTCGCCGGACGCCGCGTTACGCGGCAGCTGCGCGGCCACGGGCTGGGCCACCCGCTGCACCCGCTGGCGGTGACGGTCCCCATCGGCGCCTGGCTGTGCTCGGCGGCGTTCGACCTGCTCCCGGACGGCCGCGACACGGCCCGCCGCCTGATCGCGACCGGCCTGCTGACCGCCCCGGCGGCGATCGTGCTCGGCCTGGCCGACTACACGGGCCTGGACGTGCGCCAGCGCCGGGTCGGCCTGGTCCACGCGGCGGCCAACGCCGCGGCGACGGCCCTGTTCGGCGCGTCCTACCTGGCCCGCCGTCGCGGCGGCAGCGGGCGGCTCCTCGCGGCGCTGGGCCTGGCGGCGACCAGCGCCGGCGGCGCGCTGGGCGGGCACCTGGCCTACGCCCAGGGCGCGGGGGTGTTCCGCTGGCAGCCCCTGGACGACCTGGCGCCGGGCGAGCTCGCGGGCGAGGACCCGACCGCACCCCGCAACCCGGCCTGACCGGGCGGCCGGGACCTTCACCGCATCTCGAATGACTCGTCCAGGACCGTCTTGAACGACTCGTCCAGGAACGCCGGACCGCAGGCTTGATCACCGGCCGCCGGGGTAACCGGCTCCGATGAGCGAATCCGAGAACCGCCCCCTCACCCCCGACGCGCCCGCCCCGCCCGGCACCCCGGAGCTCGACCTCGACGTCGAGATCCCCGAAGCCGACCGGAAGCAGCCCGGCTCTCAGGACGTCGACGAAGACGCCGGCGAGATCGAGCCGCCCGGCTGAGCGGCCGGCCACGGCCGCGCCGCGGTCATCAGGCCGATCATGCCCGCGACCAGGCGCAGCTGGTCCACCGTCCGGATGTCCGCCTCGACCAGCCGGGGTGAACACACCAGGACCGCCAGCGCCTGCGCCCGCGACAGCGCCACGTTAAGCCGGTTGCGCGACAGCAGGAAGTCGAGGCCGCGCGGCAGGTCGACCGCCGACGACGACGTCATCGTCGTGACCACCACCGGGGCCTCCTGGCCCTGGAACCGGTCGACCGTGCCCACCCGCACCCCGGGGAAGCCCGCTTCCTCCAGGGCCCGGGTCACCGTGCGCGCCTGCAGGTTGTACGGCGCCACCACGAGGATGTCGTGGTCGCCCAGCGGCCGCGCCGGGCCGTGGTCCGTCCACAGGCGACCGTGCACTTCGGACACGATCCGCACCACTTCCGCGGCCTCCTCCACCGAGCGGGTCGTGTTGCCCCGGTGGTCGACCTCGGTCAGGTACAACCCCGCGGCGATGCCGTCCAGCACGCGGTCGGCGGCGGAGGGGTGGGCGTGCAGCCGTCCGGCGTAGGACAGGTCCGACACCGGCTCGCACACGGCCGGGTGCATGCGCCGGGTCTCGTCCAGGAAGTACCCCAGCGACGACGGCATGATGTCGGCGTCGCCGATCAGGTGGCCCAGTGCCGAGGCCTCGGCGCCCGCCGGGTGCGTGCCCTGCACCACCTGGGGCAGCTGCTGCGGATCACCGAGCAACAGGACGTTGCGAGCGCACATCGACACCGCGAGCGCGTCGGCCAGCGCGAATTGGCCGGCCTCGTCGATGATCAGCAAGTCGAAGGGCTCCTCGCGGACCGCGGCGTTGGCGAACGTCCACGCCGTGCCGCCGACCAGGTGCCCGGCGTCGTGTTCTTCGCGCCACTTCACCAGCGCCGGATTGCTCTTCGGCTGGTCCCACGGCGCGGCCGGGTCCGGGGTCTTCTTCGCCCGCTTGGCGCACGGCAGCTCCGGCGCGCTCTTCTTGGCCGCGCTCAGCACGTTCTCCACCGCCTTGTGGCTGGTCGAGGTGACCGCGACGGTCCGTCCCGCCCGCACGAGCCGGGCGATCAGCCGTCCGGCGAGGTAGGTCTTGCCCGCGCCCGGCGGGCCCTGCACGGCCAGTGCCGACCCGTCGAGCGCCTCGACCGCCTCGATCACCGTGGCGACCAGGTCCTCCCCCGGCTCCGGCAGCGCCGCGCCGCCCCGCAGCCGCGGCGGGGTCCGCCGGAGCAGGTCGACGCCGGGGTGCCGCGGCAGCTCCGGGAGCGCGTCGACGACCAGGCGCGCGAGGTCGGCGACCGCTTCGTCCTTGGGCGACGGGCGCACCGGGCTGCCCGGCAGCACCGCGCTCGGCCGGTCGTTCGTGGTCGCGTCCGGCGGGCAGCTCTCTTCGAGAGTCAGCTCCACCGCCGACGCGGCGACGACCTTCGCGTCGCGGGCGGTGTCGCCGTAGCGCAGCCGCACGTCGTCGCCGGGGGCGAACGGGTGCGGCCGGTCGGGGTCGCACGCCAGCTGCAGCGTCCGCTTCGCGGTGCGCGCCCGCCCGGACGGCGGCACCCACTCCCCCGCCTCCAGCGAGACCGGCACGGCACAGGCGGTGTCGACCTCGAGGTCGCCGAGCGGAGCGGCCAGCTGGCGGAAGTACTCCCACCACGCCGGGTTCGTCTCGCGGCGGTGGTAGCCGACGGACGCCGCCAGCAGCGCGCGGGCCCGCTCGTCGGCGGTGAAGTGGCCCGGGTCGTCCGGCAGCCCTTCGAGCAGCGGGTCGACCAGCGCGGCCAGCTGCGCGGCCCGTTCGGCGCGCCGCTCGGCGGCGACGTCCTCCTCGGCCGCGCGCAGCAGCGCGTCTTCGGCGGACTCCTCCGCCGGCTCCGGCGCCTCGATGCCCGCCTCGGCGCGGACCCGGTGCAGGAACTCGAACAGCCGCTGCGCGGAGACGCAGTCGTCCTCGGTGTTCTCGCCGATGCGGCGCAGGACCTCGTCGGCGCGTTCCGGCTCGCCGGACTGCGCGAGGGCCAGGTACTCCTCGTACGCCTCGACGTCCGACACGGCGGTCTTCGCGCGGGCGCCGGGCTGGTAGAGCGGCTCGAGGTGCCGGATCGAGTACGACCGCTGCGACACCCGCAGCGCCTTGCGCACGACCGCGTGCAGGTCCACGACCGCGCCGCTGCGCAGCAGGTGGTCGACGGTCTCCTCGCGGGTGCCGTGCACCGCCGCCAGCCGCTTGATCGCGGTGACCTCGTAGGGCGCGTAGTGGTACACGTGCGAGCCGGGGTGCTCGGCGACGCGCGCCGCGGCGAAGTCGACGAACTCCTCGAACGCCCGCCGCTCCTGGGCCCGGCTGTGCGCCCAGAACGGCGTGAACCGCCGGTCGCCGAACGCGCCGAAGAGGTACTCCAGGCCTTCGCCGGCGAGGGCGTGCGGATCGCCCGCCAAGTCGACGAACACGTCACCCGGGGCCGGGGCCGGCAGCGCGGCCAGCTCGCCGGGGTCGACGATCTCGTAGGCGATCTCGCCGGTGGCGTCCTGCCGCACCTGCAGCGCGGCCTGGGCGCGCAGGGTCGCGAAGGCCGTCGCGGACAGGTCCGGCGGCCGGTCGTCCGGCCCGGCCGCGGCGAGCGCGTCGATCGAGCCGAGCCCGGCGGCGACCAGCTTGCGGCGCTGGTCGCCGCGCATCCCGGCCACCAGCGAGAGGTCCCG
The DNA here is from genome assembly GCF_000695625.1 of Amycolatopsis rifamycinica. Lineage (GTDB taxonomy): Bacteria > Actinomycetota > Actinomycetes > Mycobacteriales > Pseudonocardiaceae > Amycolatopsis > Amycolatopsis rifamycinica. Next base: position 59,972 of record NZ_JMQI01000074.1, read on the forward strand.
GTCGGCCTCGCGGGCCGACGCGCAGTGCTGCGCGAAGCCGCACCCGGCGCAGGCCGGGCGTTCGTCGGCCCACAGCGGGACCGGCAGCCGCGGCGGCCGGCCCGTCAGCCGGGCCCGCAACCGGTCCACCAGCGGCCGGAAGTCTTCGACGCGCAGCGTCCGGGTGCCGCCGTCGGTCAGCCGCAGGTGCAGGTGCGGCCCAGCGGGCCCGCCGGCGCGGCGCACGGCGTCGGCGCACGCCGTCAGCCGGACCACCGCGGCGGGCGTCGCCTGGCGGACCGGCGTGGCGTCGTGAACCTCGTAGCGGCCTTCGCCGTCCTGGACCAGGAAGTCCGCCTGCGCCGAGAACTCGCCGTCGGCGAGGACGGCCCGGTGGATCACCGGGACCCCGGACCGCAGGGCCTCCTCCGTCGCCTTCGCGGCGAGGGCGGTGTCCTCGACGTCGATCTCGGCGACCTCGCGACCGTCGGCGCGGAACCGGGTGAGCATCGCCGTGGCGTGCCCGCGACGCGGGCCCGGTTCGGCCGGTGCGGGCCGCGGCGCACCCGGCAGGCCGTCGGCCAGCGCCTGGGTGAGGATGCTGCGGTGCTCGCAGTCGAGCAGGTCGGCGAGATCGGCTGGGGTGAGCATCGCCGCGAAGTCTGACACGGCCGATCACCGGCGCCGGAGCACGAGTCCCCGACACGCCGGGCGGCCGTCGAAACTTTCGGGAATTTCCTGGTACATCGCCAATTCTTGACAGTGCGCACCCCGCCCGCAATAGTGCGAGAAACGAACTAAATACTCGTGAACACGATGGGGGCACGGTGTCTCTCAGCGACGAGAACGAGCAGAGCCGGCTGCGCCGGCGTTCCTTCCTGATCGGCAGCGGAGCTGTCGTGGCCACTTCGATGTTCAGTGCCGCTCCAGCGCACGCGAGTCCCTCGAGCGCCTTCCCGGGCGACTACGACGGCTCGGACCTGTGGCTGCGCTACGAACCGGTCGCCGATCCCGGGCTGCTGGCCCGGTACCGGGCCGCGCTCGGCGCGATCGTCGTGGAGAACGCCGGCCGGACGAAGGTCCACCGCCACACGGCGAACCTGGGCATGGCCCCGGGCTCGGCCGAGCACCTGGTGGAAAGCACCCTGGAGGCGGCGCGCGACGAACTCGTCCGCGGCCTCGGCGGGCTGCTGGGGCGGCCCGTGCCGGTGCGGGGCGGGTTTCCCGACCGCGCGGTGGTCGTGGGCACCCCGGACAGCTCGCCCCTGGTGCGCCGGCTCGTGCCCGCGCGGGACCTGGCGCCGCTCGGGCCCGACGGCTACCTCGTCCGCTCGCTGTCGCGGGGCGGGCACCGGTCGATCGTCATCGCCGGCAACACCGACCTCGCCGCGCTGTACGGGACCTTCGCCTTCCTGCGGCGCCTGCAAGCCCAGCACCCCCTGGCCGGCCTCGACCTCTCGTCGGTCCCGAGGATCAACCACCGGTACCTGAACTACTGGGAGACCGAACGCCTCTACGCCGGGAACAACGCGACGGGCACCGGCGGGCTGGACGGGGAGAACGGGGCGATCTTCGACTTCACCGCCACCGGCGCGTCCGCCGCGCTGAACCTGCCGGTGATCCTCGACCGGTACCTGGTCGCGGCGCGGGCGATGGCGTCGGTCGGCATCAACGGCATCACGATCAACAACGTCAACGCCAACAGCTTCTACCTGACCCCGGCCGCCATCGAGCAGGAAGCCGCGCTGGCGGACGCGCTGCGCCCGTACGGCATCCGGCTGGCCGTGTCCATCAACTACGCGGCCCCGACGGACGCCCGGTTCGCGCCCGACACCCTCACCCGGGAGGAACTGGATCCCTACAGCGCCAAGTTCCGGGACTGGTGGACCCGCCGCGCCCGGATGCTGCAGGCGGCGATCCCCGACTTCATGGGCTTCACCGTCAAGGCGAACTCCGAGGGCCAGCCGGGTCCGCAGGACCTGGGCTACGACCACGGGGACGGCGCCAACGGCATGGCGGCGGCGGTGGCACCCCTCGGGATGCGGATCTTCTGGCGCACCTTCGTCTACAACGCCGACGTGGACGCGGACCGGCTGAAGCGCGCCTACCTGGAGTTCGGTCCCATCGACGACGAGCCCCAGCCCGACGGCACGATCGGCCGGTTCGCCGGCAACGTGTTCCTGCAGACCAAGAACGGCCCGCTCGACTACCAGGCGCGGGAACCCGCCAACCCGCTGTTCGGCCGGATGGAACACACCAACCAGGCCATCGAACTGCAGGTCACCCAGGAGTACACCGGGCAGAACACGATGCTGTGCTACCTCGGCCCGCTCTGGGAAGAGGTGCTGAAATCCGACACGTACGCCACCGGCGCGGACGGCCGGCTGCTGGCCAAGCGGCTGGTGGGGCACGTGGTCGACGGCACGGCCCAAGGCCACCCGGACAGCGCCATCGTCGGCGTGGCCAACTTCGGCAACGCCGGCAACCTGACCGGGCACCACTTCGCGCAGGCGAACCTGTACGCCTTCGGCCGGCTGGCGTGGGACTGGACCCTGGACGCGCGCGGCATCGCCGAGGACTGGGTCCGGCTGACCTGGAGCAACCGCGACTTCGCCGTCCGGACGATCGTGGCGATGATGATGGGCTCGCGGGAAGCGCTGGTGAGCTACCAGACCCCGCTCGGCGTCGCGCACCAGTTCCGGTCCAGCGACCACTACGGCCCCAACCCCGCCGAGCGGCTGGCACGGGACGACTGGAGCCCGGTGTACTACAACAAGGCCGACAGCGCCGGGCTGGGCTACGACCGCTCCCCCACCGGCAGCGGCTTCACCGCGCAGTACTTCCCGGTGCTCGCGGCCCGGTACGGCGACATCGAGACCGTGCCCGAGAACCTGCTGATGTGGTTCCACCACGTGCCATGGGACCGGAAGCTGCGCAGCGGGCGGATCTTCTGGGACGAACTGGTGTACCGCTACCAGACGGGCGTCCACTACGTCTCGTGGATGCGCCGGGCCTGGGACGCGCTCGAACCCCACGTCGACGCCCGCCGCTTCGCCGAGGTCAAGGCCAAGCTGGCGGCGCACGAGGCCGACGCGGGCGCCTGGCGCGACACCTGCGTGCGCTATTGGCAGGAGTTCAACGGCCGGGCCGTGCCCACGAACGGTCCCCTGGCCATCGCCATCGTGGTCGGCGGCCGGACTATCGGCGGCTTCGACGCCGGCGCGCCGTCGTTCACCGTCCCGGTGGCGGCCGGTGCTTCGCCGAAGATCACGAAGGTCGTTCCCGCCGATCCCGCCGCCCGGTGCGAAGTCCTCTCGCAGGCTCGCGGCGTTCCGGGCCAGGCCGTGGTGCGGGTCACCTCGCACAGCTTTTTCGGCCCGATCCTCAAGGATTACGTCTTCGAGCTGGTACCCGGCTGAGTTTCGGGGAACCTCCGGGCAACCGCGTCCGTTGTCGTGTCCTACGGCACCGTAGGTTACGGTCGCGTAGGTACGGAAGGACGTTGCCCATGCCGGTCCCCGAAACCACCCGCCTGCTGCACGAACTGGAAGGCACGGTCGAAGAGAACCTCAACCGCCACCTCGCCGCCGCCCAGGAGTGGATGCCGCACGAATACGTGCCCTGGAGCCAGGGACGCGACTTCGCGGAACTGGGCGGGGAGGCGTGGGACCCGGAGCAGTCGAAGGTGAGCCCGATCGCGCGGACCGCCCTCGAAGTCAACCTGCTCACCGAGGACAACCTGCCCAGCTACCACCGCGAGATCGAGCGGGCGTTCGGCCGCGACGGCGCGTGGGGCACGTGGGTGCACCGGTGGACGGCCGAAGAGGGCCGCCACGGCATCTGCATCCGCGACTACCTGCTGGTCACCCGCGCCGTCGACCCCGTCGAGCTCGAGCGGATGCGGATGGAGACCATGCAGGCCGGCTACGACACCGGCGACAAGCCGCTGCTCAACGTCTGCGCGTACGTCTCGTTCCAGGAGCTGGCCACCCGGCTCTCGCACCGCAACACCGGCCGCTACACCCAGGATCCCTTGGCGGAGAAGCTGCTGGCCCGGGTGTCCACGGACGAGAACCTGCACATGGTCTTCTACCGCAACCTCGTCAAGGCGTCGCTGGAGATCTCGCCCGACGCGATGATGCGCGCGATCACCGACGAGGTGCTGAACTTCGCCATGCCGGGCGCGGTGATCCCGAGCTTCCAGCGCAAGGCGGCGCTGATGGCCAAGGCCGGCATCTACGACCTGCGCATCCACCACGACGACGTCGTCCAGCCGCTGCTGCGGTACTGGAAGGTCTTCGACCTCACCGGCCTCGGCCCGGTCGGCGAGGCGGCCCGCGAGGAGCTGGCCACCTTCCTCAAGGGGCTCGACACGCAGGCGTCCCGATTCGAGGAACGCCGGGACGCCACGGCCGCGCGCCGGGCGGCGCGCGGCATAGTGGACCTCTGAGCCGTCCCCGCCGGAGGTCGCCGTGCCGCACCGAGGTCGCGTGCCCGGCGCCACCGGGCCGGTGCTGGGCCGCGCGCTGCGGGTGCTCGAGGCGTTCTCGCCGGACCGGCCGGCGCTGCGGCTGAGCGAGGTGGCCCGCCGGACCGGGCTGCCGGCCGCGACCGCGCACCGGCTGCTGCGCGAGTTCTGCGCGTGGGGCGCCCTGGAGCGCGACGAGGACGGCGTCTACCGCGTCGGGCTGCGGCTGTGGGAGCTGGGCTCGCTCGCTCCGCGGGGCCTCGGCCTGCGGGAACTCGCCCTGCCGTTCCTGGAGGACCTCTCGCAGATCACCCGCGAGAACGTCCAGCTCGCCGTCCGCGAGGGCACCGAGGTGGTGTACATCGAGCGGATCGCCGGCACCGGGGCGGTGCCGGTCCTGACCCGCGTCGGCGGCCGGTTCGCCCTGACCGCGACGGGTGTCGGACTCGTCCTGCTCGCCCACGCTCCCGCCGAGGTGCAGGAGGAGGTGCTCGGCGGCCCGATCGAGCGGTACACCGCCGAAACGGTGACCGACCCGGATCGGCTGCGGCACATGCTGGCCGACGTGCGCACGCACGGGTTCTCCATCAGCGAGCGGCAGGTGACGCTCGACGCGCTCTCGGTCGGCGCGCCGATCCACGACGCGCACGGCCGGGTCGCCGCCGCCGTGTCGCTCGTGGTGCGGTACGGCAGCGTCGCACCGCACGCCCTCGCTCCCCTGGTGATGACCAGCGCCCGGGCGATCTCCCGCGCGCTTTCCGTCTTATGAAATAGCCCTTCGTGGTGTCCGGGCCGGTCCCGCAGGCTGTGACCCGGCCCACCACGAAAGGACGACCCGATGAGCGCCATCCCCCGCGACCAGTGGTACGTCGCCGCCTACGGCTCCGAGATCGGCCGGGAGCTGTTCAGCCGCACCATCTGCGGCGAGCCCATCCTGTTCTGGCGGACCCGCGACGGCAGCCTCACCGCGATGGCCGACCGGTGCGTGCACCGGCGGTTCCCGTTGTCGCAGGCGCCTTCGCGGCTGGTCGACGACCAGGTCGTCTGCGGCTACCACGGGTTCACCTACGGCGTGGACGGCAAGTGCGTGGCCGTGCCCGGGCAGACGCGGGTGCCCCGGACCGCGCGGCTGACGCGCTACCCGCTGGTGGAGCAGGACTCCTTCGTCTGGGTGTTCATCGGCGACCCGGCGAAGGCCGACGCGGCCGCGATCCCGCGGGCGCCCTGGCTCGACTCGCCGGACTACACCACGGTCCGCGGGAGGGAACCGCTCAAGGCGCGCTACTCGCTGCTGGTGGACAACCTGCTGGACCTGTCCCACGAGACCTACCTGCACGGCGGCTACATCGGCACCCCGGAGGTCGCCGAAACGCCGATCACCACCGAGGTCGACGAGGAGGCCGGCATCGTCTACGTCTCGCGGCACATGGCCGACGCGGCGTGCCCGCCCTTCTACGCCAAGTCGACCGGTCTCGAGGGCCGGATCACCCGCTGGCAGGACATCGAGTACACGCCGCCGTGCCTGTACAAGCTGCACAGCCGCATCGCGCCGGTCGGGTCCGCGCCGAACCCGGACGGCAGCGACCCGGACGCCTTCCACGTCGAGGTCGTCTACGCGATCACGCCCGAGACCGAGCACTCGACGCACGACTTCTGGGCGGTGGCGCGGGACTTCGCGCTCGACGACGAAGGCGTTTCGGCGTTCCTGGCGGAGAACAACCGCACGGTGGTGCTGCAGGACGTCGAAGCCCTCGACGTGCTCGAGCGGGTGATCGCCACCGAACCGGACGGGTACCAGGAGCTGTCGATCAACATCGACACCGGCGGCCTCGCGGCCCGCCGGATGCTGCAGCGGCTGGCCACCCCGTGAACCGGCCGATGCTGACCGGCGACCGCGTCCACCGGATCCACTGGGTGCTCGGCACCGACCGGCTCCGCGCGGTCTGCCACTGCAGCGCCGAGCGCGAGTTCGACGACCCCGTGCGGCTGTGGGACTGGCTGCTCGCCCACCCCGAAGGACACTGATGACCCTCGAACTGCTGGTGGCCCGCAAGGAAAAGGCGGCCGACGGCGTCGTGACGCTCACCCTCCGCGCCCCCGGCGGCGAGCCGCTGCCGCCGTGGGAGCCGGGAGCGCACATCGACCTCCGGCTGCCGGACGACGTCGTGCGGCAGTACTCGCTGTGCGGCGACCCCTCGGAGGCGGCGGCGTACCGGGTGGCGGTGCTGCGGGAGCCCGGCGGCCGCGGCGGCTCGGCGTACGTCCACGACAAGCTGAGCCCCGGCGACCGTCTCGTCGTGGACGGCCCGCGCAACCACTTCGCGCTGGTGGACGCCGAGAGCTATCTGTTCATCGCGGGCGGCATCGGCATCACGCCGATCCTGCCGATGCTCGACCGGGTCGCGGCGACCGGCCGCGAATGGCGCCTGGTGTACGGCGGCCGCACGCGCGCGTCGATGGCGTTCACCGACGACCTGGCCCGACACGGCGACCGCGTGACGTTCCGCCCCCAGGACGAACACGGCCTGCTCGACCTGCCGGCGCTCCTGGCCGGCGCACACCCGGGGACGGCGGTGTACTGCTGCGGCCCGGAACCGCTGCTGGCCGCGGTCGAGGCGCTCGGCCCGGAGGACCTGCACGTCGAGCGCTTCAGCCCGCTCCCGGACGAGGGTCCGCGCACGGCGTTCGAGGTGGAGCTCGCCGGTTCGGGCCGGGTGCTGCCGGTGCCCGCGGACCGGTCGATCCTGGAGGTGGTCGAGGACGCGGGGATCCCGGTGCTGTCGTCGTGCCGGGAGGGCACGTGCGGGACTTGCGAGACGGGAGTGCTCGGCGGTGAGCCGGACCACCGCGACGCGGTGCTGACCGCGGACGAGCGGGCGGAGAACGAGGTCATGATGCTCTGCGTGTCGCGCTCCTGCTCCCCGCGGCTGGTGCTCGACCTCTGACGCAGCGTCACTGCACGGCGAGCCGGGCCGATCTGTAGTGATATGGGACGGGTGAACAGCTTTCACTCCTTCTTGGACAAGGTGGACGAGCGGCTGGGCGACGGACTGGAGGGCCTCCTGTGTGCCCACCACCGGCGGCGGCTGCACCGGCTCGGCTGGGGTGCCGTGCTCGAACCGGACGGTGCGGACGACCCGCTCGGCGGGCGGGCTCCCGTCCGGGAGGGCAACCGCGTCGAGGTGCTGATCGACGGGGAGGAGTCGCTGCCCGCCGTCGCCGAGGCCATCCGGCGGGCGAAGTCGCACGTGCACATCGCGAACTGGCACGCCAGCGCGGACTTCCGGCTGACGCGGGAGCCCGGCTCGCCCACCCTGCGCGAGCTGCTGGCCGAGGTCGCCGGGCGCGGCGTCGAGGTTCGCGTCCTGCTGTGGGCCGGGCCGCCCTTTCCCGCGTTCCAGCCGTCGCGGAAGCTGGCGCGGTCCGAACGGCGGAAGTTCACCGAGGGCACGGACGTGCGCTGCGTGCTGGACTCCCGCGAGCGGACCATGCACTGCCACCACGAGAAGCTGGTGATCGTCGACGACGCGGTCGCGTTCGTCGGCGGGGTCGACCTGACCGCGCTGGAAGGCGACCGGCACGACAGCCCGGACCACCCGCCGCGGCCGATCGGGTGGCACGACCTGATGGCGCGGCTCGACGGCCCGGTCGTCGCCGACGTCGCCGACCACTTCCGGCGGCGGTGGGTCGAGGTGGCCGGCGAGGACCTGCCGCAGCCGGCGGTGCCGTCGCCGGTGGGCGGCAGCCGCGTCCAGCTGCTGCGCACCGTGCCGAACGACACCTACGGCTTCCTGCCGAAAGGCGAGTTCACCGTCCTCGACGGCTACCTGCGCGCCCTGCGCTCGGCGCAGCGGCTGATCTACCTGGAGAACCAGTTCCTGTGGTCGCCGGAGATCGCCGAAGTGCTGCTCGACAAGCTCCGCCACCCACCGGCCGACGAGTTCCGCGTGGTCCTGCTGCTGCCGCGCAAGCCGAGCAACGGCTCCGACACCACCCGCGGCCAGCTGGGCAGGCTGCTCGACGCCGACGACGGCCACCACCGCTTGCTGGCCACCACGATCAGCGCCCACGACGGCGACTCGGCGGCCCCGGTGTACGTCCACGCGAAGCTCGGCATCGTCGACGACTCGTGGCTGACGGTGGGCTCGGCGAACCTGAACGAGCACTCGCTGTTCAACGACACCGAGGTCAACATCGCCACCGACGACCCGGAGGTGGTCCGCGCGACCCGGCTGCGGCTGTGGGCCGAGCACCTCGGGCGTCCGGTGGCGGAGCTGGCGGACCGGGAGCCGGCCGACATCGTGGACACCCTGTGGCGGCCGCTGGCCGCGGAGCAGGCCGAGCGGGAACGCCGCGGTGAGCAGCGGACCCACCGGCTGGTCATGCTGCCGGGCGTTTCCCGCCGCGTGGCCCGGTTGCAGGGACCGTTGCGAGGCCTGCTCGTCGACGGCTGAGCTACCGGATCCGCAGCTTCCGCATCAGCTTCAGCCCGGAGAGCATGCTTTCGACGTACTTCTCGTACCCCTGCCCCGGCCGCGGCCCCATCACCTGCTTCTTCAGCACGGCCAGGTTCTGCACGTCCGTGTACTTGAGCAGCCCCTGGTCGCCGTGCCGCGCCCCGACGCCGGAGTTCTTCACCCCGCCGGACGGCGTCCCCTTCGCCGCGTACGCGGTCGCGAGGACGTCGTTGACGTTGACGTTGCCGGACTCGATCCGGGCCGCCAGCGCACGGGCCGCGGTGACGTCGGTGCTCCAGACCGAGGCGTTCAGGCCGTAGTCGGTGTCGTTGGCCAGCGCCACCGCTTCGTCGACCGTGCGGTACCTGTGCAGCGCCACCACCGGGCCGAACGTCTCGGTCACGCCGCACAGCATGTCCGCGGTGACGCCTTCGAGGATCGTCGGCTCGAAGAAGGCCGGGCCGAGGTCGGGGCGGGGCCTGCCGCCGCACAGCACCGTGGCGCCCTTGGCCACCGCGTCGTCCACATGGGACTTGACGCGGCGCAGGTGGTCGACCGAGACCAGGGAGCCCATGTCCGGGCCGAAGTCGTACGCGGCGCGGACGTCGAGGGCCGAAGCCGCCGCCACGAAGGCCGTCTTGAACTCCTCGTACCGGGACTCCGGCAGGTAGATCCGCTCGATGTGCATGCAGATCTGGCCCGTGTTGCCGAACGCGCCGAAGACGGCGCCCCGGACGGCCTCCGCGATGTCGGCGTCCTCCAGCACGATCATCGGGTTCTTGCCGCCGAGCTCGAGGCAGCAGCCGATGAGGTTGCGGCCCGCCCGCTCGCCGATCACCCGGCCGGTGGCCGTCGAACCGGTGAACATCACGTAGTCGGCGCGGTCGATCAGCGCCGGGCCGACGTCGGGACCCTCCCCGCACACCACCTGGAACAGGCCCGGCGGCAGGCCCGCTTCCTCCAGCAGCCGCACGCCGTAGAGCGGCGAGAGCGCCGTCTTGTTGTCGGGCTTGAGCACGACCGCGTTGCCGGCCATCAGCGCCGGCACGGCGTCGGAAACGCCGGTGGCGAACGGGAAGTTCCACGGCGCGATGATGCCGACGACGCCCTTGGGCAGCCGGACCTCGGTCGAGTTCGTCAGCAGCGGCACCGGGCCGCCGCGCTTGGTGGGCGCGAGCAAGCGGGCCGCCCGCTTCAGGTAGTGGCTCATCACCATCGGCGGGTCGCAGGTCTCCTCGATCGCCATCCGCCGGTTCTTGCCGCTCTCGACCTGGATGAGGTCGGCGACGGTCCGCGCGTGCTCGACGAACAGCGCGTGCGCCCGCTTGAACACCGCCAGCCGGTGCTTGACCGGCGTCGCCGCCCACTTCCGCTGGGCCTCGCGCGCGACGGCGAACGCGCGCTCGATGTCCTCGGTCGTCGACTGCGGCAGCTCGACGAGCACGTCGCCGGTGTAGACCTCGGTGAGCTTCCAGGTCGCGCCGGACGAACCGGGCACCCGGGCGACCAGCTGCTCCAGGAAGGCGTCGGTGACGGACGCGGGACGGGTGAGTTCGAGCGGCGTGACGGTCATGACCGGCTCCCGAGGACGAGCTGGGCGCCCATTTCCCCGATCATGATGCAGGGCGCGTTGGTGTTGCCGCCGGTGATCGACGGCATGATCGAGGCGTCGCAGACCCGCAGGCCCTCGACACCCCGCACGCGCAGGTCGGGCTCGACGACGGCGAGCTCGTCGACGCCCATCCGGCAGGTGCCGACGCCGTGGTAGACCGACGTCGCGCGGTTGAGGATCGCGTCGCGCAGGGCCTGGCCCTTGAGGTCCTTGCCCGGGTGGATCTCTTCCTTGACCGCGCCCTTGAACGCCTTGGACGCGAAGATCTCGCGCACCATCTCCGAGCCTTCGCCGAGCAGCTCGAGGTCAGCGGGGTCGGACAGGTACTGGAAGTCGATGACCGGCGCCGCGGCGGGATCGGCCGAGGCGAGCCGCAGCGTGCCGCGGCTCTTGGGGTAGATCAGCGTGGTCAGGACGGTGAGCGCGGGGCGCTTGTCGACGTCGTGCCGGATCGGCGCGTCCTGGTTGGGCGAGACGTACGCCCACGGCAGCAGGTGCAGCTGCAGGTCGGGGATCGCCCCGGCCTGCGAGGTCCGCAGGAACGCGACCGCCTCGAAGACCGAGTTCGCCAGGAACGTGGTGCCGGGCCGCAGCAGCTCCCGGGCCAGCCCGCGGGCGAAGTACGGTGCCGTGCCCTTGTTCTTGCTGGTCGACACGTGGAACGTCAGCGCGTGGAACATGTGGTCGTGCATGTTGTCGCCGACCGGCAGGTCCGCGACGACGTCGATGCCGTGTTCCCTCAGGTGCTCGGCGTGGCCGACGCCGGACAGCATGAGCAGCTGCGCGGAGCCGATGACGCCGGCGGAGAGGATGACCTCCTTGCCGGCGCGGATGGTGCGCCGCCGACCGCGGTCGAGCACTTCGACACCGACCGCGCGGCCGTTCTCGATGAGCACCCTTTCGACCAGCACCCGGTCCTGCAGCTGCAGCGTCGGGGGCGCGAGGTGGTGGAGGTAGCCGCGCGAGGCGCTGTAGCGCAGGCCGTCGGCGGCGTTCTGCTGCATCCGGCTGACGCCTTCCTGGGACTCGGCGTTGTAGTCGTCGAGGACCTTGCAGCCGAGGGCGTCGGAGGTGGCGTCGATGAACTGCAGCGACCCCTCTTGCGGGTTCTTCGCGCGCGTGACCCGGATGGGGCCGCCTGCGCCGCGGAAGGCGTTCTCGCCGTCTTCGAAGTCCTCCATGCGCTTGTAGGCGGCGTTGACGCTGTCGGCGTCCCAGCCGGTGTTGCCCTCGGCGGCCCAGGAGTCGAAGTTGGCGCGGTTGCCGCGGACGTAGACCATGCCGTTGATGGAGCTGGAGCCGCCGACGACCCGCCCGCGCGGCACCGGCATCCGCCGATCGAGAACGTGTTTCTGCGGAACGCCGTAGAAGCCCCAGTCGAGGGGCTTCTTGAGCTGTGGCACGGCGTGCATCGGCCCGACGAGCCCGGGTTTCGTCACCAGGAGCTGCTTGTCGCTCTTCCCGGCTTCCAGGACGATCACGCTGGCCCCGGCCTGGGCCAGCCGCCCCGCGACGGCCGCGCCCGAGCTGCCCGATCCGACGACGACGTAATCGGCCTCGTCGCCGCGCGCCGCCCTTTTCGCCATGTCCGCTCCTCGCTACGACCGGCCACTAGAACTGTAACGTGTTCTAGTTGGCCAACCGTATAGCGCCGACCCCGAAGAGCGCAACGACCCGACGCGCGCCACTTTCACGTGAAAGTGGCGGCCCCACGTGGGCACTTTCACGTGAAAGTGGCGGCCCCACGTCGGCACTTTCACGTGAAAGTGGCGTTCAGGACCAGGTCAGGAAGCGGTAGTGGAGGCCGGTCGAGGACTCGTGCCAGTCCGAGACGGCATCCGCCGGGCGCCCGACGTCGGGGGCGTACGTGTCCCCTTCGAAGGGCTCACGGATCTCCGTGACCACGATCCGGTCGGCGAACGGCAGCGCCGCCCGGTACACCGCCGCCCCGCCGATCACCCACAGGTCCCCCGCCTCCGCGGCGAGCGCCGAAGGCAGGTCTGCGAACGTCTCGACGCTGTCCTGCGGCGTCCGGGACAGCACCAGGTTGCGGCGCCCCGGCAGCGGGCGGAACCGCGGCGGCAGCGACTCCCATGTGCGGCGGCCCATCAGCACCGCCGCCCCCGCGGTCGTCGCGCGGAAGTGCTTGAGGTCCTCCGGCAGGTGCCACGGCAGCGCGCCGTCGCGCCCGATGACGCCGTTCGCGGACTGGGCCCAGATCAGCCCGATCACACCGCCACCGGCGCCTTGATGCCCGGGTGCGGGTCGTAGCCCTCGACCGAGAAGTGCTCGTAGGTGTAGTCGAACAGGCTGTCGGCCGGCTTCAGGCTCAGCGTGGGGAACGGCCGCGCCGGGCGGGCCAGCTGCGTGCGGACCTGGTCGACGTGGTTGTCGTAGATGTGGCAGTCCCCGCCGGTCCAGACGAAGTCGCCGACCCCGAGCCCGACCTGGGCGGCGATCATGTGCGTCAGCAGCGCGTAGCTGGCGATGTTGAACGGCACGCCGAGGAACAGGTCCGCGCTGCGCTGGTACAGCTGGCAGGACAGCTCGCCGCCGGCGACGTAGAACTGGAAGAACGCGTGGCACGGCGGCAGCGCCATGCGCGGGATGTCGGCGACGTTCCACGCGGAGACGATGATCCGCCGCGAGTCGGGGTTCTCACGCAGCGTGCGCAGGACGTCGGCGATCTGGTCGACGTGTCCGCCGTCCGGGGTCGGCCACGAGCGCCACTGCACGCCGTAGACCGGGCCGAGGTCACCGTCGCCGTCCGCCCACTCGTCCCAGATCGTCACGCCGTGCTCCCGCAGCCACGACACGTTCGCGTCGCCGCGCAGGAACCACAGCAGCTCGTAGGCGATCGAGCGGAAGTGGACTTTCTTCGTGGTGATCAGGGGAAAACCCTCGGACAGGCGGTACCGCAGCTGGTGCCCGAAGATCGACCTCGTGCCCGTGCCGGTACGGTCGCCCTTGCGGGCGCCCGTGTCGAGGACGTGGCGGAGGAGGTCTTCGTACTGCGTGTCCGGCATGCCCGGGACTCTAGCCATGCCGCTGACGCAGCGTGAACCCCGGCTGGGCCACTCGGCGGAGACGAAAACTTGACCCATTCCAGAAAAGGTCCTAGGGTCGCCGGTGATGTCGGACTTCGAAGCACAGCTGCGGGCGGTCTCGCTGCGGGTCACCAGGCCCCGGCTGGCCGTGCTCGCCGCGTTGCGCGATCATCCGCACGTCGACACCGAGACGGTGATCGACCTGGTGCGCGCCGAGCACCCCACGGTTTCGCACCAGACGATCTACGACGTGCTGCGGGCGCTCACCGACACCGGGCTGATCCGGCGCATCCAGCCGGCCGGTGCGAACGCCCGCTACGAAGCGCGGGTGGGTGACAACCACCACCACGTCGTGTGCCGTTCGTGCGGGGCGATAGCCGACGTCGACTGCGCCGTCGGCCACACCCCCTGTCTCACCGCCTCGGACGACCACGGTTTCGTGATCGACCAGGCGGAGGTCGTCTACTGGGGCACCTGCCCCGACTGCGCGGCCGCCCGTCCCCGAAATGATTCGCCGCTCCCGGAAGGAAGTAAATGAGCTCCACCCAGGACACCCCGTCCAGCGCGCAGGGCGTGGACAAGAAGGCGGCGGCCGGTTGCCCGGTCGCGCACGACTCGGTGACGTCGCACGGCAGCGAGAGCGAAAACCCGGCGATCGACTCCCCGAAGCCGAAGACGGGCGGCCGTCCGCGCACCAACAAGGACTGGTGGCCGAACCAGCTCGACCTGTCCGTGCTGCACGCGCACTCGGCCAAGGGCAACCCGCTCGGCGAGAACTTCAGCTACGCCAAGGAATTCGCGAAGCTCGACGTCGAGGCCCTCAAGCGGGACATCACCGAGGTGCTCACCACCTCGCAGGACTGGTGGCCCGCCGACTTCGGCCACTACGGCGGCCTGATGATCCGGATGAGCTGGCACGCCGCGGGCACCTACCGCATCCATGACGGCCGCGGTGGCGCCGGGGACGGCAACCAGCGCTTCGCCCCGCTCAACAGCTGGCCCGACAACGCCAACCTCGACAAGGCCCGCCGTCTGCTGTGGCCGGTCAAGCAGAAGTACGGCCAGAAGATCTCGTGGGCCGACCTGCTCGTGCTCGCCGGCAACGTCGCCCTGGAGTCGATGGGCTTCAAGACCTTCGGCTTCGGCTTCGGCCGCGTCGACGTCTGGGAGCCCGAGGAGATCATCTGGGGCCCGGAGGACGACTGGCTGGGTGACGAGCGCTACGTCAGCGACTCGGAGATGGCGCCCGAGGTGGGCGCGACCGAGATGGGCCTCATCTACGTCAACCCCGAGGGTCCCCGCGGCAGCGCGGACTTCGAGGCGGCGGCCCACTTCATCCGCGAGACCTTCGCCCGGATGGCGATGAACGACGAGGAGACCGTCGCCCTCATCGCCGGCGGCCACACCTTCGGCAAGACCCACGGCGCCGGCGTCGCCGACGACCACGTCGGCCCGGAGCCGGAGGGCGCGGACCTGGAGGCGCAGGGCCTCGGCTGGCTGAGCACGCACGGCACCGGCAAGGGCCCGGACACGATCACCAGCGGCCTCGAGGTCACCTGGACCGACAAGCCGACCCAGTGGAGCAACCGCTTCTTCGAGATCCTGTTCGGCTACGAATGGGAGCTCACCACGAGCCCCGGCGGCGCCAAGCAGTACGTCGCCAAGGACGCGCCGGAGATCATCCCGGACCCGTACGACCCGAACAAGAAGCACAAGCCGACGATGCTCACGACGGACCTGTCGCTGCGCTTCGACCCGGTCTACGGCCCGATTTCGCGCCGCTTCCTGGAGAACCCGGACGAGTTCGCGCTGGCCTTCGCCAAGGCCTGGTACAAGCTGCTGCACCGCGACATGGGCCCGGTCAGCCGCTTCCTCGGCCCGTGGGTCGCCGAGCCGCAGCTGTGGCAGGACCCGGTCCCGGCCGTCGAGGGCGACCTCGTCGGCGACGCCGACATCGCCGCCCTCAAGGCGAAGGTCCTGGAGTCCGGCCTTTCGGTCTCCGAGCTGGTTTCGACCGCGTGGGCGTCGGCCGCGAGCTTCCGCTCCACCGACAAGCGCGGTGGCGCGAACGGCGCCCGGATCCGCCTGGAGCCGCAGCGCAACTGGGAGGTCAACCAGCCCGAGCAGCTCGGCAAGGTCCTGGAGGTCCTCGAGGGCGTCCGGCGCGAGTTCAACGAGGCCGGCGGCGCGCAGATCTCGCTCGCGGACCTCATCGTGCTGGCCGGTTCGGCCGCCGTCGAGAAGGCCGCGCGCGACGCGGGCGTCGAGACGACCGTGCCGTTCCACCCGGGCCGCACCGACGCCTCGCAGGAGCAGACCGACGTCGACTCGTTCAAGGTCCTCGAGCCGCGGGCCGACGGTTTCCGCAACTACCTGCGGGCCGGCGAGAAGCTGCAGCCGGAGACGCTGCTCGTCGAGCGCGCCTACCTGCTCGGCCTGTCCGCGCCCGAGATGACGGTCCTGGTCGGCGGCCTGCGCTCGCTCGGCACCAACCACGGCGGTGCCGCGCACGGTGTCCTCACCGACCAGCCGGGCGTGCTCACCAACGACTTCTTCGCCAACCTCCTCGCGCCGGGCACCAAGTGGAAGGCGTCGGAGTCGGCGGAGAACGTCTACGAGATCCGCGACGTGACGACCGACGAGGTGAAGTGGACCGCCACCGCGGTCGACCTCGTCTTCGGTTCGAACTCGCAGCTGCGGGCGCTGGCCGAGGTCTACGCCAGCGACGACGCCCGCGAGAAGTTCGTGGCCGACTTCGTCGCCGCGTGGACGAAGGTCATGGAGCTCGACCGCTTCGACCTCGCCTGAGTTTCACCCCCGAACGGGCCCGGCCGAGCCTCGGCCGGGCCCGTTCGGCTTCGCGGCGATCTTGACAACGGGTGATCGCCGTCCTACCGTGGGTCCACGCCGCCGGGTTGTCCAGACCAGTTACCGTGAAAGGACACCCTCGATGCGCGTGCGTGCCCTGCTCGTCCTCCTCGCGATCCCCGCACTGGCCGCGGCGACCGCGGCCCCCGCACTGGCCGCGGACCCGTCCGTGGCGCCGGGCGGCAACTTCGACCTCTCGATCTGGCAGCTGCAGGAGCCGGTCGGCTCGCCGGGCAAGCCGACGACCATCTCCTCGTCCCGCCTGCAGGGGCCGGACGGCTTCCAGGACAGCTACTTCTACACCGACACCCGGGACGGCGCGATGACCTTCTGGGCGCCGGAAAAGGGCGTCACCACGCCGAATTCGAACTACGCGCGCTCGGAGCTGCGCGAGATGAACCGCGACGGTTCCGCCGCGGACTGGTCGCTGAGCGGCTCCCACAAGCTCAGCGCGACCCTGCGCGTGGTGTCCGTGACGTCGAACGTGTGCGTCGGCCAGGTGCACCTCGGCACCGGCGGCTCATCGACGAAACCGCTGCTGGAGCTGTACTACCGGGCGAGCGGGGACATCGTGCTCGGCACGGAGAACTCCCCCGACGGCGGCCAGACCGCGCACACCGTCGGCCACGTGTCGATCGGCAAGACGTGGACGTACACGATCGGCATCTCCGGCGGCAACACCATCGACCTCACGGTCAACGGCACCACGACGCACTACGGCATCCCGTCGTCGTTCAAGCCGTACAAGCAGTACTTCAAGGCCGGTTCGTACAACCAGTCCTCTTCGGACAGCACGACGAAGGGCGCCCGGGTGGCGTTCTACGGACTGAAGGTCAGCCACGGCTGAACCGAGTGCGGCCCGGCCGCCACCGGACCGCCACCGGTCAGCGCCAGCCCAGCTCCGGGGCCACGTGCGTGACGATGTTCTCCAGCACGTGCGCGTTGTACTCGACGCCGAGCTGGTTCGGGATGGTGAGCAGCAGGGTGTCCGCGGCCTGGATGGCTTCGTCCTCCTTGAGCTGCCGCACGAGCTCGTCGGGTTCGCCGGCGTAGGAGCGGCCGAAGATCGCCCGGGTGTTCTCGTCGATCATGCCGACCTGGTCGCGCGAGCTGCGGTCGCGGCCGAAGTACGCGCGGTCGGTGTCGTTCGTCAGCGCGAAGATGCTGCGGCTGACCGAAACCCGCGGCTCGCGCTCGTGACCGGCTTCGGTCCACGCCTCGCGGTAGGCCTCGATCTGCTTGCGCTGCTGGACGTGCAGCGGCTCGCCCGTCTCGTCGTCCTTGAGCGTGGAGCTCTGCAGGTTCATGCCCAGCTTTGCCGCCCAGACGCTCGTCGCGTTCGAGCCGGAGCCCCACCAGATGCGCTCGCGCAGGCCTTCGGAGTGCGGCTCGAGCCGCAGCAGGCCCGGCGGGTTGGCGAACATCGGCCGCGGGTTCGGCTGCGCGAATCCCTCGCCCTCCAGGAGCTTGAGGAACACCTCGGTGTGCTGCCGGGCCATGTCGGCGTCCGTCTCGCCCTCGCCGGGGGCGTAGCCGAAGTACCGCCAGCCGTCGATCACCTGCTCGGGGGATCCCCGGCTGATGCCGAGCTGGAGCCGGCCGCCGGAGATGAGGTCGGCGGCGCCCGCGTCCTCGATCATGTACAGCGGGTTCTCGTAGCGCATGTCGATCACGCCAGTGCCGATCTCGATCTTCGACGTCCGCGCGCCGATCGCCGCCAGCAGCGGGAACGGGCTGGCCGCCTGCCGCGCGAAGTGGTGCACGCGGAAGTAGGCACCGTCCACGCCGAGCTCCTCGGCGGCGACCGCCAGGTCGATCGACTGGTGCAGGAAGTCGGCGGCCGACCTGGTCTCGGAGTGCGCCCCCGCCGACCAGTGGCCGAACGAGAGGAAGCCAATCTTCTTCACGCCACCTCAGACGTCCGGCGGCCGGAAAGAATTCCCCGTGTGAGCCGGTCGTTCGCTCGTTGCGGTGAATCGCGGCCCGGGACCGGCCGGGCCGGGTACCCCGCCGGAAAACGAGGAGGAGACGCATGCCCGACAACGACCTCACCGGGTTCCTGATCATCGGCCTGGTCATCGTGGTGGCCGACGGCCAGGTCCTCTACCGCGGCGGACGGCGCTACCTGAGCGGGCCGGACGGCGGTGAGGGCACCGGGTCGATGGCGTGGATGGTGGTGACCGTCTTCCACCTCGTTTCCTTCGGCGTGCTCGCCCTGCTCTCGGTGGTCGGCCCGCAGTGGTCGGGTTCGACGGCCGCGCTGGTCGGCCGCCTCGGCATCTTCCTGCTGCTGATGGCCGTGGCCCACGTGCTGACGCTGGCCGTCCTCTCCCGGCGCCGCCAGGACCGGATCGTCGAGGAGCACTTCCAGGAGCGCGAGACCGAGCGCCCGGTGACCGAGACCTACCTCCGGCCGGCCACCGAGGTGGTCGTCGAGCCGGTGGCGACGGACCCGGCGCGGCGCACCAGCGTCACCCCGGTGCCCGGCCAGGACGGCCCGCACCCGCGGGTGGCCCCCGATCTGGGCAACCACGGCCCGTACCGCACCTGACGTGCGCCGAAGCGTTCACCGGATCGAAGGAATCCACGCGGCGAGCCGCGACTTTGCGCTGCCACTGTCCCACGGGCTGTGATTGGATCACGCCCGGCCGGTGTGCGAGGAAGGAAGACTGCGGTGCGAACGTCCCGAGCAGGGCTGGCGGTGGTGGTCTCGGTCCTGGTGGCGGCCACGGCGCCCGCCGCCGCGACGACGCCCGACCCGCTCGCGCCGTACCGGAGCCAGGAAGTCGCCTGGGGCGCCTGCCCGTTCAAGCAGCGGAGCCAGCCCCGGCCGGCCCAGTGCGCGCGGATCACCGTCCCGCGGGACTGGGCGGCCCCGGCGGCCAGCGTCGACCTGCAGGTGGCGATCAGCCGCGTGCCGGCCACCGGCGCCCGGCAGGGCGCGATCCTGATCAACCCGGGCGGCCCCGGCGGGCGGGGCACGTCGCTCGCGGGCGCGCTGGCCGGCCTGGAGCCCGGGGTGAACGAGCGCTACGACATCGTCGGCATGGACCCCCGCGGCACCGGGCAGGAAGGCGGCGAAGACCCCGGGTACGTGTGCCGGGTGCCGCTGGGGCGGCTGCCCCAGGAGGACGACCTCGACGCCCGCGACCGCTCGGCGGACAGCATCGCGCAGCACCAGCGCACGCCGCGGGTGCTGGCCGAGGCGTGCCAGAGCGACGCGCTCGCGCCGTTCATCACCACCTGGCAGACCGCGCACGACATGGACCTCATCCGCGCCCTGCTGGGCGACGAGAAGCTGAACTACCTCGGTTTTTCCTACGGGACCTGGCTCGGGGCGAAGTACGCGTCGCTGTTCCCGGACCGCGCCGGGAAGATGGTCCTCGACTCCAGCGTGAACTTCGAAGGCCGCCTCCAGGCCGCGTTCGAGGCGTTCCCGAAGATCGACCAGCGCCAGTTCGACCGCGTCTACGCGCCGTGGCTGGCCCGCCGGTTCCCCGACCAGCTCGGCAAGACCGCCGGGGAGGTCCGGGCGAAGTGGGAGCGGCTGCGGACCTTCTTCAAGTCCCGGGGCGTCCCGCCCGACGTCTTCGACCAGGTCTTCGTCGGCAACGGCAGCACGCGGCAGTGGCTGGTGGGCGCGCTGGTCCTCACGAAGGGCGCGGCGGCGCTCGACGGCAAGACCACCCCGCCGCCCGCCGCGCTGCGCGACGACCTCGACCGGGCCTCGCGGGCCGTCTTCGGCCGTTCCGCGGACCGGCTGACCGCCGCCGACGTGGCGGCGGACCCGCCGGAGCCCGACTACGCCGACGTCCCCGGCACCCGGCTGGCCGTGGCGTGCGGGGACCAGCCGACGCGGACGGCCGGCTGGTACAAGCTGCTCAGCGACCTGCAGGGGCCGGCCTACCCGCTGTTCGGCTGGGCCTACGGCCTCAGCGAGGCGTGCGGTTTCTGGTCCGACCAGCCCCGGCACGAGCTGCCGAAGCTCTCGCCGCGCGCCGCGAAGAACATCCTCGTCGTCCAGGGCGAGTTCGACCCGCAGACCGGCTACGAACAGGCCGAGGCGGCGGCGCGGGCGGCCGGCATCCCGATGATCTCGGTGGCGGAATCGCCCTTCCACGGTCAGTACGCCGTCAGCGGCAATTCCTGTGTGGACGATCTGGTGAACGGCTTCTTCCTCGGCACCGCGCGGCCCGCGGCCACCGTCTGCCCCGGCGTCCCGCTGCCCGGGGAGCACCAGGTGTTCCCGGTGCCGGGCCCGGCGGGCGAGCCGGCCCAGGCCACGGCGGCCGCGCCGCGGGACGCCCGCTCCGGGGTCCGGGCCCGGCTCCAGGACGAGATCAGCGCGGTCAACCGCGGTCGCTGATCCGGTACGCCACCCCGAGCCGGTCGAGGTCCTCCAGGTCTTCCGCGTACAGCCCCCGGCCGGTGAACCGCTCCACCGCCACCAGGCACTTTTCCGTGCGGTCGCGGTAGTTCTCCAGGTCGAGACCGGCCAGCGCCGCGGCGACGTCGTCGTCCGCCGACGGCTCTCCCAGCCCCGGCTCGAACGCCGAGACGACCTCGCCGCCGCGGGCGAAGGACAGGCGCGTCAGCCCGTTGACGTTCCAGAACATGCTCGCCGCCCGGCCGGCCCGGGACGCCGCGGCGAGCACGGGCGCGTCGGAGCCGGTGAAGCCGTTTTCCTCGATCGCCACCACGACGCCGTCGAGATCGAGGACCGCCAGCCACGGGTCCCCGTACTCCTCGCGCAGCTCCGCCAAGGGTTCCGGGCGGCCGGGGTCGGCGCCGAACGCGCGGAGGACGTCTTCCGCGGGGAGGCCGGTGGCGATGGTGACCGTCGCCGCCACCGTCAGCCGGGACCGCCCGATCCAGCGGTAGCGCACCTCGGGCCGGTCCACGACCGGCGGCTCCGGCTCGCCGCGCAGGCGGTGGCCGAGGCGGTCGGCGCGGGCGTGCACCACCGTCGGCGCCGGCGGCGCCGCCCAGACCCAGAGGTCGTAGCCCTCGGTCTCGGGGTCGTCGCGGCCGTAGGCGTGCACGCGGACGCGGTAGTCGCCGGGCCACGGCGGCGTGGTCACTCCCCCGCCGACGCCGGCCGAGCCGTGCTCCGCGCGCCAGCTGAGGTCCACGACTTCTTCCCAGCCCAGGGTTTCCGCCGTGGCGGGCGGCTCGGCCAGCACCCGGATACCGACCCGGACCGAACCGTTCTCCGTGCCGGTGCGGACGACCACACCACCGGCGGCCGCCTCCGCGAGGCCGTTCTCGGCGAAGGTGCCGTAGGGCGGGAACCCGCCTTCGGTCAAGGCGAAGACGTGGTCGCGGACCGCCACGGACGTGCCGCCGGACCGCGGCAGCCGGTACTCGGCACGTTCCTTTTCCCGCAGCGCCGCCGCGTAGCCTTCGGGCATCGGCGCCTCGCGGAGCAGGCCCGCCGCCACCCCGAGCGCCGTCCCGACGATGCCCGCGACGCCGGGGTGGCCGGCTTCGCGGGCGGCGATCGTCGCGATCACCAGCGCGATCGCGAGGTGACCGGCACCGTGCTCGGCCGCGATCGCGGCTTCGTCCCCTTCGGCGGTGAGCCGGGCTCCCGCCACCACGCCGGCGGTCAGCTCGGCCACCAGCTCCAGGAGGCCGGGCCGGAGCTGGGCCAGCAACCGCGTCTCGCGCAGGGCTTCCGCTTCGCTGTCCGAGCTGAGGAAGCCGAAGGTCCCGTCCCGCAGCGGCTCCAGCGCGGCCGTCACCGAAGGCGCCGGGACGTCGAGCCGGGTCAGCGCCAGCTCCACCGCACCGTGCACGCGTTCGACCACCCACGACGGCAGCGTCCGCAGTGATCGCACCACCTCGGACTCGGGGAAGTCCGGGTAGCGGGTGCGCTCCGGCTCGAGCCGGAGGCGGCCCAGCGCCGCGGCCGGCGCGGGCGGGATCACGGCGCGGACGGCGGGCACCGCGGCGGCCACGGCAGCGGCCAGGTCTTGTTCCCCCATGCGGCCACTGTGCCAGAAACCGGCCTGCAGCTGCGAACCGCCGGAGCCGACCGGCTGGGGGCCACGCTGCCGCGCCGGCGGGCGGGTGAGCGCCGCGCAAGCGTCACCTTCTTGTCCTTTGGTGTCCCCTCGCCGCGACAGTCAAGATCACCAGCGACTCCATCACGAACCCCCGCCCGTAACCAGGAACACATCCGCGAACCGAGGGGTGAACCCGCGGTGACCACGGCAGATCCCCACATCGCTCGTACGAGCGAGCCGGTAGAACACGTCTGGCGGTGTACGCCTCCTCGTCCATCGCCTTGCCTGGAGGAACACCTCAGATCGCCGGGGACGGCAACGACGGCTCCGCACGCTCCGGCGATACCGGATCAGCTGGTCGGGGCGGCGGTGATCTCGTGAACGAGGCCGGGAAAGAACACAGGCCGAACCGGCGGGCGCACCGGCTGCCCGCCGACGTGCCCGCCGAGGAGGCCGCCGAATTGAAGCGGCGGTACCTCGCCGGGGCGACCTTGAGCGCCCTGCTGGAAGATTTCGACGGCAGTTACCGGACCTTGCGCGCCGTCCTGCAGGAGCAAGGCGTCACTTTCCGGGCCCCGCAGCCGATCGCGCCGCCCGCTCCGCCCGGAATGGTCGAGACCTATTACAGTGGCAAGTCGATCATCGAAACCGGGAAGGCCTTCGGCCTCGGGCGGGACATCACCAAACGCATGCTGCTCGAAGCCGGCGTGGAGCTCCGCGGACGTGGACGACCACCGCGGTCGCCGTCCACGGGATCCGACTTCACCGATTTCTGAGCGGCCGAGGCGCCCGGCGGGGGATCCGGGCGCCTCCTGCCTCCTCAGTAATAACGCCAGTGCAGGGGAAAACAGGTCATCACAACGAGGACGACCATCATGCCGGTCAAGACCAGCGGATGCGACCGAAGACGCTTCAACTCGACACCTCGGGGGGTGAGGTGGCCGCCGTATCGGCAGCCGTCTTTTGTAAGGTGCCGAGCACAATATCGCAGCGCTTCTATCACTCGAATCGGGGGTGGATCTACCGATCCAGCGACCGCACACCCACCGAAATGAAGAATCCGTGGGCAATGCGAAACGTTTTCATACTATCGGGTTGACGTTTCCCACGATCGTGGCGCGCTGAGATGCGCTGAGCTACGAAGGGTGATCATGGTCTGCGGCATTCGGGGCCGTCCCGCTCGGCCGGGAACACCGATCAACGAACAGCAGCGGCTGCCGCAGAGCTATGACGCGGAGCCGCGTCGAGAAGTCGATTCGGAGACGCCCGTGAGGTGCTCACCGGCCGCGGACAGGCGCGGTGACGGCATCGCCACCGTGTCGCGGTCGCCCTCCCTGGCCTGCGGGACCACCACCGCCGCGTCCAGTTCGGCCAGTGCCGCCTCGATCCGCTGGGCCTGGCCGAGCCGCTCGCGGTCGCGGAACAGGCGCGCCGCTCGTTGCCACAGCAGGCGGGCGTCGTCGATGTTGCCGCGGTCGAGGAGGATTTTCGCGAGGGTGTCCAGCGCCCTTCCGCGGCCCGTGGCGTGCCCCGACCGGTCCGCGAGCTCCACCGCCTGGTGGGCGTGCCGCAGGGCCGCGCGGTCGTCGCCTTCCGCGTGGCGCAACCGGGCCAGCACCGTGTTCAGCTTCATCGCCGTCGGCAGGTGCTGGCTCTCGTTCATCAGGCGCGCCGCGCGGGCGCACTGGTCGCCGGCCTCCGCGTGGCGGCCCATCCGGGTCAGCAGGTCGGCCAGGGCGAGGTGGGTCAGCGTGCGGCCGGGGCCGTCCTCGATCTGCTCCCGCAGCGCCAGGGCCTCGCGGTACAGCGCCAGCGCGTCGAGCTGGTGGCCGCCCTGCTCCAGCAACGCGTCCGCGTGCCGGTGCAGGGCCGCCGCGCACCGCTCGGGCTCCCCCAGTGCCCGTGCCGCCTCGAGAGTTTCGCGCGACATCGTCACGGCCTGGTCGACGCGGCCCGCATGCAGGTGGCGGCGCGCCATGTTCAGCATCACCGTCACCCGGCCGATCCCGATGCCGTGGGCGTCGACCAGCCGCAGCGCCGCCCGCAGGTACGGCTCGGCCTGGGCGTCCTGGCCCATCAGCAGCAGGGCCTGCCCGAGGTCGTTGAGGCTCGAGGCCTCCGCGTAGGCGTTGCCCACCGCGGCGGCCGAAGACGCGGCGACCGTGAACCCGGCGATGATGTCTCCGAAGTGACCGTGGCGGTCGAACACGTCCGCCGTCAGCGACGGCAGGGTGAAGGCGATCCCCGGCAGCCCCGCCTCCGCCGCGAGGCCGACCGCGGCGGTGAGCGTCGTGCGTTCGCGCAGCACCCACTGCCGGGCCGCCGCCGGCGTGGCGAACCGCGCCGCGGTGACGTCGCCGCCGGTGGGCGGCAGCTCCGGCCGGTGGCGCCCCGGGTACACCGTGCGGTGCGCTTCGTAGGCGGTCAGCAGGTAGAACTCGAGCAGCCGCCGGCGCGCCTGCGCGCAGTCGGCCAGCTGCCGCGCCAGCGACTGCGCGTACAGCTGCAGCAGGTTGTGCACGCGGTAGCGGTCGAGGTCACCCGGCTGCTCGATCAGGTGCGCGGCCACCAGCACGGCGAGGGACTGCCGCACCTGCGGCAGCGGCCGCCCGTCCGCCGCGGCGATCGCGTCCGACGCCACCTCGGCGCCGGGGTGCAGTCCCAGCAGCGCGAACGTCCGCTGCTCGGCGGGCCGCAACCCCTGGTACGACAGCGTGAACGCCGAGCGCAGGCTGCGTCCCGGCCAGTCGCCGTCGGTGCCGACGTCCAGCAGCATGTCCGCCTCGCGCAACGCTTCCGCCAGCGTCACCAGCCGCATCCCGGTCCGGGCCGCGGCGCGGACCGCCACCAACGTCAACGCCAGCGCGTTGCCCTGGCACAGCCGCACCAGGGCGGCCACCCCGGCCGGATCCTGCCGGGCCCGCGGCCCGATCCGCCGCTCCAGCAACGCCCGGGCCGCGTCCGCCGACAGCGGCGCCACCGTCACCACCGGGCTCGGCCGCGCCGCCAGCAACGCCGACAGCCGCTGCCGCGTCACCACCACGACCGTGCACTCCGCCAGCACCCGCAGCAGCGGCTCGACCTGGTCGGTGCGCGCGACGTTGTCCAGCACCACGAGCAGGCGGCGGCGCCGCAGCAGCCGGGTCAGCCGTGCCGCCCGCACCACCGGCGACACGATCTGGTCGACCGGCACGTCGAGCAGCTCCAGCAGGAGCTCGACGACGTCCGCCGCGGAGGCGCCCGCGACCTGGCCGTCGCCGCGCAGGTCGAGCAGCGCGACGCCGTGCGGATAGCGGCTCGCCGCCCGGTGGGCCCACCGCAGCGCCACCGTCGTCTTCCCCACGCCGGGGCCGCCGGTCAGCATGACCACGTCCGCGCGCGGCAGGCCCGCCGAGTCCACGGTGAACGCGTCGAGCTCGGCCAGCACCGCTTCGCGGCCCACCACGCCGTCGACGTCGGGGGGCAGGTGCCAGACCGCGGGCAGCCGCGGTTCGCCCTCCGGCGGGTCTTCCGCGGCCGCCGGTGCGGGGCGCGCCGGCGCGGGGAACGGCGCCGCACCGGGCTTGAGCAGCTCGTCGTGGACGGCGAGCAGTTCGCCGGCCGCGTGCAGATCCCCGCTTTCCTGGTACTCGCGGCGGAGACGGCGGAAGTACTCGGTCGCCTCCAGCGCTCGCCCGGCGGCGAAGAGGGCGCGGATCCGCAGCTTCGCCAGGCTCAGCTCCATCGGGTGGGCGGCGTCGAGATCCTCCAGGCGCGCCACCGCCAGCTCCGTCTGCCCCAGCAGAAGCTGTTGCGACACCACGAAAGCGTTGGCCGGGACCCACTCGTTGCGCGCCCACCGCAGCCGCCACTCGTCGGCAGGCGCGGTCCGCAGGCCCGCCAGCGGCTCGTCGCGGCGCAGCCCCACCGCGGCCAAGGCCTCCACGTGTGCGCGGTCGTGCTGCCCCTGGTCGCGGAACTGCCGCGCGCGGGCCATCATCGCCCGGAACCGGTAGTGGTCGATCAGCCGCCGGTCGACGTCCAGCCGGCAGCCCGCCTTGCCGATGGTGACGCCGGCGTCGGCGCCGTCGGCCTGGAACGCCTGCCGCAACCGGGCGCCGGCCTGGTGCAGCGTTCCCAGTGCGTCCTGCGGCGGGTTCTCGTGGTCCGCCCACACCCAGGCCACCACGGTGTCCACCGGGAGCAGCCGGCCGGGATGGGCCAGCAAGGCCGCGAGCACCTGGCCCGGACGGCCGCGCACCGGCTTCACGTCCATATTCCCGTGCAGCAGCAGAGCCGTTTGCCCGAGAATTCCGAACCCGATTTCCATCAGATCCCCTCCCCGCGGCGAACCGGCACGCCGCCCCTCTCCGCCCACCGCATTTTCGCATTCGCCACCACGAACTACCAGGTCACAGCGGCAAGTGTCCCGAAATGACGATCTTTGTCGATCCATTGTCAAGATGCGGAGCAGCAGGCCAAACCCGGTTTTCCACCTCGCCGCGCAGTCTGATGACAGTTTTCGGACAGCGAGGGAGAAACAGATGACCGAGGCAACCTGGGTCCGCAGTCCCGTCGGCCGCGCCGACCGGCACTACGCCACGCGGTGCGGCACGAAATCCGTTCTGGTGCTGGTTCCGCACCCGGTCGCCGGCACCCGGCTGTTCGACCTGCTGCCGCTGCTCGAAGCCGACCACCGCGTCCAGGTCGTCTTCGCCGACCCCGAAGCGGGTGACAACTGGCAGGCGGGCCGGGACTTCCTGCACGCGCACGGCGGCATCGTGCTGCCCTGGCCGCAGGCGCGGCGCGGCGAGTTCGACCTCGTGCTCGCCGCCAGCACCCGGGGGCTCGACGACCTCGCCGCGCCCACCCTGCTGGTGCCGCACGGCGGCGGGCTCGGCCAGTACCGGCCCTGGCGGCCGCCGGACACCGCCGTGCCGCGCCCGCGGCGGCACGGCACCGGGCTGGGCCCGGACCAGCTGCTGCGGGAAGGCCGCCTCCGGGCCGACGCGGTCGCGCTGGTCCACGACCGCGAGCGCGCGCTGCTCGCCCGGCAGTGCCCGCAGGCGCTGCCCGCCGCGGTCGTCACCGGCGACATCGCCCTCGACCGGCTCACGGCCAGCCTTCCGTACCGCGACCGCTACCGGCGGGCGCTCGGCGCCACCGACGGCCAGGAGGTCGTCGTGGTCAGCTCGACGTGGTCACCGCGCTCGGCGTTCGGCCGCCACCCCGGCCTGTTCGACCAGGTCCTCGCCGAACTGCCCGGCGACCGCTTCCGGGTGACCGGGCTGCTGCACCCGAACGTCTGGGCCCACCACGGCGCCTGGCAGGTGCGGTCCTGGCTCGCCGACGCCCTGCGCGCCGGGCTCGTCCTGGTGCCGCCGGACGAAGGCTGGCGGGCGGCGCTGGCCGCCGCCGACCACGTGCTCGGCGACTACGGGTCGGTCACCGGCTACGGGGCGGCCGCCGGGGCCGCGGTCCTGCTCGAGGACACGCCGGACCAGCCGCTTCTGGACGGCAGCCCGGCCGCGGTACTGGCCCGGCACGCGCCCCGCCGCCGGCCCGGCGAGCCGCTGGCGCCGCAGCTGGCGGCCGCGCGGGAAGCGCGGGACAGCCACGGGATTCCCGAGCTGGTCCGCGGGCTGCTCAGCTCGCGGCCCGGGCAAGCCGGGCGGCTGCTGCGCCGCACGATGTACCGGCTGCTCGACCTGCCGGAACCGGCCCGCACCGTCCCCGTTTCGCCCGTCCCGCTCCCGGTGCCGGCATGAGCACCATCATCGCCACCCGCGTTCCGCGGCCGCCGCTCACCGGCTGGCGCTACCACCGGGCGACGGCTTTCAGCACCCGCCTGGCCGACGCCCACGGCCTGCCGGCGCTGGCCGACATCGCGATCGCCCCGCCCCGGCCGTCCCGCCCCGAGGCGCACGCGCTCCTGACCGCCACCCTCGACCGGTGGCCCGGGCTCACCCTCGCCGCGGCGCCCGCCGGCCCCGGCATCTGCCTCCTCGGCGACCGGTCCGGCGAAACCGCGCTCGCCGAGGTCGTCCCGGCCGAGCTCGCCGCCGTGGCCGGCTACCTGTGGCTGACCACCGGACGGCGGCTGGGTGCCCTGGAGCCGGTGCGCGCCGTCGGATTCGGGACGGCCGGCCATCAGTGCGAACTCGTGGTCGTGGCCGGAGGATTTTGGCTCGGCCTCGGGGGAAGTTCGCCGTCACACCCCGGCCGGCGAGGGTGAAATCCGCCCGTTCGAGAGCAGTCCGACTCCAGACCACAGTGGACGGACAACACTCCCCCTCGAGCGGCTGGCGCACCCGGCCTGGCCGGGAGTTACGCGCCATCGAGAAGCCCCCGGACGGCACCCGGTGTGGTCGCCGCCCGGGCGGCGGGGGCGACCGCGGCTCTTGACGGCGCCCGGTGGCGGATGTTCTCATCCTGGGAGCGCTCCCAGCCCGTCGAAACACTCGAACACGGATCAAAGGGAGTTCAATGAAGCGCTCCATCGCTGCGCTGGCGGCCGCCGGCGCGACGGTTCTCGGCAGCACGGCCGTGCTCACCATGCCGCAGGCCTCGGCCGCCGCACAGGGCTGCCGGGTCGACTACACCGTCACCAACCAGTGGCAGGGCGGGTTCCAGGCCGGGGTCAAGGTCACCAACCTCGGCGACGCCGTCACCGGCTGGTCGCTGAAGTTCACCTTCCCCGACGCCGGCCAGAAGGTCGCCCAGGGGTGGAACGCCACCTGGTCGCAGTCCGGCACGGCCGTGACCGCCGCCAACACCGACTGGAACCGGACCCTCGGCACGGGTGCCGCCACCGATCTCGGCTTCACCGGCACCACCACCGGCGGCAACCCGATACCGGCGTCCTTCACCCTGAACGGCGTCACCTGCACCGGGTCGACGACCACCACCACGACCCCGGTCACGACGAGCACGACGAGCACGACGAGCACACCGACCACGACCACCACGCCGTCCCCCGGCGGCACGCCGCTGGCCGCGAACGGACAGCTGCACGTCTGCGGCACCCACCTGTGCAACGAGGCGAACCGGGCGATCCAGCTGCGCGGCATGAGCACGCACGGCCTCCAGTGGTTCAACTCCTGCTACAACGACGCCTCCCTCGACGCGCTCGCGAACGACTGGCACGCCGACCTGCTCCGCATCGCGATGTACGTGCAGGAAAAGGGGTACGAGACCAACCCGGCCTGGTTCACCGACCGGGTCAACAGCCTCGTCGGCGAGGCCGAGGAACGCGGCATGTACGCGATCATCGACTTCCACACCCTCACCCCCGGCGACCCGAACTACAACCTCGACCGCGCCAAGACGTTCTTCGCCGCGGTGGCCGCGCGCAACGCGGCCAGGAAGAACGTGATCTACGAGATCGCCAACGAACCCAACGGCGTGAGCTGGGGCGCCATCAAGAGCTACGCCGAGCAGGTCATCCCGGTGATCCGCGCCGCCGACCCGGACGCGGTCGTGATCGTCGGGACCCGCGGCTGGTCGTCCCTCGGCGTCTCCGACGGCTCGAACGAAACCGAGGTCGTCAACAACCCCGTCAACGCCGCCAACATCATGTACACCTTCCACTTCTACGCCGCCAGCCACAAGGACAACTACCGCTCGACGGTGAGCCGGGCGGCGGCGAAGCTGCCGCTGTTCGTCACGGAGTTCGGCACGGTGACCGCCACCGGTGGCGGCACCCTCGACCAGTCGAGCACCACGGCCTGGCTGGACCTGCTCGACCAGCTGCAGATCAGCTACGCGAACTGGACGTACTCCGACGCCGACGAAAGCAGCGCCGCGCTGCTCCCGGGCACCTGCGCGGGCAGCGACTACGGCACCGGACGGCTGACCGCGTCCGGCGCGCTGGTCCGCAGCCGGATCAGCACGGCCGACCACTTCTGATCACCCGGGGGTGGGGCTCCGCACGGAGCCCCACCCCCTTTCTCAACCGCCAGGTTGACAACGCCCGCGAGGCGCTCTACCGTCGTATTCAACCGAAGAGTTGAGGAACAACGGTGGACGAAGACAGCGAGCGGCTCAACCGGGTGTTCGCGGCACTGGCCGACCCGACGCGGCGCGATCTCGTGGCGCGGCTGGCCGGCGCGGACGCGACGGTGGGCGAACTGGCCGAGCCGTACGACATGAGCCTCCAGGCCGTCTCCAAGCACGTGAAGGTGCTGGAGGAGGCCGGGCTGGTGACGCGCAGCAAGGACGCCCAGCGCCGTCCGGTCCACCTGGACGCCGAGGTGTTCGACCTGATGACCAAGTGGATCGAGCGGTACCGCAAGCAGGCCGAGGAGCGCTACCGGCGCCTCGACGCCCTGCTGGGCCGCATGACCGGCGACAAAGCCCAACCCCGGAAGGACGCGTCATGACCATGGCGAAGCACGAGACCCAGATCCTGGCCGACGACGAGGTGCCGGCCATCCGGCTCGTCCGGGACTTCGACGCCGCGCCCGAGCAGGTGTTCCGCGCGCACGTCGACCCCGAGCTGTACGCGCAGTGGGTCGGGCCGCACTCGGTGACCACGCGGATCACGCGGTGGGACGCGCGCACCGGCGGCGAATGGGCGTTCGCCAACGACCGCGGCGGCGAGGAGATCGCCGCGTTCCACGGCTGCTTCCACGAAGTGCGGCCGAACGAGCGGATCGTGTCGACGTTCACCTACGACGGCGAGCCCGACAACGTCGCACTGGAAACCCTGACCCTGGAGGAGATCGAGGGTGGCCGCACCCGGCTGCGGGTGTTCAGCGTCGTGCCGGACTTCGCGACCCGGGACGGCATGCTGGCCGGCGGCATGGAAGTGGGCGTCAACGAGGGGTACGCCAAGCTCGACGAACTGCTCGCCCGATGACCCCGTCCCGGCAGCACGCGGCCGACGCCGCCCGCTTCACCGAACTCGTGGAGTCGGCTCCGGCCGGCGACTGGGCGCGGCCGGCGCCGGTCGCGGGGTGGACGGCGCTCGACGTCGTCCGGCACCTGGTGGAGTGGCCGCGCGGCTTCCTCCGCGGCGCGGGGATCGAACTGCCGGCCCTGGCCGTCGACGCCGACCCGGCCGGAGCGTGGAAGCAGCACGTCGCCGACATCCAGGCCGTTCTCGACGACCCGGCCGGGCGGGTGCTCAGCAACCCGCACACCGGCGACCGGCCGGTGGCGGAGGCGATCGACCAGTTCTACACCGGCGACGTCTGGCTGCACTCGTGGGATCTCGCCAAGGCGCTCGGCCGCGAGCCCGACCTCGGCGAGGAGCGCTGCGCCGGAGCGTTGACGGCGATGCGGCCGATGGAGCGGATGCTGCGCGAGAGCGGCCAGTTCGGCCCGGCGGTGCCGGTGGCGGACGACGCTTCGGCGCAGGACAGGCTCATGGGCTTCCTCGGCCGCGACCCGGCTTGGCGCGCCTGAGCCCCACCGCCGGTCACGGCCGGGTGCGAGCGAGCTCGTCTCCGGGTCGCCGGGCACGGGGACCACGCAGCGCAGGACACCGCCGCGGGCGCGCAGCGGATGGCACTCCAGCCGCCCACCGCGGCGGGGCACTTTCACGTGAAAGTGCCCCGGAGGACGGCGTGAGGCAGGGCTGCGCGCCCAGCGCGATCAGGCGGGCGACCTCCGCCGCCACGTCGTCGGTCTCGCGGTCGACGTGGCGGCGGGGGCGCCGTCGATCGCCCGGGCCGGGCCGGCGTCTCGAGCGCGGCGGGGTGGAAACCCCGGATACAACGTTGTAAGGCGGTATTTACAACGTTGTATCCCACCGGCTACCGTCGCTCTGCCCGGTCCCCGAGGAGCACGAGGAGCGTCGGCATGCGCTCGCTTCGACGTCTGTGCACGATCCTGACCACCGCCATCGTCGTCCTGGCGGCGACGGCGATCCCCTCGGCGGCCGCCGCGGCCGGACCGCCGCCGGTGTACCCGGGCGTCGGCCCCGGGACGCACCTGCTGGACCACGCGGCGAAGCTGGCCGGCCTGACCGATCCCGCCTGGTACGAAGCCAACATCCCCTTCGTCGACCTGCCGGACCGGACGATCGAAGACACCTACTACTACCGCTGGCGCACCTACCGCGAGGCCCTGAAGTACACCGGACCGGACGACGGCTGGATCGTCTCGGAGTTCCTCGGCCCGGTCGGCTACTCCGCCCCCGGTGGCGGGATCGACGCCGCCGCCGGGCACCACCTCTACGAGGGACGGTGGCTGCGGGACCACCGCTACCTCGACGACTACGTCGACTACTGGCTGCGCGGCAGCGGCGCGGGCCCCAAGCCGGCGACCGACGGCCTCAACGAGAACACCACCGACTGGGCCCACGAATACTCGTTCTGGGCCGCCGACGCCGTGCTCGCGCGGGCCGCCGTCGACGGCCGCTGGAGCTTCGCCGTCGACCGGATCCCCGACCTGCGGCGGCAGTGGGCCGCCTGGTCGCCGCAGTTCGACCCGGGGCTCGGCCTCTACTGGCAGGTTCCGGTGTGGGACGCCATGGAGTACACCGCCAGCTCCTACCAGAGCCCGGACCCCTACCACGGCGGCGCCGGCTTCCGCCCGACGCTCAACGCCTACCAGTACGGCGACGCGCTGGCCATCGCGAGCCTGCTGCGCCGGCGCGGCGCGCCCGGCGACCGGGCGCTCGCCGACCGGTACGAACGCGATGCCCGCTCCCTGCAAGCGAACCAGGACCGTCTCCTGTGGGACAGCGGCGACCGGTTCTACAAGCACGTCATGCGGGACGGCAACCCGGCGCGGGCCAAGATCGCGGACCGGGAGGAGATGGGGTTCGTGCCCTGGTACTTCCACATGGCCCCGGCCGGCGCCGCCGCCGCGTGGGCGCAGCTGACCGATCCGGCGGGCTTCGCGGCCCCGTTCGGGCCCACCACGGTCGAACGGCGGAGTCCCTGGTTCATGCACGACGCCGAGCGGGGGTGCTGCCGCTGGTCGGGCCCGAGCTGGCCCTACGCGACGAGCCAGACCCTCACCGCGCTGGCGAACCTGCTCACCGACTATCCCCCGCAGCCGTACGTCTCCGCGCAGGACTACTACACGCTGCTGCGCGGGTACGCCCTCACCCAGCGCAAAAACGGCGTGCCCTACGTCGCCGAAGCACACCACCCCGACGAAGACCGCTGGCTGTACGACTCCCCCGGGCACAGCGAGGACTACAACCACTCGACGTTCGACGACCTGGTGCTGTCCGGGCTGCTCGGCATCCGGCCCCAGCAGGGCGACCAGGTGCGGCTCGCCCCGCTCGTTCCGTCCACATGGGACCATTTCGCCGTCGAGAACGTCCCCTACCACGGCCGCAACCTCACCGTCGCCTGGGACCGTGACGGGCACGTCTACCGGCAGGGCGCCGGGCTGAGCGTCTGGCTGGACGGCAAGCTCGTGCACCGGCAGGCCGGGCTGACCGCGGTCGACGTGCCGGTGCGGCCGGGCCGGGCGGCCGACGCCGCCCGGGTCGTCGACGACCTGGCGAACCCCGGCCGCACGGGGTACCCGGCGGCGTCGGCGTCCTACACCTGGCCCGGGGACAGCCCGGCGAACGCCGTCGACGGCCAGGACTTCGCCCTCGACGTCCCGTCGACGCGCTGGACCAGCTACGGCAGCCCGAACCGCGGCGACTGGCTGGCCGTCGACCTCGGCGCGGCCACCG
Organism: Amycolatopsis rifamycinica; assembly: GCF_000695625.1. GTDB lineage: Bacteria > Actinomycetota > Actinomycetes > Mycobacteriales > Pseudonocardiaceae > Amycolatopsis > Amycolatopsis rifamycinica. The sequence goes on from NZ_JMQI01000074.1 coordinate 94,034, forward strand.
ACGTCTCCGACGTCCGGATCTCCTTCTACGACGACGGTGGCGGGGTCCGCACGCCGGACGCCTACGCCCTGCAGTACCGCACCGCCGACGGGTCGTGGGCCGATCTTCCCGGCCAGGCGAGGGAACCGGGCACGCCGGAAAAGGGCAGGCCGAACCGCGTCGTCGTGCAACCGGCGGTCCGCACCGACGGGCTCCGCGTCCTGCCGTCCAGAGTGGACGGTGGTGCCGTCGGCATCACGGCGGTGCAGGCGTGGCGCGCCGAGGACGAGCGCCTGGAAGCCCGGCTCCAGGACGACCCGGCACGGCTGCGGCCCGGGCAGACGGCCGAGATCGGCGGCTGGGTCCGCGCTGCCCAGGCGATGACCGTCCGGCCCGCGCTCACGCTGCCGCGCGGCTGGACGGCCCGGCCGCTCGGCCCGGACGGCGACCTGCGGCTCGTCCCGGGACGGCCCGTCCCGCTGCGGTGGCGGGTGACGGCTCCCCCGGACGCGCCGGTGGGCACCCAGGCCCCGGTGCGGCTGCTGGTCGCCACGCTCGACCACGGCACGCCGGTGCGCAGCACCGCGGACGTGGCGCGGGCGGAGGTCGTCTTCGACCCCGCCGATTTCGGCACGCCGGTCTGGGACGACGACTTCACCGGCGCCCGGCCGGACGCCTACCGGATCGGCGCGCGGTTCGGGGAGCCGGTTCCCGAGCTGAGCCAGGCGGACGGCGCACTGGTCGTGTCCGCGAGCCGGCAGTCCGCCGCCGTGCTCGTGGCGCCGGTGGCCGCCCCGGCCGGCGACTTCGCGGTCATCCTCGAACCCCGCGCCTTCGCCGGCGGCGCCCCGGAGGACAGCGTTCTGCTCGGCCGCGCCGCGGGGCCGGACGACCTGGCCCTGGCCTGGTACAACCACCACTTCGGCACGTCCGGCGCGGACGTGCGGGCGGGCGGGCGCGACTACGGCGACGACGTGACCGGCGGGTGCTGCGCCGCGGTCACGTGGTCGCCGGGCGACCGGTTCGCCGTCGTGTCGGACCACCGCGGCGGGCTGACGAGCTGGCTGGAACACCAGGACCGGTGGCAGCTGCTGCGCACGATCCCGGCCGGCCCGGTCGTCGCCGCCGGCTGGTCCCCCGCGATCGGCCTGCGGCTGACCACGGGCCGGATCAGCCTCGAGCGCCTGACCGTCGTGGCCGCGACCACCCCACCCGCCCCGGCCCTTTCCCAGCGGAAGTGACGGGCGGGGGCGGCGATTGACAACCGGCGGGGGCGCGAGGGACTCTGGGAGCGCTTCCAGACAATGCTGCCGGGTCGCTTTCCCTGCCGCGGCAGGAGAGGGCGGAAGGAGAGTCCATGGGATCCGCCTCCCGCCGGTCGGCCGCGCGCCCGGGTGTGCTCGCCGTTGTCGCCGCGCTCGTCGTCGGTGTTTCCGTGCTGTGGCCCTGGAAGTCGGGCGCCGCACCGGCCGAGCCGAGCACGGGCAACGCCACCCGCTTCGACGCCCTCGGCGCCCCCTACGGCGGCTGCGGCCTGCCGCAGGACATGCTCGACGCGCCGGACTTCGTCGCCCTCAACGTCTACAACACCCCCGGTGACTACGGCTTCTACCCCCGGCCCCTCCCGCCTTCGCAGGCCGCGAAGATCGGCCTGTGGGACAACGGCCGCAACTGCGGGCGGTTCGTGCAGGTCACCATCGGGGAGTACTGCACCGGCGTCAACGACGGCGCGCCCGGCCAGCCGTTCTGCCGCAACGGGTCCTGGGTGACCGACGGCTACGCCGGTGCCCGGCTGACCATGGTCGTGGCCGACAGCTGCGGCGACGCGAACGCCTGGTGCCGCGACGACCCCGGGCACCTCGACCTGTCGACCGCGTCGCTGAACCGGTTCGTGAAGAACGGCGTGCCGGTCGGGGACATGAACCCCGCGCACTGGAACAACCGGCGCGTCTCGTGGTCCTACGTGCCCGCCCCGGACTACACCGGCGACCTGAAACTCGGCTTCCTCCAAGGCGCGCAGCGGTACTGGACGGCCATCGCCGTGTCGCACCTGCCCAACGGCGTCCACGGCGTGGAATTCCTCGGCGCGGACGGCACCTGGCAGCAGGCGCAACCCGACAGCGATCTCGGGCAGGCCTTCGTCATCGGCCCGACCGCCACGGCCGGCACCGCCTACGCGATCCGGGTCCGGGACGCGAGCGACGCGCTCGTCAACGACGGCCGCGTCTACCGCTTCACCTTGCCGGACCCCTGCCTCTCGGGGTGCGCCGCCGCCTACACCGCCATCGCCTACACGACCGGGACCAGCACCCCCACCACGACTCCGGCGACGCCCACCACACCCACGACGCCGACCACACCGGCCGGGTCGTCGTGCACGGCGACCTCCGCGGTCACGTCCTCGTGGAACGGCGGGCACCAGCTGGAGTTCACCGTGAAGAACACCGGCTCGGCCGCGCTGACGGGCTGGACCACGGCGTTCACCTTCGCGGGCAGCCAGCAGCTGACCAGCTCCTGGAACGCGGTGCCGGCCCAGACGGGCCGGCAGGTGCGGGCGGCCAACCAGACCTACAACGGGACGCTGGCCGCCGGAGCCACGACGACGTGGGGCGCCGTCGTGACCGGCGCCGCCGAGCCGCTGACCGGGCTGGATTGCACCGCCCGCTGATCCTCAGTCGATCGTCGCCCAGAACCCGGTCAGCGCCGCGGCGGCGCCGGCCGGGTCGTGGGTCATCCACCAGTGGCCCATGCCCTCGAGGACGGCGACCCGGGCGCCCGCGCGGGCGGCCGTCCGGCGGCGTTGCTCCTCGGTGCCGGCCACGTGGTCGGCCGTGGCCAGGATGGCCAGCCCCGGCCGGAGCGCCGCCCGGTCCAGCGGCACCCCGAGGCCGGGCGCACCCGCGGCGGCGGACCGGTACAGGCTGAGCACCGCGCGGCCCATCTCCTCGTTCTGCCCCGCCGCGACGCGGGCCGCGACCGCCCGGCCCATGCCGCGTTCCACCAGCACCGCCGTGCGCTCTTCGGCCGCGGCGCCGAACCGCGCCGCGACGTCGGCCTCGCCGACGCCCGGTGTCTGCCAGCGGCGGGCGAGTTCGTGCCACTCGTAGCCGGGGTCGAAGCTGCCGAGCGCGTCACTGACCCAGCTGCGGACCAGGTGCGGGTGGCTCAGCACGACGGCGACGACGTGCCTGCCGCCGAAGTCGTGGCCCACCAGGTCCACCGGCTCGCCGAACGCCGCCAGTTCGCCGGCCAGCCAGTCCCGGTAGCCGGCCGGGGTGGCGGCGAACCCGGCGGGCAGGGGCGCGCCGAAGCCGGGCGGGGACAGGCGGACCAGGTCGGACCGCACCGGCGCGAGTTCCGCCAGCAGCAGGTCCCAGACCGCCGCCGTCTCGGGGTTGCCGTGGACGAACACCGCGGGCCTCAGCGGGCCACCGGCGTGGTCGGCTGCAGCACCGATTCCACCAGCGCTTCGGTGCGCAGGTGGCTGATCGCCTGGTAGTCGGGGTCGCGGACCATGGCCGCGAAGGCCCGCCGGTCCGGGTAGCGGACCAGCGCCACCATGTCCCAGGCCTGTCCGTCGTCCGCGACGAGGGCCGGGCCGCCGTGGCCGAGGTACTCCACCCGCAGGCCGTAGCGGGCGTTGAGCCCGCGGCGAAGGGCTTCGGCGTAGCGCTGGTAGCTCTCGCGGCCGCCGTCCGGGCGGAAGCGCAGCAGATTGAGCATGACGACCGGGCCGCCGGGGTCGTCGGCGAGCAGGGCGTCGAGTGCACGGTCTTCGATTTCGATCATCGGAACCTCCTGGCGCCACACTACACATACTTGTTGTTCGACACGCAAGTTAGTTTGCTAGGCTTCCGCTCATGCCCACCGCACGCCGCACCCAGCGGGAACGCCGCGACCAGGCCGAAGCCGCCCTCCTGACCGCCGCCGCCGAACTCGTCGTCGAGCAGGGCGTCCGTTCGCTGACGCTCGCCCGCGTCGGGGAACGCGCCGGCTACAGCCGCGGCATCGTCACCCACCACTTCGGCGGGAAGCAGGCGCTGGTCGAACGGCTGGCGCGGGCCACGCAGGCCGGGTTCGTCCCGGGCCTGGACGACCTGCCGCCCGGCCTCGACCGCCTGCTGCGGCTGATCGACGGCTACCTCGGCGAGCTCGGCCGGATCGGCGTCTTCAACCAGGCTTTCCTGCTGCTGTGGGCAGAAGCCGCCACCCAGCCGGAGCTGGCCCCGATCTTCCGCGAGCGCGACGCCGCCTTCCGCGCCGACCTGCGCGAAGACGTCGAGGCCGGCATCGCGGACGGCAGCATCGACGCCGGCGTCGATGCCGGCGAGGTCGCGACCGCCGTCGTCGGCCAGCTGCGCGGGATCGCGCTGCAGCGGCTGCTCGACCCGGAGAGCACCGACACCGAGGCGCTGCGCCGGAGCGTCACCCGGCACTGGCGCCGCGCCCTCGGGCGGTGACCCCTAGGCTCGGCGTCCCAGGCGCGGAGGGAGGTGACGGCGTGCCCGAACGCGGTCGGCTGCCGCGCGTCAAGCGCGTGACGATCGAGGACGTGGCCCGGGAAGCCGGCGTGGGACGGCAGACGGTTTCGCGGGCCCTGCGCGACCTGCCGGAGATCGCGCCGGGCACCCGCGAGCGCGTACTGGCGGCGGCGACCCGGCTGGGCTACCGGCCGAGCGCGCTGGCGAAGGGCATGCGCACCCAGCGGTCGGACGTCATCGCGCTGATCGTCTCCGACATCGCGAACCCGTTCTACCCGGCCGTGGCCCGCGGGGTGTACGACGCGGCGGAGGCGGCCGGGTGCAGTGTCGTGCTGTACAACACCGACGCCGACCCGGACCGGGAACGCGACGCCGTCGAGGACGCGCTGGCCCGGTCCGCGCGCGGGGTCGCCGGCTTCTTCTACGGCCTCCCCGACGACGTCCTCGCCGGCTACGCGCGCTCGGTCCCGCTGGTGGTCGCCGACCGCGCGCTGCCGGCGGAGGTGGCGGCCTCGGTGAGCAACGACTTCGCGACCGGCACGACGGCGGCCGTCGCACTGCTGGCGCGGCGGCCGGACGCCTGCCTCGGCATGCTGGACAGCTCGGTCGGCGTCGCGGTCGACGAACGGCGAGCGGCCTTCGTCGCCGCGTGCGCGGCGCGGGGCTTCGGCGACGTCTCGGGCCGGATCGTCCAGGGCCCGCCGACCATCCCGGGCGGGACGGAAGCGGCCCGCCGGCTGCTTTCGGCGTGGCCCGAGGTCAACGGGATCTTCGCGTTCAACGACCTGATGGGCATCGGGGCGGTGCAGGCGGTCCTCGCGCGCGGCGGCGCGGTGCCACGGGACTGCGCGGTGGTGGGCTTCGACGACCTGGAGATGTCGGCCTACCTCGACCCGCCGCTCAGCACGGTCCGCATCGACAAGTACGAGCACGGCCAGGCCCTGGTCCGGGCGCTGCTGGCGGACACCGCCGACCGGATCTCGCTGCCGGTTTCGCTGATCGCCCGCGCGACCACCTGAACCGACGGGCGCACCGGCCGCGGCCGAGCCACCCCCGCGCGCCGCGCCCTGGCCCCCTCGACCGGCTGCGGGTCGTCGACGACGAAGCCGTGCACCGGTGGCAGGACCTGATCGAGGCCACAGGCGCGCGAGCCGCGCTGTCGCTGTCGGCCTTGCGCTGCACCGACCGGATCCGGTAGGCGACGCCGTCGGATCAGCGGTGGTCCCCCCGCAACGCGTAACGCCGCTCGGCGTACCCGAGATCGTCCCGCCACAACCGGGCGGCGGCGCGGCGCATGAGCGGCCGCAACGCCGGCGCCATGCGGGCCGCCTTGGCGAACCCCGGCCGGTCGGACGCGGCGATCGTCGCCTCGATCACCGCCGTGCGGGGGCGGCCGTCGGGGCCCGGGCCGAGCGGGGTGGCGTGGGTTTCCACCACGCTGCCGGTGCCCTCACCGTCCACAATGGTCATCAGCACCGTCCGGGGGCCCGGGCAGGTGAACTCGGCGACCACCGGGACCCCGATCCGCCCGGCCAGCCGGAACGTCACCTCGACGACGAACTTGTCCTCGTCCTCCGCCACGTCGACGCCCTGCGGCGCCGAAAGCACGCTCAACCGCGCGAACGAATACGGGTGGAACCACGCGCCGTGCCAGGGGTCCAGGCGGTTGGCGACGACGTCTTCGGGCTCGCAGACCCCGGCCAGCGTCGCCACGGCGTCGACCGTCGTCCCGCCCGGGCGTTCGGGCACGATCGGCCGGTCCGTCGGCTGTTCGCCGCCGATCCGGTCGAGGCGGACCCACGCCAGGACGCCGTCGTCGTGGGACGGCAACGCCGTCCAGCCGGGACGGCCCGCGCCGACGCGCAGACCGTGCCAGCGGCAGACCAGCTCGCCGCAGTGCACGCGCGCCTGGTCCAGCGGCGCGCCGAGGTGGGGGCACGCGCCCGGGCCGACGAGCAGCCCGCCGCCCGGCCCGCGCCACGCGACCAGCTCGCGGCCGCCCACGCGCACCCCGAACGGCCGGTCGGCGCGGATGTCCCGGGCGGCGGCGAAGACGAACCAGTTGCCCGACGCGCGCGCACCCGCCCGCTTGACCGCCGCTTCGATCAGCGCGGGGCTGCAGCCGGCGTAGGTGGGTTCCTGACGAGCCCACGCCGGCTCCCGGAACGGCTGCACCGGCCACCGCGCCGGCCAGCGCTCGATCACCTGCCGCTTGAGGTCCACCGGACACGCTCCCGCCTGCCACGGCCGGCCGAAGCGACCGGCACGCGAGTCATCCTCGGGCATCTGGAGCGATTCCGCAACGCTTTGCCGGGGCACCCCGGCCCGGGTTCACGCCTTCAGGCGTTCGGTGGCCAGGTCGAGCGCCGCGGCGAGGTCGTTGACCCAGGGGACGTCCCGTTCGGTGCGGTTCTCCCAGCCCGGGCCCGCGGTGGCGACGTCGAACCCGCGCCGCCGCAGCCGCTGGACCAGCAGGTCGTCGACGGTGTTGGCGGACATCGACCACAGGAACACCACGACCGGGTCGAGCTTGGCGGCGATGGCGATCGTCGTCTCGGCGGGCACCATCTGGCCCAGGTAGACCGCCGGGATGCCGACCTCCACCATCGCGGCCCGCAGCACCTCCATCGGCAGGCTGTGCCGCTCCTCCGGCCCGCAGGCCAGCAGCACCACCCGCCCGGGCGGGGTGTTGGCGAACCCGGCGCTGTAGCGCTGCAGGGCGAGGGAGATCTCGCCGGTCAGCGCCCATTCGGACTCGAAGCAGACGTCGCCGCGCAGCCAGCGGCCACCGAGGTGGCGCAGCACGGGGACGAGCACCTCGGTCCACGACGCGGCCGCGCCGAGCGCGTCCAGCGTCTCGTCCAGCAGTGCGGCCAGCGACGCGAATTCGAGGCTCTCCGCGGCCCGCTCGAGCTCCTCGATGTGCCGGTCGACGGAGACTTCGGGGACCGCGTCGTCGGCGCCGGAGAACGCCGCCGCGGCGGCTTCCCTGGCCCGCATACCGCGTTCGATGAGCCGCTGCATGTACTGCAGCCGGCGGACGTCGGCGTCGGAGTACCGCCGGTGCCGCCCGTCGTCGCGCAGCGTCGGGCCGACCCCGTAGCGCGCGGCCCAGGTCCGCAGCGTCACCGGCGAGACGCCGAGCAGCTCGGCGACCTTGCCGGGCGTCCACGAACCCCCGGCCCGGGGGCCGTCGTGACCACCACTCACCGCGTCGACGTCCATCAACACCACGTTCCCACACGCCGGGGACGTCCGCCGATGCGGTCACCGCGGGGTGACGCCCGGCGGAGCAGCCGGCGACCGGCCCTGTCCGCATCAACGGATACGGCATCGGACGCCGGTCCGACACTCCCGGCACCCCGGAAGCACGCCGCGAAAGGGCCTTTGTGACTCAAATCATAGTTTATCCGAGGCTGAACCGGTCCGGCGGCCGATTCGGCCCTCGATCCGGCGGCGAGACGGCCGATGATGGCCCGATCGAATCGCTTGTGCAACGCTTCAGGGTGACCGTAATCGTCTGACTCAATGGACCTGACCGGACGCGGGGGAACGCGTCGGTGTCTTGCTCGCTTCGGCATCGATTCCACCGGCACCCAGCTGGGTGCGTTCAGCACTGAGGGTCAGGCGGTACCCCAGCAGGAGCAGCACGTGGAGCAGGTAGAGCCACAGGATCAAGGCGGAGACCGCGCCGACCACCACCAGGCCGCCGAACGGCACGCTCCAGTCCAGCGGGATGGCCAGGAAGAGGAGGAACCCGTGGAAGAACCCCGCGAGCACGGCGGCCACGGCGAACGCGCCCGCCACCAGCGGCCCGCGGCGCACGCCGCGCGGGGCACTGCCGGCGAACACGATCGCGGTCACCGAGGCGATGATCAGCCAGTCGATGTGGAACGACAGCGTGATGCCCCAGAACGTCGGCCAGCCGCCGCGCGTGTAGAGGCCGGCCACCGTGTCGGCGGTGGCCAGCGGCGCGATCGCCAGGGTCGGGCTGAGGACGAGGACGGGCACGAACATCAGCCGTCCCCGCCAGCCGACGAGGGCGCCGGCGGGCTGCCCGGCGACCTGGACGAGGCCGCGCAGCAGGCCTTCGCCGTAGAAGGTGGCCGGCAGCAGGGTGACCAGCAGCGCGGTCCACGGCGTGCCGAGCGCGGCCGTGGTCAGGGCACTCAGCGCCGGTCCCGGCCCGTGGGGGTCGGGCAGCGCGTCGGCCCAGCGCGAAACGCCGTGGCGGACGAACTCCGGCGACCCGAGGAAGGCGGCACCCCGCAGGGCGACGAGCGCCAGCGGGACGACGGCCAGCACGGCGAAGAAGGTGACCCCGGCGGCCCAGAGGGACAGGTCCCGGCCCCGGAGTTCCCGCCCGGCGTCCCGCAGGACGACACCCGCCCGCCGGATCACCTCCCGGGCGCTCACGCCGGCGCCCCCGGGCACGAGGACGACGGGGTGGCCGGCTGGTCCCGGGTGCACGAGCACGACGTGTCGGGCAGCGCGCTCGCGGTCGGCTGGCTGCGGGCGATCCACCTGCTGGCCCGGCCGGTGCTGGGCGTGCCACCCGACGTGCTGACGGCCTGCGGCGTGCTGAGCGCCCTGGCGGCGATCTGGCTGACCGCCCTGGGCGGCGACGCGCTGTGGGCGGCACTGGCGGCCATCGTGGCGACGGGGGTGTTCGACGGCCTGGACGGAGCGGTGGCCCTGCGCACCGGCCGTGCCCGCCCCCTGGGCGCGGTCCTCGACGCGGCTTCGGACCGGTTGACGGAGCTGTGTTTCGTCGCGGTCCTGCTGGTACTGGGCGCCCCGGCGGCGTGGTGCGCGGCGATGGCGGCGGCGTTGCTGCTGCACGAGTACGTCCGCGCCCGAGCCCAGGTGGCGGGCATGCGCGGAGCGGGCGCGATCACGGTGTCGGAGCGCCCGACCCGCCTGGTGGTGACGGCGGTGGCGGTCACAGGGGCGGCACTGGCCCCGGCGGGCACGCCGTGGACGGGCTGGCCGTGGGGCACGACCTGCGCGGTCGTGGGGACGGGGCTGTCACTCATCGGATTGGCCCATCTCGGGGTGGGGGTGGCGCTGGCGTTGGGGAGGAACGGGCGGGCGGGACGGGATTCGGGGTGAGGCGCCGGTCGCTCGGTCGGTGGCCGGCGGTCGCTCGGAGGCCGGTGCTCGCCCGTTGACCGCCGCTCCCCCGGCAGCCACCCGCGCGACGAGCCCCGCCGGCCCGCCCCGTAGCAGCGCGGCCGATGGCAGCCCACCACCAGGCGGGCGGCCCACCAGCGCGGAACCACCCGGGCACCACGCTCGACCACAGCAGGTCCCAGCGGCCGCTGGCCGTGCCGGTCATCGCCCCAGTCCGTCTCGCGCCGGTGGTCCCACCAGGTCCGCCACGATCTCCGCCGACATCGCCACCAGCGGGAGCCCGCCGCCGGGGTGCGCCGATCCGCCGGCCAGGTACAGCCCCGGTACCGGGGTCGCGTTCGCCGGGCGCAGGAGGGCCGCGCGGGGGCCGTTCGACGAGGCGCCGTAGATCGCTCCGCCCGGCGCACCCGTGTCGCGTTCCAGGTCGGCCGGGGTGCGGATTTCGCGCCACAGCACCCGGTCGCGCACATCCAGTCCGCGGGCGGCGAGGATTTCGAGCACCCGGTCCGCGTAGGCCTCCGCCCGCCCCGGCAGCCTCCAGTCGACGCCGGCCGCCGGGTCGTGGCGGGGGGCGTTCACCAGCACGAACCAGGATTCGCAGCCCGGTGGGTGCAGCCGCGGGTCGTCGGGGGCGCAGATGTAGACCGTCGGGTCGTCGACCGGCCGGGGCGCACGGCCGAAGATCGCGTCGAATTCGGCGTCGTAGCGGGCCGGGAACAGGACGCGGTGGTGGCTGGGGTCCGGCGTCCGGCCGCGCAGGGCGAGCAGCAGCACGAACCCCGCCAGCGACGGCTGCGTCCGCCGCAGGGCGCGCCGCGGCCGTCGGGTGCGGGGGTCGTCGAGCAGGTCGTCGTAGACGTGCGCCGCGTCCGCGTTGGCGACGACGGTCGAGGCGGCGAGCCGTTCGCCGTCCGCCAACCGGACCCCGCGGACGCCCGCCGGGCCGGTTTCGATCGCGGTGACCTCGGTGCTCGTCCGGATCTCGACGCCCAGGGCGACGAGCCGGTCCACCAGGGCGTCGCCCAGCCGGCGCAGGCCGCCCCGGACGTGCCAGGCGCCGAACTCCTGCTCCACGAACGGAACCACGCTCAGCACGGCGGGCAGCCGGCGCGGGTCGGAGCCGGTGTAGGTCGCGTAGCGGTCCAGGAGCATCCGGGCGCGCGGGTCGCTCAGCCGGCGGCGGCCGATCCCCCGCAGGGTGCGCCACGGCGCGATCGCCATGAGGTCGCGGACGCCCGTGGCGTGCTTGAGCAGGTCCCCGGTGCCGTTGAGCGGGCGGCGCAGCACGGGCTCGCCGACCAGGCCCCAGAGCCGCTCGGCGTCGCGCATCAGCCGGCGCCACTCTTCGCCGGCACCGCCGCCGAAGGCCGCTTCGAGCGCGTCCGGCACCGAAGCGCGCTTGTGGGGGACGGCCAGTTCGGTGCCGTCGGCGAACCGGTACCGGCAGGCGGGATCGACCGGCACGATGTCGACGAGCTCGTCGAGGTCGGCGCCGGTGGCCGCGAAGAGGTCGCGGTAGACCGAGGGCAGGGTGAGCAGCGACGGACCGGTGTCGAAGGTGAAGCCGTCCCGGGTGCGGGTGCCGAGCTTGCCGCCGCAGCAGGCCGAGCGTTCGAGCACGGTCACCCGGTGCCCGGCGGCGGCGAGCCGGGCGGCGGACGCCAGGCCGCCCATGCCACCCCCGACCACCACGACGGCGCTCACGCGGCGCCCCCGCCCGGCAGCAAGCGCTCCACCGCAAGCGCCCGAAGCCGAGCCACGCACGCGAGCCCACCCTCAACCGCCGCGACGGTCCTCACCTCGCTCCCCCGCCCACCGCACGTCCCTTCCACACCAGCCGCCCCCTCGCGCGCGCCCACCACGAGCGGGCGATCAACCACGTCAGTGCCAGTACCGACACCGGGTGGGCCAGGCTGTCCGGCCACACCCGCCCGCCGGTCCGCCGGGCCGACACCACCCGGGTGGCCACGCCCGCCGCGTACCCCACCAGGCCCGCCCGCGAACCGCCCAGTGCCGCCACCGCCGGGATCACCCACACGAACAGGAACAGCCCGGCGATCGCCGCCGCCGCCGGGGGTGAGCCCGTTGCCGACCACAGGGACTTCGTGTAGCCCTCGCGCAGCTGGGGCCACGTCGCGTACATCCGGCACTCCGCGACCCGGCTGCCGTCGGCGACCACTCCCCGGCCGCCCGCTCGCTTCACCGCGCGCATCAAGGCGATGTCGTCCAGCACTTCGCCCTCGACCGCCGCGAAGCCGCCGCACTTGCGCAGCATCGCCGCGTCGATGACGAAGAACTGGCCGTTCGCGGCGGCCAGCGACGGCCTCGGTGACGTCTCGGCGAGCCGCAGCGGCAGCAGGACCAGCCACGACCACTGCAGCAGCGGCTGCACCAGCCGCGCGCCCAGCCCTTCGGCGCGCTGGCGCGGGAACGGCGACACCGCGTCGAGATCCGCTTCGCGCAGCAGGGAAACCGCGGCCGCGACGGCGTCGGGTGCCAGCACGACGTCGGCGTCGACGCACACCAGCACGCTGCCCCGCGCCCGCTGGGCGAGCTGGTGGCACGCGTGCGGCTTCCCGAGCGTCCCCGGCGGCGGTTCGGTGCCGGTCAGCAGCGTCACCCGCGGCCCGGCGACCCGGCGGACCACGTCCGCCGTGCCGTCGGTGGAACAGTCGTCCAGCACCAGGATTTCGACGTCGTCGAGGCCGCGCTGCGCCAGCAGGGACCGCAGGGCCGGAGCGACGCGGTCCGCCTCGTCGCGCAGCGGCAGCAGGATCGACACGGCCTCGCGGCAGCGGGCCGGCCCCTCGCGCGGCGCACGGACGATCCGCGCGTTGTACGCCGCGTGCGCGGCACCGGCGACGGCCAGCGCGGCGGCGGCGCGCACCATCAAGCGGACACGCGAGCCCATCGGAATCCCTTCCCCAGCCGGATCGCGAACGGCACGGCCACCGCGCCCATGAGAACCCCTCCGGCGACGGCCACCCACGGCCGGCCGAAGAACGCGAAGTGCGCCCATACCGACGAAAACCACGTCCAGAGGTACAGCGCCGGTCCCGGACCGGCGGCCGGGCCCGGGATCGGGTCCGACGGCCGGGGCACCCAGTGGTGCAGCGCGGCCTGGATGACGACGGCGACCAGCAGCCAGCCCGCGAAGTTCGTCACCGGGATGCCGTCCACCAGCGGCAGCGACGGCTCGGGCGACGCCCAGATCCAGTACCCCTCGTCCACCATCTGCGGGTCGAGGAAGACGTCCCACGCCGCCAGGGCGCACGCGGCCACCGCGACCACGCCGGCCGGCTTCACGGCCAGCGCGCGCCCGGCCAGCAGCGCCGGCCACGCCATCATCAGCCAGGCGAGCGGGACGATGCCCGGCACCCCGGCGACGGGCCAGCCGAGCAGATCGGTGTATTCGTAGCGCCCGAACGGAAATCCGGTGTGCAGGCCCGCCACCTCGGCCAGCAGCCCGCCGCCGCCGGCGACGGCCGCCAGCGTGACCGCCGCCCGCGCCCCGCAGCGGGACCACGCGTCGGCGAGCGACGCGGCCGCGAAGCACAGCACGGTGAGCACGGTCAACGGCGTGCGGCCGCCCGGGTCGGTCACCGAGTACAGGATCTGGCAGAGCACCGTCGCCGCGGCGCAGAGCCACGCGGCCAGTGCGGGCGGGGCGGGGCGGAGACGGGTGAATGCGGCGGTCCGCGAAACCATCACCGGAGCAGAATAGACCGGATACGAATGCCGCGTCCTCCTTGGACTGAATTTCCCGACCACACCGTAAATTGATGTTTACCCCGGCCGGAAAAGGGAACAATGGCACGACGAACACCCGGCGACGCCCAGTTGTGGGCGGGGCGCCGCCGGGTGCGGGGCCCGCGGCCGAGGGGTGGCGCGGCGGGCCCGCCGGGGCGGCGTGTGGCATCGCCGTCCCGTCCACAGGGAGGTCACTTCCGATGCAGCACCGATCCATCCTGCCGCGCAACCTTCGGCTACCGCTCGACACCTCGAGCGGTTTCGGCGGAGTTGCCGGTGTTCACCGGGTTCAAGTAGACAAGCTACACCACATGTGAAACGGTTGCGAATCGAATGGGCCGACAGTGGGAGGGGCGCCGGATGACCGCGACCATGACGACCGGGGTGACCCCGGTGACCGACGCGCTCGCCGAGCGGCTGGACGCGCTGGGCCGCCGCTGCCTCGCCGAAGCACACGGATTCGTGAGCGAGCGGGCGAAAGAGCACTTTTCCGGGCGCAGCGAGGGAGCGCTTGCCGAAACCGCGGTTCCGGAGTTCGTGGCGGGCGGAAAATGCCTCCGTCCGCTTTTTGCGTACGTGGGGTGGCGGTGCGGGCAACCGGATTCCGACGCCGCGATCCGGGCGGCCGCCGCGTTGGAACTGCTGCACTGCTTCGCCCTGGTCCAGGACGACGTGATGGACGGCTCGCAGCTGCGCCGGGGCCGCACCGCGCTGCACGTCCGGTTCGCCCGGTGGCACGAGGAGCAGGGCTGGGCGGGCTCGGCCCCGCGGTTCGGCGAGTCCGCCGCGATCCTGTTCGGCGATCTGTTCCTGGTGTGGTCGGAGCAGATGCTGCGCGAAAGCGGGCTGCCGGCGGAGCAGCTCGCGCGGGGCTGGCCGCACTACGACGCGATGCGGGCCGAGCTGGCTGTCGGCCAGCTCGGCGACCTGGTGAACGACGCGCGCGCCCTGCCCGCGTGGGACACGCTGCTCGACGTGCTGCGCCGCAAGTCCGGCAACTACACCGTCCGGCGGCCGCTGGAGTTCGGGGCGGCGCTGGCGGGCTGCGGCCCGGAACTCCTGGCCGGGCTGGGCGAGTTCGGCGGCCTGGTGGGCGAGGCGTTCCAGCTGCGCGACGACCTGCTCGGCGTGTTCGGCGACCCGGCGGTCACGGGCAAGCCGGCCGGCCAGGACCTGCGCGAGCGCAAGGCGTCGAGCGTGGTGGTGCTGGCCGCGGCGATGGCCGACCGGCGCCGTCGGGCCGAGTTCGCCGAGCTGCTCGCGCTGGAGACGGTGGACGACGAGGCGGTCGAGCGCTGGCGGGAGCTGATCGTGGCCACCGGCGCCCGCGAGCGCATGGGCGAGCTGATCACCGAGCGCGCCGACAAGGCCCTGGCGGCGATCGACCCGGCGGTGGTCCCGCGCCACGCCGGCGACCTGCTCGCCACGCTCGCGGCCCGCTGCACGGAGCGGGACCGATGAGCGGCACCGGGCCACTCGCGGCGCTCACCCCCGCCGCACACCGCCGGCCGGTGCGCACCGGCCTGGGCCGGCTCAGGCGGCGGTTCGCCGGACCACGCCTGCGCGAACGCGCCGGGCAGACCCTCGCCGCCGCTTGCCGCCCGGGACACGCGGCGGGACCGATGCGGAGCCGCCCGGTCCGAACCGCAGCCACCGAAACACTCGCCCCCACTCGCCGCCCCGCACACGCAGCAGAACCACTGCGGAGCCACCCCATCCGAACCGCAGCCACCGGAACACACGCCCCCACTCGCCGCCCCGCACACGCAACAGGACCACTGCAGGGCCACCCCATCCGAACCGCAGCCACCGGAACACTCGCCGCCGCCCCGGAGCGTGTCCGATGAAGACCGTGCCGGGCCCCGTGAACCGCGTCGTCGTCGTGGGCGCCGGGCTCTCCGGTCTCGCCGCGGCCCTGCACCTCGCCGGGCGGGGCCGGGAGGTCACCGTCCTCGAACGCGGTCCCGGTCCCGGTGGCCGCGCCGGACGCGTCGACAAGCACGGCTACCTGCTCGACACCGGGCCCACCGTGCTCACCATGCCGTCGATCCTGAGCGACACCTTCGCCGCCGTCGGGGCCGAGCTCGCCACCGAACTCCCCCTGACCCGGCTCGATCCCGCCTACGTCGCCCGGTTCGCCGACGGCAGCTCGCTGCCCGTGCACACCGACGCGGCCGCCATGACCGACGCCGTCCGCGACTTCGCGGGCCCGGCCGAGGCCGCCGGCTACACGCGCCTGCGGGACTGGCTGACCCGGCTCTACCGGGCCGAATTCGGCCGGTTCATCGACGCCAACATCGACTCCCCGCTCGGCATGCTCCGCCCGGACCTGGCCCGGCTCGTCGCACTGGGCGGCTTCCGGCGGCTCGACGGCCAGGTCGGCCGCTTCCTGCGCGACGAGCGCCTCAAGCGGGTCTTCACCTTCCAGGCGCTGTACGCGGGCGAATCGCCGATGCACGCGCTGGCCCTGTACGCGGTGATCTCCTACATGGACACCGTCGGCGGCGTGTACTTCCCGCCGGGCGGCATCGCGGCCCTGCCGCAGGCGCTCGCCCGCGTCGCCGCCGACGCCGGCGTCAAGTTCGGCTACGGCGAGGCCGTGACCGAGCTCGAACGCGCCGGGTCGCGGGTCACCGCCGTCCGCACCGCCTCCGGCGCCCGCCACCCGTGCGACGCCGTCGTCCTCACCACCGAACTGCCCGAGAGCTACCGGCTGCTCGGCCGGCACCCGCGCCGGCCGGTCGCGCTGCGGGCCGCGCCGTCCGCGCTCGTCGTGCACGCCGGTGGCCCCGCCACGCAGCCCGAGGTCGCGCACCACACCATCTCCTTCGGGCACGGGTGGCGCTCGACCTTCGACGAGCTCATCACCCAGGGGAGGCGGATGAGCGATCCGTCGCTGCTGATCACGCGCCCGACCGCGTCCGACCCCGGGCTCGCCCCGCCCGGCCGCCAGCTCTACTCCGTGCTCGCCCCGGTGCCCAACCTCGACCGCGGCCCCGCGGACTGGGCGGCCGACACGGGACCCTACGCGGAAGAGGTCCTCGACGTGGCCCGCACCCGGCTGCTCCCCGGCTTCGAGCCGGAGTTCACCCACGTCATCGGCCCGGCCGAATGGGCGGCCCGCGGCCTGGTCGCCGGGACGCCGTTCAGCTACGCCCACTCGTTCGGGCAGACCGGGCCGTTCCGCCCGCGCAACCTCCCCCGCGGGACCGACAACGTCGTCCTGGCCGGCGGCGCCACCGTGCCGGGCGTGGGGGTGCCGACCGTGCTCATCTCCGGCAGACTGGCTGCCGACCGGATCACCGGAGGGACCCGATGACCCGACGCGAACTCGACGCCGCCGGCATCCGCGAGCCCGGGCTGCGCGCGGCCTACACGTGGTGCCGCGAGCTCAACGCCCGCCACGGCCGCACGTACTTCCTCGCGACGCGGATGCTGACCCCGGCGCAGCGGCCGGCCATCCACGCGCTCTACGGCTTCGCCCGCTGGCTCGACGACATCGTCGACGAACCGGACGACGACGCCACGCCCGCCACGCTCGACGCCCGCCTGCAGGAGGTCGAAAAGCACTTCCTCGCCGACCTCGACGCCGGCGTGAGCGACGACCCGCTGCTGACGGCGGTGATCGACACGGCGGCCCGCTACACGCTGGCCAAGGCGTACTTCGAGGCGTTCTTCACCTCGATGCGGATGGACCTCACCGTCGACGGCTACGCCACCCGCGAGGAGCTCGACACCTACGTGCACGGCTCGGCCGAGGTGATCGGCCTGCAGGTGCTGCCGGTGCTCGGCACCGTCGCCCCGCGCGAGGAGGCCGAGCCGCGGGCCGCCGCGCTCGGCAAGGCCTTCCAGCTGACCAACTTCCTGCGCGACGTCGCCGAGGACCTCGAGCGCGGCCGCGTCTACCTGCCCGCCGACGAACTGGCCGCGCACGGCGTCGACCGCGACCGGCTGGCGTGGTGCGCCCGGGCGGGCCGGGCCGACCGGGCGGTCCGGGCCGCGATCCGCGACCAGATCGCGGTCACCCGCGCGATCTACGCCGAGGCGCGGCCGGGCATCGCGATGCTGCACCCGGTCTCCCGCCCGTGCGTGGCGACGGCGGCGACGCTGTACGGGGGCATCCTCGGCCGCATCGAGGACGCCGGCCACGACGTCTTCGCCGGGCGCGCGGCGGTTCCCCGCCGGCAGCGGCTGGCCGTGGCGTGCGGGGCGGTCGCGCGGACGCAGTGGGCCCGGCGGCGCCACCGCGCGCCCGCGCTCCCGATGGCGGTGGGCTGACGTGGGCCAGGCCGAATACCTCGTCGTGCTGGCCGCGTGCGTGCTCGTCACGCTGCCGCTGGAAATCGCGGGCGCGCGCGTCTACCGGCAGCCCCGGCGCCTGGCCCGCGCGGTGCTGCCGGTCGCGCTGGTGTTCCTCGTCTGGGACGCGCTCGCGATCGCCGCCGGGGTCTGGGACTACGCCCCGGAGCACGTCACCGGCATCCGCGCCCCCTTCGCCGTGCCGCTGGAGGAAATCCTGTTCTTCGTGGTGATCCCGATCTGCGGGGTGCTGACCTACGAGATCGTCCAGCTCACCCTCGCGGTGCTCCGGCGGCTCACCCGGCAGGAGGTGCGCCGGTGATCCCGTGGGGCTACACCGTGCCCGCGGTCGCCGCGGTGGCCGTGGTCGTGCTGGCCGAGCTCTTCCTGCTGCGCACGGGACTGTTCCGCCGGCCCGCGTACTGGATCACGATCGTCATCGTGACCGCGTTCCAGATCCCGGTGGACGGCTGGCTCACCAAGCTTTCCGACCCGATCGTGCGCTACGCCCCGCAGCACATCACGAACTGGCGCTTCCCGTGGGACATCCCGGTCGAAGACTTCCTCTTCGGCTTCGCGCTCGTGACGGCGGTGCTGCTCGTGTGGGAACGAACCGGCTCCCGGGAGGAGCGAGCATGAACGCGATGGCGAAGGACGGCCTCCCCCGCGGTGCCGTGCCGTCGGCCTTCGACACCGAAGCGCGGTGGTACGACCGGCTGGTCGGCGCCAACCCGGGCTACCACGAGCACCTCCGGCTCTCGGCGCGGCGGCTGGAGCTGCCGGGAGACGGGACGGGCCTGCGGCTGCTGGACGCCGGCTGCGGCACCGGCGCGTCGACGGCGGCGCTGGTGTCCGCCGTGCCCGGGGCGGAGGTCACCGCCTTCGACGCCTCCGGGGAGATGCTCGCGCAGGCACGGGCCAAGCAGTGGCCGGACGGCGTCACCTTCGTCCACACGCCGGTCGAGGAGCTCGACGGCATCTCGGGCCCGTTCGACGGGATCCTGGCCGCGTACCTGCTGCGCAACCTCACCGAGCCGACCCGGCAGCTGCGGCGGCTGCGCGGGCTGCTGCGCCCCGGCGGCCGCATCGCGGTGCACGAGTACTCGGTCCGGGATTCGCGGCGGGCCCGGTGGGTGTGGAACGCGGTCTGCGCGGGCGTGATCATCCCGCTCGGGAAGGTCACCACCGGCGACGCGACCCTCTACCGCCACCTGCGCCGCAGCGTCCTGGAATTCGACGGGATCGCCGCGCTCGCCGCGCGGCTCGCCGACGCCGGCTTCACCGACGTCCGCACCACCACGATGCCCGGCTGGCAGCACGGCATCGTCCACACCGTCCTCGGCACCAACCCGCAGGAGCACCCGTGACACGCCCCCTCGGCACCGACCGCCGGATCGAGACGCGGCCGGCCCCGCCCGGCCTGACCGACGCCGGGCTGCTGGGCCGCCGCCCGACCGCGGCGGTCGTCGGCGGCGGCATCGCCGGCCTCACCGCGGCCACCGGGCTGGCCGAGCGGGGCGTCACGGTGACGCTGTTCGAACGGGACGCGCACCTGGGCGGGCGCGTCGGCGGCTGGGCCGACCGGCTGCCGGACGGCACCCCGGTGACCATGAGCCGCGGTTTCCACGCGTTCTTCCGCCAGTACTACAACCTGCGCGCGCTGCTCATGCGCACCGATCCCCGGCTCGACCGGCTGACCCCGCTGGCCGACTACCCGCTGCTGGACGCCCAGGGCCGCACCGACACCTTCGCCGGTCTCCCCCGGACGCCGCCGTGGAACGCGCTGGCGTTCGCCTGGCGCAGCCCGACCTTCACCCCGCGGGACCTGGTGCGCATCAACGGCCGCGGCGCCCTGCCGCTGGCGACGGTCAGCGTCCCGGAGACCTACCACCGGCTCGACGGCACCGACGCGGCGAGTTTCCTCGACGCGATCAACTTCCCCGACGCGGCCAAGCACCTGGCGTTCGAGGTGTTCTCGCGCAGCTTCTTCGCCGATCCGCGCGAGCTGTCCGCGGCGGAACTGGCGACCATGTTCCACCTGTACTTCCTCGGCTCCAGCGAAGGCCTGGTCTTCGACGTGCCCACCGAGCCGTTCCCGCAGGCGCTGTGGAACCCCCTGGCCGGGTACCTGGCCGATCGCCGGGTGACGATCCGGACCGGCACGGCGGTGGCGTCGCTGGAGCGCACGTCCGACGGCTTCGCGGTCACGACGGCGGAGGACACGGCGCGGTTCGACTCGGTCGTGCTCGCCTGTGACGTGCGGGGGCTGCGCGAGATCGTCGCCACGTCCCCGGGCGTCGGCACGCCCGAATGGCGGGCGGCCGTGGCCGGGTTGCGCACGGCACCGCCGTTCCTCGTCCGCCGTCTCTGGCTCAACCGGCCCGTCGACCGCGCCCGGCCGCCGTTCCTCGGCACCGGGAGCGTGCCGCCGCTGGACAACATCAGCCTGCTCGACCGCTACGAAGGCGAAGCGCGGCGGTGGGCGGCCCGCACCGGGGGCTCGGTCGTGGAGCTGCACGCGTACGCGGCCACCACCGACGACCGCGAGACGCTGGTGAAGGCCGTGGACGACCGGCTGCACGCGATCTACCCGGAGACCCTCGGCGCGCGCGTCACCGCGTCGATTTCCCTGTGGCGCGAGGACTGCCCGCTGTTCGGGCTGGGCGACTTCGCCCGCCGCCCGGCGGTCGTGACGCCGGACCCGGCGCTGGCCCTGGCCGGCGACGGCGTCCGGATCGACCTGCCGGTCGCGCTGATGGAACGGGCGGCCACCACCGGCTGGGCCGCGGCCAACGCGCTGCTGGCGGGCTGGGGACTCGCCGGGCACCCCGTGCGTTCGGTGCCCAACCGCGGCCGCATCGGCCTGCTCAACCGGCTGGCCGCGTCGAAGCGCTTCAGCGGGTGAGCGGGATGCACGAAGCCGTCGTCGTCGGGGCGGGCCTCGCCGGGCTGGCCGCCGCCGTCACCCTGCACCGGGCCGGAGTGCCGTGCGTGGTCCTGGAGGCCGCGGACGACGTCGGCGGGCGCGTGCGCACCGACGTCGTCGACGGCTTCCGGCTCGACCGCGGGTTCCAGGTCCTCAACCCCGCCTATCCGGCGATCCGGCGCCTGGCCGACGTCGACGCCCTCGACCTCGGCCGGTACTGGCGCGCGGTCCGGGTCGCCGACGACGACCGCGTCTCGCTGCTGGGCAATCCCCTCGACACGCCCAAGGCACTGCGCGACATCGCCGCCCGCCGGTATCTGTCGGCGAAGGACCTCGCCGCGCTCGGCACGCTCTCCGCCCGGGTCGCCGCGGGGCCGGCCCAAGCCGTCATCGATCGCGACGACCGCACCACGCTGGCCGAACTGCACCGCGCCGGCGTGTCGGCGCGCGCGGTGGAAACCGTGCTGCGGCCGTTCCTCTCCGGGGTGTTCCTGGAACGCGAGCTGACCACTTCGGCCCGGTTCTTCCAGCTGGTGTGGCGCAGTTTCCTGCGGTCGGCCCCGTCGCTGCCGTCGCTCGGCATGGGCGAGCTCCCGCGGCAGCTCGCCCGCACGCTGCCGACGTCGGCGGTCCACCTGAGCACACCGGTCGACGAGGTCCGCCCGGGCCGCGTCCGCACGGCGGACGGCGGGACCTGGACGGCCCGCGCGGTGGTCGTCGCGACGGACGGCTCCACGGCCGCCCGGCTCACCGGCGTCGCGGAGCCGCGCTGGAACAGCGGAACGACGTGGTACTTCGCGCCACCGCGATCACCGTTGCGCGAACCGGTGATCGTGATCGACGCGCGCGGCGGGCCGGTGGTCAACACGAGTGTGGTGAGCGAGGTGTGCCCGGCGTACGCGCCGCCGGGAGCGGCGCTGGTGAGCGCGTCGGCCTTGACGGCGCTGCCGGAGGACGAGGTGCGCCGGGCGCTGGGCCGGATGTACCGCACGGACGCGACGCGGTGGCCGCTGGTCGCCCGGTACGAGATCACCCGCGGGCTGCCGTCGATGCCGCCGCCGCACGAGCTGCGGCTCGACGTTCGGCTGGGCGACGGACTGTACGTGTGTGGCGACCACCGGGACACCAGCTCGCTCCAAGGCGCCTTGGCGTCGGGCACCCGGGCGGCGCGCGCGGTGCTCGCCGACCTCGGCCGGTCGAAGCCGGCGGCCCCCTGAGCACGTCCCGCGTTACGACATCCGGGCGGAAATTCGCTTCCCCCGCCGCGAAAACCGCCGGGATTCCCGCGACCACCCGGCACCGGGCGTGCCGGAGCGTCGCCGGAAAGAGTGACGGAGGGCGGTCATTCCCCGGTATTCCGGCGCAGCACACCGTGGTTCACGGAGCCCGCAACCGCCGCCGTAACCCGTTGAGCTCCTTGACACAGGGCGCTCCGGGTGACGCTGTGCCCGCGCGCTAACGAAATCCCGGCTTTTCCGTCTTCCCGAGGCAACCCGCAGTTATCCGGCCTTCGGAAGGAAGTCCATGTCGCGGAGATCCTTGTTCGTCGCGCTGACCACGGTCAGCGCCCTGCTCGCCCCGGCCGCGGTGGCGGCCGCGGCGCCGCCCGGCGTCGATCCGGCCACCGTCGACCTCACGCTGTCCGCCGGGCAGAGCACAGCCGTCACCAAGCACGTCACCACCTCCGCCGTCCCCCCGAACCCCGACCTCGTCCTGCTCGCCGACACCACCGGGAGCATGACCGGCCCGATCACCAACGTCCGCACGAACGCCGGCGCCATCACCGGTGACGTGCTCGCCGCGCAGCCGACCGCGCAGTTCGGCGTCGCCGAGTACAAGGACTTCACCGATTCCGTGCCCTTCAAGGTCAACCAGGGCATCACCGGCGACACCGCCGCGGTGCAGGCCGGGATCAACCAGTGGGCGGCCTCCGGCGGGGGCGACTTCCCGGAAGCCGACCTCAACGCCCTCTACGAACTGGCCTCCGGCGCGGTCGCCTTCCGCCCGGACGGCACCCGCATCATCGCCTGGTTCGGCGACGCGCCGTCGCACGATCCCAGCGGCGGGCACACCCTGGCCCAGACCATCGACGCGCTCAAGGCGGCGAAGATCCGCGTGGTCGCGGTCAACGTCGGCGCGCTGGACGCCGAAGGCCAGGCGAGCGCCATCGCCACGGCCACCGGCGGCGTGCTGCTGAACAACGTGCCCTCGAGCCAGGTCTCGCAGGCCATCCTCGAGGGCATCAAGTCCATCGAGGTGACGGTGACGCCGAAGGTCACCACCTGCGACCCGCAGCTGACCCTCACGAACGACCCGGCGAGCGTCAAGGTGCCCAGCGGGGACGTCGCGACGTTCACCGAGACCGTCACCGCCGCGGCCGACGCCGCGCCCGGCACCTACCACTGCGCGGTCGACTACCTCGTCGACGGCGTGTCCCGCGGGTTCGTCGAGACGACGACCGTGCGCGTGCTCGGCTTGAGCATCAACGACGTCACGGTGGACGAGGGTTCCGGCGGCGCCCCCGTGCCGGCCACCTTCACCGTGTCCCTGCTCGGCGGCGCGAGCCCGGACCCGGTGACGGTCCACTACGCCACCGCCGACGGCAGCGCGACCGCACCGGCCGACTACCAGGCGGCGAGCGGTGACGTCACCTTCGCGCCCGGCGAAACGAGCAAGCCGGTGACCGTCCTGGTCGACCCGGACACCGTCGACGAGCCGGACGAGACGTTCACCGTCACGCTGTCGGCACCGGTGGGCGCCGGGCTGGTCGACCCGACCGGGGTCGGCACGATCATCGACGACGACCGTGACGGCGTCTTCTCCTGCACCGGCACGGCCGCGAACGTCGCCGGCCTCACCGCCGCCGTGGCGAACCCGGCGAACCTGCCCTGCGCCGACGACAGCGAGACCGTCCTCGACGCGACGCTCAACGCCGGCCTGATCAAGGTCCAGACCCACGCGCTGACCTCGTCGACCGACCTGACCCCGGACAACCAGTCGGCGGCACCGGCCGCCGGTGACCAGGCGAAGGCGACGGCCAGGATCGACAAGACCGTGATCAGCACGGTCGGGCTGACCATCGAGCTGGGCGTGATCCAGTCCCAGGCGGCGGCGACCTGCCAGCCGGCCCCGGGCGGGCTCGCCCCGGCGCTGACCGGCAGCTCGAACGTCGCCTCGCTGAAGATCAACGGCGTCCCGGCCGTGGTGGGCTCGGCGCCGCTGACCATCCCGCTGGTCATCGGTTCGCTGAAGCTGAACGGACAGACCGTCGCGAACGGCGTCGTGAAGCAGCAGGCCGTCGCGCTGGAGACCCCGCTGACGAAGATCGTGCTCGCGGAGTCGCAGGCCGACGTGCACGGCACCGCCGCACACCCGGCGGGCCACCCCTGCCGGCGGTGACCCGCTGAACCACCCGGGGGCGGGCGGCCGCCGCCCGCCCCCGGGTGCTAGCCGGAGGTCGGCAGCAGTTCGAGCGTTTCGGCGGCCAGCCGGTCCGCGCCGTCTCGGAAGTCCGCGTCCAGCTTGCGGAACAACGTCTCCGCCTCGATCGCGGGCCAATCCCCCGGCAGGTGCCCCGCCGGCAGGTGCGGGTCGCGGCGGACCACGTGCAGCCAGTCCGAGTGCAGCATCAGCCGGCGCGTCAGGTCGTCGGGGAACGCGGGCTCGCCGTCGTCCCACTTCTCCATGAAGTCGTGGTAGCGCGAGGCGATCGTCGCCGTGTCGAAGGCTTTGCGGACCAGCTCGGCCGCTTCCGTCGGCTTCGCCGGGTGGGCCGTGAAGACCGTGACGTGCCCGTCGAGGCCGAGCTGCTCGACGATGGCCGTGACGTCCCGGACGCCGGGGGCGACCCACAACCCGTTCTGCAGCAGGCCGAAACCCGCCCAGGTCAGCTGGCGCCGCAGGTCGTGCCGGTCGCCGCGGCGGGTGTCGGGCAGCGAGAAGCCGACCAGGGTCCAGCCACCGTCCTCCGACCGGTTGACCGCGCCGGTCTCCCAGATCCGCCGCCTGCCGTCCTCGAGGACCGCGGCGAGCCGCTCGCTGAGTCCGAAGTAGACCTTCCGCCCGTGCCGGTGCCGGGTCAGCAATCCGGTGCCCGCCATGCGGGTCAGCGTCGAGCGGACCGCCTCCTCCGAGACGCCGACGCGCCCGAACACGTCGATCACGCTGCCCGAGTAGATGGCGCTCGCCCGGCCGAGCAGGTGGATGCCCAGGAACGTGAGCATGACGGACTTCGGGCGGGGCCCGGAGCCGGTGTCGGCGGGATGCGTCACGGACGTCAGCCTAACCCGGCCGGCCGCCACTTGATGTTGTGCAGATCGTTGACGGCCGTCATGCCGCTGACTAACGTTGGGGCCCGCTCCCCCGTCGTCCACCCCCGGACGAACCTGTCCCCCCGCAGTGCCCCGCCCCCGAAGACGAGGGTGAACCCCATGAGCACTCAGCTCCGCAGAGCGGTGGCGTCCAGCTACCTCGGCAGTCTCATCGAGTACTACGACTTCCTCCTCTACGCCACGGCGAGCGCGGTGGTCTTCGGCAAGGTCTTCTTCGCCGACCTCGATCCGGCACTGGCCACGGTCGCCAGCTTCGGCACCTTCACCACCGGCTACCTCGCCCGCCCGCTCGGCGGGCTGATCTTCGGCCACTTCGGCGATCGCCTGGGCCGCAAGCGGATGCTCGTGCTCACCATGAGCCTGATGGGGGCCGCGAGCTTCCTCATCGGCCTGCTGCCCGGCTACGACCAGATCGGCCCGATCGCCCCGCTCGGCCTGGTGCTGCTCCGCGTCGTCCAGGGCATCGCGGTCGGCGGCGAGTGGGGCGGCGCGGTGCTGATGTCCGCCGAACACGCGCGCTCGCGCCGCGGGCTGTGGGCCGGCTTCACCAACGCCGGCGCGCCGAGCGGCATGGTCGTCTCGACGCTGGCCATGTCCGGCACCGCCGCGTTCACCTCCGAAGCGGACTTCCTCGCCTGGGGCTGGCGGATCCCGTTCCTGCTCAGCATCGTGCTGCTCGCGATCGGCCTGTTCGTGCGCTCCCGCGTCGACGAGACACCGGCGTTCCTGGCCGCCCGCAAGGAAGACCGCCGCCGGCTGCCGCTCGTGGCCGTGCTGCGGGACCACCCGCGCGTGCTGCTCCTGGGTGTCGGCGTCGGGCTCGCCGCGTTCGTCGTCCAGGCCACGCTGACCACCTTCGTGCTCGCCTACGGTGTCCAGCACGGACACCCGCGCCAGGAGGTGCTCAACGCGCTCACCCTGTCCTCGGCCTGCGCGGTGGCGGGAATCCTGCTGTGGTCGGCGCTGTCGGACCGGATCGGCCGCCGCCCGGTCGTGCTGGGCGGCGTGGCCGCCATGGCGGTGTTCGGGTTCCTGCTATTCCCGATGGTCCGCAGCGGCAGCGGGCTGCTGCTGGTCCTGGCGCTCGTGATCGGCCAGGGCGTCATCCACCCGATGATGTACGGCCCGCTGGCCGCGCTGTACACCGAGCTGTTCGACACCGAGAGCCGGTACACCGGCGCGTCGCTGGGCTACCAGCTCGCCGGGCTCGGCGCCGGGTTCGCCCCGCTGATCTTCGCCGAGCTCCAGCGCGCCAACGGCGGCGGTTCGACCACTCCGGTGTCGTGGACCATCGCCGCCTTCTGCGTCCTCTCCGCCGTCTGCGTGCTGGCGCTGCGGGAGACCCACCGCCGTGACCTCGCCCCCGAGCCGGGGATCCCCGCCGCCGCCCACCGGGAAGGACACCGCGGATGAGCAAGTGGCTCCGCCGGGCGGCCGCCCTCGCCGTCACGACGCTGACCGCGTTCGGCCTCACCACGGGAAGCACGGCGCAGGCCGCCACCCCCGCGCACTACACCGGGCAGCTGCCCGGCGGCGCGAGCTGGGTGGCGGACGTGCCGGCCGGGTGGAACGGGACCGTCATCCTCTACAGCCACGGCTTCGGCCCCCTGGAGGCGCGCGACGCCCCGGACGAACCGACCGGGCAGGCCCTGCTCGCGGCCGGCTACGCGCTGGTCGGCTCGTCCTACAGCGGGCCGTCGCTGTGGGCGCTCGCCTCCGCCCCGCGCGACCAGTTCGCCTCCCTCGAGGAGCTCGTCCGGAAGATCGGCGAGCCCCGCCGCACCATCGCGTGGGGCACCTCGATGGGTGGCCTGGTCAGCGCACTGGAAGCCGAGTCCGGCCACCGGCGGCTCGACGGCGCGCTGACCACGTGCGGCCTGGTCGCCGGCGCGCTCAATCTCGACAACTACCAGCTGGACGGCGAATACGCGTTGTCCCGCCTGCTCGCCCCGGCGCAGCCGGTGAAGCTCGTCCGCTACGCGAGTGCCGAGGAGGCGACGGCGGCCGCGGCGCTGACGAAGGTCGTCACCGACGCCCAGGACACCGCGGCCGGCCGGGCGCGCATCGCCCTCGGGGCCGCGCTGATGAACATGCCGCCGTGGCTGACCGGCACCGCACCGCCCGGACCGGCCGACTACGCCGGTCAGGAACAGCAACAGCAGCAGGCGCTGGCGCAGTTCGTGCTCGGGTTCGTCATGTCCGGCCGCTACCAGATCGAACTGGCGGCCGGCGGGAACAGCGCGTTCACCCGCGGCGCCGACTACCGCGCGCTGCTGGCCGGCAGCCCCCTGGCCCGGCAGGTCCGGGCGCTGTACCGCACGGCGGGCCTGGACCTCGGCGCCGACCTGGCCGACCTGACCCGCCACGCGGACGTCACGGCCGATCCTCAAGCCGTCGGCACGCTCGCCCGGACGTCGGTGGCGACAGGGCGGCTGCGCGTTCCCTCGCTGGCCATCCACACCACCGCGGATCACCTGGTCCCGGTCGAGCAGGAGAACTGGTACGCCCACCGGGTCCGCTCGGCGGGACGGGAACCGTTGCTGCGCCAGGCCTACGTCGGCGCGGCCGGGCACTGCGCGTTCCAGCCGTCGGAGACGCTGGCGGCGTTGCACGCCCTGGAGTCCCGGATCGAGACCGGCCGCTGGTCCGACCTGCGGCCGGAGCGCCTGAACGCGGCCGCCGCCGAGCTGGGTGCGCCGGGCCGGTACCTCCGGTACACGCCGGCGCCGCTCACCGGTTCGAACCGACCGATTGCATGGCGGTAAATTGATAGTTGCCGAACTTGCATTTGATGTTAATCGGCCGGGTCCCTAACGTGGTCGGCATGAACCTCACCGTCCTCGCGGCATCCGGCCGGACCGGCCTCGCACTCACCCGGGAAGCCTTGCGGCGCGGGCACACCGTCACCGCGATCGCCCGGGATCCCGGCCGGATCGCCGTACCCGATTCACCGCGTCTGCACACAGTGGCGGGCGACGTCGAGGATCCGGCGAGCCTCGCCGCCGTCGCCGGCTCGACCGTCCTTTCCGGACTCGGCACGGACCGGGCGGGAGTCCTGCTCGCAGGGGCCAAGGCGGTGGTCGCCGCCGGGCCGGCGCGCATCATCTGGCTCGGCGCGTACGGAACGGGCGAGTCGGCCTCGGTGGCCGGCGAGGCGGCCGGAGCGCTCGTGAAGCTGCTGGGCGACCGGCTCGGCGACAAGGTGGAGGCCGACGCGACGATCCTGACGGCGGGCGGCACGGTGTTCCACGCGGGCTTGCTCGCCGACGGCCCCGAAAGCCCGGGGTGGCGCACGGTCGGGCTGGAAGCGGGGCCCCCACTGGACTTCAAGGCGACGATCACCCGGGCAACGGTCGCCGCGGCGATGCTCGACGAAGCCGAAACGCCTCGGTTCGCGGGCAGGATCGCTTTGCCCTTGTCCGCCTGACCGCCCTTTGTGAGCGGTACGCCTCAAGCGTCTCACGGACCCGCCAGGCGGCTGCGGCTCAGCGGTCTGCTCGACGGTCCCGGTTCAGCGGCCGCCAGGCGGTCGAGCCTGGCGGCCGCTAATTGATAGTCCCGGCTCAGCAACCACGGCGGAGCCGACGGGGCTCGGTGGCCAAGGGGCAGCGGCCGCGGCCAAGCCGCCGAGGCCAAGCCGCCGGGGCCCGGCGGCCGGGGGGCAGCGTCTCGGCTCAGCGACCGGGGTCAAGCGATCGAGCCTCGCGGCCGCTACTCAACGATCCCGGCTCAGCGGCCGGGGCTCAGCGGCCACGGCTGAGCAACCGCGGCGGAGCCATCGGGGCTCGGTGGCCAAGGGCCAGCGGCCCCGGCCAAGCCGCCGGGGCTAAGCCGCCGGAGCTCAGCGGCCGGCAGCTCAGCCGCCGGGGCTCAGGAGCCGGGAATCAGTGGTGGGCGGTGATCTCCTCCAAAGCCGCGCGGACCTGGTCGCGGAGCCAGGCATGGGCGGGGTCGGAGTCGAAGCGCTGGTGCCACGTGCTGCAGATCTCCGCCTCCGGTGCGGCGGCCGGGAGCGGGCGGGTGATCAGGCCGAACGCGTCGAGCAGCGGGCGGCCGAGCACCGCCGTGCAGCTGACCAGGGCGTCACTGCGCACCGCCAGCTGCAGCGCCGTCGCGAGGGTGGCCACCGAGGCGATCACCCGGCGGCTCAGGCCTTCCGCGGCCAGGACCTCGTCGATCGGGGCCGTGAGGCGGCCGCGGCGGGAGACCAGGACGTGCGGGTGGGCCGCGAACTCGCGCAGGTCGAGGCCGCCGGCCGCGGGGTGACCCCGGCGCATCGCCACGACCAGCCGGTCGTGGCCGAGCACCGCCGAGCGGAACTCGGGCAAGGTCAGCCGGGCGCCGCCGAGTTCGACGTCGACGCGGCCGTGGCGCAGGTCGTCCGTGTCGGCCGAGTGCTCGGCCAGTACCCGCAGCCGGACGCCCGGGGCCCGCTCCCGGACCCGGACGGCCAGCACCGGGATCACCGAGGCCGCGAGCGCGTCGTGGCACTGGATCGTGAACGTGCGGTCCAGCTCGCCGAGGTTGAGCTCGCGGGCCGGCTGCAGGACCTCGCGAGCCCGGCGCACCAGCCGATGCACGTCTTCGCGGACGGCCAGCGCGTACGGCGTCGGCACCATCGTGTGGCCGGTGCGGACCAGGATGTCGTCGCCGGTCACCGCGCGGAGCCGGCCGAGGGTGCGGCTGACCGCCGGGGACGACAGGTGCAGCCGCTCGGCCGCGCCCATCACGCTGCCCTCCTCGAGCAGCGCGTCGAGCACCGTGAGCAAGTTCAAGTCGAGTTGCACGAACGCAAGACAACCACAGGAGGAACCATGACCCAGGACCTGCTCACCGCCACCACCGCCGCCGTCCGGGCCGCCGGGGCCCGGATGCTGGCGCGCTACTCCCCCGCAGCCCGCCAGCCCGGCCTGCCCGAGCTGCTGAAGAGCCTGCACGACAACGACTCCGCCGTCGCCGACGTGCTCCGGCCGACGCTGGCCGCCGTCCGGCCGGAGGCGCGCTGGCTCGACGACGAACACGGCTCCGGGCCGCTGCCCGCGGGCGAGTGGTGGCTCGTCGACCCGGTGGGCGGCAACGTCAACGCCGTGCACGGGATGCCCGAGTGGAACATCGGCGTGAGCCTCGTCCGCGACGGGCGCCCGGTCCTGGCGGTGCTCTCCTTCCCGGTGCTCGGCGAGGTGTTCACCGCCACCGAGGGCGGCGGCGCGCACCTCAACGGCGAACGGCTGAGCGTTTCCGCCAAGACCTCGCTGGACGGCGCGCTGGCCGGGACCGGCCAGGCCCAGCCCGGCCACGACGCCGCGCTCTTCGCGCGGATGGGGGCCTCCTTCACCGCGATGTCCGAAGCCGCGCTGTACGTGCGGATCTCCGTGCCGGTGTCCCACCAGCTCGCCCAGATCGCCGCGGGCCGGATGGACCTGCACTGGCAGTTCGACAACGTCCGCTCGCACGCCGCCGGTGTGCTGCTGGTCCGGGAGGCCGGCGGCGTCGTCACCGATCTCGACGGCGGTCCGTGGGACCTCGCCGGCACCGGCTACCTGGCCGCCGCGCCCGGGGTGCACGCCGCCGCGCTGGCCGTCCTCACCGCCTGAACGCGCCGGCGAGGACGGCCTCCTCGCCGGCGCGAAGACTCCTTACCCGCCCAGGCCGAAGAACGCGATGGCGGCCGCCGCCATCCCGGACGCGGGCAGGCTGTGCCCCGCCCCCTGGATGCTGTAGGCCTCCACCCGGACCGTGCCGGCGCTGTCGGCGTAGCGGCGGCGGTTCCAGTTGGCCTGCGGGGTGTCCGACGACGTCGGCGTCTGGCTCAGGCCGAAGACGTTGGTCCACTGCTCGATTTCCTCCTGCAGCAGGGCATACGGCACGAGCGTGTCGGCGGTGCCGTGCCACAGCTGGACGCGCGGGCGGGGGCCGGTGTAGCC
Source organism: Amycolatopsis rifamycinica (assembly GCF_000695625.1). Taxonomy (GTDB): domain Bacteria; phylum Actinomycetota; class Actinomycetes; order Mycobacteriales; family Pseudonocardiaceae; genus Amycolatopsis; species Amycolatopsis rifamycinica. Next base: position 124,857 of record NZ_JMQI01000074.1, read on the forward strand.
GGGGTAGGCCTGGCGGACCGCGTCACCCCACTGCTGCGGCGTGCGGTTCGCGCCGCCGTTGCCGGTGCACTTGCTGCTCCACGGCGGGAAGTCCGCGGCGTTCGCGAAGCAGGTGAAGGGAACGCCCATGAACGCCGCGCCCGCCTTGAACACGTCCGGGTAGAGCGCGAGCATCTCGTTGGTCATCATGCCGCCGGACGACGAGCCGGTGGCGAAGACGCGGTTCGGGTCGCCGCCGTAGCGCTGCTCGGCGTAGGTCACCATCGACACGATCGACACCGGGTCGCTGCCGCCGCCCCGGCGCTTCGCCGCGTCGGACCAGGTGTCGAAGCAGTTCCCGAACCCGGCCTGCTGCTGGGCGCTCGGGTAGATGACGAGGAACCCGTAGCGGTTGGCCAGCGAAGCGAATTCGCTGCCCGAATAGAAACCGGGCCCCGAACCGCCGCACCCGTGCATCGCGACCACGATCGCGGGATTGGCCGGCCGCGCGTCCGGCACGTAGATGTGCATGCGCATCCCGCCCGGGTTGTTCCCGAAGCCGGTCACTTCCACCAGCGAAGCGGCCGACGCCGGGGCCGGGACCACGGCCGTGGTGAGGGCCATCAGCAGGGCACTGGCCATGGTCACGAACGCCGTTCTGAATCCACTCATCGGTGACCTCCGGTCGGCGATCCCCCTCGCGATCGAGATTAGGCAGATCGACGACGACCGTCAACAATTCATCAAGTATTCTGGAGTACCGAAACTTTCGAACTCAGTGATATGCTCGAAAAGCCGGACAATCAATTGAAGATCGTCAAAGAAAAAGCGAACAATCCGGCGAGGTAGGTTGGACGCCGGAGGTGGCGCATGCTCGAAGCGGCCGGCTGGCCGGAAGACGAGGGCACGCCGGCCGTGCGGCCCGAGGCCCTGCTGCTCACGCTGTTCGGCGACCACGTGCTGGACCGCGGGATCGCGGTGTCGACCGGCGGGGTCATCGCCGCGCTCGAACGCCTCGGCGTGCGCGAACACGCGACGCGGGCGACGCTGAGCAGGATGAGCCGCCGCGACCTGCTCCACACCGTCCGCCGGGGCCGGCAGGCGTTCCTGGGCCTGACCGCCCACGGCACGGCGGTGCTGCGCGACGGGCAGCGCAAGCTCGACGGCGACGTCGTCGACCGGCACTGGGACGGCCGGTGGACCCTGCTGACGTTTTCGGTGCCGGAAACGCGACGCGCCGACCGGTACGCCCTGCGCACGCGGCTCGGCTGGTTCGGGTTCGGCCCGCTGCGCAGCGGGTTGTGGGTGTCGGCGTCGGCCGCGGACATCGCCCCGGCGCTGGCCGAACTCGACCTCCTCGACCACGCCGAGGTGTTCCGCGCGGAGCCGTTCATGTGGACCGATCCGGTGCGGATCGCGCGCGAAGCCTGGGACCTGCCCCGGATCGCGGCCGGCTACGAGCAGTTCCTCCGCCGCTGGGCCGGCTCCACGCCCGCTGGCGCTGAGACGGGCGCGGCACTTTCACGTGAAAGTGCCGCTTCCGCGCCTGGCGAGGCCGGCGCGCCGGATGGGCCCGGCGACGAGCTGTCCTGCCGCATCCGGCTGGGCGCGGAATGGCTTCTGCTGATCCGCCGCGATCCGGTCCTGCCGCCGGCGCTGCTGCCGGCGGACTGGCCGGGCACGCGCGCCGCGGCCCTGTTCCGCTCCCTGCGCCGGCAGTGGACGCGCCCCGCCGAAGAGCTGGCCGGCGGGCTGCTCGAGTTCCTCGTCGAGGAATAGCGCCGGCGGCGGTTGCCACGTTGCATGCCACGTTGCAAACTGGGGTCCCCGCTCCCCACCCCCGGAGGTCAACGGTGACCGACTTCGATCGACGTGACGTGCTGCGTGCCCTCACCGCGCTGGGGGTGACCGGCGTGACGGCGAGCCTGTTCGGCGGCACCGCCGACGCGGCCGGCACCAGCCCGCTGGACCTGGAGTTCTCCGTCACGGAGCAGTTCCGGCCGTTCGACCTGATCGCCCCGAACTTCGTCCAGCTCGACACCCCCGCGCGGCCCGGCGCGCTCGTCAGGACCGGCATCCGGCCGAAGGCGCCGTACGGAACGGTGACCGTGCAGGTGCTCGACGACGGCGCGCCCGTCGTGGCCGGGCTCGCCGGCGCCGGGGTCTCGGTGCTCGGCACCTACGACGCCGGCTCCGGTCAGGCGGGCATCGAAATCACCACCGCCGCCGGCACCGCAGTGGTCAAGACGGCGGCGGCGGACCTGCGGGCGCCGTTCGGCTTCGCCGTGGTGGTCAACGAAAACGCGGTCACGGTGCTCGCCGACCGGGGCACCGGCTGGCGGCCGCTGCTGACCGAGCGCGACCAGGTCCGGGCCCGGATCGACCTGCGCGACCCGGCCGTGCTGGGCCGGCTGGGCTACGCCTACGGCCGCCGCGGGCCGGCGCGGCTGGGCCGGGTCCGGGCCGGGTACTTCGGCCAGGCCGGCGTCCGCGACCCGCACGTCGTCCAGTACGCCGACGGACGGCCCTACATCCGCCACGGCAAGCTCTACCTGACCATGACCAACGCCGGCCTCGGGTTCTTCCAGCAGGCGCACTGGGCGGTCTGGACGCTCGACCTGGCCGATCCGACGAAGCTGGAGCAGGTGGCGACGCTGTTCTTCGCGCGCGACGGTGTCGTGCTCGGCGACCACGCCGGCCAGATCGTCCGGGACGGCGACCGCTTCATCCTGCTGATGAGCTCCTGGGGCGACTTCGCCTTCAACGGCGTCCACGTGCGCCACACGGTCACCCACGCCGACGTCCTCTCGGGCGTGCACGTCCTGCCCACCGAACAGCTCCCGCTGCCGACGACGGTCAGTTCGTGGGACCCGGCCCTGACGAAGATCGGCGGCCGCTGGCACATCGCCTTCGTCGAAAGCCCCGCCCAGCAACCGGCGTTCGTGTTCCACCCGGCCCTGGCGGCGGCCCCGCGCGGCGCGGACTACGACGAGCGGCTGACGCTGCTGGGCGCCGACGTGTCGGTCAGCCAGACCGAGGGCACGATCCTGCAGCGCGTGGGCGGCCGCTGGTACCTGTTCGCCAGCGACGGCGACGCCCGCGAATACCCGGTCTACGACCTGAGCCTGCGCAAGCTCGGCACGTTGAACTCCCCGTACGGCACCAACATCCCGCACCCCATGCTGGTCAAGATCGGCAACCGCTGGTGGCTGCCGACGTTCGACGGAACCCAGTACGCGGAAGACGTCCTCGGCTACGGCGGCCACGGCGACTTCATTCTCATGCGCTCGAAATAGCCGGACCGGCCTCAACCGCCCCGCGCCCGGCTGTTTCGCCGGGCGCGGGCGCGGGATTCAGCGGTTGGACGCGATGAAATACACGACGACCCCGATCAACGCGAGCACTTCGCTCAGCACGAACGTCGAGTACCCGATCGTCTGCAGTTTTCCGCGCGCTTCCGGCTGACGCGCGGTCCCGTTGATGACCGCGGCGAAGATCAGGCCGACGCCGATTCCGGGGCCGATCGCCCCGAGTCCGTACCCGATGGCGGCGAGGCCGGGGTTGATGTTGGCGGCCTGGGCGATGACTGTGTCACTCATGGACGTTCCCCTTCACGTCGGTCCACGCGCAGGCTCGCGTGGAACAGCGGGCTCGTGCGTCACACCGGAAGTGGTTCAGGGCCGGGAAACGGCACCGGAAACCGGAGATTGTCGGTAATCGAGTGGTCCGATCACGACGAGGATATCACGGGAAATGGGAACGCGCCGCCGAAATCGGACACCCCGCCGTGGAGTCCATTGTGGTCGATGCGGGAACATGGCGGGCCGGGACGTTTCCGGCGACCGAGTCCGCCCTCGGCGTGGCGGACCACGCCGAGGGCGAACTCACCACCCGGGACGGTTACCGGGTGCTCGCGAACGGGATGAGGTCCCACACCCGGTCCGCGGACTGCGGCGTGCAGTCGTACTGCGCCACGGGAACGGCGTTGCCGGGGCCCGAGGTCCCCGCGCACCGGCCGGTGGCCCGGTTCTTCAGCTGGACGTGCCCGTCCGCCGCGACGATGTCCCACAGCTGGTCGGTGAACTGCGGCAGGCACTCGAACTGCCGCAGTGGCGCCCCGTTGGCGTTGTCGGCCGCGTGGACGATCAGGCACTTCTTCGTGGCGTGGTTGCGCACCAGCACCCCGCCGCCGGCCTGCGGGTCGACCTCCCACCCCTGGTCCTGGAACTGGGGCAGGCAGTCGTACTGGACCGCCGGCGCGTCGTCGACGTTGTTCGCGCCGTGCACGATCAGGCACTGGCCCGAGGAGCGGTTGACGACCTGGACCGGGTCCGGCACCGGGGCGATTTCCCAGACCTGGTCCGAGAACTGCGGGAGGCAGTCGTACTGGACGGCGGCCGCCCCGTTGGCGTTGCCCGAGGCGGACACGAGCGCGCAGCGTCCGGTCGCGCGGTTCTTCAGCTGGACGCCGCCGTCGACCCCGACGATGTCCCAGAGCTGGTCACCGAACTGCGGCAGGCAGTCGTACTGCCGCAGCGGTGCCCCGTTGGCGTCTTCGCCGGCGTGGACGATCAGGCACTTCTTCGTGAAGTGGTTGCGGAGCAGGACTCCGCCCGCAGGCTGGGGTTCGATGTCCCAGGACAGGTCTTCGTACGCCGACGGGCAGTCGTACTGGTACGCCGTCGCGTCGTTGACGTTGTTCGAGCCCAGGACGGCCAGGCAGCGCTTCGAGTAGTGGTTGACGAACCGGACGGACCGCGGCGTGACCTGGTCGGCGATCCAGCCGGCGAGGTCGTCGGTGCGGGCCGCGACCGCGCCCTGCCGCGTCTCGGTGACGGCGAGGCAGCCGTGCTGCCACGACCGGCTCAGCACGCCCGCGAGCTCGAGCCCGCCCGCGGTGTCCGGCCGCAGCAGCGGTGCGCCGGCGTCGCCGAGGCAGGGGTCCTGGCCGGCCGGGCTCGTCACCGCGACCGTCGCCGGCGTGGTGGCGCCGAGGGTGAACGACGCGGTCGTGAGCCGGTTCGGCACCCATTCGGTGGCCGTGCGGCCCCACCCGGCGATCCGCACGGTCTCCGCTTCGGGTGCCCGGGTCCCGATCCGCAGCGGCGTGACGTCCGTGACCGGGTGGGTCAGCTTCGCCAGTGCCACGTCCCGGTCGGTGCGGGCGACCACAGTGGACACCCGGAGGACCTGCCCCGCCGGGGAGCGCAGGTCCGGCTGCCCGGTGAACACGGTGACCGGCTTGGCGGGTGCGGCGGGCTGCCCGGTGGCGCCGGGGAAGCAGGCCGCCGCCGCGACGATCCACTGTGGAGCGATCAGGGCGCCGGAACAGGCCGCGCCGTCGGTCGTGATCTTGACGGCGAACCGGTCGGCCCCGTCGGCGACCGGCTGCCCGCCGGCGAGGGCGCCGGCCGGCGCGGGCGCGAGGAACGCCCCGGCGCAGACGACGGCGGCGACGAACGAAACACGGGATCTTCGCATGGATTTCCCCCTGGTGGTGGTTTCTGGATGCGGACGGCGGTGGCGCCCGACGGCGGTGGCGACCGCGCCCGGCCGTCGGCGGCGACGGACCCCACGGCAGCTCGAACTCCCGGCACTGCTCCCCCCAGCGTGCAGACTCGCTGGGCACACGCTAGCCAAGATCCACCCGCGGGACCACCCTTGGCCGGCGGGTGCCGGCCGGCACCAGGCGGCCGGCACCCCGGAGGCCTTCAGCAGCAGGCGATGCCACGTTCCCCGCTCACCGGGGCTCAGCCGGGTGACGTTGTGGGCGCCACCGGAGGATCTCGCCGTCGCGTGACGCGCGGTGGCTATTTCGGCCGGGCGGTGCTCCTCCGGCCGCGGCCCGCATCGACCGATCGGTTGATCCGGGCCTCCACCGGGCCCGGCTCCGGTGATGGCCGCGCGGTCGATCCGCCGCACCCGTGCCGGGCCGCACACTTGCCGGCATGGCCATCATCGAAGTGGAGAACCTCGTCAAGCGCTACGGCGGCCACCCCGCGGTGAACGGGGCCGGCTTCGCCGTCGAGCGGGGCGAGATCTTCGGCATCCTGGGCCCCAACGGGGCCGGCAAGACCACGACCGTCGAGTGCGTCGAGGGGTTGCGCACCCCCGACAGCGGAAGGATCACCGTCTGCGGCCTGGACCCGCAGCACGACGGCGCGGCGCTGCGGCACCGGCTCGGCGCCCAGCTGCAGCACAGCGAACTGCCCGACAAGCTCGAGGTCGGCGAGGCGATGGAGCTCTACAGCTCCTTCTACCGCGCGCCGGCCGACTGGCGTGAACTGCTCGACGTCCTCGGCCTGGGAGCCAAGCTCCGCACCCGGTTCCGGCGGCTGTCCGGCGGGCAGCAGCAGCGGCTGTCGATCGCGCTCGCCCTGCTGGGCCACCCCGAGGTGGCCGTGCTCGACGAGCTGACCACGGGCCTCGACCCGCAGGCCCGCCGCGACGTGTGGGACCTCGTCGAGCGCATCCGCGACCGGGGCGTGACGGTCCTGCTGGTCACGCACTTCATGGAGGAGGCCGAACGGCTCTGCGACCGGCTCGCCCTGTTCGACGCCGGCCGGGTCGTCGCCGTCGACACCCCGGCCGGGCTGGTCTCGCGGGCCGGCGACCGGCAGCGGCTCCGCTTCCGGCCGTCCGCGCCGGTGGACCACGCCCTGCTGACCGCGCTGCCCGAGGTGGCCTCCGTCGAGCGGGCCGGCAACCGGATCGTGGTGACCGGCACGGGCGACCTGCTGCTCGCCGTGACGACCGTGCTCACCCGCCACCGGATCAGCCTCGCCGAGCTGCGGGTCGAGCGGACCACGCTGGACGACGCCTTCATCACGCTCACCCGCCGCCACACGCAATCCTGAGGAGACGACGTGTCCGCCCTGCTCCGGCTCACCGCCACCGAAACGAAGCTCTTCTTCCGCGAGCCGATCGTCGTGTTCTTCGCGCTGGCGTTCGCCCCGATCCTGCTGGTCGTCCTCGGCTCGATCCCCGCGATGCGGGCCCCCGACGCCGGCCTCGGCGGTGTCCGGCCGATCGAGCTCTACGTGCCGGTCGTCGTCGCGATCGGGGTCTCCCTGTTCGCGCTGAGCGGCCTGGCCCCGCTTTTCGCCGCCTACCGGGAGAAAGGCGTGCTGCGGCGGATGCGGACCACCCCGGTCGAGCCGGCGGTCCTGCTGGGGGCGCAGCTGCTGATGGCCACGGCTCTGTCCGCCGGGACGGTGGTGGTCATGCTCGCCGTCGGCCGGCTGGCGTTCGGCGTGGACCTGCCCCGGCAGCTGCCGGGGTACCTGGCCGGCTACCTGCTGCTGGCGTCGGCCCTGTTCGCGATCGGCCTGCTCGTCGCCGCACTGGCCCCGTCGAGCCGGAGCGCCGGCGCGATCGGCACCCTGGTGTTCTTCCCGCTCGCGTTCTTCGGCGGCCTCTGGCTGCCCCGCGCCGGCATGACCGAGGTCCTGCTCACGATCAGCGACCTGACTCCGCTGGGCGCCGGCGTCCAGGCGCTACAGGACGCGACAGCCGGTCACGCACCGCAGCTGCCGCACCTGGGTGTCCTGCTAGGGTGGCTGGTCGTGGCCGGGGGTCTGGCCGCGCGATTCTTCCGCTGGGAGTGAAGGTGGCCATCGGGGGCGAGCGGCGCGCGGAGCCCGGCGGCGAGGACACCGGGGAGACGGCGATCTTCGCCGTCCTCCCGTACCTCCTGCTGGCCGTCAGCGTGATCGTCACGCTGGTCCAGGCCATCCGGGAGGGACCGAACCGGCTCCCGGCGCTCCTCGGGCTCTCCGCCGCGGCTCTGCTCTGGTTGCTGTGGTTCCACACGCTCCACCCGCGATGGCACCGCCGGCGCGCTCTGATGGCCGGGTACTACGCGGGGTTCACGGCGCTGGCCGCGGGTCTGGTCGCCCTGGCTCCCTGGTACGGCTTCTTCGCCTTCGCCGGCTACCCGCAGGCGTTCCAGTACCTCCGGGGCCGCGGGCGGTACGCGGGCGCGGCCGCCACCGCGATGGTCTCGGCCGCGGCGTTCCTGGGCGGGGTGGCCGAGATCGGGGCCGCCGGCCTCTGGCCGGTGTGGCTGGCCGTGGGCTCGGTGTCCGCGGTGCTCGCCGGCGCGCTCTTCCGCTTCGTGGAGATGGGCTACCACCGCCACGACGAGCAACGGCAAGCCCTGGCCGAGGTGCACGCGGTCAACGCCAAGCTGGAGGCCGCGCTGGCCGAGAACGCCGCGCTGCACGCCCGGCTGCTGATCCAGGCGCGCGAAGCCGGGGTGCTGGACGAGCGGCAGCGGATGGCGCGGGAAATCCACGACACCCTCGCCCAGGGGCTGGCGGGCATCCTGGCCCAGCTCCAGGCCGCCGGGCAGACACCGGACCAGCCGCCGTCGTTGCGGCGGCACCTGGCGAACGCGACGGAACTGACCCGCGAAAGCCTCGTCGAGGCGCGCCGCACGGTCCAGGCGGTGGAGCCGACGGTGCTGGCCGGGGCCCAGCTCCCGGACGCGATCGGCGACGTGGCCCGGCGGTGGTCGGAGGTCAACGCCGTCGACGCGGTGCTGACCACCACCGGCGACGCCCGGCCGATGCACACCGACGTCGAAGTGGCGCTCCTGCGGACCGCGCAGGAAGCGCTCGCCAACGTGGCCAAGCACGCGCGGGCGGGCCGGGTCGGCCTGACCCTGTCGTACATGGCCGATCTGGTGACCCTCGACGTGCGGGACGACGGGGTCGGGTTCGACCCGGACGCCGGGCGCGCCGACGGGTCCGGAGACGGCGGCTTCGGCCTCGCCGGGATGCGGCAGCGGGTGCAGCGGCTGGCGGGGCGGCTGGACGTCGAATCGGAACCCGGCGGCGGCACGGCGATCTCGGTGACCGTCCCGGCGATCCCGGCCGTCCCGGCCGGAGGTGCGGGGTGATCTCCGTGCTGATCGTCGACGACCACCCGGTGGTGCGGGACGGGCTGCGCGGCATGTTCGGCGCCGACCCCCGCTTCGAGGTGGTCGGCGAAGCCGGCGACGGCACCGCGGCCATCGCCGCCGGCGAGCGGTTCCGGCCGGACGTCATCCTGATGGACCTGCGGATGCCGCGGACCGACGGCGTCACCGCCATCCGGGAACTGGCCGAGCGCGGGGTGCCGTCACGGGTGCTGGTGATCACCACCTACGACACCGACGGCGACGTCCTGGCGGCCATCGAGGCCGGCGCCACCGGCTACCTGCTGAAGGAAGCGACGAAGGAAGAGATGTTCCGCGCGGTGGAGGCGGCCGCCCGGGGCCAGGCGGTGCTCTCCCCCGCCGTCGCGAGCCGGCTCATGGGGCAGGTGCGCCGTCCGGTGTCCGATCCGCTGTCGCAGCGGGAGCTGGAGGTCCTCGAGCTGATCGCCCAGGGTTCGACGAACCGCGAGGCGGCGGAACGGCTGTTCATCAGCCAGGCGACGGTCAAGACGCACCTGCTGCACGTGTACGCGAAACTCGGCGTCAACGACCGGGCGGCCGCCGTGGCCGCCGCGTTCGCCAAGGGCTACCTGACGCCGTAGGCGGCGCCGGGGAACCGGCAAAATTGCCGGTACCGGCCCGCCCGCCCGTGGGGCACAGTGACAGCACGTGGTGGGTGCGGCGGAACCCCAGCGCCACACCCACCACGTCCACGACCACCCGAGCCGCGCATGACTCGTCCGCGGAGCGCCGGCTCCGCGGACGAGTTCACCCACACCGGTCAGGAAGCGCTGCAGCTGACGCTGGGCCAGTTCCAGTTCCCGTTGGCCATGATGGTGACGCCCCAGTTGTTGCCACTGCCGTTCGGGGTGGCGACCAGCACCTGGCTGCTGGGCCAGGTGGCGCTGATGTTCCAGGTGGAACTGATCCGCGCCGGACTGGGCACGTTCATCGTGACCGTCCACGAGGACGAGCCGCTGACCGAGACGTTCAGGTTGTACCGGTCACCCCAGGACTGCCCGGCCGAAAGCGTGGCCGTGCAGGAACCGCCGCCCGGGGTCGTGGTCGTGGTGGTCGGGGTGGTCGGGGTCGTGGAACCCGTCGGGGTGGTCGTGGGTGTCGTGGTCGTGCCGCCCGCGTTGAGGGCGTTCAGCACGGAGTTGTAGGCGGACTTCTTGTTGCCGTTGCCGTCGAACAGCAGCGGGCTTTCGCTGGAGCGCCAGGAATCGCTGTCCCGCACGCCCCACACGGTGATGCCCACGCAGCGTGCGACGTTCATGCACGCCTGGGTCAGCGCCGAGTACTGCGAGGTGTTCGCGTTCGTGACGTCGACCTCGGTGAGCGCCACGTCGACGCCGAGCGCCGCGAAGCTGGAGATCGTCTGCTGGAAGTTGCCCGGGACCGAGCTGCCGCCGGTGAAGTGGGACTGCAGGCCGACGCAGTCGATCGGCACGCCGCGGGACTTGAAGTCCTGGACCATGCGGTAGACACCCTGGGTCTTGCCGTAGCTCCAGTTGTCGATGTTGTAGTCGTTGTAGCAGAGCTTGGTCGACGGGTCGGCCGCGCGCGCGGTCCGGAAGGCGACCTCGATCCAGTCGTTGCCGGTGCTCTGCAGGTTCGACGACCGGCGGCTGCCGTCTTCGTTGAAGGCCTCGTTGACCACGTCCCAGTAGGCAAGTTTGCCCTGGTAGTGGGCCATCACCTTCTGGATGTGGTTGATCATGGCGTTGCGCAGGTTGCTGCCGCCCATGTTCTGCATCCAGCCCGGTTGCTGGGCATGCCAGGCGAGGGTGTGGCCGCGGACCTTCGAGCCGTGGCTGACCGCCCAGTTGTAGATCTGGTCGCCCGCCGAGAAGTTGAACTGGTTCTGGTTGGGCTCGGTCGCGTCCGGCTTCATCTCGTTTTCGGCCGTCACCATGTTGAACTCGCGCGCCGCGATGGTGGTGTAGGCCGAATTGCTCAGCCGGCTGCCGGCGATCGCGGTGCCGAAGTACCGGCCGGACTGCGCGGCCGCGGCACCCAGCGTGCTGGCCGCGGCGTCCGCGCCGGGCGCCGTCACCAGGACCGTCGCGGTCGCGGCCACGGTCGCCACTCCCGCCAGCACTCGAGTGGTCGCCGACCGCCACCAGCGCCTGCGCCGCAGGCCCGACGAACTTTCCGCCATCCGTGATCTCCTTCGTGAGTTCCCCTTGCCCAGCAGAACAACACGCCGCCGGAGCGCTGCGCAAAAAGTTTCGATCGACTTTCGAACCACCGGCACCGGGCGCGGCCGTCTCCGGGCACAACCATCGCCGCCGCCGGGCGTCCTGGGGAAGTGATCACCGCGGCGGCCCGGGAGGACGTGCCGCCGCCGGCCGGCGGGCGGGCTCCCGGCCGGTGGCGGCGGTGGCCGCTCGCGTTCGCCGTGGCCGCGCTGCTCGCCGAGATGGCGATCGCGATGCTCACGGCGGCCACCGAGCAGAGCCCGACCATCGACGAGCCGGTGTACGTCGGGGCGGCGATCTTCTCCCTGGAGCACCACAGCCTGCGCTACAACCCCGAGCACCCGCCGCTGGGCAAGCTGCTCGTCGCGACCGGCCTGGCCTTCGCGGACGTGCACGTCAGCCCCGGTTTCGCCGGCGACCAGGCGGCGCTGGGCCGGTCCGTGCTGTACGAGACGGGCCACGACCCGGGACGGCTGATGCTGCTGGCCCGGGTGCCGGTGATCGTGCTGACGCTGCTGTTCGGGCTGGTGGTCTTCGCGTTCGCCCGCGACCTGACCGGCCCGGCCGGCGGGGTGGTGGCACTGGCGCTGTACGCCTTTTCCCCCGACCTCGTCGCCCACGGGTCTCTGGCCACTTTGGACGTTCCGGTGGCCGGTTTCCTGGTGACGTCGGCGTGGCTGCTGTGGCGCGCCCGGCGACGTCCCGGGCGCTACCTGCCCCTGGCCGGACTGGCACTGGGGGCGGCGGTGGCCACGAAGATGAGCGCTCTGGCCGCGGTGCCGGTGGTGCTGGTGCTGGTCGTGCTGTCCGTCCGGCAGGCCAGGGGCATCGACAGTCCACAACGGACGCTTCGCGTCCTCGGCACCGGCGCCGCGGCGGCCCTGGGTGTCGCGCTGATCGCCGTCGCCGTGGTGTGGGCTTCCTATCTGGTGATCGATCCGCGGCTGCGCTGGGTGCCGCCACCGGGCCTGCCACCCGTCGGCGGCCTGCGGTCGGCGGCCGGCCTGCTGCCGCTGCCCGAGCCGTACCTCGACGGGATGCGCGTCCAGTTCGGCTTCGAGGACCAGGTGTGGACCACGTTCCTGTTCGGCGAGCCGCACGTCGGCGCGCTGTGGTACTACCTGCCGGCCGCGTTGCTGGTGAAGACCCCGCTGGGCGCGCTGGCCCTCTGGGCGGCCGGGGTCGCCGCGATGGCCTCCCGCGTGCGTCCGGCGGCGCTCTACGTCCTGCTCCCCGCGGCGGTGCTGCTCGCCGCGGCGATGACCGGCAGCCGCGACCTGGGTGTCCGCTACGCGCTGTTCGTCCCGATGTTCCTGGCGATCGCGGCGGCCGCGGTGGTCACCGTCCGCCGCCGGTGGGCGTCCGTCTTCGTGGCGGGCATGGTCGCTTGGGTGGCGGTCAGCTCACTGCGGACGTTCCCGTACTACCTGCCGTACTCGAACGAGGCCTTCGGTGGCCCGGCGCGGACCCACCGGCAGCTGCACGACTCGAACGTCGACTGGGGCCAGGACCTCGCCCGCCTGGCCGGCCGGCTGCGGCAGCGCTACCCGGGCGAACGGGTGTGGCTGGTCTACAAGGGCAGCGGCGTGCCGTCCGCCTACGGCATCGAGGCCGCCGATCCGCTGGCGGTGCCGCCGAGCGAGGTCCACGGGCTGCTGGTCGTGTCGGACTCGTCGATCGCCAAGGCCGGCGACCGGCTGGCGGCCTTGCTCCGCACCAGCGTCCCGGTCGACGACGTCGGCCACTCGATCACGATCCACCGGCGGCCGTGACCGGGGTGGCCGTCGCCCCAGCCCACCCCGGGAGGCCGGTGAAAGTTTCAGGCTCGGCCCGGCTCCGGCCAGCGGCGACGCCGGACCGGTGGTGACGTGCTTGCCAGAACCGGATCCCCCTGCGAACGATGGTGACGGACCAGCCTGCGAACCGGCGGTTCCCGCGGCCGGCCACGCACCGGAACACCCGGCCCATCGACCTTCTGCGACGGAGATCCGATGTCCTTGCGCTCCCCTGGACGGCGACGGGTACGGCTCACCGCCGCTCCCCTGCTCGCCGTCACGATCACCGCAGCCACGCTCGTGCCGGCCGCGTCGGCGGCCCCCGCCCAGCCCGGCACCCTGCCGGTCTACCGCGACACCCACTACAGTTTCGCCGAACGGGCGGCCGACCTCGTCGCCCGCATGACGCTGCCCGAGAAGGTGCTGCAGCTGCGCACCAACAGCGCGCCCGCCATCCCACGCCTCGGCGTGCAGCAGTACACGTACTGGAGCGAAGGCCAGCACGGCCTCAACACGCTCGGCGCGAACACCGACGACGGCACCGCCACCGGCGGGGTGCACGCCACGAGCTTCCCGACGAACCTCGCGAGCACGATGTCCTGGGACCCGGACCTGATCCACCAGGAGACCACGGCGATCTCCGACGAGGCCCGCGGCATGCTGGACAAGTCGCTCTGGGGTGTCGCGCAGAACAACATCGGCCCGGACAAGAACAATTACGGCTCCCTGACCTACTGGGCGCCGACGGTGAACCTCGACCGCGACCCGCGCTGGGGCCGCACCGACGAAGGCTTCGGCGAGGACCCGTACCTGGTCGCGAAGATGGCCGGCGCGTTCGTCAACGGCTACCAGGGCCAGACCGCGTCCGGCCGCCCGGCCACGCCGTACCTCAAGGTCGCGGCCACCGCCAAGCACTACGCGCTCAACGACGTCGAGAACGACCGGCACGCGGACTCCTCGGACACGACCGAGACCAACATCCGCGACTACTACACCCGGCAGTTCCGGCACCTGATCCAGGACGCGCACGTGGCCGGCCTGATGACGTCGTACAACGCGATCAACGGCACGCCGGCGCCGGCCGACACGTACACGGCGAACGCCATCGCCCAGCGCACGTACGGTTTCGACGGCTACACCACGTCCGACTGCGGCGCGGTCGGCGACGTCTACGCCCCGGGCAGCCACAACTGGGCGCCGCCGGGCTGGACCACCACCACCGCCGGCGCGGCGACGCAGTGGACCAACACCGCCACCGGCCAGAAGGTCTCCGGTGCCGCGGGCGGCCAGGCGTACGCGCTGCGGGCGGGCACCCAGCTCAACTGCACCGGTTCGGAAGCCACCGTCGCCAACATCCAGGAGGCCATCAAGGCCGGGGTGCTCTCCGAAGGCGTGCTCGACAACGCGCTGGTGCACGTCTTCACCACGCGCATGCAAACCGGCGAATTCGACCCGGCCGACCGGGTCGCGTACACGAAGATCACCAAGGACGTGATCCAGAGCGCCGAGCACCAGGCGCTGGCCGCCAAGGTCGCCGCGAACTCGCTGGTGCTGCTGAAGAACGACGCGGTGCCCGGCACCGCCGCGCCGCTGCTGCCCGCCGACCCGGCGAAGCTCGGCAGCGTGGTCGTCGTCGGCGACCTCGCGGGCAAGGTCACCCTCGGCGGCTACTCCGGCGAACCCGCGCTGCAGGTGAACGCGGTGCAGGGCATCACCGCCGCGGTCAAGGCGGCCAACCCGGCCGCCACGGTCACCTTCGACGCCTGCGGCACGTCCACCGGCACGACGACGGCGGCGAGCTGCTCGGCGGAAACCCTGGCCGCGATCAAGACGGCCGGCCTGGTCGTGGTGTTCGCCGGCACCGACGGGAACGTGGCCACCGAAGGCCGCGACCGCACCACCATCGCCATGCCGGGCAACTACGACTCGCTGATCGACCAGGTCAAGGCCGTCGGTAACCCGCGGACCGCGCTGGCCGTCCAGGCGGGCGGCGCCGTTTCCCTCGGCCACGCCGAAGGCATCCCGGGCATCGTGTTCAGCTCGTACAACGGCGAAAGCCAGGGCACCGCGCTGGCCGACGTGCTGTTCGGCAGGCAGAACCCGAGCGGGCACCTGAACTTCACCTGGTACGCCGACGACTCGCAGCTGCCCGCGATGAAGAACTACGGGCTGACGCCGTCGCAGACCGGCGGGCTCGGCCGCACGTACCAGTACTTCACCGGCACGCCGGCGTACCCCTTCGGCTACGGCCTCTCGTACGCGAAGTTCACCTACTCCCGCGTCCACGCGGACACGAGGGCCGTCGACGCCAACGGGCAGGTGACGGTGCACGTGGACGTCACGAACACCGGCAGCACGCCGGGTGCCACCGTCGCGCAGCTGTACGCGGCCACGGCGTTCAGCGTGCCGGGGGTGGAACTGCCGCGGCACCGCCTGGCCGGCTTCAAGAAGACCGACGTGCTGGCGCCCGGCCGGACCCAGCACATCGCCATCCCGGTGCGGATCAGCGAGCTGTCCTTCTGGGACGAGGGGAAGCGCCGCGAAGTCGTGTACCCCGGCCAGTACCGGTTCGGCGTGGGCGCCGACTCGGCTCACCTCGCCGGCACCGCCGCGGTGGCCGTCACCGGAGCCCTCACGCCGAAGACGAAGTACGTGACCGTGCAGCCGGGTCAGGTCGTGTTCGCGCCGGGGCAGAGCCTCGACCTCACCGCGAAGAACCCGTGGATCGCCGACGACACCGCCCAGGCCGCTCAGCACGTCCCGGCCGACCACGTCGTCGAAGCGGTGCACGACGACCAGTCGTTCGTCGACCTCTCGCGGGCCCGGATCGGTTACCACAGCAGTGATCCGCGGGTGGCCCAGGTGAGCCGCGGCGGCAAGGTGACCATGGTGGCCCCCGGCGTCGCGACGATCAGCGTCACGGTCGACGGCGTCACCGGGACCACGCCGGTGGTGGTCGAGCAGCCGTTCTCGCTCAGCGCTCCGGAGCGGGTCGAGGCGGGCAAGACGTACACCGCCACCACGACGCTGCCGAACCCGGCCGGCGCCCGGCCGCTGCGGGACGTGGCCATGACGATCGGCGTGCCCGCCGGCTGGACCGTGCGGGCCACCTCGCCGTCGGCCTTCGCCACCGTGCCCGCCGGGCAGACCGTGCGCACCACCTGGGAGATCGGTGTCCCGGCCGCGGCGCAACCCGGCAAGTTCGACGTGTCGGCGCAGGCCACCTTCACCTCCGCCAACGGGCGGGGCGCCTCGGTGGACGCGACCACCGTGCTGCTGCCGCACCCGCCGTACCCGTCGTTGGCCGCGGCCCGCAACAACGTGGGCATCAGCGACGACGCCACTCCGGGAGCCGGCAACTTCGACGGCGGCAACGCGAGCTTCTCCGCGCAGGCACTGGCCGCGGCGACGCCCAGCCTGACGCCGGGGGCCACGTTCACCCACAACGGGCTGACGTTCACCTGGCCGGACGCCCAGCCCGGCAGCCCGGACAACGTGGTCGCGGGCAGCTCGGCCGGCGGCCAGACGATCGCGATCTCGGGCTCCGGGACCACGCTGGGCCTGATCGGCGCCGGCGACTACGGCAGCCCGAGCGGGACGGCGACGGTCACCTACACCGACGGGACGACCGAGTCCCACTCGGTGAGTTTCGCGGACTGGTGGTCGAACGCGGCGACCGGCGGCGACATCCTCACCACGCTGCCCTACCTCAACAACAGCAACGGGCGGCTGGACCAGCGGGTGAGCCTCTACTACGCCCCGATCCCGCTGCAGCCGGGGAAGACGGTGCAGTACCTGACCCTGCCGGACATCAGCGACGGAGCGAACATGGGCACGGCCGCGATGCACATCTTCTCCGTGGCCATCGGCTGACCGAGGGGCACGCCGTCGTGAGGGGCAAGGAGGGTCAGCCCCCCTTGCCCCTCACGACGAGCCGGAACTTCAGCGAGCGCAGGAGAAACTCGCGGCGCTGTCCGGATCACCCGAGCGGTACCGGGGCCAGCCCGGGTAGGCGCACAGCGGCCGCGTGCGCTGGTGGGCCAGGTCGGTGACGACCTGGTTCACCGGCGCGCGGCCGGTGGCGACCCACCGTTCCAGCGCCGTGAGCGAATCCCAGCTCGCCGCGAACGCCGGCGTCCCGAAGTTGGCGTGGTTGGCCCCGGGCACGACGTAGTACCGCAGGAACCCGTCGGTCGCGTGCGGACCCACCACACTGCGCACCCGCTCGTAGTAGTCGCTCGTCGAGTACGGCGAGACCAGCTCGTCCGCGGCGCCGTGCAGCAGGATCAGCTTGCCGCCCGCGCGGGCGAACGGGCGCAGGTCCGCGTTGTTGCGGTCCTCGACCTTCGACAGCGCGCTGATCCGGGCGAGCCACTTGCCGGGGTGCCGGGGATCGATGTCCAGCGCGTTCTGCCCCGGGTCCCGGGTCAGGAAGTACTTGACCCACTGGTCCCAGTACTGCATGCCGTAGCCGCTGGTCACCGGCATCGGATCGGACGGCGCGGTGGTGCCGAAGCCGAGGAACGGTGTCCGCATGTCCGCGCCCGAGAGGAACGGGAAGCCGGGGTACCGGGTCTCGCCGCTGGCGATCCGGTACGGCCACCGGAACGGCGACGACATGGCCGTCACCGCCCCGATCTGGGCGTCCGACAGGCACGCCGGGCCGGTGTCGGCCCCGCCCGGGCAGCGCAGCACGCGCGGATCGAAGCGGCAGCCCAAATTCGAGACGACCCTGTCGACGACACCGTCCGATCCGTCGCACGCCTTGATGACGCTGTCGTAGAGGAGCGTCTGCTTCGCGGGCCCGGGGAACGCACCCGGGCGCGACAGAACCTGGGTCAGGTACCCGAGGTCCAGGATCTCGGCGAGGTTGTTCCACGCGGGGTACGCGGAGATCACGCCGTCGAACGCGGACGGCCACCGCTGGGCGACGACCAGCGCCTCGCGGCCGCCGGTCGATCCGCCGGCGAAGAAGACTTCGGTGGGCGTCGCCGCGTACGCGCGCCGGATGAGGAACAGGCTCGCGTCCCGTGTCTTCTTGAGCGCGTCACCGGCGGCGAAGTTGATCAAAGCCTCGTCGTTGACGCCGAACGAGCCGTCCAGGGACGGCGGGCGTGCGGGGTTCTGCTGGTGGCCGGAGTCGCTCGCGAAGGTCGCGTACCCCCGGGCCAGCGGCGTCGGCCGGTCGGCGGGGCCGAAGGGCACGTTCGCCGCCACGTCGGGGATGGTCCCGTTGTACCCGCCGCCGCCGAACATCAGCGCCTTGTGGTTCCACGCGCGGGGCAGGGCGACGCGCAGCTTGATGGCGGGCGCGGCCGGATCGACCGGGTACAGGTCGGCGTCGACCCGGCAGGACTCCCCGCTCACGACGGAAGCCGTGACCAGGCCGCCGCTCGTCGGCAGGCTGATGACCGACGCCGGAATCCGCAGCCCGGCGAGCACGGCGCACTCCGGCGTCGCGGGGGACGCGAAAGCGGGCCCGGGAACACTCGCCGCCAGGAGCACGGTGGCCGCCACCACGGTCTTCCTCATCGCGCGGCCGCCTGGTGCAGGTGCGCGCCCGGGACGGCGTGCGGATCGGCCCGGACCTCCGGTGGGTTCGTCTCGGGCAGGAACCACGCGCTGGCGAAGGTGATCAGCCCCATCGCCGTGATGTAGACGGCGACCGGCCACGTGCTCCCGGCCTCCGCGATCAGCGCGGTCATCAGGAAGGGGGTGCCACCGCTGACGATGATCGCGGAAAGCTGGTAGGCCAGTGACGCCCCCGAGTAGCGCACGTTGGGAGCGAAGAGCTCGCCGAGGAAACTGGCGATCGGGCCGTAGGTGAGGCACTGGAACACGAACCCCACCGCCACCGCGACGAAGATCAGCGGCAGCGACGCGGTGCCGACGAGCCCGAAGTACGGGAACGCCCAGACCGCGACGCCCAGCCCGCCGATCAGGATCAGCGGGCGGCGGCCCACCTTGTCCGAGAGGTGCCCGGACCACGGGATCGTCGCGAGCATCGCCGCGGAACTGAGCAGCACTACCGCGAGCAGCGAGTCGCGCTGGAGCTTGAGCGTGCCGGTGCCGTAGCTCAGCAGCCCGGAGATGCTGACGTAGAACAGACTGTTGGTGGCCGATAGCAGGCCGCAGCCGAGCAGGATGGTCCGCCACCTGCTGCGCAGGACCTGGGCCAGCGGCGCCCGGACCACCGGGCCTTCCCGGTCCGCCACGGCCTCCCGCAGCTGCCGGAACTCCGGGGTGTCCTCCACCTTGGCCTGGATGTAGAGCACCACGCCGAACATCACGACGCTGAGCAGGAACGGGATGCGCCAGCCCCAGCTGAGGAAGGCCGCGTCCGGCATCAGGCCGCTGGCCGCCACGAAGATGAGGTTGGACAGGATCACCGCCACCGGCACGCTGGTCTGGCCGAAGGTGCCGGCGAAGCCGCGCCGCTTGGGACTGGCGGATTCGGTCAGCAGCAGGACGATGCCGCCCCACTGCCCGCCGGCCGCGAGGCCCTGGACGAACCGCAGGACGACCAGCAGCGTCGGGGCGAGCGCGCCGACGCTCGCCGCGCTGGGCAGGCAGCCGATCAGGAACGTCGCCGCGCCCATGATCGCCAGGCAGGCGACGACCACCGGCTTGCGGCCGTACTTGTCCCCGAGGTGCCCGGCGAGCACGCCGCCGACCGGGCGGGCCACGAACCCGGCCCAGAACGTGCTGAAGGCCAGCAGGGTGCCGGTCAGCGCCGAGGCGTGCGGGAAGAACACCTTGGGGAACACCAGCGCGGCCGCGGTGCCGTAGAGGAAGAAGTCGTACCACTCGATGGAACTGCCGATCAGCCCGGCCGCCAGCAGCTTGCGGAAGGCCCGGCGCGGGGTCGCGGGCACGCCGGTGCCGGACTGCCCTTCGGGTTGGGTGAGCGGAATGGCCATGCGTGCCGCCTTCGTCGAGGTGCGCCGGCAAGTGATGGCGGAGATGTTAAGTCGCCGTTACGCTGCCGGTTGAGGTGTGGACCACCCACTCCTCCCGCCGCAGCGGTGGGTCTTTCGCCCACCCGATGCCGAGGAGGGCGCCCCCCGTGACCAGTGCGGCGGAACCGCGCCGGCAGCGCGAGCTCGCGTCGTTGTACGCCACCGTCAAGTCGCTCACCGCCCTGGGCGAGCTCGACGAGGTGCTGCGGTCGATCGTCCACCACGCCCACGACCTGATCGGCACCGACTTCACCTACCTCTCGCTGGTCGGCGCGGACGGCCGGCTGTCGGCCCGCGCGTCGGAAGGCACGATCTCCGCCGAGTTCCTGGCGGCGACCATCCCGGCCACGGTGGGGCTCGGCGGCAAGGTGCTGGCCACCAAGAGCCCGCACTGGGTGCGCGACTACGCGACCTCGACGCTCATCCGGCACGACCCGGACTTCGACCGCCTGGTCGTCACCGAGGAGCTCGTCGCGCTGCTCGGCGTGCCGCTGGTCATCCGCGGCGAAGCCGTCGGCGCGCTGTTCGCCGCGGACCGCTCGGAACGGTCCTTCCAGGCCGAGGAGATCGCGCTGCTCAACGCGTTCGCCGATCACGCCGCGGTCGCCCTCGACAACGCCCGGCTCTACGAGGAAAGCCGGACGGCCCTGCGGGAACTGCGGGTCGCGTACCGGAAGATCGAGCGGGCGCAGGCGATCCACGAAGCCCTGACCGGTGTCGTGCTGGGCGGCGGCACCCCGGCCGACGTCGCGGCGCACCTCGCCGAGCAGCTCGGCGGCAGCGTGACGCTCCTCGGCCGGACCGGCAGTCCACCCGGGACGGAGCTGGCCGCCGCCGTCGAGGACGCCCGCCGCACCGGCCGCTGCACGACGTCGTCCGGTCCCGGCGGGACGGACCGCAGCGTGGCGGCGGTCCAGGCGGGCGACAGCTACCTCGGCGCGCTCGTGTGGAGCCGGCCGTCGGGCACCGGCGACGACACGGACCTGCGGACCCTCGAGCGCGCCACGCACATCCTCGGGCTGCTCATCCTCAAGGAGCAGGCCGTGGCCGAGGCAGGCGAACGGCTGAGCGGGGAGCTGCTGACCGAGCTCATGGTCGGCAGTCCCGGCATCGGCCCGGCCCAGCGGGCCCGGGCCCGGGCCCGCGGCATCGACGTCGACCGCCTGGACCTGGTGCTCGTCGCGGACTCCCCCGCGGTGGCGCCGGCCGACCTCACGCGGCACCTGCACGACATCGCCCGCGAGCGCGCCGGGCTGGCCGGCGAACACCTCGGCCGGGCCACGATGATCCTCCCCGGCGCCGACGACGAGGCGACCGTCGCGGACGTCCACACGCGACTGCGGCGGGCGCTGGGCGGTCCCGTCATCGTCGTCGCGGAACGGGCGGCCGGCCACGACTGGGCACGGGCCCACTCCCTGGCCGGGCGCTGCGGTGCGGTGCTGCGCGCGCTCGGGCACACCGACGGCGGCGCCACCACCCGGCAATACGCCTTGTACGCCATGGTGTTCGACGCCGAGCGGGCCGGCGAGCTCGACCGGTTCCTCGCCGGTTCGATCGGTGCCCTCCTCGAGTACGACCGGCGGCGCGGCACCGACCTGGTCGGCACGCTCAGCGCGTACTACGGCCACCGCGCCAACGTCGCGGCGACGGCCCGCGCGCTGCACCTGCACGTCAACACCCTGCTCAAACGCCTGGACCGGGCCGGCACGGTCCTCGGCTCCGGCTGGCGCCAGGAGAACGACCTGGAGCTGCAGCTCGGGCTCCGGCTGCACCGGCTGCGGGCGAGCACGTCCTGAGGCTCAGCCGACCCGCACCGAGTCGCGCAGGGCGCTCTTCGAGATCTTGCCGGTGCCCGTCTTCGGCAGGGCGGGCACGAAGACGAACTCGTCGGGCAGCCACCACTTCGCCACCATCGGCGTGAGGTGCGCCAAGAGCTCCTCCGCCGTGGTCTCGCTGCCTTCGCGCAGCACGACGTAGGCGACCGGACGTTCCATCCACCGCGGGTCCGGGCGGCCGATCACCGCGGCTTCGACGACGTCGGGGTGCGCGGTGATCGCACCCTCGAGCTCCACCGAGGAGATCCACTCGCCGCCGGACTTGATCAGGTCCTTCATCCGGTCCACCAGCCGCAGGTAGCCGTGGGCGTCGATGGTGGCCAGGTCGCCGGTGCGCAGCCAGCCGTCGGCGGTGAAGCTGCCGTCGGCACCCACCCGGTAGTAGCCGCCCGCGACCCACGGGCCGGCGACCTGCAGCTCGCCGACGGCGGCACCGTCGCGGGGCAGTTCCCGGCCGGTCTCGACGTCGACGATCCGCACGTTCACCAGCGGCAGCGGCTGGCCCTGGGCGGCCCGCACCGCCACCTGGTCCGCCGCGGAGGCGTCCCGGTGCTGGGTGCGCGTGCCGCCGATCGCGCCCACCGGGCTGACCTCGGTCATCCCCCAGGAATGCGTGATGGGCACGCCGATCGCGGCGCGGTAGGTCTCCGACAGCGCCGGCGGGACGGCCGATCCGCCGCCGAGCAGGAACCGGGTGGCGCTCAGGTCGTGGGCCCGCAGGCGGGGCGCCAGGCTCGTCCAGACCGTGGGGACGGCCCCGGCGACCGTGACCCGCTCGGCCGCCATCAGCCGCAGCAGGTGGTCCGGGTCCGCGGACGGGCCGGGCAGGACCAGGGAGGCGCCCGTCATCATGGCGCCGTAGGGCAGGCCCCAGGCGTTGGCGTGGAACATCGGCACGATCGGCAGCACGACGTCGCTTTCGGCGAGGCCGATCAGGCCCGCGGCCAGGGTGCCCAGGCAGTGCAGGACGGTCGAGCGGTGGCTGTAGAGCACGCCCTTGGGCGGCCCGGTCGTCCCGGACGTGTAGCAGAGCCCGGACGCGAGGTGCTCGTCCGCGAGCGTGAAGGTGTCCTCGAACGAGCCGGTGAAGGGCGCGGCCGCGGAAACCAGGTCGTCGTAGGCCAGCACGCGGGGGTCCGCCGGGATCGGCTCGTCGCTGTCGTCCGGGAGCACGATCCAGTGGCGCACCCGCGGCAGGCGGGCGGCACTCGGCCAGATCCGCGGCAGCAGCGCGCGATCGACGAACACGACGTCGTCCTCGGCGTGCTCGACGATGTACTCGAGGTGCGCGGCCGGGAGCCGGATGTTGATCGGGTGCAGCACCCGTTTCGTGACCGGTACGGCCAGGTAGAGCTCGAGGTGCCGGCGGTGGTTGCTCGCGAAGGTCGCGACCCGCGCCCCGGCCGGGACGCCGAGGCCGTCAAGCGCGGTGGCGAGCCGCCGGGTCCCGTCGGCCACCTCGGCGTAGGTCAGCCGCTCGCCCCCGGCGGTGACGACTTCCTTGTGCGCGTAGAGCCGCTCCGCACGCTCCAGGATGTGGGCGAGGGTGAGCGGCCGCGGCTGCATCAGCCCGTCCATGGCGCCTCTTCCGGTCGGGTGGCTGCTGGTCGCGAGTGACTCTAGGAGCGGTCCCGCCCGGACGAGAGGTGCGAACCGCCCACTCGTCGGCGGCCTCCGGTGGTGATCACCTCCACGGCGGAGGCCTTGCCCGCCCCGGACCGCGATCGTGGATTTTCGGGATCAGCACCACGTGCCGCCGCCGGCGTCACATGACCCAGCGGCGGAACCCGCCCTCGGCGTCGATCACCTGGCCGGTGATCCACTGGCTGTCGCCGGAGGCCAGCCAGCGGACCAGCCGGGCCACGTCGGCCGGGCGGCCCCACCGCCCGGCGGGCAGGGCCCGGCCGACGCGTGCGGTGAGGTCCGGATCGGCCCACCCGGTGTCGACCGGGCCGGGGTTGATCGTGTTGACCGTGATCCCGCGGTCGGCCAGGGCGTCGGACAGGGTGAGCGTCATCTGGTGGATGGCGCCCTTGCTGACCGCGTACGGGATTTCCCGGCTCATCGGCGCCAGGTGCTGCCCGGAGGTGAACAGGATGATCCGCCCGCCGGAGCGGGCGTCGTCGTGCGCGGCGGCGAAGGCCTGGGCCAGCAGCACGCTCGCCCGCGCGTTCACGGCCCAGCACAGATCCAGCTCGGCGGCGGTCACTTCGGCGAGGCTCTGCCCCGAGCTGCGGGCGTGGTTGGCGACCACGACGTCGACCGCGCCGAACGCCGCCACCGCGGCGGCGACCACCAGCCCGGGTGCCCGCGGATCGGCGAAGTCGGCGGCGAGGTGCCGCAGCCGCGGCCCTTCGCCGCCGAGCAGGTCCACGATCCCCGCCGCACCGGCCGGATCGGCACCCCACGGCTGTTCCGCGTCGTGCGGGGACCACGAGTGCACGAGCACGGAGGCACCGGCCGCGAGGAGCTCCCCGGCGACGGCGAACCCGATCCCGGCCCGGCGGCTGACGCCGGTCACGATCGCGACCCGGCCCGCCAGTGGCCCGTCGGCGTTCCCCATGGCGTGCACGATAGCCAAGGGCCCCGCGCACGCCGAGCGGTTTCTTTTGCCGCGGCCGGGCGGAGGGCGGTCGATGAGCGCCGCGATGCGGTGGCGGGCCGCCTTGCTCAGGCACCCGCCGGGGTGATGGCGCCGCGCACGCCGAGCGATCTACCTTCCCCGCGGCCGACGCGGAAAGCGATCAAGGAGCGACGCGATACAGCGGCGCGCCTGCTCAGCCACCCACCGGCGCGATGGCTCCGCGCACGCACTCCCGCAGCAGCGCCCGCCGCCGGTTGTGGGCCTCGGGCGGCTCCGCGGCCGTGGCGGCGTAGACGTTGCTGACCGGTGACCACGCCATGGACATCGCGATCACCATCGCCATCAGGTCGAACGGGTCGCCCGCCCGGACCAGGCCCGCGGCCTGCGCGTCGGCGATGGCGCGGAGCTTGGTGTCGTCGAGCCGGTCGGCGTCGGCCACCAGGTGGCCGGCCGGGCGGCGCTCGAGGCGGGTCCAGGTGGCCAGCCGGATCAGGTCCGGGCGGCGCAGGTACTCGTCGTACAGCCGGACCGCCCAGCCCGGGAGGTCGGTGCCGTCGATCGGGACCACGTTGACGATCCGCTCCAACGAAGCGTGGAAGATCGCGTCGAACAGGCCGTCCTTGCTGCCGAAGTAGGCGTACAGCTGGGCCCGGTTGGTCCGGGCCGCCTCGACGATGCGTTCGACGCGGGCGCCGGCGATGCCGTACCGGGCGAACTCCTCGGTCGCCGCGTCCACGATGCGCTGCTTCGTCGCGGCTCCGCGGGAGGTCAGCTTGTCGGCCATGCCCACCAGCCTACAACAGAACAGTCGGTTTGCTTTGGTCGCCCGAGCGCGCTACCGTCGGAGAAACAAACCGACTGTTCTGTTTTTCGAGGAGCCACGATGCGAACCACCTCCGGCTGGCTGGCCGGCCCGGACGACCCGGCCCTCCGGCGCGCCACCCTCCACCGCCGCGACCTGCGCGACGACGACCTCGCGGTCCGCGTCGAGTACTGCGGGGTCTGCCACACCGACCTGCACGCGCCGCACTCTCCGCGGGACACGGCCCTGGTGCCGGGCCACGAGTTCACCGGCGTCGTCACCGCGACCGGGCCCGCGGTGACGCGGTTCGCGCCCGGCGACCCGGTGGCGGTCGGCAACATCGTCGACTCCTGCGGGACGTGCGCGATGTGCCGCCGCGGCCAGGAGAACTTCTGCGCCGAGTTCCCCACGCTCACCTACGGGGGCACCGACCGCCACGACGGCTCCCCCACCTTGGGCGCGTTCTCCCGCGAGTACGTCGTCCGCGAGGACTTCGCCTACCGGCTGCCCGAGGGGCTCGACCCGGCGGCCGCGGCACCGCTGCTGTGCGCGGGCATCACGGTCTGGGAACCGCTGCGCGCGCTCGGCGCCGGACCCGGCACCCGGGTGGCGGTGGCCGGGCTCGGCGGCCTGGGCCACCTGGCGGTCAAGCTGGCGGTCGCCCTCGGCGCCGAGACGACGGTCATCAGCCGGTCCGCCGCCAAGGCCGCCGACGCGAAGCGGCTCGGCGCGCGTGACCTGCTGCTGTCGACGGATCCCCAGCAGCTCGCGGCGGCCCGCGACCGGTTCGACGTCGTCCTCGACACCATCGCGGTGCCCCACGACCTCGGCCCGTACCTGCGGCTGGTCGCCCTGGACGGCACCCTCAGCCAGGTCGGCCACCTCGGCTCGCTCACGGTCGAGGCGATGGACCTGCTGGTGGGCCGCAAGAAACTGACCTCGGCGGGCAGCGGCGGCCGGACGGAGACCGCGGCGATGCTCGAGTTCTGCGCGCGCCACGGCGTGGCCGCGGACGTCGAGGTGGTCCCGTCGGCCCAGGTCAACGAGGTCCTGGACCGGCTTTCCCGCAACGACGTCCGCTACCGGTTCGTGCTGGATCTGGCCGACCTCGACGCCTGAATCCCTGGTGCGCGTCCGGGCCGGGCAGGCGCATCTCGTGCCCGACGGGCGCGCGAACGGTGGCGGCTCGGCGAGGAACCGGGCCTGCCGGGCGTTTCTTCCCCGGCGGCCGCGAACGCCGGCACGTCCGCGCCGAAGGCCACGCTTGCGGCCAGGTCCCGCACCAGCAGGTCGGGCCGGCAGACGAGGATGTTCACCTCGCCGGCCCGCCCGCGGACCTCGGCCACCCGGGAAGCAGCCCGCCGACGCGGAAGTCCACGACGTACCGGAACCGGCCGGGCGTCCCTTCCCTCGGCGGCCGCGAACTCGGTCACCAGGCGCATCGGCGTCCGGCACCGGCGCCTCCCACGACCGGTACCGGGCCACTCCGGGACCCGAGCGGTACGCCGCGAACGCCGGCACGTCCGCGGCGGCGCACCGGGCCTAACCCACCGCCCACCGCTGGTTGGCTCCGCCGTTGCAGGTCCAGATGATCACCTTGGTGCCGTTGGCGGTCGCCGCGCCGTTCACGTCCAGGCACAGTCCCGACTGGCCGTTCGTGACGGTTCCGGTTCCGGTGAAGGTCCACCTCTGGCTGTTCCCGCCGCCGCAGTTCGCGATGACCGCCGCCGTGCCGGCGGCGGTGGCCCCGCCCGCGGTGTCCAGGCAGCGTTTCGTCCCGCCGGAATAGACGCTCAGCTCGCCCGCGCTGCCGCGGGTCCACTGCTGGTTCGCCCCGCTGTGGCAGTCCCAGATCTGCGCCTGGGTGCCGGCCGTGGTCGCCGAGCCCGGGACGTCGAGGCACCGGTTCGAGGCCGTGGCGCGCACCGGGCCGGTGTCCCCGCCGGGATCCGGGTCGTCGCCGCCGAGCGCGTCGAGGACGGCGGTGTAGGCCTGCTTCTTGCCGTAGTTGCCGTCGAACAGCAGCGGGGTGTCGCCGGACCGCCACGAATACTTGTCCGTGACGCCCCAGACCGTGATGCCGGTGCACCGGGTCACCGCCCGGCACGCCTGGGTCACCTGCCGGTACACGTTCGCCTGGCCGGTCCCCGAGCCGCCGACGTCCAGCTCGGTGATCTGGACGTCGACCCCGAGGTCGGCGAAGCGCTGGAGGTTGGCCTGGTAGCTGCTCAGGTTCGAGCTCGCGGACAGGTGGCTCTGGAAGCCCACGCAGTCGATCGGCACGCCCCGGCTCTTGAAGTCCCGGACCATGTTGTAGATCCCGGTGCTCTTCGCGTTGACGCCGTCGGTGTTGTAGTCGTTGTAGCAGAGCTTCGCGCCCGGATCGGCCGTGCGGGCCGCGCGGAACGCGTCCTCGATGTAGCCGTCGCCGAGCTTCTGCTGGAAGGTCGCCTGCCGGCGGGTGCCGTTCTCCTCGAACGCCTCGTTGACCACGTCCCAGGCGATCACCTGGCCCTTCCAGTGCCCGGCCACCTGGCTGATGTGGTTCAGCATCGCCGAGCGCAGGTTGTTCGCGTCCAGCCCGCCGACCCAGGGGGCCAGCTGCTGGTACCACACCAGCGTGTGCCCGCGGATCTTCATGCCCTGGGCCTTCGCCTGGCTGACGATCCGGTCGGCGGGCGCGAAGTTGAACTGGTTGCGGTTGGGCTCGACCGTGTCCCACTTCATCTCGTTCTCCGGCGTGACGCCGTTGAACTCCGTGGTCCACGTGTTCACGTACGCCGCCTCGCCCAGGTGGCTCGTCGAGATGGCGGCGCCGAAGTACCGGCCGGTCTGCGCGGCCGCGGCCCCGAGCGTGCTCGCCGCCCCGGCGACGCCGGGCGAGAGCACCAGCGCGGTCGCCGTCAGGCCGGCCGCCGCGAGGAGGGTGGCAGCGGTCCGGAGACGCCGCCGAGGAGCACCGGTGATCATCGAAAGCCCTCGATTCGTTCCGGGACGGGGGTCAGCCCACGGCCCACTGCTGGTTGCTGCCGCCGTTGCAGGTCCACAGCTCGACCGGCGCGCCCTCGGCCGTGGAAGCGCCGGTGACGTCCAGGCAGAGTCCGGATTGGACACCGGTGATCGTGCCGTTGGAGTTGACGGTCCACTGCTGGTTGCCCTGTCCGTTGCACGGCCAGGTCACCACCTTCGTGCCCGCGCTCGTGCCCTGGCCGGACGCGTCCAGGCACAGCGTCGCCCCACCGAAGGTGGCGGTCAGCCTGCCGTCCGACGTGCGCGTCCAGGTCTGGTTCGGCTGACCGCTGCAGCCGGCGATCTGCAGCTGCGTGTTCTGGGCGGCGCCGGACAGGCACTTGCCCGCACCGACGGCGCGCACCGGCCCGGTGCCGGTGTTGCCGCCGCCGGTGCCGTACCCGGCCGCGACGATGTTCGCCTGCACCGCGTTCTCCGTGGCGTCCGACGGGTAGCCGGAGGTCATGACGCCTTCGTAGAACGTGCCGGCCGAGCCGATGCTGTTGTCCCCGCCGGTGCCGAGGATGATGGCGCCTTCCTTGCGCATCGGGTTGTAGCCGGCCACGTTGGGCCGCACGCCGTCGTAGAACGTCGACACGCCGCCGGACTGGGCGTTGCCGCCGCGGATGGCCCACCGGTTCGGGCCGCCCTTGATGATCGCCGTCAGGTACCGGTGGCTGATGCTCGGGTCGTTGGCGTTGTAGCGCTGGTTGACGCCGGAGAACAGGCCGTTCTCGAGGTCGGCCATGATCCACGGCCCGTTCCCGGCTCCATAACCCCAGACCTTGATGTTGCCGAAGTAGATGGCTTCCATCGTGCCGTTGCCGTTGTCCCGGCTGTTGCGTTCGGCGTTGCCGTAGTCGAAGCAACAGCCGCCGTTGTAGTGCGTACCGTCGAAGATCGCGTACATGCCCTCCGGCTGGTCACCGGTCGCCGTGCCGGTGGCGTTGTTGTTGCGGTAACCCGTACCCGGCGCCACGAACACGCCGTACGCCCTCTGGCCGCCGACGGTGGTCGGCGCGGACGCCGCGTTGGCCAGGTTGTCGTACCCGCCGGGCGCCGGGCCGGAGAAACCGCCCGGCGGGGCCTGGGTCAGGTGGTTGCCGCGGCCGGACTGGTCGTAGATGACCGTGATCAGGCAGGACGTGCCGGCGCAGAACGAGTCCTGCGCCGCGGCGTTCGCGACGCCGCCGGCGCTCAGGACACCGATGTCCCGCGTCGTGTTGTCCGAAGCGCGCCGCACTTGGTAGAGCGAACCGCTGTACGTGCCGTACAGCGCCCGGGTGGTCGCGTGCGCGGCGACGCACGGCGTACCGCCCGCCGCGTAGATGTCGCACGGCCCTTCCGCGGCGGCCGGTGACGCCGTCGCCGTGCCGGTCACCGCGCCGGCGGCGATCACCACGGCCGGCCACATCCTCTTCCAGCGTACGTTCATCGGCCCGTTCCTCCGTCCGGACGGGATGCGGCTAGCTCCGCGTCCACTTCTGGCTGGTGCCGCCGGTGCAGGCCTGCAACGTCACCGGCGTGCTGTTGCCGGTCCCGTTCGGGGTCAGGCACAGTCCTGATTGGACACCGGTGATCGTCCCGTCGGCGGCGGCGTTCCACTGCTGGTTGGTGCCGCCGGTGCAGTCCCAGATGATCGCCCGGGTGCCCGCCGTGGTCGCCGCTCCCTCCGCGTCGAGGCACTTGCTGCCGTACACCTGGATCTGCTTGCCCGACGTGAGCGTCCACTGCTGGTTGCTCCCGCCGTTGCAGTCCCACAGCGTCACCTGGGTGCCGTTGGTCTGGGACACGTTCGGGACGTCGAGGCAGCGGCCGGCCCCGGTGTTGCGCAGCACCGACGTCGACCCGCCGCCCGAGCCCGCGACGCTGAGGTTGTCGAACTGCGCGGTCTCCCCCACGCTCGTGCCGATGCCGACCTGGCCGGCCGGGAACGTGCTGTCGGTGACCGTGCCGACCACGGTGCCGTCGACGGAGGCGGTGATGGTGCTGCCGGAGAAACCCAGCGACAGCTTGTGCCAGCTGCCGGTGCCGAGCGCGGTCGTCGTGCCGGTGCGCAGGGTCGTGTTCTGCTGGCTGGTGTTGTTGCGCCGGATCGACCAGGCGCCGTTGTCACTCACCCGGAAGTAGTACGCGTTCAGGGCGCCCTGGTTGCCCGTGTCCTGCGAGCCGGCCCGGCCGAGCAGCTCGACGTACCCGGACTTCTCCAGCAGCACGTCCGTGCTGAGCGTGTAGTTGCTCCAGGCCACGTTGCCCAGTAGCGCGTAGGGATCGACGAACTTCTTCCAGGGGATCGTCTTCTGCGTCGCGGACTGGCGCACGCAGGTGCCCGCGCGCCCGGCGCCGCAGGCCGAGGTCTCGAAGGCGCCTTCCATGTCCATCAGGTACTTGGCTTCCTTGCCCTTCGCGTACGCCTCGAAGTCGTCGCTGTAGGGCAGGTTCAGCGAACCCTGCGGCGGGCTCGTGGCCGTGCCCTTGCCCTGTCCGGTGGTGGTCGTGATCGAGTAGAGGTAGCCGGGCTGGACGGTCAGGGAGTAGGCCCCGCCGGACGGCGTGATGTCGGTGCTGTGCACGAAGTGGTCGGCCGGGTTGTTCGAGTTGAGGTTGGTCGCCCACACGTGCACCTGGCCGGCGGACAGGCCCCCGGTGACGTTGAGGTTCAGCGTCTGGGCCGACGTGGCGTCCATCGTCTCGATGATCGTGCTGTAGTCGGTGTTGTTCGGCGACTTCAGCGAAACGTAGCTGCCGTTGCCGCGGTTGCCGCCGAGGTAGCCGCTGGAGGCGTCGAGGTACTTCCAGCCGGGCGCGGTGAACTGCGTCGTGTGCGCCAGCGCCCAGGAGTCCTTGCCGACCGCGTAGTAGCCAGACCACGGCTGGTTGGCGAGGATCAGCCCCACGGTCGGCCACGGGATGTTCGGCGTGACGGCGGCGATCAGGTCCCAGTTGAGGTAGGCGGTCATCTTGCCGTCGAGGTAGACGCGGTTGATCCCGCGGGCCAGCGGCTTGGCGCCGTCGTTGTAGTCCTGGGAGCCGTTTTCGCTGGACCACAACGTCTTCCCGGTGTTCGTGACGTTCGCCGGGACACTGCAGGAGGTCTGCGCGCTGAGGTAGCCGCAGGTGTAGTGGGCGCTCAGCACGTCGGTCGCGTTGCGGTAGGCCGTGTTCGTCGAGATGGCGCTCGCGGGGCCCCAGTCGCCCGGCCACGAGTCACCGGAGATGACCTTGATCGCGCTGTACCCGTTGGCGTTGAGCGCGTTGCGGAGGGTGACGGTCCAGTCGGCGCTCCACTGCTTCTCGTTCTGGACGCTCGTGAGGTAGTCGATGGTCAGCCCGTGCTGCTTGGCGCACCCCAGCCACGACAGGTAGTAGTCCGTGAGGTCGTTGGAGAAGAACGTGCCGTTGCCGATCCAGCCCGGCGCACCCCAGGGCAGGCCCACCAGCTTGATGCCGGGGTTGCGCAGTTTCGCCTGTTCCATGATCCACCACTCGTACCCGCGGTTGCAGTCGAGGTCGCCGCGGAAGTGGGCGTGACTGGGCTCCGCGCCACTGGTGGAGTTGGTGTCGCCGCCCATCTCCACCTTGAGGATCTGCAGGGCGGCCCCGTAGCCCGGCTTGAACAGGTAGTCGAGGATCTGGCCGCGCTGCGGCTCGGGGTAGTCGATCAGCAGGCGGCTGTTGCCCCCGCCGCCGCTGACCGCGCCGACGCCGTCGAACGTGCGGCCGCCCGAACCGCCGTTGATCGTGATCGAGGTGGCGGCCTGGGCCGGCGCCGCGGCGACGACACCGCCCGCCACGGCCAGGACGGCCGCGGCGATCGCGGCGGCCGCGGTTCTCGCGCTCCGGAGCATGGTTCCTCACTTCCGACGAAGGCGGCGCCCGGCGAAACTCTCGGGCCTGCCGGCGAAACAATCGGTCGATCAGCGAAGGGGGAAACCGCGCGGGAGAACCCCATCTTCGTCGACGGCGAACACGCTGGGCGTTAACGCTAACAGCACGCTGGCCACCGAACAACTGCCGCCGCGAAGCTACCGCCGCACTTTACGAAACAACGCGATCGCCGTCGCACCGGACGACGATCACCGCAGTTCACGGGCCTTTCGCGGCCGCGCGCCCGTCCTCCGCGCGAATGTAAGTTTCGGAACGGCGAGCGGGCAGAACACCCGGAGCCCCTTTCCCGGGCCGCCGTCCCGGGCTACAGTCACCGATTGCTGGGAGCGCTCCCAGTGGCCGGTTCCGGCGCCACCTCGTCGTTCGAAGGAGAATGTGCATGCGCAGCAGGACAGTGGCCGCCGGTGGCCTCGCCGCGGTGGCCGTGACCGGCGTCGTGGCCACGACCACGTGGGCCGGCGCGGCAGCCGCCGCCTCGGCCTACTACGCCGACCCCGGCACCAACGCGGCCAAGTGGGTCGCGGCGAACCCCGGCGACTCCCGCGCCGCGGTCATCCGCGACCGCATCGCCGCGGTACCGCAGGCGCGGTGGTTCACCACCACGAACACGTCCACCGTGCGCGGCGAAGTGGACGCCTACACCAGCGCCGCGGCCGCCGCGGGCAAGATCCCGATCATGGTCGTCTACGACATCCCCAACCGCGACTGCGGCGGCGCGAGCAGCGGCGGGGCGCCGTCCCACGACGCCTACCGGGCCTGGATCGACCAGGTGGCGGCCGGCTTGGCGGGCCGGCCCGCGGCCATCGTGCTCGAACCCGACGTGCTCCCGCAGATGACGAACTGCCAGAACAGCGACCAGCAGCGCCAGACCACGGCGTCGATGGCGTACGCGGGCAAGAAGCTGAAGGCCGGCTCCTCGCAGGCGAAGGTGTACTTCGACATCGGGCACTCCGCCTGGCTCTCCCCCGCCGACGCCGCCTCGCGGCTGCGGGCCGCCGACATCTCCAACAGCGCCGACGGCATCTCCACCAACGTCTCCAACTACCGCTCGACCTCCGACGAGGTCGCTTACGACAAGGCGATCCTCAACCAGCTGGGTGATTCGCGGCTGAAGGCCGTGATCGACACGAGCCGCAACGGCAACGGCCCGCAGGGCAGCGAATGGTGCGACCCCGGCGGCCGCGCGATCGGCACCCCGAGCACCAACCAGACCGGCGACGCCCAGATCGACGCGTTCCTGTGGGTCAAGCCGCCGGGCGAGGCGGACGGCTGCATCGCCACGGCCGGCCAGTTCGTGCCGCAGCGGGCCTACGACCTGGCCATCGCGGCCGGGCCGATCCAGACCACCACCCCGACGACGCCGACCACACCGACGACGCCGACGACCCCCACCACGCCGACCACGCCGACCACCACCACGACCCCGCAGCCGACCGGCGGCTGCAAGGTCACGCACCGGGTGGTCAGCAGCTGGCCGACCGGCTACACCGGCGAGATCGTCATCGAGAACGACGGCGCGATCATCAGCGGCTGGACGCTGACGTTCTCCGCCCCCGGGGTGACCGTCACCCAGGGTTGGAACGGGACCTGGAGCGACACCGGCGACACCGTCAAGGTGACCAACGCGTCGTGGAACGGCAGCCTGAGCTCGGGCGAGACCACCACGCTCGGCTACAACGCGACCTACAACGGGGGCACCCCGCCGCCGTTCCTGCAGCCGGCGCTCAACGGGATCTACTGCGGCTGAACCCCACGCTGCCGGCCCAGCCGCAGCGCGGAGACGAGGAAGAAGACGCCGCCCAGCGTGGCGTACCCGGCCAGTGCCGTCAGTGACGCACCGTCCTTTGTGGCCTGCAGGAGGAACGAAGTACCGGCCACGACGGAGATCGCGCCACTGAGGATCATCGGCCACTGGCCGCCGAGGCCACGCCGGGCGACGCCGACGACGAGCTGGACCACGCCGGCCACGATCGCCCAGGTGCCCCACACCCGCAGCACCCCGGGGATCCCGGACGAGGCGGCGACGGCCAGGCCGCCGGCGGCGAGCAGGCTGATCGCGACGTTCGCGTAGAGCGCCGCGATCGGCCTGCCCGTCTTCGCCGAACGCGCGTCGAGCACGGCGGCGAGCACGTCGAACAGCGGGTACAGCACCAGCAACGCGATGCTGACCGGACCGAGACTCGACGCCGTCGCGAAGAGCAGGCCCGCCCAGACGAGGGCGAACGCGAACCGGACGAAGTAGAGCCGGCGCAGGGGTTCCGCGAGGCCGGCGGCCGGAGCGGTGTTCGTGGTCATGGACTCTCCTGGGTAGATAGAACGATCTGTCTCGTTGGCGACTATGGCAGCGCCCCGGCATCGCCGTCAAGACCGACCGTTCTATCTGCTAGGCTCGGCACGAGCGATCCGGGAGGTGGACGTCGGTGTCCGAAGCACGAGCACGGCTGCTGAGCTCGGCGAGCCGGCTGTTCTACACCGAAGGCCTGCACTCGGTCGGCATCGACCGGGTCATCGCCGACGCGGGCGTCACCCGGGCCACGCTCTACCGGCACTTCCCCAGCAAGGACGACCTCCTGGTCGCGTACCTGACCGAAGCGGACCAGCTCATCCGCACCCAGGTGGCGGCCGCGCGGTCGGGTTCGGCGGGCGGCTCGCCCGGCGACGCCGTCCGGGCGGTGGCCGCGACGATCGCCGACGGCATCTCCTCCCCCGGGTTCCGGGGCTGCGCGTTCCTCAACGCCGCCGCGGAATACCCGGACCCCGCCCACCCGGTGCACCGGGCCGTCCTCGCGCACCGGCAGTGGTTCCTGGACACCGTCACGGAGCTGCTCGCCGCGACGGGCGAACCCGACCCGGAGCCGGCGGCGCAGCACTTCGTCATGCTCCGCGACGGCGCCATGGCCGCGGGCTGCCTCACCGACCCGGCGCCGATCTGCGCCACGTTCCTCCGCGGCGTGGAAGGAATCTTGAGCCACCGGGGCGCGCCCGCGACGGCCGGCGGCCGGCGCCGGAAGTGAACCAGCCCGCCCGGGCCGGCACCGCACCGCTCGGTTGAGCGCGCCACCGCGTGGGTATTCCTGCCGGTATGGGTGCTTGGGGCAAACGGCTCGTCGCGTTGGCCGTGGCCGTGGTGGTTCTCGTCGCCGCGGTCCTCGTCGCTTCGGCGGTGCACCTGTTGCCCCAATGGCGCAACCCGTTCGCCCAGCAGACCGAAGAGCACTCCGGCCCGGTGCTGCTGCAGTCGATCGTGGAGCTCTCCCGCTACGAGGCGGCCAGCGGCTCGTTCCAGGTGGTCGTCGACATCAGCACCAGCTCCGCCCTGCCCAAGTTCCTCGTGGGCAGCGACACCCTGTTCATCGGAGTCGGCACGGACAACGCGTACGTGGACTTCTCGGGGCTGAAGGGGGACGCGGTCCAGGTCTCCGAAGACCGCCAGTCCGCCTCGATCAGGCTGGGACACGCGCAACTGGAGCCGGCGACGCTGGACGTGCACGAGTCCCATGTGTACGCCCGGCAGCAGGGCCTCTTCACCCGGATCAACGAGTTCCTCGGCGGGAACCCCAACTCGCAGCAGGCGCTGTACGAGCTCGCCCAGAAGCAGATCCAGGCCGCGGCCGCGAAGAGCTCGCTGGTGGCCGACGCCGAGCGGAACACCCGGACGATGCTGACCGGATTGCTGCAGTCGCTGGGCTACAAAAACATCACCGTCACCTACGCCGACCGCGATCCCGGCTGATGACCGGCCGGCGCCGCACCGCGACGCCGGCCGGTGTCCGGGTCAGCCGTTGCGCACGAGGCGCCACCGGTTGGCCGCCGCGCCGTTGTCGGGGCCCTGCAAGGCGTAGGCCCCGGCCGAGGTGGAACCGTTCTCGATGGTCAGCAGCTTCCCGCTGTTGACGTTGCGGATCTTCGACGTCCCGTCGCCCTGGTCGACCAACGTCCAGCGGTGGTCGGCGGTGCCGTTGTCCGACCACTGCAGGACGCGGGCGTTGTCCGCCGTCGACATGTCCTGGACACCGAGCACCTTGCCGCTGTTGGCGTTGCGGAACCGGACGGCGCTGCCGTCGGTGATCAGTTCCCAGTTGTGGTCCGCGGTGCCGCTGTCCGACCACTGGAGCGCGCGGCCGCCGTCGGCGGTGGACATGTTCTCGATGCCCAGCACCAGCCCGGTGCCCGCGTTGACCAGCCGGTAGGTCGTCCCGCCGGAACCGCTGGTGTTCCAGTAGACCGTGTAGTTGAAGCCCTGGGCGTCGTAGAAGGGGACGAGGCTGACCGCGGAACCGTTCGCGGTCGCGCTGAAGGTGAGCGCGCTGCTGCTGGTCCGGGTGACCGAGGCCGCGTTCAGCGACGGCAGGGCGCTCAGCGTGCTGCTGCCGTAGTTGCCGGCCAGGACCACCGGGCCGTAGGTGACCGCCGCGACGTTCGCGTTGTCGTTGGCCGCCTTCAGCGCGACCTTCATCGGCAGCCGGACCGTGACCGTGTCGCCGGAGGCCCAGGACCGCGACAGGGTGGCGTAGCTGCCGGGTGTCGTGGTGACGTTCTGCGCGACACCGTTGACGCTGATGGTCGCCCCGGCGGCCCAGGCCGGGATGCGGATGCGCATCGCCCAGGTCCCGCTGACGCTGCCGGTCACGGTCAGCGTGGTGGTGTCACTGGCCGGATAGGACGTCGTCTGGGTGACGGTGATCCCGCGCTGGGTCCAGGTGAGCACCGAGGGCAGGAACAGGTTCACGATCAGCGTGGTGTCGCTGTAGAAGTAGATCGAGTCCGCCAGCTTCGTCTGGGTTTCCAGCCCGGTGCCCTGGCAGCACCAGAACGAGTTGTAGTCGGTGCTCCACGTGCCACCGCCCCAGGCCGGGCCGAGGCCGCGGCGGCCGCCCGGGTTGAGCGAGCTGAAGTAGGTGATGTGCCCGTGGCTGTCGGCCGGGTTCTGCTGGCCGATCATCTGGTTGAGCAGCGCCCGCTCGTAGTAGTCGGCCAGGTCGGCGCGGTCCGGGTACAGGGCGATCAGTTCCCGGGTCAGCTTGAGCATGTTGTAGGTGTTGCAGCTCTCGCAGGTGTCCTGGTTGAGGTACCCGGCGATGGCGTTGGGCGCGCGGAAGTGTTCGGCCTGGCTGTTGCCGCCGATGGCGTAGGTGTGCGCGCCGACGGTGATGTTCCACGCGTTGGTGGCGATGTCGCGGTACCGGGTGGTGCCGGTCGCCTTGTACTCGCGGGCGGCCCCGATCCACTTGGGGACCTGCGTGTTGGCGTGCAGCCCGTTGAGCTGGTCCCGGTTGGCGGCCAGGGGGTCGAACACGGCGGCGTGGTCGAACCGCTGCGCGACGGTCAGCCACCGGGCGTCGCCGGTGTACTGGTAGAGGTCGGTCAGCACCGCGTTCATCCCGCCGAACTCGGTGTTCAGCACCGACTGCATCTGGCTGTAGGAGAGCCGGGCGGTGCGCCGGTCGACCCACGCCGCCAGGTTCAGCAGCACGTCGCGGGCCTGGGTGCTGTCGAGGTAGCGCCACACGTCGAGCAGGCCGGCCATGGTCTTGTGGACGCAGTAGTAGGGCACGTTCCCGTTCGACAACCGCCCGGCTTCGAGGTTGTCGAAGTCGGACTCCGGGAATCCGGACAGGTACCCGGCGGCGAATCCGGCGGCGCCGTTGTTCGCCTGGCACTTGGCGAGTTCGGCCACCATGGTCGTGGCCTTGTCCCGGCACGTGGTGTCCCCGGCGACGGCCCACAGCTGGGCCCACGCGGTCAGGAAGTGCCCTTGCATGTGGCTGCGGAACGGGAAGCTCGGCGCGTCCCAGCCCCCGTTGGCGGCCGCGCCGTTCGTGGACAGCCGGTGGTTGGCCCGGAAGACGTACAGCAGCCGGTTGACGTCGACGAACCGCAGGTAGTTCTGCGTCCGGTTCTGGTTGTCCAGCCACCGGCTCGCGGTCAGGCGCACCTGGCCGAGTTCGAAGGGGTACGCGGACACTCCCGCGTCGGGGCGGACCGGCCCGGTCGCCGCGGCGGCCGCCGAAGCGGCGGGCGCCCAGCCGACGGCGGATCCGGCCGCGGAGGCGATGGCGGTGGCTCCGGCGGCTTGCAGCAGTCGCCGGCGGCTGATGGAGGAGGGCACCGGGTTCTCCGTTCGTCAGTGGACAGGGAACGCGCGACGATGTTAGCGCTAACAAGCATTTCTGTCACCCCACTCCCGACCGCGAACTTCCGCGAGGACGGGCGACCGGCGAACCGGCCGCCTCCCAGCCCCGCCGGGAATGGTTTCGCGGAAATTCAACAAATTCATTTCCGGAGCCGCGGGCCGGAACTGAAAGTTTCAGTTGCGCTGGACGCCCCTTCGAAATCCGTGCTACAACGCCAATATCCTCGAGCAGCCGTCTCGAGGATTTCCCGTCGGCCGGAGGGTTCGCATGCCCGGGCACCGATCACCGTTCCGCACTCTCGTGACCACCGCGCTGCTCGTGCTGGCCGTCGGCGGCGCTCCCCCGGCCGCCGCCGCGGCCCCGGTGACCACCGCGGCCGCCACGCCGAGTGCCGGGTGCGGCAAGAACCCCACGCTCACCAGCGGTAAACGGACGATCCAGAGCAACGGCAAGAGCCGCAGCTTCATCCTGAAGATCCCCGACACCTACGACAACAGCACTCCGCACCGGCTGGCCTTCGGCTTCCACTGGCTCGGCGGCACCGCCGAGCAGGTCGCCTCGGGCGGCACCGACGGTTACGCCTGGGCCTATTACGGCATGCAGTCCCAGTCCGGCAACTCCACGATCTTCGTGGCGCCGCAGGGCCTCAACAACGGCTGGGGCAATTCCGGCGGCGAAGACGTGACCTTCACCGACGACATGGTCCGGCTGATCGAGAACGACCTCTGCGTCGACACGACGCAGCTGTTCTCGGTGGGCTTCAGCTACGGCGGCGCGATGAGCTACGCGCTCGCGTGCGCCAGGGCGACGGTCTTCCGCGCCGTCGCGGCGATCGCCGCCCCCGGCGCGATCAGCGGGTGCAGCGGCGGCACCCAGCCGATCGCCTACCTCGGGATCCACGGCGTGTCGGACAACATCGGCGCCGGCCGCGGCCTGCGGGACACCTTCGTCCGGAACAACGGCTGCACCCCGCAGAACGCTCCCGAGCCCGCCGCGGGCAGCAAAACCCACTACCTCACCGTCTATTCGGGCTGCCGCACCGGTTACCCGGTGGTCTGGGCCCCGTTCGACGGCGGTCACCAGCAGGGCCCGGTGGACGGCTGCACCGGCTGCGAAAGCGGCGCGCGGAGCTGGACGAAGACCGAGATCTGGAAGTTCTTCAGCCAGTTCGGCAGTGGCGACCCCGATCCGCCCGCCCCGCCGGTGCAGGTCGGCGTGAACTACTCCCTCGTGGCCGCGCACAGCGGCAAGGCGGCGGACATCAACGGGGCGTCCACCGCGGCGGGTGCCGCGTTGATCCAGTGGGCCCCGCACACCGCGGCGAACCAGCAGTTCGACTTCCTGGCCACCACCGACGGGTACTACCGGATCCGGGCCCGGCACAGCGGCCTGGTCCTGCAGGTCGCGAGCACCGCCGCCGGCGCGGACATCACGCAGCAGCCGGACACCGGCGCGACGGCCCAGCAGTGGCGCGTCACCGACCAGGGCGGCGGCGCGGTGAGTCTGGTCAACCGGGCCAGCGGCCTCGCCATGGACGTCTGGGGTGCCTCGACCGCCGACGGGGCCCGGATCTCCCAGTACGCCGCCTCCGGCGGTGCCAACCAGCGGTTCCAGCTCCAGCGCGCCTGAGATCGGAGAACGACATGCCCGACCTGACCCGACGGCAGGCGATGCGGCTGGGGGCCGCGCTGGTGCCCCTCGCGTGGACGGCGACCGCACGGGTCGCCTCCGCCGCGCCCGCGGACGTCCGCGCGGTGAACGACCTCGCGCTCTGGTACGACAAGCCGGCCGGCACCGAATGGCTGCGTGCGCTGCCGATCGGCAACGGCAGGCTGGGCGCCATGGTGTTCGGCAACACCGACACCGAACGCCTGCAGCTCAACGAGGACACGGTCTGGGCGGGCGGCCCGCACGACTACAGCAACACCCAGGGCGCGGCGGCGCTGGCGCAGATCCGCCAGCTGGTGTTCTCGAACCAGTGGACGCAGGCGCAGTCCCTGATCGACCAGAAGATGCTCGGCTCCCCCGCCGCGCAGCAGCCGTACCAGCCCGTCGGCACCCTGAGCCTCGCGCTGGCCGGCGGGAGCGGGGCGTCGTCGTACCAGCGGTGGCTCGACCTGACCACCGCCACGACGGTCGCCACCTACGTCGCGAACAACGTGCGGTACCGGCGTGAAGCGTTCGCCAGCGCCGTGGACCAGGTGATCGTCCTGCGGCTGACGGCCGAGACACCCGGCTCGATCTCGTTCTCGGCGTCGCTGGGCACCCCGCAGCGGGCGTCGGCGTCCA
The DNA here is from genome assembly GCF_000695625.1 of Amycolatopsis rifamycinica. GTDB lineage: Bacteria > Actinomycetota > Actinomycetes > Mycobacteriales > Pseudonocardiaceae > Amycolatopsis > Amycolatopsis rifamycinica. The sequence goes on from NZ_JMQI01000074.1 coordinate 165,235, forward strand.
GCCCGAACGGCACCACCATCGCGCTCGACGGCGTTTCGAGCGACAGCCGGGGCATCGCCGGTTCGGTCCGGTTCCTCGCCCTGGTCAGCGCGACCACCGAAGGCGGGACCACCAGCAGCTCCGGCGGCACGCTGCGGGTGTCCGGCGCCAACGCCGTGACGCTGTTCATCTCGGTCGGCACCAGTTACGTCGACTACCGCACGGTGAACGGGGACTACCAGGGCATCGCGCGGTCGAGACTGGCCGCCGCCCAGGCGCTCTCCTACGACACCCTGCGCAGCCGGCACGTGGCCGACTACCAGAAGCTGTTCGGGCGGACCACCCTCGACCTCGGCCGGACCTCGGCGGCCGACCAGCCGACCGACGTCCGGATCGCCCAGCACAACAGCGTCAACGACCCGCAGTTCGCGGCCCTGCTCTTCCAGTTCGGCCGCTACCTGCTGATCTCCTCGTCGCGGCCGGGCACCCAGCCGGCCAACCTGCAGGGCATCTGGAACGACCAGCTGAACCCGTCGTGGGAGTCGAAGTACACGCTCAACGCCAACCTGCCGATGAACTACTGGCCGGCCGACGTCACCAACCTGGCCGAGTGCTACGAACCGGTGTTCGCCATGATCTCCGACCTCGCGGTCACCGGGGCCCGCACCGCGCAGGTGGAGTACGGCGCCCGCGGCTGGGTCACCCACCACAACACCGACGGGTGGCGCGGATCCTCCATTGTGGACTTCGCGCAGGCCGGCATGTGGCAGACCGGCGGGGCCTGGCTCGCCACCATGATCTGGGACCACTACCGGTTCACCGGCGACGTCGCCTTCCTGCGCGCCCGCTACCCGCTGCTGAAGGGCGCCGCCCAGTTCTTCCTCGACACCCTGGTGACCGAACCGTCGCTGGGCTACCTGGTCACCAACCCGTCGAACTCGCCCGAGCTGAACCACCACACGAACGCGTCCGTGTGCGCGGGGCCGACGATGGACATGCAGATCCTGCGCGACCTGTTCGACGGCTGCGCCGGCGCGTGCCAGGTGCTGGGCGTGGACGCCGCCTTCGCCGACCAGGTCAGGGCGGCGCGCCAGCGGCTGGCGCCGATGAAGGTCGGCTCGCGCGGGAACATCCAGGAATGGCTCTACGACTGGGTGGAGACCGAGCGGACCCACCGGCACATCTCGCACCTGTACGGGCTGTACCCGAGCAACCAGATCAGCAAGCGCGGCACGCCCCAGCTGTTCACCGCGGCCCGCCGGACCCTGGAACTGCGCGGCGACGACGGCACCGGCTGGTCACTGGCCTGGAAGATCAACTACTGGGCCCGGATGGAGGAGGGCGCCAAGGCGCACGACCTGCTCCGGCTCCTGGTGCGCACGGACCGCTTGGCGCCCAACATGTTCGACCTGCACCCGCCGTTCCAGATCGACGGCAACTTCGGCGCGACGTCCGGCATCGCGGAACTGCTGCTGCACAGCCACAACGGCGAGCTGCACGTGCTGCCGGCGCTGCCGCCCGCCTGGCCGTCCGGCCGCGTCACGGGCCTGCGCGGCCGCGGCGGCTACACGGTCGGGGCGGCCTGGAGCAGCGGCGCGGCGACGGAGCTGACCATCACGCCGGACCGCGACGGCGAGGTCAAGGTCCGCAGCCGGCTGTTCGCCGCGACCTACGAAGTGCTCGACACCACGAGCGGCACCCCGGTGCAGCCGGTGTCCGTCGAGGCCGACCTGGTCCGTTTCATCGGCCAGGCGGGCCACACCTACCGCGCCACCGCCCTCGGCGGGCCGCCGCCGGTGGTGGAACCCGGGGTGAACTACCGGCTCGTCGCGCAGCACAGCGGCAAATCGGCCGACATCAACGGCGGCTCGACCGCGGCCGGCGCGGCCCTGATCCAGTGGACGGCCACCAGCGGGCTCAACCAGCAGTTCGACTTCCTGCCCTCCGACGGCGGCTACCACCGCATCCGGTCGCGCATCAGCGGCCTGGTGCTCCAGGTCGCCTCCACCGCCACCGGGGCGGACATCACCCAGCAACCGGACACCGGCGCGACGACCCAGCAGTGGCAGGTGACCGACCAGGGCGGCGGCGTGGTGAGCCTGGTCAACCGCGCCAGCGGCCTCGCCATGGACGTGTGGAGCGCTTCGACGGCCGACGGCGCCCGCATTTCGCAGTGGACGGTGACCGGGGCCACCAACCAGCGTTTCCTGCTCCAGCGGTTGTGAGATCCGCCGAGTCGGCGCGGCCGGGTTCGGACCACACCAGTGGATCGAGCCCGGCCGGGCGCCCGAGACCGGACCTAGGTGCGACGCAGGCCGTTGACCAGGAGCTTCACCAGGTGACGTGCGTCGTAGCGGGCGGCGGTCCCGGCGCCGGCGCAGAGGCTGCCGACCCCGCGCATCAGCTCGTAGGCGTCCTGGCCCGGGACGATCTCGCCGGCCGCCGCGGCCGCGTCCAGCAGCTGGGTGCACACCGGGCCGAGGCGTTCGAGGAAGTAGGTGTGCAGCGGGTCGTAGCAGGGTTCGTCGGACTGCAGCACCGACGCCAGGCCCTGCTTGGTGATGACGAAGTCGACGAACCGGTCGATCCACTTCACCAGCGCCCGGTGCGGTCCCGGCTCGCCGGCGAGCAGGGCGGGACCGGCTTCGGCGAGGGCTTCGACCTGCAGCCGGTACACCGCGAGGATCAGGTCGGCCCGGGTCGGGTAGTGGCGGTAGATGGTCGCCGTGCCCACCCCGGCCCGGGCGGCGATCTCCCGGATCGGCGCTTCGACGCCGGAGGTCACGAACACCGCGGCCGCGGCCTCGAGGACGTTCCCGGCGTTGCGCCGCGCGTCGGCGCGCTGCGGCGCTTTGCCTGCCGCCGTCCGGGCTTCGCTCACGACCGCATGCTACCGGCCCCCACCGGCTCCCCGACGTCCAGCAGCAGCCCGGCCAGCTCGTCCGGCGCGGTGATCATGCAGTCGTGCCCGGCGGCCAGCTCCCGCACGTCCGCGGGTTCGCCGTTCGGCTGCCGCGGGGGCACCGGGCGCCGGTCGAACCCGTCCGGCTTCACGGTGCAGTGGATGTGCGTGCGCGGGATCGCGGCGGCGGCCGGGTTGTCCAGGGCGACCGGCTCTTCGAGGCACCGGGCCGACTGGTCGGACAGCATGGTCCGCAGCCACGCGATGTCGCCGGGCTCAGTGACGCCGAACAGGCCGAAGGGCGCGGGCAGCTCGGGCAGCGGCGGGACCCGCCAGCCGGTGCCGAGCATGCTGCGGGGGATCGGCATGACGTCGAACCCGTTCTCCCCGTGCACCGGCACCATCGCGTCGAGGAACACCAGCCGCGCGATCCGCTCCGGCACCTCGTTGGCCACCGCGGAGATGACCAGGCCGGCGTAGCTGTGCCCGACCAGGACGACGTCGTGCAGGTCCGCCTCCACCAGCAGCCGCACGACGTCGGCGGTGTGCGTGCGGAGCCCGACCTCGGGGGTCAGCAGGTGCTTCGTCTCGCCGTAGCCGGTGAGCGTCGGGGTGAACACCGGCCGCCCGCTCGCCGCCAGCCGCGGCACGACCCGCGCCCAGGCCTGCCCGGTGTGCCAGGCGCCGTGGACCAGCACGTAGGTGATCGACATGAAGAGCTCCTTAAGTGGGACGCTGTCCCGGTTGACCATACGGGACAGCGTCCCACTTAGTCGCGACGGGTCAGCCCCCGAAGGCGGCGAGGTGGGCGGCGGCGCAGGAACACGGCAGGCCGAGCGGCACGACGACGCTGCCGGTGATCGTCAGCGGCGGCGTCAGGGGGATCGCCCGCACCCGGGCCGAGCGGATCTCAGCCACCTGGTCCGCGGGCAGCACGGTCCAGCTGCGCGGATCCGATCCGACCTCGACGACGGTGTCCCGGGCCGGTCCCGCCGGGCGCCCCGGGCGCGCCTCGATCCCGGCTTCCCGCAGGACGGCCGCTTCGCCCGCCGGGATCCGCAGCTCGTCACCGGCCAGCTCGCCGACGCCGACGGCGGTGCGGCCGGCGGCGGGGTGCCGCGCCGACACGACCGCGAACAACGGCTCCGACCAGGCCGGGAGCACCCGGAGCCCCGGTGCCGCCCGCACTCCCCTGGCCAGCGCCAGGTCTGCGTCACCCTGCCGCACGGCGTTCAGGCGCGCGGTCAGCGGCAGGTCGACGAGCACGACGTCGAAGCCGGGGGCCCGCTCGCGCAGTGCGTCGATCCCCCGCTCCAGCCGGGCGGCGAACTGCCCGGTGCCCGTCCCGATGCGCATCACGCCCGCCCGCGCCGAGGCCCGGACCCGGTCGGCGGCGGCGAGCGCCTCCCGCGCCGTGCCGAGCACGCGCCGCCCGGCGTCGGTGAGCCGGACCCGGCGCGGCGAGCGGTCGAACAGCCGGACGCCCAGTTCGCGTTCCAGCCGGGCGATCTGCCTGCTGACCGCCGGCTGGGCTATGTGCAGCCGCTCGGCGGCCCGGCCGAAGTGCAGCTCCTCCGCGACCGTGACGAAGTACCGCAACGCCCGCAGTTCCACCGGCCCGCCTCCCCTGCTGCGACGATGCCGCCACGGTATCGCTGCCCGTGCCCTTCGGGGCTGGTTCCCGCGGGGCGGGACTGGTGCACTCGCCGCATGGATCTCGGACTGCTCGGCGCCCACCTGCGCGACCACCAAGTGACCCCGGACCGGGCCGTCGCCCTCGAACGCGCCGGCTACGGCACGCTCTGGCTGGACGCCTCGCCCCCGGCCGGGCTGGAGCTCGCCGACGAGCTGCTCGACGCCACCACGCGGCTGGTGGTCGGGACGAGCGTGGTGAACGCGTGGACCGCCGACGCGGTCACCGTGGCCGCCTCCTACCGGCGGATCGAGGCGCGCCACCCCGGCCGGTTCCTGCTCGGCGTGGGGATCGGGCACCGCGAAGTGCACGCGGAATACACGTCCCCGTACCGCACGCTGGTGTCCTATCTGGACGCTCTGGCCCGGGGCGGCGTGCCCGCCGGGCGGATCGTGCTGGCCGCGCTCGGGCCGCGGATGCTGGGGCTGGCCGGCGAGCGCACCGCCGGGACCGTCCCGGGCATGACCACCGCCGAGCACACCCGGCGGGCCCGGGCGGCCCTCGGCGCGGGCAAGCTGGTGCTGCCGGGCCACTTCGCCCTGGTCGAACCCGACCCCGGGCGGGCGCGGGCGATCGCCCGGTCCGCGCCACCCGGAACCGCGCTGGGCGTGACGAACTACGCGCGCAACCTCCGGCGGCTGGGCTACACCGCCGAGGACCTCGCCGACGCCGGCAGTGACCGCCTGATCGACGCGCTCGTCGCGCACGGCACCGCGGCCGCCGTCGCCACGGGTCTGGGCGCCCACCTCGACGCGGGCGCCGACCAGGTCGGCGTCCACCCCCTCGGCGACGATCCGGTAGCCACCCTGCTGGCGGTCGCCGAAGCCGTGCTCACGCCGGAGCGGCTCGCCACCCGTTGATCGGTGAACCGCCGCCCGGCCGGCGGTTCACCACAATCGCCGAAGTCGCTGTCGTTCGCCACGTTCAGCGCCGGCACGGTGGCCGCCGGACTGCTGGCCGCCGTGGGCCGCGGCGAGGTGGACGCCGTTGTCCACGACGTGCTGCCGGCCACGCTCGCCCTCCGGGCGCTCGAGGCCGGCGCGGTGTCCGGCCGGCTCGTCCCGGCGTGACCTCAGGTGTACCAGGTCGGCGTCGGGTACTCGCCGAGCAGGGCGTACGCCCCCACCTCGCGGCGCTTGTAGGGCAGCGGGTCGTGCAGCGAGTGCGTCCGCAGGTTGCGCCAGAACCGGTCCAGGCCGTACTTCGACGCGCTCGCCCGGGCCCCGGTCAGCTCGAAGATCTTCGTCCCGATCTCCAGGCCGGTGTCCACCGCCCGCTGTTTCGCGGCGGCGATGAGCACCGCCACCTCGCCGCGCGCTTCGGGCGTCAGCTCTTCGCGCGGGGCGTGCAGCACGCGGGAGATCGCGGTGCCCGCCTTGTCCACCAGGGCCTCCGCCGCCCACAGCTTGGCCTGCAGGTCGCCGTAGCCCTCGAGGATGTACCACTCCTCCGACGCGGCCTGCTTGTCGTCGCCGCCGTACGGCCAGGCGCGGGTGTGCTCGCGCGTGTAGGCGAGCGCGGTCTCCAGCGCGCCCTGCGCGATGCCGAGGTAGAAGTTGGCGAAGACGAGCTGGATGGCCGGGACGTTGAGGGTGTTGTAGACCAGCGGCCGGAACCGGCGGTCGACGTACCCGGCCGCCGACTCCCACGGCACCCGGACCCCGGAGATCGTCACGCTGCCGGATTCGGTGAGCCGCTGGCCGATGTTGTCCCAGTCGTCGTGGAAGGTGATGCCCTCCTGCTGCGACGGGACGATCGCGAAGATGTGGTCGTCGGTCCCCTCCAGGACGCCTTCCAGCACGGTCAGGTCCGAGACCTTGCCCCCGGTCGAGAACGACTTGTGCCCGTGGTAGACCAGCGAATCGCCGTCTTCGGTGATGGTCAGGTCGGCGTCACGCGGGTTCACCGCGCCGCCGAAGAACAGGTTGCCCGTCGTGTACAGCTCTTCGACCGCCGCCACCTGGGCGTCGGTGGCCACCAGGCGCGCCGCCCACGCCCACAGGTAGTGGTAGCCGAGCAGCTGCCCGATCGAGCCGTCGGCCTTGGCGATCTCGCGGATCACCCGGTACGCGGTTTCCCAGGTCTGCCCGCCACCGCCGTGCTCGGCCGGGCCGAGGAGGGTGACCAGGCCGTTGTCCTTCAACAGCCGGACTTCCTGGTACGGGGTCTCGCCCCGGCGGTCGCGCTCGACGGCGTCGACGGCGAGCTTGGCGGCGACTTCGCGCGCGCGTTCGATCCAGTCGGTCATGCTCGGCTCCCCACGGGTTCGGGCGTCGCGGCGCTGTGGTCGATGTCCTTTTCGAGTTCGCGGACGATCGGCAGGACGTGCTTGCCGAAGTACTCGACGTCCTCCTGGAAGTGCAGGAAACCGAGCAGCAGCAGGCTCGCGCCGCGGCGCTTGTACTCGATGGCGCGTTCGGCGATCTGTTCCGGGGTGCCGATGAGCCGGGTGCGGAAGCCGTCGTTGTACTGGACGAGGTCGGCGAACTCCGAATCCGCCCACATGCCCTTCTTGTCCGCCGTGGCGTTGCCGGCCTGCTGCACCGCGGACCGGAACCCCTCCACCGCCGCCACATTGGCCTTGGCGACGATTTCGCGCAGCACGTCCCGCGCTTCGGCTTCGGTTTCGCGGGCGATCACGAAACCGTTCAGGCCGAACCGGACCGCGTGGTCGTTTTCGGCGGCGTAGCCGCGGACCTCGGCCACCTGCTCGCTGAACCCGTCGTAATCCTTGCCGTTGCTGAAGTACCAGTCCGAAACGCGGCCTGCCAGCTTGCGCGCGGCCGTGGAGTTCCCGCCCTGGAAGATCTCCGGATGCGGACGTCCCTCGCCCGATCGCGGCTTGGGCTTGATGTCGAAATCGTGGATCCGGTAGAAGTCGCCGGAGAACTCGGCGTGGTCGTTCGTCCACAGTTCCTTGAGCACCCGGATGAACTCCTCGGACCGGCGGTACCGCTCGTCGTGCTCCAGCCAGGGTTCGCCGAGCCCGGTGAACTCGTCCTTGAACCAGCCGCTGACGACGTTCACCGCGGCGCGGCCGCCGGACAGCTCGTCCGCGCTCGCGATGAACTTCGCCAGCACACCCGGGTGCCACAACCCGGGGTGCACGGCCGCGATGACCTTCAGCCGCTGCGTCGCCAGCAGCAGCGCGAGGCTGAAACCGGTCGATTCGTGTTGGTAGGCGGCGCCGTAACTGGCGGTGTAGCGCACCTGCGTGAGGGCGTATTCGAACCCGTTGTTCTCGGCGATGACCGCGAGATCCCGGTTGTATTCGTACCCCCAGTCGGTGCGCTGTTCGATGTCACTGGTGACGAGCCCGCCGCTGACGTTCGGCACCCAATACGCGAATTTCAAAGGTTCGTGGAGCTGGGTCATGATCGGAGAATGGGGCATGGGATCACGGCTCGGCAAAAGCATCCACGTGCTGGGAAACCGCCCGGCGCCCGGGAATCGCCGCCAGCAGTTCTTTCGTGTACTCCGCTTCCGGCCGTTCCAGGACCCGGGCCGCCGGGCCCAGCTCCACCAAAGCACCGGCGCGCATGACGCCGACGTGGTCGGCGAGCTGCCGGACCACCGCCAGGTCGTGCGAAATGAACAGGTACGACAACCCCAGCGACGCCTGCAGGTCCGCCAGCAACGCGAGGATCTGCGCCTGCACCGAGACGTCCAGCGCCGACACCGGTTCGTCGCACACCACCAGGTCCGGCTTCAGCGCCAGCGCCCGCGCGATCGCGACCCGCTGCCGCTGGCCACCGGACAGCTCCGCCGGCTTCCGGCGCGCCACCGACGCCGGCAGGGCCACCTGGTCCAGCAGCTCGGCCACCCGGGCCCGGCGGTCCGGCAGCCCGAACGCCCGCAGCGGCTCCGCCACCACGTCCTCGATCGAGAACTTCGGGTTCAGCGACGCGTACGGGTTCTGGTAGACGATCTGCATCCGCCGCCGCAGCCGTCTGAGTTCGCCGCCACCGAGCGACGTGATGTCCCGGCCGCCGAACGACACCGAGCCCGCCGACGGCGTCTCCAGCCGCAGCACCATGCGGGCCGTCGTCGACTTGCCCGAGCCGGATTCGCCGACCAGCGCCAGGGTCTGCCCCCGCGGGATGTCGAACGAAACGCCGTCGACCGCGCGGATCCCGCCGTCGAACGTCTTCGCGAGGTCCCGGACCGACACCAGGGGCTCGGCGGCCGGCGCGGGCGGCCGCACCGCGCTCGACAGGCTGGGGGCCGCCGCGATCAGCTGCCGCGTGTACGGGTGCGCCGGCGCGCTGACGACCGACGAACCCTCTTCGACGACCGTTCCCCGCGAGAGCACCACGATCCGCGACGCCCGGTCGGCCGCGACCCCGAGGTCGTGCGTGATGAGCAGGATCGCCGTCCCGGATTCGGCCGCCAGCCGCGTGAGGTGGTCGAGGATCCGCCGCTGCACGGTGACGTCCAGCGCCGAAGTCGGCTCGTCCGCGATGATCAGCTTCGGGCGCCCGGCCAGCGCGGCCGCGATCAGCACGCGCTGCCGCAGGCCGCCCGACAGCTGGTGCGGGTACTGCCGCGCCCGCAGCCGCGGCTCGGGCACCCCCGCGCGCTCCAGCAGCTCGATCGCCTGCGCCGCCGCCGACCGCCGGTCCGCGAGGCCGTGGATCTTCAGCACCTCCGCCACCTGGTCGCCGACCCGGTGCACGGGGTTCAGCGACACCGCCGGGTCCTGCGGCACCAGCGCGATCTCGCGCCCGCGCACGCCGCGCCACTGCTTCGGCGAGAGCGAAAGCAGGTCGCGGCCGTCGAAGGTGATCGAGCCGCCGTCGACGCGGCCGCCGCGCGGGAGCAGCCCGATGGCCGCGTGCGCGGTCGTCGACTTGCCCGAGCCCGATTCGCCGACGACGGCGACCACTTCACCGGCACCGACGTCGAAGCCGACGTCACGGACGGCCGGGACTCCTCCGTACGATACGGCCAGGTCCGAGATGCGCAGCAGGGTCATCGGTCTCCTCCGTCCAGCGCCCGGGACAGCCGGTTCGCGGCGAGCACCACCGCCGCGACCGTCAGGCCCGGGAACGTCGTCATCCACCAGGCCGTGGCCAGGAAGCTGCGCCCGCCCGCGACGAGCGCGCCCCACTCCGGCGTCGGCGGGGTCGCGCCGAAGCCGAGGAAGCTCAGCGCCGACACCTCGAGCACGGCCGTGCCGAGGGTGAGCGTGGCCAGTGCGAGCACCGGGCCCGCCGCGTTCGGCAGGACGTGCCGCAGGAGCACCCCCGACCAGCGCACGCCGGAGGCTCGCGCCGCCTCGACGAACACGCCGTTGCGCACGCGCAGCACCTCCGCGCGCATGACCCGCGCGAAAGACGCCAGGTTCGCGATGCCGACGGCGATCGCGACGTTCGTCGTGCCGAAGCCCAGGGCCGTGACCAGGGCCAGCGACAGCAGGATCGGCGGGATGGCCAGGAAGACGTCGACGACCCGCATGATCGCCGTGTCCGCCCAGCCGCCGCGGAACCCGGCGAGCAGGCCGAGCGCCGAGCCCGCGACGAGCGCCACGAGCACGGCGATCGCGGTGGCCCGCAGCGAAAGCGCCGCGCCGTGGATCACCCGCGCGTAGACGTCCCGGCCGGTTTCGTCGGTGCCGAACAGGTGCCGCGGCGACGGCCCGTGCAGCCGTTCCGCCGGGACGCCGGCGATCGGGTCGTACCCGGTCAGCAGCGCCGGCGCGAACGCCGCGAGCAGCACGAAGGCCAGCACCGCCACCGCCAGCACCAGCCCGGGCGGCACTTTCACGTGAAAGTGCCGCCTGGCGAGGGTCAGGTCAGCCACGGGGCACCGCCTCCGGGGTGCGGGCGATGCGCGGGTCGAGCAGCGGGTAGAGCAGGTCGACGACCAGGTTGAGCACCACGAACACCAACGCGGCCAGCACGATCACCGCCTGCACGACCGGGACGTCCTGGGCGGTGACGGCGGCCGCGGTGATCCGGCCGACGCCGTCGCGCGAGAACACCGTCTCGGTGATCACCGAGCCCGCGACGAGGTTGCCCGCCACCACGCCGGCGACGGTCAGCGCCGGCACGGCCGCGTTGCGCAGCAGGTGTCCGAAGTGGACGCGCCAGCGGCTCGCCCCCTTCGCCGCCGCGATCTCCGCATACGGCTCTCGCTGCTGCGTGGCCAGGCTTTTGGCCAGCACCTGCCCGATGATCGCGCCGGTCGGCAGGGCGAGGGTGACGGCGGGCAGGAGGATCGACGCGAAACCCTGCGTGCCCAGCGCGGGCAGCAGCCGCAGCCGGAAGGAGAAGAACTGGATCAACAGCAACCCGACCCAGAACGGCGGCAGCGAGATCGCCAGCGACGGCAGGGACAGCAGGGCCTGCCGCAGCCGGCGGAACCGGGTGAACGTGCCGAGGAACGCCGAGCCGCCGCCGAACAGCACCGCGAACACCAGCGCCAGCCCGGTGACGGCGAGCGTCGGCGGCAACGCCGTGACGACCATGCGCGTCGCGTCGTCACCGGTGGCGACACTGCTCCCGAAGTCGCCGTGCAACGCCGAGACCAGCCGTTTCAGGTACTGCACCGGCAGCGGCGAGTCGAGCCCGTACTCGGCGCGGGCGGCCGCGAGCTGCTCCGCCGTCGCCGACGAGCCCGCCTCCCCGGCGGCGAGTTTCGCCGAAACGGCGTCACCCGGCAGCAGGTAGAGGATCAGGAAGGACAGCGTGAACGCCGCCCACAGCACGAACACCGCCTGCCCGGCGCGGCGGAGGAGGTAGCGCCTCACGACAGCCACGCGTCGAACAGCTGCAGCCGCGACGACGCCTCGAAGTCGACGGCGTGCGCCTTCGAGCTGAGCGCGACGACCTGGGTCAGCTCGAACACCGGGACCGCGTAGGCGTGGCCGACGATCAGCTTCTGCGCCTCGTCGGCCGCCGGCCTGCGCTTGGCCGCGTCCACAGTGGACGACTGCGCGTCGAGCGCGGCGTCGAGGGGGTTGCCCGGGGTGAGCTTGCTGCGGTTGCCGGCCTTGGTGGAGAACTGGCTGCGCAGGATGTCCGGATCGGCCCGGGTCACGTTGTACCAGAGGAAGTCGTAGTTCCCGGACAGCTGGATCTGCGTGGTTTCGGCCGTGGTGTGCTGCTCGATCCGCAGGTCGAAGCCGATCTTGCGGAGCTGCTGCTGGATCAGCTCCAGCACGCTGCGGTTCTGGTTGAACACCGGCGAGAACACCACCGCCGCACTCAGCCGCTGCCCGTCCTTGACGCGGATCCCGTCGGGACCGGGCACCCAGCCGTCGCCGTCCAGCAGCGCGGCCGCGCCCTTCGGGTCGTAGGCGAGCTGCTGCGAGAGGTCGCTGTGCAACGGCGTAGCCGAGCCGAGGATGCTCGTGGCGGCCTGGTAGCTCGGCGTCAGCACGGTGCTCACCACCTCGGCCCGGTCGACGCCCTTGAGCACGGCCTGGCGCACCTTCTCCGCGGCGAGGACACCGCGGGTGGTGTTGGCGTGCAGGTTGAACACCACCCCGGGGTTGGGCCGGATGTTCTCGCCGAACCCGTTGCCGGTGAACTGCGGCTCGTCGACCGGCTGGATGTCGGTGGCCGCGTCGAGCTGGCCGGAGGCGAGGCTGCCGGTGCGGACGCCGGGTTCGGGCACGATCTTGTAGTCGATCTTGTCCAGGTAGGCCTCGCCCTGGTGCTTGAACAGCGACGAGCCCCAGGCGTAACCCTTCCGCTTGGCCAGGACGATCTCCTGGTTCTGCTTGAAGCTTTCGAACACGAACGGCCCGGACCCGATCAGGCCGGTGCCCTGGCAACGCTGTTCCGGCGTCTTCGTGAACGCCGCGGGGGCCAGGACGCCGAGTGAGACGGTCGAGCCGGCCTGCAGGAACTGCGCGCTGGGCGCGGAGAACTCGAGCCGGACGGTCCGCGGGTCGACCACCGTCGACCCCTGGTACGCGGCCAGGTAGCCGAAGCCGAGCTGGGCCTTCGTGCCGAGGGCCTTGATGCCGTCGAAGCTGGTCTTCACGGCGGCCGCGTCGACCGGGCTGCCGTCGGCGAACGTCGCGCCGGAGCGCAGGTGGAAGGTGAACGCGGTGGAATCGGCGTTGATCTCCCACTTCTCGGCCAGCCACGGCTTGATCTCGCCGGTCTTCGGGTCCTGGTCGGTGAGGGAGTCGACCAGCTGGCGGGCGACGTTGATCGACGCGTTCGTCGCGGTCTGCTGCGGGTCGATGCAGTCGGGCGCGGACGAGATGCCCAGCCGCAGCGTGCCGCCGGGCTTCGGCGGGCCCGCGTCGGCCGCCGCTTCACCGCCGGCGGCGGAGCAGGCGGTGAGCAGCACGGGCAGGGCGAGCAGGGCCGCGGCGTTGCGGGCACGGGAAAGAGAGGACACCGGACGGCCTCCAGCGGGGAGCGGTTGCGCTTTCGGAACGCGACGCTAGCCACCCGTCCGGCGCCGTCCCACTCCGCGAACCGGAGTCCCAATCTTTGACACCGCGGCGAGACACCCTTGACACGCAAGCGTTTTCGGGTCTCCGGCCCGGGTCGCCGTCCACATCGTGAACGCGCGTGCGCCGCGGCGGCGCACCGGATAGCTGTGGAGCCATGACTTCGCCCGCCCGGCCGCGCCCGGATCGTCACGTCGAGGGCACTCGACGGCTCGTCGGCCCCGAGCGGGCCCGGGCGCGGCGCCGCTACATCGCCCCGGCCAGCTGCCAGGTGCGCAGCCGCTCCCGCGCCGACCGCATGCCCGCCTGGATCAGGACGACCTCCGTCGCGCCGGCGTCGAAGTACCGGCGCAGGCCCGCCTCGACCGTGCGCTCGTCGCCGATCAGCGCGAGGTCGGCCGCGTGCGTGGCGCCCTCCGCGTCGAGGATGCGGCGGTAGGACGGGATGTCGCCGTAGTAGCCCAGGTGGACCGCGGCGATCTGACGGACCGTCTCGGGGTCGTCGGTCACCACGGCCGGGACCGCCGCGATCACCCGTGGCTCCGGACGCCCCGCGCCGGCGGCGGCCTTGGTCACCGTGGGCACGACGTGCTCCGCGAGCGCCCGCGGGCCGGCCAGGAACGGGAGGGTGCCGTCCGCGAGCTCCCCGGCCACGCGCAGGGCCTGCGGCCCCATCGCGGCGACGACGACGGGGACGTCGCCACCGCCGGGCACGGCCGTGGGCAGCGGCGGGCGGGCGGTGAGCGTCTCGCCGTCGAACTCCGGACGGCGGCCGTCGAGCAGGTCGCGCAGCACGGTCAGGGACTCGCGCAGGGACGTGATGGGTGGCGGGTATTCGAAGCCGAACGCCGGTTCCAGCAGGCTCCGCACGCCCAGGCCCAGCCCGAGGGTGAACCGCCCGCCGGTGGCGGCCTGCGCGGTCTGCGCCTGCGCGGCGAGGTGGAGCGGGTGCCGCGGGTAGAGCGGCACGACGGCGGTCCCGACGGCGACTTCGGGCACCGCGCGCCCGGCGAGGGCGGCCAGCGTGAGGGCGTCGTGGTCGAACAGCTGGGAGAACCAGACGGAGCGAAGGCCGGCGTCGGCGGCCTCGCGGGTCTGGGCGAGCAGCGCCTCGACGCTGTTGGCGACCCCCGACAGGTCGCCGGCGGGCAGGGCGGCACCGATGGTCATGGCGGTTCCTCCGGGGCGGATCGGGCTTTTCGGGACAGGGCGGGCTTCTCGGGCGGCAGGGCCGGTTCTCGGGCGGCAATCGGGGCTTTTCGGCAGCAGGGCGGGCTTCTCGGGCGGCAGTCCAGGATTCTCGGGCAGCAGCCGAGGCTTCTCAGGCGGCAGTCCGAGCTCCTCGCGCAGCAGTCAGGGCTCCTCGGGCGGCCATCCGGTTCGCGGGGCGGCAATCCGGTGCGCGGGGCGGCGAACGGCCGCGGTCAGGCCTCCTCGGGGTACTCGGACTCGCGCCGCCACGAGATCGGCCTCGGGCGCGGCAACCGGCGGTGTCCCGCGCGGGCCGCCGGCCGGGGCGGACCGTCCGGCTGGGCGCGGTCGGCCGCGAGGTCGAACTGGTCGCGTCCCAGACCCGTCCGCGGTGAGGCCGTGCGATGGCCCGTCGCCGGCTCGCCGGGTGACAGCGCCGGCAGGTCCGGTGACGTCGCGACAGCCGCCCGGGCCCGGTCGACCCCGGCCAGGACCTGCCGGACCAGTTCGTCCCAGCTCACCCCGCCCGCCTGCTCTCCCGCCGTCAGCGCGCGCGTGATCCGGCCCGCCGCGTCGGCGAAGCGGCTTTCACGGACCGCCAGCTCCCCGAGGGAGCGTTCGAGCGCCGCCTCGGCACGCCGGTCGCCCGCCGAAACCGCCGCGCGCAACGCCGTTTCGCCGCTCTCGCGCCAGTCCGCGTACCGGCCGCGCGACGCCGCCAGGGCGGCCACCGCCAGCGCCAGTTCCGCGCTGTAGCCCGGCTCCCCCGCGTCGGCGGCTTGGCGCACCGCGGCCAGCAGCCCGGCGGACTCGCGGTCGTACCACGTGCCGGCGTCGCCGAGGTCGGCCACCACCGCGGTGCGCGGCACGGCGCCGGCCGCGACGCCCCGGACCTCGTCCGCCAGGTGCAGCCACGCGCCGAACAGCCGTCGCAACGCCGCTGTCCTCGCCGGAAGCGGTTGTGCCGCCAGCAGCTCTCGCGCGAGCAGCCGGGTCAGCGACGGCAGCCGGTACCGGGGGCCGGCGACGTCGACGAGACGCGCGTCGACCAGCGACTCCAGCGCGTCGGCCGCTTCGGCCGGGCCGAGGTCCGCCAGCGCCGTCGCGGCCCAGCCCGCCCAGCTGCCCGCCGGCAGCAACGCCAGCCGCGCGAACAGCTCCCGCGCCGGCGCCGGCACGTCCGCCAAGCCGCGCCCGACGGCCGCGCGCACGCCCGCGCCGAGCCGGCCGAGCCGGTCGTCCTCGGCCCGCAGCCGCGCCACCGCCTGGGCCAGCGTGCGGCCCGGCCGCGCCGCGACGTGCGTGGCCGCCGCCGTCACCGCCAGCGGCAGGCCGCCGCACAGCTCGACCAGCTCCACCGCGTCGGACAGCTCCGTCGTCACGCGGTCCTCCCCCACCAGGGCCGAGAGCAGTTCGACGCCCTCCGCGCCGTCCAGCACGTCGAGCTCGGCCACCGCCACCCCCGGCAGCGACGGCACCCGGGCGCGGGTGGTGACGAGCAGGCGGCAGCCCCGGGCGTCCGCGACGAACGGCGTGACGCGCGCCAGGCTCGCGGCGTCGTCCAGCACGGTCAGGACCCGGCGCCCGGCGAGCACGCTGCGGTACAGCGCGGCGCGGCCGTCCAGGTCCTCCGGGATCTCCGCCGCGGGCACGCCGAGCGCGTGTAGGAACCGCGCCAGCACCTCGGCGGCGTCCTCGGCGGTGTTCCCGGCGGCGAGCCGCGCGTAGAGCACCCCGTCGGGGAACGCCGGGGCGGCACGGTGCGCGGCCTCCGCGGCCACGGCGGACTTGCCCGCCCCGCCGCGTCCGGTGAGGATCGTGACCACCGCGGCGCCGGGCCCGTCGTCGGTGAGGCCGCGCCGCAGCCCGGCCAGCAGCCGTTCGTGCCCGGTGAAGTACGGCAGGCGCGCGGGCAGCATTCGCGGGACCGCGCGGCCGCTCGCCGGCGCCGCGCTCGACCCGGCGAGGATGTCCTGGTGCAGCTCGCGCAGGGCCGCACCGGGCTCCAGGCCCAGTTCGTCGACGAAGCGGCGGCGCACGGCCCGGTAGGCGGCGAGGGCCTCGACCCGGCGGCCACACCGGTGCAGCGCGGTCATCAGCTGCAGCACGAACCGCTCGCGCAGCGGGTATTCCTCGGTCAGCACCGAGATCTCGCCGACGACCTCGCGGTGCAGCCCCAGCTCCAGTTCGGCGTCGAGGCAGTCCTCGAGCACCTCGACGCGCCTCTCGGCGATACGGACCTGGTGGGCCCGCACGACACCGCTGTCGATGCCGGTGAGCGGTTCGCCGCGCCACAGCGCCAGCGCCTCCCGGAACGCCGCCCGCGCCTCCTCCGGCCGCCGCGCGGCGCGTCCGCGGGCCACCAGGGCCTCGAACTCGTGCAGGTCCAGTTCTCCGGGCGCGAGGTCGAGGCAGTAGCCGCTGCCGCGCGCGGAGATCCGTTCGCCCAGCCCGGCTTTCGCCAGCGCGCGGCGCAGGGCCGAGACGCAGGTCTGGATCTGCGCCCGGGCCGTCGCGGGCGGCGTGGCGCCCCACAGCGCGTCGAGCAGCCCCTCCAGCGGCACCACGCGGTTGCCGTTGAGCAGCAGCAGCGCGAGCACCACCTGCTGGCGGCGGGCGGTCACGACGACCGGCTCGCGGCCGCGGACCTGCAGCAGGCCCAGCACCCGGAAATCGGGCTCGCTCCGGGGGTTCCGGGCGGCGAAGCCCCCGGCCCGAGGCGAAGCCTCGGCTGTCACAGCATCGGGGGCGGTGCGGAGCACGGCGGCTCCGGGTGTCGGCACGGTGGTCTGCACGGTGTTCCCTCCGGGGTCAGACGAGGACTTCGGGCGGCGCCGGGTGCCCGAGGAAGGCGGTGGGGCTGGCGGTCAGGCCGTAGGCGCCGGCCTGGAAGATCGCGATCAGGTCGCCGATCGCCGCACCGGGCAGGGAAACCCGGTCGCCGAGGAGGTCGAGCGGGGTGCACAGGCAGCCGACCACCGTCACCGTCTCCTCGGGACCGCCGGGCGCGGTCGCCAGGGACAGTGGGTAGTTGCGGCGGATGGCCTGGCCGAAGTTGCCGGACGCGGCCAGCTGGTGGTGCAGGCCGCCGTCGACGACGAGGAACGTCGTGCCGCGCGAGACCTTCCGGTCGACCACCCGGGTGAGGTACACCCCGGCCTCCCCGACGAGGTAGCGGCCGAGCTCGATCACCACCCGTGCCTCCGGCAGCGCGGGCCGCAGCGAGACGGCCAGGAGTTTGGCCAGGTTCTCGCCGACCTCGTCGAGGTCCAGCGCGGTGTCGCGGGCGGTGTAGGGGATGCCGAAGCCGCCGCCGAGGTTCACCGACCGCACCGGGCCGGGTGCCGCCTCCGCCAGCTGCAGGACCAGGTCGACCGTCGCGCGCTGGGCTTCGCACAGGCTTTCCGCGCGCAGGTTCTGGGAGCCGGCGAAGACGTGGAAGCCCTGGAAGTCCAAGCCGGCGGCGCCGACCTCGGCCAGCACGGCGGGTACGCGCTCGGCGTCGATGCCGAACTGCTGCGGGCCGCCGCCCAGGCGCATGCCGGAGCCGCGCACGGCGAAGTCCGGGTTCACCCGCAGGGCCACGCGCGGGGTGAGGCCGAGGCGCTCGCCGGCTTCCCGGACGCGGGCCAGTTCGGTCGTGGACTCCAGTTCGACCGTGACGCCGGCGGCGACCGCGCGGGTCAGCTCGGCCGCGCTCTTGCCGGGGCCGGCGAAGCTGATCCGCTCCGGCGGCACGGTCGTGTCGAGCGCCTGCCGCAGCTCCCCGCCGGACGCGACGTCGAGGCCGTCGACGAGGCCGCTGAGGTGGTGCAGCAAGGCGGGCATCGGGTTCGCCTTGACCGCGTAGCTCAGCTCGACGCCGTCGGGCAGGGCGGCCCGCACCCGCTCGACGCGGGTGGTGACGAGCGAGCGGTCGTAGGCGAAGAAGGGGGTGGTGCCGACCCGCGCCGCGAGCCGGTCCACGGGCACGCCGCCCACGGTGAGCACACCGCCGTCGCGGCCGAACGGCGCCGCCGCGGCTTCCGTCGTGTTCGCCATCGCTTTCCTTTTCTTCGAGCACGGGAAATGAATACCGGAAAGACGCCCCGGACGGTTCCGTGGCGGTACGGGCACCACTGAAGCAACTACCCACCCACCCGGGCATGGGTAGTCCTCACCCAGATTCGGCGGGCACGCGGGGACCGGGGTACCCAGGTGTACCGACGGTGCCCGGGTGGTCACCCGAGTCGCCCCATCCACTGCGGACCGGAACGGTATTTCCGCAGCTCAGAGCGATTGACCACACCGTTCGGCGCAGTCACCCACCACCGCTGCTCCAGCCGGGTGGCACGCTCCGGTGGCAGCTTCCTGCCGTCGCCTGCCTGCCACCGCCGGCCCCGGGAACACCCCTTGACGAACGGGGTGCGCAGCCCGCACGATCGGAATCCACCGGCCGAGGGCGAAATTCCCGGAAACCGGCACGGTTCGGTCAGCTCGACGCTTTCCCCGATTCCCGCGATCCCTTCCGACGATGGGTGAACTATGTCTTCCCTGCCTGCTCCCGGTGAGCCGATCGCGGTGGTCGGCATGTCCTGCCGGCTGCCCGGCGCCGACGGTCCGGCGCGGCTGCGCCGGCTGCTGGCCGAGGGCCGCGAGGCCGTCGGCGCGGTCCCGCCGGGCCGCCTGCCCGACGGCGACGGCGCCGGGCGCGGCGGCTTCGTGTCCGATGTGGACGCTTTCGACGCGCCCTTCTTCGGCGTCTCCCCGCGCGAGGCCGCGGCGATGGACCCGCAGCAGCGGCTGGTGCTGGAGCTGGCGTGGGAGGCGTGCGAGGACGCCCGGATCGCGCCCGGCACCCTGCGCGGCAGCGGCACCGCCGTCGTGGTCGGCGCGATCGCCGGCGACTACGCGCTGCTGCACGACCGCCTCGGCGCCGGGCCGCACACGCTGACCGGCACCCACCGCAGCCTCATCGCGAACCGCGTCTCCTACGTGCTGGGGTTGCGCGGCCCGAGCCTGACCGTCGATTCGGGACAGTCGTCGTCGCTGGTGGCGGTGCACCTGGCGGCCGAGCAGCTGCGCCGCGGCACCGCGGCCGTCGCGCTCGCCGGCGGGGTGAACCTCAACCTCCTCAACGCGGGCACCGAGACCGTGGACCGCTTCGGTGCGCTGTCCCCGCAGGGTCGCTGCCACACCTTCGACAGCCGCGCCGACGGGTACGTCCGCGGCGAGGGCGGCGGTCTCGTCGTCCTCAAGCCGCTGAGCGCCGCGCTCGCGGACGGCGACCGCGTCCACGCCGTCCTGCTGGGCGGGGCGGTCAACAACGACGGCGGCGGCGCCGGCCTCACCGTGCCGCGCGCGGAAGCGCAGACCGAGGTGATCCGGCTGGCCTGCGCCGACGCCGGAGTCGCGCCGGCCGACGTCCAGTACGTCGAGCTGCACGGCACCGGCACGCCCGTCGGCGACCCGATCGAGGCCGAAGCCCTCGGGGCCGCGTTCGCCGGCGACCGCCCGGAGCCGCTGCCGGTGGGCTCGGTGAAGACCGTGGTCGGCCACCTCGAAGGGGCCGCCGGCATCGCCGGGCTGCTCAAGGTCCTGGTGTGCCTCGAGGACCGCCGTCTCAGCCCCAGCCTGAACTTCGCCACCCCCAACCCGGCCATCCCGTTCGAGACGCTCAACCTCGAGGTGGTCGCCGCGGCCCGCGACTGGCCCCGGCCGCAGGAGCGGCTCGTCGCCGGTGTCAGCTCGTTCGGCGTCGGCGGCACCAACTGCCACCTCGTCCTGGCCGAAGCGCCGGTGGTTCCGCAGCCCGAGGACGTCGCCGCCGGCGACGTCCCGCTGGTGCTGTCGGCCCGTTCGGCCCCCGCCCTGCCCGCGCAGGCCCGCGCGCTCGCCGGCCACCTCGCCGAGCACCCGGAGCTCGCCCACGGCGACGTCGCCCGGTCACTGCTGCGCACCCGGGACCTCTTCGACCACCGCGCGGTCGTCTTCGACGACCTCGCGTCGCTGGCCGCGGGCACGCCGTCGGAGAACGTCGTGACCGGGCGGACCGTCGACGGCGCCGACGTGCTCGTGTTCCCCGGCCAGGGTTCGCAGTGGCCGGGGATGGCCCGCGCCCTGCTGCGCGACTCGCCCGTGTTCGCCCGGCGGCTGGCGGAGTGCTCCGCCGCGCTCGCCGGATTCCTGGGTTACGAGCTGCTCGACGGCCTGCGCGACGGCACCGCCGACCTCGGCCGCGTCGACGTCGTCCAGCCCGCGCTCTGGGCGGTGATGGTGTCGCTGGCGGAAGTCTGGCGCGACGCCGGGCTCACGCCGTCGGTCGTGGTCGGGCATTCGCAGGGCGAGATCGCCGCGGCCACCGCGATCGGCGCGCTGTCGCTCGCCGACGGCGCCCGCGTGGTCGCCTTGCGCAGCCGCGCGATCGCCGGCATGCCGCACGGCGGCGGGATGCTGTCGGCCGGCGCGCCCGAGGACGTGGTCCGGCCGCTGCTGCCCGCCGGCGTGTCGGTGGCCGCGGTGAACGGCGCCCGGTCCGTGGTGCTGTCCGGGCCGTCCGGCGCACTCGCGGCACTGCACACGACGCTGACCGAAGGCGGGTACCGCGCGAAGATCCTGCCCGTCGGCTACGCGTCCCACTCGGCGGCGGTGGATCCGCTGCGGGAGGAGATCCTGCGGCTCCTGGCCCCGGTGCGCCCGGTGGCCACCTCGGTCACGTTCGTCTCGTCGCTCACCGGCGAGCCGTTCGACACCGCCGGGCTCGACGCCGGGTACTGGTTCGAAAGCCTGCGCCGCCCGGTCCGGTTCGCCGAGGCCACCGCCGGGGCGCTCGCGGCCGGCGGCGCGCGGTTCGTCGAGTGCAGCCCGCACCCCGTGCTGCTGGGCAGCATCGAGGAGACCGCCGAAGCCCACGACCGGACCGTGGCCGTGCTCGGCACCCTGCGCCGCGACGACGGGGGCGGCGACCGCCTGCGCCGGAGCCTCGCCGAGGCGTTCGTCGCCGGTGCGGGCGTGCGGTGGGAGGTGCCCGGCGAGCGGCTGGTCGACCTGCCGACGTACGCGTTCCAGCGGACCCGCCACTGGCTCGGCGAAGAGGTCGCCGCCGCGCCGGTCACCGTCGATCCCACGCGGGTGGCGGACCTCGTGCTCGCCACGGCCGCGGCCGTCCTGGGCCACGACGGCACCGGCGGCATCGACCCCGCGTGCACGTTCAAGGACCTCGGCTTCGACTCGGTGAGCGTGGTGGAGCTGCGCACCCGGCTGCAGGCGGCCACCGGGCGCAAGCTGCCGACCACGCTGCTGTTCGACTTCCCCACGCCCGCGCACCTGATCACGCACCTGCGTGGCCGGCCCGCCGAGACCGCCCCGGTGGAGACCGGGCCGCGGTTCGGCGACCCGATCGCGATCGTCGCCATGGGCTGCCGCTTCCCCGGCGGCATCACCTCCCCCGCGCAGCTGTGGGACCTGGTCGCCACCGGCGGCGAGGCCGTCACCGAGCTGCCCGCGAACCGCGGCTGGGACCTCGACACCCTCCTCGGCGACGCGGCGGGCCCGGGTTCGTGCGCCACCCGCTTCGGCGGCTTCCTGCACGACGCCGACCGGTTCGACCCCGCCTTCTTCGGCCTCAGCCCGCGCGAGGCCCTGGCCATGGACCCGCAGCAGCGGGTGCTGCTGGAGATCAGCCACGAGGCGATCGAGCGCGCCGGGCTCGAGCCGGGCGCGCTGTCCGGAACCGACACCGGCGTGTTCGTCGGCGCGATGGCGATGGACTACGGCCCCCGGCTGCACGAGCCGACCGGGCTGGTGGACGGCCACCGCCTGACCGGCACCTCGCCGAGCGTCGCCTCGGGCCGGATCGCCTACACCTACGGGCTGCGCGGGCCCGCGCTCACGGTCGACACGGCCTGTTCGTCGTCGCTGGTCGCGATCCAGCTGGCCGCCGACGCCCTGCACCGCGGCGACTGCTCGCTGGCGCTGGCCGGCGGCGTCACGGTGATGGCCGCCCCGGGCAACCTCGTGGACTTCACCCGGCAGAACGGCCTTTCCCCCGACGGCCGCGCGAAGGCGTTCTCCGCGGCCGCCGACGGCACGGCGTTCGCCGAGGGCGCCGGCATGCTCGTGCTGGAGCGCCTGTCCGACGCCCGGCGCCACGGCCACCCGGTGCTGGCCCTGCTGCGCGGCGGCGCGCTGGGCTCCGACGGCGCCAGCAACGGTCTCACCGCCCCCAACGGCCAGGCCCAGCAGCAGGTCATCCGCCGCGCGCTCACCGCGGCCGGACTGTCCACAAGGGACGTCGACGTGGTCGAGGCGCACGGCACCGGAACGGCGCTGGGCGACCCGATCGAGGCCCACGCGCTGCTGGCCACGTACGGCCAGCACCGCGAAACACCCCTGTGGCTCGGCTCCCTCAAGTCCAACATCGGCCACACCCAGGCCGCGGCGGGCGTCGCGGGCGTGATCAAGATGGTCGAGGCCCTGCGCCACGACACGATCCCGCGCACGCTCCACGCCGACGTGCCGAGCGGGCACGTGGACTGGGCGAGCGGCCGGGTCGAGCTGCTGTCGCAGGCCCGCCCATGGCCCGACCACGGCCGCCCCCGCCGGGCGGCCGTGTCGAGCTTCGGCATCAGCGGGACCAACGCGCACGTGGTGCTGGAGGGGGTGCCCGCGGAAGAACCGGCACCGATGGTCTCCGCACCGCTGCCCTCCCGCTCCGACGCGGCCCTTCCCACCCACACCGCCAGCCCGGCCGCCACCACCGAGCCGGCGCACGCCGACACCGCCGGAACGCCCGCCCACGCCACGACCCGGGCCACCGCCACCACACCGGCCGGGCTGCCGCACACCGACACCCCGCCCGCCGCTACACCAGCCGGACCGCCGCACACCGACACCACCGCCGCCGCCCCGACCAGGCCGCTGGTCTGGCCGCTCCCCACCCACACCGCCACCACCGCAGAGCCGGCGCACGCCGACACCGCCGGGATGCCCGCCCACGCCATCGCGCCGGCCACCACCACCGCGGCCGCCCCGACCGGGCCGCTCGTCTGGCCGATCCACGCCCACACCGACACCGCCCTCCGCACCCAGGCCGACCGGCTGCGGACCTACGCCGAAACCGCCGCCGGCCACGACCTCGCCGCCACCGCGCCGCTGCTCGCGCGCCGCCGTTCCGGGGCCTTCCGGGCCGTTGTCGTCGCCGACGACCGGGCCGAGCTGGTCGCGGCCCTCGCGGCCCTCGCCGACGGCGCCGCGCACCCCGCGCTCGTCACCGGCACGGCCGCCGCCGGTGACGTGCAGCCGGTGTTCGTCTTCCCCGGGCAGGGCGCCCAGTGGCCGGGGATGGCCGCCGAGCTGCTCGCCGCCGACGCGGGCTTCGCGCGGCTGCTGACCGAGGCCGCCGAGGCGCTGCTGCCGCACACGGGCTGGTCGGTCCTCGATGTGCTCACCGGCGCCGAGGGCGCGCCGGACCTGGAGGGGACCGAGGTCGTGCAGCCCGTGCTGTTCGCCGTCATGGTCGCCCTCGCCGGACTGTGGCAGGCCGCCGGGGTCGATGCGGCCGCGGTGGTCGGCCACTCCCAAGGCGAGCTGGCCGCGGCCGTCGTGGCCGGGGCGCTGCCGCTCGCCGACGCCGCCCGGATCATCGCCGTGCGCAGCCGGCTCCTCACCGCCGAACTGGACGGCACCGGCGGGATCCTCGCCGTCGGCCTGCCCGTGGCGCGGGTGCGGGAACGGCTCGTCCCGTGGACCGGGCGGCTGTGGCCGGCCGTGGACAACGGCCCGGCCGGCACCGTGGTCGGCGGGGAACTCGCCGCCATCGAGGAGTTCGCCGCCGCCTGCGCGGACGTCCAGATCCGGCGCACGCCGGTGGCCTACGCGGCGCACACCCCGCACGTCGAGGCGGTCCGCGACGCCCTGCTCGCCGCGATCGGCGACCTCGCGCCCGCCGACACCGCGACCACGATCTGCTCCTCCTGCACCGGCGGCTTCCTGCCGGGCTCGGAGCTGACCGCGGGCTACTGGTACCGCAACCTGGCCGAGCCGGTCGAGTTCGACGCCGCCGTCCGCGCCTTCGCCGGCTTCCGGCGGCCGCTGTTCGTCGAGGTCAGCCCCCACCCGATCCTCGCGGGCGCGGTGCAGGACATCCTGGCCGACGCGGACATCGACGGCACCGCGGTGGGCACCCTGCGCCGCGGCGAAGGCGGGCCCCGGCGGTTCCTGCTCTCCCTCGCTGCGGCGCACGTGCGGGGCGCCACCGTGGACTGGCCGCGGCTGCTCGGCCCGGTCACCCGCCATCCGGACGTGCCGACCTCGGCGTTCGACCGGCGGCGCTACTGGCTCACCGGCCGCTCCGGCGGCCTGCTCGGCGCCCCCACCCCGGTCGCCGACGGCGACGGCCTGGTCGCCACCGGCCGGCTGTCGCTCACTTCGCTGCCGTGGCTGGCCGGGCACGCGGTCCGCGGCACGGTCCTGTTCCCGGGCACCGGATTCGCCGAGCTCGCGCTGGCCGCGGCGGCCGCCGCCGGGTGCGCGGGTGTCGAGGACCTGACGCTCGAAGCGCCGCTGGCGCTGCCCGCGGCGGGCGCCGTCGAGGTCCAGGCCGGCCTGGGCGGCGCGGACGACCGCGGCCGGCGTCCGCTGACCATCCACACGCGACTCGGCGACGGGCCGTGGACCCGCCACGCGACCGGCACGGTGAGCCCTTCGCAGCCGTCCGCCCCGCCCCTGCCGAGCTGGCCGCCCCTCGGCGCCGAGCCGGTCGACCTCGACGGCGCCTACGCGCGGCTCGCCGAACGCGGGTACGAGTACGGGCCGGCGTTCCGGGGCCTCACCGCGTTGTGGCGCGACGGCGACGACCGGTACGTCGAGGTCGAGCTGCCCGCCGAGGGCGAGTTCACCGCCCACCCCGCGGTCCTCGACGCGGTGCTGCACGCGCTCGTGCTCGACGGCACCGAGCTGCTGCTCCCGTTCTCCTTCGGCGGCCTGCGCGTCACCGCGCCCCTGCCGGGTGCGGTGCGGGCCCGGCTGTCCGGCTCGCCCGCCACCGGCGTCGAAGTCACCCTCTACGACACGACCGGCACCCCGCTCGGCGGCATCGAGTCGCTGCTGCTGCGGCCCGCCGGCCAGGCCGTCACCACCGCGGAGCTCCACCGCGTCGAATGGACACCGGCCGCGGTGGGTGACGGCGCCGAGCGGGAGTGGACCGTGATCGGCACGGAGCTGCCCGAGACCGTCCCGCCCGTCGTGCTCACCACCGCCCGCGACCTGCCCGCCGTGCTGGACCTCGTGCAGCGTTGGCTGCTCGACGCGCGCTGCGACGGCTCGCGGCTGGTGTTCCTGCAGGACCCGGCCTCGCCCGAAGGCGCGCCGGTGTGGGGCCTGGTGCGCTCGGCGATCGCCGAGCACCCCGGCCGGTTCGCCCTGGCCGGCGCCCGGCCCGGCGTCCCGCTCGCCGCGGCGCTCGACGCCGGGGAACCGCAGTTCGCCGTCCGCGACGGCGCGGTGCTCGTGCCCCGGCTGGCGCGGTGCGCGGCCGAACCCTCCACAGTGGACTTCGGCGGCGGCACGGTGCTGGTGACCGGCGGCACGGGCGGGCTCGGCGCCCTGGTCGCCGAGCGGCTGGTGACCGGCCACGGCGTCCGCGACCTGCTGCTGGTCTCCCGCCGCGGCGGGAGCGTCCCGGCCCGGCTGGCCGGGCTGGACGCCCGCGTCCGGGTGGTGGCCGCCGACGTCGCCGACCGCGCGGCCCTCACGGCCGCGCTGGACGGCGAGACGCTCACCGGGGTCGTCCACGCCGCCGGCGTCCTCGACGACTCGACCATCACCGGGCTGACCCGGGCGCAGCTGGACGCCGTGCTGCGGCCCAAGCGCGACGCCGCCTGGCTGCTGCACGAGCTCACCGCCGACCAGCCCTTGGCCGCGTTCGTGCTGTTCTCCTCGATCGCCGGGGTGCTCGGCAACCGGGGACAGGCGAACTACGCCGCCGCCAACGCCGCCCTCGACGCGCTGGCCGAGCACCGGGCGGCCCGCGGGCTGCCGGGCGTGTCGATCGCGTGGGGCCTGTGGGACACGGCCACCGGCATGACCGCGTCGATGACCGCCACGGACCGCGCGCGGCTGACCGGCGTCCGGCCGATCACGCAGGCGCAGGGCCTCGCCGCCTTCGACGCCGCACTGGGGCTGTCCGGCACGGTGGTGGCGTCCACCTGGGACACCGCGGCCCTGCGGGCGGCCGGCGAGATCCCCGCCGTTCTCCGGAGTCTCGTGCCTCCGCGGCGTGCGCACGCCGTCGAGGCCGGACCGGCACCGGCACCGGGCCTGCGGCTCACCGGGCTGGACCGGGAAACCGCGGCCGCGGCGGTCACCGGCTTCGTCCGGACCGAGGTCGCCACGGCGCTCGGGCACCGGTCGCCCGCGTCGGTCGAGGTGGCGAAGCCGTTCAGCGAGCTCGGGATCGACTCGCTGACGTCGGTGGAGCTGCGCAACCGCATCGCGGCCGGCACCGGGTTGCGGCTGCCCGCGTCGCTGCTGTTCAACCACCCGACCGTCGAACTGCTGGCCGCGCACCTGCTCGGCGAGCTGCTCCCGCCGCCGCCGGACCCGGCGCGGCGGCTGCGCGAGACGCTCGGCGAAGTCCTGCCCGCCGCGGACGGCGAGGAGCGCGCCCGGCTGGCGGAGGTGCTGCGGGAGGCCCTCGACGGGCTCGGCGACGCGGCGCTCGGTCTGGCTTCGGACGACGAGCTCTTCGCCTTCATCGACAAGCTCTGACCTTTTGCGAACGGATAGGGGTTCGGTTATGACCGGCGAAGACAAGCTTCGCGACTACCTGAAGCGGGCGACGGTCGAGCTCGCGGGCGCGCGCCGCCGGCTGGCCGAGTACGAGGCCCGCGAAAGCGAGCCGATCGCCGTGATCGGCATGTCCTGCCGGTTCCCCGGCGCCCCGGACGTCGAATCGTACTGGCGGCTGCTGCGCGAGGGCCGTGCCGCCGAAGTCGGCGACGTGCCCGGCGGCCGGTTCGGCCACCAGCCCGGCACCGGCCGCCGCGGCGCCTTCCTGTCCGAAGTGGACGGCTGGGACGCCGGGTTCTTCGGTTACGCCCCGCAGGAAGCGCTGCGGATGGACCCGCAGCAGCGGCTGCTGATGGAGCTGGCCTGGGAGGCGATGGACGACGCGGGCACCCCGGCGACGCGCTTGTCGGGCAGCCGCACCGGCGTGCTCCTCGGGTTCTCCGACGCGTTCCAGTACGGCCAGGTGGAGGCGGAGCGCGAAGGCACCGGCGTGTACGCGGACCCTTACATGGGCCAGGGGAGCCTCGCCAGCGTCGTCGCCGGGCGGCTGGCGTACCACTTCGACCTGCGCGGACCGGCGTTCTCGCTGGACACGGCGTGTTCGTCGACGCTGGTCGCGGTCCACCTCGCGGCCCGCGCGCTGCGGGCGGGCGAGTGCGACTACGCGCTGGCGGGCGGCGGATTCCTGGCGCTGCACCCGTTCCTGTACGTCTACA
Source organism: Amycolatopsis rifamycinica (assembly GCF_000695625.1). Classification (GTDB taxonomy): domain Bacteria; phylum Actinomycetota; class Actinomycetes; order Mycobacteriales; family Pseudonocardiaceae; genus Amycolatopsis; species Amycolatopsis rifamycinica. The sequence goes on from NZ_JMQI01000074.1 coordinate 192,897, forward strand.
GCAGCCGCAACGCGCTGCTGTCGCCGACGGACCGCTGCCACACGTTCGACGCGAGCGCCGACGGCTACATGATGGGCGAGGGCGGCGGGATGGTGGTGCTGGCCCGGCTGTCCGACGCCCTGCGCGACGGCCACCGCGTCCGCGCGGTGATCCGTGGTTCGGCGGTCAACCAGGACGGCCGCAGCAACGGCCTGACGGCACCCAACCGCGGCGCCCAGGTCGACGTGATCCGCCGGGCACTGGCCGACGCGGGTGCGTCCCCGGGCGACGTCGACTTCCTGGAAGCGCACGGTTCGGGGACACCGCTGGGCGACGAGATCGAGCTGGGCGCCCTCGGCGACGTGTTCGGCGAGCGCCCGGCGGACCGCCCGCTGGCGGTCGGGGCGGTCAAGACCAACATCGGCCACACCCACACGGCGGCGGGGATCGCCGGGCTGATCAAGACGGTCCTGGTGCTGGAGAACGGTGAAGTGCCGGCGAACCTGCACCTGCACGACCCGGCGGAGCAGGTGCTGGCGAGCGAGACGGTCCGGCCCTCGACGGGGCTGGCGGCGCTGCCGGACCGCGGCCGCCCGGCGGTGGCGGGGGTCAGTTCGTTCGGCTGGTCGGGAACGAACGCGCACCTGGTCCTGGAGGCGGCCCCGGCCCCGGCCCGGCCGGAGAGTGCGGAGCCGGCCGCCGAGCTGATCCCGGTGTCGGCCGCCTCGGCGGCCGCGCTGCGCGCCCAGCTCGCGAGACTCGGTGAAACCACGAACGTGGGGCTGGCCGATCTCGCGCACACCCTTCGCGAAGGCCGGGCGCACCTCGACCACCGGCGGGCCGTGGTCGCCACCAGCCTCGACGATGCCGCCCGGCAACTCGCCGCCGCCGCGCAGACCGCCGGGGTGCACCGCCGGCCCGAGGCTCCGAAGATCGCCTTCCTGCTCCCCGGCGTCGGGGACCAGTACCGCGGCCTGGCCACCCGGCTCTACCGCGAGGAGCCCGTCTTCGCGCAGGCCGTCGACGCGTGCTGCGCCATCGCCGCCGAGCGGTGCGGGGTCGATCTGCGGGCCGCCTTCTTCGCGGAACCGCGAGCCGTCGAAACGTCGCTCTTCGGGGGCGGTCCGGACGACGAACTCCTCGACCGCGCCGAGGTGGCGCACCCGCTCCTGTTCACCGTCGAGTACGCGCTGGCCCAGCTGCTCGCCGACCGGGGCGTCCGGCCGGGCCTGCTCGTCGGCTACAGCCTCGGCGAGTACGTCGCCGCCTGCCTCGCCGGGGTCTTCACCCTCGCCGACGCCCTGTACGTCGTCACCGGGCGGGCCCGGCTCATCGGGCGGGCGCCCGCCGGGCGGATGCTCGCCGTCGCCGCCCCGGCGAGCCGGATCGCCGAGGCCCTCGGCCCGACGCGGGTCGACGTGGCCGCGCTGAACGGCCCGCAGATGACCGTCCTGAGTGGATCGCCGGAAGACGTCGAGGCGGCGGCCGCGAGACTGCACGAGGCCGGGCTCGCCGCGCGGTCCCTGCGCTCGGCCCACCCGTTCCACTCGACCCTGCTGGAACCCGCCCGCGAAGAGCTGGCCGCGCTGGTCGCCTCGGTGCCCCGGCAGGCACCGGAGGTGCCCGTCGTCTCGAACGCGACCGGCACCCTCCTCACCGACGCCGAAGCCGTCGACCCGCGGTACTGGGCCGATCACCTCTGCCGCCCGGTGCGGTTCGCCGACGGCGTCCGGCACTGTGCCGGCGAGGACGTCGACGCCTACGTCGAGCTCGGCCCGGGCCAGACCCTCGGCGGCCTGGTGCGCCAGAACCTCACCGGGCCGGCCCGCCCGGCCGTGCTCGGCACGCTGCCCGCGCCGTGGCCCGTCGAGGACCGTCCCGCCGAAGGCACCGCGCTCCTCGGCACCCTCGCACGGCTGTGGGAACTGGGCGTCGCCGTCGACTTCACTCCGTTGCGGAGGGACGGCCGCACCGTCAGCCTGCCCGGCTACCCCTTCCAGCGCACGAAGTTCTGGCCCCAGGCGACACCGAAGGCCGCCGGCCCCGCCGAAGAAGCCGGCCGGCTCTACGCCCCGGTCTGGCGCCTCGACCCCACCCGCCCCACGACCGCCCCGCGGGGCTCGCTGATCACCACGAACGGCGAACTCGCCACCCTGGCCGCGCGAGCGGGGATGACCGTCGGCACCGACCCGGCGGTCCTGCCCCAGCCGGTCCACGTCGTCCACGACGGCGGGTTCGACGACCTCCTGCGGACGGTCCAGGCCCTCGACGGCCACGACGTCCGCGTGCTGACCGTCACCACCGGCGCGGCCGAGATCACCGGCGGCGACCTGACCGATCCGGACGCGGCCGGAGTGCACGGCCTCGGCCGCGGCGTCCGCGCCGAGTACCCGGGCCTGCGGTGGCGCGGCGTCGACGTCGAACCCGGCACCCCGGCCACGCACCTGCTGGACGAACTGAGTCGGCCGTGGACCGACGCCGCCGCGGACGAACCGGTGCTCGCCGGCTGGCGCGGCGGACGACGCCGGCTCCTGGAGTACACCGAGCTCACGCTCGACGACGTCACGCCGGACTGGGGCGGCACGCACGTCGTGACCGGCGGTACCCGCGGGCTCGGCCTGATCGTGGCGAAACACCTCGTCCGCCACGGCGCCCGCCGGCTCGCCCTGATCAGCCGCACCGGCGACGCGGCCCCGGCCGACCTCGCGGAACTGGCCCCCGCCGAGGTGCTGGTGCTCGCCGCCGACGCGGGGGTTCCGGAGCAGTTGCGGGCCGCCCTCACCGAGGCGAAGACCCGGTTCGGCGAGCTCGACTCGATCGTGCACGCCGCCGGCCTGCCCGGCGGCGGCCTCGCGCAGCGCCGGACCGCCGAGGACATGCACCGCACGCTCGCCCCGAAGGTCCGGGCGGTCGGCCCGCTCCTCGAAGCGGCGCCCCGGCGCCTGGTCCTGTTCTCCTCGATCGTCACGGTCGTCGGCGGCATCGGCGAAGCCGACTACTGCGCGGCCAACAGCGTCCTCGACGCCCACGGCGCCGCCCTGTCCACGGCAGACACCCAGGTGGTGACCGTCGCGTGGGGACACTGGCAGCACGACGCCTGGGCCGACGCGGCCACCGGCGAAGCCCGGCTCGCCTACCGCCGCCGCTACGGGTTCACCGCCGAGGCCGGCTGTGCCGTGCTCGACAAGCTCGCCGGCCACGGCTTCCGCGGCACCGTCGTGGCCCTGCGCCAGGACCTGCCGTCCGCCCGCCGCGAGCTGGCCGCCCTCAACGACCTGGGGGGCCTGCTCGAAGCCGCGCCGGCGCCGGCGACCCGGTACCCGCGGCCGCCGTTGCGCACCGAGTACGCCGCCCCGCGCGGCGAGCTCGAGACCGACATCGCGGGTGTCTGGGGCGAGTTCCTCGGCATCGACGCCGTCGGCGTGCACGACCCGTTCTTCGACCTCGGCGGCAACTCGCTGGTCGGCATGGCGATGGTGGCGGCACTGGAGAAGCGCCTCGGCCTGCCGATCGCCCCCGCCGTCCTCTTCGGCCACCCCACCGTGGCCGCGTTCGCCGCCGCCCTGACCGACACCGACTCCCCCGCCCCGCAGGCGGCGACCACCGGCTCCGCGCGCGGCCGTCGCCGCCGCCTGGCCGGCACCCGGAAATGAGGGACACCGTGACCGACACCAGCAGCGAAATCTCGCCCACGGACATCGCCGTGGTCGGGATGGCCGGCCGTTTCCCGGGCGCCGACGACGTCCGCGCGCTCTGGGAGACCGTGCGCGCCGGCCGCTCCGGCATCACCCGCTTCACCGACGAAGAACTCCTCGCCGCGGGCGTGCCCGCCGAGCGGCTCGGCGACCCGGCCTACGTCAAGGCGGGCGCCGTCGTGCGCGGGGTCGAGGACTTCGACGCGGGCTTCTTCGGGATCAACCCGAAAGAGGCCCAGATCCTCGACCCGCAGCACCGCCTTTTCCTGGAGCACAGCCAGCACGCCCTGGAGGACGCGGCCTGCGACCCGGCGCGCTTCGACGGCGCGATCGGGGTGTTCGCCGGCTGCGCGTGGAGCACCTACCTGACCCACAACCTGACGCCGGCGAACGCGGCCGGTGAGATGGGCGAGATCGCCATCGCCCTCGGCAACGACAAGGACACCCTGGCCACCCGGGTGTCGCACACGCTGGGCCTGTCCGGGCCCGCGTTCAGCGTCCAGAGCGCCTGCTCGACGTCGCTGGTCGCGGTGTGCGTCGCGGCGACCAGCCTGGCGAACTTCGAATGCGACGTCGCGCTGGCCGGCGGGGTCTCGATCGGCGTCCCGCACCAGGTCGGCTACCTCTACCAGCAGGGCGGCATCGCGCCGCCGGACGGCGAGTGCCGCGCGTTCGACGCCGCGGGCCTGGGCGCCCCGCTCGGCGGCGGCGTCGGCGTGGTCGCGCTGCGCCGCCTGGAGGACGCGCTCGCCGACGGCGACCGGGTGTACGCGGTGCTGCGCGGCTGGGCGGTCAACAACGACGCCGGCCGCAAGGTCGGCTTCACCGCGCCCGGTGTCGAGGGCCAGGCCACGGTGATCGCCGAGGCGCTCGCCGCCGCCGGGCTGGAGCCGTCGGACATCGGGTACGTCGAGGCGCACGGCACCGGCACCGCTCTCGGTGACGCCGCCGAGATCGCCGCGCTGCAGCAGGTCTTCGCGGGCCGGTCGCTGCGGATCGGCTCGGTGAAGACGAACGTCGGGCACCTCGACCGCGCCGCCGGCGTGACGAACCTGATCAAGGCCGCCCTCGCGCTGCACCACGAAGAGATCCCGCCGACCCGTAACCTCGGCACCCCCAACCCGCAGCTCACCGCGGGCGGCGCCGAGCTGACCGTGGTCACCGAGCGCACGCCGTGGCCGCGCACGGACACCCCGCGCCGCGCCGGTGTGAGCGCGTTCGGCATCGGCGGCACGAACGCCCACGTCGTCCTGGAGGAGGCGCCGCTGCCGGTGGCCGCCGAGGCCGCGGCCGGGCCGGAACTGCTGGTGTGGTCGGCTCGTTCGGCCGCCGCCGCGGACGCGGCCACCGCGAACCTCGCCGCCCACCTCGAAACCTCCGGCGACGCCCTCGCCGACGTCGCCCACACCCTCCAAAGCGGACGGACCACGTTCGGGCACCGGCGGATGCTGGTCGCTTCCTCACCGGCCGAGGCGGCACGAAACCTTCGCGAAGGAGCCGTATCGGCGTCGAGCAACGCCGGCGCCGGCCGCCGCGTCGGGTTCCTCATCGCGGGCACCGGCGAGCAGTACCCGGGACTGGCCGCGGAGCTGTACGCGTCGTCGCCGGTGTTCCGGGCCGAGCTGGACCGTTGCCGCGCGTTGCTGGGCGAGTCCGTCCTGGACGGGGTACTGGGCGAGCGGCAGGGCACCGGCGGGCTGGCCGCGCTGCTGGGCCGCACCGGCGGCGAGCGGGCGGGCGACCGCACCGAGGTGCTGCACCCGGCCCTGTTCGCCGTCGAGTACGCGCTGGCGCAGCTGGTGCGCTCGTGGGGTGTCGAACCCTCGGTGCTGGTCGGCTACAGCCTCGGCGAGTACGTGGCCGCGTGCCTGGCCGGGGTGCTCTCGCTCGAGGACGCCCTGGCGCTGGTGACGCACCGCGCCAAGCTGATCGCCGCCCTCCCCGGCGGGGCGATGGCCGCCGTGCCGCTGGCCGCCGACGACGTGCGGGCCCGGATCGCGGGCCTGGACCTCGACATCGCGGCCTTGAACGGCCCCCAGCTGACCGTCGTGTCCGGCACCGCGGAGGCGATCGAGGCGCTGCGCGCATCGCTGGACGAGGTGCCGTGCCGCCCGCTGGCGACCACCCACGCCTTCCACTCCCGGCAGCTGGCCGGCCTGCGCGACGAGCTGACCGCGTGGGTCGCCGCGAACGTCACGCTCCACGCGCCCACCATCCCGTACGTCTCCAACGTGACCGGCGAGCTGGTCACCGACGCGCCCGCCCCGGCGTACTGGGCCGAGCACATGTGCGCCCCGGTCCGGTTCGACGACGCGCTCGCGACAGTGCTGGCCGACGAGGACACCGTGCTGCTGGAGCTCGGGCCGGGCCGGTCGCTGGGCGCGATGGCCCGCGGGCACCGGGCGTGCCCGCCGAAGCGCTGGGCGTCGGTCGTCCCGACGCTGCCCGGCGCCGACGACCCGGTGCCGGCCACCACGGCGCTGGCCGAGGCGGCCGGGCGGCTGTGGCTGGCCGGCGTCGACCTCGGCTGGACCGGCGTCCGCGGCGGCCGCGACGCACGGCGGGTCGGCCTGCCCGGGTACCCGTTCCAGCGCGAGCGCTACTGGATCGACGCGCCGGGGACCGTCACGCCGGAAGTCCCGCGCCTGGCCGCCGAGCCCGACGAGCACGTGCAGGTGCTGACGCCGTCGTGGCGGCCCCAGCCCGCGCCCGCCGCCGGCACCACGGGCCGGGTCGCGATCCTGCCGGACTCCGGCGGTGTCGCCGCGGCGCTGGCGGAACTGCTCGGTGACGTGGCCGGCGTGGCCGAGGCCGACACGGTGGTCGACCTGTCGGTCCTCGACCTGGACGACGAGGTGGCGGCGGTCCACGCGGTCTCGCGCACCCTCACCGCGGCGGCGGGTGACGGATCACGCGCGGTCCGGGTCCTGCTGGCCACCCGCACCGGCCAAGCGGCCGGGAACGGCCGTGGTGCCGAAGCGGCGGGCTCGCCCGCGTTCGGCCGGTTGCGGCCCGCCCAGGCGGCCGTCGCCGTGCTGCCGGTGGTCGCGAACCAGGAGTACCTCAACCTCGAGGCCGGCACCGTCGACCTCGACGCCGCCCACTCACCCGCGGAAGCCGCGGCCGTGCTGGCCGCCGAGCTGCGCTCCCCCGGCACGCCCCTGGTCGCCTACCGGGGTGACCGGCGGCTCGTCCCCGGGCACCGCCCGGCCGAAGCGGCCGGCGCCCCGGCGATCCGGCCCGGCGGCAGCTACCTGATCACCGGCGGCCTCGGCGAGGTCGGCCTCACCGTCGCCGAGCACCTCGTCACCCGGGGCGCCCGCCGGCTGGTCCTGGCCGGCCGCAGCGGCGGCACCGGCCCCGCCGTCGCCCGGCTGCGGGCCCTGGGCGCCGAGGTCCACACCCCGCGCGTGGATGTCGGCGACCTCACCGCGATGCGGGCGCTGCTCGCCGAACACCGCTTCGACGGCATCGTCCACGCCGCGGCCGACTCCACCGGGTTCCGGCCACTGTCCGAACTGGACGAAGCCGCGATCGCCCGGCACTTCGCCGCCAAGGTCGGCGGGGCCCGGGTGCTGGCCGCGGCCCTCGACGAGCTCCGGGCGGCCGACCGTCCCGAGTGGACGCTGCTGTTCTCCTCCACCTCGGCGCTGCTCGGCGGCGTCACCTTCGGCAGCTACGCCGCGGCCAACGCGGCTCTGCTCGCCGAGGCCCACGGACGGCCCGGGTGGATCGCCGCCGCCTGGGACACCTGGCCGGGCACCCTCGAACGCCTGGACGGCCGGCTCGGCGCGACCATGGCCCGGCACGCGATGACCCGCACCCAGGCGCTGGCCGCGTTCGACCGGCTCACCGCCCTGCCCGGCCCGGCCGTGATCGTCGCCGCCGGCGGGCTCGACGAGCGGCTGCCCGGCGCGGCGAAGGTCACCACGACCACCACCGCCGACCGGTTCCCGCGGCCCGACCTGCCGCAGCCCTACACCCCGCCGATGACCGCCACCGAACGCGGCCTGGCCGAGGTCTGGTCGTCCGTGCTCGGCGTCGAGCCGGTCGGCACGCGGGACAACTTCTTCGACCTCAACGGCAACTCGCTGCTCGCCCTGCAGATGCTCGCGCTGGTCAAGGAGCGCTTCGGCGTCGCCATCCCCACCGTCACCCTGTTCGAGCTGCCGACCGTGCAGGCGCTCGCCGCCACCCTCGACCACCAGGCACCGGTCGTGGCCCCGGCCGCCCCGGTCGTCGTGGCCGATCCGGACGACGACGAGCTGGACCGGCACATCGCCATCGTCGGCATGGCCGGCCGGTTCCCCGGCGCCGGCACGGTCGACGAGTTCTGGCGCAACCTCTGCGACGGCGTCGAGTCGATCACCTTCTTCAGCCCCGACGAGCTCGTCGCCGCCGGCGTCGACCCGGCGCAGGTCCGCGATCCGGCCTACGTGCCGGCGCGGCCGGTGCTCGACGACGTCACCGGCTTCGACGCCGCCTTCTTCGGCCTCAGCCCGCGGATGGCGGCGCTGACCGACCCGCAGCAGCGGCTGTTCCTGGAGGTCTGCTGGGAGGCACTGGAGCAGTCCGGGTACGCGCGGCCCGGCGACGAACGCGGCCGGGTCGGCGTGTTCGGCGGCTGCAACCTCTCCACGTACCTGCTCGGCATCGCCGGGCAGTTCACCTCCGACGCCGACGCCAGCATCTACGAGCTGGTCATGGGCAACGACAAGGACGCTCTCACCACGACCGTGTCGTACCTGTTCGACCTGCGCGGCCCGAGCATGGCGGTGCAGACCTTCTGCTCCACGTCGCTGGTCGCGGTGCACACCGCGATGCGCAGCCTGCGGGCGGGCGACTGCGAAATGGCGCTGGCCGGCGGCGTCTCGGTCCGGGTGCCCGACCGGATCGGGCACCTGCACTCCCCCGGCGGCCAGGAGTCGCCGGACGGGCACGTGCGCACCTTCGACGCCCAGGCCCACGGCAGCATGTTCGGCGACGGCGCCACCGTCGTGGTGCTCAAGAAGCTCGGCGCGGCCCTGCGCGACGGCGACCACATCTGGTCGGTCATCCGCGGCTCGGCGATGAACAACGACGGCGCCCTCAAGGTCGGCTACACCGCGCCGAGCGTGGGCGGGCAGTCGCGGGTGATCGCCGACGCCATGGCCGACGCGCGGGTCGCGGCCGAAGACGTCGGGTACGTCGAGGCCCACGGCACCGCGACCGAGCTGGGCGACCCGATCGAGGTCGCCGCGCTGACCCGCGCGTTCGGGGACACCGCCGAAAAGCAGTACTGCGCCTTGGGTTCGGTGAAGCCGAACGTCGGGCACCTCGACCGCGCCGCCGGCACGGCCGGGCTGATCAAGGCGTCGCTCGTCGTCCGCGAAGGGCTGATCCCGCCGACGCTGCACTACACCGCGCCGAACCCGGAGATCGACTTCGCGCACAGCCCGTTCCGGGTGGCCGCCGAGCTCGCGCCGTGGAACACCGGCGGCGGCCGTCCCCGGATCGCCGGGCTCAACTCGCTGGGCATGGGAGGCACCAACGTGCACGTCGTCGTCGAACAGCCGCCCGACCGGCCGGCGCCGCCGCCCGGTGACCCGGACACCGAACGCCGCTACCAGGTGCTGCCGGTGTCGGCCCGCACCGCCGAGGCCGCCGACACGGCCGCCCGGCGGCTCGGCGAGCACCTCGCCGGCACCCCGGACGCGCGGCTGGCCGACGTCGCGTTCACCCTCCAGGAGGGCCGCAAGACGTTCGAGCACCGGCGCGCCGTCGTGGCGTCCGATGTGGACGGTGCGGCCACGGCACTGGCCGGCGCCCCCGCCGCCCGTGTCGAACCGGTGCAGGACCGGCCGGTGGCGTTCCTCTTCGCCGGCGTCGGCGAGCAGTACCCCGGTCTCGTGGCCGAGCTGTACCGGCGCGAGCCGGTGTTCCGCGCCCACCTCGACGAGTGCCTGGGGCACCTCGACGGCGACCTCGTCACCGGTGAGCGCGGCGGCGGGCCGAGCCTGGCCGCGCTGCTGGGGCGGACCGGCGAGGAGGACCCGCGCGCCGAACGGCTGCAGCGCACCGAACTCGCGCAGCCCCTGATGTTCGCCGTGGACTACGCCCTGGCCCGGACGCTCGTGGACTGGGGACTGCGGCCCGCCGCGATGCTCGGCTACAGCCTCGGCGAGTACGTCGCCGCCTGCCTGGCCGGGGTGCTCTCCCTCGACGACGCCCTGGCGCTGGTCGCCAAGCGCGCGGAGCTGATCGCCGCGCTGCCGGGTGGGGCGATGGCCGCCGTGCCGCTGCCGGTCACCGAACTGGAAGCGCGCTTCGACCTCGCGGGCATCGACATCGCCGCCGTGAACGGGCCGGAACTGGTCGTCGTGGCCGGGGAGCACGCGGCGGTCGAACGCCTGGCGGAGGACCTGCGGAGGGTGGACGTCCCGTGCCGTCCGCTGCGGACCAGCCACGCCTTCCACTCGCGGATGCTGGCGCCGGCCGCGGCGGAGCTGACGGCCTGGATCACCGCGAACGTCACGCTGAACGCGCCCGAGCTGCCTTACCTGTCCAACGTGACCGGCGAGCCCGCGACCGCGGAGCTGGTCACCGACCCCGGGTACTGGGCGCGGCACATGTGCGAGACCGTCCGGTTCGCCGACGCGGCCACCGCGCTCCTGGCCGACGAGCACCTGGCCGTCGTCGAGATCGGCCCCGGCCCGTCGCTCGGCGCGCTGCTGCGGGGGCTGAGCCCGGCGAGCCGGTGGCCGATGATCACGGCCACGCTGCCCGCCGCCGACGACCCGCGGCCGGCCGACGAGGTGCTCACCGACGGACTGGCCCGGCTGTGGCTGCTCGGCGCGAGCCTCGACTGGCCGGCCTACCACGGCCGCGGGACGGCGACGCCGGTCTACCGCGGGATCGCCCCCGGCCGCGTGCCGCTGCCGACCTACCCCTTCCAGCGGCAGCGCTACTGGATCGAAGCGGCACCCGCCGCCGGGGGCCGCCGGATCGAGACCCCCGCGGACGGGCCCCTGGAGGAGTTCGACCGGATCCCGCTGCTGCCGGAGGAGCAGTGGCTCAACCTGCCCACCTGGCGCCAGACCTCGGCCGCGCCCGCCGCGCCGCGGCCCGCGTCCTGGCTGGTGTTCGCCCGTCCCGGCCTCGCCGAGGACGTCCTCGGCGGGATCCGCCGCACCGGCGACCCGGTGACCGTGGTCCGGCCGGGCGCGGGGTACCGGCCGGGCCCGGACGCCACCGTCCGCCCGGGCGACATCGGCGACCTGCTGGCCCTGCTGCGCGACCTCAAGCGCAGTGGCACCCGCCTCGACCGCGTCGTCCACCTGTGGAACCTCGACGACGGCGACGCCCTGTCCCTCGGGCTGCACACGCTCGTCGCGCTGGCCAGGGCCGCCGGCGAGCTGGGCCTCGGCGGCTGGACGCTCGACCTCGCCGCCACCGGCACCCAGCGCGTCCTGCACGACGGCGAGCTGCGGCCCGACGCGGCCACGCTCACCGGCCCGAACCTGGTCATCCCGATGGAGTACCCCGGCGTGCAGACGCGGCTGATCGACGTCGACGCGGCCGCCGGAGCCGTCGGCGTGGTCGCCGAACTGCACCGCCCCGCCCCCGGCCGCACGGTCGCGTTGCGCGGCTCCCGGCGCTGGCTGCCCGGCTACGAGGTGCTCGCGCCGCAGCCGATCGAGCAGGCCCGAGAGGTGCTGCGCGAGCACGGCGTCTACCTGATCACCGGCGGCCTCGGCGGGATCGGTCTGGCGATGGCCGAGCGGCTGGCCCGCGACAGCCACGCGAAACTCGTGCTGTTCGGCCGCCGCGGCCTCCCGCCGCGCGAGCGCTGGGCCGGGATCGCCGCCGGCACCGACGAGGTGCCCGGCACGATCCGCGACCGCGTCGACCGCGTGCTGGCCATCGAGGCGCTCGGCGGCGAAGTGGCCGTCGTCGAGGGCGACGTCGCCGAAGAGGCCGACGTGCGGCGCGCGGTCGCCGTCGCGGTCGAGCGGTTCGGGGCACTGCACGGCATCCTGCACACCGCCGGCGTGCCCGGCACCGGGCTGATGCAGTTCAAGGAGCCCGGCGACGCCGACCAGGTCCTCGCGCCCAAGCTGCCCGGCTCCCGGGCCCTCAGCGCGGCCACCGAAGGGCTGGACCTGGACTTCGTCGCGTTGTTCTCCTCGATCACGTCGGTCACCGGCGGCGGCCCCGGCCAGGTCGACTACTGCGCCGGCAACGCGTGGCTCGACGCCTACGCCGCCGGCCACGGCGGCCGCACGGTGTCGATCTCGTGGGGCGAATGGACCTGGAACGCCTGGGACGACGGGCTTTCCGGGTACGAGGAGGACATCCAGACGTACTTCCGCGAGCACCGCGCCAAGTTCGGCATCGACTTCGAGCAGGGCTGGCGCACGCTGCTGCGGGCGCTCGCCTCGGGCGAGCCGCACGTCGTGGTGTCCACCCAGGACCTTCCGGCGGTGACGGCGGTGGCGGCCCGGTTCAGCGTCGACGCGGTGACCTCGGCCGCGCACGGCAAGACCGCGGACCGGCATCCGCGGCCGGAGCTGGTCACGCCGTTCCAGGAGCCCGAGGGCGACGCCGAACGCGCCGTGGCCGAGGCGTGGTGCGACGCGCTGCGCCTGGACCGGGTCGGCGCGTCCGACAACTTCTTCGAGCTCGGTGGCACGTCCCTGCTCGGCATTTCGCTGCTGGCGACGCTGCGCACGGCGTACCCGGACGCGGAGCTGCCGCCGCACATCATCCACGAGGCCCCGACCGTCGCCGCGCTCGCGAAGATCGCCGCCGGCGGGCCGGAGACCCCCGAACCCGCACCCGACAGCAGCGCGCAGGGACAACTGCGCCGCTCCGGCATCAAGGCCGCGGCCGCCCGACGGCGCCGGGCCTGAACTCCAGATCCGTCCACAGAAAGGGAACAGTCATGGCAGTCACGGGAGTGGTGGGCGCCGGCGTCATGGGCATCGGCGTCGCCCAGGACTTCGCCGCCGCCGGCCACGAGGTCGTGCTGGTCGACGTCGACGAGCGCATCCTCGACGAGGCCCGCGCCGCGATCACGCGCAACTGCCGGCTCAGCCGGCTCATGGGCGGCCCCGCACTCGACGCGGACGAGATCCTCGCCCGGATCACCACCGCGGTCGGCCTGGCCGCGCTGGACAAGACCGAGATCCTGGTCGAGAACGTCACCGAGGACTGGGGCATCAAGGCCGCGGTGCACGCCGAGCTCGACGAGGTGTGCGGCCCGGACACGGTGATCATCGCCAACACCTCGGCCGTGCCGATCACGCGGATCGCGTCGGTCGGCAAGAACCCGGGCCGCGTCATCGGCGTGCACTTCATGAACCCGGTACCGCAGAAGCCCGTGGTGGAGCTGATCCCGGGCTTCCACACCACGCCGGAGACGATCCTGCGCACCCGCGAGCTGCTCACCAGCATCGGCAAGCGCTGGGTCGACGTGAAGGACGCCTCCGGTTTCGTGTCCAACCGCGTGCTCATGCTGACGGTCAACGAGGCCGCCTACCTGGTGCACGAGGGCGTCGCCACCGCCGAGTCGGTCGACGAGGTCTTCCGCGGCTGCTTCGGCCACCCGATGGGCCCGCTGGAGACCGCCGACCTGATCGGCGTCGACACGATCCTCTACAGCGTCGAGGTGCTCTACGAGCACTACGCCGACTCCAAGTACCGCCCCTGCCCGCTGCTCAAGCAGATGACCGACGCCGGCCTGCACGGCCGCAAGAGCGGCCGCGGCTTCTACACCTACAGCTGACCCCTTTCGAACCAGGAGGAGAACGACCATGTCCGAGACCACCGGCGACATCCTCGCCTTCATCACCGGCCGCTTCCCGCAGGCCGCGATCACCGAGACCGAGGACATCTTCTCGCTCGGCTACATCAACTCCCTGTTCGCCATGGAGCTGGTGATGCACCTGGAGAAGACCTTCGGCGTCACCATCCCCAACGACGAGCTGCGGATCGACAACTTCCGCACCGCGGCGGCGATGACCGAGCTGGTCGGCCGCCTGCGCCCGGCCGCGACGGTGGGCTGAGCCGTGCCGGAGGTACTCACCGCGGTCCGCGCGCCCGGCCGCGAGGCCGCGCGGGCCTTCGTGGACGAGCACGTCGTGCCCCACGCCGACGCGTGGGACAAAGCCGGGCGGATCCCCGAAGAGCTGCTGGACGGGATGGCGCGCGCCGGGTTGTGGGCGCCGTTCCTGCCGCCCGAGCTCGGCGGCTTCGGCCTCGACATGGTCACCCTCGGGGAGATCCACGAGGAGGTCGGCCGCGGGTGCTCGTCGGTCCGCAGCCTGCTGACCGTGCACACCATGCTCTCCTGGGCGTTGCTGCGCTTCGGCACCGAGGCGCAGCGACACCGGTGGGGGCCGGAGCTGGCGAGCGGGCGCGTCCTGGGCGCGTTCTGCCTGTCGGAACCCGGCGCGGGCAGTGACACGGCCGCGATCACCACCACCGCCGTCCCCGACGGAGACGGCTGGCGGCTCGACGGCCTCAAGAAGTGGACCACCAACGGGCAGCGCGCGGACCTGTTCCTCGTCTTCGCGAAGGGCCCGGCCAGCACGATCGCCCTGCTCGTGCCGCGCGACGCGCCCGGTGTCACGGTCACCCCGATCGACGACATCCTCGGCACGCGCTCGTCGATGCTGGCGTCCGTCGAGTTCGACGGCGTCCGGCTGGGAGCCGACGCCCTGCTCGGGCCGAGCGGCTTCGCCTCCGGCATGGTCCTCACCGGCACGCTCGACCTCGGCCGCTACAGCGTCGCGGCCGGGTCGGTCGGCATCATCCAGGCCTGCGCCGACGCGTGCGCGGACTACACGAGCCGGCGCACCGTCGGCGGTCAGCCGCTCAAGGACCTGCCGCTGATCCAGGCGAAGCTGTCGGACATGGTCACCGACGTCCGCGCGGCCCGGCTGCTGCTGGCCGAGGCCGGACGGCTCAAGGACCGGGGCGACTCGGCCACGATCATGGCCACCTGGGTGGCGAAGTACTTCGCCTCGGTGGCGGCCGCGAAGCACGCGTCGGAGGCCGTGCAGGTGCACGGCGCCAACGGCTGCAGCACGGACTACCCCGTGGCCCGGTTCTACCGGGACTCGAAGGTCATGGAGATCATCGAGGGCAGCACCGAGATCCAGCGGATGACCATCGCCGCCGAGGCCTACCGGAAGCAGGTACCGTGACCAGTCTCCTCTCCCCCGCACCTGCGGCGAAGCCGGTGCAGGGCAAGATCAAGTGCGTGGTGTGGGACCTCGACAACACCGTCTGGGACGGGGTTCTCCTGGAAGACGGCGACGTCCGGCTCCGGCCGTGGGTGGTCGAGCACGTGAAGCGGCTCGACGCGATGGGCGTGCTGCACTCGGTCGCCAGCAAGAACGACCACGAGGCCGCGATGGCGAAGCTGCGCGAGTTCGGCCTGGACCGGTACTTCCTCTTCCCGCGCATCTCGTGGAACGCGAAGTCGGCGTCGATCGGCCAGATCGCCCAGAAGCTCAACCTCGGTCTGGACGCCTTCGCGTTCGTCGACGACCAGGAGTTCGAGCGCGCCGAAGTGGCGTTCGCGCTGCCGCAGGTGACCACAGTGGACATCCTCGAAGCCGACGAGGTGCTGCGGCGCCCGGAGTTCGCGCCGCGGTTCGTCACCGACGAGTCGGCGCAGCGGCGCGGGATGTACTTCAGCCAGCTCGCCCGCGACGACGTCGAGGCGGACTTCGCCGGCACCGGCGAGGACTTCCTGGCGAGCCTGGACCTGCGGTTCACCATCGCGCGGGCCAAGCGGGAGGACCTGCAGCGGGCGGAGGAGCTGACCGTCCGCACCAACCAGCTCAACTCGACCGGGCGGACGTACTCCTACGACGAGCTGGACGCGTTGCGTTCGTCGGCGGACCACGTGCTGCTCGTCGCGTCGCTGACGGACAAGTTCGGCTCCTACGGCAAGATCGGCCTGGCGCTGCTGGAGAAGGGCTCGCCGGACTGGCGGCTGAACATGATGCTGATGTCGTGCCGGGTGATGTCCCGCGGCGTCGGCACGGTCCTGCTGGGCCACGTCATGGGGCTGGCCCGGGCCGCGGGGGCCGGGCTGCGCGCGGACTTCGTCGAGACCGGGCGGAACCGGATGATGCAGATCACGTACGCGTTCAGCGGGTTCCGGGAGGTCTCGCGGGACGGCGCTCAGGTGGTGCTCGCCGCGGACCTTTCCGCGATCCAGGAGCCGCCGGCGTACGTGACGCTGGAGGTGGAGTCGTGACGACGGCCGTGGCGAGCCGCTGGCTGCCGTTCCCCGTGACCGCGGGGAACGTGCGGCTGTACTGCCTGCCGCACGCGGGCGGCTCGGCGTCGGCGTTCCGCTCGTGGATCGGCCGGCTGCCCGGGGTGACGGTGTGCCCGGTCCAGCCGCCCGGCCGCGAGACGCGGCAGAAGGACACCCCGCACACGGCGATGGCTTCCTACGTTGCCGACCTCGCGGACTTCGTGGAATCGGGTGAAGGGCCGTACGCGGTCTACGGGCACAGTTTGGGTGCGCTGGTCGGGTTCGAGCTGGTGCGAGAGATCGCCCGCCGCGGCGCGGCTCTCCCGGTGCACCTGGTGGTGTCGGGCTGCCCGGCCCCGCAGTGGCTCACTCCGGACGACCCGATCGTGGCGGGCATGGGCGACGCGGAGATCGTGGCCCTGCTGCGCACTTTGGGGGGAACCCCGGAGGTGTTCCTCAACGACCCGCGCGTGTTGCGGCTCATCCTGCCCCCGATCCGGGCGGACCTGACGGTGAAGAACACCTACGCCTACACCGCCGGCCCGCCTCTCGAGCTCCCGGTGACGGCCCTGGCGAGCACGGCCGACGTCCGCGCGAGCGTGGACTCGGTACTGGCCTGGCGGGAGCAGACGGTGCGGCCCTTCCGCGGGCACGTCCTCGACGGCGGGCACTTCGCGGTGCTGGAGCAGGAGGACGTGACGCTGGCCCACCTGGCCGCCGCCCTCCGCCCCTGGTCCTGAGCCGGAACGGGCATCACGCGTGTCTGGAGAGGCATCACGGGTGTCTGGAGAGGCATCACGGGTGATTGGCGGGGCATCACGGTGATGCC
>NZ_JMQI01000075.1 GCF_000695625.1 Amycolatopsis rifamycinica
CGTGTTACGCGGCGTGAAGGCCTGCGTAGTTTTCTCGTTGGTAGTTGGTGTAGTGCTCGATCGGCGGGATATGCCCGAGCGAGGAATGCAACCGCTCGTGATTATACCAGTGGACCCATCCGGCTGTGGCGCGTTCCACCTCACCCCAGTCCGTCCACGTCCCTGCCTCGAAATCAATGAGCTCAGACTTGTACAGCCCGATCGTTGACTCCATCAGACCGTTGTCGTAGGCGTCGCCGACGGTGCCGATAGACCCGTCCATCTGGTGGACGGCCAGCAGCCGGCGGAGATCTGTGGAGGTGTACTGTGAGCCCGCATCCGAGTGATGGATCACCCCAGCTGATTCAAAATACGGGTCCTGGCGCTGGCGTAGCGCCAGTGCCTGTCGCAGCGCACGGATGACCAAAGATTTCGTGGCTCGGGTGTCCACGACATACGCCAGGATCTCACGGGTGAACACGTCGGTGACAAAAGCCACGTAGCTGAAACCGCAGCTGGTGTGCACATACGTGAAATCCGCGACCCACCACTGATCGGGGCGCTGAGCCTGCGACCAGGCCCGTTGAATACGATCCGGGAAACGCTCGGCGGAGGGATCAGCAACGGTGGTGCGTGTGGTCTTGCGTCGGAGTACACCCGCGATTCCAAGGATATTCATGAGGCGTTGCACCTGGTCACGGCCGATGTTCCAGCCTGCCCGGTGGGCGGTTTTCCAAAGTTTTCGTCGCCCGTAGACCCGCCGATTGGCCCGCCACAGCTCAAAGAGCCGGTGCGCGGCATACGCCTCGTCCAGCTCGGCGGGGGTGGGCCCGAAACCACGGGCCTGGAAGCGGTAGAACGTTGCTGGTGAAATAGCGTATTCATGCTCGTTGAGCACGCGGCACATCCGCTCGATGGAATACAGGTGCCGGTGAGTGCGGAGGAAGTCCACGATCACTTCAGTTTGCGGTCGAGCTCCGCCTGGGCGAAAAAAGCTGAGGCCAGTTTCAGGATCTCGTTGGCTTCTTTGAGCCGGGTATTTTCTTTGCGCAGGGCCGCAAGTTCCGCGTCTTTCTCGGCGTCGGATTGCTCGACGGCGACGTCCACCTTTTTCTCTTCTGCGCGTACCCAGTTGCGGATAGTGGATGTTTTGATGCCGATGACAGCTTCGACAGCGCGTAGTGCAGCTGCCTTGGATGAAGCGCCGTCAGCGAGCTCCTCGAAGTACAGGCGCACCGCCCGCTGACGGATCTCCTGGTCGTAGGGGCTGATAGCCATGATGTTCCTCCTGCGTTACATCATGCCCTCTCACCAACCCAGGCCGGTTTA
>NZ_JMQI01000076.1 GCF_000695625.1 Amycolatopsis rifamycinica
CGGCGCACCGGGCCGTGGCCTTTTCACGTCGGGCGTCATCACGGTGAAAAGGTAAACGCCGAGCAAATTCCGCCGCGAGCACAATTTGCGCGGCGGAACGTTTCCGGCGTCGCGTCGGTTAAAAACCTACTGACGACTTCCCCGGTTACGTCAATCGTGAGCGCGCGCACCGGCGGACACCCGCACCGCGCGGGCGTGGCCCGGAACGAAAAGGGTCCTCCGGCTCCGAGGGGGAGGGAGAGCCGAAGGACCCCGTTAGTCGTAGCACATCGCCCGGCGGCTGTACACAGCTGCATACACGATCGTGTGACGGCCTGGCCGGCTTCCCGCCGTCGCGAAGGCCTCCCCGGCGGCTCGCGGACCCGGCCGGGACGGCCCGCGCGATCCTGGCGGGAGGCTCAGGAAGCCTGGCGCACCAGGGGTTTGCGGGACGAGTCCGCACAGCCGCAGCCACCGCCGACACCCCGGCAGTCGACGATCAGCGCGTGCCGCACGCGGTCGCCGTCCGCACAGGCCGGTTCGGTGCACTCGGCGAATCCGCCTTCCGGGTGCACCACCAGCGTGCCGTGGCAGTGATCGATCCCGGCGTCACAAGAAGCACAGTCCATGACCGGCCGCCTTTCGCGCGTGTGGACGACGTGTCCCACGGTAGGACCGGGAAGCGCGCGGGCGCGGGACTGCGGCGGCGTGTCGGCACGACCACCCGTCCGAGGCGGCTCAGGCGGGCTTCGGCGCCCGCTTGCGGGCGGCCGGCTTCTTCTTCGCCGGCTTGGCGTCCTCTTCGGACGCCTCCGAAGACGCCTCCGAAGAGGACTGACGCGACTTCTTCGCGGCGTCCACACTGGCCTGCAGCGCCGCCATCAGGTCGACGACGTCGGCCTTGGCGGTGACGGCGGCGGGCTTGGTCGTCTCGTCGCCGGCGACCTTGGCCTCGATCATCTCTTCCAGGGCCTCGCGGTAGTGGTCCTTGTACTTCTCCGGCTCGAACACCGGCTCGGCCAGCGAGTCGATCAGCGACCCGGCCATGGTGAGCTCCTGCGGCCGGATCTGCGGCGGGTCGTCCCGCAGGAACGGGAAGTCGGGCTCGCGGACCTCGTCCGGCCACAGCATCGTCGTCATCACCAGCACGTCGGCGTGCACGCGCAGCACCGCCATGCTCTCGCGCTGCCGGACCGCGACCTTCGCGATGGCCACCTGGCTCGACTTGTGCAGCGCGTCCCGCAGCACGACGTACGGCTTCACCGCGTTCTTCTGCGGCTCCAGGTAGTACGTCCGGTCGTACTGGATCGGGTCGATCGACTCCAGCGGCACGAACTCCAGCACGTCGATCGTGCGCTGGGTGGACAGCGGCAGCTCGGCCATCTCGGCGTCGGTGATCACCACCATCTCGCCGTCCGGCAGCTCGTAGCCCTTGGCGATCTCGGCGTACGGCACTTCCTGGCCGTCGATCGTGCAGAACCGCTTGTACTGGATGCGGCCGCCGTCGGCCTCGTGCACCTGGCGCAGGGAGACGTTCTTGTTCTCGGTGGCCGCGTACATCTGGATCGGAATGCTGACCAGCCCGAAGGACACCGAGCCCTTCCACATCGCCCGCATGCCCACTACCTCCGAGGTCCGCCTTCACGCTACGTGACAACCGTAGCCCGAATCGTCCCCCGGCGACAGTCCGCCGCGGCGTCGATCTAGACCTCTGCCAGGTATTTCTCCCAAAGTGCCGGATCCATGAACCAGTGCTGGAAGTCCGCCGGGTCGGTGAATCCGTTGGCGAACCGCCGGGCGACCGCGGGGTTCTCCCCCGCCACCCCGAGGATCTGGAGCACGTGCGGAGGCGGCGGCAGGAGGAGCGCGTTGGTCCATTCGGTCACGTGCCGGGCGTACTCCCAGTAGCGCTCGAACGTCGCTTCCATCCACCCGGCGTCGAACGGCCCGTCGCCGCGCTCGACGATCGCGTCGAGGTAGGTCGCCGCGCAGTGGCTGGCGTTGTTCGAACCCTGCCCGGTGATCGGGTCGTTCGCCACGACGACGTCGGCCATGCCCAGCACGATCGCCCCGCCCGGCAAGGTGCCGACCGGGTGGCGGACCACCGGCGTGTACCCGCCCGCCAGCGTCGCCTTCGCGTCGGTCAGCTCGGCGTCGCGGCAGCGCTCGTACTCCCACGGCACGAACCGCCGCATGAGGTCCAGCAGCCGCCGGAAGTGCTCGTCCGGGCCCGGGTGGTCGTCGAAGCAGTCCAGCGGCCCGCCGGGCACGC
The DNA here is from genome assembly GCF_000695625.1 of Amycolatopsis rifamycinica. GTDB lineage: Bacteria > Actinomycetota > Actinomycetes > Mycobacteriales > Pseudonocardiaceae > Amycolatopsis > Amycolatopsis rifamycinica. Next base: position 2,252 of record NZ_JMQI01000076.1, read on the forward strand.
CTTCGAAGAAGAGGATGTCGCAGTTCCCGCTCAGCGTGTACGCCGGGATCATGAACAGCTCGCCGACGCCGGGGACGATGTTGAACCGGACCCCCATCTTGTCCGGGTGCTCCGGCCGGCGGCCCACCCCGTGGGCGTAGGCGAGCGACAGCGCGCGCATCGGCTGGGTGTACGGCGAGCGCTCGGGCACCCGGTCGAACAGCTGGACCAGCTCGCCCTTGCCCGCCGAGATGACCACCAGGTCGTAGAGCCGGGCCAGCGCGTCCAGTTCGGACGTCATCACGCCGTGGATGACGAGCTTGCCGCCCCGGTCCTCGAACAGCTCGAGCCAGCCGGCCATCTTCACCCGCTGGTCCACCGACTGGGCGGGGTGGTCCAGCTCGGCGAACCAGTCGAGCGCGCGGCCGCCGTCCGGCGCGGCCACCGAGACACCGAGGCCCTCGACGTTGACCGTCTCGGCCTCCCACAGGTTGATCCCGAGGTCGCGCTCGTGTTGCAGCGCGTCGTGGAACATGCACTGCGTCGACATCACCCGCCCGGACCGGATCTCCTCCGGCGTCCGCGCGGACATCACGGTGACGTCGTAGTCCTTCGCCAGCAGCCCGAGGGCCAGCTGCAGGCCGGACTGCCCGGCGCCCACGACCAGGACCTTGCGCATGGAGCTCCTCTTCCGGGGTTCAGGCGTGCGGGGCGCTGCCGGCGAGCTCGCGGCCCGCCGGGCCGGAGAGCACGGCCAGCGACAGCGTGTGGCCGACCAGTTCGGTCAGGGTGGCGATCGTCGACGCGCGGTCGCGGGCGTCGCAGGTGACCAGCGGGACGCTCGGGTCGAGCGCGAGAGCGTCCCGCACCTCTTCGAGGTCGTGCACCGGCATGCCTTCGAACTGGTTGACCGCGACGATGAACGGCAGCTCGGAGTCGTTCTCGAAGTAGTTGATCGCCGCGAACGACTCGTCGATCCGGCTCGTGTCGACCAGCACGACCGCGCCGAGCGCGCCGCGGCTGAGGTCGTCCCACAGGAACCAGAACCGCGCCTGCCCCGGCGTGCCGAACAGGTACAGCAGCAGGTCCGGGCGCAGCGTGATCCGCCCGAAGTCCATCGCCACCGTGGTGGTCGACTTGTTGCCCGGCGGCAGGTCGTCGACGCCTTCCCCGGCTTCGGTCATCCACGCTTCGTTGCTCATCGGCGGCACCTCCGACACCGCACCGACGAAGGTGGTCTTGCCGACACCGAAGCCCCCGGCGACGACGATCTTCGCGGAGATCGTCAGCAGATCGCCCTCAGGCGGGGAGCCGCTTGAGCCCATCAAGGATCCTCTCGAGCACGTTGGTGTCGTGGTGGTAGGCGTGCGCGGTGGGGTGGACGAACACCGCACCCTGGGAGGCGAGGTCGCCGAGCAGCACCCGCACGACGCCCAGCGGCAGGTCCAGCCCGACCGACAGCTCGGCCACCGAGCAGCGCACCCGGGCGCGTTCGTAGAGCGAGCGCGACTCGGGCATCAGCGTGTCGCTCAGCGCCGGGTCGTACTGCGGCACCGAGATCAGCGTCTCCACCAGCAGCTGGTGCCGCGTGCCGGTGCGGCCGCCGGTCAGCGCGTACGCGCGGATCCGGCGGTGCCGGCGCGGCAGGGTGGTGTCCGGCGGGTTGTCCGAAGGGGACACTGGCATCACATCCTGGTCGGGCACGGCATCACATCCGGGGCCGGCGCGCGGTCAGCACCTGCCGCAGCTCCGCGCGCACCTCGGGGGTGAGCGCGTGGCCGGCGTTGGTGATGAACTGGGTCATCTCGTAGGCGACCACCTTCATGTCCGCCTCGCCCGAGGTCAGCACCGCGAGCCCGGCGCCGGACCCGATGCCCATGAACAGGAAGTAGCCGTGGGTGAGCCGGATGATGATCTGCTCGCAGGCGCCCTTGCCGAACAGCGCCGCGCTGTTGCCGGCCAGCGAGAGCAGGCCGCTGGCGATCGCGGCGAGCTGTTCGGCCTCGGCCTCGCCGACCGAGTCCGAGGCGGTGAGCGGGAAGCCGTCCACGCTCATGATCAGCGCGTGGCTGACGCCGTGGACCTTGCGCACGAAGTCGTCGAGCAGCCAGGCGAAGTTCGCCGTGGCCGGTTGGGGGGCGGTCACCGGGTGGTTCCTCCGGGCGTGTCGTCCTGCCGGGTGCGGTTCTCCGCGCGCGCCGCCTGCTCGCCGTCGGCGAACGCGCCGAGGTCGGCGAGCAGCCGCTCGTGCCCGGCGGGGTCACCGGCCGGCGCGGACGGCGGGGGTGGTGGCGGTTCCGGTGCGGCCCCGCGGATGCTGCCGGGCACGCGGCGCGGCAGGCCGTTCGCCGTGGTCCCGCCGACGGTCCCGGCGACCGGGCGCGGCCGCGGGCTGGGCTTGCGCGGTGCCACCGGCTCCGGCGCCGTCTCCCGGGAGAAGGTGCCCGCCCGGCGGCGCGGCAGCCCGCCGACGGTGGCCGGCTCGCGGCCGGCGCCGGGCTTGACCGGTTCCACGGTGACGGTCCGCGTGCCCGACCAGGCGTGCTCGGCGAGCTCGGTGACGACGCCGGTGGGCAGCAGCACGGTGGCCACCGTGCCGTGCGGGCTGCGCCGGTCGAGCCGCACGGTCACGCCGTGCCGGGCGGCCAGGCGGGCGACCACGGCGAGCCCCATGTGCCGCGCCGAGGCGTCGTCGAGGTCGCCGCCCGCGGCCAGCCGTGCGTTGAGGTCCCCGATGCGGTCGGCGGGGATGCCGATGCCCTCGTCCTCGATCCGGACGAGGACGCTGCCCTGCTCGGTCAGGTGCGCGCTGACGTGCACCGGCGAGCTGGGCGAGGACTGGTTGGCGGCGTTGTCGAACAGCTCCGCCAGCACCCGGCCCAGGTCTTCGGCGGCGAACCCGACGATGCCGAGGTTGACCACGCGGCCGATGGTGATCCGGGCGTAGTGGTTGATCGACGACATCGCCTCGCGCATCAGGTCGAGCACCGACGTCGCGCGGGCGGCGTCGTCGGCGGTGTCCTGCCCGGCCAGCACGCGCAGGTTCTCGGCGTTGCGCCGCAGCCGCGTGGCGAGGTGGTCGAGCTGGTAGAGCTCGGCGAGGCGGTGGTGGTCCTCCTCCCCCGCCTCCAGCTCTTCCAGCCGCGCGAGGAGCTGGTCGAGGAGGTTGAGGTCACGCAGGGCGACGCTGGCGCAGATCTCGGCCAGCACGCCTTCGCCGGACGGCGCCGAGGGCTCCGGCTCGGCCGGCTCCGGCCGGGCCTGCTCCACGAACGCCGGGCCGGCCGCGGGCTCGTACCCGGGGTGCTTCGGCGGCGCGGTGAGGAACTGCGCGGCGGCGACGCGGGAGCGGTCCAGCAGGACGCGTGATCGATCCAGGAGTTCCCGGGCCCGGCTCGCCATGTGGTCCCACTTCTTCCTTGATCGGTTCGAAAACGACGGTGCTGCGAAACGACTGTGCCGCCGGACCCCGGCGGCGATGCGGGACATGCAAGCAGAAAGGTTCGTGGGATGTCCACACGCGGTCTTCGCACGATCGCGGTCCGTGATCACGATTTCGGAGCGTCGCTGCTGGTGAGCGCAGTGGATTAGGCCATTCGGTTCAATTTTGCAAATTGCGGGTCGCAACACTGCGCACACGGCCCCCGAACCCGCAGCTGAGGCGGGCCCTGAGCGCGAACGCCCTGGTCGTGCCCGATTTGTCGTAAACTTGCGTGCCACGCAATTTTTTGCGTGGCACGCAAGTTTTTCGCTACACTCTGCGCATGCCGCCGCAAGAACCACCGAAGCTGACGCTGCGCGAGCGGAAGAAGCGCGAAGCCCGCCGAGCCCTCGCCCAGGCCGCGTTGCGGCTGACGCTGGAGCGGGGGCTGGAGAACGTCCGGGTGGAGGACATCGCCCACGAAGTGGGTGTCTCCCCCCGCACGTTCAACAACTACTTTTCCAGCAAGGAGCAGGCGGTCTGTTCGGTGGTCGCCGACCGGCACGAGGGGATGCGCGAGGCCCTGCTCGCCCGGCCGGCGGGCGAGCCGCTCTGGGAGTCCGTCAAGCAGGCGGTCCTCGAGCAATATTCGCGTGATGGCGAGCCGGATCGCGCGTATGTTGCGCGTATCCGGGAGCTGATGGGCCAGCTCATGCTGCGTGGCGAGTTCCTGAACGCCCACGCGGCGGTCGAGCGGGTCCTTGCCGAAACGATCGCGAACCGGGTGGGCGGTGTGGACCACCTGCTGTGCCGGCTGATGGCCTCCTCGGTGGAAAGCGCCGTCCGCGTCGCCTTCGTCAACTGGTTCACCGAAGGCGAACCGCTCCTGCCGACCCTGGAGCGGCTGCTGGACGAGCTGGCCGCCGGGATGCCGACCCTGACCGGCGGCGGCACCGCACCGGAACCGAACCCGAACACCACCACCACTCCACTGGGGGAATCGTTGTGCTAGTCAAGCTCCTGCGCAGCCACCTGCGCCCGTACCGGGGCACCCTGTGGGTGATCGTCGCGCTCCAGCTGGTGCAGACGATCGCCATGCTCTACCTGCCGACGCTGAACGCCGACATCGTCGACAACGGCCTGATCAAGGGCGACATGCCCTACATCCTGCGGGTCGGCGCGATGATGCTCGCCGTCACGCTGGCCCAGATCGCCGGCTCGATCGGCGCGGTGTACTTCGGCGCGCGCACGGCGATGGCGATCGGCCGGGACATCCGCGCCGGGGTCTTCCACCGGGTGCAGGACTTCTCGGCCCGCGAGGTCGGCCAGTTCGGCACGCCGTCGCTGATCACCCGTACCACCAACGACGTCCAGCAGGTCCAGATGCTGGTGCTGATGACGCTCACGCTGATGGTGTCCGCGCCGATCATGTGCGTCGGCGGCATCATCCTGGCGCTGAACCTCGACGTCCCGCTGTCGTCGCTGCTGCTGGTCATCGTGCCCGTGCTCGCCGTCTCGGTCGGCCTGATCATCGCCAAGATGCGTCCGGCGTTCCGGCTGATGCAGGAGCGCATCGACCGGATCAACCAGATCCTGCGCGAGCAGATCATGGGCATCCGGGTCATCCGCGCGTTCGTCCGCGATTCCCGCGAGCGGCAGCGCTTCGACGTCGCGAACGACGAACTGCTCACCGTGTCGCTGCGGGTCGGGCGGCTCATGGCGCTGATGTTCCCGATCGTGATGCTGGTGATGAACGCCTCCAGCGTCGCGGTGCTGTGGTTCGGCGGGCAGCGGATCGACTCCGGCAGCATGCAGATCGGCGCGATGACGGCGTTCCTGTCCTACCTGCTGCAGATCCTGATGGCCGTCATGATGGCCACGTTCATGTTCATGATGGTGCCGCGCGCGGAAGTCAGCGCCGAGCGGATCAGCGAGGTGCTCGACACCCCGTCGAGCGTCCGGCCGCCGGTGTCGCCGATCCGCCCGGGCGCGGTGCACGGGCACCTGGAGCTCTCCGGCGTGGAGTTCCGGTACCCGGGCGCGGAAAAGCCGGTGCTGTGCGACATTTCGCTGGTCGGGCGGCCGGGTGAGACCACCGCGGTGATCGGGTCGACCGGAACCGGCAAGACCACGCTGCTCAACCTGATCCCCCGGCTGATGGACGCCACCGCCGGCACGGTGAAGGTCGACGGTGTCGACGTGCGCGACCTCGACCCGGACGTGCTCGCCCGCGCGGTCGGGCTGGTGCCGCAGAAGCCGTACCTGTTCGCCGGCACGGTGGCGAGCAACCTGCGCTACGGCAACCCGGACGCGACCGACGAAGAACTCTGGCACGCGCTGGAAGTGGCGCAGGGCAAGGACTTCGTCGAAGCGATGGCCGAGGGGCTCGACGCCCCGATCGCCCAGGGCGGCACGAACGTCTCGGGCGGGCAGCGGCAGCGGCTCGCGATCGCCCGGATGCTGGTGCACAAACCGGAGATCTACCTGTTCGACGACTCGTTCTCGGCGCTCGACTACGCGACGGACGCGGCCCTGCGCCGCGCGCTGGTGTCGGAGACGAAGGACGCGACGGTGGTCATCGTCGCGCAGCGGGTCAGCACCATCCGGAACGCCGACCGGATCATCGTCCTCGACGAGGGCCGCGTCGTCGGCACCGGCACCCACCACGAACTCATGGACGGCAACGAAACCTACCGGGAGATCGTGCTGTCCCAGCTCACCGAACAGGAGGCGGCGTGAGTACCACGGAATCGCCCGAAGCCGCCGTGACCGAAGCCGGGGAACGGCCGACCGCGCAGCGGCACAAGAACACCGGCGCCGCGGCCGCCGGACCGGCGGCCCGGTGGATGAGCGGCGGCGCACCGGCGGAGAAGGCACTCGACTTCAAGGGATCCCTCAAGCGGCTGCTGCGGCTGCTGCGCCCGCAGCGGGCGGCCCTGATCGGCGTCCTCGTGCTCGGCGCGGCCAGCGTCGCGCTGACCGTGATCGGGCCGAAGATCCTCGGCCAGGCCACCGACGCCATCCTCGCCGGCGTGCTCGGCAAGCAGGTGCCGCCGGGGGTCACCAAGGAGCAGGTCGTCGCCGGCCTGCGGGCCCGCGGCAACGGCACCCTGGCCGACATCTACAGCCGGGTCGACCTGGTGCCCGGCGTCGGGATCGACTTCGACAAGGTCGGCCAGATCCTGCTGACCGTGCTGGCCCTGTTCGTCATCTCGTCGTTCTTCGGGCTCATCCAGGCCCGGCTGACGACGACCCTGGTGCAGCAGGCGGTGTACCGGCTGCGCCAGGAGATCGAGGAGAAGTTCGCGCGGCTGCCGCTGAAGTACTTCGACCGCCAGCCGCGCGGCGAGGTGCTTTCCCGGGTCACCAACGACATCGACAACCTGGCGCAGTCGCTGCAGCAGACGCTGTCGCAGATCGTCTCGTCGCTGCTGACGGTGGTCGGCGTGCTGATCATGATGTTCCTGATCTCGCCGCTGCTGGCGCTGATCGCGCTGCTCACGGTGCCGCTGTCGGCGGTCGTGGCGGCGAAGGTCGGGAAGCGGGCGCAGCCGAACTTCATCAAGCAGTGGTCGACGACCGGCAAGCTCAACGCCCACGTCGAGGAGATGTACACCGGGCACTCGCTGGTCAAGGTGTTCGGCCGCCGCGAGGAGTCCGCGGCGATCTTCGACAAGCAGAACGAAACGCTCTACCAGGCGAGCTTCAAGGCGCAGTTCATCTCCGGGATGATCCAGCCGGCGATGATGTTCATCGGCAACCTGAGCTACGTGCTGGTGGCGGTGATCGGCGCGCTGCGCGTCGCGTCGGGCAACCTCACGCTCGGCGAGGTGCAGGCGTTCATCCAGTACTCGCGCCAGTTCAGCCAGCCGGTGACGCAGATCGCCAGCATGGCGAACCTGCTGCAGTCCGGGGTCGCTTCGGCCGAGCGGGTGTTCGCGCTGCTCGACGCCGAAGAGCAGGCACCGGAGCCGGCGAACCCGCAGCGGCCGTCGCCGGTGCGCGGGCGCGTGGAGTTCCAGGACGTCTCGTTCCGCTACCTGCCGGACAAGCCGCTGATCGAGAACCTCTCGCTGACCGTCGAACCCGGGCAGACGGTGGCGATCGTCGGCCCGACCGGCGCGGGCAAGACGACGCTGGTCAACCTGCTCATGCGGTTCTACGAGCTGGACGGCGGGCGGATCACGCTCGACGGCGTCGACATCGCGAAGATGAACCGGGAGGAGCTGCGCGACCAGACCGGCATGGTGCTGCAGGACGCGTGGCTGTTCGGCGGCACGATCGCGGAGAACATCGCCTACGGCGCGGACGACCCGAGCCGCGAGGAGATCGTCGAGGCGGCGCAGGCGACGTACGTGGACCGCTTCGTGCGGACGTTGCCGGACGGCTACGACACGGTCCTCGACGACGAGGGCGGCACGGTCAGCGCGGGCGAGAAGCAGCTGATCACGGTGGCGCGGGCGTTCCTGGCCAAGCCGGTCATCCTCATCCTGGACGAGGCGACCAGCTCGGTCGACACCCGCACCGAGGTGCTCATCCAGCGGGCGATGAACTCGCTGCGCAGCGGCCGCACCAGCTTCGTCATCGCGCACCGCCTCTCCACGATCCGCGACGCGGACGTCATCCTGGTGATGGAGCAGGGCCGCATCGTCGAGCAGGGCGATCACGAAACGCTGCTGCACAGCGGTGGTGCGTACGCCCGGCTGTACGCGGCGCAGTTCGCCGAAGCGATGGCGGAGACGGACTGACCCGTCCCGGACTCCCGTCTTGCGCACGACGGGAGTCCGGGCCGCCCGGCCGGGGCGGTAACCTGGTGGCTCACCGAGCGAAGTGGGGGTGCCGGTTCCGCGATGGCCGACCGACTCGACGAGTACCGGCGCAAGCGGCATCGCTCCCGCACACCCGAACCGTGGCCGGAAGGCCCGCCGGCACCGGGGAACGACGACCTCTTCGTCATCCAGGAACACCACGCCACCCGGCTGCACTGGGACTTCCGGCTGGAGCGCGACGGCGTGCTGGTGTCCTGGGCGGTGCCCAAGGGCCTGCCGCTCTCCCCCGGTGTCACGCGCCTGGCGGTGCACACCGAAGACCACCCCGTGGAGTACCTCGACTTCGAGGGCGAGATCCCGGCCGGCGAGTACGGCGGCGGGTGGATGGCGATCTGGGACACCGGCCGCTACGAAACCCTCCACTGGAACGACCACAAGGTCGAGGTCGTCTTCCACGGCGGCCGGGCGAAGGGCAAGTACCTCTTCCTCAACCGGCACAACCCCGAGGACGAGGGCGACTGGACGCTGCGCCGCCTCGACCCGGCCGACGACGGGCACGAGGACGCCCCCGAGTTCCTCGAGCCGATGGCCGCGGTCCCGGGCGAGCTGCCGCCGGCCGCCGGGGACGAAGACTGGGCCTACGAGTTCGACTGGGGCGGCGCCCGCACGATGCTCTGCGTGTCCGGCGGCCGCGTCAACGCGCACGACGACACCGGCGCCGACGTCACCGGGCGCTGGCCGGAGCTGCACAAGCTCGGCGAAACCCTCGGTTCGACCGAGGTCCTGCTGGACGGCGAGATGGTCGTGGTCCGCGACGGCCGCCCGGACCCGGCGGGCCTGCTCCAGCGCGGCCGCGCGGACGGCAACGACGCCAAGCGGATGGCCAAGCACTGCCCGGCGTTCTTCTTCGCCTACGACCTGCTGCACTACGAAGGCCGCGCGACGCTGGACCTGCCCTACCTCGAACGCCGGGACATGCTCGCCGACCTCGGTCTCTCCGGCGGCAACTGGCAGGTCCCGCGCTTCTTCCACGGCGGTGGCGAAGCCGTGCTGGCCGCGGCGCGGGAACACGGCCTCGGCGGCATCTACGCGAAACGCGCGGACAGCGAGTACCGCCCCGGCAAGGCCGACGGCGACTGGCTCAAGATCCCGACGTGAGCTGACGAAGCCGGAGCGAAACCGCACACGGGAAGAAATCACCGTGCAATCCGGAAGACGGAAGCGGGCCTGTCCCTCCGTACGGTCGACGCAGACCTACCGACCGCGGAGAAACACCCGGTTCCGCCCGAAGGAGAGAGCAGTGAACGTCGCCCAAGCAGTACCCGCATCGGTGGCGGCGGGTCTCGACCCGCGCCGCTGGAAAGCCCTCATTCTGCTCTGCACGGCCAACTTCATGGTGATCCTCGACGCGCAGATCGTCATCATGGGCCTGCCGTCGATCTCGGCGGACCTCAAGCTGTCGCCGGTCGCGGCGCAGTGGGCCCTCTCGGCCAACCTGCTGACCTTCGGCGGGTTGCTGCTGCTCGGCGGCCGCGCGGCCGACCTGCTCGGCAGGCGGAAGGTGTTCATCGCCGGCACCGCGTTGTTCCTGCTGGTGTCCCTGCTGTCCGGGTTCGCCTGGAACGCCGAGGTCCTGCTGGTGGCCCGTGCCCTGCACGGGGTGTCGGCCGCGTTGATGGCGCCGACCGCGTTGTCCATCCTGACCAACACCTTCCCCGAAGGCCGGGAGCGCAACAAGGCGTTCGCCACGTGGTCCGGGATCGCCTCCATCGGCGCGACCGTCGGCCTGCTGCTCGGCGGCACGCTCATCGACTGGCTGGGCTGGCAGTCGATCTTCTTCGTCAACGTCCCGGTCGCGCTGCTCATGCTGGTGCTGAGCCCGGTGCTGCTGCGCGAGAGCAAGGACGCGGGCAAGCAGCGGACGTTCGACCTCGCCGGCGCGGTCGCCAGCACCGCCGCGCTGGGCCTGCTCGTCTACATCCTCGTCGAGGCGCCCACCAAGGGCTGGGTCAGCTTCCACACCCTCGGCCTCGGCGTGGTGTTCCTCGTGCTGGTCGCGCTCACGCTGGTGATCGAGAAGCGCTCGGCGGCTCCGCTGGTGCCGCTGCGGCTGTTCCGGTCGCCCGCGCTGGTCGGCGGCAACGTCGTGACGGCGATCGTCGCGGCGCTCGCGTTCGGCATGTCCGTGGCGATCTCCCAGTTCTCGCTGGGCGTCCTGCACTACACCGCGCTCGAGTTCGGCCTCAGCCAGTCGGCGATGCCGATCGCGGCCGTGGCCGGCGCGTACCTCGCGCAGGCCGTGCTCAACCGCATCGGCATCCGCGCCGTCGCGGTCACCGGTGTGGTGCTGCTCGGCGCCGGGTGCTTCCTGCTGACCGGGATCTCGCCGACCGGCACCTACTGGGCCGACGTCTTCCCGGGCCTGGTCCTGTTCGGCCTCGGTCTCGGTGGCGGCCCGGTCGCGCTGGCGGCGGCGGCCCTCAACGGCATCGCCAAGCGCGACGCGGGCATCGCGTCCGGCTTCAACACCGCGGCGTTCCAGGTCGGCGGCGCGATCGGCGTCGCGATCGTCTCGACGATCATCGCCTCGCACATGGCGCAGGCGGCGACCAACCCGGCGGCGGTCATGGACGGCTTCACGCAGGGCTTCGTGGCGTGCGTGATCTTCGCGGCCGTCGGCCTGGTGCTGTCCGTGGCGCTGCTGCGCACGCGCGGTGGCCGTCAGCTGCAGGCGGTCCCGGAGCAGCGGACGCCTTCGGCGCACTGATCCACGGCGCGAAGACGGTCTTCCCGGTTCCGGCCGGGGAGACCGTCTTTTCACGTCCGGGCGGTGCTCAGCGCTCGCGGCGGAGGGCCACGACGCCGGCGACGACGACCAGCAGACCGGCCACGACGTTGCCGACGAACGCACCCGCCGACGGCGGGGTCTCCCCCGCGTGCCGCAGCAACCACGGCGAGACGGCCGCCCAGGCGCCGAGAACCGGCACCACCCAGCCGATCAGGGCCGACCGCCGGGTGGCCGCGCGGGTGATCGCCAGCGCGATCAGGACCAGGCCGACGAGGGTGTCGCTCAGTGCCAGGACGCCCGCGCCGCCGAAGCCGGTGAGCCACGGGGCCAGCACCAGGTAGAGCCCGGCGAGCAGGACCAGTCCGGCGGCCACGCCGATCACCGCCGTGCGGGTGCGGACGGCCGGGGTGCTGTGGGATGTCATCTCCTCACCTCCACCCGCAGAGGTACCCGTTCGTCGCACCCGGTAACCGGGGCCCGCCCGCCGCCCTCGGTGCCGGCGGGCCCCGGTCCGGTCAGCAACCGCAGGTGTAGTACGTGATGTCCCAGTGGTTGCCCTCGTCGCAGTAGAGGTTGCCGGAGGCCGCCTTCCACTGCGGGTAGCCGTCGCCGCGCAGGCCGGCGTAGCCGAAGCTGTTCTTGACGTAGGCGTCGATGCAGCTGTTGTGCGAGATGTCCACCTTGTAGCCGTTCCAATGGCTGTAGGTGCCGGACGCGTGCCCGGTCTCGGTACCGCCGGTGATGTTGATGGCGCAGCCGCTCGCGCGCTTCAGCGTGATCACGCCGCTGACGGTGCTCTGGTTGATCTGCTCGTACGACGTGCACGTCGAGTTGTAGCGGTCGGTGCAGCCCCCGCTCGACGAGTGCGTCACACCGGCCGCCGACAGCTGCGACGCGGCCTGCGCCTGGGTGAGCTTGGTGACCTCGACGGTCGCCGACGCGGTGCCGATGGTGGCGAAGACCGCCGTCGCGGCGGACGCGGCCAGCCCCAGTGCCACCCGCGCCAGCATCCGTTGTCCCGGCATGGGTTTCTTTCCTCTCCTGCGACGATCCGGACGCCGGTGAGCCAAATCGGGGCGGCCATAACTTCGCCAAACTCCCGGCGCCGGGCACCGCGCCGGAGCGTCGTCAGGTCCTGATCTTCGTCAAGACTTCACGAGTCCGGTCGCGGTCGGGGTACGCGCCGGTGACGGCGGTGAGTTCGCGCAGCGCCCGCAGCTCCCACAGCGGGAACCCGAGGTCCCGGAACAGCCCGGCCGAGGTGCGCAGCAGCCGCGCCGCCTCGGCGCCGGCGCCGTCCTCCGCCTGCGTCCGCCCCAGGCTGAGCAGCGCGTACCCGGCGCCGCGGCGGTCGCGCAGCTCCCGGAAGACCTCCAGGGCGAGCCGCAGGTGCCGCCGCGCGCCCGCCGGGTCGCCCGCGCGCCGGCGGGCCTCGGCGAGGCTGCGGTGGGTGTAGGCGGCCGCGTGCCGGTGCCCGATCTGCTCGAACAGCGCCAGCGACCGCGTCAGGAACCGTTGTCCGCCGTCGACGTCCCCGGCGTCGGTGTGCAGGTCGCCGAGGCTGCGCAGGACGTGCGCCTCCCAGTGCCGCTCGCCGGTGCGAACGGCCCCGCCGAGCGCACCGGTGAGCAGGTCGGCTGCCAGGTCCTGGCCACCGTGCCGACGCAGGACGTCGGCGTAGCGCTTGGCGGCCTGGTCGTGCCCGCGGCCGTCGTCGCAGTCCCTGGCCAGCAGCATGCTCGCCTCGAAGCTCTCGACCGCGCGCCGCACGTCGCCGACGTCCTCGGCCAGCGAGCCCAGCTGCGCCGCCGCGGCCGCCTGCCCGCGGCGGTCCCCGCACTCCCGCAGCAGCTCCAGTGCCTCCCGCAGCTCGGCCTCGGCGGTCCGCGGATCACCGCCGTCGAGGTGGACGTCGGCGAGCGCGGCCAGCACCGCGCCGGTGCCCCGGGGGTCGTTCAGAGCGCGGTAACGCTGTTCGGCCATGCCGAAGCAGGCCTGCGCGCGGTGCCGGTGACCGTGCTGCCAGTGCACCACGCCGAGGTTGTGGAGCTTCTCGGCCTCCGCGCGCGGGTCACGCCGCCGTCGGGCCGCGGCGAGCCCGAGCACCGACACGGCGTGGGCGGCGTGGCCGAGCCACGGGGTGCCCGCCAGCGCGGTGCAGGCGTCGGCGAGCCGTTCGGTCAGCTCGTGCCAGCCGTGCGCGCCCGCCAGCCGGGCCGCGGCGGTGAGGTGGCCGGTCTCCTCGGCCGCCCAGGCCCCCGGACGGCCTCGCGCGTGTCCGGCGTGCACCAGCGCGGCCTCGCACGCCCGGCGCAGCGCGGCCTCGTCGGTGTCCGCCGGGTGTTCGGCCAGCACCAGCCGCACGAACGGGGGCACCGTCCACCGGCCGTCCCCCGCCGGGTCCAGCAGGTGCGTGGCGGCCAGGCCCTCGAGGCGGGCACGGGCTTCGGCGAGGGGCCGGTCGAGCAGCGCCGCGGCGCACCGGTCCGGGACGGCGGCGCCGAACGCGGCGAGCAGCCGCAGCAGTGTCACCTCGGCGGCGGACCGCTCGCGCAGCGCCGACGTCACCGCGGCGCGGACGCCCAGATCGCCGGCGGTCAGCTCGTCGAGCCGGCGGCGGTCGTCGGCGAGCCGCGCGGCGAGGTCGCCGACGCGCTGGTTCGGCCGCGTCGCGAGCTTGACGCCGGCGATCCGGACGGCGAGGGCGAACCCGGCGCAGTGGCCGAGAAGCCGGTGCGCCGCTTCGGGTTCCGTTCGCAGCCGGGACTCCCCCGCGATCGCCGCCAGCAGCGCCCATGCGTCCTCTGTGGACAGTGACGGCACCGGGACCGCCCGTGCCCCGCACAGGCCCGGCAGCTCCCGGCGCGTGGTCACGAGCGTGGCGCAGCCGGGCCCGCTCGGCAGCAGGGCACGCACCTGGGCCTCCGAAGCGGCGTCCTCGAACAGCACGAGCAGCCGCCGGTCGGCGGTGTAGCCGCGCCAGAGCCCGGCCAGCCCGGCGCGGTCGGCCAGTTCGGCGGGGGTCGCGCCGAGCCGGCGCAGGAAGCCCGTCAGCACGGCCGCCGGCTCGGCCGGTGTCCCGTCCGGGGCGCGCAGCGCGGCGGTCAGCTGGCCGTCGGGGAACCGGCGCCGGGCCCGCCACGCGGCCTGGACCGCCAGCGCGGATTTGCCGGCACCGGCGGCGCCGTGCAGCACGACCGGGGCCGGGCTCCGCAGCGCGCGGGCGACGACGGCGAGCTCGGCCGCCCGGCCGGTGAAGTCGGGCACGGCCGGCGGGAGCTGCGCGGGCGGCCCCGGCGTCGTCCATTCGGTGCCGGCTATCCGGCGGTACACCGCGACCAGGTCGGCGCCCGGCCACACCCCGGCTTCGTCCCACAGCGCCCGCCGCGTCCGGCGGAGCACCTCGAGGGCCGATTCGCGGCGGCCCACCGCGCCGAGCGCGGCGGCCAGCCGGGCGGCGAACCGCTCGTCGGCGGGCCGCGCCGCGACCACCGGGCCGAGCCGCTCGACGACGGACCGGCCGTCGCCGTCGGCGAGTTCCAGCTCGACCAGCTGCAGCAGCGCGGCCGACCGCCGGTCCTCCAGCCACAGCTTGTGCGCTTCCAGCAGCGGGCCGCCCGCGACGTCGGCGAAGGCGTCGCCCCGCCAGCACGCCAGTGCCCGTTCGAGCGCGCGGCGGCGCTGCGCGCGGTCGTCGGCGCCCGCGGCGAGCAGGGTCACGAAGTCGTCCGCGTCCAGCTCCCCCGGCTCGACGGTCAGGGCGTACCCGCGTGGGCCGGACCGCAGCCGCTGCCCGGCCTCGGCGGCGCCCAGGCCGGGCGAAAGCGTCTTGCGCAGCTTCGACACGGTGACCTGCACGATCGCCGCGGCGCTCGGCGGCGCGCCGTCCGGCCACAGTTCGTCGACCAGGGTGTCGCGGCCGACGAACCGGCCGGCGCGGGCGAGCAGGACGGCGAGCAGCCGCCGCGGCTGGGCCGCCGACGGCAGCGGGACGGAGGCCGTCAACGGGCCGAGGACCTGGAACCGCACGGCTACCCACCCCACCCGGGAAATCACCTGATCGAGCGAGCTGAATCTAACCGCGCGGCGCAGCCGGGGAACCCCGCTCACCCGGATGGCCGACGACGTTCGCCTCAGGCGTGGGCGAGCAGCTTCGCCAGCAGTTCCGGGTGCCGCGCCAGTCCTTCGCGCAGTGTGTGCTCCCGCAGCGGCTTCAGGTCGCCGTACGGCTGGTTCGCCCAGTCCAGCGCGCCCTGCGGGGGCTCGGGGTCGTACTCGATGGCGAACTGGATGGTCGTCGCGACCTGCCGTCCGGCCAGCCGTTCCACCAGGTGCAGGGCCAGGTCGATGCCCGCCGAGACGCCGGCGGCGGTGATCACCGGGCCGTCCTCGACCCAGCGCCGGGCGACCGGGGTCGCGCCGAGCGCGGTCAGCAGGTCGCGGAACATCCAGTGCGTCGTCGCCTGCCTGCCCTCCAGGAGCCCGGCCGCGCCCAGGACGAGCGAGCCGGTGCAGACCGACGTCACCAGCTCGGCGCCCGCGGCCGCAGTGCGCAACCAGGCGAGGAGGCGCTCGTCCGCCATCGCGTGCAACGTCGGCACGGTGCCGCCGGGTACCAGCACCGCGAAGGGCGACGGCACTTCGTCGAACGTGTGGCTCGGGGCGATTCGCAACGGCGTGTCGGTGCCGACGGTGTCCCGGGTGGCACCGACCACGACGGTCCGGTAGCCGGGGTTCGCCTGGGCCAGCCCGCTCAGCACCTGCAGCGGGCCCACCAGGTCCAGCGGCGTCAGGCCGGGGTACACGACGAAGGCGATGGTCTTCTGCGCATCGGTCATGCCGTTCACCGTGGCGTCCGGGCGGTCCCCGGGCGGCGCGGATGTCCGGATTCCTGCGAACCACGTCCGAGCGCCGGTCGGGCTGCTAGCGTTCGATCATGCCAGGCTCACCCAGACGGGTCGCGATCGTCGGTTACGCCGACGCCGAGCTGCTGGACATCGCCTGCCCCGCCGATGTGTTCGACGCCGCCAACCGGCTCGGCGCGCGCCCGCCGTACGAGCTGCAGCTGGCCTCGGTCGACGGCCACGGCATCCGCACCGGCTCCGGGTTGACGCTGCAGCCGCACCTGCGGCTCGACCAGGTCGCCGGCGACCTGGACACGCTGGTCGTCGCGGGCGGCTGGGGCAGCACGGCCGCGGCGGCCGACGAGCGCGTCCTGGCCCACGTCCGGCGGCTCGCCCGCACCAGCCGCCGCGTCGCGTCGGTGTGCACGGGCGCGGAGGTGCTCGCGGCGGCGGGACTGCTCAACGGCCGCCGCGCGACGACGCACTGGCGCTACGCGGCCCGCCTGGCCCGGGACTACCCGTCGGTGACGGTGGACCCGGTCCCGCTGTACGTCCGCCACGGCAACGTCTACACGGCGGCGGGCGTGACCAGCGGCCTCGACCTGACACTTTCGCTGGTGGAGGCGGACCACGGCCCGTCACTGGCCCGCGAGGCGGCCCGCGCGCTGGTGACGTACCTGCAGCGGCCGGGCAACCAGGCCCAGGTGAGCCTGTTCCTCACCGGGCCGCCGCCGGAGCACCGGGAGGTCCGCGACCTCACGGCCTACATCGCCGAGCACCTCGACGCCGACCTCGGCACCCCGGCCCTGGCGGCCCGCGCGGGGATCAGCACCCGCCAGCTGACCCGGTTGTTCGACGCCCACCTGGGCACCACCCCGGGCCGCTACGTCCGCACGATCCGCACGGAACACGCGGCCCGCCTGCTGTCGGGCACCGACCTCCCGCTGGCCACGATCGCCCGCCGCTGCGGCTTCGGCTCGACGGAAACGTTGCGCCAGGCCTTCCTCGACCACTTCGACACCCCGCCGTCGGCCTACCGCCGCGTCCACGTCCGCCAGGCCTACGGCTGATACCCCTCCCCGCACGCGTGATGCCCCGCTGATCACGCGTGAAGCCCGCTCGATCACGCGAGAAGCCCGCTGGGTCACGCGAGTCCGGCGCATCGGGACGAACCGGGCCGTCGGCGGCCCCTCGCACGGGGTGCGGATTCCCGCTGTCAGGATGTGCGGGTGGACCGCCCCGACCTGGACGACGACGCGACCGGCCCGATTCGCCGGATCACGGACGAGGTGTCCCCTTCCCCGGCCCGCGGCACGTCCGGAACGCCGGGAACGCCCCGGAAGCCCGCCCGCCGCACGCCGCCGGAGGACGCCCGCCGGGCGGCCGATCCCGCGCGCCGCCGGACCGGCAGCGGGCCGCAGCGGGCCGCCCACAGCGGATCGCTGCCGCTCCCGGCCGAGAACGGCCGCCCGGAGGCCCGGCGCCGCCGCGGCGACACCGGGCCGCAGCCGATCCCCGGCGGCGAGCAGCCGGGCAGCCCGCGCCGCGGCGACACGGGACCACAACGCGCCGCAGCGGACGGCGACCGCCCCGCCGCTCGCCGCGGCGACACGGGACCACAGCGGGCCGCGGCCGAAAATGACCGCTCAGCCACCCGCCGCGGGGAAACCGGGCCACAACAGCTCCCGGCCGACAGCGACCGCCCAGCGCGCCGCGGCGACACCGGACCACAGCAGCTCCCGGCCGACACCGACCGCCCAGCGCGCCGCGGCGACACCGGACCACAGCAGCTCCCGGCCGACACCGACCGCCCAGCGCGTCCCGGCGACACCGGGCCACAACGGGTTCCCGCCGAAACCGGCGCCAGGCCCCGCCGCAAGGTCCCCGAAAGCGCGGAAGCGCCCACCGGGCACGGCCACGGCCATGGCCACGGGCACGGCCCCGCCGCCCCGGCGTCCAAGCGCGTGCGGCTGCTCCTGATCTGGCTGCTCGCCCCGCTCGCGCTCGCCACCGTCGTCGGCATGGTCGTCCTCTACCCCTGGGGCAAGGCCGCCCCGACCAGCGTCATCCCGCAGGGCACGCCGGTGCACGCCGACATCCGGGCCACCGCCAGTGGTCCCTGCCTCGCCCAGGGCCAGGTGCAGGTCGGCGACCAGGCCGACCCGAACGCGAAACCCTGCCTGACCGTCGATCTCACCATGACCGACGGGCCCGCCTCCGGGAAACCGCTGCGGCTGACCGTGCCCATCGAGCCCAGCACCCCGCGCTTCACCACCGGGGACGCCGTCGTCCTCGCCTACAACAACGGCAACCCGAACGATCCGGCCAGTTTCCAGCTCGTCGACTTCCAGCGCGGCACGCCGCTGCTCGTGCTGGCCGCCCTCTTCGCCGTCGCCGTGCTCGTGCTCGGGCGGTGGCAGGGCATCGCCGCGCTCGTCGCGCTCGGGCTCTCCTTCGTCGTCATCGCGCTGTTCATCCTCCCCGCCATCCTCGCCGGCGAAAATCCCCTGGTGGTGGCCATCGCCGGCGCCGGCGCGATCATGTTCATCGCCCTCTACCTGACGCACGGGCTCTCCGCGAGGACGTCGGCGGCCGTGCTCGGCACGCTCGTCAGCCTCGCCCTCATCGGCGTCCTGTCCGCGATCTTCTCCGCCGCCGCCTCGCTGACCGGGCTCGACGACAGCACCTCGACGCTCATCGGCTCCCTCGGCCACGGCATCGACGCGCGCGGGCTGCTGCTCGCCGGCGTCGTCATCGGCGCCCTCGGCGTGCTCGACGACGTCACCGTCACCCAGACCAGCGCGGTCTGGGAACTGCGCCGCGCCAACCCGGACCTGACCTGGCGGGAGCTGTACCGCTCCGGCCTGCGGATCGGCCGCGACCACGTCGGCTCGGCCGTCAACACCCTCGTGATGGCCTACGCCGGGGCCGCGCTGCCGGTACTGCTGTACTCGTCGATCTCCGGCGTCGGGCTCGGCGCGCTGCTCGGCAGCGAGGACATCGCGCAGGAAATCATCCGGACGCTCGCCGGCAGCGTCGGCATCGTCGCGGCCGTCCCCGTGACAACCGTCCTGGCCGCGCTCATCGCCTCCCGCGAGCCGGCCGCCCACCTCGTCACGGGGAAACTCAGTCCAGCGTAGCCACGAACCGGCTGACCGCTTCCATCGTGAAGCGCTGCACGTACTTGCCCGACGGGGCCACCGACGCCAGCCGGTAGAGCGGGCGCTCGGCCACGCCGCCCCCGCGGGCCTCGGCCTTCAGCTCGGCGATCAGCAGCTCGCCGAACACGAGGCCGTTCGCCTCGGTGTTGTTCATCAGCGCGTTCGCGAGCTTCCGCAGCGGCAGGATGCCCAGCTCGCGCCCCCCGGTCCCGGAGAACACCGCGAGGTCCACCTTCGCCACCTTGCCCCGCTGGCCGGCGTTGACCAGCAGGCTCACCGTGCGGCTGCCCCGGACGTCGCCGACGACGAGGTCGAGGCGGGTCGCGGCCGTCAGGTCGACCCGGCGCAGCCCCCACGTGCGCACGAGCAGCGTCGAGCCCTCCAGCCAGACGCGGCGCCGGATGCTCACCGCCATCACGTACAGCAGCGGCAGGGCGATCACCAGCGCGACGACCAGGCCGGTCACCGTGCCGCCGATCAGGCCGGCGATCCCGCCGAACGCCGCCGCGACGATGACCACGCCGATCAGGCCCGAGATCCCGCGGCGACGGCGTCCGCGCGGGTCCTCCTCGAACAGCGCGATGCGCTCGGTCACCGTCCCGCTCCCGTCCCGGCGAGGAACGGGTTGCCCGCGCGTTCCCGGCCGATCGTCGTCGCCGGGCCGTGGCCCGGCAGCACCACCGTGTCGTCCGGGAACGCCGCCAGCACGTCCCGCACCGCCTCCGCCACGTCCCCGCGGCCGACCGAGCCGGCGAACAGCGTGTCGCCGGTCAGCGCGAGCCGGCCGCCCTCGGGCGTCGCCAGGCCCAGCACCACCGATCCCGGGGTGTGCCCCGGCACGTGCCGGACTTCGACGTCCAGGCCCGCGTACGCGCCGGAGGTCAGGGGCACGCTGTCGCCGTCGTACAGCCGGGTGTCGCCCGGGTGCAGGTGCAGCGGGACGCCGTGCTCGGCCGACAGAGCGGCCGCCGAGGCGACGTGGTCGGGGTGCCCGTGGGTGGCCAGCAGCGCGGCCGGCACCAGCCGGTGCTCGGCGAGCGCGGCGGCCAGCGGCGCGGCCGCCTCCTGCCCCGGATCCACGACCACGCACGGCCCGCCGGCGGCCGCCGCCAGCAGGTAGCAGTTGGCCTGCAGCGGGCCGCTGCCGAACCCGACGACGAGCACCGAACGCCTCCCCGGACTTCCGCGCCGGATGGCGCCGATCACGATCGGGTTGAGACTAGCGGGCCCTGTACATGGTCCTCACAGGCTGTGCCCATACACTGCCGCTACCTCAGACGTGTGACACGAGCGGAAACCTGGAGGGTACGGGGTGGCGACCAACCAGCAGCGCCGCGAAGCTGCGAAGCGCAAACTCGAGCGGCAGCTCGAGCGCCGAATGGAGCAGCAGAAGCGACGCCGGATGATCGGGGCTGGAGTGGTCGGCGTGGCCGTCCTCGTCGTCGCCGGTGTCGTGGTGTGGATCGTGAGCGCGAACAGCGGCGACAGCACGGACACCGCGGCCTCGTCCTCGGCCGCCCCGCCGCCGACCGAGATCCAGATCCCGACGCAGCGCACCGCGCTGCCGAAGCGCGCGACGCCGCTGCCGAACCCGACGACGTGCGACTTCAAGGCGGACTCGACGGGCAAGGCGCCGAAGAAGGTGAACCCGCCGGACGGCAAGAACGTCCCGTCGACCGGCACGGTGAACGTGACGCTCAAGAGCACCGCGGGCGACATCCCGCTGACGCTCGACCGCGCGCTCGCCCCCTGCGCGGTGCAGAGCTTCATCAGCCTGGCCAAGCAGAACTTCTACAACGACACCATGTGCCACCGCCTCGGCACCGAGGGCCTGCAGATGCTGCAGTGCGGCGACCCGGCGGCCACCGGCGACCCGACCACCGACGGCCAGGGCGGCCCCGGCTACACGATGCCGGACGAGGCGTTCCCGGAGATCAAGTACGGCCGCGGCATCCTCGCCATGGCGAAGACGCAGGCCCCCAACTCGGGCGGCAGCCAGTTCTTCATGGTCTACGGCAGCGCCGACGGCCTCCCGGCGGACTACTCGGTGTTCGGCAGCATCACCGACGAGGGCCTGAAGGTGCTCGACGCGGTGGCGAAGGCCGGCATCGCCAACCCGAACCCGCAGGACGGCACCGGAGCGCCGACCAAGCAGGTGAAGTTCACCGGCGTCACCGTCCAGTAGCAACAGCCGCGAACAGCCCGGCCCCGACGTGATCCGGGGCCGGGCTGTTTCGCGCTCGCCGCGGGACAAGATCTGAACCGCGTCCGCACCCGCCCCGTGTAGGAGGGCGAGACCGGGGATCCGCCAGGGTCGCCGGGGAGAGGTGCCGACGATGGTCGAAAACCGGGTTCCCGCGGTCCGCCGCGTCCTCGGGCGGGCCGGTCAGGCCGGCTGCGCCGGTGCCCTCTTCGCCGTGCTCGCCGGCGGCCCCGCGCTCGCGCAGGCCGACCCGCCGCCGCCGGTCAAGTACTTCATCGTGCCGCACACCGACAACCCCGCGGACATCACGCTGTTCGAGATCGCCGAACGCGCGCTCGGCGACGGGCGCCGCTTCCCCGAAATCTTCCGGCTCAACCAGGGCCGGCCGCGGCCGGACGGCACGCCGTTCACCGATCCCGCCGCGGTCGAGCCCGGTCAGGTGCTCCAGCTGCCCGACGACGCCGCCGCGGAGCCGGGCGTGCGGTTCGGGCCGCTGCCGGCGAGCCCGCCCGCCACCCCGCCCGCTACCCCGCCCGCTCCGACCGACGAGACGTCCGGTCTCGGGGTCGGGCTGGCATCGGCCGTCAGCGGCACCGGCGGCCTGCTGACGGGCCTGCTCGCCGGGCTCTGGTGGCGACGCCGCCCGCAGCTGCTCCCGCCGTCGCCCTTCGCCCCGCCCGTGCCGGCGGAGGACGACTTCGGCTCCGGTTCGGTCAGCGGCACCCTGCCGCTGCCGATCGTCGTCCCCGAACCGCGTCCGGACGTCGTGTTCCGCCCGGAGCCGGTCACCACCGAGCTCGCGATCATCGTGCTCGACCGGGCCGACACCCTGATCGCCGCGGTCCGGCCGGGCTCGCGGTTCCCCTTCCGGATCGGCCCGGAGCCGGATTTCGCGGACTCCTCCACGGTGCTCGTGGTCGACGGCGAAGGCGACCGGTCCTGACGCCGCGGCGTGCGGGCCGGGTCACTCTGCGCTGAACGGATCAACCGGCGCCGGAACACTGGCCACCGGGCCGCCGGGCCCGCGATAGTCGTCTGATGACCTCGGATCCGTTCGGCACCGTCGGAAGGGCGCTGTGGATCGGCGGCGCACCGTGGACCGGGAAGTCCACCGTCGCGCGCCTGCTGGCCGAGCGGCACGGCCTGACGGCCTACCACCACGACGACCGGGCCCGCCCGGGTGCCGCGCCGCCCGCCGATCTCCCGGCCGCCGACCAGCTGACCGCGATGATGGCCGAGTTCGGCGCCGGGTTCCGCGGCGCCCTCGACGACCTGCGCGCCCTGGCGTCACCGCGGCCGGTCGTCGCCGAGGGCCGGGCACTGCGGCCGGAGCTCGTCGCCCCGATCCTGGACTCCCCCGGCCGCATGGTGGTGCTCGTGCCGACCGAGCTGTTCCGCCAGCACCAGCTCCGCCACCGGCCGGACGGGCTCGCCATCCCGGAGCAGCGCACCCGGCTGACGCGCGACCGGATGCTCGCCGCCCACGTCGTGCGGGCGGCGCGGGAGCTCGGCATCCGCGTCATCGAAATCGACGGCAGGCTCGACCCCGCCGGCGTCACCGACGTCGTCGCCGAGCACTTCCACGCCTACCTGGACTTCGAGGTCAGCGAAAGGTGAACCGCGGCGGGCGCCGCTCGAGGAACGCGGCGACGCCCTCCGCGTAATCCTCGCCGTGCAGGGCTTCCGAGCGGATCTCCTCGACTTCGGCGTCCGGGGTTTCCTGCCCGGCCACGATCTTCTCGATGATGCGGTTCATCCCGCGGACCGACGCCTGGGAGCGCGAGCACAGCGTCTCGGCGAACGCCAGCGTCGCGGTCTCGAGGTCGCCGGCCGGGAAGACGTCGTTGAGCAGGCCGATTTCCCGGGCGCGGGCGGCGGTGATCAGCTCGCCGGACAACAGGAAGTACTTGGCGTGCGCCGGGCCGACGAGCGAGACGAGCTGGCGCGTCGAGCCGAAGTGGTAGACGATGCCGAGCTTCGCCGGGGTGATGCCGAACCGCGCGTCCTCGGCGGCGAACCGGAAGTCGCAGGCGACCGAGATCTGGCAGCCGCCGCCGATGCAGTTGCCCTGGATCATCGCGACCGACGGCTTCCGCATCCCGGTGAGGGCGGCGACCGCGCCCTCGACGGCCTTGTCGTAGCTCGCCGCGCCTTCGGCCGTGGTGCGCAGCTCGCCGAACTCGCTGATGTCGGCGCCGGCGGAGAAGTGCCGGCCGGCGCCGGCGATCACCAGGACCTTCAGCGCCGGATCGGCTTCCACCTCGGCGACGACGTCCGGGATCGCCGCCCACATGCCGTAGGTGATGGCGTTCATCTTCTCCGGCCGGGTCAGCGTCAGGCGGGCGGCTTCGCCGTCGCGCGTCAGGTCGAATCCGTCGGTCATGACCGGCACCTTAGCTTCTCGCCCTCAGCGAAACCGGCGGTGTGTGACGCGGTCGTGTGGCTAGGTTGGGGCCATGGCGGCGATCGACGTGGGCGGGACGGCGTTCGGCTACGACGAAGCGGGAGAGGGGCCCGCGGTCGTGCTGCTGCACGCCGCACTGGGCGACCGCCGGATGTGGGACGCGCAGTTCACCGAGCTCGCCGCCACCCACCGGGTGATCCGCTACGACCGCCGCGGGTTCGGGGAAACCCGCGGCGAGGACGGCGAACACGCCCACTACGAGGACCTGCTGGCCCTGCTCGATGCCCGGGGGATCGAGCAGGCCGCGCTGGTCGGGGCGTCGATGGGCGGGGCGTGCGCGCTGGACGCCGCCCTCGCCGCGCCGGAGCGGATCACCCGCCTGGTGCTGCTCGGCTCGGGCCTGACCGGGCACACGTGGCCGGACCACATGCGGGCGGACTTCGCCCGGCTGGCCGCCGAGGCGGTCCCCGCCGACCGCCTCGCCCGCTACCAGGCCCGCCAAGGCGACGTCGACCCGGCGGACGTCCGCGCGATGGCGGAGGCCAACATCCGCTACCTGGTCGCGGGGCCGTCCCGGGACACCTCGGTCCTGCCGCCCGGGATGGCCGAGCGGGTCCGGCAGATGTGCGAGCAGGTGTACCGCCACGACTGGACCGCTCCACAGTGGACGGAGCGGATCCCGGACACCCGCCACCGGCTCGCGGAGATCACGACGCCGGCCTTGGTGGTGATCGGGACGGCGGACGCGCCGGGGCTGGTGGAATTGTCGGCGCACCTGGCGAAGTCGTTGCCGCGGGCGGATTTCGCCGAGCTGCCCGACACGGGGCACCTGCCGTCGATGGAACGGCCGGAGGAGGTCAACGCCCTGCTGCGGAAGTTCCTCCAGCCGAAGACCTTCCGCACCGTGGCGTCGCCGGCGCGCAGGTGATCTTCCCCGAGTTGTCGCCGCCGGCTCAGGACATCAGTTTCGCGGTCAGTTCCCCACGGCTGCGGACCCCGACCTTGCCGAACACCGACTTGAGGTGGTCCTGCACCGTGTGCGCCGAGATCGCCAGCCGGGCCGCGATGTCCGTTGTGGACAGTCCGGCCAGCACCTCGCGGCAGACGTCGCGCTCCCGGGCGGTGAGGCCGTAGGCGGCGAGCAGGACACCGAGCAGCTCGGCGCCCGAAGCGCGGTCGACGGTCACGACCGTTTCGCCGTCGTCCTCGCCCGCCACCAGCCGGGCGGCGTGCAGCACGATCCAGCCGCCGCGGGCGTCGCGGACGCGGGCGCGGAACGCCCCCGTCGCCGCCGCGCGGGCCCCGGTCACCACCGCGCGCAGCAGGACGGCGAACCGGCCCGGGGCGATCTCGTCGAGTTCGGCGCGCCACGCCGCGGCCGCCGCGGTGGCCGTCCGCTGCCTGCCGTCCGGGCCGACGACCACGATCGCCGTTTCGGCCCGCTCCGCCGGGCCTCGGGTGCGCGCGGCCACCCGCGTCGCCGAGGCCAGCGCCGGCGCGACCGACGTCAGGAACCCGACCTCGCGGTCGCTGAACTCGCCGTTGCGCACCAGGCCGGCCGCGCCCCACGACGTGCCGTCGACCCGGAACACGACGCGCAGCTCGTGGGTGAGCCCGAGCGGCCGCCAGACCTCGGCGAGCCGGCCGCTGCGCTCGGCGGTGCGGCGGGGCAGGTCGGACAGGCGCGCCACCGGCACCGGCCGCCGCGCCAGCTCGGCGAAGGTGTGGGGCTGGGCGCCGTCGTACTCGTACGTCGCCAGCAGCGGCTCGTACTCGCCCGGCACGCGGGCCCGGCCGCTGGTCATCGAGCTGATCACCGCGGTGTCCGGGTCCAGCGACGCCCAGCACGTCAGCTCGGCGGGCACCACGCGGTCGACCAGCTCGATGGCGGCCGCGTGCAGCTCGGCGACGCCGAGGCCCGCCGTGGCGAGCGCGGCGACGTCCCGCCGCACCGCCCGCGCCCGGCCGTCCCACATGGACGCAGTATGCGCCGCCCGTACCCGCGGCGGGTATCCCACTTTTCCGGGATGGTCCCCCGCCGCCCGCCTTCCTAGCGTCGGCGGCATGACCCACTTCAGCGCCCCGGGCGACGGCCCGGAACTCGATTCCCACGACGCGCGGATCACCGTCAAGGTCGGCGCGGAGCACACCGGCGGCGCCTACGAGGTGTTCGAGGTCGACGCGCCGCGCGGGCCGTCCGTGCCGCCGCACACCGAGCCCTGGGCAAAGAGCTTCTACGTGCTCCACGGGCGCATCACGGTGTACGTGGACGGCGAACTCCACGACCTCGGGCCCGGCGCGTCGATCAGCATCCCGGCGGGCGCGGTCAACACCTTCACGGTGCACACGCCGTCGGCGCAGTTCCTCGCGGTGTGCCTGACCGACGGGATGGGCCGGTTCTTCCGCGCCCTCGACCGGGCCACGCCGGACCGCATCCCGGAGATCGCCGGGCGCCACGGGATCGAGCTCGTGCCGTGAACGCCGTCGCGCAGGTCTTCGCCGGGGTGGCGGCGCTGGTGCACCTGCTGGCGTTCACCTGGGAGGTGGTGCTGTTCGAGCGGCCGGGCGTGCACGAGGGCATCTTCAAGATCCCGTCGGCGAACCTGCCGGCCACCCGGCTGTGGTCGTTCAACGTCGGGTTCTACAACCTGTTCCTCGCCGCCGGCCCGGTGCTCGGGCTGGTCCTGCTGCACACCGGCGACGCCGGCGCCGGGCGCTGGCTGGTGCTCTACGGCTGCGGGTTCATGCTGCTGGCCGGCGTCGCGCTCGGCGTCTCGGACCTGCTCGCCCTCAGCCGCCCCCGCGGCGCGGGCCGCGGCGGCGCGCTCGCCCAGGCGCTTCCCCCGCTGGGCGCGCTGATCGCGGCGCTGTTCTAGCCGGCTCCGAGCAGCTGCTCGCTCCAGGCCCGGATGGCCGCGGCCTGGTCGGGCGTGAGCCGGTCGAGGGCGAGCCGCCGGATGTTGGCGCCGTGGGCCCGCGTGGCCTTCTCCGCCGTGCGACGGCCTTCGCCGGTCAGCTCGATGCCGGTGCGCCGTCCGGTGGCGCCGTCTTCGATCCGCGCCACCAGGCCGCGGTTCTCCATCCGCGTCAGCAGGTGCGCGACGCGGCTCTTCTCCCAGTCGAGGGCGTCCGCGAGCTCGCCGACGCGCATCGGCCGGGTCAGCGTCATCAGCACGCTGAACTCGGCCTTCGAGATGCCGCAGTCGCGCTGCAGCCCGCGATCGAGCTCGCGGGCGAGCAGCCGCTGGGCGCGCATCCAGGTGTCCCAGAACGCCCACTCCGCCGGTTCCAACATGGGCGTAGCATACAGAGTTGACACGTCAACTCTTGGAGGACAGCGATGAAGACACTGCTGCGCGGCGGCATGGTGGTCAGCATGGATCCGGCGTTCGAGGACCTTCCCCGCGGTGACGTGCTCATCGAGGACGGCCGGATCGCCGCCGTCGGCGCCACGCTCGACGTCGATGCCGAAGTGGTCGACGCGACGGGGAAGATCGTGCTGCCCGGGTTCGTCGACACGCACCGGCACACCTGGCAGACGGCGTTCCGCGGCCTCGGCGCGGACTGGACGTTCGACCGGTACCGCGTCGCCGCCCACGGCACGCTCAAACCGCACTACCGGGCCGAAGACGTCTACCTGGGCAACCTCCTCGGCCGCCTCGAAGCCCTGAACTCCGGCGTCACCACCATGCTCGACTGGTTCCACTGCGCTTCCCACCCGGAGAACGCCGACGCCGCGATCGCCGGGCTGCACGACGCACCCGGCCACTCGATCTTCTGCTACGGCGCCGACGGGCCGGACATCGCGCCGGAGATCCGGCGGGTGCGGGCCATGCTGCCGGGCGAGGACATGGCGCTGGGCCTGCGCGGCCCGGTGATGTCCACGATGGACGAGACCGCCGCCGACGTCGCGCTGGCGCGGGAACTGGGCTTGCGGGTCAGCGTGCACGTCCACGGCACCGGTGGCTGGCCGCACGGCGACCGGCCGATCGCCGGGATGCGGGACCGCGGGCTGCTCGACGAGCGCACCACCGTCGTGCACGGCAACGACCTGTCCGACGACCAGCTCGTGATGCTGGCCGAGGCGGGCTGTTCGGTGTCGGTCAGCCCGGACGTCGAGCTGAAGATGGGCTTCGTGCCGCCGGTGACCGGCCGGGCGCTCGCCGCCGGCGTCCGCCCGACGCTGTCGGTCGACAACTGCCTGTCCGCCGGTGGTGACCTGTTCGGCGCCATGCGCACGGCGCTGGCCGCCGAGCGCGGCGGCGTCACGGCTCGCGACGTCCTCGAATTCGCCACGGTGGACGGCGCCCGGGCGTGCGGGCGCGACAGCGGCCGCCTGGCCGTCGGCCGCGACGCCGACCTGGTCCTGCTCGACGCCGAGGACCTCTCGGTCTTCCCCGTCGGCGACCCGGTCCGCACCATCGTCAGCGCCGGTCACCCCGGTCTGGTGGACAGCGTCTACGTCGCCGGGAAGGCGGTCAAACGGGACGGGCACCTGCTCGACGTCGACCTACGGTCGTTGCGTGCGCGGCTCCTGGAGTCGCGTGAGCGGATCGCCGCGGCCGCGGGCGTCTCCTGGACTTCCTAGGAAGCCGACGTCACGCGGTAGACGTCGTAGACGCCTTCCACGCCGCGAACCACCTTGAGGACGTGGCCGAGGTGCTTGGTGTCGCCCATCTCGAACGAGAAGCGGCTGACCGCCACCCGGTCGCGGGACGTGGTCACCGACGCCGACAGGATGTTGACCTTCTCGTCGGCCAGCACCTTGGTCACGTCCGACAGCAGCCGGTGCCGGTCGAGCGCCTCGACCTGGATCGCCACCAGGAACACCGAAGACGCCGACGGCGCCCACTCGACCTCGACCAGCCGCTCGGGCTGGGACTGCAGGTCGCCGGCGTTCGTGCAGTCGGTGCGGTGCACCGAAACGCCGCCGCCGCGGGTCACGAAACCGAGGATCTCGTCGCCCGGCACCGGGGTGCAGCAGCGGGCCAGCTTCGCCCAGACGTCGCTGGCGCCCTTGACCACCACGCCGACGTCGTTGGAGCCGCGGCGCCGGGTCACCGTGGACGGCGTCGCGCGCTCGGCGAGCTCCTCCTCCGCCGCGTCCACGCCGCCGATCAGGGCCACCAGCCGCTGCACGACGTGCTTGGCGCTCGTGTGCCCCTCGCCGACCGCCGCGTAGAGCGACGAGATGTCGGCGTGGCGCAGCTCGGTGGCCACCGCGCCCATGGACTCCGCGGAGACCAGCCGCTGGATCGGCAGGCCGACCTTGCGGATCTCCTTGGTGATGGCTTCCTTGCCGCCTTCGATCGCCTCGTCGCGGCGTTCCTTGGCGAACCACTGCCGGATCTTGGCGCGCGCCTTCGGCGAGCCGGCGAACTGCAGCCAGTCCCGCGACGGCCCGGCGTTCTCCGCCTTCGACGTGAAGATCTCGACGACTTCGCCGTTTTCCAGCTTGCGTTCGAGCGCGACCAGCCGTCCGTTGACGCGGGCGCCGATGCAGCGGTGCCCGACCTCGGTGTGCACGGCGTAGGCGAAGTCGACCGGCGTCGACTCCACCGGCAGCGTGATCACGTCGCCCTTCGGCGTGAACACGAAGATCTCGCGCGAGGCCAGCTCGTAGCGCAGCGACTCCAGGAAGTCACCCGGGTCCGCGGCTTCGCGCTGCCAGTCGAGGAGCTGGCGCATCCACGCCATCTCGTCGACGTCCATCGCGTTGCCGCTGTGGGTGCCCTTGGTCTCCTTGTACCGCCAGTGCGCGGCGATCCCGTACTCGGCGGTGCGGTGCATCTCGTAGGTGCGGATCTGCACCTCGAGGGGCTTGCCGTCGGGACCGATGACCGTCGTGTGCAGCGACTGGTAGACACCGAACCGCGGCTGCGCGATGTAGTCCTTGAACCGGCCGGGCACCGGCTGCCACAGGGCGTGGACGACACCCATCGCGGCGTAGCAGTCACGGACGTCTTCGACCAGGATCCGCACGCCGACCAGGTCGTGGATGTCGTCCAGGTCGCGGCCGCGGACGATCATCTTCTGGTGGATCGAGTAGTAGTGCTTCGGGCGGCCCTCGACCTTCGCGGTGATCCGCGACGAGACGAGGTTGCTGGTCAGGTCCGTGATGACCGACCGCAGGTAGATGTCGCGCGAGGGCGCGCGGTCGGCGACCAGGCGCACGATCTCGTCGTACTTCTTGGGTTGCAGGATCGCGAACGCGAGGTCTTCCAGCTCCCACTTGACCGTGGCCATGCCGAGCCGGTGGGCCAGCGGGGCGAGGACCTCGAGCGTCTCGCGGGCCTTGCGGGCCTGCTTCTCCGGCGGCAGGAACCGCATGGTCCGCATGTTGTGCAGCCGGTCGGCCAGCTTGATGACCAGCACCCGGGGGTCCTTGGCCATCGCGATGACCATCTTGCGGATGGTCTCGGCCTCGGCGGACGAGCCGAGCTGCACCTTGTCCAGCTTCGTGACGCCGTCGACCAGCTCGGCGACCTTCTCGCCGAAGTCGGCCTTCAGGCTCTCGACGGCGTAACCGGTGTCCTCGACCGTGTCGTGCAGCAGCGCCGCGACGAGCGTGGTGGTGTCCATGCCCAGCTCGGCGAGGATGGTGGCGACGGCGAGCGGGTGGGTGATGTAGGGGTCGCCGGACTTGCGCCGCTGGTTCCGGTGCAGCTCCTCGGCGACGTCGTAGGCGCGCTGGAGCAGCCCCAGATCGGCGTTGGGGTGCAGCTCACGGTGGATGACGGCCAGGGGTTCGAGGACCTGCTTGACCGGGGCGGCGCGCTGCGCGGTGATCCGCCGGGCGAGGCGCGCCCGGACCCGCCGGGTCGCGGACGGGTTCGGCGCCGCACCGTTCGGCTTCGGCGGCGCGGGCTGTGCCGCCGCCTGCCCGTTCTGCTGGGCGCCCTGCTTCGCGGGCACCGCGGCGTCGAGCTCCTGGCTCACCCGCACCTCCTGCTGCTCGTGCGGCCTTCGGACCACCAGGGTAGCCGCTACGCCTCGCAGCCCTGTCGGGTGCGCCCGTTCAGGGGGACGGGGGGCCGTCACCAGCGCCTCCGCCCTCGTGAGCGGCAAGGCCGGTGCTGACCCGCCTTACCCCTCACGACAAGCCGCGGCAGACCCCTCAGCAGGTGCGGAGGGCGTGGATCCTGCGGTCGCCCAGGACCTGGCGGCCGCCGAGGGCGGCCAGCTCCAGGACCACCGAAACGCTGTCGACCACCGCGCCCGCGTCTTCCAGGAGCTTGCCCGTGGCGGCGACCGTGCCGCCCGTGGCCAGGACGTCGTCGAGGACCGCGACGCGCTGGCCCGGCCGGACCACGCCGGCCGGGAGCTCCACCGTCGCCGTGCCGTACTCCAGTGCGTAGTCGACGCGGCCCGCCACCTGCGGCAACTTGCCCGGCTTGCGGATCAGCACCACGCCGAGGCCGCGGGCGTACCCGACGGCCGCGGCGAGGAGGAACCCGCGGGCCTCCACGCCGGCGAGCGCCTCGACCGAAGGATCGAGGGTGCCCGCCAGCGCGTCGGTCACCGCCTTGAACGCCCCCGCGTCCGCGAAGAGCGGGCTCAGGTCGCGGAACAGCACGCCGGGCTCGGGGAAGTCCGGCACCTCGGCGATCAGGCCGAGGGCGTCGTCGAGCTCCACGTCAGCGCTTCCGCTTGCCCGCGGGCTTGCCGGCCGGGCGCTGCTTCTGGATCCGGGCGGGAACGCTGGCCGCGGCCGCGTACGCCCGCTCCTTGCGCAGTTCCTTCGCCAGGGTGTCGTCGTCCGAGGCGTCGAAGTCCTCGCCCGCGGCCTTGCGCTCCTGGCTGGCCCGGCGCTGGCGGACGCGCTCGGCCTGCTGCTGGTACTTCGGGTCGCGCATCTTGAAGTCGACCAGCAGCGGCGTCGCCAGTGCCACCGACGACAGGACGCCGACGAGGGTACCGGTGAGCTGCACCAGCGCCAGGTCCTGCAGCGTGCCCGAGCCGAGCAGCACGTACCCGACGATCAGCAGGCCCAGGATGGGCAGCAGAGCGATGAACGCCGTGTTGAACGACCGCATCAGGGTCTGGTTCAGCGCGAGGTTCGCCGCCTCGGCGTACGTGCGGCGCGTCAGCCCGAGCAGGCCGCGCGTGTTCTCGCGGACCTTGTCGAACACCACCACCGTGTCGTACAGCGAGAACCCGAGGATGGTCAGCAGGCCGATCACGGTCGCCGGGGTCACCTCGAAGCCGACCAGGGAGTACACCCCCGCGGTGACCAGGATGTCGTGCAGCAGCGACACCAGCGCGGCCGCGGCCATCCGCAGGTCGAAGTAGACCGCCAGGAAGATGACCACCGCGACGAGGAACACGCCGAGCGCGATCAGCGCCTTCTGCGAGATCTCGCCGCCCCAGGACGCGCTCACCGCGCTGTCGCTGATGGCCTGGACGCCGGGCTGGCCGTTGCTGCCGATCGGGCCCAGGTCCTGGAACAGGGTCTGCTTGACCTTCGCGACGTCGGCCGCGTTCAGCGTGTCGGCGCGGATCTGGATCGTCGCCGCGTTGCCCGTGCCGACCTTCTGCGCCTCCGTGGCCGGCCGGCCGAGCGCCTTCTGGAACGACTCCTTCGCCTGCTCTTCGGTGATCACGCCGTGGATGCCGTTGGCCGGCATCTGGATCTGCGTGCCGCCCTCGAAGTCGATGCCGAGGTTGAAGCCGCGGATGATCATCGACAGGAGGCACACCAGCACCAGCGCGCCGAAGAAGGCGTACCAGCGCTTGCGCTTGCCGACGACGTCGAACGCGCCCGTGCCGACGTACAGCCGGTGGAAGAAGCTTTCCCTCCTGCCGGATTTCGCCGTCGCCTTGGCGTTGCCTTCGGCGTCCGTGCCCACTTCTTCGACCCCCATGTCAGGCCTCCTTCACGTTCGCGCGGCCGACCGTGGTCGACTTCTTACGCTGCGAACCCACTTGCTGCACGGCGCCGAGGCCCAGGTGCCTCGGATTGGACAGGAACGCGTTCTTGGACGTGGACACCATGGCCACCAGCGGGTGCGTCACCAGGTACACGACGACCAGGTCGAGCACGGTGGACATACCCAGGGTGAACGCGAAGCCCTGGACGTCGCCGACCGCGATGACGTACAGGATGGCCGCGGCCAGGAAGCTCACCGCGTCCGAGGCCAGGATGGTGCGCCGGGCGCGGACCCAGCCGCGCGGCACCGCGGACCGGAACGTCCGGCCCTCCCGGATCTCGTCTTTGAGCCGTTCGAAGTAGATGACGAACGAGTCCGCCGTGATGCCGATGGCGATGATCAGGCCGGCGATGCCCGCGAGGTCCAGCGTGTAGCCGATCCAGCGGCCGAGCAGCACCAGCACGGCGAACACCAGCGCGCCGGACAGGGCCAGCGACAGGATGGTCAGGACGCCGAGCAGCCGGTAGTAGAACAGGCAGTAGATGAAGACCACGAGCAGGCCGATGCCGCCGGCGATCAGGCCGGCCTCCAGCGACGCCAGGCCGAGCGTCGCCGACACCGTGGTCGCGTCCGAAGACGCGAACGACAGCGGCAGCGAGCCGTACTTGAGGATGTCCGACAGGTTCTTCGCGTCGGTCTGGCTGAACTTGCCGGTGATCTGGGTGTTGCCGTCGAGGATGGCCACCTGGATGTTCGGCGCGGACACGACGTGGGTGTCCAGCACGAAGGCGGCCTGCTGGCCGGTGTTCTTCGAGGTGAAGTCGGCCCAGGTCTTGGTGCCGGCGCTCTTGAAGCTGAGGTTCACCACCCACTGGCCGCGCTGCTGGTCGTAGCCCGAGGTCGAGTCGGCGATCTCGGTGCCCGGCAGGAACTCCGGCTCCAGCAGGTACTTGTAGGTGTCGTTGTCACCGCAGGCGACGAGCGGCAGCTTCGGGTCGTCGTTGCCCTCGAGGGGGTCCTTGGCGTTCGGCGCGCAGGTGAGCGCCGCCATCGCCTTCGAGACGAGCTCCTGGTTCGGCTGGCCGTCGGCGCCGATCAGCTGGGGGTTCTGCCGGAGGGCCTTCGCGGCCTGGATCTCCTGCGCGGTCTGCGCGTCGACCGAGCCGTCCGACGGCGCCGGCGCCGGGGTCGACGCGGGCGGCGGCGGGGTGCTGCTGCTCGGCGCGGCCGGCGTGGTGTTCTGCTGCGGCGCGGGCGCGGCCCCGCCGCCACCCCCGGCCGTCGGCGGCGCGCTCGAGGTGGCCGTCGGCTTCTGGGTGCCGGTCGGCGCGCCGGAGGTCGGCGCACCCGCGGTCGGCGCGCCCGAGGTCGGGGTGCCCGTGGCCGGCGGCGGGTTCGTCGGCTGCGGCGGCACCACCGGCTGGGTGGCGCTCGAGACGACCTTCCGGAAGCCCAGCTTCGCGGTCTTGCCCAGGTTCTTCGCCTGGTCGCCCTGCTCGCCGGGGACGGTGATGACGACGTTGTTGCCGTCGAGGAGGACCTCGGTGCCGCTGACGCCGATCCCGTTGACGCGCCGTTCGATGATCTGGCGCGCCTGGTTCAGGGACTCGCGGGTCGGCTGGCCGCCGTCGGGGGTGCGGGCGGTGAGCGTGACCCGGGTGCCGCCCTGCAGGTCGATGCCCAGTTTCGGGGTCGGCTTGTGGTTGCCGGTGAGGAACACCAGCGCGTACAAGACGATCACGATCAGGGCGAACAGGGCCAGATAGCGTCCCGGGCGGAGATGCCCGGCTGAAGCTGCCACAGTGCTTCGGTCTCCTCGGACGGGGTGGACCCCAACGTTGCGATGCCCGCCCGGAGGGTTACCGAGCGGGACTGTGTGCGATTCACTCCCGGGCGCGGGTATGACGGCGGACACGCACGCAGCACCGAGACACTACTCGGTGCTGCGTGAGCCCGGCGTTGCAGGCCACACCGACTTTCGTCGGGCTTTCGCCGCGCGCCCGGGAGGACCCGCGGGGGTTACTTCTTGCCGTGCTCCAGCGGCGGCGCCACCTGGGCGGTGGTCTGCGGCTCGTCCGCCGTGATGCCGGAGCTCGACTCGATGATCTTCGGCTCCTCGACGGTCTCCTCGACCTCGTCGGCGGCGTCCTCTTCGGTCTCGACGACGGGCTCGACCTTCTCGCGGACGGCCAGCCGCAGCCAGGTGGTGACCACACCGGGCGCGATCTCGATGTCGATCGTGGTGTCACCGGAGGCGTCGGCGACGGTGCCGTAAAGACCCGAGGTGGTCATCACGCGGTCACCGGGCGCCAGGCTGCTCTGCAGTTCCTGCTGCGCGGCCTGCTGCTTCTTCTGCTTCCGCGTGCTCATCACCAGCGGCACGGCGAGGACGAGCACGAGCAGCAGGGGCAGCAATAGCTGTTGCATGATTCTCCGTTCGACGGACTCCCGGGCCCAGCCGAAATGTCCGGTTTTTGGGTATGTGCTCCGGTCAAGTGTGCCAGGTACCAGCGCGGACGCCAGCACCCACCCGCCGGTACGGGCCGCGTGGCCGGTCCGAACTCAGTCCTGTTCGAACAGCGACGGCCCGCCCTGGTCCGGGCGCCCCGGGAGGTCCGCGGGCGGCACCATGCCGAGGTGTTCCCACGCGGTCGCGGTCGCGACGCGGCCACGCGGGGTGCGGGCGAGCATACCGGCGCGCACCAGGTAGGGCTCGCAGACCTCTTCCACGGTGGTCGCCTCCTCCCCCACGGCCACCGCCAGCGTCGAGATGCCGACCGGCCCGCCGCCGAACGACCTGGTCAGCGCGGTCAGCACGGCCCGGTCGAGGCGGTCGAGCCCCAGCTCGTCGACGTCGTAGACGGCCAGCGCGGCGCGGGCGACGTCCCGGGTCACCTTGCCGTCGGCGCGGACTTCGGCGTAGTCGCGGACGCGCCGCAGCAGCCGGTTCGCGATCCGGGGCGTGCCGCGCGAGCGGCGGGCGATCTCGGCGCAGCCGTCGCGGTCGATCGGGATGTCGAGGATGGTCGCGGCCCGGCGGACGACCAGTTCCAGCTCGGTGTCGGTGTAGAACTCCATCTGGCCGGTGAAGCCGAAGCGGTCACGCAGCGGGCCGGTCAGCGAGCCGGACCGGGTGGTCGCCCCGACCAGCGTGAACGGGGCGATTTCGAGGGGGATGCTGGTGGCGCCGGGGCCCTTGCCGACGACGACGTCGACCCGGAAGTCCTCCATCGCCAGGTAGAGCATCTCCTCGGCGGGCCGGGCGATGCGGTGGATCTCGTCGATGAACAGGACGTCGCCGGGCGCGAGGTTGGACAGCATCGCGGCGAGGTCGCCGGCCCGTTCCAGGGCCGGGCCGGAGGTGATCCGGATGGCCGCGCCCAGCTCGGCGGCGACGATCATCGCCATCGACGTCTTGCCCAGCCCGGGCGGGCCGGACAGCAGGACGTGGTCGGGCGGCACGCCGCGGCGGCGCGCGCTCTCCAGCACCAGCTCCAGCTGTTCGCGCACCCGCGGCTGGCCGACGAACTCGTCGAGCTTGCGGGGCCGCAGCGTGCCCTCGACGTTCTCCTCGCCGGTCTGGGCCCACGCCGAGAGGGCTTCGTCTTCCTCCACGGCTTCATACTCCACGGCCGCGCCTACCGCTTCCGGCCGAGGGTGGCCAGTGCGGCGCGCAGCACGCTGGCCGTGGTGTGGCCGTCGCCGTCGGCGAGGACCTTGTCCACGGCCTGTTCGGCCTGCTTGGCCGGGAAGCCGAGCCCGGCGAGGGCCTCGACGACCTCGGCGCGCAAGGCGCCGGGGGCGGTAACGGCCGGCGTGTCCCCGGAGCCGCCGAGCGCGGTGACCTTGTCGCGCAGTTCCAGGGTGAGCCGTTCGGCGCCCTTGCGGCCGATGCCGGGCACCGACGTCAGCACCGTGATGTTGCCTTCGACCAGCGCGGCGCGCAGCTTGTCGGGGTCGAGCACGGCGAGGGTGGCCAGCGCCAGGCGCGGCCCGATCCCGGACACCGTCTGCAGCAGCCCGAACAGCTCGCGCGCGTCGGCGTCGGCGAAGCCGAACAGCGTCAGCGAGTCCTCGCGCACGACCAGGGCGGTGTGCAGGCGGGCTTCTTCGCCGCGGCGCAGGGTGGCCAGGGTCGCCGGGGTGGCCTGCACGGCGAGGCCGACCCCGCCGACCTCGACCACGACGTGGTCGAGGCCGACGGTGAGGACTTCTCCGCGTACCGACGAGATCATCGTGCTGCTCCAGGGTTCTTGGCTTGTTTCGCCGCGGCGGCGAGGCGGGCCTTGTGCGTGCGGGCCATCTCGGCCGCGCGGGCTTCGGCTTCGGCGAGCCGGGCCCGCATCGGCTCCCGCCAGAGGTGGCAGATGGCCAGGGCGAGGGCGTCCGCGGCGTCGGCCGGGTGCGGGGCGACCTCGAGGTTGAGCAGCCGCATCACCATGGCCGTGACCTGCGCCTTGTCCGCGCGGCCGGACCCGCTGACGGCGGCCTTGACCTCACTCGGGGTGTGGAACACGACGGGCAGCCCCCGGCGCGCGGCGGCGAGCGCGACCACGCCGCCGGCCTGCGCGGTGCCCATCGCGGTCCGGACGTTGTGCTGAGCGAAGACCCGCTCGACCGCCACGGCGGCCGGCTTGTACCGGTCCATCCACCGCTCGACCTCGTCGGAGATGCCGAGCAGGCGGTGGGCCAGGTCGGCGTCCGCCGGCGTCCGCACGACGTCGACGGCGACGCAGCGGAC
The DNA here is from genome assembly GCF_000695625.1 of Amycolatopsis rifamycinica. Taxonomy (GTDB): domain Bacteria; phylum Actinomycetota; class Actinomycetes; order Mycobacteriales; family Pseudonocardiaceae; genus Amycolatopsis; species Amycolatopsis rifamycinica. The sequence goes on from NZ_JMQI01000076.1 coordinate 39,432, forward strand.
GGCCCGGCCCTTGCCGCCGTCGACCACCCCCAGGCCGCACCTGGTCAGACCGGGGTCGACCCCGAGCACGCGCACCCGCATTTCCTCCCGCCGCGAACACCAGTTCGAGCTTGCAGGCTACTGGGCCCGGCTGCGGCAGGATGGGTGACATGCCGGAGCCATCGGATTTCGTCACTCACCTGGGGCTGGAGCCGCTGCCCGTCGAAGGCGGGCGGTGGGCGCAGAGCTGGCGGGCGGAGGCCGGCTCGGCGATCTACTACCTGCTCGTCGCGCCGGAGTTCTCCGCCCCGCACCGCCTGGACCGGGTCGAGGTCTACGCCCACCACGCGGGCGCGCCGGCGGCGATGCTGCTGCTGCACCCGGACGGCTCGGTCGAGCGGCCGGTGCTGGGGACCGACGTCGCCGCCGGGCAGCGCCCGCAGGTCGTGGTGCCCGCCGGGACGTGGCAGGCCACCGTCACGCAGGGCGGGTGGAGCCTGCTGGGCACGGTCGTCGTGCCGCCCTACACCGACGGCTGCGTGGAGTTCGCCGCCCCTGCGGACCTGGCGCTGCGGTATCCCGAAGCGGCCGCCGACCTGCGGAAGTTCCGGGAACCGGGCTAGGGGCCGTCGACGCCGGGGGTCCAGCTTTCCGGGTCGCCGCTTTCGGTCAGCACCGGCTGCCACCGCGCGAACCCCTCGGGCGCGTCGGGGTGCCAGGGGAACTTGCCCTCCGGCGTCGCGACGATCAGCTGCAGGGCCGGGAAGTCGCCGTCCGGGTAGATCAGGAACGCCGTGCCGAAGTACTCGGGGTAGTGCCCCTTGTTGACGCGTTCGAGGACCACCGGGACGCCCTCGAAGAAGTCCTCGTAGCGCTTGCCGACCTCGAAGATCTCGCCGTTGGCGGCGCGGTCGACGTACGCGTCGAGCAGCACCTGCCCCATGTGGTCGGGCAGGCCGACCACGACGGCTTCCGGCACGTTGTGCAGCGCCCACGCGCAGGCGGTGAAGGAGTAGCCGGCGCCCTCGTCGTCGGCGGCGACGGTGATGACGGCGTTGCCGCGTTCCTTCGCCTGCCCCTCGATCCATTCGATGAGGCGCAGTTCGTCCGCGGACAGTTCGGCGGTGATGTCGGCGGCAGCGGCGGGGGTCGTCGAGGTCACGGCGCACATTGTGCCCGACTCCCCCGCCTCAGCCCAGTGCCCGGGCCGGAAAGTTTCCGGCCCGGGCACCAAAGCGTTGCGGCGCAAGGGAAAACTCAGCCGACTTCGGCGAGCACCTCGTCGGAGACGTCGAAGTTCGCGTAGACGTTCTGGACGTCGTCACAATCCTCGAGGGCGTCGATCAGCTTGAAGACCTTCTTCGCGCCGTCGGCGTCGAGCGGGACGCTCACCGAGGGCAGGAACGTCAGGTCGGCCGACTCGTATTCGAAGCCGGCGTCCTGCAGTGCCTTGCGGACCGGGACCAGGTCGGTCGCCTCGGACACGATTTCGAAGTTCTCGCCGAGGTCGTTGACCTCCTCGGCGCCCGCGTCGAGCACGGCCATGAGGACGTCGTCCTCCGCCGCGTCGCCCTTGGGCATGAGCACGACGCCCTTGCGGTTGAACAGGTAGGCCACCGAGCCCGGGTCGGCGAGCGAGCCGCCGTTGCGGGTCAAAGCGGTGCGGACCTCCGACGCGGCGCGGTTGCGGTTGTCGGTGAGGCACTCGATCAGGACGGCGACACCGTTCGGGCCGTAGCCTTCGTAGGTGATGGTCTGCCAGTCGGCGCCACCGGCCTCTTCGCCGGCGCCGCGCTTGCGGGCGCGCTCGATGTTGTCCTGCGGGACCGAGTTCTTCTTCGCCTTCTGGATGGCGTCGTAGAGCGTGGGGTTGCCATCCGGGTCGCCACCACCGGTGCCCGTGCGGGCGGCCACCTCGATGTTCTTGATCAACCGCGCGAAGAGCTTGCCGCGCTTCGCGTCGAGGTTGGCCTTCTTGTGCTTCGTGGTGGCCCACTTGGAGTGGCCGCTCATCTCTCCTCCATCTGTTCCGTACCCCGGCCGGGCACCGCGTCTCAGGCAGCCTTTCGCACGAGGTCGACGAACAGCCGGTGCACCCGCACGTCGGGCGTCAGTTCCGGGTGGAACGCGGTCGCCAGCACCGCCCCTTGCCGGACCGCGACGATCCTAGCGGTGTCCTCCGCCACGCCGGGCACGCCGCTGACCGTGGCCAGCACCTCGACGCCGTCACCGGCCTTCTCGACCCAGGGAGCGCGGATGAACACGGCGCGGACGTCCCCCTCGACACCGGCGAAGTCCAGGTCGGCCTCGAAGGAGTCGACCTGCCTGCCGAAGGCGTTCCGCCGCACGACGACGTCGAGCCCGCCGAGCTGCTGCTGGTCGGGCCGCCCGTCGAGGGTCTGCCGCGCCAGCAGGATCATCCCGGCACAGGACCCGAAGGCGGGCAGCCCGCCGGCGATCCGCGCCCGCAGGGGTTCCAGCAGTTCGAAGCTCTCGAGCAGCCGCGACATGGTGGTCGACTCGCCGCCGGGCAGCACGAGACCGTCCACTTCGGACAACTCAGCGGCGCGGCGGACCGGCTTGGCCCGCGCACCCGCCTCGGCCAGCATGGCGACGTGCTCCCGCACGGCGCCCTGCATGGCGAGCACACCGATGAGTGGTTCCGACGACACCCGACCTCCCGAAAGACCTTCCCACCAGCCTAGACGCACCGGCCCCAGCCCTGACCGGCAGGTCAGACCCACCCCGGAACGGGCCTCACCCGTGTCCCGAAAGGCATCACGCGTGATCAAGCGGGCATCACCCGTGTCCCGGGAGGCATCACCCCGATGCCCGCCGGATCACGCGTGCTGCCCCTCCCATCACGCGTGCTGCCCCTCGGATCACGCGTGATGCCTGTTTCCGCACGTCAGGCGGTGCTCAGGGGACGCCGGCCAGCCTCAGCAGCGCCGCTGTCGCCGCGGCGGCCACCACCACCAGCACGAACGGGGCCTTCCGCCACGCCAGTACCCCCGCCACCAGGACCCCGGCCGGACGGGCGATGCCCGCGAAGCCGTGTCCCTCGGTCAGCGCGCTGACCGCGACCAGGGCCGCCAGCAGCACGACCGCCGCCAGCGCCATCAGCCGTTCCGCTTTCGGCGACAGCTTCATCCGCCTGCGCAGCACCGGCCCGGCGAACCGGAAGGCGAAGGTGCCCCCGGCCAGCACGGCCGTCGCGATCAGCAGCTCGGTCCCGTCCATCAGCGCGCCTCCTGCGGTTCGGGTTCCTTCGCCGTGACGCCCACCAGGACCCCGGCCAGCGCGAGCAGCACGGGCAGGCCGGCCGGCAGGAACGGCGTCGCGGCCAGGGCGGCCACCACCCCGGCCAGCACCGGCCAGCGCGCCGCCTTGTCGCGCAGCGACGGCAGCACCAGCGCCAGCAGCACCGCCGGGAACGCGGCGTCGAGACCGAAGACGTCGGTGTCGGTGATCGCCGTTCCGGCGAACGCCCCGGCCAGCACCCCGGCGTTCCAGAAGACGAAGATGCCGAGCCCGCAGGCCCAGTAGGCGCCGCGGCGGCGCGGGGCCTCGTCCTGGGCCATCGCGAAGGCCACCGTCTCGTCGCTCATCAGGTGGCTGCCCAGTAGCCGGGCGGGCCACCGCTTCCCCAGGACGTCACCGATCGCGAAGCCGAACGGCAGGTGCCGCGCGTTGGCCAGCAGCCCGGCCAGCACCGCCGCGAACGGGTTGCCGCCCGCGGCGACGATGCCGATGAACATGAACTGCGACGCCCCCGCGAAGACCAGCAGCGACATCAGCATCGGCAGCCACAGCGGAAAGCCGGAGCTCACCGCGATGGCGCCGTAGGAAACCCCCACGAGACAATCGGCGAGACAGACCAGGCCGATGTCACGGGCGAGGCCCCGATCGAGTGTTCGCCATATCGAACGCATGTGTTCTACAGTGAACGCACGGCCCCGTGTTCGTCAAGGCGAACGGAACGACCGATGGAGCGAACAGGATGTCTCAGGAAGCCACCGGGGCGCCGCTGGAGATCATCGCGGCCTCGCTGCGCCGCGAACGGACCCGGGCGGGCCTGTCCCTGACCGAGGTCGCGCGCCGCGCCGGCCTGGCCAAGTCGACGCTCTCGCAGCTCGAATCGGGCACCGGGAACCCGAGCGTCGAGACGCTGTGGGCCCTCGGCGTCGCTCTCGACGTACCCTTTTCCCGGCTCGTCGAACCCGAGCGGCCGAAGGTCCGGGTGGTCCGCGCGGGCAAGGGGCCGACCGTGTTCGCCGAACACTCCGACTACGCGTGCACGCTGCTGTCGGCCTGCCCGACCGGCGCCCGCCGCGACATCTACGTCGTCCGCGGCGAGCCCGGCACGCCCCGGCGCTCCGATCCGCACATGACCGGCGTGGTCGAGCACATCGTGCTGTGCGCGGGCCGCGCCCGGATCGGCGTCACGGACGACCCGCAGGAGCTCCTCCCGGGGGACTACATCTCCTACCCCGGCGACGTCCCGCACATCTTCGAAGCCCTCGAGCCGGGCACGTACGGCGTCGAGATCTCCGAATACAGCTAAGGCGCCCGGAACGCCCGCCGGTAGGCACCCGGCGTGGTGCCCACCCGCTCGCGGAAGCGGCGGCGCAGGTTGACCGCCGAGGTGAGGCCGACGCGGGCCGCGACGGCCTCCACCGGCAGGTCCGTCTCCTCCAGCAGCGCGCGCGCCGCGGCCACCCGGCGGGCCAGCAGCCAGGCGCCCGGGCTGGTGCCGAGCCGGTCGGCGAACCGCCGGGCCAGCGTGCGCGGGGAAACGTTCAGGTACGCGGCCAGCTCCCCCACCGACAGCGGGGTGCCGAGACGCTCGGCGGCCCACTCCAGCAGGCCGTCCAGTTCGTCGCCGTCCGCCTCGGGCGGCGCGTACTGCGCCTGTCCGCCTTCGCGGTGCGACGGCAGCACCATGTGCCGTGCGAGCAGGGTCGCGTACGCGGCTCCGTGGTCCTTCCGGACGAGGTGGAGGCACAGGTCGAAGCCCGCGCCCGCGCCGGCGCTCGTGGCGACGTCGCCGTGGTCGACGTACAGGACGTCCGGCTCGACGCGCACCTGGGGGAACTCCCGCCGCAGCTGCTCGGCCCGCGCCCAGTGGGTGGTGGCCGAGCGGCCGTCCAGCAGCCCGGTGCGGGCCAGCGCGAAGACCCCCGAGCAGATGGTGACGAGCCGCGCGCCGCGGGCGTGGACCGCCAGCAGTGCTTGCCGCACGCGGGCGGGCAGCGGCGCCTCCACCGGCGCCCAGCCCGGGATCAGCACGGTGTCCGCGGCCGCCAGCGCCTCCAGGCCGTGGGGCACGGCCATCGCGTACCCGGCCGTCGTCGGTACCGGGCCGGGCGTCTCCGCGCACACCTCGAACCCGTAGTGCCGCGGGATCCCGGCCCGCGGGGTGCCGAACACCTCGGCGGCGATGCCGAGCTCGAACGTCGACTGCACCGGCCGCACGAGGGCCACCACGCGATGCATGGCAGGAAAGTACCCCATGGTGTCTTTCCGGGCACTGACCCGCCGCGGCGCCGCCCGGCACGGTGGAGCCATGCACCCGGAGATCCTCGCCCAGGAGGGCTACACGTCCGTGTCCGTCGCCGACGCCCCGGTCCGGGAGCTGTTCCCCGGGGTCCGGCTTCGTCCACTGTGGACCGGAGAGAACGGTGCCCAGGCCTGCGTCCTGGAAATGGATCCGGGCGGTTCGTGGCCGCACCGGGACGTGCACGAGCCCGGGCCGGAGGAGGTCTACGTCGTCGCGGGCACCTTCGACGACGGCGCCCGCAGCTATCCGGCCGGAACGTTCCTGCACGCCCCGGCCGGCTCCTGGCACGTACCCGCCTCCGGCACCGGCTGCACGCTGTTCCTCTTCTACCCCGAGGGCTAGGAGGTCACCAGCCGCGCTCGGCGAGGCGGTGGGGCTCCGGCAGCTCCTCGACGTTGATGCCGACCATCGCCTCGCCCAGGCCGCGCGAGACCTTCGCCAGCACGTCCGGGTCGTCGTAGAACGTCGTCGCCTTGACGATCGCCTCGGCGCGCTGGGCGGGGTTGCCGGACTTGAAGATGCCCGAGCCGACGAACACGCCCTCGGCACCCAGCTGCATCATCATCGCCGCGTCGGCCGGGGTGGCGATGCCGCCCGCGGTGAACAGCACCACCGGCAGCTTGCCCGCCTCGGCGACCTCCTTCACCAGCTCGTACGGCGCCTGAAGCTCCTTCGCCGCGACGAACAGCTCGTCCTCGGGCAGGTTCTGCAGCCGCCGGATCTCCTGGCGGATCTTGCGCATGTGCGTGGTGGCGTTGGAGACGTCACCGGTGCCGGCCTCGCCCTTGGAGCGGATCATCGCCGCGCCCTCGGTGATCCGGCGCAGCGCTTCGCCCAGGTGGGTCGCGCCGCAGACGAAGGGCACGGTGAACGCCCACTTGTCGATGTGGTTGGCGTAGTCGGCCGGGGTGAGGACCTCGGACTCGTCGACGTAGTCCACGCCGAGGGACTGCAGGACCTGCGCCTCGACGAAGTGGCCGATGCGGGCCTTGGCCATCACGGGGATCGAGACGGCCTCGATGATGCCGTCGATCAGGTCGGGGTCGCTCATCCGGGCGACGCCGCCCTGGGCGCGGATGTCGGCGGGCACGCGCTCCAGCGCCATCACCGCGACCGCGCCGGCGTCTTCGGCGATCTTGGCCTGCTCGGCGGTGACCACGTCCATGATCACGCCGCCCTTGAGCATCTCGGCCATGCCGCGCTTCACCTTGGCGGTGCCGGTGACGGACTGGACGGTGCCGCTGGTGGGGGTGGGCTGCTGCTCGGACACGACGAGGCCTTTCGACACGGTTCGGGGGTGGACGATCCGAGCGTAGGTCGGCGGTGGACCCTTGAAGCAGGCCAGTACGCGGCTATCTCAGCAGTCCACTTCGCCGGTGCCCGCGACCAGGGCTTCCGCGAGCGAAGTGCGCGCGTAGAGCACGTGACGTCCGGCACGATGCCGCTTGACCAGGCCCGCGGCGTTCAGGATGCCGAGGTGCTGCGACACCGCGCCGGCGCTCAGCTCGGTCCGGCGGGCCAGCTCCGCGGTGGACGCCGGCGCGGCCAGCTCGGCCAGCAGCATCGCCCGGCCGCGGCCCACCACGGCGGCCAGCGCGCCGGGCGCGGTGGCCGTACCGGTCTCCCACAGCGTCGCGATCCCGCGCGGCGGGTAGCGCAGCACCGGCTGCCAGCGCGCGTCGGTCTTGGAGAACACCCGCGGCCAGACGAACGCCGAGGGCACCAGCACGAGGCCACGCCCGTCCAGCGGCACCGCGGCGTGCAGGTGCCGGTGCGCCACCGTGAGCGTGCCGCCCTCCCAGCGGACCAGCGGGGTGAGGTCGTTGAACAGCTCGGCGGCCCCGCCCTCGGCCAGCAGCCGGGACCGGTACAGCACGTCGGCTTCGAGCAGCGCGCGGATCCGTGGCCAGTCGGGGGCCAGCACGAGGTGCCAGTACCGCTCCATCAGCGTCGCGAGCCGGTCCAGGCCCGCCTCCGGCTCGCGGTGGAGGCGGGCCAGCGCCGGCGAGCGCGGCCCGGCCATCCCGTCCAGTTCGCGCCGGACCAGGCGGGCGGGCACGTCCCGCAGGTCGGCGAGCTCGTCGGCCAGGTCGGGCAGCGGCGTCGACGGCGTGCCGGCCAGGAACCCGGGCAGGTGCCGCAGCGGCACGAGCTCGCGCAGCAGCCCGATGTCGAGCCCGGCCTCCTCCAGCGCCGCGGTGGCGCGCTTGATCCACGGCAGGTGCAGGGCGTGCTGCCCCGGGGAGTTCAGGACGCGGACGCTCGCGACGATCTCCCAGGCCGGGGAGAACGCGAACCGGGTGTGCGCGAGGTCCTCTGTGGAGAATGCCAGGTCGAGCACCGTTGCCTCCTGCCCGCGGGAATCCGGCGCAGTCTAGGACTCTCCCATGTGGACGGTCGAGCGGGGCCCGGACAGCCCTTGCGGGAAGGCGAAAACCCCGTGCGGGTCGTACTTCCGGGCGATGGCGCGCAGCCGCGGCAGATTGACCCCGTAGTACGCCCGCGCCCAGTCCGGCATGTCCGGGTCGAGGTAGTTGACGTACCCGGTGGTGCCGAACTCCGGCCCCAGCCCGTCGCGCACGGCCGCCAGCGCGCGCCGGGCCTCGGCCTCGCCGCCGTCCTCGGGCGTGGCGCCGTGCAGGAACTGGAAGCTCGCCAGGGCGGACCGGTGGGGAAAGGCCGTCTCGCGGGCGCCGACGCGGGCGATCGCGCCGCCCGCGGAGTCGATGAGCGTCCCGACGCGCGGGGACCGGGTCAGCACCTCGACGACCGCGGCCGGGTCGTCGACGGGCCGCAGCAGCATGCGCGAGGTCCCGACGTACGCGGCCCGGGCCGCGGTCGCCCCAGGCCGGGCTTCGTGGTCGTCGAACGACCGCAGCGCGCTCAGGTGGTCCCGCGTTCGCGCCGCCCGTTCGGCGGGCGAGGTACCCACGCGGCGGACGAGGTCGTCGAGCAGGGGCTTCAGCCGGGCTTCGGGACCGAGGAACGTTCCGTTGGTTTCGGCGGTCGCCGCGCCGATGTTGACCCCCGACCACAGCTCGTCCGGCATCCCCGGCAGCCACTCCTGCCAGCCGGCCAGCAGCGCGGCCTGGGTGCCCGGCGGGAAGACGAGCTTGTAGGTGACGACGTCCGCGATGGGCACGGTCGAGAAGGTGAAGCCGGTGACGATCCCGAAGTTGCCACCACCCCCGCCGCGCAGCGCCCAGAACAGGTCCGGTTCCGCGGCCCTCGACACCGTGCGCACGTGGCCGTCGGCGGTGACGATCCGGGCCGCTTCCAGGTGGTCGCACGTCAGCCCGTGCTTCCGGTCGACCAAGCCGACGCCGCCGCCGAGGGCTAGCCCGGCGATGCCGACGGTCTCGCAGGAACCGGCCGGCAGGACCCGGCCGTGCGCGGCCAGCGTCGTCGCGATCGGCCCCAGCCGGGCACCCGCGCCGATCGCCGCGCGGCCGTCCGGACGCACGTCGACGCCGGAAAAGCGGCTCAGGTCCACCACGATCCCGCCGTCCACAGTGGAGTAGCCGGGATAGCTGTGCCCGCCGCTGCGCGCGGCGACCGGCAGCCCGTGCCGGGCGGCGAACCCGACCGCGGCCTGCACGTCCTCGACGCGCGCCGCGCCGACGACCGCGGCCGGCATCCGGTGGTCGTACATCGTGAAGAAGCCCTGCTTGGCCTCGGGGTAGCCCGGGTCGCCCGGCCGGAACAGCGGCCCCGCGAGCCGCTTCCGCAGCCGCTCCCAGTCGTCCCGCGGGGGCCGGCCCGCCAGGCCCGCCACCGGCACCGCCCCGGAAATGCGCAAAAAAGCCCGCCTGTCCATGCCGCTCCCCCTCGCACCGCGCCTCCCCCGGGGCATTCGGCTGGTCCCGGGGGCCTTGCCTTGCCGGGACCAGGGTAGCGGGTGTGTGATCGAGGACACATCCCGTACACCAGCCGTTCGCCGAGGAGTCGTCATGGCCGACAAACAAGCCAAGAACGCCGACGCCGGGGCCGCCGTCGCTGTGGACGACCCCGCCAAGGTCCGCAACGTCGTGCTCGTCGGGCCGGCCGGGTCCGGGAAGACCACCCTCGCCGAAGCCCTGCTCGCCGCGTCCGGCACGGTGCCGCGGGCGGGCTCGGTGGTCGACGGCACGACCGTGTGCGACCACGACCCGGCGGCGGTCCGCCAGCAGCGCTCGGTCGGCCTTTCGGTGGCGCCGGTGCTGCACCAGGGCCACAAGATCAACCTGATCGACACGCCCGGGTACGCGGACTTCGTCGGGGAGCTGCGGGCCGGGCTGCGGGCGGCCGACGCGGCGTTGTTCGTCGTCTCCGCCGCCGAGGGCGTCGACGCGGCGACGGTCGCGGTGTGGGAGGAGTGCGCCGCGGTCGGGATGCCGCGCGCGGTCGTCGTCTCCCGGCTCGACCACCACCGGGCCGACGCGATGGCCGAGATGGCCGCCTGCCAGGCCGCGTTCGGCGCCGGGGTGCTGCCGCTGTACCTGCCCGCGGGCGACGGCCTGGTCGGGCTGATCACCCAGCGGTACTTCGACTACTCGGGCGGCTACCCGCCGAAGGTCGGCGAACCCGCCGCGGCCGACCTCGAGCGGATGGCCGAGGCCCGCAACGAGCTGATCGAAGGCGTGATCGCCGAGAGCGAGGACGAGTCCCTGATGGACCGCTACCTCGCCGGCGAGGAGATCCCCGAGGCCACCCTCATCGCCGACCTCGAAACCGCCGTCGCGCGCGGGTCCTTCCACCCCGTCATCCCGGTGTGCTCGACCAGCGGCGTCGGCCTGGCCGAGGTGCTCGACGGCATCGTCCGCGCGTTCCCCTCCCCGCTGGAGCACCGGCCCCCCGAGGTCACCACGCCGGACGGCGGCGAGCACGCCGCCATCACCGCCGACCCCGCCGGCCCCCTCGCCGCGGAGGTCGTCCGGACGGCGGTGGACTCCTACGTCGGCCGGGTGTCACTCGTCCGGGTGTTTTCCGGGACGCTGCGGCCCGAACGGCCGGTGCACGTGTCCGGGCACGGCCTCGCCGAGCGCGGCCACGAAGACCACGACGCCGACGAGCGCGTCGCCCACCTGTATTCGCCGCTCGGTTCCGCCCTGCGGGAAGTGCCCTACTGCGTCGCGGGCGACCTCTGCGCGCTGACGAAGGTCGGCTCGGCGGAGACCGGCGACACCGTCTCCTCCCCCGACGACCCGCTGCTGATGGAGCCGTGGGCGATGCCGGAACCGCTGCTGCCGGTGGCGGTCGTCGCGAAGACCCGCAGCGACGAGGACACCCTGGCCCGCAACCTTTCCCGCCTGGTCGCCGGCGACCCGACCCTGCGGCTGGACCGCAACGCCGAGACCGGCCAGCTGGTGCTGTGGTGCATGGGCGAGGCCCACGCCGACGTCGTGCTGTCGAGGCTGCGCGCGGGCGGCGCCGACGTCGACACCGAGCCGGTGAAGATCAGCCTGCGCTCGACGTTCAGCAAGCCGGCCAAGGGCCACGGGCGGCACGTGAAGCAGTCCGGCGGGCACGGCCAGTTCGCCGTCTGCGACATCGAGGTCGAGCCGCTGCCGCGCGGCAGCGGCTTCCAGTTCGTGGACAAGGTCGTCGGCGGCGCGGTGCCGCACCAGTTCATCCCGAGCGTGGAGAAGGGCGTGCGCGCCCAGCTGGCGCGCGGCCTCGCCGACGGCCACCCGGTCGTCGACGTCAAGGTGACCCTGGTCGACGGCAAGGCCCACAGCGTGGATTCCTCGGACGCGGCGTTCCAGACGGCGGGTGCGCTGGCCCTGCGCGAGGCCGCGGCGAACGGCCACATCACGATGCTGGAACCCCTGGAGGAGGTGGCGATCCGGCTCCCGGACGAGCACCTCGGCACGGTGCTGGGCGACCTGTCCTCCCGCCGCGGCCGCGTCCTGGGCACCGAAGCCGGCGAAGGCGGCCGGACGGTGATCAAGGCGGAGGTCCCGGCCACCGAACTGGTCCGCTACCTCATCGACCTGCGTTCGATGACCTCGGGCACGGCCACGTTCACCCGCCGCCACGCGAGGTTCGAGCCCATGCCGGAAGGAATGGCCGTCCACTGAACCGCTCGTGAGTGGTAAGGCGGGTCAGAATCCTCCTTACCACTCACGACCGGGGTGGCGTCAGAAGTCGAAGCCGCCGGGGCGGTGGTTGCGGTCGGCGATCAGGCCGGCCAGGGTCGCGAGGGCGATTTCGGGCGGGGTGCGGGAGCCGATGTTCAGGCCCACCGGGCGGTGCACCCGGGCGATGTCGGACTCCGGCACGCCGAGGGCCTGCAGGGCGGCGACGTGCGGGCCCGGGTGACGCGGGTTGCCGAGCACGCCCACCCAGCGCGGCTTGCCCTCGAGTGCGGCCTTGAGGACTGTGCCCAGCTCGGGGCGGTGGTGGTCGGTGACGACCACGTCCGCGGACACGTCGAGCGACGGCAGCACGGTGTCCGCCTCGAACCCCTCGGGCACGTCCGTGACGCGCGCGGGGTCGGGCTCGAACAGCGCCACGTGGTAGCCGACCTCACGGGCGAACTTCAGCAGGGACCGGGACACCGGCGACGCGAACACCGCCACCAGGGTCCGCAGCCCGGGGTCGGCCGGGGCCGTGCCGTGCGCGACGTCGCAGGTCTCACTCATGCCGCCCAGTGTGTCAGCCGCCGGCCTGCTCGCCCACCGTCACGCGGAACTGCCACACGTCCGTCCGGCCCTTCACCAGCACCAGGTACCCGTCGCTCACCCGCAGCACGACCCGCTTCTGCGGCGACGACGGCCGCGGCGGCCGGTGCTGCTTGGCCAGCAGGTACGCCTCGTCGAACGCGGTGTCGCGGTCCGGGTAGCCCGCCGCGTCGGCGACTCCCCAGCCGCGGCCGTCCCCCGCGCCGCCCTGCTCTTCGATGACGACCCACCACATCGGACTCATGCCGCTTCCGACGCGGTCCGGGCGTCAACGGTTTCAGACCTCTTCGAGCACGCTCAGCCGGAAATGGAACGTCGACGTCCGGCCCTCGACGACCACCAGGTACCCGCCCGGGCCCCGCAGCACCTTCCGCGACTTCGGCGACCACGGGTAGGCGGGCTGGTACTCGCGGGCCAGCCGCAGCGCCTCGGCCTCGGCGGTCTCCCGGTCCGGCTGCGGGAACGTCTCCGACAGCGACCATTCCCGGCCGTCACCCATGCCGCGCTGCTCCTCGACGACCACCCACCACATGTCAGACCTCCGGCTCGGCGAACTCGAAGTACTCCGGCAACGGCGCGGTCCCCGCGAGGCGGAAGTACCGCACCTTCCGCCGCCGGCGCAGCCGCAGCGTGTCGCGGACGGCGTCGTTGTGGACGCGGCGGGCGATCACCACCCGGTGCTCGGCGTCGGTCAGCTCTTCGGCCAGCTCGGGCGGCAGGCCCGCCCGGTCGACGCGGCTCAGCTGCAGCGTCAGGTCACCCTCTTCGGCCTCGCGGTCCGCGCGCAGCGCCGCTTCGGCACGTTCGGCCGACGTCCGCAGCTCAGTGTCGCCCAGCACCGCCGCCACGGCGCGGGCCACCACCGCCCGGCGGGCCAGGGCGGCGTCGAGCGCGGCCCAGCCGGCGTCCGTGCGGACGTGCAGCCGGTCGAGCCGGTTCGCCGTCGCCACCAGGAAGAGCCCACCCAGCAGCACCACCAGGGCGAGCAGCGGGAGCAGCCAGCCGAGCACGCTCACCGGGCGAGCTCCCGCTCGGGCGCCGCGACCCGCCGCGGGTCGGCGGCGACGGCCGTCTCGTAGACGCGCAGCACCTGCGTGGCCACCACCGACCAGTCGTACATCGTCACGCGCTCCCCCGCCGCCGCGGCCAGTGACGCCCGGCGCGCCGGGTCGCCGAGCAGCTCGCGCAGCCCGTCCGCGAGCGCGGCCGGGTCCCCGGTCTCGACGAGCAGGCCGGCACGGCCGTCGTCGAGCACCCGCCGGAACGAGTCGAGGCCGCTGGCCAGCACCGGGGTGCCGGCCGCCATCGCCTCGGTGAGGATCATCCCGAAGCTCTCGCCGCCGGTGTTGGGCGCGCAGTAGACGTCGACGCTGCGCAGCGCCTGGGCCTTCACGTGGTCGTCGGCCTGGCCCAGCAGCTCCAGGTGCGGGGCCAGGTCCGGCCCGGCGTCGCGGCGCAGCTGGTCTTCGTCGCCGCGGCCGACCACGACCAGCCGCAGGTCCTCGAACTCCGGGAGGATCAGCCGCAGCGCCTCCAGCAGCACACCCATGCCCTTGCGCGGCTCGCCGAAGCGGCCGACGAACCCGACCGTGCCCCCGGCCCGCGGGTAGCCGGACAGCGGCAGCGCCGAGGAGAAGAACCCGACGTCGACGCCGTTCGGGATCTCCACGGCGTCACCGCCCGCGTGCTCGACCTGGACGCGTCGGGCCAGCGCCGACACCGCGATCCGCGCGGTGATCTTCTCCAGCAGCGGCCGCAGCACCGGCTGGAACGCCGACAGCGTGCGCGAGCGCGTCGTCGCGGTGTGGAACGTCGCCACGATCGGGCCGTCCGCGATGAGCAGCGCCAGCAGCGACAGGCTCGGCGCGGCCGGTTCGTGCAGGTGCAGGACGTCGAAGTCGCCTTCGCGGATCCAGCGCCGCACCCGCGCGTAGGACACCGGGCCGAACTGCAGCCGGGCGACCGAGCCGTTGTACGGGATCCCGAGCGCCTTGCCGGCCGAGTGCACGAACTCCGGCAGCTCCGCGTCCTCGTCCGCGGGCGCCAGCACCGAGACCTGGTGCCCGCGCGCGAGCAGCGCCTTCGTCAGGTCGATCACGTGTCCCTGGACCCCGCCGGGCACGTCGAAGGAGTAGGGGCACACGATCCCGACCCGCATCGGCCGCGTGGCCACCGCTCAGCTCGCTTCTTCGAGGCTTGCCTGCTCGGCGGCCTCGAGGTCGGCGGGCCAGAACTTCTGCACCATGTGCCAGTCGGCCGGGTGCGCGGCGATGTCGCCGGCGAAGATGTCCGCCAGTGCCTGGGTGGCGGCCGGGACCTCGGCCCGCGCGGTGACCCGGATGCGCGGGTGCAGCCGGATCTGCCAGCCGTCCTCGGTGAACCAGCAGCCGGCCGGGATCAGCGCGGCGCCGGTCGTCGCCGCCAGCCGCGCCGGGCCGCCGGGCAGCCGGGCCGGCTCGCCGAAGAACTTCACCGGGATGCCGCTGGTGGTCAGGTCGCGGTCGCCGACCAGGCAGACGGCCTTGTTCTCGCGCAGCCGCTTCAGCAGCACGCGCATCGCCGAGCTGTCGCCGGTGAGCGGCACGATCTCGAAGCCGAGCGACTCCCGGTACTCGACGAACCGGCGGTAGAGCGACTCGGGCTTCAGCCGTTCGGCCACGGTCGTGAAGCCGCCGAGGTAGTCGGCCAGCCAGACGCCGGCGACGTCCCAGTTGCCGCTGTGCGGCAGGGCCATCACCGCGCCGTTGCCCTCGGCCAGTGCCGCGTCGAGGTTCTCCACGCCGGTGATCGACGCCGCGACCTTGGCGCTGACCTCCTTGTGGTCCATCGACGGCAGCCGGAACGTCTCGTGCCAGTAGCGGGCGTACGAGCGCATCGCGCGGCGCGTCAGCTCGTCGAGCTCGACGGGGTCGGCCTGCGGCACGACGCGGGCGAGGTTCGCGCGCAGCTGACGCACGCCCCCGCCGTCCCGGCGGACGGCGAGGTCGGCGCCGAGCGAGAAGACCGTCCCGCCGAACCCGGCGGGCAGCCAGCCGGCGAGCTTCCACCCGGCCGCGTAGCCGAAGGCGCTCAGCCGCTCGCTCAGCGTGCTCATGCCCGCTGCTCCCCCGCGGCGGCTTCGCGGGCCGCCTTCGCCACGGCGGCGAAGCGCTGCAGCAGCGTGACGACCGATCCGGCGGCGAGCAGCCAGAGCGTCACGTCCACGGTGTACGGGATGCCGAAGCCGTGCAGGCCGGTGCCGACCAGCGCGATGATCAGCCGCTCCGCGCGCTCGACGAGCCCGCCGTCGACCGGCAGGCCGGAGGCGTCCGCGCGAGCCTTGACGTAGGAGATCACCTGGGCGAGCACCAGGCACAGCAGGGCCGCGGCGGCGGCCGGGTGGTTGTCGTCGACGACGAAGCACCACCAGGCGATGGCCGCGAACAGGGCACCGTCGACCAGGCGGTCGCAGGTCGCGTCGAGCACCGCGCCGAACGGGGTGCCGTAGCCGCGGGCCCGGGCCATCGCGCCGTCGAGGATGTCGAGCATCGCGAAGCCCCACACCGTGAAGGTGCCCCACAGGAGGTGGTCGTTCGGGAAGAAGAGCAGGGCGCAGACGACCGCGCCGGCGGTGCCGAACACGGTCATGACGTTCGGGGTCAGCCCGGCGCGGACCAGCGCCTGGCCGATCGGATCGGTGACGCGGGAGACGGAGGCACGCGCGAAGATATTGAGCATCGGTTCGTCGAGGCACCTGGCTACGAGGGTCGGGTGGGCGATGGCAGCCTATCGACCCACGTGCGCGGCCCCGACGCGCCGCCCCGGGTCAGCCCGATTTCGTGAGCTGGCCCTCGTGCTCCCGCGCCTCTTCGGCGGCCACCGCGGCGGCGCACTTCGGCGACAGCTGACGGCGGATGGCGGCGCTGATCTCGCCGAGCGCCGTCACCTGCTCCGGCGTCAGCGGGTCGAACAGGCTCTCCCGGACGGCCTCGACGTGCCCGGGTGCGGCCGCCTCCAGCGCGGCGAAGCCGTCGTCGGTCAGCACCGCCCAGGCGCCGCGCTTGTCGGTCGGGCACGCCTCGCGCCGCACCCACCCGTTCGCCTCCAGCCGGGCGACGGCGTGCGAGAGGCGGCTGCGGGACGCCTGCCGGGCGTCGGCGAGCTCGCTCATCCGCAGCCGGCGGCCGGGCGCTTCGGAGAGGGCGACGAGGACTTCGTAGTAGGTGTGCGGCATGCCCGAGTCGTGCTGCAGCTGGCCTTCGAGGTGCGCGCTGAGCATGCGGGTGGCCGCGTTGAACTCGCGCCAGACGCGCTGTTCGTGATCGCTGAGCCATCGGGTTCCGGACATAGCCCCATCATACTCTCGGTTGAACACTCAATCAGGAGTTTTCGCCGGTCGGAGCAACGCCGGCCCGGACACCGGCGGTCCGGCGGGTCACCAGGCGTCGGCCAGCATGTCCCGCGTCTCCCCCAGCAGCTGCGGGAGCACCTTCGTCTGCCCGATGACCGGCATGAAGTTCGCGTCCCCGCCCCACCGCGGCACCAGGTGCTGGTGCAGGTGCGCCGCGATGCCCGCGCCCGCGATGTGGCCCTGGTTCAGGCCGATGTTGAACCCGTGGGCGCCGGACACCGCGCGGATCACCTTCATCGCGTGCTGCGTGAACTCCGCGACCTCGCGCGTCTCCTCGGCCGTGAGGTCGGTGTAGTCCGCGACGTGCCGGTACGGCACCACCATCAGGTGCCCCGGGTTGTACGGGTACAGGTTCAGCACCGCGAAGACGACGTCGCCGCGGGCGACGATCAGGCCGGTTTTGTCGTCCAGCGTGGGGATGCGGCAGAACGGGCAGCCGGGCTCGTCGTCGCCGTCCGGCTTGTCCTGGCCCTTGATGTAGGCCATCCGGTGCGGGGTCCAGAGGCGCTGGAAGGCGTCCTGGACCCCGATGCCCTGCTGCTCGACGAGCTCGGTACTGCCGCTTTCGGGGGGTCCAGGGGGGCTTGTCCCCCGGCCGGGGTCCGGGGCTTGGCCCCGGGAATCACCGTCACTCACCGAACGACCGTCTCCAGCGCCTCGGCCGACGGCGACGCGTTTTCGCGGCGCCCGACCCACTCCGCGATCGCCTCGACCGCCTTCGCCACCGGCACGCCGTTGATCTGGCCGCCGTCGCGGAAGCGGAACGACACCGCGCCCGCCTCGACGTCCTTGGCGCCGGCCAGCAGCATGAACGGCACCTTCTGCGTCGTGTGCGTGCGGATCTTCTTCTGCATCCGGTCGTCGCTCGCGTCGACTTCCGCGCGGATCCCCTTGGCGCGCAACGCCTTCTCGACGTCCCGCAGGTACTCCACCTGGTCGGCGGTGATCGGGATGCCGACCACCTGCACCGGCGACAGCCACGCCGGGAACGCACCCGCGTAGTGCTCGGTCAGCACGCCGAAGAAGCGCTCGATCGAGCCGAACAGCGCGCGGTGGATCATCACCGGGCGCTGGCGCGAGCCGTCCGGCGCGGTGTACTCGAGCTCGAACCGCTTGTTCTGGTTGAAGTCCAGCTGGATGGTCGACATCTGCCAGGTGCGGCCGATGGCGTCCTTGGCCTGCACCGAGATCTTCGGGCCGTAGAAGGCCGCGCCGCCCGGGTCCGGGACCAGCTCGAGGCCGGAGTCGACGGCGGCCTGTCGCAGCGTCTCGGTGGCCTCCTCCCACTCCCAGTCCTCGCCGATGAACTTGTCGGAGTCACCGCGGGTGGACAGCTCGAGGTAGAAGTCGGAGAGCCCGTAGTCGGCGAGCAGGTCGAGGACGAACTTCAGCAGCGACTTGAGCTCGCCCGGCATCTGCTCCTTGGTGCAGTAGATGTGCGAGTCGTCCATCGTCAGCCCGCGCACGCGGGTGAGGCCGTGCACCACGCCCGACTTCTCGTAGCGGTAGACGGTGCCGAACTCGAACAGCCGCAGCGGCAGCTCGCGGTAGGACCGCCCGCGCGAGCGGAAGATCAGGTTGTGCATCGGGCAGTTCATGGCCTTGAGGTAGTAGTTCTCCTCGTCGAACTGCACCGGCGGGAACATCGTGTCCGCGTAGTAGGGCAGGTGGCCGGAGGTGTGGAACAGCTCGCCCTTGCTGATGTGCGGGGTGTTCACGAACTCGTAGCCCGCCTCCTCGTGGCGGCGGCGCGAGTAGTTCTCCAGCTCGCGGCGGATGATGCCGCCCTTCGGGTGGAACACCGGCAGGCCGGAGCCGATCTCCTCGGGGAAGGAGAACAGGTCGAGCTCGGCGCCGAGCTTGCGGTGGTCGCGGCGCTCGGCCTCGGCGATGCGCTCGAGGTAGGCGTCCTGCGCCTCGGCGGATTCCCACGCCGTGCCGTAGATCCGCTGCAGCTGCGGGTTCTTCTCGCTGCCCCGCCAGTACGCGGCGGCGACGCGGGTCAGCTTGAACGCCGGGATGAACTTCGTGGTCGGCACGTGCGGACCACGGCAGAGGTCACTCCAGACACGTTCCTTGGTGCGCGGGTCGAGATTGTCGTAGATGGTGAGCTCGCCCTCACCGACCTCCATCACCTCGGAGGTGTCCACTTCGGATTTGAGGTCGACGAGTTCGAGCTTGAACGGCTCGTCCGCCAGTTCCTTCTTGGCCTCGTCGACGGAGTCGAAAACGCGCCGCGAGAACTGCTGGGCGCCCTTCACGATCTGCTTCATGCGCTTTTCGAGCGCCTGCAGGTCCTCCGGGGTGAACGGCTTGTCGACGGCGAAGTCGTAGTAGAAGCCGTCCTTGACCGGCGGGCCGATGCCCAGCTTGGCGTCCGGGAACTGCTGCTGCACGGCCTGGGCGAGCACGTGCGCGGCCGAATGGCGGATGACGCTGCGGCCGTCGTCGGTGTTCGCGGCGACCGGTTCGACCTCGGCGTCGGCTTCGGGCGCCCAGGCGAGGTCGCGCAGCTTGCCGTCGGCGTCGCGGACCACGACGATCGTGTCCTCGCCCTTGGTCGGCAGGCCGGCCTCGCGGACCGCCGCGCCCGCCGTAGTGCCCGCCGGTACCACCACGCGGGAGGCGGCCACGGGGGAAACGGGGGGCGACTGCGACACGATCGGCTCCTCAAGCTGGAGTGACAGAGATGACGTCGTCGATGCTAGTCGTCGGCCCCCGCGCGCCTCACGCGCGTCGCGCGAACGCCGGGCGGGCCGCCCCCGGTTCCGGGGGCGGCCCGCCCGATCGACGTCAGAGGGTCTCGACGACCTGGTCGAAGTCCAGCCGCGGCAGGCGGTCGAACCACGGGTTCTCGCCGGGCTTGCCGACGTTGACGATGACGAGCGAGCGCCACTTCTTGTCCGCGAAGAACTCGTCGTCGACGCCCTGGGCGTCGAAGCCGGTCATCGGGCCGGCGGCCAGCCCGGCGGCGCGGACGCCGATGATGAAGTAGCCGACCTGCAGCAGCGAGTTCAGCTTGGCGAACTCGACGCGCCCCTGCTCGTCGGCGAACTTGTCCTTGACCCCGGGGTTGTGCGGGAACACCTGGGGGATGTTCTCGTGGAAGTCGACGTCCGCGGCGAGCACGACGGTCAGCGGCGCGGCCGCGGTCTTGTCCCGGTTGCCCGGGGCCATGTGCGGGAGCAGGCGGGCCTTCGCCTCGGCGGTCCGGAGCACCAGCGCGCGCAGCGGCTGGGTGTTCATCGACGTCGGGGCCCACTTGACGAGGTCGTAGATCGCGCGGACCTGCTCCTCGGTCACCGGCTCGGAGCTGAAACTGTTGGCCGTGCGGGCCTCGCGGAACAGCAGGTTCTGGACGTCCGCGGGGACCTGGAGGGCTTCGGTCTGCTCGGCAAAGGTGGTCATGGGGCTGAGCTTCCTTCCGTTGGGTCGGTACCCCGTCCAACCAAGTTGAGCGTTGAACTATTTCGTGGGCGCCACCCGGCGGCGGTGAACTGCCCCGGCCGGCCCGGGTCTTCACGGCGGATAGGGGCATCAGCCCCGCCTGGCGGCTCGACGTGCGTGGTGGGCGGGCACGACCGGTCGCGCGGCGCGACAAAACACGGCCGCCGGCCCCGTGACGGGAGCCGGCGGCCGTGGTGCGCGGCGCGGCGGGACGGGTCAGTAGGCGCCCTGCCCGCCCATCACCGCGCGGAACGTCTTCCAGAGGATCATCAGGTCGAGGGCGAGGGACCAGTCCTCGACGTACCGCAGGTCCAGGCGGATGCTCTCCGCCCACGTCAGGTCGCTGCGCCCGCTGACCTGCCAGAGCCCGGTGAGGCCCGGCTTGACGAGCAGCCGGCGGCGGGCGTCGGGCGCGTACTGCGCGGTTTCCTCCGGCAGCGGCGGCCGCGGGCCGACGAGCGACATCTTCCCGGAAAGGACGTTGAACAGCTGCGGCACCTCGTCGAGGGAATACCGGCGGAGAAAACCACCCACGCGGGTGATACGCGGGTCGCGCTTCATCTTGAAAAGCGGGCCCGCGCCTTCGTTGTCTTCGGCCAGGGTCTGCTTGATGGCGTCGGCGTTGGTGACCATCGTCCGGAACTTGAGCATGGTGAAGGTCGCGCCGTCGCGGCCGACGCGGCGCTGGCGGTAGATGACCGGGCCGCGGTCGTTCAGCTTGATGGCGACGGCGATCAGCAGCAGCAGCGGGGACAGGAGGGTGAGCAGCAGCGCCGAGCCGCAGCGGTCGACGATCTCCTTCACCACGCGACGGCCGCCGGTGAACATCGGCGCGGTGACCCGCAGCAGGGGCATGCCGAGCACGCCGGTGACGTTGAGCCGGGGGCCGGCGACCTCCATCAGCACGGGCGCCACGACCATCTCCGCGCCGGTGCCCTCCATGTCCCAGGCGAGCCGCTGCAGCCGCTTCGGCGTCCAGTACTGGTCGGCGGTGATCGCCACGACGCGGTAGCCGCCGCGCCGCACGTGCCGGGACAGCTCCTCCAGCCGGCCGACGACCGGGACGCCGTCGATCTCGCCGCTGTCGCGGTCTTCGCCGTGGCCGCTGAAGGTGCAGGCGGCTTCGACGCGCCAGCCGACGTGCACCTCGGAGCGGGTGCGGGCGATCAGGTCGGCGACGGTCTCCGGGCTGCCCGCGGCCATCACCGGCAGCAGGCAGAGTCCCTTGGCGCGCTTGCGGTGCAGCACCTGGCGCAACAGGTAGCGCTGCGGGAAGGCGACCAGCGCGATGGCCGGGACGACGACGAACACCCAGACCTGGACCTCGAGGGCGCCGAACAGCAGGCCGCCCAGCGCGACCAGGACGGCGGCGGTGATGAAGCCGCGGCCGAGGGTGCGGTACTCCTCCGCGCCTTCGCCGAGCACGCGCGGGCTCCAGGCCCGGCTGGCGGGCAGCGAGACGAACACCGCCAGCATGGTGCCGAAGGCGTGCATGTCGTGCGGGGCAACGCGATCGATGACGAACGCGCTGATCGCGATCACCAGCAGCGTGATGAAGACGTCGCCGCCGATGACCCAGGCTCTGTACCGCGCTTCCCAGTCCGCGGGCCACGCCTTGGCGGACGGGCCCCCGTCATCGGGCTGCTCGTCCCGCTTGACGGGACGCGGGATGGCCTGGAGGTCGATGTGCGGCGGTGGCTGGCTCACCGTGTACGAAGGCCGCACCGACTCTTCCATCTGACCTCCCGGGAACTGGATCGAGTTGAGCCGCGGGCACGCAGCGTCACCCCAGATGATTTCGGAGAGTCACTGCATCTCAGTGGTCGCGCAGAGCCCGCGGAGGCTTCACACGGCAAGTTATCGGCGACCCTCTCGGCAGTGTTACAAGGATTTCCAGCCACATGCTGCGTGACATCCCCGCCAGAAATGGCCGGAAGATAACAAGACGAAGACGATACGTGAGAGAGGGTATCCCCGCGAAAACTACGTTCCGTAGCGAAAAGGGTGATGCCCGCACCCGGGTGGACCAAGCACCGCCGAATGGCCCAGCGGCCCCTCGGAGATCTACTGTGGACACTGTTGAGCCAGCTCGCTCCACAGTGGACCCACCCGGTGCGGCGCCGGCGCCGCGCGAGTCCGGCGGCCACCCTCGGTGACATTCGTCGCCACTTCGTCACACGCCACGGTTCTGTCACACGTGGCCGCCGCCCGCCGGCACGGGAAGTGCCCAGGATCACATCCGGCCTCCCGCAGGGCTGACGTTCGACAAGAAACCGCCGCGGCGGCAGAGTTCGAAGGCAGTTCCGGCGAGCCCCGGCGACGGGGGCGCGAACCGCTCTCGCAAGCTGATACGGGCGATCCGAACGGATCGTTCACTCCGCTTCGGCGGACCCCTGGGAATCGCGGGCCGACCTCGAGCCCGACACAGCAGGAGAGCCCCGCTCACCTCTTCGGCGAACGGGGCTCTCTCGGCTCTCGCGTGGGCGATACTGGGATCGAACCAGTGACCTCTTCGGTGTGAACGAAGCGCTCTCCCGCTGAGCTAATCGCCCGCTCGCGGTGTTACCGGAAACTTTAGCGTACGACTTTCAGGCGCCTGCAAACGGGTGGTCCTGGCCGACCACACTCCGCTTACCGGCGAGTACGGAACGAACAACCCCGAGCTAACCGGGGTTGTCCGTGCGGGGGGCCGCCTGACGCCACGTTCGACATCCGTGCGACGGTGCTATCGCCCGGCGACTAAACCGCGCAGTATGGAGGCGTGGGCCCCGCGGGGTGCGCCGGTCAGTTGCGCGCCGCGGGTGGTCACGGGTGGAGACGGGGGCCGAAGAGCCCGGACGGGTGATCTGCGGCGCACCCGCGACGGAATCGGCCTCCAGATGCGTCCAAGCAGTGACGCCCTCGGCCGGGCCGGGCCGGGAAGGGAGACGAAGGGTAGGACGATGCGCAACGATCACGTGACGCTCCGCTCGACGGCGGTCTTCGACCTGCTGGCGCCGCGGACTCCCGCGGTTCCGGTCAAGGTGGAGCTGCGCTACGACACACGCGACCCGTACGCGGTCGTCGCCGCCTTCCGCACCGGCCGCGCCGGCTGGGTCGAGTGGGTGTACGCCCGCGACCTCCTCGCGGACGGCCTCCTGGCCGACGCGGGTGACGGGGACGTCCGCATCCGCCCGTCCGTCGAGGACCCCGAAGCGGTCCTGATCGAGCTGAACTCGCCCTCCGGCCACGCCATGTTCGAGGCGTCCGCCCAGGAGCTGGCCGACTTCCTCGACCGGACGTACGACGTGGTGCTCCCGGGCAACGAGCACCTCTGGGTCGACGTCGACGACGCGCTCACCCACCTGATCCCCCACGATCTGGCCTGATGACGGCCCCGCAACGGCGGAGTGACACCCCGGTGTCAGCCCCGTTTCCGGGGTCCGATATGGTTTTCCCACACCACGGCGACGGGGGAACGACCTCCCGGAGCTGGGGAGTGCGGATGTAGCGCAGCTGGTAGCGCATCACCTTGCCAAGGTGAGGGTCGCGGGTTCGAATCCCGTCATCCGCTCGATAGGCTCTCGGGCCTAGTCACGGTGGAGTGGCCGAGAGGCGAGGCAACGGCCTGCAAAGCCGTGTACACGGGTTCGAATCCCGTCTCCACCTCGCGCGATTAGCTCAGCGGGAGAGCGCTTCCCTGACACGGAAGAGGTCACTGGTTCAATCCCAGTATCGCGCACCATATGCTCTTGCAGGTCTGAAGCCCTGTCCCTCCTCGGAGGGGCGGGGCTTCAGTCGTCAGATGGCGATGGGTGCCCGGCCGGGATCCAGACCCTCGGCGGGACCGCAGATGCGGGAACCAGGACACCAGCTTCGCCCGCTCCCCCGGATACAGCGACCGCTGCCACCGCTCCTCCAGGGCATCCAGAACCTGGTTCACCATCGCCGGCGTCACGTGGTCGTAGGCCCGCGCGATGCCCTTCATCTTCTGCCCCAGCCGCGCGCGCCGCGCGACCTCCGGGATCCCGTCCTCGGTCAGCCAGGTGGCATGCGTGTGCCGTCCCTCGTGAAACGTGAACGTCGGCAGGATCGGCGACGCCGCTCCCCCGCACCAGGGTCGTCGAGTTCGTTGCCGTCCCACGCCGGCCGCCAGAACCGGATCCGGAAGTTCGACCGCCGCCACGGATGCCCCTCCGGCGTACACAGCACGAACGGCTCCCGGTGGCTGTCCATCAGCTCCTCGTACTGCACCGCGATCCCCGGTGGCAGGGCTACGACCTCGTGCCCGCAGGCGTCTTGGTCCGGCCCTTCTTCGGCCGGGAGTTCCCCCGCCGCGTCGGTGGCGGCCATCGGAGAGATGATCATCACTCTTCCGACCTCCTTTGTAGACTTTACCCGCCCCCTCCTTCAGCGGCGTCCGGATCTCGATGCCACGGCGCTCTGAGTCGTACTCGTGCCGCTGCTGGCCCACGAGTTGACCCCAACGGGCGCCGGTATAGACATCCATCAGACACAGCACGAACCCCCGACTTGCCCAACCCCATCTCGTAGAGCCGCATCGCGGCTCGCAGCGCCTGGGCAGGCGTAGCCACCAACCGCTCCGTATCGAACTCCCCCATCGACACGCGCACGCCGTTGCGCAGCGCGAAGTATGACGACACCGATGACTCGGCGTAGTCCTCGTGAAGCTCCGAGAGCCACCGCTCGATCTCGACGTACCCGTTGAAGTTCGCGATCAGCGGCCACGCGTTCCACTGAGGGAGCAATTGGTTGTCCAGGAACGACCGGTATTTAGCGATCGTGTTCAGCTCCAGCCGCGGCGCGACCGCCTCGAGCCACTCCTCGGCGAAGTCCCCGAACCGCGTCTCAGCGTCTCGCGGTCCAGCCACAGGTTCCGCCGGATCAACGCCTCCTGCTCAAGACCCCAATCCTCAGCAGCCTTCTCTGTCGGAAACCCCGATTTGCTGTCCCACGTCCCATCAGGACGCTTGTGCCGGGCTCGCCGGTCCCGGATTCTTCTTGGCCGTAAGCCATCCTTTACTCCTCCTTCTGCCACCCCGCCCCGCCTCACGCGGCGCGGAAATCCCTAGCAAGGTCCTCAACGGACACCCGCCGTCGCGGTGGCTTCACCGGGGCAGCACCGAGCCGCACGATCTCGGCGACATCGCCGCGGGTGAACCGGTAGTGCTTACCGAACCGGTGATGCGGCAGCACCCCGGCGGCGGCCTGGTCCTTCACCATCCTCGACGACAGCTGCAACAGCTCCCCCACCTCTTTCGCGGTCAGCAACGCATCCGAATCCCCCGGTGCTCCGGCACGGCCGCCAGGACCGCCGCAACGAGCTCGCGGATCGCATCAGCGACAGCGCAACGCCGCCGTGCCCGTGGTCGCATTCGTTCTCCCTTCTCGTTGTCGAACAACCGAGTCGGTCAGGGAAGTGTTCGCCGCAGCACACATCTATCCACGCCGATAACACGACCGACAGTGGATAGAATCGCCAAAGAAACTCAAAGAGTCTCGTATATGAGACAGATGATCAAGAACCTCACGATCGAGATACTCGACGACACGAGAGGAGGTGGGCGCCGTGGGCCTGTCCGCCGGTTTCGATCCAGCCGTCGACGAACAGCACGCGGTCGCCACTGTGGATCAGGTTTTGCCCAGCCGAGGGTGAGGTGCCGGTCTTGGCAGTCCGGTGGTGTGATTCGCTGCAGCCAGGCGTCACTGTCGCTGGAGGGCAATCGGGTTTCACCTGCGCGACGTGTTCTACCGCTTGCTTGGGCCGGTGAATTCTGAGACCACGACGCACGCCTGTACCATTGCTTCGCCTAGGTCAGGAGGGGGAAACCGGTGGATCTCACGGGTCGGCGGGCAGCAGTCAGGACGCTCATTGAGGCCCATCGCAAGGCGCCGTTCCCAAGTCGGTGGCGAGGTGCCGATGTGGGAGGCATCGACATGGTGATGCTCGATGCGCACTCAGCTGGTTGTGTCGCCGTCTGGCTGGAGCAACAGGGTCTCCTGGACGATCGGAGATGGGGGGTGCTGGCCGAATGCGAGCAGCGCCTCATCCGGGTCATCCCCGAGCTCGACACCTACGGTCGCGAGTACTACCAGCGGATTCTGGATATGACGGTATTGGCGCTGGACGCGAACCGCCGATAGCAACGTCGGAATCCGGACGATCTCTGGTGGCCAGTCGAGGAGCCCGCGAGATCGCCTCCGCCTGCGACGTCCACCGCTACGACAAAGTGCCGGTGACCGACGCACCAATGAGCCCGCGCCAGCGGAGTTCGTGTCTGAGCAGGACATCGCTTCTGCCGCTGACTGGCCGCCGGTCGGGACGCACGCTCATGCCGATGAGCGCATCGCGCGACCTGTGCGTGCTCCCCAACGATGGGATCACCGGCCGCGGGCAGGGAGTGGTACAGCGACGACGATGATCGAACGTTGCTGGACATCGCTACCAACGTCATCGCGAACATCGTCTTCTGGCTCGGATCGTGCTTCGCAGTTGCAGCGCTGGCCCGGCTCGCGCAACGGCGCTTCCGCCGTTTTCTCGGCACACCATCTACCTGGGGCGCCGCCTGTCTCCTTCACCGCATCGTCGACCAGCCACAGAGCCCTGAAACGGCTAACGCTCGCCAATACCGAAGAGCAGACGTTGTGCGGTCAGCGACTTCAATGGGCACCGCCCAAGCGTTCGCGAGCCTTTTCCTCGATTTGGGCCACACCGACCGTCGTGGCGATGGCAAGTGCCTCCTGCCAGAGCCGGACTGCTCGCGGGCGATCACCGGCGGTGGCCAGGGTGCTCCCGTGGTTCCGCACCGCGTCAGCATCTTCTGTGCGTGACCGTAGGTGGTCGGCGAGCAGGGACAAAACCTGGCCCAGCTGGTCCTTTGTCGACGAAGTGGCGGCGGCTGCCTTCCATCGGCGGACATGGGGTTTCCTCGCACTTGCTCCTTCAGACGGGTGTCTGTGCCGGTGACGAGCCGAGGGTGCCCAGCGGCGGACTATCTTCCCAGACCGCTTCGACAAGCCGTGCTACCGGCGCGGTATCAAGCGGTGGGTCAGAGCCGCGAGGCCGTCCGGATCAGCCCGGCCAGAGCGCGCGAGCGGCTGTGCGCGGGCCAGACGATGTGGGTCGTGACCGGTGGAGCGTCGCTCAGGGGGACGGCCGCGTGCTCGTCCCACAGCCACGTGCGGGCGGACTCCGGGAAAACCGCCACCGTGCGGCCGAGGGCGATCAGCTGGGCCAGCTGAGTCTGGTCGTGGATTTCGGGTCCTGGGCCGGGGGCGTCGGTGTCCTGGCCGGCCCAGCGGGCGAGCGGAAGATCGGGCACGTCCGCGATGTCGTTCAGTGACAACGTCTTCCGCTCGGCCAAGGGGTGTCTGGCGGGCAGGATCGCCACCTGCGGCTCCGTCATCAGTGCGACGCTGTCGAACCCGGTCAAGGAGTTGTACGGCGTGTGCATGAGCGCCACGTCGGCGCGGCCGTCGCGCAGCATCTCCTCCTGTTCGCACGTTCCGCTCGGCAGGACCTCGATCTCGGCGGCACCGGGCTCGGCCGCGTAGGCGTCGAGGAGCTTGTTCAGCAGTTCGTGGAACGCGGCGGCCTTCACCGCCAGTACCAGCCGGTCGCGGGCGCCGTCCTGATGGCCGGCGCGGCGGGTGCGGCGGACCGCGGCGGCCGTCGCGTCGAGCGCCACGCGGCCCTCCTGCCGCAGGATTTCCCCGGCGCCGGTCAGCGAGACGCCGCGGCGGTTGCGTTCCAGCAGCGTGACGCCGAGACGCCGCTCGAGCTGCTGGATCGCGCGGGACAACGGGGGCTGGGCTATGCCGAGGCGTTCGGCGGCCCGGCCGAAGTGCAGTTCGTCGGCGACGGCGATGAAGTACCGCAGCTCGCGGGTCTCCACAGTGTCCATGCCACAGCGTAGCTGGCTGTGATACTTCGTGAGTATCACAGTGCACCGGATCGGTGTTGGCCGCCCCGCCCGGCAGCGGGTGAAGATCGACGGCATGAGCACTGATCAACTCGAACTTTCCCTGCCCGGTGGCACCTGGTCCCTGGGCGAGCTGACCGTGACCCGGTTCGGCTACGGCGCCATGCAGCTGGCCGGCCCCGGGGTCATGGGGCCGCCCGCCGACCGCGAAGGCGCACTCGCCGTGCTCCGCAAGGCCGTCGAGCTCGGCATCACCCACATCGACACCGCGGACGCCTACGGCCCGCGCGTCACCAACCAGCTGATCCGCGAGGCACTGCACCCCTACCCCCAAGAGCTGCACATCGTGACCAAGGTCGGCGCCCACCGCGACGCGCACGCCGGCTGGCCCCCGGCCCGCCGGCCCGAGGACCTGCGCCAGGCCGTACGCGACAACCTCGAAAGCCTTGGCCTGGACCGGCTCGACGTGGTCAACCTTCGCCTCGGCGACGCCACGGGACCGCAGCCCGGCTCGCTGGCCGAGGCGTTCGGCACCCTGGTCGAACTGCAGCAGCAGGGCCTGATCCGGCACCTCGGCGTCTCCAACGCGACCTTCGAGCAGGTCGCCGAAGCGCAGGCGATCGCGCCGATCGTGTGCGTGCAGAACATGTACAACCTCGCCCACCGCCACGACGACCCGCTGATCGACGAGCTCGCCGGCCAGGGCATCGCCTACGTGCCGTTCTTCCCGCTCGGTGGGTTCAGCCCGCTGCAGTCCTCGGCACTGTCGGCTGTTGCCCACCGGCTGGGCACGACACCGATGTCGGTCGCCTTGGCCTGGCTGCTGCAGCGCTCGCCGAACATCCTGCTCATCCCCGGGACCTCGTCGGTCGCGCACCTGACCGAGAACCTCGCCGGCGCGGCTGCCCGGCTCTCCGGCGACGACCTGGCCGAGCTGGACAAGATCGTCCGAAGCTGAGGCGGTGCCGCAGCGGCGGGAGCGGATCGCCGCCGGCGTTGGTCGATTTCTGCCCGCGTTCCTCGATGAGGCCGCGATGCAGTGCCGGCCGTTCAGTGTCCGGTGGAGTAGATGTTGACGAGGTTGCCGTCGGGGTCGCGCAGGAGCATCGACCGGTTGCCCCATGGCTGGTTGGTGGGTTCCTGGACCCAGGCGGTGACCTGGTCGCTCAGGCGGGCGCGTTCGGCGTCGACGTCGTCGACCTCGAACTCGATGATGGCGGATCGGTTGGCGGCGGCCACGGCGGCGTTGTTGTTGAAACGGTTGACCGCCGCGCTGTCGGCCAACGCGACGATGCCGCCTTCGGTGTGCAGTTCGGCGTAGTCGCCGGACCCGAAGGGGGTCACGGGCTCGGTGTTCGTGAGCGTGGAGTAGAAAGCGGTCAAGGCGGGCAGGTCATCGGTGACGAGGCGGATTGAGGCGAGCTTCACGGCGTTCTCCTGGCTGCTCCCGGCGAGCCGGACCGTCCGGCTCCCCGAAACAGTACGGTACAGTACCGTACTGTTTTTCCGAGGAGAAGAACGGAGATCGCCACGTGGCCCGATCCGGGGACTTCGTCGACGCTCGCGTCCAGCGGTCCAAGGCCGCGGTGCTCGCCCAGACGTACGAGTTGCTCTCGGCGGGCGGCATCGGCGGTGTCAGCATCGACGAGGTGTCACGACGCTCGGGCGTCTCCAAGACCACGATCTACCGCCACTGGCCGTCACGGGCCGCGCTGCTGATCGAGGCGTGCTCGACGATCGGGTCGGCGCCTCCGGTCCCCGACACGGGCAGCTTCGGCGGGGATCTCGTCGCCTTGGCCGAGGCGTTGGCCGAGCAGCTGCGGACTGCCCGCTGGGCGGCGGTCCTGCCCTCCATCGTGGACGCCGCCGAGCGCGAGCCCGAGCTGGCCGGGCTCCACGCGGATCTGCACGCCCGGTTGATGGCTCCGTTCGGCGTGGTGACCGAACGCGCCCGAGCCCGCGGTGAGCTCGCCGCGGATCGCGGGCCGGCCGACGTCACCGCCGCCGTCGCCGGCCCGCTGTTCTACCGTCGCTGGTTCTCCCGCGAGCCGCTCGACACCGCATTCGTCGCGCGCGTCGTAGAGGACGCCCTCGGCCATCTCGGCGTCTAGCGCGGCCCCGAAAGAGCAAGAACCAATTGGATCCCGCCAGCTGCCTGGCGGCGATCGGTGGACGGGACCGGCGAGCTCGCCGCCGCGGAGTCGGGTGACCGATCGTGGCCCGGGGAGAAGCCCGGCGCCACGAACCCGGTCACCAGCACCACGACCACTCGACGTGCTCGCCGCGACCCGCTGGGAGCCACGCGTCGCACACCCAACCCGGCCGCGACGTCCGGTTCGCCGCCGTCGAAACCAGACCGTCAGTCCGATCGGCGGGGAATGGTCAGCCAGGTCAAGCCGAGCGCCGCCAGCCAGGTTATTCCGCCGATCAGGCCGATCACGTGCAGGCCGCTGGTGAACGCCGGTCCGTCGGACGGGGAACCCGCTATCGCGCCGTACAACGCGATGGCCAGTGCTCCCGCTGCCTGGCGGGCCGTGTTGTTCACTCCGCTGGCCAGTCCGGCGCGCTCGGGCGGTGCCGCGCGGACCGCCGCCGACACGACCGCCGCCGTCAGCAAACCCATTCCGATGCCCAGGCCGAGCAGGACCGGGAGCAGGCGCACGTAACTGCTGTCCGGGGCGAGCCCGAGCAACGCGAACGACCCCGCCGCGCCGATGAGCAGCCCGCACGTGATCGGCGGGCGCGGGCCGTAGCGGCCGGTGATCCGGCCCGTCACCGGGGCCAGTGCGGCCAGCGGGACGAACAGCGGCAGCAGCATCATCCCGGCCACGAAGGCCGCGTGGTGCTGGACGGTCTGCAGGTACAGCGTGGCGACGAAGACGATGCCGATGCCGACCAGGTTCATGGCCGCCGCCACCAGGTTGGCTCCGGCGAACGCGGGCGTGCGCAGCAACCCGAGCGGCAGCAGCGGATCACGCGCTCGCCGCTCCTGCACCAGGAAACCGAGCAACGCGGCGACGGCGATCGCAGCGGCGATCCAGACCGGTGCCGGGGAACCGCCGTGCCCGGACGCGATGACCGCGTAGACCGTCGCCGCCAGCGTGACGGTGGCCAGTGCCATGCCGGGCACGTCGAGGCGGCGGGCGTTCTGCGCCACGCTGTCCTCGACCAGCCGGATCGTCGCCGGAATCGCGACCGCGATGATCGGCAGGTTGATCAGGAACACCGTCCGCCAGCCGAACCCGGACACCAGCGCGCCGCCGATCAGCGGCCCGGCGGGCAGCGCCAGCGCCGACACGCCGGCCCAGACGCCGACCGCGTGGGCCTGCTCGGCGCGGTCGGGGTAGGCGCGGGTGACGACAGCCAGCGTGCCCGGCAGCAGCAGCGCGGCACCCGCGCCCTGCACGGCCCGCGCGGCGACCAGCACGCCGACGTCCGGCGCCACCCCGCAGACCAGCGAGGCCACGCCGAACAGGCCGAGCCCGGCCAGGACGACGCGCTTGTGGCCGTAGCGGTCACCGAACGTGCCGCCGGCCAGCAGGAGGCTCGCCAGCACCACGGCGTAACCGTCGACCACCCACTGCTGGCCGGCCAGGCCGGTGCCGAGACCGGAGCCGATCCGGGGCAGTGCGACGTTGACGATGGTGACGTCCAGCTGCACCAGGAACATGCCGACGCACATGACGGTCAGGATCAAGCGCCGCCGGGTGGACGAAGGCGCCTGCTGCGTGCTCGTCGGAGCCATGGTGTTCGTCCTCCATTTCCGTGTGGTCAGGCCACCCGGCCCCGCACGAAGCCGGCCGAGTCGATCCCGAAGTGCTCGCCGAGGCCCGCGTGGCCCTCTTCGGTGACCTCCAGTGCGCGGTCCACGCCCTGGGCCCCGCGCCGGACCCACCCGAGCTCTTCGAGGCGGGTGAGCAGCGCGGCGCCGGCGGCCCCGGCGAGGTGGTGGCGCTGCTCGGTCCAGTCGACGCAGTAGCGCACGAGCTTGCGCTTACCGGGGGCGACGGTGACACCCAGCCGGTCGAACAGCGCCCAGCCCGCGTCGGTGATGCGGTACTCGAGGTCGTGCCCCGGCGCCGAAAGCCGGTCGCGGGCGGCCCGCTCCGGGTGGTGCAGGCCGTCACCGCCGGTCAGCGCGCCCTGCTCCAGCATCGACCGCATGAGCGCCACGCCCAGCCGGCCCGCCGCGTGGTCGTAGCAGGAGCGCCCGGCCCGCAGGGCCTCGGCCTTCCGGACCGTCCGCAGCGACCGCGCCGGCCGTGGTGGCGCCAGCTTGGCCAGCGCCTCCAGTGCCTGGGCGACCTCGGCCGAGGCGAGCTGGTAGTAGCGGTGACGCCCCTGACGGCGTACCCGCAGCAGCCCGCCTTCGGTCAGCCGCGCCAGGTGGGCGCTGGCCGTGGACGGGGCCACGCCGGCTTCGGCGGTCAGCAGCGACATGGGCAGCGCGCGGCCGTCGAGCAGGGCGAGCAGCATCGCGGACCGGGCGGGGTGGCCGACCAGCTCGGCGGGGGTCGCGAAATCCGCGTCCCCGCCCAGCCCGGTCGCGGCCGGGTTCCTGGCTTCCCTCATACCTTCCACCGTAGGACCGAGTCGGTTCGCCTGCCGACGAACTGTCGACGCCCGCGCCATCCCACCCGATCGGTTCACGCCTGGCGAAGCAGCCGGCAGAGCAGCGCCGCACGCAGGGCGACCCCGTTGCGGACCCCTTCGAAGTAGTGCACGTTCGGCAGGTCGGTGCTGTCCGCGGACAGTTCGGCCGTGCGGGGCCCGGTGTGGAAGACGTGGGCGTGCGCGCCCACGGTGCTCAACAGCCGACGGTCGAACACGTACCGTTGGGGCAACGGGGGCGCGTCCGGGTCCCGGCGGGCGGCGGGAACGTGGAAGTCGGGCAGCTCGAACGGGATCATGCTGACCGCGTCGACCGACTTCAGCAGGTCCGTCGCCGTTTCCACCTCGTAGGAGCCGACCCCGTACTCGGCCATCACGGAGTCTTCGTCCAGCTGGACGGCGCAGCCCGGCGGCGTCAGGAACACCACCTGCGCGACGCCCAGGCGGCACAGGGCGATCAGGGTCGACCGAGTCGCGCGGCAGGCGGGATCGCCGACCAGCCCGATCCTGGCGCCCTCCACGGTACCGAGCGTCCGGGTGATCATCCAGCTGTCCAGCAGGCCCTGGGTCGGGTGTTCGCGCTCGCCGGAGCCCGCGCTGATCACCGGTACCGGGGACACGGCGGCGGCGCGCTCGCCGGCGTCGTCGTCGACGTGCCGCAGCACCAGCAGGTCGGCGTAGCTCCCGACGACGCGGACGGTGTCCTCCAGGCTCTCCTGGAAGAAGTCCCCGGCCCGAGTGGTCGAGGCATCGGCGAACCCGACGGTCGTGGCGCCGATGCGGCAGGCAGCGGTTTCGAAGCTGAGGCGGGTCCGGGTGCTGTTCTGGTAGAAGCAGCACCCGATCACCGCCCGGGGGGCCAGGTTGGGCAGTACGGCGGGCGGCTGCGCGGCGATCCAGTCCGCGAGGTCGAACAGGGACCGGATCTCCTCGGCCGACCAGTCGAGCAGCGTTACGGCGTGTTCCGGGGTGGTGCGGGTGTCGAGTTGGAACGGAGCGATCACGGGTCCTCCTTGGCCGGTGTGCCGGTGGGGCGGGTGCCGCCGGTCCGGCGGCACCCGTCGAGCGAGCTCAGCGCTCCCACCATTTGCCCTCCACGGTCTTCGCGGTCCACTTCTGCGTGTCCAGCATCGCGTAGCCGGGGGTCACCGGGAGTTCCATCGAGCCGGGCAGCTGGTCCAGGCCGGTGATGGCCTGGCCGAGCCGGGACGCGAGCATGCCCTGCGCCAGCGGCGGGGTCCCGGCGAAGATCGGGCAGGTCAGTTCCTCGATAAACCACTTGTCCAGCGTTTCCCGCTTCGGGTAGTCCGGCATCTCCGGGATGAAGCGGCTGATCAGCTGACGCGCGTTTTCCCGGTTCATCGGCGCGCCCTGCGGGATGCCGAAGTACTCCTCGGCCGTCATGGAGTCCTTGGTCCACTTGAAGAAGAACGTCCGGTGGCCGAACACCGGGGTGAGCATCATGAACCGGCACCGCTCCGAGCGCCGGAACGCCTGGTGCAGCGTGTACCGCGCGTCGAGCTCGTACAGTTCGATCTTGTCGAGGATGTAGTCGCAGCCGTCGACGAATTCGTCGACGCTCTCCGGGGTGATGCCCTCCGGGTACACGTCGATGTTGACGTCGCGGGTGGTGTCGTAGACCAGCTCCGCGACGGCTTCGGCCTTGTTGCGGCCGATGTTGCCGACGGTCGCGCCGAACTGCCGGTTGATGTTGGACGCCTCGAACTTGTCCGGGTCGGCGAGCTTCAGGTTCTGCACGCCCATGCGGACCAGGCGGTCGGCGGTGGCCCCACCGATGCCGCCGCAGCCGGCCACGCCGATCACCGCGTCCTTCAGCTTGGTCTGCCGCTCGCGCTGCTCCTGTTCGGTGTCGCCAAGCCAACCGAGGTTGCGCTTCACGCGCTCCCAGTAGAAGTCGTCGTCGTTCTGAGCGGTGTAGCGCATCCGGTGGGATACCGTGGAATGAGACACTGTGAAACTTCCTCCATTCGTGTTCTTCTTCCGGTCACTCACGCGCGTCGGGCGTGAGCGGTTCTGCACTGGTGCAGTTGCAGCGATCTGCTGCAAAAGCCGCCTTCGATCTGCGCGTCGATGGCGCGTGCGGTCGCCGCGGCAGCGGGAGCGGTGGTGACGCACGGGATCCGGCGGGCGACCGCGGCGGCGCGGAGCCGTCTGCCGGAGTCGGGCCGGGTGCTGATCAGCAACGCCAGTTTCCCGGCGGCGATTTCGTCGAGCACGTCGTCGTCTTCCGCTCGCGTGCACTGCACGTCGCACTCTTCCAGAACATCGGCGGTGCCGGAGGTGGCGAGGATTTCGAACCCGAGGTCGGCCAGCCGTTTCACCGGGAACACCAGTGAGCGCTTGTCGCGGTTGGCGACCGAGACGAACACCCGGCCGGATGTGGGCAGGGAGCCGTAGGCGCCGCTTTGGGACTTGGCGAACGCCTTGCCGAAGTCGACGTCGACGCCCATCACCTCGCCGGTGGACTTCATTTCCGGGCCGAGCAGCGAGTCGACGCCGTGGCCTTCGGGGGTGCGGAAGCGGTGGAAGGGCAGCACGGCTTCCTTCACCGCGACCGGCGAGTCGGCCGGCAGCTGCCCGCCGTCGCCTTCGGCCGGCAGGACACCGCTCTCACGCAGGTCCTTGATCGTCGAGCCGGTCATGATCAGCGCGGCGGCCTTGGCCAGCGGCAC
Organism: Amycolatopsis rifamycinica; assembly: GCF_000695625.1. Lineage (GTDB taxonomy): Bacteria > Actinomycetota > Actinomycetes > Mycobacteriales > Pseudonocardiaceae > Amycolatopsis > Amycolatopsis rifamycinica. Next base: position 74,696 of record NZ_JMQI01000076.1, read on the forward strand.
CGCCGTCGCCTTGGACACGAACGGCACCGTCCGCGACGCGCGCGGGTTGGCCTCCAGCACATACAGGACGTCGTCTTTGAGCGCGTACTGGACGTTCAGCAGCCCCCGCACGCCCACGCCGCGGGCGATCGCCTCGGTGGAGCGGCGCACAGCCTGCAGGTCGGTGTGCCCGAGCGTGATCGGCGGCAACGCGCACGAGGAGTCACCGGAATGGATCCCGGCTTCCTCGATGTGCTCCATGACCCCGCCGAGGTAGAGCTGCTCGCCGTCGAACAGGGCGTCGACGTCGATTTCGATGGCGTCGTCGAGGAACCGGTCCACCAGCACCGGGTGCTCCGGGGTGACCTCGGTGGCGCGGCGGATGTAGCCGGCCAGCGTCTCCTCGTCGTAGACGATCTCCATGCCGCGCCCGCCGAGCACATAGGACGGCCGCACCAGCACCGG